>CANQPM010000042.1 GCA_947625775.1 uncultured Lachnospiraceae bacterium | reverse complement strand
TGTGCAGAACCCTCAAATAATCCTAATCTTATATTCTTCATTTTCTTAGTACTCTTGATATTAGGCAGTTCTACTCTCGAAATAATTGTTTTTACACTTGCGATAAAATTAATTACACCACAAATAATTTCAACTATTCTTTCAAACATACTTAATCACCCATATCTATAATACCATACATCCTCCCTTCCTGCATCTTTTTTTTACTTTAATTGCATAACAAAAAGAAGTTAGAGATTGATTCATCTAGCTTCTTTTTATTTACTTTGTTTTATTTATTTGTTTACTTGTTTCTACTTCTTCTATTATTATATCCCTTACAATGATGTCTGTAAAGGATATTTTTACTTCTTGTACTTAATTGCTGAGAATATTCTCTAAATCTTTAAGTTGCTTATCAAACTCATCTTCTGCTGAATCTAAATTACTTCCTGAGTTGGATTCTTCAAGGTACGCTCTTGCTTCATCCTCTGATAAATCAAAAACTTTCATTATATTTTCAAGTATACTACCGTCCCCATAGTTCAATGTACACAACATTTTAACTACCTTTCGTATATCTTCCGCTCTAGTTTCTTGTCTTTCTTCCTTTCTTTCTTCTCTAACCAGTGCCCTTGTTGCTGCCTCTTGACTAAACATTTCTATATTTATCATCTTAATTACTCCCACTATAATAGTATTCTTTTTTGCTTCTTAACCCTAAGAAATCTATAAAAAGAAGCTAGAACTTTAAGCCATCTAACTTCTTTTTGTTTTACTTCTTCTATTATTATATGTATCGACTACGATACATATTTAGGATTTATTTCAGATAAGAAAGAGCTTCTTCCTCTGAAAGATTGTAATCTTCCATCAGAGTCATCTTAATGTCTAAGTCACTTGTGTTAAAACGCCTTAAACTTTTGACTGCTGCCTTAATTGCATGTTCTGTGGTTTCCCTTATCTTCTTTTCGGCTTCCCTTTCAACGCGTTCTGTGGTTTCTTTGCGTTCCTGCAACCTTATCTCATCAATTTCTGGTTTCATTATCTCCATTAACGCCTGACACATATCCTCATCTCCCATCTTCAATTAGTGTTTACTTGAGATAAGAAAGAGCTTCTTCCTCTGAAAGATTGTAGTTCTTTTGTAATGCCTCCTTAATTTCAGCATTTCCCAGATTCAGGCTGCGAAGCATTTCAACCGCTACTTTAATCGCACGTTCTGTGGTTTCCTTTATTTTCTTTTCAGCTTCCCTCTCAACGCGTTCTGTGGTTTCTCTCACTGCTGTATCAACCACTTCTTCGATTTCTGGTTTCATTATCTCCATCAATGCCTGACACATATCCTCATCTCCCATCTTTAATTCTTCCACTATATTCCTGTTTGCCAATGCGCTTACTTCAAATATAGCATCTATCAGTTCCCTTTCGTTCTTGTTCCTTATATTCCTAGAATATTCGATGGCTCTTGCCATTTCCTGCTTTGTTACCTTATCTGACAGCAGATTAAACCATTCGTGGTTTTTATGGGTAAGCTCTTTTCCTACGATTATCTGTGTCGGGAACTTTAAACCGCTTTTTATATAATATATCCCTTTGTATGGATTTGATACAATGTAGCTGTTTTCTTCAAAATACTTGAATAATCCAGTGGGCTTTGATTCGCGTATCAGTGTGACTGACACTTCATCAAACTTTATTGCATTAACACTTTCGCCATACGCCTTATATAAGTGTGCATATCCCTGTGTCTTTGCCACATCATCTATGGACAGGGAATCTTTCGCTGATTTGTATTCGATTATGTTGTGCTTCCTAAAGAGTTTACCTATCTCGTTTCTAATGACTACGTCCTTTTTCTTTTTTATTACCAGGCAGTCTATCAGCAGGGGCTTTCTGTTAAGATTATGCTCCCTCTCAAATTCCAAGTCGTCCTTATTCGCCCAAAGTTCCATTTCAAGGGCTGCCGCAAATGCGGGATGCCACTGAAGCTTTTGTTTATTTTCTGCCATTTTGTTCTCCTTGTAGTATTCTGTCTATCTATAATTCTATTATAACGCTGTAAAAATAATATGTAAAGAAATAAATTATGCAGAAAGAACTAGATTGAGTCAGCCTAACTCCTTCTGCTATATTTCTGGATTTACACTGTGCTAATAATGTCAAATCCTGTTAACTAAATTAAGGTTTAATTAATAGAAATTACATGTATTCCCTGATTTCTGCCACACTGATATACCACTCTATGCTCACCTGCTGTAAACGTGATGCTATTCAACTCATTTAGCTCATACTCTACAACGGCACCATACTTATCTCTTATAAGAAATACATGACTTTCTAACAAATTTGCATCAAAATCTCCATCAAAGTCATTAACTTCACCATTGCTTGACTCGACTATTAGGTGTCCTGTCTCCTCACTCAAATTAAATGGTATCTGAATTAATGGTTTTGAACCTTTATACGCTTTATCAAGCAAAATAGCTACAGCAAGAATTACAAATACAACCGCATATATTAATACAATAGGCCTTAATTCGCTAACCCCTAAGAAATCACATGCACTCAAACTACCAAATACTACCACTCCAGTAATAATCTTAAAACAGATAAATTTATGAGTTAGCTTCTTATATATCCTCTCTACAATATTCTTAGTACTGTATGAGATATTGCTAATTTGAATACGTTGTGTTTCGATATGAAGCTGATGAAGATCTACTGTTGTTGTAAATAAATATGCTACAACACATACTGCAAACACTACTGCAATTATACACAAACTCCTACTAACTTGCAAGTCAAAAATCTCAGCGCCTATAGCACCACTCCTTATAACCCACTCCATTAACACATAATATGCAACAATACATAAAATAGCGCTTCTTATATAGTTTTCACAGATAATACACAAATTTTCAATATACCACCCATCTGCAAAAATACTCATAATCCTTTTATCATTCTTTAACCTAATTCCTTTGTGCATAATACGTATATAGTCCTTTAAATAAGCTGTAATCATACTATCACCCTTAACTAAGGATAGCATAATATAATTTCAACTTACAAGGACTTTCCCTCCTTTTCTTCTTACTTCAATTCTTTACACTGATACATCTCTTCAAAAGCGCTTCAATTTGATTATAACCTCTATCTTAATAATTAGTAACAACTCATACTTTGAACTTTTGGATTGAGGGGCTGTTGTACTAAATACAGCCCCTCTCGCTTTAAACCCTTATTTAAGCATTAAATATATCCTGTAAATCCGCAAGCTGCTTATCAAAATCAGCAAATGCATCATTTAATCTGTTACTCTTGCTGTCATCCTCTTGTGATGAACCCGATTTACAGCTTCCCTCTATTCTACGCATAACAAAAAGAAGTTAGAGATTAGCTCACCTAACTTCTTTCTGTTTATATACTCTATTTACTTGTTTATTGTTTACTGTTTCTACTTCTTCTTTATTATATCTTTTACAGTAATGTTTGTAAAAGGTATTTTACTATTCATCCAACTTTATATGTGAATTCACTACTAACAAATTTAGCACTAATCAATATAATTCACACTCCCATCACCTACACCGTAGTAGTATAAACAATGCTTACCTAATCCCAAGTCCCTAAGTGCCTCTAACTCTTTATTACCACTGCGCTCTAAAGCATAGACTATAATTCCTTTACTCTCTTCAATGTTTGACTCATTTACGAGCTCTAAACAACTACAGTATGGATGTCCACTCAAAAACTCAATACACTCTGTCTTATAAGGCTTATCATACAATGCTACTTTTCCAAATGTACTATACGCAGGTTCTTCTTTAGCTGGTTCTGTATTCAGCCACTTTTCCAAATAATCATCTATTAAATTTTTTGTTATATCCATAACCTACACCTCACTTTTTACTGTTTGTATTTAATTGTCAAAGACATCCTTTAAATCTTTTAACTGTTGACTAAACTCATCCGCTACTGAATCTAAATTACTTGATACTGAGTTGGATTCTCCAAGATACTCTCTTGCGTTTTCTTCTGATAAATCAAAAACTTTCATTATATTTTCAAGTATACTACCGTCCTCATAGTTCAGTGTACGCAACATTTTAACTACCTTTCGTATATCTTCCTCTCTAGTTTCTTTCCTGCCTTCTTCCTTAGCTTCTTTCCTTTCTTCTCTAACCAGTGCCCGTGTTGCTGCCTCTTGACTAAACATTTCCAAAGTCATTCTCTCTACCTCCTGTTTTCTTTTACGAAGATACTCACTTAATATACTACTATTCATACATATCTCTATTGTCTTCCTTATTGCTGTAACAGTTCTGCCATATATCTTAACCTGCTCATCAAGGACTTTACAAAAATTAATGTACTGACTAATAATATTGTTATTTACTGCCTGGTGTATAACCCTTACTTTCACCTCTACACAAGATTCTTCCCCATTAAAGAACTCCTGCGATAATGATATCTCGTCTGGAACATTTTCTTTATCTCCAGTGTAAATAACGTACAATTCGGGTTTTGGTAACTTTAAGGCCTTACTGCTATACATACTTTGTTCTGTTTCGTCAGCTCTTTCCTGATAGCTGTGTGCTAAGTATATCAGCAACCGAATAAGTATATTTACAGACCATGTTGACTGTGATTCTATGAGCAAAATTAATCTTAGCTTATCAACAATAAATCCTAAGTCATTATAAAGTCCTCTAGTAACCACAGGATTGAGCGTTACAATTTCCAGCCTATTCTCTGTTATACTAGTATCCTCAGGATGTAACGAGTTATACAATTCCAATAAATACTCCTTATTACCAAATAAATCTACAAAGACACTGTCTTTGGCATTTCGATTTACTTTTATATTCTCTTCTATCATTATGTACTCCTTTCTATTTATTATATCCCTTACATCAATGTCTGTAAAGGATATTTTTGATTTGATTTGATTTTAAAATATTTTAGAATTTAAATGTTGACATTTGGCAAAACACAATATATGCTTTATTTATACACTTGAGCACAATATATTGTGTCTTGCCTGCTGAAAGGAGGTGATACACGTGTACAAGCTGTATAAAATACGTAAATGTGCGTATGCTTTAGCTTCTGTCCTCTACAGTATAATTCTATTGAGCAGAATTTTAATAGAAGACGCTAAAGCAGATGACATAACACAATAAAATTAAAAAGCCGACTAGCCTACTTTTATGACTAGCGCGGCGTTGTCTGGCTAACGCCATTCAACAATAACAGCTTATACACTGTTGTATCACTCTATATAAAAGACTCATGACCTGACTAAAGTTATGAGTCTTTTATTTTATTTAAGTCAACTATCAAAAGTTTGTCACTATTATATGTCAATTTCAGTGATGTCTGTAAAGGATATTTTTACTGTTTGTATTTAATTAAGTTCTTTAGCAGACCATCCATTATCATATGTGTACGAATACACTATACTTTTTCCACTAAGGTCTGTTACCTGTATCCCCTCATACTCCTGTGGTGTTAATATTAAGCTGTCGCTACTACATCTGTTTTTCAGCCATAATGTATTCTTACCAATAACAGCAATCGTTAATTCTTTTAAATTAACTGCTATTGCATCTTTATCTTTGCCTAAGACAATATCCAGCCCATGCTCATAACTAACATAGTTGTCACCACTCTGTAGCTTATTGCCTTCCGTTACAAATGAATGAATAAATACAACCTTATTAATACTCAAGGCTGGAAACAGTAACACATAGGTGCCTACTGTAAGTATATACAAGAGCACACTTATATACATATTGAAAATTGTTACTAAGCTTAACTCCGCATTCTTATAAAGTACCCAGCTAGCTAGGATGCCATTTAGCGTACACCATACACCATTTACAATATACACTAAATACAATTTCCATTTCTTATCATATACCAGAAATTTAAACCATCTGTCTTCAATTCTTTTATCTATGATTAAAAATTCTGATACTGATAAACAAATTGCAATAATACCACTAATTATTATTTTGTATACACCACTATACAAATTTACATAAAGCTGAATCCACCTATAACACAGTACAAGCACTGTAGCAGAAATCAACTGTACTGTTATAGTAAACTTAAAATTATCTGTTAAAATGTCATGCTGTGCAGAACCCTCAAATAATCCTAATCTTATATTCTTCATTTTCTTAGTACTCTTGATATTAGGCAGTTCTACTCTCGAAATAATTGTTTTTACACTTGCGATAAAATTAATTACACCACAAATAATTTCAACTATTCTTTCAAACATACTTAATCACCCATATCTATAATACCATACATCCTCCCTTCCTGCATCTTTTTTTTACTTTAATTGCATAACAAAAAGAAGTTAGAGATTGATTCATCTAGCTTCTTTTTATTTACTTTGTTTTATTTATTTGTTTACTTGTTTCTACTTCTTCTATTATTATATCCCTTACAGTGATGTCTGTAAAGGATATTTTTACTGTTTGTATTTAATTGTTAAAGACATCCTTTAAATCTTTAAGTTGTTTATCAAACTCGTCTTCTGCTGCATCTAAATTACTTCCTGACTTGGATTCTGCAAGATACTCTCTTGCTTTTTCCTCGGACAAGTCGTAATCTTCCATTATGCTTTCAAGTATATCTTCATCACTGAAATTATACTTACGTAATCTTTTAATCGCTATCAATATAGTTTCTTTCCTAGCTTCCCTAATTTCCGCCCTTGTTGCTGCCTCTTGGCTAAACATTTCTATATCTATCATCTTAATTACTCCCACTATAATAGTATTCTTTTTGCTTCTTAACCCTAAGAAATCTATAAAAAGAAGTTAGAGCTTTAAGCCATCTAACTTCTTTTTGTTTTACTTCTTCTATTATTATATGTATCGACTACGATACATATTTAGGATTTATTTAAGATAAGAAAGTGCTTCTTCCTCTGAAAGATTGTAATCCTCCATCAGAGTCATCTTAATGTCTAAGTCACTTGTGTTAAAACGCCTTAAACTTTTGACTGCTGCCTTAATTGCACGTTCTGTAGTTTCTCTTACTGCTATATCAACCACTTCTTCGATTTCTGGTTTCATTATCTCCATCAATGCCTGACACATATCCTCATCTCCCATCTTCAATTCTTCTACTACATTCTTGTTTGACAATGCGCTCACTTCAAATATGGCATCTATCAGTTCCCGCTCATTCTTACTTCTTACATTCCTTGAATACTCAATAGCTCTTGCCATTTCCTGCTTTGTTACCTTATCAGATAACAGATTAAACCATTCGTGGTTTTCGTGGGTAAGCTCTTTTCCTACAATTATCTGTGTCGGAAACTTTAATCCGCTCTTTATATAATATATCCCTCTGTACGGATTTGATACAACGTAGCTGTTTTCTTCAAAATACTTGAATAATCCAACGAGCTTTGATTCGCGTATCAGTGTGACTGACACTTCATCAAACCTTATCGCATTAATGCTTTCGCCATATGCTTTATATAAGTGTGCATATCCCTGTGTCTTTGCCACATCATCTATGGACAGGGAATCTTTCGCTGATTTGTATTCGATTATGTTGTGCTTCCTAAAGAGTTTACCTATCTCGTTTCTAATGACTACGTCCTTTTTCTTTTTTATTACCAGGCAGTCTATCAGCAGGGGCTTTCTGTTAAGATTATGCTCCCTCTCAAATTCCAAGTCGTCCTTATTCGCCCAAAGTTCCATTTCAAGGGCTGCCGCAAATGCGGGATGCCACTGAAGCTTTTGTTTATTTTCTGCCATTTTGTTCTCCTTGTAGTATTCTGTCTATCTATAATTCTATTATAACGCTGTAAAAATAATATGTAAAGAAATAAATTATGCAAAAAGCTAGATTAAGTCAGCCTAACTCCTTCTGCTATATTACTGGATATTAGTTTAACTAAATCATAAAACTTACACTGTGCTAACAATGTCAAATCCTGTTAACTAAATTAAAGTTTAATTAATAGAAATTACATGTATTCCCTGATTTCTGCCGCACTGACATACCACTCTATGCTCACCCGCCTTAAACGTGATGCTATTCAATTCATTTAGCTCATACTCTACAACGGCACCATACTTATCTCTTATAAGAAATACGTGGCCTTCTAACAAATTTGCATCAAAATCTCCATCAAAATCATTAACTTCACCATTGCTTGACTCGACTATTAGATGTCCTGCCTCCTCACTCAAATTAAATGGTATCTGTATTAATGGTTTTGAACCTTTATACGCTTTATCGAGCAAAATAGCTACAGCAAGAATTACAAATACAACCACATATATTAATACAATAGGTCTTAATTCACTAACCCCTAAGAAATCACATGCACTCAAGCTACCAAATACTACCACTCCAGTAATAATCTTAAAACAGATAAATTTATGAGTTAGCTTCTTATATATCCTCTCTGCAATATTCTTAGTACTGTATGAGATATTGCCAATTTGAATACGTTGTGTTTCGATATAAAGCTGATGAAAATCTACTAATGTTGTAAATAAATACGCTACAACACATACTGCAAACACTACTGCAATTACTGCAAACCCCCTACTAACTTGCAGGTCAAAAATCTCAGCGCCTATAGCACCACTCCTTATAACCCATTCCATTAACACATAATATGCAACAATACATAAAATAGCGCTTCTTATATAGTTTTCACAGATAATACACAAATTCTCAATATACCACCCATCTGCAAAAATACTCATAATCCTTTTATCATTCTTTAACCTAATTCCTTTATGCATAATATGTATATAGTCCTTTAAATAATCTATAATCATACTATCGTCCTTAACTACGGATAGCATAATATAATTTCAACTTACAAGGACTTTCCCTCCTTTTCTTCTTACTTCAATTCTTTACACTGATACATTTCTTCAAAAGCGCTTCAATTTGATTATAACCTCTATCTTAATAATTAGTAATGATTCATACCTTGAACTTTTGAACTGAGGGGACTGTTGTACTAAATACAGTCCCCTCTCACTTTTAAACCATTATTTAAGCCATAAAACCTGATTCAGCATAATATAAGAATTCTTACCAACATGTCTTACTTGATAGTATTTTGTTTTCATCTGTCCATTCTCTATCTTGCAGCCAATAGCTTTATTGCTGACAACTCCCATCGTTTCGCCCGAAGGGGTTTCATACGGACATAAACGACCATAATGCCCCATAGTCATTGAGTGCTGTTCCATTGATATTGCATTCTTGTCCTTATTTCTACCTCCAAAATTATTTATTGTGTTTATCTTAAACATTTACTACATAAATATATGTATACAAACCAAAGGATTTTTATATTTCATTCTGCTGACATTTCTGTATATAAAAATCCTTAATCTTCTTAAGCAACTTTTTAAGAAATCTGCTCATCTGTACATCACTCAAACCTATATCTCTGGCTGTAGCTTTCTGAGTCCTATTCGCATAGTAAATACTACTAATAATAAACTGCTCCTGCTTGTCCAGCTCGCTAAGTACACTTCTTAATACAGACAACTCATATTCACGTACAAGCCTACTGCCAAATGCATCTGCCACATCATTAGTGTAATTAATATTCTCATCTAATGGCTGACATCTCTTATAGTACCTCCTCCTGCATATCCTCCTCTCTCCAATAACTCCTCTTTACTTCAGTTTCAATCTGTTTACTCACTTCTACAGTTACGTACTTACCACTCAAAGTGTCATAACATTTCAACATAAAAAATTCCTCCGTTATTCTTAATAATTTTTGCAATTACTGTATTTTTAACGATTTACGCTAATACATAAAACTTTATAAACATAACAAACTGCCACTAAAATAATTATTTACACTCTACAATCAAAACCAACAAAGCAACCCAAGCATAAACATATACCCAAGTCCAAGCCAACAAAACAGCCCGAACATAAGCATATACCCAAGTCCCAGCCAACAAAGTAGCCCGAGCGTGGGCATATACCCACTAAGGACCTTGGAAAGCGTCGGCACTTAGCGAAATAAGCTGCAAAAGCGTAGCTCCTTTTGCAGCATCATTGAGCTTAGTGTCCGCTACGCTTTCCACTGAGCGCAATCAAAACGGAAAGATTTTGGGGGTATATTCCCACGCTCGGGCGACCTCTTACCACCCAACCATTTCTAATCCATCACCGAAACGGCACAAACAACATCTCATCAATCTGTATCATCCCCGCCCCCTGCGCACTCCAGCTCTCCCCCAAATCCTTCGCCGTATTAAGCATCATCCTCCTCAACTGCGCATTAGAAATCCTCGGATACTTCTGCAAACACAAAGCACAAGCCCCACTCACTATCGGCGCCGACATAGACGTCCCACTCTTAGCCACATACGGCATAATATTATACCTATAATTACACGAAACAATATCAGTCCCCGGCGCGACTATATCAGGCTTTTTAAGCGGATTGACTATTTCAGTCATAATATCCCTTTTCCCCGGCCCCCGCCCCGAATATTCACTGCACATCTTCCCTCCCGCGCTCCTATACTCCCCGTCATGGCACCCCACGCAAATACAAGTCCCACACTCCCCAATCGGCGAAAGCGTCATAGGATTAGGTCCCTTGTTCCCCGCCGCGGCAACTATCACAATCCCACGCTCCCATAGTAACCCGAAATACCGCTTTAATAAAAGCAGCTCCTCCTTGTTCAGATTTTCCTCCGAGTCCATCTCTATGGAAATATTAAGCACCCTTATCGGATATCTGTCGCACATCTCCAAAATCCATTTTAATCCCTGTATAAGGTTTTTAAGGCTCCCCGCGCCCTTCTTGTCAAGCACCTTGCCACATACAAGGACGCTTTCATAAGCTATACCGCGGTACTTGCCGCGCGATGCCGCGCCGTTTCCCGCCAGTATGCCGCACACATGCGTGCCATGCCCATTGTCATCATAATACGCATCGCCCCTGTATCTCCTTGCGCCCGTAAAATCCTTAAACGCCGCTATCCGCCCGCGCAGGTCAGGGTGCGCTGCCACACCGCTGTCCAATACCCCTACATACACGTTTTTACCCGTGTAAGGCAAAGCCTCCCGCGAATCACAGCCAAGCATCCTGCGCACTCTGTCCATCGCCGATTCCCCCATATACATAAATCCAAAACTGATATACTAATATATGGGAAAAAATAAAAAACGTGTCGATTTAGAAAAAATTATAAGGCTTTACACCACATACCACATTTGCTATAATATAAGTGATATATTATGAACGTTTTTGATTGGAGGTGCATATATGCCTACTGGTGATGAATTAAAAGATGAGGTCATACGTTCTTATGTGGACTTACAACGGATAAAAAACGCTCATGACAAGGATAAGGAAATCGCTTATCAAGAGCGCGTCTTGGAAATACGCCTGCAACAGCTTGGCGTCACTGATTTAGATAAATTAAGACAATAAAAAGCGAAATGCCGTTTTTTGCAGCGGCATTTCGCTTTTATTTATGCCTTATTCATTTCTAATCGCAGCAAGCGGGCTTAAGCGCATGGCGCGCAGCGACGGGATAAAGCCCGCCACCATGCCTACTACCACGGCAAAAATTACCGCGACAGGCACAAGCCACAGCGGTATGCGACATATGCTGCCGCCAAGCCCAAGCGCGTCTCCCCCCGACGCCGCCAGACTGTTTATGGCAAAGCTCAGCCCGTAGCTTAACGCAAGCCCTATCATACCGCCCAGAAAGCCGATAAAGCCTGCCTCAAGGAGAAACAGCGCCTGAATATTGCGGATATTGCAGCCAAGCACCTTCATAACGCCAATTTCCTTTGTCCGCTCATAAATCGACATCATCATAGTGTTCGTGATGCTTATCGCCGCGACAAGCATTGCCACAGCACCTATCGCGCCAAGCACCGCCTGAATTGTATTCATCTGCTCTATATTCTGCTGAATCCACTCAGCGTTGTTGTACGCGTTGTACCCCATATCCTGTATGACTTTGGTGACATCAGCCACATTCTCCATCTCGTCAACCTGCACCCTGATTGTTGAGTAAAAAATCTCGTCATACGGCTTGCCGTTTTTGCGGGTGGGCTGGCCAGGAATGGGATTTTTCCTGAATACGCGCTTTAGCTGCGCTTTCAGGGCATCTATGTCGCAGATTATACTCGAACTGTCATTGTTATCCCACTCGCCAAGCTCCCCTGCCATAAGACCGCTTGCCTCTATAATGTATTTTTTCGGCGGCGCCGTCGTGCTGTCGCTACCCTGCGAGTTCCAGTAGGCATTCCTGTCAAAGATGTAAAATATCGTATCATTCATAAGGTCTACATCTGGCGCATCCTGATTTTCATACCACGGATAAAAGTATGTGCTTTCAACATAAAACTGCATAAGCACATTATTGCCGTAAAACACCTTTAACTCATTTTCATCAGCTGGCGGCAGAGTGCCCTCCGCTATGGTATAGCCCCTTTTCTTTATGCTTTCCTGTGTCAGGCCAATGAGTTCAATTTCCGCCTTGTACCTGCCGCATTTCAGCATAATCCACATTGACAGCTCAGGCTCAACGCCAGTGACATGCTCCATTGCAAGCAGCTGATCAATAAATTCCTGATTTAAGAATTTTTCCTCCGTATTGTTGCTATCATATGATGAATAATATCCGCCCGAATTGACCTCTATCTCGGTCATTGACGCATAGCTTGAATAGCTTTCAAGCATTGACTCCTTCAGTCCATTGCCGAGCGCCATCATGACTACTATCGAGGTTACGCCTATAACCACGCCAAGCACCGTAAGGACTGTGCGGAGCTTTCTTTTCCAAAGATTGCCGATGCTCATAAAGAGCAGGTCAAAAAACCTCATTATTTATCGTCCCCATCTTCATCTAATAAATCCAAGTCCTCCCTGTGCTGCTTTGCCTTTTTGCGTTTCTTTAAAATTATCACAATAATGACAATTACCACAATAACGCCGACAGCGATTCCAACTATTGCGATAACTGGCAGCTCTTTACTTTCCTCAACGGGCTCCTCCATCATGCCAGGATCCTCGTACATTCCGAAATCTTCAAAAACCGCCTCATATACTGAAAGGTTTATGTCCTTTTCAAACACTGACTCGTTGCCCGACTCGTCCTCATAGGTTATCACAGCCTTTACAATGCCGCTGCCCGTATCAGGTGCGATGCCTGTAAGCATTGAATCTACATTGCCTGTCTGCCCGGGAGTAATGTTGCCAAGGTATGTGACGCCGCTCTCAACCGTGTCGCTCTCATAGTTTACCTTTACATTGTAAAGCGTTGTCTTGCCAGTGTTGAACACGCTGAACATGACGTTTGACTGGCTCCCTACCTCTATTGACTCAGGCATTACCTCCGCGCTGCTCGTGTCAAGCTTTGCCTCCTGCTTGATTGGCACTGATACCTCAGCAACATCTGTCAGGTTTATTGTGTCCTCCGTGTCATACTTCATGTTTACAGTAAGCACATATGGCTTCTGCGCAAGGTCTGATTTTGCCTCCATATCAATGCTCATCTCATATGTTGCGCCTGGCGCTATGCGGTCGGTATATACGGAGCTTGAGCCTGATGTGGGAAGGAATGCCGCATATGAAGCCTCCGTGCTGCTTCCCTCTACTGTAGCCTCCAGATTAAAAAGGACATTCTCAACAGCCGTTTCCTTTGAGGTATTTTTTACGCTTACAGTGAGGTTAAATACTGTGCCTGCGTACACCACCTCGGGATCTGTGCGGTAGCCTGTGACAATTATTCGCGGGTTGGAAACCTTTTCCTCCTCATCACCATTATCAACAAGCTGCTTTTTAGGATCTGCGCCCTTTATATTTATATATGCAACAATCTCCGCTTCCTTTAACTCTCCGCTCTGATAGTATTTTGCGTTAAAAGTAATCGGATAGCAGCCTGTCAATACGTCCTGTCTGACATTAAAAAACCAGCCAATATCCATACGCTTATTATATGCGTCCTCCGCATCATCTGCCGCCTGAATTATCTGGATTGTCTGCGCGTCATACGCCTGCTGTATGTCAAACGGCCATTCCTTCCTGTCATTTGAAACCTTTGGCGTCACCACCACGTCGGTAATGTCAGTCTTGCCAAGATTAATAAGCGAAAGCACTACAAATGTCTGCTCGCCGTATTTTGCCTCAAATACAGGCACTTCGTTTGACAGCATAAGTATGGGCTGCGTTATTTCTTCTTCCTCCTCTGCTATTTCCAGCAAATACCCTGAAACCTCTGACTTATAGCTTTCAAGCTCACCATAAGTAAGCCCTGCATTCTGCATATAGCCCATGGCGCTGTTGTATATCTTGTCCATACGCTTTTTCTGATCCTCTGAAAGCTTATAGCGTATCTTTAAATCGCTGTAATACTGGTTCAGCAGGCCCATGACATGCTCTTTTTCCTCATCTGTAGCGTAATTTATGACGCTTTCGTTTTCGTCCTCATTCTCCTCCTCCGCCAACACTGTGACAGCGCTGCCGCAAAGCATCAGCATCGCCATCAACACCACCAACAGCCGCTTAAACCTTTTCATTTACCTTGTCCTCCTCTTTTTCCCCGCTCTTTTGAGTATTGTCTATCATATCCACAATCTTGCCGTCAACTATGCGTATTATCCTGTCCGCAAAGCTTGCAAGCTGATTGTCATGCGTAACCATTACCAGTGTCTTGTTCTGCTTTTTCACGACATCCTGCATTAAGTTCATTATTTCCCTTGACGTGTTTGAATCGAGGTTGCCTGTAGGCTCGTCTGCAAAAATAATCTCGGGATTTACCACAAGCGCCCTCGCTACGCCCACCCTCTGCTGCTGTCCGCCTGACATCTGGTTTGGCTTGTGCCGCCAGTATTTGTCAAGCCCTACCAGATGCACCATCCTCTTTGCGCGCTTTATGCGCTCGCGCTTTGGCACACCCTGAAAGGTAAGCGGCAGCGCGACATTTTCAACCGCATTCATAGTGCCCATTAAGTTAAAGGATTGGAATATAAAGCCGATATGCTCGCGCCTGAATTTTACAAGCTGGTTTTCCGATTTTTTTTCCACATGCTCGCCTACTATGACTATCTCGCCTTTTGTGGGCTTTTCCAAGCCTGCGAGCATATTCAAAAGAGTGGATTTGCCTGAACCCGACGTGCCGACAATCGCGCAGAACTCACCCCTGTTGATTGCAAAGCTTACGCCGTTTAGCGCGCGCACCCTGTTTTCGCCGATGCGGTACACTTTGTACAAATCCTTGACCATGATTACAGGTCCTGATTTTTTTTCCCCCATCACAGTTCCCCCATAAAGATTGTAGCTTTGCGCAAAATCTGTATTATCGCAATTAATACAGCCTTGCGTTTCACAACAAACTATAGCACAAGTTTTGCAAGGTTGCAATAAACATATGCACAATTAATAAATCTTAACATTTCGTAACACTTTTGTGATTATTTTTATGAAAACGGCTTACAGTCCGCTTGCGTATTCCATTAGATTTATGAAGCTGCCGAACACTGTTACAAAAAAAGCATGGAACACACCTACTCGTATTCCATGCTCTTTCGCGTTTTTATGTTTATGATAATGAGTATATCTTTATCACTGATTTATCTATAGCTTTGTTATCCTCTATGTAGTCGCCATATTGAAAACTGTCAAGAATAATCCTGTCCCTGTTTATACTGACTTCACAGCGCCTTATTATATCAAGCCCTATAAGCATCATGGGCTCATACGCCCCTGCATTGTCAATAATCACGCGACTGTAAAGTGTTGGAATTATTTCTCTGCCTATCCTTATATTGTTTAATGATATAAGCGCCACTTTATTTAACTCTCCGCTTGCCGTGCGTATTTGACCTGTCGGGACAATGCTTTCAGAGTTTAGGGCATTGCACCGCTTACTGTCATTTGTTAATGCTCGCAGAGAATTTAAGTCCATAGCCGTAGATGAAGCGCCTGTATCGCAGACTGCCTGTATATAGTTGTTCATATAATGAACCAATGCTACATATGCCTTTACTCTATTGTTATACCTAAACTCCAATATATACTCCTCCAGCAATTATCGGACGGTTGTTATCATTGTATATGCAATGCAGACAGCCATATAAATTGCCGCCGCCATCATTCAGTTGGTTCGCTAAATCCCTTATCTCATTGTAATCCTTTGACAGATAGACTATCTCGCATTTATCGTATTCGGGCGAATATTTAGTTCCCACAGCCGAATAATTCTCGTTTTCTTCATCAAGCGACCATTCATCAATATCAACCATATAAGGCTCCTCAACCTTATATATGCCATTCCGCTCATGGTGTGCTATGTGACCGTTTAACTCAATCTTCTCTGAAAACTCACCCTGCGGATCAATCATAAACATACCTCCCCTGCTCTAATAGTCATAATCAACATACTCAGTATCTTTCCTAAGCTTGCCGCGCACTGTCTGGCGGTATTCCTTAGTGTCGTAGCTTTGGTATTTTATGCCCTTTCTGATGTTTGCCATCTTCTCGCGCTGATTGTCTGTCAGGCTGTTTGGTATCTCCATCTCGTCTATGCGCATATTGCTCACCTGCGTCATCGGCGCATATGCAAACTCGCTGAACTCCGTATAGTATGTATTCATCTCCACATATTCAAAGGAATCCAAATCCGCCGTATATGTCGTGACAGCCTTGTCATACCCCTCCTTAAACTGGAAAATGGCAAGCTGTCCCTTGAGCTCCGTGTCCTCTGGGACAGTAAACTCCACCGTCCTGCCGCCGTAAGGACTGTCAGCCACCGTTTTTGTGTAGTTGAGGTTTATATCATTTTTCACCTTGTCATTGTAAAGCATCTTAAAGGAAACCCCAAGCTCATCATCAATCTTGGCATACAGCATAACCTTCTGGCCTACATAGCTGTTGTAAATATCCTTCTCAATGCACTTCTGTTTGTTAAGCTTAAGATAGACAAATTCATACCCAAGCTCTGCCGCCGTCTTCTGCGCGTCTGCAATCTGCTTATCCTCATTAGTCGGTAAGCCTATCGCGCCCGCCGTGGTAAGCGAATCCATCTTTACATAGCAGATAACGCCGATATTAATACGATACCAGCCATTTGAAAACTCGCCGATAACCCGCACAGGCAGATTGGCGTCAAGCGTAGTAAGCACCAGCGACGTATATGTCGGCTCCGCATAAACGACACAGCCCGCCTTCGTATAATAAACATCTTCTAGCGGCGTAAACTCTGGTCCTTTGTCCGCGCTTACGCTGCTCACAGGAATAAGCGAAAACAGCAGCAGACAGACTGCTATGACAACAATACGCTTTCTCCACATATGCCTATCCCTCCTCCATAAAGCACAGCCTGCCGCACTGCGCCAAGCCTGATAATTAATATAAATCAGCCAAGCTAAAATCCTAGTAATTATTCACAGTCACTCCCTCTGGGAATGAATCCTCCTGATATGAACAAGTCTTAGTGACCGTAACCTCCGTAAGCTTAGTGCCGCTGAAAGCCCCCGACCTGATGCTCAAAGTATTGCGCGGTATTTCCACTGACGCAAGCTCCGTACAGCCTGAAAACGCATCAAGCCCAATGCTCACAAGCGTCCTCGGCAAAATCGTCTCCGTAATTTTCTCGCAACCCGCAAACGCATTATCTGAAATAACCGTAGTGCCGTTCCTAAAGGTAAGCTCAGTAATCCCTGTGCAGCCCGAAAATGCATTGTTAGACACTGTTTCCACGCCCGCGGGAATGTTTACCGTCTCCATAGCCGTACAATCCTCAAACGCGCTCACGCCAAGCTTTGTCAAACCCTTTGGCAATGCCGCGTTTACCTTCGCGCAGGAAAAAAACGCCTGATCATCTATCGTTGTCAAACCTGTCGGCAGCTTTTCCAGTTCCATCTTGGCACAGCCGAAAAACGCAAGCTTACCTATGCTTGTAAGCCCCTTGGAAAGAGTAATGTTTTTGAGCTCAAGACAGTTGTTGAAGGTTCTATCCTTTATCTGCGTAACTCCATTAGGAACATTTACGCTTACTAACGCCGTGCAGGTGTCAAATGCCCCCATACCAAGACTTGTAAGACTGCTTGGAAGCTGTGCGCTCACAAGCAGGGCGCAGCTCTTAAAAGCATTGTCGCCTATTGTCGTCACATCATCAGGTACATCCACACGCACAAGCGATGCCGAGCTTGCAAATGAAGACGCCCCAAGCTCCGTGACAGGCTGCCCCTCTATCGTATCAGGAATTACCAAATCAGATTTTGTCCCTAAATACTTTGTGATAACAACATGGTCGCTGTAAAGCTGATACTGATACTCACCGTCATTCTTTGATTCGGGCGCGCTCTCCGTGCTGCTGCTCTGCTCATCAGAATTTTCCTCCGTACTTGGCTCCTCCTCGAGGAAATATTCATGGCTGCCGTTTCGGTCGGGATCTACTGCCTCGTTGGTTCTTACCTGATTTTCCGTCTCGCTTTTGTCTGGTCTGCTTACTGCGCTGCCTGATTCCTCTGCCTGAGATGCTTTTTCCTCATCATCAAACACAAGCATTGCCGTCGCATAATTATCCTGCGAATCCTCCACAAGCGACTGCACCTGCGCCGTAAGCTCATCAAGGGAAAGCTCCGTCGTCACCTCATCGTCGCTGTCCTCCCCATCAGAGACTGTCTCAGCCACCGTCTCAGGCTCAGAGCCAATCACTCCTATCTTATTCAAATAAGCGCCCAGCAGAATACCAAAAACCAATGTACAGCATCCTACCATTCCCCAAAATAGTTTCTCCATTATGTCTTCTCTCCGATATGAAAATTCAAATCAAAGGCTTTTAATTCCCAAATTCAGTTTCGGAAATCTGTGTGCCGTAAAAAGCCCCGCGTATTACAGTCCGCAAGCCCTCACAGCCCGAAAGCCCTATGAGCGAGTCGCAGTTTCTAAACGCCTCAGCGCAAATTTTTGTCACTGACGAAGGCACGGCGACATTTATAATCTCAGTATGTCCTTTAAATACCTCCGAGCCAATCTGCTTTACGCCGTCGGGAATTGCCACATACTCCTCATTACCCCTGTAGGCAAGCAGAATACCGTCACCTACAACAAGGAAATCGTCATCTGCCCCTTCTTTGCCGCCATTGAGCCATTCATTCAACCACGCCGTACCGCTAAACGCCCTTGTCGCAATGCTTTCTACAGTATCTGGAATCTCCACGTCGCTGAGCGCGCTGCAGTTCATAAACGCGCCGTACTCTATCGCCGTCACGTTTTCTGGAATATCAATAGCCTTAAGCCCGCTCTCCGCAAAGGCAAGCCTGCCTATCGTCTGAACAGTGTCGTCAATCTCAAAGCTTGTAAGGTTTTTTTGCCTATAATACTCCCTCTGCGGTATTGACACATTCTTCTCCTGCTTGTCAGGGCTAATCGTCACGCTGATGCTTGTGTCCATATCTGCATTGCCAGAGGGATTGTCAGAATTGTCCTTTTCCGTGTCTGCAGCCTGCGTCTCGCTCTCGGAAGCTGACTGCTCCTTCTCCTCAGCCTCAGTCATTACATCAGCCTTAACACCGTTCGGCACGCCATAAACCGTGCCGTCATGATTATTCATAAGCATCACAGCCTGCCCCGCAGCCACTATAGTCTTGCCGATAACGCTGTCATCATCTGGAGCATCAAGAATACTGTCATATCCCTCGGGCGCATACAGCCAGCCCTCATCCGCAGGATAATCCTCCAAATAAAGTGTCCCGTCGCCGCCAGCGCTGGTATTACCGCTGTTATTGTCAGTATCTGAATTATCATTGTCTGTATCGGTCAAATCCGTACTGTTTGTATTTGCCTGACCTTGCCCGCCCAGATTTGGCAGTTCCTCCATATTTACATTGCTGTCCATAAAATCTCTGGGATATTGCGCGTCATAAATGACAGTGATATCGTTATCCTTGCCAAATGTGTCCGCTGTCGTGCCCCTTTTGGTATAAATCATCATATCCTCAGGACAGTCCTTAAACGCCGACTTGTTTATACTCTTAACAGACTCAGGTATGCCCACCTGCATAAGCGCCGCGCTGCCCGCAAACGCCTTTTCCTCAATCGCCGCCACCGAATCCGTCAGAATGACATTCTGCACTGAGCCCATATTTGTCATTGAATACGTCGGCACTACCGTTATTTTGTCGGAAAGCTTTACATTCTTTGTATTTACAAGGCTCCAGAAGGCATACGTATCCATATCCCTGACGCTTTCAGGCATAACATAATTATCACCCTCCCGCGCAGGCAGAACCTGATACAGCATAGTCATATTGCCATTGTATAGCGCGCCGTTGTACTCCGTAATGTAATCGTTGTCCTTGTCAACATAAGCCGAGCCAAGAGCGCTGCAGTTTGTAAATACGCCCGTGCCCCATGAACTTACATTCTCACCTATTTCCACAGACGTAAGCGCCGTACAGCCCTCAAACGCCCCCGGACCTACACGCGTCACGCTGTCGGGTATTATCACATTTGTCAATGCCGTGCAGTCCTTGAAAGCATTATATGAAATAGCCGTCACGCTGTCTGGTATTTCAAGTGATGTAAGCGTAGTGTTTCCCCTGAACGCCTCCTCGCCAATCACGGTAATCGTATCTGGGAGAGTGACAAAAGTGTCATCTCCCAAATACGCCGTAAGCGTAGTTCCGTCAATCCTAAATCTATCATCTCCGGCAGCAGTTACGCCGCTGCCGCTGCCACGCGTCACGCCCACCACAGCCACAATGCCGAGTAAAGCCGTCGCCGCTATCGGAGGTATTAGTCTTTTATCCATACTATCTCCTCACTAGGCTGTCCTATATTTTTTGCGCTTGCGCCCGTCACTTGCAGCAAACAATATCACTGATACGCACGCCATGCCTATCGCAAGAAACCACTTTGGATGTATCGGATCTCCCGTAGTCGGTGTGGAGTCAAGCGTCTGTCCCGCCGTAAGATTGTTTGTGTCAACATAGATGACATACGGTGAAAAGTGGGGCGGTACAAACGATATGCAGGCAATGCCGTCAATAGTCGTAAACTTCACAGGATTAAGCGCCTGCAAAGCGCCATTGTCAGTCGCTGCCACGCGCGAATTACCTCCGTACTGGATAAGCACGTCAGGTATCGGCATCGTAATCGTGATGTTGAGCCCGTAGGTGTCGGTAATCTTGTTTTGACCGGTCGAGTCATACAGTGAAATATCCATCGGGAAGTACACTAATCCATCAAGCGAGCCGTATCTGTTGATAAGCGCCTCCTCCGCTGCCGCCGTCGCCTCGTCAGTCTCCGAAATCCTCACTATAAAGTTGTCAGTCGAGCCGCTTACCGATACGGAAGCCAAATCCTTATTTGACACTCCATTTTTGGTAATGTAAATCTTGCTGCCGCCATTGTTATTGTTATTGTTATTGTTATTATTGTTGTTTGTTACAGTGCCGCTCGTGTTTGAACCATTGTTGTTAGAATTGCTGCTTGGGTTTGTCACTGTAGTCGTTGTGTTGGTATTGGGGCGCCTTGATGTATCGTCATCATCATCTTCGTCGTCGTCATCTACGCGCGCCTTATAATTTGCCGTAACTGTAGCATCTGCCGCAGGCATCACCAATGTAGTGGTTGCCGAGGTTGCGCTCGCAAAGCCAAGGCTTGAATTATTTGATGTCCACCTAGAGAATACCCTGCTTGACGACTCAGGAGCATACGCCGATATCGTCACGCTCGTACCCGCCTCATACTCGCCACTGCCTGAACCGTAGTTGACCGTAAGCGTGTACTTGGTCTTGCTGTCATCATCATCGTCGCCGCTGCCACTGCCGCTGCCTGGGTTATCGCTGTCACCACTGCCACTGCCGCCTGGATTGTCGCTGCCGCTACCGCCTGGGGTTTGACCGCCACTGTCTGCCGCTGAATTAGCCGTAATTACTACATCGGCGTTAGGCATTGTAAACAATGACGTATAAGCTGACGGATTATCAATCAGTGACAGATGCTCTCTCGGTGAAATCGTCCATACAGCAAAGTTTTCCTCATCATTTGCCATAAGGGTAACACTATCGCCACCCCTTAGCGTAGTAATAGGAAATTGTGTAACAACCTCGCCATTTATCAATGCCTTACCATTATTAACTGTTAAACTGTAATCTGTACCATCCGATATTACAGTGCTAGGATCAGTTATATATGTAGCAATAATAGTCCTATCCTCTGTTACGTTCTGCCAACATTCATTGTCTGTAAGTACTGTATCGCCAACTCGGCAAACCCATTTGTCAAACTTATACCCAGCCCTTACTGGCGGTTCTACAGTGTTTGTAACACTCTCTCCACTTTTTACAACATAAGTAGCTGATGAACCATCTGAGTTAATAATGGTATGAAGGTTATAATCTACAAACTGTACCACATACTCATGCCCTAAGTCTGCAAATTCTATCTTATTCGGATGCATCTTTTCAAGCTGTAAATAAGAATTATAAGCTGGGCTGTTTTCCTGTGTTTGCTCATCTACATACTGAACTCCGCTCACTATAATATTATGAATACGGTCAAAATCAAATGCCTCGTCTGAAATTACGCAAAGTGGATTAGGGATTTCCACTTCAAAGCTAAAATTCTGAGCAACTCCTCTAAAGGCATATTCATCAATTTTGCTGACTGACTTTGGAAGAATGACATTAGTAAGCTTTGTATCATTATCAAATGTTCCCGTCGGTACTTCATATATTGATGTATCGCTCAAGTCAACCTTGCTGATATTGCTATTATTTGAAATAGCATAATCTGCAATGCTTGATATTGATGAAAGCATCGGATCATTTTGACTGTTAATAATTGGCGAACCGTAATTTACGCCATCATCACCTGACAGCCTACCACGACCTTCAAGAACCTGCAAAAGCTCTTTACTTCCGTCTGCCTTGTTTTCAGCAAGAAGCATATTATCAAATTCATACTTTGTGTTATTTCCCGTTTCAATATTGTAAAGGCTCTTGCAATCTCTAAACGGCAGCGTGCCAAAATCCTCCAAAGCATCAGTTATTTTGACGCTTAAAAGATTCTCCGCACTATCAAATGCACCATTTGGCAATTTCTTTACAGATTTTAAATCAATGCTTGTAAGATAATCATTGCCTCTGTCATGATTTTCAGTATAATAATGACCATTATACGGTTTCCAAATAAATCCATCACTTTCAATATCAAATGACAGGGTTGATAAGGCATTTACTGATTCTGGAGGCGCTCCTTCATTAAGCAATCCACTGAAAAGCCCAGGTATGACATTATCATCCAATCCGTCATTTGCGTACATATTGCCTTGTATATCTTTTTCAAAGTCATTTTTCGTATCATTTGCCTCCAATTCAGGCTCATAAGACGAATACACTGCCCTTACATCCTTTGCATCTTCAACCTTACTGTCAAAATTAATATTTCTTTTAGTCTTTTTGTCTGGGACAAGTTCTTTGTCAGTGTACCGCAATTCATCATTATTTGCTGTATGATTGCTCTTATCTTTCTCGGTTTCTCCTTCTGTATATAAGCGTCCAAAATATACAAAATCATCTGCATTTTTAGTATTTTCAAAGAATGCTTTAGCATCCACGCTTTCTATGCCGCTTGGAAGCTCAAGATTCAATGTATGCTCTACTATATCTTCCTCCAACGGATACATAGTTTCTACGCCGCCATACTTGCTAGTAGCATCATTTCGCAAACCTTTGACTATCTCGAATTTTTCCGTAATGCTATAAGCGCTGCCAACCGTATCATTTTTACTTTTACGCTCCTCCAAAACATCTTCATCACTACCAAAAAGAGCATCAATTTCCTCATAATGAGGATAATCAATCAATGTTGCCAGCTCTGTATTCCTGTCCCTAATGACACGAAGAAAGAAAGGCGCATCAGATACATATAATATTTGAGCCTTTGAACCTGTCATTTCAGAGCTTTCAGCAGACATTGCAAGCTTAAACGGTGCATAATTTTCATTTATAGCACCATGAAAAATAAGGTAATCCGAGCCCGTCTTAAACGCATCCTTCCCTAACGTCAATGCTTCTTCCCAATATGTAGGATCATCACCATAACCCGATGTTAATGTCTGACTGAATACAACATTTTCCAATTTAGTGCAATCCGCAAAAGCCCTTTCCCCAATAGATGTCACTGAATCGCCAATTTCTACCCATTGGAGATTCGGAATACCCTCAAACGCATTATCAGCAATTTCCTTAATTGAACCGTCTGAAATAATCAATTCATATATCGCTGATTTGATACTATCATCAAAGCAATCAGCCCCTATCTCAACTATTGTATAATCACCCACCATTGCGGGAATTGTTATTGAAACCTTTTCTGTAGGTACACTACCTTTTTTACTATCATTTACAGAGTATTTTGACAATACAGCCTCAGGTGGATTTTCACTTACCACATCAATAGTAGCTATGTATGTACCATTATGAGTTCCAATTTCAAAATGTTTAATGCCATCAGAGTCCACAAACATATATGGAACATCACCCGCTGGCTTGCCACCTTCCATTACAGAACCCGATTTAGCATCCCAAGTTAATGTTCTAGGTTTAGCTTTTGCACTTTTACTTACATTCATGTATTCTGGTCCAATTACATAAAATTCTGGGTTTTCTACACTAGCAAACAATTTATCTGGCTCATAAGATGCTGAACCAGTATTATCTGTTTCGCCATAAGGAAACATTGCCGTTTCAAGTCCAGTACATCCCTTCAAAGTATTATCAGGGATTTTCCCACTCAATTTTGCAGACCAAGTTACATTAAGAAGTTCCTTCCTTCCCGCCAATATATAATCATAATCTGTTTCTTTATCATCCCCACCAAATATCATATTTGTATTTGCTGCTGGAAATGTAAAGTTTTCTAATTTACCATTCAAATTCTCATCAATAGAAAACGCAGCCTTACCTATCTCATGAACAATATCCGTTGGAAATGTAACATTATCCAAATCAACACAATTATAAAAAGCATATATACCAATTTTTACATTTTTATGTGCTGTGTTACCATTAAATTTAACATCGACAAGATTTGCATTTGCAAAACAACCAGCCCCAACAGTTTCAATAGATGTTGGAAATGATATATTTTTAAGCCCTGTATTGGCAAATGCTTGATTGCCCAACTTTTCAAGCACTGATTTTGTTGAATGGAAATTTACTTCTTGTAAATTACTACATTCCATAAATGCCTTGTCGCCTATTATCTGCAATGCCTCATCATATATGTCAACACTTTCCAACTTAGGACAACCTGAAAAAGCACTTGCTCCTATAAACTCAAATTGTGACGGAATGCTAATAGATTCAAAATTGGCTTTATTGTCACCAGTAAAAGCATTACTTGCAATTCCTTTAATATTGAAAGAACCTTCCACCAAATAGTCATTGCTATCAACAATTTGAGTGCCAAGCTGTGTACCTTTTGTCAATAATTTTGGAACATATACGGTTTTTGATTCTGTTTTACTTGAATATGTAACACGCTCCAACGTGTAAGGTGTAAGTTTATTGCTATCTTTATCAGTTTCTGATACACAATTAACAATGATATACTCATCCAAATCTGATATACCTTTATTCACGTTAATGCTTTCACGCAAATTTGAGTATTGATTACTTAATGTCTTTAATGTCGTATATCTACTAGATATGTCACCACTACTCTGTGTTTTTGTATATATATCATTCCAATTGTTAATATCATCTGTACTCAATTCTATACCATTCGTTAATTTAGTATTTATACCATTTAATATTGTAATATATCCATCTATTTCACTATTATAAGCCGTTATTTCTGATTGGCGCTGTGTTAACAAGTCAGAGCGAAATTTAGTATATATATCTTGTGACATTTCATTCTTATCTTCATTGAATGTAAACGACAAGTATTTAGTATTACTATTCTCTATTTTTGATGGTATTGTAATACTACCTTTATCAATACTATAGCTTGGATTATTCCCATTTATTTTTGTTAGCGAAATTTCGTCCCCAGTCAAAGAATTTTTATTGCTACTACTACTACTTGTTTTATCATAAGATGATTTATCACCATCATTAAAAACAGCTTTAAAATTTACTGTATCTATAGCATCGTGTATTTTGTCAATATAATTTGAGTCAAAATACACATAACCATAATATTCTTGGTTTTGAAACGCAAACTCGCTTTCCTCTTCTGGCAACTTGTTGGTAAGTACTATTGCATCACTAGAGGCTGTGTCCTTAGGTTTCGCCTCAAAAGCCTCAATCAATTCACCTGCTCTGATTCGTTGAACTGTTTTTTTATTGCTACCAGTATATTTATTTTCATAATTTTCTTCTTTGTATAATTTTTCTGCCTTATCAACGTCATCTGTATAACTAAGCTCACCCGCAGCCTCCATCGTACCATACCTTTCCACAGGTATAGCCGCCACAGTCACAGCCATAATCATAGTAAGCGCCGACACAGTCCGCATTACCCTTTTCCTAAGTTTATAATTTTTTCTTCTCTTTCTGCTCTTAGCCATGTTGTTTCTCCTCATTAAATTAATATATTTTTATAGACCTAACGGCGTTCTCATTCAATAACGTAGAATTTAGTCAAAATATATAAAAACAGCGACGCTTCGCATCGCGCACCAAGTCGCATTTTTATATATTTTGACTAAATTCGGACGGCTTAGAACACCTCCGCAATTAACCATATTTCTTTCACCATTCCACAACGTAGAATTTGCGTGAAATACACAAAATAAGCGACGATTTGCGGAGCACCTAGTCGCGTTTTTGTGTATTTCACACAAATTCGGCCTCACTAGAAAACCCCTTTTAACAAACCATTTACAAATCCAGTTTTTCAACCACTCAACCTTCTTCGCCCCCAACACAAACCTACCCTAATCCTTTTGCCCGCAGGCTCGTCCAAATCATACATTGCCGCCAGAACGTCCATATCCATCTGTCCGTTACAATTCTGACATTGCCGCCTCCCTTATGGCTCCCCATAAACCGACACAGCCGCATGCCTTAATAACCTGCATACATAATTCTATTGTACTATATTTTTCGATTATTTCAAGTATTTTTATCTTTTTTGATGTGAATGCAAACAACTCCTGCCTTTGCCTATGGCGTAAGCAGGAGTTTGTTTTTATTTATTGGGACTAATTACTGCCAGTATTTGTCCATATAATATTGGGC
>CANQPM010000041.1 GCA_947625775.1 uncultured Lachnospiraceae bacterium | reverse complement strand
GGTTCCGTGAGGGGCAGTAGGCAAGCCTTTCACAAAATAAAATTGAGAAAGGAGTGTCGAGACTGTCTACTCGACTGATTTGCCATGCGGCTAATTGAGCGTGATTTTTATTTGAATAAACTGAAAGATGTGATGGGCACCCCGGATATTAAGGTCATCACCGGTGTTCGGCGCAGCGGCAAGTCAAAGCTCATGGAATCGTTCATGGCATATGTGCGGAACCATGATGCCGATGCAAATATTATTCACATCAATTTTAACCTAAATGCTTATGAAAATTTGACAGAGTATCATGCATTGAACAACTATATAGAAAACGCTTATATCCCGGGGAAATCCAATTTTATTTTCATAGATGAAGTCCAGATGTGCGCCGGGTTTGAGAAATCCATCAACAGCCTTCATGCCTCCGAGAATTACGACATCTACATTACGGGATCCAATGCTTTTCTGCTCAGCAGTGATTTGGCAACTTTTTTCACCGGACGCACCTTTGAAATTGAAGTGTTTCCATTCTCATTTAGCGAGTTTATGTTGTACTTTGAGCTGACAGACCAGTATTCCGCCTTCAACCGTTATATCCGTGAGGGAGGAATGTCCGGTTCCTATCTTTATAAAACGCCGGAATCAAAATACAGCTACATTTCCGATGTCTTCAACACACTGATCGTCCGGGATATTCAGCGTAAGTATCGGATACGCAACATACCGCTGATGGAGCGCCTCTGTGATTTTTTGATCGATAATATCTCCAATCAGATATCCACCCGCAGCGTGGCCGCGAGCTTTATAAGAGAGCACGACAAAACAAATGACCGCACCATCAGCGCCTATATCAAGTATCTCTGTAACGCTTTTGCGTTCTATAAGGTAAGGCGGTACGACATTCAAGGCAAACGTTACCTTGCGTCGAATGATAAATATTATCTCAGTGACCATTCCTTCAAGTATGCCAAGCTGGGTACAAAAAACGCGGATTACGGCAGAATGATCGAGAATATCGTTGCCATCGAGCTCCTGCGACGGGGATATGAGCTGTATGCCGGGGTTCTGTATAAGAAAGAGATCGACTTTGTTGCTCTCAAGCGCGATGAAAAGGTCTATATCCAGGTTTCCAACAGCATAGACGATTCAGAAACCTTCAAGCGCGAGGTCAATCCGCTGCTGAGGATCAGGGACGCATACCCGAAGCTTCTCCTCACCCGCACCCACCAGGAGGCGTACCAATACGAGGGCGTGCAAATCATTGATGTTGCGGACTGGCTTTTACAGGATTATCACCCGTGATAACAAAATGATAACGGCCCATCGTGTAGGCTGGATAATATGGATAGGTCAAATTTTGGAAATACTGGGCATCATAATTCATAAGCAAAATTGTTTGGATTAGGATACTCAGCAACGAGTTTGGATAGTACAAAGATGTATGGTACATTTTATATGGCAAATAATCCATAAGATCCTTTTTGTATTTTTATTTGTGAGTTTGCAAAACTATTTTGTTGCCAAGTTTATATGGAGTTTTTAGACTTTATTTATTGGTGGTGGTTCAAAGAAAGAAGGGGGCGATGGCATGATGAAAGGGATTGAAAATGTATTTAAGACGGGGGTTGAGTATGGTGTTCAGATAGGTCTAGAAAATAAATAACAAACGCCGAAGGATATTGAAACTTCTTTTGCACGTTCACTTGAAGACAGGAAAAGTAATAAATAGAAAATTTCATGGCAATATTTTGGCAATAGAAAATCAGTAAGCCAGAATAAATAATGTGGTTGAAGTAAAAATGTGTGTATTATATAAAAAGATAAACCAATAAAGTTAAGCATAACAAAGAACACACTGAGTTTGAGCACTTACAAAATACGCATAAATTATGCAGTATAAACATAAAATTTTAAAGGAAAGTTGTATTGACTTTCTGCCTTGTGACTGCTAAAATAATAACACAAGGAAAGTTTACCACTGACCGATATGTGGTATATAAATGGTCGGGTTGAAAATTTACTGCTGACCAATATGCGGTATATAAGTGGTTGGGTTGAAAGTATAGTCCTTCGCCGTAAGGCGGGGGACTTTTCTGTAATGAGGACAGACAAATGAAGAAAACAGGCTTTTATATTATCAAAGATAAGTTTTTCGATGATATGTCAGACCCTTATCTGAAGGGGAATAAAGCGGGGAACAGACCGCATTATTATTGTTTTGAAGATTCAAGTACTGGAATATACTGGATGATGCCGTTGTCCAGCCGAATTGACAAATACAGACGGATTATGGAGTAAAAAGAAAAAGCCGGAAAACCTTGCGACATTCTTCATATTGTCAAACTGGACGATTGTAACGAAATCAGGCAAACGAATTACAGAAATCCAATTAAATGAAGACTTATCTGTATAATTCACACCTTCAGTATCATCTTGCCACCAAAAGCCCTCAAGAGGCGGTACGACATATTCAAAAAAGCCATCAATTTTGTAATCTGTTTTATAACTCATTTTCAAGGTGTACGCAACCGCATATAAAACACTAATTGCCTGCTGATACGCACCGCCGACTTCGTTTGGGTCGCCCTTTCCTCTGACCGCAATATAATTTGCCTCTGGTATATTTACAATTTCAGGTTTATTCATTGGCATATAATATTCTTTATATTCTTTCTTAAAATCAAAAGCCATAGTTATCTCCACTAAACTTCGATTTATTTCAATCATCCTGTGTAAGCATTCTCAGCGGAATTACTAAAATTTTGTCTGTCGAGCCACACCCGCTCCTCATCATTCTCAGGGATATCGATCCGTTCAATCTTAAATATCACAGGTCTTGTACCGTCATTGCAGCAGGCGATCATCATCCGATCATCATTTGTCCAGCCCTTCATGATCGAGCCCCCTTGAAGGGCTGTATAAACATATCGGCTTACCGCATCCCACGCTTCACCGCAGAATTTCCCATTCATAAGGTGATAGAAGTCATCCTGCTGCGGCGTACGTTTTAATACAAATGTATCCCCCGGCTTAAAAAATGGACACGGTCCTGACTTTGGATCGGCCAGAAATTTCTCTTGAAGCTCCGGAAAGCACTTCGTTTCCAGAACGGTTATTTTACACTCATGTTTCACAGAATTACCCTCCCCAAAATTCGAAAGTCTTTTTAAATATACTTGCTC
>CANQPM010000040.1 GCA_947625775.1 uncultured Lachnospiraceae bacterium | reverse complement strand
TCTGTCTGTCTGTCTGTCTGTCTGTCTGTCTGTCTGTCTGTCTGTCTGTCTGTCTGTCTGTCTGTCTGTCTGTCTAAAAATTGTCGCATTTCTGTGTCTCTTTCTACAAATATTTCTTTATCAATACATTTCATAATAATTTGGTTGTATTTTTGTGCAATATTGCCATAGTCATATGACTTTACTGTTTCTTTTCCATTTTCTGCAATCTTTTTATACAATCCTTCATTATCTAATAAACTACATATATTATCTGCTAGTTGCCACACGCATTTTTCATCGCACAATAGTCCGTTTACTCCATCTTCAATTAATTGTGGTATTCCGCCAGTTCTGCTTGCTACCACAGGAAGACCAGATGCCATGGCTTCCAAAATAACTGTTGGTAATCCTTCTTTATCACCATTTTTTGCTGTAATAGAAGGTGCAACAAATACATCCGCTGATGCATATATCTCCCTAAGCTCAACATGTGTTTTAGCTCCTATGAACCTTATCTTTTCTATTCCTGCACATTTATTGATTCCATTTGCTTGCTCTTCAAGTTCTGCTCTCAGAGGACCGTCACCAACAATCACAAGCACTGCGTCAATGTTTCTCATTGCTTCTATAAGATACTTTATGCCTTTCTTCTCAGCAAGTCTTCCCACAAACAATATCACTTTCTTATAACCCTGCCTGAAATAATCAGGCACATAATACTGCTTTCCAAATTTTCCCGTATTTACCCCCATTGATATGATTTCTGGTTTTATCTCGGGCATAAGCTTCTGAATCTCACTTTTTAAATGTTCTGAAACCACTGTTACATAAGATGCATTTTCCAGGCACTTAATCTTCAACTTTTTTATGACACCCCTATTTAACGATGTCACATCCCCGCCATGCCCAGTCACAATATAAGGCTTCTTAAAAAATAATTGAACAATTCCTTGCGGTATAAGCCAATGGGCATGTACCGCATCATATTTTGACAGTATTTTAAATAAGTGAAAGTATAGACTGATAAATAAAAATGGTACCAGTAATGCTCTAATTTTCTTTTCCTGGATACGCGGAACTATCGCGCCAGGGTAGCAGAGTGTTTCCCATTTATGTATTGGAAAGTAATGATATCGGATTATATTCACGCCCTCAAGGATTTCCTTATTTGCAGCACCAACGGCTGCAGGAACCAGCACAGTCACATCGAAGTCATCAATCATATGCGTGCATAAATCTAAAACAAATCTCGGCTCTGTATCATTCTCCCACCTTGGAAAAGTGGATGCTGTAACCAGTAATCTTTTCCTTTCTGCCATATACCTACGCCTCCGTTTACATTTCTGCACAAAAAAAACCCAACGCAAAGTATCCTGTGTCATTTGACAATTGCATACCTCGCATTGGGAGTTTCCCACATGTATTCTTTTTACTATTTTTAAATATTTTTTAGATATTTATTTTAAATCCCTTTAGCCTATACGGCATTCCTTCCCACGGAATGCAAACCCATACCTACGTATCCTTTCAGGCGCTATCCCTTTAGCCTCCAGTGAGGCGCTGTAGCGTTTCTCCTCAATCTGCCTGAGCGCGTCCTGCACCGTGTCGTCAAGCGTCTTCTCATCATCGGGATCATAGACCTTAAATTCTATGATTATCGCATCATCTTTATCATTCAGCGGTTCAAGCATCACGTCATACCGCCCGAATCCGCTTTCACGGTTAGACGTCACATCATACCTGCCTGCGAGGTCTACTATCAGCCCCAATACGAAACCGTGGTAGAAACGTTCAGGTTCACTATATTCTGACGGCTTATTACCCACGTCAAAGCTGCTGAACGTTGCAAGCGCCACTTTGTTCATATAACGGTTCATAGCTTTTTTGTCATCAATAAGCAGCGCTTTGATAAAGTCATTGTATGACACTCTGGCATTGCCGCCAAACCAGCCCTTTATCATCTTCTGGAACATTTTTTTTACTTCAAAATTTGTAATCGCAAGCGTGTATAGCGTGTCTCCCTCACTGTCCGCAGTTTTTGCTTCACTGGCAGAAAATGTCCTGACCTCTAATACTTTGAGATACCCTGTTGCTAACAGCAGGCTCCAAACGGCATTTTCATCCTCGTCCAACTGGCTGAAAACTATCTGTTCGTCTATCTCCGCCTTAAAACTTCTGTCTGCCAGCAGATCCTCCATAATCTGCTTGATGTCCATATTTCCCTTTTGTATCAGTGCATTCACAAGTCCATTGCCGCTTGTGTTTGACCAGTAAGCATCATAACGCCCATGTTTACTTATAAATGAAACAATCGACCATGGATTGTATATGTCCTTATGCGTTCCAAAAACAAACCCGTCATACCATTTTTTCACGCCCTGCTTTTCAGTGCCAAGCCCTTTCTGCTCAAGCGCCGCAAAAACTTCCTCTTCCGACAGTCCGAAGCACAGAGAATATTTATCAGATGTCGTTGTCACTACCTCAAGGTTATTCAGTCCCGAAAAAATACTCTCCTTGGATATCCTCGTTATCCCTGTTATGATGCTTCTGTAAATATGGCTGTTCGTCTTGAATGTGGCATCAAAGAAACTCCTGAAAAAGCTTACTGCCTCATCCCATGTCCCTGCAAGCCATGCTTCCTGCATCGGGGTGTCGTATTCATCAAGAAGTATGATCGCTTTTTTTCCATATAATTTTTCCATATACCCGCTGAGCCGATTAACTGCCATAAGTGCTGTGCTGTCCGACATATTATCCCTTACGGTATCGTAATGTTCCTTTTCCTTGGTGTTAAATACCTTGTCTGACATCATATTGCTATGCCTATCATACACATCGGAAATGACCTGTTTAACAGCAGCCTTAATCCCTTCAATATCACCAGTCTTGACAGACGCAAAGCTCAAAAATATCACCGGAAACGTCCCCTGCAGATGCCTGTACTTATAATTCCCGTCAGCCGATTTTGCCTCCCATACAGCCTTACCCTCAAACAGGTCGCCCCTTCCCGCATATTTATTGGAAAAAAAACACTCCACGGTACTAAGGTTGAGCGTCTTTCCAAACCTGCGAGGCCTCGTTATCAGCGTAACCTTGTCGCCGTATTCCCACCATTCGCTTATGAAATTCGTCTTGTCAATGTAAAGAATGTTCTCCGTGATGACTTCCTCGTAATCCTGGTAGCCCAGAGCAGGCCTGCCTAGCATATGCGTCCCTCCCCGCCGTTAATGAAACCATTTTTATCCCATAATCCCGAATATTTATTTTAAATCCCTTTATCCTATACGGCATTCCTTCCCACGGAATGCAAAACCGTACTTACGTATTCTTTCAGGCGCTATTCCCTTCGCTTCTAATGAAGTGCTGTAGCGTTTCTCCTCAATCTGCCTGAGCGCGTCCTTCACCGTGTCGTCAAGCGTCTTCTCATCATCGGGATCATAGACCTTAAATTCTATGATTATCGCATCATCCTTCTCATTCAGCGGTCCAAGCATCACGTCATACCGTCCGAACCCGCTCTCTCGGTTAGATGTAACATCATACCTTCCTGCGAGATCCACTATCAACCCTAATACAAAGCCGTGGTAGAAGCGTTCCGACTCCGCGTACTCTGACGGCTTATTACCCACGTCAAAGCTGCTGAATGTCGCAAGCGCCACCTTGTTCATGTAGTGATTCATTGCCTTTTTGTCATCAGCGAGCAGCGCTTTTATAAAGTCGTTGTACTCTGTCTCTGCGCTGCTGCTAAACCAGCCTTTTACCATTTTCTGGAACATCTTTTTCACTTCAAAGTTAGTGATTGAAAGTGTGTAGCATGCATCGCCGTCCCTGTCTGGATTTTCTGACGAGCCAGCAGCGACTGTTTCGACCTCCACCACCTTTAGATACCCTGTCGCCAGCAGCAGGCTCCAGACAGCATTGGCGTTTCCGTCCAGCTGGCTGAATACGATCTGCTCGTCTATTTCCGCCTTAAAGCTCCTGCCTGCCAGCAGCTCCTCCATTGTCTGCTTGATATCAGTGTTTCCTTTCTGGATAAGCGAATTTATAAGCCCGTTTCCGCTCGTGTTTGACCAGTAGGCTTCATATCTTGCATTGTTCTCAATGAACGACAGGATCGACCATGGATTGTAAATGTCCTTATACGTTCCAAACGAAAACCCGTCATACCATCTTTTTACTTCCTGTTTTTCATTTCCAAGTCCTTTATCCTCAAGGGCAGAAAATACTTCCTGCTCTGAAAAGCCAAAGCATGTGGCATATTTGTCGGATGTAGCAGTCACTACCTTCAGATTGTTCAGTCCCGAAAAAATACTCTCCTTGGATATCCTCGTTATCCCTGTTATGATGCTCCTGTAAATATGGCTGTTCGTCTTGAACGTGGCATCAAAGAAACTCCTGAAAAAGCTTACTGCCTCATCCCATGTCCCCGCAAGCCATGCCTCCTGCATCGGAGTGTCATATTCGTCCAACAGTATAATCGCCTTTTTTCCGTATAATTTTTCCATATATTCGCTGAGCCGATTGACTGCGCGGAATGCCGTTCCGTCCTGCATCAAGTCATTCACAGAATTATAATCCCTTCTGTCATTGTCATCAAATGCTGTCCCTGACATCATATCCTTATGTTTGCGGTATAATTCCGCAATGATCTGTTTCACCGCAGCCTTAATCCCTTCAATATCCCCAGTCTTGACAGACGCAAAGCTCAGAAATATCACTGGAAAAGTCCCCTGCAGATGCCTGTACTTATAATTCCCGTCAGCATCCCTGGCATCCCACACAGCCTTACTCTCAAACAGTTCACACCTGTCAGCATATTTATTGGAAAAAAAGCACTCCACGGTACTAAGGTTGAGTGTCTTCCCAAACCTGCGAGGTCTCGTTATCAGCGTCACCTTATCGCCGTATTCCCACCATTCGCTTATGAAATTCGTCTTGTCAATGTAAAAAATGTTCTCCGTGATGACTTCCTCATAATCCTGGTAGCCCAGAGCCGGCCTGCCTAGCATATGCGTCCCTCCCTGCCATTAATGAAACCGTTTTTACCCCAC
>CANQPM010000039.1 GCA_947625775.1 uncultured Lachnospiraceae bacterium | reverse complement strand
CAATCAGTTCTTCCTGTCCTGTTCATTTTATGTTATAATTTGTTACAGGTTTTTCTTTCCCTTATTTTTGCCCTTATGAGGGTTCGTAACATGAGGGAAAAGGATATAACACAAGGGAAAGCATAAGGGCAAACTCACTTGCTATAAATTTAGCATTTTCAAGGGTTTGCGGATTTTTTGGAGATAAGATATAACAGTTATTAAATGTTATAAATTAGGTCTTATCAGAATTCCGGTTTGTCGAACTAACAGTATTTACAATCACAACTAAATAGCAACACAGCGCAAAGGCGGTTATGAACGTGAAGTTTGTAGCCGTCTTTTTTGTTTGGAAAGGAGCAGAGAATGAAGAAAGCAGACAGCACCAAGCGGGCGCAGGAAAAGCGCAAAGGCTTTACCAAGAAAATCGGCAGCACCACCTATGACGTATCGTTTCATTACAGCCGACAGAGCAGGGAAAGCATGAATGATAAGATTATCCGACTGATTGAAAACGATATGCAGGGCAGGAAAAATAGCTGAATATGAGTATCGTGGGAGTGCCTGAAAATGCTGAATTTTCGGGCATTTTTAGATATTTTGCATTATGTCCTTGACAAATCGTTCTGAATGTATTGGTTTCCGCTATGTTAAAGGTTCAGTCTGTTTCGGGGCAGATTGCAAACGAGGTTCTTTTAGGTGATTTGATTCCTTTACTATGCGATGAAATAGTGGCAGGGTATAGGGAAGTGTTAGCGCAACCTAAATTTAAGTTTTATGAAAGTCAGTGTGGAGCCGCAGCTGTTCCACTGAGTAATACCAATAAATTGGAAATGGCAGAGAGAAATTAAAAACGTGAAATCTGTTGATAAATATTAAAAGTGGTGGTATACTACTTCTATATAGAAATTAAAAACGCAAAATCCGTTTATAAATTTGGAGGTAATTATGAAACTTCTTCGTATTACAGCGGAAGGGCTGCCGCTTTTTAAGAAAAAATTGGATTTAAACTTTTATGCACAGCAGAGAGTGGCAGAAGAACACAAAAATATTTTGTACTTATTATTTTCAAATATTTATCTAAATTCAGCCAATGGATTTATTGGAATTAATGCTTCAGGAAAAACTTCTGTATTGAAGGTGATTTTGCTTGTTTTGGAATTGCTTAATAATGAACCAATTAACCATATTGAGACCAAGGACATTTTGGGAGATTCAAAGGAGGTTAAGTTAAACACTTATTTCTTTTCCGAAAAGACAAAAGAGGTCTGTAGATTGGAAACAATTATTACGGTCAGAAAGAGTAAGTCAGAAGGAACATGCTATAGTATTGTTTCTGAAACTTTGTGGGCTAAGAGCGCTGGCGAGGTAACGACTCGTAAGTCTATGCTGGATTTCGAGGGAAGAGAGCCGGCAATCATTAGAAGCAGCCAGGAAGAGTTTTTATCCGATGATGTAAGTATTATGATTGCACGGAATAAAAAGACGAAAGAGCATATTTGTATTGTTAATCTTCTTAAATTTACAAATGTAAATGTTCTTCCGTTTTCTGAGGATATTCCTGTAGAGGTGATTACGTTCCTTGATCCGACAATTGAGAGTCTGCATTTTGATGAAAAAGACAAGAAGCAGATTATTCATTTGAAGTTCAAGGGAAAAGAGGAAATCATTCTTAATAATCCAGTGGAACTCAATAATTATTTTTCTTCAGGTACCGTTAAAGGTATGATAACCTTTACTTTGGCGCAGGAAGTATTACAAAGTGGTGGATATATTGTTGTAGATGAAGTGGAGAACCATTTTAATAAAGAAATTGTTACAACTCTGATGCGTTTCTTTATGGACAGCAATTTAAATAAGAATGGTGGATCGCTTATTTTTTCAACACATTATCCAGAGCTGTTGGATGAATATGACCGCAATGATGGTATATTTATTACTAGAAATTGCAATGGCATTACGGTAGAGAATCTGTCCAATATATTGAAAAGAAATGACATTAAAAAGAGTGACGCATATCAAAGCGGTTTTCTTGAAGGAACGACTCCAACATACGAGGCATACATGCAGCTAAAGAAAAGTATTGCTGCAGCTCTTGTTTAGGAGGCGCCTATGGAATTAGCAAGATATAAGGCGTGTATCTGTGAGGGTTCAGCTGAAAATGCAATCATAGATATACTCCTTGATCATAGTCTGCTAATCTTTTCCAGAGAAGAGATGATTGAGGAAGAGGTAATCCGCTGCAGGGAAGGCAGGAAATTTGAAGAAAAGTACTTGAGAAAAGGGTTTAAGGATAAGATTTCTATAATAAGGATTCTTGATTCAAGACGTGAAAATTTCAAGCTAAGTAAGGCATATGCCGGTAAGGTGGATGTTATAAATGTTATTACGGCACCAGAAATTGAGATGCTAATTATTTTTAATGAAGATAAGTACAAGGAATTCAAAAAATCCGGGAAGAAACCAAGTAGTTTTTGTAAAGAGGATCTGAAAATGGCAGAGGTAAAGTCATATGATTTTGTGAAGGACTATTTTAGCAATCCAACAGTTCTTGTAGCGGCAATAAAGAAGTATCATGAAGTATCAAAAGTTCGGAAGGGTGAATATACATTATTGGATTTGTTACGATAGAATAAAAATACATAATGGCTATTGAATTAAAGATATTTTAGCGGTAAAATAATATTACTAAAAAACGTGCAATGCACAAAAACAAGGAGTGAAGCTGTGGAGATTAAAAGAGACTCATACCTTGAGCAGTTAAAGATACGAAAAAATAATGGAATGATTAAGATTATTACGGGAATCAGGAGATGCGGCAAATCATTCCTGCTATTTGTGCTGTTTAAAAAATACTTGTTAGAGAGTGGTGTAGATGACGACCATATCATTGAGATTGCTTTAGATGGCATTGAAAATGAGGAGCTTAGAGAGCAAAAGAAGTGTTATCAGTATATTAAAGCTGCAATAAAAGATGACAAGAAGTATTACCTGCTTTTGGACGAAGTACAGTTTATGCCGCGATTTGAGGAAGTGCTGAACAGTTTGCTCCGTATTGGCAATATTGATGCGTATGTAACTGGCAGTAATTCTAAGTTTTTATCCAGCGATATTGTAACTGAATTTAGGGGCAGAGGAGATGAAATCAGGATTTATCCGTTGTCCTTTGCAGAGTTTTATGCGGCCTTTGATGGGGACTATGATGATGCTTGGGAAGAATATATGATATACGGCGGTTTACCGCAGGTGGCGCAGTTTTCTGTTGAACGCCAAAAGGCTGAGTATCTTAAAAACATTTTTACCAATGTTTATATCAAGGATGTGGTAGAGCGGAACAGGATTCAAAATGTTGATGAAATAGGCACTCTGGTAGATATTCTTGCTTCCGCCATAGGAGCGCCTACTAACCCAACAAAAATATCAAATACTTTCAAAAGTGAACGAGGTATCAATTATAGCAATAAAACCATATCCAACCATATTGATTGTTTAGCAGAGGCATTTTTGATTTCTAAGGCGGATAGGTATGATATTAAGGGTAGGAAATATGTAGGGGCAAATCTGAAATACTATTTTTCTGATGTTGGACTTAGAAATGCCAGACTGAACTTCAGACAGCAGGAGCCTATCCATATTATGGAGAATATTGTTTATAATGAGTTACGTATGCGTGGTTACAATGTGGATGTCGGTGTTGTTGATGTATTTGCAAAGAATAGTGAGGGAAAGAGAGTTCATAAGCAGTTAGAGGTCGATTTTGTGGTGAACCAGGGCAGTCAGAGATATTATATTCAGGTAGCTTATGATATGACCTCTGAGGAAAAGCAGACACAAGAGCTTAATTCACTCCGAAATATTCCTGACTCATTTAAGAAAATCGTTATAGTGAATGGAACGAAAAAGCCATGGAGAAATGAGGAGGGATTTGTAATCATGGGGATGAAATACTTTCTGCTCAATGCGGATAGTTTGGAGTTTTAGTATAGAAAATAGGTGACTTATATCACTTTTATTGCACGGAATACCTGTTCTACAGTCGCAGCCATATTATGCTCCGCATTTTCCCTTGCCATAGCTTCATCCAACGTCACCACATTCCGCAAAATCGGGAAAAAAGCATCTATTCCTTCGTTAATGCAGGTTGCGGCTCCTTCTCCAACGCACCCCGCAAAGCACAAAACAGGCTTCTTGAATTTCTTTGCAAGCCGCGCCACGCCGACAGGAGCTTTTCCCATTGCAGTCTGACCGTCGAGCCTGCCTTCGCCTGTTATGACAATATCCGCATTTTTTATATAATTTTCTAAATGTGTTTCTTCCAGAATGATTTTGACACCCGATTCCAAGACAGCATTGGTAAAGGCCATAAACGCAAAGCCAAGACCTCCCGCAGCGCCTGCCCCTGACATGTTAGGATTAGCGCTGCGTCCTGTCATAGCTGCAATCTGCGCGTATCTGGAAAGCCATCTGTCCATATCGCGTATTATTTCAGGTGAAGCTCCCTTCTGCGGACCGTAAACGGCGCTGCAGCCGTTCATAGGATTGCGCAGCTCCTTCGGCACCAGAGTAATGCCTGCGGCGCCAGACATCTCTATAACCGCCGTACTTGTGTCAGATAAGATGCCGTAGCTGCAAGATACGGGCTTTCCAAGCGGTCCTGTTACCGTTATTGTTTGAAGTTTTCCGCCCATTGTGCAGACAAGAGCCTCCACTGTTCCCTCGCCGCCGTCTGCAAGAGCGCGGACAGAAATATCCGCGTCAGGATACACCTTTTTTATGCCCTTTTCGGCAGCATGCCCGGCTTCCAGCGAAGACAGGCTTCCCTTTAATGAATCCATTGCTATTGTAATCTTCATTGCATATACTCCAATTATCAGACATGTGCCACAATTGCCTGCCATATGCCTGATATATCAATTTTTTCATATTTAGAACATAAATAATCTGAACATCCGACAACATATATTATACATTGCTCACCCCGCCATATGCAACCTGCATTTTGTGTGGCTTATGCCAATGTCATTATCCATATATAATATATAAGCGTTTACCTTTACTTTTTTCTTTATTTTTAAATTATGCCTTTACTTTTTGGGTCTATTTGGATATGATAAGTAAAGGGAAATAGAGAGGGTGGAAGTATGTATTCATATTCTAATCTGCTGCTTATGCTGTCGGAAAGAAATCTTACGAGGACTGCGCTTACAACAGAGCTTGGCATTTCCTCCAGAACTGTTGCAAAAATAGGGCGCGGAGAGAAAATCGCGGACAGCGTGCTGAAAAAAATTGCCGATTTTCTTGGCTGTCCTGCAGACGGGCTCTGTCGATTTGTCTCAGATAATGTCCTGCTGCAAACGCTCCGCGACGAGAAAAGCATTCATATGCCGGGCGGGATTTACCATGAGCTTCAGATACGCATGACATATAATTCCAACCACATAGAGGGCAGCAAACTCAGCGAAGACCAGACAAGGCTTATTTTTGAAACAAACACAATTAATGCGCCAGAAGACGTTCCCGTCGATGATATCATTGAAACAGTCAACCATTTTCGGGCGATTGACTATGTAATTGACTGCGCGGAAGAGCCCCTCACTGAGGATATTATCAAAGAGCTGCACCGAATTTTGAAACAAAGCACTAAGGATTCATCTTTTGAATGGTTTGCCATAGGTGACTACAAAAGGAAAGCCAACATGGTCGGCGGACATGAAACAGCAAAACCGAATGAGGTTCCCGCACGCATGAATACGCTTCTGTCAAAATACAAGGCGATTGATAATGTAAGCATAAACGACATTATCTGTTTCCACTATGAATTTGAGCGCATACACCCATTTCAGGATGGGAACGGAAGAGTCGGCAGGCTGATTGCGTTCAAGGAATGTCTGCATTATGGCATTGTTCCATTTATCATCGAGGACACAAAAAAGCTGTTTTATTACCGTGGTCTTTCGGAGTGGGAGCGTGAAAAGGGCTATTTGACAGATACCTGCCTTGACGGACAGGACACTTTTAGAAAATTGATGTCAGTCTTTGATATCCAGCCTTAACTGCTTTTTGGAGATTTTTCCATTGTTTCTTATTTTTGGGAAACAATATTGTGTTAGTGTACTGCCAAAATTCTTGCGAAATTCACATCCGTTTTGCGAATTGCATATAGTATCAATGGTATTATACAACGCACAGGAGTAGAAAAAATGGATTCATACGGTAATTATGGAAGTGTCACGATATGTGAGGATATTCCGCTTTCGTTCCCCCCGCAGCATCAGGAAATGCAGCCGGGACTGGAATGCGTTATGCAGCCGCGGCCGATATCCGACCGCACGCGTTGCGGGCGCAGGCTGGAAAACAAAGTAGCCATAATAACAGGCGGCGATAGCGGCATCGGAAGAGCGACGGCTTATGACTTTGTAAAAGAAGGAGCAGCTGTTGTGATTGTCTACTATAATGAAGAACAGGACGCGCATAATACAGAGAGGCGCATACATGAGCTGGGTGGAAGCTGTCTGCTGCTGCAGGGCGATTTGAAGGATCGATGTTTTGTAAAAAAATGTGTGGAAAAGACATTGGAATGCTTTGGAAAAATTGACGTTCTCGTCAATAATCACGCAGTCCAGTTTATCCAGCGCAGCATACTTGACATATCACCAGAACAGCTCCATCTGGTATTTGAAAATAATATAATATCATATTTTTATATGATTCAGGAAGTCCTTCCGCATCTGAAAAAAGGAAGCAGCATCATTAACACGGCATCTGTCACGGCGTTTCAGGGAAATAAGGATTTAATTGATTACAGTGCGACCAAAGGGGCAATAATCGCGCTTACAAGGTCTCTTTCGCTGTCGCTCGCAGAACAGGGAATCCGCGTGAACGCAGTTGCGCCAGGACCAATTTGGACACCGCTGATTCCGGCGTCTTTTTCGGCAGAGGAGGTCACGACCTTTGGGCGCAAGACATCACAGGTGCCGATGATGCGCGCGGGACAGCCCTGCGAAGTATCGCCATGTTATGTGTTTTTGGCGTCAGAGGATGCTTCTTATATGACAGGTCAGGTCATGCATCCAAACGGAGGAACAATCGTCGCATAGGAAATAATATGGACAGCTGCGGTTTTGCGCTTGGGAATGAATGGGAGCAGATAACTATTCGCAAAAGGCACGTTTAACGAATACATCAATATATCTGAAATGAAATATCTAAAAGTTACAGATTAGGACAAATAATTGTATTTTACTGCTTAATTATGTTATATTCAAGTTTAACGTGTAAGATTGTTTTTGTGTAATACTATACATGTTACGCAATTTGTACAAACAAATTTTTAAATATTTTGCCGTTGGCAGATAATATACTTTTCGTTTGCCACGGTAATACCAAAACTGTGCAAAATGCGACAAGTTGTAGCAGTAAATCGTAGTAAAAACGTAATAGATGTTCTTACTACTTCGATATTTCGGCACAAGTTGACGTACATTGGTATAGGTAAAGCAATCGAATAGGCGTCTCCCTTCTTTCCTTTAATAAAATCAGTCTATCGCATCAAGTATCCCAAAATCGGACTTGTTATTTTTCTACACATCTGCCCTTGTATAGAATGTCGCTTTTCCTTTTCCATGCCTGTCAATAACCCCATCCTTCATCAACTGTGTCAACGAATTTTCTACGGAAGCCTTAGACAGGGACGGCACAAGTTCCATGATCTCACTCTTCGTAAATTTACCGATTTTTTCACAAACTGCTTTTCTGACCATTTCTATTGCGGGCAGTTTATCATTCACAAGACTGATTCGAGTCTCAAAATCTCTATAAGCTGCCAGCACAATTCCAAGCATATATTTTATAAATGGTGCCGGATCGTTTTTATTCTCGTGCCAACCATTCCCACACTGCTCCAATACATCGTAATAATTTTCCTTAGTCTTTTCTATTTTACTCTCCAAGCTGATATATCTCCCAACAATATACCCGCACCGATATAGAAGGAGTGTGGTGAGCAGTCGGGACATTCGGCCATTTCCGTCATTGAATGGATGGATGCATAGAAAATCATTGATGAAAATCGGAATCAATACTAGCGGATCTACTATGCAGGCATCTATTGCCTGATTGAAATTGTCGCAGATGGAATCGATTGCCCCTGGTGTCTCATAAGGAGCCAAAGGGGTAAATCGCACTGTCTGGGTTCCATCCGGGTGGTTTTCAGCTATCACATTCTGCGTATTCTTAAACCTTCCTCCGATATCCTTTTGTGAATATTGATATAAATCCCTGTGGAGCTGCAAAATATAAGAGGAACGAATCGGGATATATTCATAGCTCTCATGGATTGTATTTAAAACATCCCGATACCCCATAATTTCTTCTTCATCTCTATTTCTTGGTGTCGTCTTTTCCATAATAAGCTGCTGAAGTCGGGTGCTTGTCGTAACAATGCCTTCAATTTTATTGGAAGCCTCAGTACTTTGTATTTTTGCTATTTCGACCAGTTTTTCCAGTGTGGCCGGTTTCTGCTTAAAATATAATTCCTGTTTTCCTTTAAACTCATGGATCTGTGCTACCAATCCAAGAATTTCCGAATCCCACCTGTGATTTTTTAAATTAGCATAATTAAAAATTCGCATTCGCCTAAATCCTCTCTTTTCGCCTAATTATACCACCTCTTTAGGCAATAATCAATATTTCACTCCAAATTCGCATAATTTATTCCTAAATTATGCGTAAATTTAATCATTAGGCGATTTCAACATCAAAAAATATAGTCTGCTATTGCATCGGCTGAATCTGCCTTTTCAGTTACCTCAACCAGAATCCTGTTCCTGCTGTCATTTTCAAGGTCTTCGGAATCATTGCTGTCGCAGACGGGACAATCCCCTTCACCGTCAAGTCCCCGCCCGCAGTCAATACAGAATGCCACGACTCCATTGTCGTCTGATGCGTCACTTGATTCATACCATATGTGGTTTCCTGATGACGCTTTCATGACAAGCAGCGCATAGACAACCTGCCAGTCTATGGTATACAGCTTTTCTATTTCGGCAGAATCATAGGAATATACTATTTCCGTATCATAATCCGAATACTCTACCCAGTCATATTTGTCAACATAAATAGTGGTTTTATTTCCCTGTGAATCGGTAACAGTTTCCGGTACATCCTCCTCGACAAGCTCATACAGCGAATACTCATGCAGCGCCGTAACAGCCGTTGACCTGCTGCGTGCAAGTGATGTACCGCTTATCTGACGCTCATTGAATTTTTTGATCTTTTTGAGCATCCTTTTCATCTGGCGCTGTGTGACTGCACAGTTTTGGAATATGACTTACTTCTCAACATAGTTCTTGATTTTTCCTTTAAGATTATGTATAATATGATTGCGAACTAGCATAATAATATGATGAAGTTATCAATGGAAATAATGAAAAGTCTAGAATGGGGGATTATATGGAAATCAAACGGGACGCATATCTGAAACAGCTAATTGGTTACGCATGGGACGGACAGGTGAAAGTTATCACGGGAGTGCGCCGCTGCGGGAAATCCTATCTGCTGCGCACTCTGT
>CANQPM010000038.1 GCA_947625775.1 uncultured Lachnospiraceae bacterium | reverse complement strand
CGGAAAAACCCGGAAGATAAGCACGAACTGCTGATTGACGAAAACGTAGCTTGGGTTGTCCGAAAAATCTTTCAAATGGCTGCTGACGGGTTAAACCATGCGGAAATCGCAAGGCGGCTTAATGAGGCAGAGATACCTACAAGGTATATGTACCACAAGCTGAAAGGAGACAACTTTCCAGATAAACAGCCGCATGTAAAGATAAAGAAGTGGGATAACAGTGCGGTGAAAGATATTATTACAAACGAAACGTATCTCGGCACAATGTTCTGGAACAGGGCAAAATGCGGAATGGATACCAACAAAAAGCGGGTAGAGCAGCCGAGGGAAACATGGATTGTCGTAGAAAATCAGCATGAAGCCCTTGTGTCTAAGGAACTTTTTGACAAGGCAAATGCGAATATTGTTGGCCTTAGTGTGAACAGGAAAGCGGCAGGTAAGAAAGATCTTTTCTTTATCTGTGGGTACTGTGGAAAAACCCTGAAACACAGGAACAGGATAAACGATAAATATTATTGCATAACTGGCACACAGCAGTCAGAGAATGACTGTCAAAGGACAAACATCAGGATAAAAGAGCTTGAAGATGCAGTCTTGTGTCAGGTAAGGGGAATGGCGGATATGCTGATAGAAGCAAAGAATATCCGCAGAAAGGCACAAAAGAATGACCGGAGGACAGTTCTCGAAACAACGGCTGCTGACAGTGCAAAAGAGATAGCACGATGGAAGGACACAAAGATGCGTCTGTATGAACAGTATAAGGCAGGAACACTCACCAGAGAAGATTATGTTACACGGATTGATAAGGGCAAGGCAAGAATGGAAGAACTGGAACAGATCAAGAGTGAGGCACAAGCAGAACTGGACAGTATGCAGACAGTATCAAAGCTGGAGGAAATACCAGACATAGAACTGGCAGAGCTTTCCGTTCTGGAGTCCTTTGATAAGGAGAGGTTAAAAGCGCTGATTGATAAGGTTGTTGTCTATGGGGCAGATGCGATAGAGATTGTATGGAAAGTCGGCAATCCATTTGAGACTGAAATTATCACATGAATACCTGTTCCAATTTACGAAAAGTAATGGTAAAATATGAGCCATAGGCAGGCTTTGCCTGTGGCTCGCAAAAAAATGAAATTTTTTTTATTCCTTACTTGACACAAGCAGATTACTATCTGCTCCATGCTCTGCAGGCGGGGAACTACAAAACCTATGACAAATACCACATTTGGGATTTTGTGAAGGAGCAGAAAGCAAAAGGGCTGATACGGCATTGGGGCTTTTCTTTCCATGCCACGCCGGATATTCTGGACGAACTGCTCACCGCCCACCCGGATGCCGAGTTTGTGCAGCTCCAGCTCAATTATGCCGATTGGGAAAATCCCGATGTGACAGCCCGTGAGAATTACGAAGTCGCCAGACGCCACGGCAAGTCCATTGTGGTAATGGAGCCAGTCAAAGGCGGCGCGTTGGCAAACCCACCCACGGCAGTACAAAAAGTATTCCGGGAAGCTGATTCGGACGCTTCCTTTGCATCTTGGGCGATCCGTTATGCCGCATCCCTTGACGGAATCATTACGGTGCTGTCCGGCATGAGCAACATAGACCAGATGAGGGATAATCTCTCCTACATGAAAGAGTTCAAGCCTTTGGACAGTGCAGAACAGGCGACCGTCCGCAAAGCACAGGAAATCATGACTGGCGTAAAATCCATTCCCTGTACCGCCTGTCATTACTGCACGGCGGGATGTCCGAAAAAGATTGCAATTCCAGAGATTTTTGCCGCCCGCAATCAACAGCTTGTATGGGGACAGCTGGAGGAAGGCAGACGCCAGTACACAGAAGCAGTAAAGAATGGTGGACGCGCATCCGACTGTATCGCCTGTGGTCAGTGTGAGCGTGCATGTCCTCAGCAGATTAACGTTATTACAAGGCTGAAAGACTGCGCAGCGCAATTTGACTGAGAAACAGGTAGGGACACAAAAAAGCCCTGCCCGAATGCAAAACCGCAAATCGAGCAGGGCATTTACCTTACGTTTATCATAATTCGAGTGCCTTATTCATGCTACCCATACGATAGCCGTCCAAGTCTAAGGTTACATACAGAAAGCCTATCTCGTGAAAGTAACATGCGATTTGCTCCATTGTCCCGGAGGCTAAAAACTTATTCAACTCAGATTTTTCTATTTCAATTCTTGCAAGCTTCCCGTGAATTCTCACACGCACCTGACGAAATCCGAGAGAAAATAACTTTTCTTCCGCCTTCTCTACCATTGAAAGTTTTTCTTCGGTAATTTCCTCGCCATAAACAAATCTGGAAGCAAGACAGGCATAAGACGGTTTATCCCAAGTCGGAAGTCCCACTTCATGGGAAAGCCTGCGAATTTCGTCTTTCGTCAGCCCAGCTTCCCGCAGCGGACTTTTGATTCCAAGCTCTGTTATGGCTTTCATCCCTGGTCTGTAATCACCAACGTCATCCATATTGGAACCTTCTGCGATATAGCGGATGCCACGCTTTTCTGCTGCCTCCCGTATTTTTCCCATCAAAGCCCGCTTGCAAAGATAGCAGCGGTCGGGCGGATTTTGGCGAAATCCTTTTACACTAAACTCATCTATCTCCACGATAATCTGGTCGATGCCTTCGCCTTGACAGAATGTGACGGCTTCTGTCATTTCCCATTTTGGAAAAGAATGCAATTTGGCTGTAACGGCAACAGCATTTTTGCCAAGTACATCGTGCGCCGTTTTCAAAAGAAAAGCGGAATCGACGCCCGATGAAAAAGCAACGGCAACGCTTTCCAGATCAATCAGATATTCTTTTAAATGTTCCAGCTTTTTATGCAGCATATCCATAATTTTTATCACTCCGTTTTTTCAAAAGTCCAATTCCTCCTGCTTTTTAAGCTGATTCATTATACATCTTCAAGAAGCTTTTTCACCTCTTCAATGCTGAGAGCCTGCCTATGCGCAATTTGCGCGAGATCTTCATATTCATATTTTGCGCGTGACACACCATAACCTGATGAAATCTTGCGGTGAACCTTTCCGTATGGAGTTTCCACCGTTTCAATCCGACGGTCAAGAATGTACCGATGTGTCACTTTTTCCCGCACTCCGATGGTAGAAGTGTATTTGAAAATCAGATGCAGCATTTTTTCCCGATCCTGTTCTTTGCACATAATCCGAAGTAATGTGCCAGGACGGGATTTTTTCATACCGATTGGAATGGTAAAGACCTCGTTTGCACCGCCTTCAAAAAGGCGATCCATTGCAAAGCCGATCTCCTCGGCTGTCATATCGTCCACATTGCAGGAAAGCTCTAAGACGGTGTCTGTTTTATCCTCGCCTTCGCCGAATATGGCGCGGACGCAGTTCACAGTTTCAAAATCCTTTTTTCCCATTCCGTAACCGATTGCCTGTGTTTTTATCACGGGCATATCGCCGAAATGTTTGACAAAATATTTGAGCAGGGCAGCGCCTGTAGGGGTACACAGTTCCCCCTTGATACCGCCCCCATAAGTGGGTACGCCTTGTAGAATGAATGCCGTTGCGGGCGCTGGGACAGGTAAGATTCCGTGAGCGCATTTGACATGACCGCTCCCTACGTGAATGGGAGAGCATATCACTTCATCTGGCGCAAGCTCATTCATCAAAAGGCAGACCGCCGTAATGTCTGCAACCGCGTCCATTGTGCCGACTTCGTGAAAGTGAATGTCGGAAACGGGAACTCCATGCACATGACTTTCCGCCTCGGCAATCAGTCCGTAAACCGCAAGGACATCCTTTTCAACTTTTTCGGGAAGCTTCAAATCCGCAACGATATGTTCAATCTCGTGCATCCCGCTGTGATGGTGGTGTCCGTGTTCATGCTCGTGCGTATGTTCATGTTCGTGTTTGTGCTCATGTTCGTGTGTATGTTCATATTCGTGTATATGTTCATGCTCGTGTGTATGCTCATGTTCGTGTTCGTGCGTATATTCATGACCATGCTCGTGTCCGTAATCCTCTGCTCTTTCTTCCTCGCCCTGAACAAGAACAGACATATGTGTGCCAGTGATGCCGCACTTGATTGCTTTTTCCCTGCGAAATTCTACGTCAGGGATTCCGAGCGTATTCAGCTTGTCTACAAATCGATCTGGTTCGGGCAGGAGTTCCAGCAGCGCGGCAGTCAGCATATCTCCCGCAGCGCCCATTCCGCAGTCCAAATAAAGTGTCCTCATTTTTTTACCTCCATATGGTTTATCATGTTTGCAAGATATCCCGCGCCGAAGCCGTTATCAATATTGACGACGGATACTCCGCTGGCACAGGAATTGAGCATTGATAGCAAAGCGGATAATCCGCCGAACGCCGCCCCATATCCTACGCTGGTCGGGACAGCAATCACAGGACAATCGGCAAGTCCGCCGATTACGCTGGCGAGCGCCCCCTCCATTCCAGCGATGGCTATAATCACGCTGGCGCTCATAATTTCTTCTTTATGGGCGAGCAGTCTGTGAAGTCCCGCCACGCCGACGTCAAAAAGGCGGACCACCCTGTTCCCGAAAAACTCCGCCGTGAGCGCCGCTTCTTCCGCAACGGGAATATCGCTTGTGCCTCCCGTGGCGACAACAATCGTTCCGATTCCATCGGGATTCGGAATGGAACCATAATATCCGAGCCGTGCGTTTTCCTGATAGGTGAGAGAATAGGATTTTGAAACGGTATCAGCAGCTTCCCTTGAAAGACGCGTAATCAGGATTTGCCTTTGTCCGTTTTTCAGCATAGCATCCATAATGCCGACAATCTGTTTCGGCGTTTTGCCCGCACCGTAAATGACCTCGGGAACACCCTGCCTGATTTCACGGTGAAAATCGACCTTTGCATAACCCAGATCGTCAAACGGCAGTGTTTTTAGGCGGACGAGCGCCTCGTCTGCCGAAATAGAACCGTTTTGAACAGACTCTAAAATTTTCTTTGTTTCACTTTGCATTTATGCTCACTCCAAACAACGGAAAGCGATTCTGTCAAATACGTCAGAACCGCTTTCCACACTATGTTAATTTTTCCTGCGAAAAAGCGCCGCCTTTACAACGCCTTTTGGATCTTTTACCAAAAGAACAATCAGCCAGATGACAAGACCTAGGGCAACCACGGAAAGTCCAAGATAGAAATCATTGAGCATATCCGCCGGAGCGGGGGTAAAGTATTTTTCGTGAAGCTCCGCGTACTCGAAGATTGCATCGACCAGCCACATCAGGGAAGCTCCCCAATACAGCCAGCAGAGTACACCAATCTTCATCTCGCTTTTCGGCGCGCCCTTATACCAGAGGACAGTGCAGATAACGGCGGCGAAAACAGTAGTAAGTAAAGTCATTTTATGATCCCCCTGCCTTTAGCTTTCGTCGGGCAGTGCTTTTTGTGCTTTCTTTTCAATAGCAGAGCTTACTGCAAGCATACCTGCCCAAACAGCAGTTACCAAAACCGCCATCGCAACGCCTACGGTTGACATTTCTTGCAGCATCTCTGCCACATCAGCGGGATTGGACACTGCCGTAAGGAACGGGAACCACGGAACGACTTCCCCGTGCCAGATATGCTCAAACGCCAAAAGTCCAGAACCGCCCCACAGCAGCTTGTTAAGCCAGCCAAGCTTTCTGGAAAAGGGAAGTTTTTCAGCTTCGATAATCCCATCTCCGTCAATATGTACTTTTACGGTTTCGGGATTCACCTCTTTTGATTTCATCACCCTTGCAGCGATTGTGGTAACGACAGCTTCAGCCGCCGGAACAAGAAAACATGCCATTGTTTAATCCTCCTAAATCATAAATTTTTGATGATTCGTATGCCAAACAAAAAAGGCATACGTTATCTCTCTTCAGAGAAAACACATACCTTCAGAGTACGCCATTCAAAAAGAAAATCTTCAAAACACTTCTGTGCCGATTGCCAGCTTCTGCTGAACTATCAAAATTATAGCGCGCTTATGCGGAGTTTGTCAAGATGCCCCGCACAATTTTTGCACTTCTGCAACAGCTTTTTGAATCAGCTCTGTTGTGCTTGCCGTTTCTGTTCCTGTAATGATATTGTCACAATGGCTGAACGGAATAAGTATGCGCCTTGCGTTGCTCTGTGCCACAGCGAGAGCCATTTTAGGAGTGATCTCTCCGAGCATGGAATCCGCTATGACAATCCCTATGGGGCCGACGATAACATTCGCCTTTCTTGAACAGACAACGACTGCGTTTTCACCGGTTGCGGCAGAAGAAGCCCCAGCCTTTAACATTGCGGCAGTTGCCGCCGCATTAGTTCCGACTGCCAGTATTTCGGCATTCGGCAGCGCCTGTTTGATGGACGACACAAGCTGCCGCCCGATTCCGCCGCCCTGTGCGTCAATTACGAGTATTATCATAAAGGGAAACCTCCGAATTTTAAATTTCACAATGATTTATTTTAACATTCTTTTATGAATTTTTCAATCTTTGTGTAACTTTTGGAGGTAAATCAAAAAATAATGATTAAAAATCATTGACTTTAATTCAATGATGTGATGCAATGAAATCACAAACGAGGGGGTGGTAATATGACAAACAGACAGATTGCTGTTATGGAGATTAAAAAAACTTCAATGCTTTGCTGGGATATTTCCGGTAGGACGTACAGCTTGGAAGGTTAAGAAAATGCAAGTATCAAATGATGTAGACAAGTATTTAAACTACTACATAAAAAGCATTTGGTTTTTAGATAAGCTGCAAATAAGCGCTGTTAAAAGAATGGCAGAATATAAGGGGCAGGGAAACGAGTATATTTCATGTTCATTTGACCCTAATGATGAAGATTATAGGGAAGGATGTGTAACATTATATTTTTGGAAACCTGCGGTAGAACAAGATACTATGGTATTTGTTGATAACAGAAAATTTTATGATTATTTGATGAGAACTATTAAGGAGTTTATCAAAAAAGAGCCACAGACAAAAGAAGAATTAGAAGGATATTTGCATCAGATAAAAAAGGAGCTTAATATTTGAAAGGGGGAGTGTTTCGCCTTCCCCGCTGTTATAATAATGCGCGAAAGCTCAAGGAAAATCAATATGGAAACAACCACCGAGAACAAAATGGGCACAAAGCCTGTATGGTCGCTGCTTTTGACCATGGCTTTGCCTGTCATATTATCTACCGCCGCTCAGCTGTATATGATGGGGTATATCTTTCATTTTGTAAAGAACCTTTAATTAAGAATGAAGTATTTTGTAAAGAAGATAGAGAATCAATTTTCAAGGCAATTAAGATGGTGGGAGCCAACATAATCTCTAATAGCCCATTTCATAATAATACCGTTATTCAAATATGTAGCTTGCAATACAGCTTATGCTATTATCAAGAAGAAGCTATGGTAGTAGCAATGCTTAATTGGTGTTCTAAGACCTTTAATTTTGAACTCAAAAATATAGAAAGTAGGTTTGATTATGAAAATAACAAATATATTTTCGATTTGAAAGAATATACTGTCTAGCACAATCTACATTAACACGACTTTACAACTTTACAAATGAAATCCCTGCTTCTGCATAAGTTGTTTTAAGGCATTCATTATAGCATTTGATTTTATGTGGGTTTCGATATTTTTCGCGAAAGTGGCACAAAACACCCGTTCCTGAATCTGTCTGCTGATGGCAAAACGGAATTCCTGTACACTTTCCGCACGGTATTCTGAAAAAACCTTATCCTGATATGGGAGCAGCTTCATTGCGCAGTAAGTGATGTTAATCAGATTCACCAGCATTTCAATCCCTTTGCGGCTGCGTACCATATAGCTGCACCGTGACCAGAATGTTTTCTGCTCGTAGTAACTGACCTCTATGTTCCATCTGAACAGTAACGGAAAAAATCAGTTTACATATGACAGGCAAGGCGGTATAGTAGAAGAAAAGAGTCCTGCGGGCATCAGACTGTTTTCCTATAACAGCCGCCATCAGCAGACGAGGGTGGAGACCGAGAGCGGCAATGTGCAGGAGAACCGTTATGATGTAGAAAACCTGCGTTTTGAACTGCTGGATAATGGCAGGAAAAACAGCGGAGAACTTAAAGAAGATGATTAGCAGAGTAACGGTAGGGATAGAGAAAATAAGCTGTAACAGGGAAAGAAATTTAGGTTTATAATTATCAAAAATAATTCTGGCAATCTGAAAAGATATCTTACAAAAAAGAGTGGGGTATGTGTTATGATATAAGTACATCTCCTTATTGGTGGATTGGTTAATGGTTGCGGCAGTTCTATTGTACCATAAATCAGTGAGGGGTGTTTTTTATAGAAAAAATTGATGTATTTATGTGGTTTTAGGCGTTTCGTAAACGCCTGATGTTAAAGAGTTATGAAAGGAAGTGAGGAGTTAAGACAAAATCTGCTTGACGATAAATATGATTGATTATAAAAAATGTGATGTAATCTATACAGTAGAATGGCCATTTAATCACTGGAAACTAAATCTGAGTAAATATATAAGTGAAATGGAGGCAAAAGAATATTTTGAAAATAAAGAATATTTTCAGGTAATATATTTAAGTAATGATAAGCGGATTTTTTGCATTGGTTTTGAAATTAATTTTATTGTTTTGACGGTTTATGAGGATGAAGAGCCAATGTATGAATACGTTTTTCGATTACCAGAGAATAGTTATTGCAAATTGGTCTTGGCATCTATCCGTGAGAAAAATATTACATGTGCACTACATGACGATGGTAATGCATACATTGTAGAAAGGAGTAGCTTAATGGGAAAAGACAAAAAGTATAAAAAAAAGTATGATTATGTTTCTTGTAGGAGCAGTCGCATAAAATTTAATCAATATGAAGATTTATTGAAGTTTATAGATGATATATCTATAAAAAAACTTTTGGTGTAGGAGTGAATAATTCGGCAGCGTAAAAGATTTTTCTGTCTGTGTGGAGGAATGGGCATACAGCCGTATTCGCTGTCAGACAGTAAATTGACAGAAGCGATAAATGCATATTATGGTCGGGGATATGGCACATTTGCGTGAAAACTGAACAGACAATGAAAAAATCTGGGTTTCTGTATGAATTGAAGTCATTATTATGGAAGGATGAGTATGGAACCTCTTATGAAAAACATCATACGCCTGCTGCCAATAATCTTCCTACAAGTATTCCGTACCAAGAAGGAGCTTGCGTTAATGTACCCACAAAAATACATGATCAAACTTTTACTAATGGGCTGAATCAGTCAAACAGACCTTATGATTATGCATTATATAATAGTCTTACATATGAGGATAAACTGGTGTTTGATAATAAGAACTTAAAAGACTTATATGGCAAAATGAAACATGGAAGGTTTTAAAAACGGATAAGAAGATAACAAAAAGAAATCAGTGAGTTTTTAACTGCTATATTAAGCAGAGAAAGGAGTTTTATGAAATTAGATAATTTGAATGAAACAATGGAGCTTATTAGAAAGATATATACTTGTGAGATACCAATGTTTGATGAGGACGGGGATGATTGGACAGATGAGTATAGTGATTTTTATGATTCATTAGATGAATTGGTAAAAGATCCGGGATATTTCGAGATAGAGTGCATACCTAAACTAATGGAGCTTTTTGACGACACATTAAATTATGATACGTTGATGTCAGCGTTAGCAGATATGGTCATTAACATAGCATGCTTTTATGGAAAAGATGGTATGCATAAATTGCTGGAATCTTTTGCATACGTTAAGCCCAATGGAGAAATGTATGGAAAGATGCATCTCACAGGAGGACTGTTGAAAAATCATCTCGAAGAACTCAAGACGGCGTTATCTGCATCTGATGATAAGACTCGGAAAGAGTTCCGAGCAATATTATCGAATATTGAATTTAAGAATCTGCAAAATCAAAAGGAAGAATTATTAAAGATGCTTTCATAGATTGCTATATACAGTCTAAGGAAGTGGTTATGAAAGACTTAGAGAATAACTATAGGATGATTGACAAATTGAAAATGAAAAAATCTTTTGGGAGAATATGGAAATGCCTGTTGCATACTCCCTGAAAAGGGAGGCTGCCATGGGAATATTATGGGCAGAGGCAGGAAATCTGCCGAAAGAAAATCATCATATTGTTTTGATAAGTACCGCAATCCTTCACGGGAGAGCGGTATTTTTTTATTCGACAGAATACCACATATTTTTTCCCTGTCCGATCAGAAAAATATTGGTTCCAAGCTTGCACTTTATCCTATGCCGATCACGGTGATCGGCGCGATGAACGGTGACAAACCCACATATGGTATTGGAGCAGGGAGCATTGTCCGGCAAATATGATACGGCTCATCCGCTTCCTGCAGATTCCGAAAGAGGAAAAACCTATAATCCGCTTCTGCCGCAGATTGAAAAAATCGTAGCTGTTATGAAAGACATTGCTGATTCTCATGGTGTAAAGGTTGCGCAGATTCCTGTGGCATGGGCAATCGCAAAAGGCACGCTTCCGATTATCGGCGTGACGAAGGTCGCGCAGGTCGAGGATGCGGCGAAAGCGGCGGCTGTGGAGCTGACTGCCGATGAGATTAAGGCGCTGGAGTCTGTCGCTGATGAGATGAAACTGAATGTAATCCGTGGCTGGGAAAAAGAAATGAAATAGGAGAATGTGAAAGAGTTGGTGATATTTTATGAAGATTGTAATATTAGAAGGCAGTCCCAATAAAAATGGATCTTCCAATATGCTGGCGGAGCAGTTCCGAAAAGGTGCGGAGGAGGCGGGACACAGCGTACAGGTAATTGATGTTGCTCATTCCGATATCCACCCATGCATCGGCTGTATTTGAGACATTTTCTCTTGTGACTTATTGAGACATTATCATAAATGACTTATAAAAGATGTGTATTCCCCCGAAAATTCTGATTGACATATTTTCGTGCCTGTCGTAATATAATAATAAAGACGGACAACTTGAGTGTCAGTCAAAGCGTTGACATAAGGTGTTGTGCCAGAGGGCAGTGCCTTACGAGCTTTGAATGGGTTTGACGTTTACCGCATTCTGGCTAGGTTGCAATGCATTTTTGCATATGCAGTTGAAAGAAAACGTCAGGAAAAGCTCTGCGAAAGCAGGGCTTTTCCTGTTTCAAAAGGGAAAGAGGTAAGTCTGATGCGTAATGTGTATGACTGCGTGGAGGCTTTTGGAAAACTGCTGGATAAAGAATACCATTTAGTG
>CANQPM010000037.1 GCA_947625775.1 uncultured Lachnospiraceae bacterium | reverse complement strand
GCAAAAACAAGGGAAAAGGATACATATATTAAGGTTAAGCATACCGCAAAGCCTTGAAAATCAAGGAAAGTTAAGACGGTTAGTAGATAAACCGGAATTTGTACTTATATCTTTTTCAATTCTGCTATGGCAGCATAATGCAGAACATCAAATTCATCAGGCGCAATTTCAGATAATAGTTTCGTATGCTCCTGCTCCCAAGCGTTTATCTCATCTTCCGACAGAGAGGCTCCGATCCCCCGGCAGGCTTTCATCCTGCCATTCCAGCTTTCCCGTGTAAAATGCGCATTTATAGGATATTCCTCATGGTAAACAAGCTCAAATCGTTCCTTATAACATTCGGGGATAACTATCGGATGAATCGTCTCTCCCGCACCGCTCCAATCAGGGCTGTATTTTAACACAAGCGCCTCGCTTGCGTTTGCAATTCTATCTTCAAAAGGCAGCCATGCCATGTATAACACCAGAATTCGTCCATTCGGTTTAAGCATACGATATATCTTTGGCATGATCTGCCCATGATCAAAATACCAAAAGCATTGACAGGCAGTAATGACATCAAACGAATTGTCGGAGAATTGTAAATCTTCTGCCGGCATTGTGTAATAGTCAATATTCAACCCTTTGGAGAGAAGGACAGCCTGTTCGATCTGTTCTTCAGAAATATCCGTTCCGATCCATTTCGCACCATACCGATACATATTTCTCGGCAACACACCTGTCCCCGTGCCAATATCAAGAACGGTCTGACCGTCAACGCAGAGCTTACGTTCTGTGATTTTGTTGTAAAATTCCTGCGGATAAATATCACGATATTTGGCATAATCTTTTGATGTTTTACCCCAGTCAAACCCTTTTCCACCGTCTAAATTTTTGTTTATGATATTCATGGCTATCTCCTGCAAAGTACGTTTTCACTCTGATCCACTCCTCGATAAACTGGAAGTTGTCAATATCCCAAATCCTCATGGATTAGGATTACTTCAAATTCGCTTGATATTGGTTTACCCCATAAGACAGAAAGTCCACGGCAAATTCTTTCTGGACTCTTACAGTCATAACATTTATCACCTTTAATTGCACAAGGGGTTTTAGCACCAACTCTTTTGGCATTCAAAGGCGAAGCTATATTTCTGGCACGCCATAAGGCACTGTCATAATCTTTTTCCAATTTATTTTTACCAATTACTAAATATACTTTTTTATGACCGTAAAAAATAGAAGCTACCCGATTACAATTACCGTCGATGTTTATTATTTCACCTGTTTCCGCCAATCCGTTTACAGAAGATATATATATTGCAGCGTTATTGGCTGCAACTCTGACTTCCGTATTTGTTTTCCCTGTCGGTATCCTTTGATGCCAAAATACTGTGTTATGACTTTGAAGTGTTTCAAATAACTTCATTTGTTCAAGCGTTACTGAACCCCCAAAACCAACTGTCTGATTATCAATTTGCACATCTAAATATTTTGCAGCTTCGGCAATTGTTTCAAAGATTGTTACTACATACCCTCTATCTTTCAAATTTTTTTCAACAATAGAAAAATCCATTTATTCTTTATCCTTTCCGCTAAAAACAAATCCCGAGTTGTTCAGTTCAACTCAAAAAGAAGGTCCCTCACACACGACTTGCCAGTATATCAGCAAAATGAGTAATGTCTTCCGCAAACTCCCGCGGCTGTTCCAGAGCGGTGAAATGGCCGCCTCGCGGCATAGTGGTGTATTGGACCACGGGATAGTGCTTTTCCACCCACTCCCTTGGCACCGGAAGGACATCGTGAGGAAAGACCGAGATGGCTGTCGGTACGGTGATTGTCCCCAAGGGAGGCAATGTAAAACTGTTCCCGTGGTAGGCACGGATAGAGGTATATGCCGTGTTGGTCATCCAGTAGAGGGTCAGGCAGTCACAGAGATCATCCATCGACAGCAGAGGCCAGTCGCTCCATGCGTGGTATTTTTCCGCGATCCACGCGGCCATCCCAGCCGGAGAATTACTGAGCATAAACGCCAGGGTTTGGGGCTTGGTACTGTTGATGTTGATATAGGCTCCCTCCATCCGCGTCCACTCTTGTGCGCGGCGCTTATAGTCCAGCCCTGAAGGTGTAAGCGAATCATCCGCCGACGCCACAATGTCCCCCGCAAAGCCTACGTCTGTAAGATGGATGCCCCTGACCTCTCGCGGATAGCGGGCCGCCAGATAACACGTCACACCTCGGCCCATATCGCCGCCTGACGCTATGTATTCCCTGTACCCAAGCACTTCGGTCATCAGCTTATGCCAAAGCCCCGCAACCTCGGCGTTATTGAGAAAACCCTTCGGCGGAAGCGTTGAAAAGGCAAAGCCCGGCAGAGAGGGCACTACAAGGTCAAATTCGGAGAGCAACGGAAACGCCTTCGCATAGCGGAGGAAGCTGTCCAGCCAGCCGTGCGTCAACAGCAGCGGCAGGGCGTCTCTGCGTGAACCGGGGATATGAAAGAAATGGATCGTCACCCCATCCAGTTCACAGGTAAACTGCGGATATTGGTTGAGTTCAGTCTCCTTCCGTTTCCAATCGTAGCTGTCACACCAGTATGTCAGAAGCGATGAAAGGTATTGTACGTCCGTCCCCAGTGACCAGTTATCTCCCTCAATCGGCTTTGGCAGCCTTGTCATGCTTATGCGGTGGCGAAGCTCCTCAAATTGTTCATCGTCAAAATGAATACGAAAAACCGTTTTCATAATTAGGCAGTTTCCTCCCATAATAACGCCGATTTGTCGAATAATCGCCGCCTCGACATTTAATATTATATCACCCAAATGTGAAGAAATCTACTGCCCGTTAAGACGATTAATCGAATTATTCTCCTTAAATCTTTGTCCACGTCGAATAGAAAACGTCCCAGCGATTTTCCTTTAGCGATAATGGGAAGCGTAGTGCATTAGTTCATTTTCAGCACGATTGCAGGAACAAACGCTCCCACATAAGCCTGTCAAAATAAAGCGCCCATCTCCGATACGGCTGACATATTCCAGCCGCCGGAAACGGGCGTTTGGTCTTATATTTTGGATTTCCGATTACCGCCGCACTGCTGATGTTGTTGTCATGCTTTATGCGATATTGTCGTTCATGATGTTGAGGAATGGGGTAAAATCGTTCTCGCCCTGCGTTTCGCTGTCCACCCCGTTGTTAATGGCGATGAACCGCACACCCTTTTCGGGGAAAAGCATCTCCGTGTAAAATCCCACTTTCAGATAATTCCGCCCGAACCTGCTCATATCCTTTACGATCACTGTGCCGACATTCCCCGCCTCCACCTCGGTGATCATCTTCTGGAAGCCCTCACGCTCGAATGTCGTCCCGCTCACCCCGTCGTCCGTGAAGTGGCGGATATTCCGAAAGCCGTTCCTGCCTGCGAAGTCCTCAAGGTATTCTTTCTGGTTCTTGATGCTGTTGCTCTCGCCCTGCATTTCATCGTCCCGTGAGAGCCTTTCATAAAGCGCTGTGATTTTGATTGACATAGAGATCTGCTCCTTTCCCCGAAAATGCCCTGTCTGTCGGCTTTTTCAGTGTTTTTATTTTCTCTGTCCTTAACAGACTAACCCATTTGTGTCTATTACTGCATAATAATGCATTGCGCCGCCTCCTATTTTGTTTCTCTTACCGCCTCTATTTCAGCATTTATTTCTTCCAAAGTCATTTCTGAAGTTCCATTTTCCATAGCAGCGTTACTTAACTCCCAAAGAGCCCTTGCTGCTCTTTCAGCCTTATAGCCACTCTTTGGCAAAGTCATATCAAAAGGAACGCCATTAACCATGACCGATCTTTTCAAGAACATTCGCACTGCTGTAGATAAATCAATTCCCAATGCGTCATACACGGCAGTTGCCTGATTTTTTAATTCATCATCTACTCTAACCTGTACTAATGTAGTTGCCATATCAATCATCTCCTTTGATTATTTTGTAATTCAATTATACTATATTGTATGACAATGTCAATTATATATTCTTTATTCACCCTGGCTTTATTATGTCATTTACCGCACCAATTGAACAATATAGTCATATTATCCATATTAATTTTTCTTATATTTTCAATATGTATTATAATTCCTTATACTTAAAAAGTCCTCCACATATTTTCATTACCGCTTAACATTCATTCTCTGTACCTAGCAACATGCCTGTGCTTACAAATGTTATAATAGCACCATTATCTTTGTTCAAACAATTTTTTAGTGTATTTCATATACACTTTATATGGGTCAATTGTCATCATGTCTTGACACAACCCGTCTTTTTATTATTACATTACTTTTAAACCAACCACATGGAGGCTGAGACCAATGGCAAAAATAATCGGATTTATCATACGCAAGGGCGGAACAGGGAAAACCATGTCTGCCGTAAACATAGCGCATATCCTGTCCGTTTCAGGTTACCGCGTCTTATTCATTGACCTTGATTCGCAGACTAATTCAACGGAAATGCTTATGGAAAACGCTGAATACCAGTACGCCGACTTCAAAAAGCTGTTCTGTACTAATTTCAGCGCCAAGGACATTTTCTATGACGAATATATTTATGAAACAAACTACAACATGCTCTCCTGCATACCTTCATCGCCCGAATTGGACACCATAATATATGACATCTACGATGCCTTGAAAGTATCCCCAAATGTAATGCTGTGTCTTAGGCAAAACCTTGAGCTGGTTTCAGATGATTTTGACTACATAATAATAGACACCAATCCCGGTAACACTACGCTTAATTATGCGTCGATATGCGCCTGCGACGGCATTCTGTCACCGATAAAGGCTGATAATTTTTCTTATGTCGGGGTTACGGACCTGCTCACAACAATAAATGACCTAAAATCCAGGTATGACATAAGCCCCGACTTTATGGGGATGTTCTTTGCCGACGTAAATACTGCCGCCTCCGGCTTTAAGCAGCTTAAGGAATATTACGAAAAGGAATACCGTGATTTATTCATACCTATATCAATCAGGCATTCCGTTTTTGTTTCTGATTCAACCATAGCTAACCTGCCACTGCTTCATATTAACAAGAAACACCCCGCAACAGAGGATTATCTTCAGCTTGTCAGATACCTGCGGCTTATAGATGAGGAGCACAGCATCAGCCTTCAGCGCTTTCTTGCAGCAAAATTTTCAAGAAACGCCAATACAGACTCCGCCCATACTTAAGGGTGAATGCCATAAACAGCGCACAAATGCAATACAAACATAGAACTAAATGAGGAAAATCAATGAATAAAGTAAAAAAAGACATTGTAATGGGCAGGTCTTCACACCCTCTGCCCAGCAATAACATATCAAGCCTTCTTGAACAGGGCAGAAAGCTTGACTATGCAAAAACTTCCCTTATTGACCGCAAAAATATCATAATCGACACGGATAACGCACAGAAATATCCCCAGACAGACATATCCGAGCTTAAGGAGTGGATTTTATATTCAAAACGCCTTTATTTTAACCTGCTTGTCAAATATACGGATACGCCAAACATATACCAGCTCGTTGACGGTGAAAGGCGCTTCCGCGCCATACAGATGATGACGGATGAGGAATATTCAAGGATATTTCCATATGGCATAAATGCATACATATACCCCAAAGACACAGACCCCCTCTTAATGCAGCTGGACCAGGAGCTTGCCAACCACCTGCAGCGCGACAAGAATGTGTTCCTTAAAAGGCGTGAGATTATCGACCTGTACAGCCATCTTCAGAAGTTGAAGCAGGCTGGACTGATGGATGATGATGTTGTCTCAAAAATGACGCACATACTTAACATAAGGGAACGGCAGATAAAAGAATACATCGCCTCCGCCAGCCTCATACCTGAACTGGAAGCCCTTCTTGAAAATGGACAGCTCACCATGAAACAGGCAATAAGGATATCCTCCCTCGATGACGCAGCGCAGAAATACCTGAATACATGCCACAAAAATAATGGCAGCATCGAGAAAAGCGACATTACCGCAGCAAAAAGTGAAAGCAACATAAGAAACACCGAGCAAAAGCTTATTGCTGCTTCTGCCGATATGGAACAGAAAAAAATCATTGCGCAGGCTGAACAGAAAATAGCCGACACAATGGAAAGGAACAATTCAAAACACGTCCTGCGACAGTCAGCCAAAGCTGCCAAAGCTCGAAAAAATTATGAAAAGGCTAAAGAACTGAATGATGCGCTGCTTACGAAGCTTAACAGCCAGAAAGCATGCCTGCAAAAAAGAAATTTGGACGTCACATCCGATTATGAACGGGCAATGCTGCTAATCGGCTCGTTGGAGCAATCTCTATGCGAACTTAAAAATATCATTCACGGCATTACATTAAGCGAAAATGTCAAGTCGCGCATATTGGCACTGCGGGATGAGATAGATTCAATCAATATATAAAAACTTCGTTGAATTTCTCACATTTTAGGAATATAATCATCTATAGACAGGCAACGGCGCCAAAAAAGGCAGTGTTGTCTTTTTTATATGGAGGTACACAAAAATGAAGCCTATTGTCGGAATCATGCCATTATGGGACGAAACAAAAAACAGCATTTGGATGCTCCCGGGATACATGGACGGGATAACACAGGCGGGAGGCATACCAATCATATTTCCGCTTACAAGCGATGAAGATGAACTTTCGCACCTTATCCGCATATGCGGCGGCATCCTCTTTACAGGAGGACAGGATGTATCCCCCTCACTGTACGGGGAAAAGCCGCTGGACGGGCTTATTTCCTGCTGTGATAAGCGTGATGAAATGGAAAAAGCCGTATTGAAAATCTCTATGAAGCTGGACAAGCCCATGCTTGGAATCTGCCGCGGCATCCAGTTTATCAATGCCGCGCTCGGAGGCGCCTTATATCAGGATTTGCCTACACAGCACCCGTCAAATATCGAGCATCACCAAAACGCTCCGTATGATGTGCCTGTGCATAGCGTAAAACTGAGAAAAGGCTCTCCGCTACATAAGTGCCTTAATACGGAAATTCTACCCGTCAACAGCTACCACCATCAGGCGGTAAAAAATCCCGCCCAAGGGCTTGAGGTAATGGCATATTCCCCAGACGGGCTTGCGGAAGCCTTGTATATGCCATCGCAGAAATTTCTGTGGGCAGTACAATGGCATCCTGAATTTTCATATAAAACCGACATAAACAGCAGGAAGATATTTCAGGCATTTGTCGATTCAATATAATAATGAGGTCTTTGCTTTTTCCTTGATTATTACAAACCGCAACAATTTTATTTTTACCTACTCTAAATCAAAAATGTATGATATAATAATTCCATACTGACAAGAGAGGTTAAGATATGCAGCTTAAAAATTCTTTTTATATGGAAATTAAAGAACGGCTTCCTGAACACGCCTTGGAATACTGGGGAGTCCACCGTCATTACCATTTTGCCTTAAACGAAACCTTAGACCAGTTCATAAAGCGAATTATCGATGAATCCTTCGGCGCAATAATGGAAAACGAACTGAGCGACCATACCAAAAAAATACGGAATGCCCTGCGGAAAAAAAAGTACGACTGGATTAAAAAGTATGAAAACGCCCTCTCCTACCCTATTTCGGATCCCGCACACCCTATTTTCAGCGAATACTGCTCACTACAATCCATGGGACCAAGAGAGCTTGCTCAGAAATACCAGGACCTTGATGAATCCGAAATTATCAGCGCTAAAATAGCGGAAAAAAATGCCCAGATAAAGAAATGGAAGGAAAACAGGAATTCACTATTCACCGAATACCCTGCCATCTCAATCCTAAAGCCACAAAATAAAGAGGATGCGCTTAAAAGCGACATTCTTGACGTAGCGTGCGACTACATAATAAAGGAGCTTAATTATGATATGCGCTCAAATTCTAAATCACTCCCGACTCCGATTGTGTCCAAGCCTTTTTTTTCGCTCAGGAGCACCAAAATAACGCTTGAAGAAATTGACGGAATAATGCAAAACATAATTAAGAATGATGAGGAAGGCGCTACCTTCACAATGTATCCCACATCATCATCAGACACTCAGCTCACCACTCTTGACAAATGCGATTTGAGCGTTTACCAGGAAATTACCCGCCTTGCCTGCTCAGACACAAAGGTCCGCGATGGAAGTGTACTTGTTGACGTAAGCTTTTACAAGATATCAAAGCAGATATTCGGCTACGATGCTGGGGAAAAAGGAATACAGCGAGTGCGCGACAGCATTGAAAAGCTGTCAAACAGAAGGTTTGTTTATTCTGACGGCAACACTAAGATTGACTATGTGCTAGTTGACTCCAAAATCACTGATGAAAATGACGACAACAAGATGAGGTTGGTGCTCGGCAAGGTCATTTCAGACTCAATACTGCAGAAGGACATCATAAGCATATCAAAAAAGGTCGAGGGAAAGCTTCACGCATCCTCAAACGGGCGCGCTTTCATACATGCACTGCAGGAACAAAGGTTCATTCTACACCGTGACAGCCCCGACAGCATGAAAAAATCCTTTGGCTTGGATTTTTTTGAGGACAGTATTTATTTCAACACTAAAAGCTATAAAAAGAAAATAGGAATAATTGAGGACAGCCTTGATGAATATGTCAACAATGATGTCATCATCAAAAATTACAGGTACGAAAATAACCTGTTTCACCTGGACTTCCTTCCGCTGGATGGAAATGACATTGAATACTATCATGAATGGCTTAAAAATCATATGCCTTCTGGCAGCGAAAACTCCTCTCCTACCCCTATTGAAACTTACATCAATGGCAGCCTTTAAGGCTGTCATTTTTTGTAACGCTTTTTGCTGGGGTTTCAAATAATAAAATATTCTTAACCATTTTGCTGGTTTCTGTTAGATTTACTTATTTTTGTAACGCTTTTTAGTGGGTTTTTATGTTTATTTTATCTTTTGTAACGTTTTTTACTGGGATTTTCAAAATATTTATCTTGTGACTTATAAAGTCATTTATCTTTTGTAACGCTTTTTAGTGGGTTTTCGTCATAATTTGTCATTTTTTGTAACGTTTTTAACTGGGTTTTTATGTTTATTCTATTTTTTGTAACGCTTTTTAGTGGGTTTTTATGTTTATTTTATCTTTTTATTACTTATAATATTTCAGATTATTATTGACCTAATAAGTCATTTTCTATTTTGTAACGTTTTTTGATGGGTTTTTTATTAGTATAACTTTCGCTGTAACGTTTTTTGATGGGTTTATTATCGTCTTATGAGTTGATTAACATTTTTGTAACGCTTTTTGCTGGGTTTTTTATGTTTGACTATTTAGGTCATTATAGTAAGCAACCGTGAAATATAAGGCTTTCCTTTAATTTCACTTTAACTTGTAACGCTTTTTGCTGGGGTTTTTGTTTTAAAAAAATAAAAATTTTTTTTGTAACGCTTTTCATTGGGCATACAATTTTACCGCCCCCTTAAATTCCACATTTTTTATACCATACTTGTATTCTTTCTTTAAATCGTAACGCTTTTTTTTGGGATTTTCTGGTTTTGATTTTATTTTCTTTTTTTTGCATAATAAGACTATCGGAATCACTATTAACATTATACTTAATGGAGGCAAGAATGACTGCTAATATCGGCAAGGGTGTTTTATATCAGCTAATAGGCATACAGGAAAATTATAAGCGTCTCATATTGAACACTGAATGCATACCCGACGGCCCTCACTGCTCTAGGTGTCCGTGGCTTAAAGCTGCCATAGCAAACACTGATGCAGAGTCAGGATTTAATCTGATGAAAGAGCATTGTACGCAATGCAGCGACAGATGCTTTGATATTAATGAGGTCCGTCTATCGGCGAAATACATTTATGAAAGGCGTTACGGCTCTAAACCCCGCCTGAACAAGAATGCCGTCCTTGTTTTTATGCTTTTGCACCTCCAAGCGCCTGACATATCAGGCTTCATATCAGGCGTTAGTATTTCTATGCTTGCTGATTATTTGAATGTCCATGAACGCACCATAAAAAACAACCTTACAGCATTAAGAAAAGCCGGCTATATTCATTATGACATATGCACCGGCAATACAGTTAATGTCATCCTTCTTGATTACCATACATATTACGCAAGCGCACGTGATGGAGGAGCCGGATACATAAAAATATCGGATAAGGTAATTTCAGAGTTGTCCAGAGTTTCTTCTGTTGTTTTATTCCGTATTATAATGCGTGAATTTATTGAAACCGACATAAAAACGGAAACGACAAAATCATACAGGGAAATCCTTCATTATCTCCCCAAATATTGCCGGCGTTCCATAATCAATGATAAAATAAAAGAACGGCAGAAAATATTTGACATCTGCCCTAAGCTCGCTTCAATTACATTTAAACTCTTCCCAGCCTTTGACTTAAAGCTCCAGACAAGTCAGGAGCATATGGACCATGCCAAGCACTATGCCGAACTTCTGGACAAGCTTGACAGTTTTGTACTATCAACAGGAAAAATTACATCGTCAACAGTAATTCCAAAAGAGCTTAGCCGCTTCTTTTCATACAATGGTGTTAATGTCCACACCCCATACCTGTTCCAGAGAGCAGGCATAAAGGACGTCCCTGATACGCTTGCAAAAATGGCCTGCAAATACGGTCAGAAAACTGTGGACAACGCGCTTGCTGATACATACAGAATCCAAATGTGCACAAAACATGAGCTGATACAGAACATTGGCGCATTTGTCATGACCGTAATACGAAATACCATTAAGGGCGCACACGGCACTGTCCTGAATATCCCTGTTAATGAACCTGAATTGCTTTCTGTTTAATCTTAGGTCTTTTTGTTGTGCCTTTTTCCCAAGACATATATATTTTTTTCAGACACTACACTTTTAAAACATATTTTTCGGCACATTTAACTCCCACTACTGCCCTGCCGCATTAAAATTTTATCTTTTATTTGGAAAAAAATCAACAATATCTGTGAAGCAAATCAACATCGTTGATAAAAAATAAACATTTTAGAGAAAACAATCACAAATTTAAATTTTTCTAAGCCTAGAGTATCAAGGGGATTAAAATTTCTACTTTGCAATAATAGAATAATTATTGTTATAAATATATGTATAAGATAATAATATAAGTATTTCCTCAAAAAAAATGGCTCTGTTTTCAAAGCCATTTTTTACTTAAATTATATAAATAAATGTTATCTGTTTATCAAATAAATATCTATCGCTTTCAGGACTTCCTCTGGTGAATATTCTATACTATGTTCTTCAAATTTCTTCTTAATCTTATACCGCATATCCATTGTCTTAATAATGGTTTCTTGTGCTTTCGATTGCTCGCCTTCAAAAAGATAAGCCTGTATTTTTGAATTGTCTATTATGGTATTTTTCTTTGTTCGTTTCTTTTCGATGTTTTCTAGCCCGAATGCCTTACGGAGAAAGGGCAAGTCCCATACTGCTTCAGGTCTTGTCATAAGGACATCTACATTTTTTTTGCTGATTTTTTCAATTTTACTGTCCTTTAAAAATTCACACAGGGCTGTCTGTTTCTCATGGCTTAGTGATGCAAGAGTATATCCGGCGTACATAGGCATAAGCTTTTCGTCAAGCATTTGGATAAGCTCAGGCACAAGTTTCCTGAAGCTGAGGACACGATATATTTGGTTACGTTCAAGATTGAATTCATTGCTTATATCCTTTATGATGTCACCTTTATATGCGGTCTCATCATACGAATCTATAAGGCATGAAAGCATGCTGCATAGTTCGCTGGGGAGCATTTCATTATGCTGCCTGTTATGCAGGTTAGTCACTACTACTATCCTGTCAGCCTGTTTTTCATCATGGATTTCCTTGACTATATAGGGCAGCTGCATATTTTCTTCCCTGCATATGATATTTCTGTTCTGTCCTGCCAGAATAATCTTGTCATTGCCTTTTATCCATACTAAAGCGGGATCGAGTACCCCGTCCTGCTTTATTGATTCGCGGAGGAGTTCTTTTTTATCCCCAGTATGCGGTTTCAAACGTATCTTTTCATTCGGATAAAGCTTGAATTCATTAGGATTGCCGTAATATATTTTGTCAGTATCATATTTTGCGTCAAGCTGGCTGACAAGTTCCGCAAGCGGGCTCATTTCGTCATCTGAAATTTTTGCATGGCTGTCAGCCTGGATGTTATCCTGCGTATCTGAATTATATTTTGCCTTGATAGAGTTAAGTCTGTTTATTTTACCCATATTTCCCTCCCATTCTGCCGCATAGCGGCATTAAGATTTCTGCCTGTTAACCTTCCAGGGCAGCAATTCTTTCTTCAATTTCATCTGCAAGTTTATTGAACTGCTCTACTAGAGATTTTGCCTTGCGTTTTGTTTCCCTGTTGCCAGTCTTCATATATTCGTACACGCACATATGTTTGTTGTTTGCTTCTGTCGCTGCTACGCCAAGCGGTATTGCGGCATCAAATGGCATTGCATTGGTAGCCTGTCCCAGCTCGCATAACGCCTGGTACTGTTCTACCTGTACGTTTGCATCCTTGAATTTATTTAATAATGTTCCTAGCATAACTACTTTGGTTGTATTTTTTTCCTTTAATAAGGCAATATCAGTATATGTCTGTCTTACTCCTTCGCGGGAGCCTTCATCTGCCTCGGCTATGCAAATGCAGTAATCTGATGCAACATAGCTCATGTACAACAGAGGACTTCTGGCGGGTGCACAGTCGATAATTATATAATCATAATCATCGGTTAATGTGCCAATCATTTCCTGAAGCAGGTAGATGTCGTTTGGCTCGCCAAAATCGGAAGGCGCATTTGCCAGTTTCTTCGACGCGATGATTATGTCGTAGTTCTCCCTGGTGTGTTGAATTGCCTTGTCAAGAATATCACCGTCATTATCCTCAAAATCATCATAGTCGGCAGTTTCCGTATTTTCTTCGCCCAGTGTTGACTGTTCCTTAATTTCTTTTATAGCCAGAAGCACGTCACGTATTGTGGGAATCTTTTTTGTAAAGGAGATATCGCTGTACCTTGACAAATCACGCTGGCCGTCAATGTCAATAGCCAACACTTTTTTGCCGCGTCTTACAAATAAAGCACACAGTTCATGGGAAATCATTGTTTTTCCCACGCCGCCTTTTTGGTTTCCTATCATTATTACTTTTGCCATAATTTTACCTCACATTTTTTTGATAATGATTTGCCATAAACCCTGAAAGCCTTGAAAATACTGGGGGTATCGGCATTTGTATCAAATTGAGAATTTTATGTTTGATACAGATTGATTTATGATTTAAACCTATTGTACATTAAAATTTTTAATATAACAATCGGTTTGCAGGAAAAATAATTCACAAAAAATATAAATCGGCAAAATTTGTTGAAAATTATAGTATTTGAAATATATTTATGTGTAAAATAATGCAGAAAATAATTTGAAATTTAAATTTGATAAACGCTGTAACCCGTATAAATACTGGAATTGAGGGTATTTGTATCAAATTGATACAAATAGACAGAAAAAATTTTATTGGTTAATATGTACAATAAATTTGTAGCGATAATAAAATTGCATAACGGCTGTAATACGCATAAATACTTGAATTGGTGACATTTGTATCAAATTGAGAAAATATTTGAGAAATGTATTGCATGAAAAAGCTTGACTTAATAGTATGATTTGTTCAAAGATTATTGAAAAAAATAGGAGGCAAAAAACATGTTGGATTTTTCAGATGAAAATAAAAGCGTATATTCAGATGTAATCGAAAATGAAATATCAGGAATGTTAGAATGCTCAGAAAATAAAAAGGAAGTCAGTGGACAAAGTAAATCAGATATCAATAATAAGAAAAAATTTTTGTACGGATGTCCTACTGTTCGATTTCTGTATTCTATAATTAGCATAATAAAAAGAACAGAAAATAAGGAAATCTTTATTGGCTATGCTGTATTTGTATTGTCTATTGTTTCGACAATTAGGAAGTTCGCTCAAATAATCATCTCAATCAATAATCAGCAAAATTCCGTTATGGATTTTTCACTGTTGTCATTGCTGGGAGGTATATTAGTTCCGATGGCAGTGTTCACTGGACTTACTAAGTTTGATTATTGGAATTACCATAATCGTAAAATGATGTTTTTTTCAGCAGTTCCGCTTTCAATCATATCAGCAACAGCTGCATTGTTGTCTTTTGTATATGGCATAATAATAAGACCGGCAGTATTTATGCTGTCAGTATCAAGGGAAATAACGCCATCATTCATATTTAATCTGTCAAGATTTTTGAATGCGCTTTTTGTCGGAATGCCTACTGTACTATTTTCTCATATCCTTTTTAAGCAATATAAGGACGAAGACAACAGGCAGATGATATATGATTTTAAAATCATTAAATACATAGATTTTAGAAAAAATAA
>CANQPM010000036.1 GCA_947625775.1 uncultured Lachnospiraceae bacterium | reverse complement strand
GGCATTTAAGCCGACTGGCAATAAGTTGATATAAAGTTATCTCTGAAAAAATATAGTGCTAAATCTTAAAGACGGGAATAAATGGGCATTTGTAAGAGAGATATATAAGTTTTGATTCTAAAAAATATGGCGTTAACTACCAAAGACGGGTATTTTAGGAAATTATTATATATTATATTCTATTATAAGTCTTGACATAATACCTCATAAAGGGTAAAATTGTAGTGTTGTAGTATCAGCATTTAGTTCTTGCGCGCAATGCGCATTTGAATAATATGCAGTCGGGAGGTCAATCCGCCCGAGATTGTACAATGAAAATTTAATAAGGAGGTGCTCCTGCATATGTCGCCCAATGTAATAATTGGTGCAATAATAGAAGCAATAGTTATTATTGCATTATGTGCGATAGCTGGATTTTTGGCGTTTTCACGTTACAAAAAAAATGTAGAAGCTACAATAGGAAACGCAGAAAATAAAGCAAGAGAAATTATTGATGAAGCACTCAAAACAGCTGAAACAAAAAAGCGCGAAGGACTTCTTGAGATTAAGGAGGAATCCATTAAGACCAAGAATGAGCTTGACAAGGAAATCAAGGAACGCAGAGCGGAGGCTCAGCGCTACGAGCGCAGGGTTCAGCAAAAAGAGGAAAGCATTGATAAGAAGGCGGAGGCTATCGAGAAAAAGGAAGCCAGCCTAATCGCACATGAAGAAGAGCTTGCAAAGCAAAGAGAGCTTGTGGCAAGACTCAATGACGAACGAGTGCAGGAACTTGAACGAATTTCAGGATTAACCTCTGAACAGGCAAAAGAGCATTTATTAAAAATTGTTGAAGACGAAGTAAAACACGAAACGGCAGTAATGATCAAGGAAATGGAAACCAGGGCAAAGGAGGAGGCTGATAAGAAGGCAAAGGAATATGTCGTCACAGCTATCCAGAGATGCGCTGCAGACCATGTATCTGAGACAACTATCTCAGTTGTCCAGCTTCCAAATGATGAGATGAAGGGAAGGATTATAGGCAGGGAAGGAAGAAATATCCGTACTCTTGAAACCCTCACAGGCGTAGAGCTTATTATTGACGATACGCCGGAGGCAGTTATCCTTTCAGGCTTTGATCCAATCAGGCGCGAGGTCGCAAGAATTGCCCTCGAAAAGCTCATTGTAGACGGGCGTATTCATCCGGCGAGAATTGAGGAGATGGTTGAGAAAGCCCAGAGAGAAGTCGAAATGATGATCAAGGAGGAAGGTGAGGCGGCTACGCTTGAGGTAGGCGTGCATGGCATTCATCCTGAGCTTGTAAAGCTTCTTGGCAAGATGAAATTTAGAACAAGCTATGGACAGAACGCATTAAAGCATTCCATTGAGGTAGCCCATCTTGCAGGCTTGCTTGCCGCTGAATTGGGACTTGATGTGCGTATGGCAAAAAGAGCAGGACTTCTTCATGACATTGGCAAGGCAGTTGACCATGAAATGGAGGGTTCTCATATACAGCTTGGCGCTGATTTATGTAAGAAGTACAAGGAGTCAGCAATCGTTATAAATGCTGTAGAGTCGCATCATGGCGATGTAGAGGCGCAGTCGCTTATAGCTTGTCTTGTTCAGGCAGCGGATACCATTTCCGCCGCAAGACCGGGTGCAAGGCGAGAAACGCTCGAAACATATACAACCAGATTAAAACAATTAGAAGAAATAGCCAACAATTTTAAAGGTGTCGATAAGTCTTTTGCTATTCAGGCAGGTAGAGAGATTCGTGTTATGGTAGTTCCAGAGCAGGTCAATGACTCTGATATGGTACTAATGGCTCGGGATATTTCAAAGCAGATTGAAGCAGAGCTTGAATATCCGGGACAGATTAAGGTCAATGTTATCAGGGAATCTCGTGTAGTTGAGTATGCCAAATAGTTATTAACAAAATGCAAACCGCTAGAAACCGTAGTCAATCGGTTTTTAGCGGTTTTCTTAAAATAAAAATTAATATGAAAAAATATGCGGAAATACCGCAGAAATGAGGTCAATAATGGACACAAAGGTAATAAGGTTAAAGAGGGAGCTCCAATGCGAGGGCGCTATTACAAAATATTACAAGGACACAGTACAGCTTCCAAACGGCAACACGGCTGTATGGGATTTTGTAGGTCATAACGGAGCGGCAGCGGCAGTAGCAGTTTTAGACGACGGCAGGCTGCTTATGGTTACGCAATACAGAAACGCTTTGGATAGATATACGCTTGAAATACCGGCAGGCGGTCTCGAGCCTAACGAGCCCACAATAGATGCAGCTGCAAGAGAACTTGAGGAGGAAACGGGCTACACCTGCGGCAAAATAGAAAAGCTGATTACAATAAGGACGACAGTAGCCTTCTGCAATGAAAAGATAGACATATATTTAGCTACTGAATTAAAAAAGACGCATCAGCATCTTGATGATGATGAGTTTGTCAACGTAAAGCCATATACTCTTGAAGAACTTGAAGATATGATATACAGCGGCAAAATAGAGGACTCAAAAACTATAGCAGCAATTTTGGCATATAAAAATAAATATAGAATAAATTAAATATATCCCTCATAAGCTTAAACAAGGACAAATCGGACAGGAACCTTCAATGAATAAGTTTAAGGAAAATACGCCAAAGGAAGCGGCGGACAGCGAAGCTTGTGAGGTTAAGGTATATGATGAGGATATGTACAAGAGGCTGAGTTATGGCAATACCATGCCTGACAGCAGAATGTTTGTCTTTTTGGCAGGCTTTTGCTTAGGCATGGTATTCTTTTATTTATGCAGAAGCACAGGGAAAAACGACAGTCCCTTTGAGGCGGTTATTTCCGCGCAAAAAATTTCACAGCTTGAAAGCCTTTTTGATTACAAGGCAGGCTTGCTTGAATACGTGGCGGGCGTCAGAATAGGACAGCTTATTATATTGCTCTTATGTGCGACAAGCCTTGCTGCTCCCGTTATGGCATACGGCGTTATAGGCTGGTGCGGCTTCGAGCTGGGGCTGATGATATTTGCCGCAATGTATCAATATGGCATCGTGGGGCTGCTTTTTGCAATATTGCTGCTCATGCCGCATGGAATTTTTTATTTTTCGGCAATACTGATATTATTTAAGGACATATTTGATAAAAATGGCAAAAAAAACTACAATAACGACGCAGCAGCAGATAAATCGGGCTGGCGCAAAAAAGCAGCAGGAATCAGAAAAATAATAATCGTGATGATACTGTTTTCAGTTGGCATTTTTTCAGAAATATATATAAACTCAGAAATTGTAAAACGTCTTATGCTTTTGCTGTAAATTCAGTCCATAAATCATTTAGATAACATAAGATGAACGAAGAATTTTTATGGCAGTAAAGACGGAGGGTAAATTCAGCCCATAAATCATTGGGACAGCATAAGCGCTAAAAGCATAATAAAAAGATTTTCCATGACAAAGTTAAGTTCAAAGTCAAGGAAAATCTTTTTATAAATTAAATTTCTAAAATTTTTATTAAAAATTTTTCATCCATCTATAATCTTGATAAAAAATAAAACTTACGCAAAATCAGCAATCTTGTAAATCAGCTTTTCTGTATCTTCCCATCCAAGGCACGGATCCGTGATGGATTTTCCGTATATATGCTCCCCGATCTTCTGGCAGCCTTCCTCAAGATAGCTTTCCACCATCACGCCCTTAACCAGAGTGTAGATGTCAGGATTGTGCTTTCGCGAATGGAGCACCTCGTTTACAATACGTATCTGCTCCTTAAACTGCTTGTTTGAATTGCTGTGATTTGCGTCAACTATACAGGCAGGATTCATAAGGTCGCGCTCGTTGTACCGATCAAGCAGGCGCACTAAATCTTCATAATGGTAGTTTGGAATATTGTTCCCATGCTTATTGACAGCGCCCCTAAGTATAGTGTGGGCAAGCGGATTGCCCGTAGTATTAACCTCCCAGCCGCGGTATATAAACGGGTGAGGGTGCTGCGCCGCATAGACAGAGTTGAGCATAACGCTGAAATCGCCGCTTGTCGGGTTTTTCATGCCCGCGGGCACGTCAAAGCCGCTCACCACAAGGCGGTGCTGCTGATCCTCTACAGAACGCGCGCCAATCGCCACATATGAGAGAATGTCCGAGACATATCCCCAGTTTTCAGGATAAAGCATCTCATCTGCCGCGGTAAGTCCCGACTCGCTCATAGAGCGGAGCTGCATTTTTCTCATAGCGATAATGCCCTTTAAGAAGTCTGTGCCCTTTTCGGGATCAGGCTGGTGGACAATTCCCTTGTAGCCGTCGCCCGTGGTGCGCGGTTTATTCGTGTAAATTCTTGGGATAAGCAGCAGCTTGTCCTTTACCTTTTCATTAACCTTTGCTAAGCGTGACACATACTCGCACACGGCGTCTTCATTGTCTGCGGAGCACGGACCGATTATTACGATAAACTTGTCCGACTTTCCCGTAATCACATCTTTGATTTCTTCATCTCTGGCTTCCTTCAGCTCCTGCATCTTGGCAGGAACCGGGAACTCGTCTCTGATTTGGTCAGGAGTAGGAAGCCTTTTTATAAATTCAAAACTCATAAGCAACCTCCTTTTTTTCAAAACACTCTAATTATATACGATATATCGGCGTAAAGCAAGAACAATTAACAAATCCAGAAATATTTGGCTGCACAGAACACCGTATATATATCCCGAAAATCCAATGGACGGCACAAGGAAGAACACAAAGCCAAGGCGCAGGGAGATTGAAAGGAGGTTAAAAACAAAGGTAATGCCTGTTTTGCCAAGCCCATGCAGAATACTTGCAAGCGTGCCCGACAAATACAAAAAAGGGCACACAAATGCCAGCGCGCGTATTTGTGAAACGGCTGCGTCGCTGTGGAACAAAAACTCCCCAAGCAAGTCTGCAAAAATCAAAAAGAACATCATACAGCATACTCCAAGCAAAAAGCACACTCCCAATGTCATATAAAAAATATGTCTAATGCGTCGCTGGTTGCCTGCCGCCTGAGCCTCGGACACAGAGGGCATAAGCAGTGATGCCGCCGCGCCAGTAACCGCGCTTGGGAACATAACAAGCGGAAATGCCATTCCTGAAAACACGCCATATATTGAAAGCGCAGCCGATGAGCTAAGTCCGCTTGCGACAAGCATTTTAGGCAGCTGGAGCGTTTCTATGGTTGACAACAGGCTTATGCATATGCGGTTTAAGCTGATGGGAAACGCAAGCGTTAAGATTTCCCTGCCTTTTTTGGCTGATATTGACGCCTCCTTGCCGCCCGCGGCGTTTTTTGACATAATGGCAAGCATAAATGATGAAAAAGACGCTGAGACGAACTCCCCCACAAGCATGCCAATGCACACAAAGGACAGCGACATTCTCGCCCCAAGCCTTAAAAAGAACGAGTACAGCACATATACAGTGAGTACACGCGTAATCTGCTCAATAATCATTGAAGCCGCAGGGACATTTGCCTTTTTCTTTCCATAGAAAAATCCGTTTATGCAGCTGTGGAGTGAGGCAAGCGGAAAAGACAGCGCGCTGATTTGCAGAAGCGGTGCACAGCGAGGCTCGCCGATAATGCTCCGCGCGATAAACGCGGCTTTGGTGAATATCACATATGCCATGCCTGCGGACAAAAGCAGCGACATGGCAATGCCCGTAAAAAGATAACCGTATGCATGCGCAGCCTTTTTCCTTCGAGATGCGGCGACATAGCGCGTAATCGCGTTTTGAATACCTGCCGCGCATATCGAATGTACAAGCACGGACACAGGAGCGACAAGACCTATAATGCCAAGCCCCTCCTCCTGAAAAATCCTCGAAAGGAAAATGCGGTAAAAAAAGCCGATAAGCTTCGTCACAAGCCCCGCAAGCGTCAGGAAAAATGTCCCAAGCACAATCGGGTTTTTCAGATACCGCGGTTTCAAGTATTGCGCCACATTTAGCTGTTTCATCTAAAATCACCTTTTTCAAGGGAGTATCAATACATTTTATGGGCAAGTGGTGGAAATATGACTTGAAAAAGCACGGTACGCAGGCGTTTTTATGGTAAATATAAGTTCGATACGCCTGCAGCAAAAGGAACTAAATGCTTTATGACATTGTAAATCAGAATGACGAATGATATAATGTACCTACCTGATATAGAAGGAAAAAACCAAATTTTGCAGGAGGCAGTTATGTCAAAAAAAGTAGTAGTCGGCATGTCAGGCGGCGTGGATTCGTCAGTTGCCGCATACCTTCTTAAAGAGCAAGGCTATGATGTCATAGGCGTGACAATGCAGATATGGCAGGACGAGGAACAAAGCACAGTTGCGGAAAATGGCGGCTGCTGCGGGCTTAGCGCAGCAGAAGACGCGAGAAAGGTTGCTGCGCGCCTCGACATTCCGCATTATGTCATGAACTTCAAGCAGGAATTTAAAGATTTTGTAATCGCCCCGTTTGTGGACAGCTATCTGCGCGGCTACACGCCCAACCCCTGCATACTCTGCAACCGCTATGTAAAATGGGAGGCGCTCCTCCAGCGCAGCCTTTCGATTGGAGCAGACTACATAGCGACGGGACACTACGCCCGCATAGCGCGGCTTGAAAACGGCAGATATGTCATCAAAAACTCCGTCACTGAAAAAAAAGACCAGACGTATGCGCTCTACAATCTCACCCAGCGCCAGCTTTCACACACCCTTATGCCCGTAGGAGAGTATGAAAAAGAAGAAATCCGAAAAATTGCAGAAAAACTCGGTCTGGAAGTAGCTTCAAAGCCAGACAGCCAGGACATCTGCTTTGTCCCAGACAATGACTATGCCGAAGTAATAGAAAGCGAAGCCGCAGACCGCCTTCCGCCAAGCGGGAATTTCGTAAAATCCGACGGCACAGTTTTAGGATGGCACAAAGGCATAATCCATTACACGATAGGCCAGCGCAAAGGACTGAACCTCGCGATGGGGCATCCTGTTTTCGTCACGGATATCCGCCCTGAAACCAACGAAGTGGTGATTGGCGAGGCGGAGGAAGTATTTTCCGACAGCCTTATCTGCAATGATTTGAATTTTATGGCGGTCGAAGACATTACAGAACCCGTAGAGTTGGTCGCTAAAATCCGCTACTCGCACAAAGGCGCGCCCTGCACAATCGAAAAAATAGACAAAGACAAAATCAAATGCCAGTTTAAATCGCCCGTAAGGGCAGTGACGCCAGGGCAGGCAGTGGTGTTTTATAAAGATGATTATATTTTTGGCGGGGGGACTATCGTAAGGGAATAATTGAACTGTCACACACAAAATACAAAAATGCATAAAAATGGAAAAGTATATTGACAAATTAGTACGGGGGGGGGGTATAATGAAACATTATAATGACTATGTCATTATAATAATAAATGGAAAGAAGGAAAAGAACATGAAGAAGAAAGCATTAAAAAGACTTGCAGTGTTTTCCGTAACTATGTCAATGCTTATGTCAGGCATGACAGCTTTTGCGGCGGAAACATATGTCACAAAGGCTGGCGATAATCTCAGCAAAATCGCAAAAGAGCTCTATGGCGATAAGGAAAAATGGCGCGACATTTATGAGCTGAATAAGGATCAGATTAAAGATCCGAATGTCATATTTGCAAACCAGACGCTTATTCTGCCTGATGCGGGTACAGTGACGGAGCAGCAGACAACGGAGCAGCAAACAACAGAAACAGAGCAGCAGACAACGGAAACAGAGCAGCAAACGACAGAACAGCAGGTGACAGAGCAGCAGACAGAAGAACAGCAGACGACGGAAACTGTACAGTCTGAAACAGACGCAGTTAATCCCGATAAAGTGGCATATGCCGCGCCTAAGCTTATGGTGGCAACAGAATGGGCTATGGCGTGTGAATATGATTATGATGATGGAGAATATTTTTTGGCTCAAGCTGCAGATTTTTCTTATGGGGGACTTGATGAAGGCCAGACGGTTATGGTGATGGGCGAAATCAAATTAGAAGGGGATTGGTATTACTACACTACAGCCCAAGAGCATTGTAATAGCACTGGGGACAAATTATTTGAGAGAATCGCATCTTCGGACTCCACAGACAACGCAGATGGCTATACGGGCATAGCAAATATGGGTGGAGGCGGTATCAGCATATCGCCGGATACTCTGATTTACTATTTTAAGGGTAGTCTTAGCCCTGTCGAAAATTAATAACAGCGCAAAAACAATCAATGGCTTTTCCATGAGCAATCAAAGAAAAGCCATTATTTTTTATTTCATGTATGATATTTTTGTCATAGCTGATAAAAACAGCCAGTAAAAGTAATCAAATCCGCCAAAACTCCGCCACCCGCCCCTGAAAAACGCAGTAATACTTAAACCCGCACTCCTTCAATATATCCGCCGCCCTGTCAAACTCATACGCAATATATTTAGGCGAATGTGCATCAGAACCCACAGTGATAATCTCGCCGCCCAATTCCCTATAACGCTTCAAAATCTCAACACACGGATTAGGCTCTCCAAGCCCCGCCCTAAAACCGCCCGTATTAATCTCAAGCCCTTTCCCGTTCTCAATAAGATACGACAAAATACTGTCAAAAACATCAGCATGCTTTGCATAAGTATATCCGTCATTCTTGGTCGGACCATACCTCACCACATAATCAAGATGCCCGTACACGTCAAAATACGGCAGCTTCTTGGCGCATTCAAGCACAGACAAAAAATACTCATGATGCGCCTCGTCAGCGCTGCGCCCCTCAAAAAAAGACGGATAATAAGGATCATTCCGATTGCATACATGCGACGAACCGATAATAAAATCAAACTCCTTTGAGCGCGAATAAACCGCCAGCTCTTTCTTTAAATGAGGTTGCAGCCCCAGCTCCACTCCAAAGCCCACAAAAATTTTATCCTTATATTTCTCGCGCAGCCTTAAAAGCTCATACAGATATGAGTCCGTATTAAGCTCAAAAATCCCATCTTCATCAGGCGCATACACATAATCAGGATCGTAATGCTCCGTCATGCACATATGCGTAAGCCCCAGAGAAACCGCTTTTTCAATCATTTCCTCCATAGGCGCTTTACTGTCGCCCGAAAAATTTGAATGTAAATGAAAATCAGCCCTGATCGCCATAAAATACCTCCCGTTTTTAAACAAATCTACAATAATACTACCACAAAAGCGCGGAATTGAAAATATTAAAAATTTTTTTCAGATTTTTTACTGTTTTTTTCAAAAAATGTCTTGAATTTTATTCCATAATTAGGTAGAATGTTTTTGTTGATAAAATTTTGTCAATCGCCTGCGGGCAAAAGTGTAAGCGCGGGCAATTTGGACAAGATAAAGATGATAAAATAATATTATCTGTTAGGAGGAAATTAACATGGCAGTAAGAGTAGCAATCAATGGTTTTGGCCGTATCGGCCGTCTTGCGTTCAGACAGATGTTCGACGCAGAGGGATATGAGGTAGTAGCAATCAACGACTTGACAAGTCCTGAGATGCTTGCTCATTTGTTAAAGTATGATACAGCGCAGGGCACATACAAATATGCTTCAACTGTAGAGTACGGCGAGGATTCAATCACTGTTAAGGGCAAGAAGATCACAATTTACAAAGAGGCAGACGCTACAAAGCTTCCTTGGGGCGAGTTAAACGTAGACGTTGTACTTGAGTGCACAGGTTTCTACACATCAAAGGATAAGGCATCTGCTCATATCACGGCAGGCGCTAAAAAGGTAGTTATCTCTGCACCCGCAGGCAATGACCTTCCTACAATCGTTTACAATGTAAACCACACAACATTAAAGCCTTCTGATACAGTTATTTCAGCAGCTTCCTGCACAACAAACTGCTTAGCTCCTATGGCTAAGGCGCTCAATGACTTAGCTCCTATCCAGTCAGGCATCATGACAACAGTTCACGCTTACACAGGCGACCAGATGATTCTTGACGGACCTCAGAGAAAGGGCGACAAGAGAAGAAGCCGTGCGGGCGCTCAGAATATCGTTCCCAACTCAACAGGCGCAGCTAAGGCTATCGGCTTAGTTATCCCTGAGTTAAACGGCAAGTTAATCGGTTCCGCACAGCGTGTTCCGACTCCTACAGGCTCTACGACAATCTTAGTTGCTGTAGTTAAGGGCAAGGTTACAAAGGAGCAGATTAATGACGCTATGAAAGCTGCACAGACAGAGTCATACGGCTACAACACAGATGAAATCGTTTCTTCTGATGTTATCGGCATGACATACGGCTCACTGTTCGATGCTACTCAGACAATGGTAGCTCCTATGGAGGACGGCAATACACAGGTACAGGTTGTATCTTGGTATGACAACGAGAACAGCTACACATCTCAGATGGTTCGTACAATCAAGTACTTCGCTGAGCTGTCATAATCATAGCAAAACACAAAGACCTATAAAGGTCCGGTCTTATGGACCGGGCCTTTTTCAATAAATCATAAAAGGAGAGGTAAAAATGGGATTAAATAAAAAATCAGTTGATGACATTAACGTTAGCGGAAAGAGAGTCCTCGTAAGATGCGACTTTAACGTACCCTTAAAGAACGGCGAGATTACGGACGAGACACGTATCGTAGCGGCGCTCCCCACTATCAATAAGCTTATAAAAGACGGCGGCAAGGTAATTCTCTGCTCACATCTTGGCAAGGTAAAAGACGGTCCGAACGAGGGCGAGTCATTAGCGCCAGTAGCAAAGAGACTTTCAGAGAAGCTTGGCAAGGAAGTAAAATTCATATCTGATTACAACGTAACAGGTGAGGCAGCCACAGCGGCAGTAAACGCTATGAATGAGGGCGACGTTATATTATTGCAGAATACACGTTTCCGCGGCAAAGAGGAGACAAAGAACGGCGACGAGTTCAGCAAAGAGCTTGCTGATTTGGCTGATGTATATGTATGCGACGCTTTCGGCTCATCACACAGAGCGCATGCTTCAGTAGCAGGCGTTACAAAATTCATTACGGAAAAAGGCGGCGAGAATGCAGTAGGCTACTTAATGCAGAAGGAAATCGAGTTCCTCGGCAACGCGGTTGAAAATCCCGTAAGGCCTTTCGTAGCGATCCTTGGCGGCGCAAAGGTTGCCGACAAGCTCAACGTTATCAATAACCTTCTTGAAAAGTGCGATACCCTTATTATCGGCGGCGGCATGGCGTTTACATTCCTCAAGGCTAAGGGATATGAGATTGGCAATTCTTTAGTTGACGACGAGAAGCTCGACTATTGCAAGGAAATGATGGATAAGGCGGCAAAGCTTGGCAAAAAACTCCTTCTTCCAATTGACACGACAGTCGCAGACAGCTTCCCTAATCCGATAGATGCGGATATCGCTGTAGAGATAGTAGACGCGGACAAAATTCCTGCAGGCAAGGAAGGCCTTGACATCGGAACAAAGACGGCAGAGCTTTTTGCAGACGCTGTAAAATCAGCAAAGACTGTAGTATGGAACGGACCTATGGGCGTATTTGAGAATCCTACGCTTGCAAAGGGAACTATTGCGGTAGCAAAGGCTTTGGCTGAGACAGAGGCGACTACAATCATTGGCGGTGGCGACAGCGCGGCAGCGGTAAACCAGCTTGGTTTTGCGGACAAGATGAGCCACATCTCAACAGGCGGCGGCGCTTCCCTTGAGTTTTTGGAGGGCAAGGAGCTTCCGGGCGTAATGGCGGCAGACGACAAATAAGGTTTGTAAATATCCGCTTATGCGCTAAAAGCGTATTTTAATAAAAAATATTTTGACGGTAATTGTTTTATAATTACCTAAGCTATAGTTTAAGGAGATAAAGAAATGTCAAGAAGAAAAGTAGTTGCCGGGAACTGGAAGATGAACATGACTCCGTCTCAGGCAGTTAAATTAGTTGAGGAGTTAAAGCCCCTTGTTCAGAGCGATGATGTTGATGTCGTATATTGCGTGCCAGCGATAGACATCATGCCTGTAGCTGGCGCAGTAAAAGGCACAAACGTAAAAGTAGGCGCTGAGAATATGTACTATGAGGAGAAAGGCGCATACACAGGTGAGATTTCAGCGGAAATGCTCGTAGACGCAGGTGTAGAGTATGTTATAATCGGACACTCTGAAAGACGCGATTATTTCAAGGAGTGCGATTGCACGCTCAACAAAAAGGTAAAGAAGGCTTACGAGCATAATCTTACGCCTATCCTCTGCTGCGGCGAGTCGCTTGAGCAGCGCGAGATGGGTGTCACAATGGACTGGATTCGTCTTCAGATTAAATCTGACCTTGTTGGCATCACAGCAGACCAGGTCAAGAATCTGATAATCGCATACGAGCCTATCTGGGCAATTGGCACAGGCAAGACAGCTACTACCGAGCAGGCAGAGGAGGTTTGCAAGGGCATACGTGACTGTGTAGCCGAGATGTATGACGCGGCAACGGCAGACGCTGTACGCATACTCTATGGCGGCTCAGTAAATGCGGGCAATGCGGCGGAGCTTTTTGCGCAGCCTGATATCGACGGCGGCTTAGTAGGCGGCGCTTCTCTGAAAGCAGATTTTGGCAAGATTGTCAACTACAAATAAAAATAAGCATTTTTGGATAAAAATATGGGGCGGCTGTCACTTTAGGCGGCTGTCCCGTTTTTTATCACGGTTTGAATGTCTGTTAAGGCAGGCGGATAGGAGTTAATGTGGAGAGCAGTGACATAAAGCTTAGAGATGCTGACAAAATTACAATGACGCACACAGGTCTTATAGCGGGAAAAAAGGGCAAGGTCATTCATGTGAGCTTTGAGCGCAATGCCCGTGGAAAAAGAGATTACGCGGAGCTTATCCTGCCAAGCCGCAGAGTAGTCAAATCGGAGGGTTTTGATGACGGAGAGCTTGCGCAGCTGCAGCTGTACCTTAAAGGGCAGGAAAAGGACATTGTCAAAAGCGCAAAACAGATAAACCACGATTTGATATTTAAGCTGTAAGCAGCTGCCGCCATGGAAGAAAATAAATGCACACTATGCCCGCGCAGCTGCAAAGCGGACAGGGCAAACGGACAAAAAGGATATTGCGGCGCAGGCAAGAACATAAAAGTTGCGCGCGCTTCGCTTCACATGTGGGAGGAGCCATGCATAAGCGGTACAAATGGCTCAGGCACAGTATTTTTTTCGGGCTGCCCCTTAAAATGCATATACTGCCAGAACAAAAAAATAGCAGACGGCAGTAAAGGCAGGGTGCTGACGACAGGCGGGCTTTCCAGACTCTTTTTGCTTATGCAGTCAAAAGGCGCGTCAAACATAAACCTAGTCACGCCCACTCATTTTACGCCGCAGATAGCGCAGGCAATAGAGCAGTCAAAAAAAGAAGGTCTTATGCTTCCGATAGTCTACAATACAAGCGGATATGAAAAGACAGAGACCTTAAAATATCTTGACGGTCTTGTTGACATCTATCTGCCCGACCTGAAATATAAATCAGCCGAGCTTTCCTCAAAATATTCAAATGCCCCAGATTATTTTGAAACCGCTGCAGCCGCAGTCAGCGAGATGGTACGCCAGACAGGAAAGCCTGTATTTGACGACAGCGGACTGATGCGCAAAGGCACTATAGTGCGCCATTTAGTGCTTCCGTCGCACACAAAGGATTCAAAAGACATCATAAGCTATCTGTATAATACTTATAAAAATGACATATATGTCAGTATAATGAGCCAATATACCCCGCTCGCAAATAGCCTTCAATTCCCAAACCTGTCGCGGCGGGTAACAAAACATGAATATGACAAAGTAGTCGATTACGCCATTTCCTTGGGCGTTGAGAATGCTTTTATTCAGGAGGGCAAAGCCGCCGAGGAAAGCTTTATCCCCGATTTTGACGACGGAGGTTTCTTAGATGAGCTACAAGAATTATATTTTTGATTTGTACGGCACTCTCATAGATATTCACACAGATGAGCGCAGCAAGAATTTTTTCAAAAAATATGCAAAATGGCTCCGCAGCCAGGGCTTTGCCTTTGAGTGGAAAAAATTTTACAAAATGTACACAACGACAGAGCAAAAATACCGAAAACAGGCGGCAGGCGAGGGCAGGTATAAAAACCCTGAGATAAAAATTGACAAGGTATTTTATGAAATCTTTGCCCAAAGGGGATATAAACTGTCAAATGAAGACATCACGGCGCTATGCGAAGATTTCAGGAACATTTCAATAATCTATTTAAGCCTGTTTCCCGATACCATAGAATGTCTGGAAAGCTTGAAGAAAGCAGGCAAAAAAATATATCTGCTGTCAAACGCGCAGAGGAGCTTTACATGGCAGGAGCTGGTAAACACAGGGCTTGTGCCGTATTTTGACGGGATACTCATCTCATCAGACGAGGGCTGTATGAAGCCCGATCCGTCTTTTTATGACATCTGCTGTGAGCGCTTCGGCTTGGAAAAGTCCGAATCCATTATGATAGGCAACGAGCTTAAATCAGACATAGCGGGAGCAAAGGCGGCGGGAATAGACGCGTTTTACATAAACAGAAGCCCTGTATTCCACGAAGACAGCACCTATGGTTATAAATATGTATCAAAAAAAGGTTCGCTCATAGAGGTGCTTAGTCAGACAGGCATCACAATATAGGAGGATTCAAAATGCTTACCAGAAATGATTTTTTATCGCTTAATTTTGTGAAAAAAGAGGACTTTACAGGAAGTTATAAAGGAATACGCTTTCTTCTCCGTCAGGAAACAGAGGATGACGAAAAAAAGTTAAAAGTCTTTTTGTGGAGTGAGCCGTTTGGCTTTGAGGCAACAGATGATGACAAAAAACTGGTGAAATTATTTGATTTCAGCGAAGATGGGCTGCAACAGGCGATAGACTGGCTGAATGAAAATTATGAAGATGTAAAATATACTAAAGAGCCCAATAAAAAACAACCCACTTGACGGTTGCATGGGTTGTTTTATTATCTACTCTATAATTTAAGCCATCTGGTTTACAAGCTTTGCTAAGCGGGAAACTCGCCTTGAAGCGTAATTCTTGTGATATACGCCCTTTGTTACAGCCTTATCAATAACGCTTGTAGCGTTTAATAAAGCGGCAGCGGCAGCCTCCTTATCCTTAGCCTCTACAGCGGCATAAACCTTCTTGATAGCAGTCTTGACACCGGATCTGATTGACTTATTTCTCTCAGCCTTAGTCCTGTTGACTAAAATTCTCTTTTTTGCAGATTTAATGTTTGCCATGCTTGACACCTCCCACCTTGTTATTATGGAATGTTTCATTAAAGCCGGACACGGACGTTCTAATGTAAACACACTAGATTATTGTAATTTATGGAACTAATTCTGTCAATACATATTACGAAAAAAAATGGAAAAATTATAATAAACAGCGGAAATAAGGGGCAAAAAAGCATTAAATTTTTCACGCGCAAATTTGCGCTTATGGACAAATTCGCAGATACATCAAGAATGGGGAGGATTAATATGCAGCAGTTTCAAATAAGGACAGACTTAGCGCTTGAAGCGACGGAAAGCGTGCGAAAGCGTGATGCCGAGCATATGAGCGGGGTATCTCTTGAGGAATATGATGTTTCTGAAGACGTACACATTTCCAAGGTAATAATAACAAGCAGAAATGCGGCAAAAAGCATGGGCAAGCCTATGGGCACATATATCACTCTCGAAGCGCCCAATCTGCAGGAATGTGACGAGGATTACCACAGGGATATTTCAGAGGAGCTTGCAAAGCAGTTAAAGAGCGTGCTGCCCGACATAGACGAGGAGAAATCAATTTTAGTCGTAGGTCTTGGAAACAGAGATGTCACGGCGGATTCGCTTGGTCCCAGCACAGTTGACAATCTTTATATCACGCGCCATATCATAAAGGAATACGGCAGACAGGCATACCATGCCTCCAAAATCCACAGCATCAGCGCGCTGGTCCCAGGAGTGATGGCAAAGACAGGAATGGAAACATCAGAAATCATAAAAGGTGTCATAAAGGAAACACAGCCTGACATAGTTATAGTAATAGATGCGCTTGCCGCAAGAAGCACAAGACGTCTTAACCGCACAGTCCAGATAACCGATACAGGCATACACCCAGGCTCAGGCGTAGGCAACCACAGAAACGCGCTCACAAAGGAAAGCCTTGGAGTGCCTGTCATAGCGATAGGCATACCGATGGTGGTTGACGCGGGGACGATAGTATGTGACGCGCTTGAAAAGCTTTCCAGTGAGTACGACGGAGGAAAGGCGTCACTGGAATATTTTAGGAATAGTGAAGACACACAGCTTCATAATATGTATGTGACAGCGAAAAACATCGACGAAACGACAAAAAGGCTCAGCTTTACGCTGTCCGAGGCGATAAATATCGCGCTTGATATGGGACAGCAGGAGGGGAGAGAATGAAAATATGGGTGCAAAAATAAAAAAAAGACTGGCAGTGTCAGCAATTCTCCTGCTCCTTTGCATTGGACTTGTTGTGAAGACAAAGCAGGAGTTCGACAAAAATGACACATCTGTCATAAAAACCATATATGACCAAATGCTTATTCAGGGAATGAAAATGTACAATCCCTTTTTAGCCTATATAGACAGCGACTGGAAAAAGAGAAGCATAGAGGAGATTGTCTGGAACAATGTCTGGCGCATAATTCCGACAGAAAAATATATGCTGAAAAAATACGAGGACGAAATGCTGGTATCAGAATATATGCAGGGGCAGCAGGAGGATGACATAATACAACAGGCAGCTTTAGAGGAAAATGCAGCCGCGGCGCAGTCTCAGCAGCAGTCTCAGGAGCAGTCGCAGCTTGACGCGCTTGTAATGGCTGAAAACCAGGCAAAATCACAGGAAGAATCAGATTTATCACAGACAAGCGGTTTTGTCCCCGCGACAGAGCCGTCTGCCATATACTCCATATCTCAGTTAAAAGAAAAAGGATTTATAAAGAAAACCTTCTATTCAGAAGATCCCACCACCCAGATTCAGGAAAGCCAAGTTCAGTATGATACGCTTATGGGCTTTGACGCGGCAATAAAGCAGGACAGCAGCCAGCCGCAGATTTTAGTGTACCATACACATTCACAGGAGGCGTATATTGACTCCGACACAAATGACATAAGCACCACCATAATGGGCGTCGGGGAAAACCTTTGCGCGATATTGCGCGAGGAATACGGCTTTAACGTAATACACCATATGGGAATGTATGATGTGGAGAGCAGGGATTACGCCTATTCAAATGCTGCGGCAGGCTTAGAGCAGGTGTTAGCCCAAAACCCTTCCATAGAAGTGATAATAGATTTGCACCGCGACGAAGTAAGAGCCGACACAAAGCTTGTGACCGACATTCAGGACATTCCGATGGCAAAATTTATGTTTTTCAACGGATTGAGCTTTTCAAGGGATTTAGGAGCGCTTACAAGCCTTCCAAATCCATACGTGCAGGATAACCTGTCCTTCGCCTTTCAAATGCAGCTTGCAGCGGAGGAGTACTATCCAGGAATCACAAGACGCATATATTTAAAAGGCTACCGCTACAATCTGCACTACCGCCCCAAAAGCCTTCTCATAGAGCTTGGCGCGCAGACCAATACAGTAGAGGAGGCAATGAACGCCTGCGGACCGCTTGCCCACGTCATTTCACTTGTTTTAAACGGGGAAAATAAAACAGTTTACTAAATTTACATAATAATGATATACTAATAATATCAAAGCAAAATAAATCAATATACGAAAGGAAGGTATAAAAAATGTCAGTAATACATTTAACAAGTGAAAATTTTGAACAGGAGGTGCTTAAATCCGATATCCCAGTGCTTGTCGATTTTTGGGCGGACTGGTGCGGTCCCTGCAAAAGACTCGGTCCAATTGTAGAGGAAGCGGCAAACGAGGTGACAGACGTTAAAATCTGCAAAGTAAATATAGACGAGGAGGATTCCCTTGCGCTAAAATACCGCGTAATGTCAATACCTACGCTTATCCTGTTTAAAAACGGCGAAAAAGCGGCAGCATCAGTAGGGGCGATAAGCAAATCAGAGCTTATGGAATTTATCAGGTCATAACAAAATGAATAAAATTTCAGTAAAAGAAAGAAAAAGCAGGGAAAATCTCACAAAGGCGCTGAAAATAGCAATAGCGGCAGTGCTTTCGATAGCGGCGGCAAATATGCTGGAACTTGCCAATCCCGTTACAGCAGGCATAATCACTGTTTTAAGCATTCAAAATACAAAGCGGGAGACCTTGAAAACCGCGGCAAACAGGGCTATAGCCTTTGTGTGCGCCCTGCTTTTGGCGTCAATATGCTATAAGACACTTGGCTTTACCATTTTAGCGTTCTCAATATATCTTTTTTTCTTTTCACTCCTTTGCCTGAGCGCGCGCTGGGGTGAGGCGATTGTTATGAATTCTGTCCTTATGTCACATTTTCTGTCCGCCAAAAGCTTTAGCCCTGAAATGGTGTTTAATGAGCTTATGCTGCTTATAATCGGCATATTTTTCGGAATATTAATAAATCTGCATCTCAGAAGAAAAGAGGAAGAATTTGAAATTCTGTCCTCTATTGTAGATGAAGAAATAAAAGAAATTTTGCGCAGAATGTCACAAAAGCTATGCGAGGAGGACAAGCAAGGCTATAATGACAATTGCTTTATGCGCCTTGAAGGTAAAATCGAAAATGCCAAAGAGTGCGCCCTGAAAAATTATAACAATACCCTCCGCAACGTATCAGCATATGAGCTTGATTACATCAAAATGCGTGAAAATCAAAGCCGTGTCCTGAAGAATATTTATCAAAGCATTATAATGATAAAGAAGCTGCCGCGCCAGACAGGCGACATATCTGAATTTTTAAACCACATCGTATCCCAGTACCACAGAGATAATGACGTATCGGAGCTTTTGCAGGAATTAGAGGAAATGCTTGAAAATGTAAAACACCAGGAGCTTCCCCAAAGCCGAGGCGAGTTCGAGGCAAGAGCAATATTATTCTATATATTAAAGCAGTTGGAGGATTTTTTACGCCTGAAAAATCAGTTTATTGTGTCATACAGAGTTTCTGCAAAAACTTCTATTTAATATAGGAAATTAATAGAAAAAATATATGGAAAATATATGGAAAAATTTGAAAAATTCAGTTGACATATCAAAAATGAAGTGGTAATATGTAAAACGTCGCTGAGGAGAGATGTTTGAAAGCGGCGGGAAATATTGTTTTTATAACAATTTTCATACAAAAAGTGTTTGACAAATTACGGTAAATTGTGATAAAATATAAAAGCTGTCGCAAGTAAGTCAAGCACAGCAGCACCTTGACAAATAAACAGTAATGCAGACCTGAAAATTCTAAGAGAAAAGAAAGTCAAAGAGAAGTTCAGAGAACAAAAACCTAAAGTAATCACGCTGTAAAGCAGGCGAAAGCAGCAATACAGCGGAAGGATGAATGAAAAGAAAGCCAGACATACTGGCAGAGATTAAACGATTAAACAAGAGAGTTTGATCCTGGCTCAGGATGAACGCTG
>CANQPM010000035.1 GCA_947625775.1 uncultured Lachnospiraceae bacterium | reverse complement strand
ATCACAGTCAAAATCGACGGCATGATGTGCGGGATGTGTGAATCCCACGTCAACGACGCCATCCGCCGGGCATTCCCAGTGAAGAAGGTGACATCTTCCCACGCGAAGGGAGAAACGGTAATCCTGACAGAAACGGATATTCCGAAGGAACAGCTTCGTACAGTCATGGAGCCGACTGGCTACCGCGTACTGGAAGTCAGTACAGAAAAATACGAGAAGAAAGGGCTGTTCGGTTCTCTGAAAGGGAACAAACGATGACGAGGAGACGATAATATGTTAGTAAATACAATAGGCAAAGCAGACAACAAAAAAATCATAATGTTGCCGGGTTCTTTTTGCAACAGTAAAAGCATGGCAGGGCTGTATAACATTTTAAAGGATGATTATTATATCATTCTCCCGGAATATTCAGGGCATTATGAAAACAGCACATTTACAACAAGAAAGCAGGAAGCGTTATATATTACGGAATATCTGGAGAGCAATCACATCAAGGTTGTTGATATGATATATGGACAGTCAATGGGAGCGGAAATCGGAATTGAATTACTTTATCAGTTGACCGACCGAGGAATTAAAGTCAGTCATGCATCAATAAGCAGAATATACAGGATATTGCAAGGGGGAGTCTGCGGATGAATGTGGCTATTGTTTTGCAGGATACAGTGCTGTTTTCCAATACTGTCCAAAACAATTTAAAATACGGAAATGATGCAGCTACGCAGGAGCAGTTGGAAACGGCGGTAGAAATGAGTCAATGTCGGGAAATGATTGAACTTTTGCCCCGTGGATACGATACGGTGCTGACTGGTTCCGGCGCTAATATCAGTCAGGGACAGCGACAGCTCCTTGCCATTGCCCGCGCGTTTGTTGCCAATCCCAGAATCCTGATTCTGGATGAAGCGACGTCAAATGTGGATACCCGTACCGAAAAAGCAATACAGGATGCCATTGATAAGGTTGTTGTATATGGGGCAGATGCCATAGAGATTGTATGGAAGGTGGGAAATCCTTTTCAGACAAGAGAAAACAACGATAAAGACGGTGTATAGTTCTTTTAATAGTCGTATTATTGTGATATGATTAAAAAGGAATTTAGAGCGGAGGAAACAGAAATGAGCATAGTTGTGAATATCTATTATACCAGTATAAACGGTAATGCAAGAAAATTTGCGGAAGAGATGGAAAGCAGTGGAACCGCTGCGGCAATCCGCAAAGAAGCGGGTAATTTGCGGTATGACTATTTTTTCCCAATGTCAGATCCGGAAACGGTATTGTTGATTGACTGCTGGAAAGACCAGCAGGCTCTTGATCAGCATCATGCGTCTCCGATGATGGAGAAGATTGCGGAACTTCGGATAAAGTATGACCTTCATATGAAATTGGAGAGATATGTATCTGACGAGTGGGGAATACCGGAAACAGACAGCCATTTTATAAAGGAATAACAACTTGTGTTCGGTATCAGTGAAATAATCGCAAATATGAGCCATAGGCAGGTATCGTCTATGGCTCGCTAAAAAATGAATTTTTTTATTCCTTACTTGACACAAGCAGACTTCTATTTGTTCCACAATGTCTGCGAGATGAATGTTGACGCATATCTGGATGAAAAGTACGGGCTTTATGATTACCTGATGAAACAGAAAGCAAACGGAAGGATTCGCCATCTCGGATTTTCCTCCCATGGAAGCTATGACGTGATGGAACGTTTCCTGGAGAAATACGGAAAGAGCATGGAATTTTGCCAGATCCAGCTGAATTACCTGGATTGGAGCTTTCAGGACGCCAAAGCAAAGGTGGAGCTTCTGAAAAAATACCACATCCCCGTTTGTGTGATGGAGCCGCTGCGGGGAGGCCGTCTGGCAAATCTGACGGATAAAGAAGAAGCACGCAATGGATCTGACAAGGTGAGGGATTTTCAGTGGAAATGGATTCCGTTAGAAGAACGGTATTTTCAAGCATTCCAAATCGCCAAAAGATGTGAGCTTTGTTTTGATGAAAAAAGCTGGTGAAGGGAATGTCCAGTATGGCAGTGTGGCGCAGATGGAAGATACCCTCTACTATATGGCGCAGCATGCCAAATATCCGCAGATGGCGTATGAACTTGGCAATAAATTATAATAACAAGGAGACATCCAAGTATGAGAAAACGATTTTTACTTTTTTTCCTTACATTCCTGTTACTGTCAATGGTATCCACAGGTTGCAGTACAAAGGATGAACCAGCAGCAGGCAGTTCTGGAAATCAGGATCAAACATTGTACAATGTCAATCCGTCCGAAACAGATTCCAAGAAAAATGATGATCCAACCGACGGTGGAAATGACAGCTCCCCGTCAGGCGGTCAAACAGATTCCGATTCGGATGTCCCGACCGTCTACATGACCACAGATATTTCCCCGGAGGGGATGCTGGCCGTATTTGAAGCCCTGGGCTGGACACCTATCGGCAATGTGGCGGTGAAACTCTCCACAGGTGAGCCCCCGGCAAGCAATTATCTCCGTCCGGAGCTGATAAAGGATGTAGGAAGGCTTACAGCGGATATAAGGAAATTCCGCTGACGGCAAAGGAGTTTGACATCCTGTGCATGCTGGCAGCAAATAAAGGAATTGTGCTTACTTATAACCAGATTTATCACAGGCTGTGGAAGGAGGACTTTCCCATTTCAAAGGACTCGCTATGGCGGGTTTGGGCGGAGCTATCAAATATCTCCATCGGTCTTTGCGCCAGAGAGGGAAAGATAATTAAATAACAGCAACAGTAAAGCAGTGAACTGAGTTTTTACGAAAACGGTTCGCTGCTTTTTCTGTTTTCAGGGAAGGCGGTCATTTTAGAACACGTTTCGCAAATGCATAATAATGTAATGTAAAAAAATGTAATGTAAATGAAAGGATTTTTCCCCAAAATTGATTTATAATCTTCAATATCAACAAAAAAACACAGAAACGGGGTAAAAAATCAATGCAGAGAAAAATCGTAACAGAGGCAAAGAACTTAACCAAAAGCTACGGTACCAAAAGCTACAGCGCCACAGTGCTAAAAGGAATAGACCTTACAGTGTACAAGGACGATTTCATAGCGATAATGGGCGCGTCAGGCTCAGGCAAAACAACGCTTTTGAACATACTTTCAACAATAGACAAGCCCACAGGCGGGACTGTGGCGCTTGACGGAAATGACGTCACCAAAATGTCAAACAAGGAGCTTTCAAGGCTGCGCCGTGATAAAATTGGATTTGTATTTCAGGACTATAATCTTTTGGACACAATGACACTGGAGGACAACATCGCGCTGCCGCTCACGCTAAATTCGGGAAACGCCGCACAGACAAAGCAAAAAGCGGAAGCACTTGCACAGACCTTCGGATTGAGCGAACATCTGAAAAAATACCCATATCAACTTTCGGGCGGACAAAAGCAGCGAGGAGCAGTCTGCCGCGCACTAATCACAGAACCAGAGATAATTTTCACGGACGAGCCGACAGGAGCGCTTGATTCAAAGGCAAGCCGCGAGCTTATGGAGTGCCTTCGCGCCGTAAACCAAAGTGGACAGGCGACAATACTGATGGTAACGCACGACGCATACTGTGCATCATACGCCAATGAAGTGTACATACTGAGCGACGGCGTCATAAAATGCCGCATAAGCCGTGGTGAAGACGCAAGGGAATTTTTCAATGCGATTTCAAAAGCTACACAAAACATTAAGGAACTCTAAAACAGCGAAGAAAGGAATTAATATGAAAATGTTTAAATTTGCTCTAATAAATTTCAAGGGAAGCGTAAAAAGCTGCGTATCGCTGGTGATTTCGCTTTCCGTGACGATTGCGGTCATATATGATTTTATCGCGATTATTTACTCAAACAATCTTACAATTCTCGGCGAGAGAAACAGGGATTTTGTGGAGATGCTTGTCAATGCGGCACTGTTTATTCTTGGCTGCTTTATGTTCTTCTTTATCTGGTACGCCACGGACACATTCCTCACAAGGCGCAAACGCGAGATGGGCATATACATCTTTATGGGGCTTACAAATCAGAAAATCGGGGAACTTTACGCGATAGAAGCCGTCCTGACAGGAGCGCTTTCACTCATAGTCGGCTTATCCGCGGGCGTGGCGCTGAAAGAGCTTTTTCAGATGATACTGTTTGCGCTTGCGGAAACGGAAATCGACATAAGTTTTGAATACAGACTAATGCCTGTGGCAAAGACAGTTATTATATTTTCGGCGGTATATCTGATATTTATGCTGAAAGGGTATCTTAGCATTTTGAAAAGCAGCATACTTGACCTGCTTTCATCGTCGCGTCAAAATGAATATGTGCAGCAAAGCGGCGCGGTCTTGATCATAAAAGCGCTGCTTGGGATTGCAGTCCTTTCGGCGGGGTATTACTGGTCTGTAGATCCTGATCCATATGCCATACTCGGCGTAACAGTCCTTGTTGTGGCAGGTACATATATGCTCTTTGGCGGTTTCATACCGGTTGTATTTCAGACGCTTGCCAAAAACAAACGCTTTCTGTACCAAAAGCAGCGCTGCCTGTGGATAAACAGCGTTATTTTTCGAATGAGAAAAAATTACCGCACATATGCTATTGTGTGCGTGCTTGCGGTATGCGCCGCCGCTGTGCTTGCCACAGGTTTTGCGATGAAATCGCGTTATGTGAGAATTACAAGCAGCCACAACACGTACACTTTTCAGATATTAAGCTTGGAAAGCACACTGGATAATGAACTGACTCAGGTAATCGAAAATGTATGCGATATAGCCGTCAAAAGTCAAAATTCCATACTTGAAGTAAGTGAAAGAGCTGCTGTGGTATCATATTCCGAGGTGCAGCGGCTTGCCCGGTCAACAGGGCTTGAATTTTCGCTTGCGGAGCCTTCAGACAGTGAAACGATACAGCTTTCACACGAGGTGCTTTTATCGATGGTACTGGAAGATTGGGGAAACATTATGATAGGGGAGCGGGAATATAAGATTACGGATGTTTTGAGGACGCCCTACCTTGGGTTATTTCATACATATGTGGAGTTTTATGTGGTAAATGATGCTGAATATGAGCGCCTTGTTACACAGCATTATGGCAATCTCTATTATTTGTACAATTACCTTCTCGCTAATCCAAAGGCTGATTTCGCAGCGGCAGATACGGCGCTCAATGAGTTCAAGAGCAAAAACAAGGACAATTACTATATAGGAAAGATAGCGAGTAATCCCAATGACGACGAGGATGAATGGATGAGGTTTATATATTCCATCTGCTGCGTGATGTTTCTTGTATTTATCCTTGCAAGCGGGGCGATAATGTTTATGAAGCTTTCAAATGACGCCTATGAGGAAAAAGGGCGGTATCTCACGATGAAAAAGCTCGGACTTGACGAGGGAAAGCTTGCGCTTTCGATAAAAAAGGAGCTTGCCACTGCGTATATCCTGCCGTTTGGAGTGATGAGCGTTTCCGCCTTTTTTGCCGTCAATGCGCTTGGAAAGATGATGTATGAAAAGCTTTGGGGCATATACGGGATAAGCGTGCTAGTGGTGTTTATTATATTCGCGGCGTGCTATGCGGTGTCGGTGCGGGCGTATGTCAGGAATGTCGGATAAAACAGCACGCTCGCCGATTATTCTATATCTTCGTCGCTTTGCACGTCAAAAGCTCTTGTCTTTTTCTCTTTGTGGAGATTTTCATATTTAAGAAGATTTCCTCTGCGCTTGGCATTGTATATTGATACCATTGCCTCAGCATATCCCAAGGAGCCTTCACCGCGCTCCTTGGCGCTGCGGCTGATTTCTTTTACTGAAACACTGCCTATTTTTTCTTTAAATATTTCGTCGTCTATCTGCGAACCATAGGCATCTATAATTCGCGCTATGCCTTTCATAATATTAGCGCTGAGGGAATTAGGTGCTCCCTCCCAAGTGCTGATGCAGAGCATGAGTACATGCTCTAATATATGAAAACCATATTTGTCGTAAATATGTTCCAAAGTGGACACTGCACAGATACCATTTGGAGCAGGCTTTGGCGTGATTTTCATATCATAGCTTTCGACAAGATGTTTGATGTTCAGGTGCTTATCACTTCCGGCTTCAATATTCCCTATAAAAATTTCGTAGGGAAGGAGCGGCTTGACATGCTTCATTTGATTTGCAAATATGTCGGCTTCCTTAGTGTAGTCGAGATCATTATAAATCATGCACCATACGGGAGTTTCGCGCGAGCCGGAGACAGCGGCGATAATTTCTATGGTATGCTGACCGTTAAACACGTAATTTATGCCGTTACGTCGGCTGACCTTAACAGGATTGATCTGACATATATCAAAGTCGGCGGCAGCTTTTTTTACTTGTTTTAGGGAAATGTTTCTTTGGTATTCCTGATTAGAAACAAGGTTTTTAATCGGAATTTGCTCAAAATGTACATCGGGAACAAAACGTAATAAATCTTCCATCATTATTTCCTCTCATTCTGTAATATTTGGATCATTGTCTCGGTAATATCTTTAAGGGATAAAAGCCGATTCATCAGATTTTCTTTTGCCTGCCCGGACGCCTCTGAAAAGGAATTGCTTTCTTTGGTACGTTTTATAGTGGCTGTCCATGAAGGAATTGTAAGATAGAGGCTTGCTATCTCTGCATCAGGGTCATATGGTGGAGTCTGCTTTATGGGGAATTTCTTCTTTAAAAATCGGTATTCTTCATCTGATTGAAGTTGTTTATTCATTATTGATTGCCTCCTTTGCTTCCTTATTGCCAATGCTGAACACCGTATATCCGTCAAAAATATTCATTTGGATTGCGCTGTTGTGTTGTTCTGCGGGTAATCCAAATTGATTTTTCCATTCGCTTGGATATGACGGAGCACATAATGTTTTTACCTTCATTTCAGCGGCGGGCTTTTTTTCAAATACTTCCGGGGTGGTAAGATCAAATACAAAGAGCATATCATCTTTGGACTTTAGAAGCTTGCCTATGAGCCTGTAGCGGTAATCATAATTCCACCCCATAAGTGCCATAACTTTTGCGAAAAATATTTTACATATTATCTGTTTGGGTGAACGTTTGGCGGTAGCGGAACACCAACGCAGAGAATCTTTTTCTTCTTCACGGCATGGTTTTACCGCCAGCTTTTTTTCATCAGGATTTACCAATATCTGCACATAATCAAAATCGGGAGTATTTCTGATACAGGCGGCATTGACATATACCCTGTAATTATTGAACGTGAACGACGGTTCGCAGGTATGCGAAAAAAATTCCCCGTGGACAACCTGATAGCCGTCGTAGCTGAAAGCGTCATTTTCGATGATTTCTATGTTTTTTCTAGGCATCTGATTCATTTGTGTTCTCCTTTTCCATGTCGGAAATAAGCCTGCGTATATTGTTTTCAAGTTCTGTGCGGCTGGTAAGATTAAGTTTATGGACATCAAACGGGGCAGTGGGATTGTCAGAGTTCCATACATTTTCCAAATCAAATTTCGGTCTGCCGGGAGCAGTATCATGGTTATAAAATTCCTGCCCGAAAGTATCGCCCCATGCTTTGGGATAACCCACGATTTCATTGTCGGTAGGATTGTCGGAAGGATCTGCCATATGAACTTCCGCTTCACATAGATCATAAATTAACAATGTTTCATTCTCACGCTGTTTTTTGATGCCGATCAGCTTATATTTGTTTTTTTCATTCCATCCCAGGAGAGAGAATATGCACGGGAGGAATGACGCTCCACTGATATCCCTTGGAACTATTGTCCCTTTCTTCTTTTTAGACCATTGGACAGAATTCTTTGAATTTGGTCTGACAGGACGTATGGCAAGCAGTTTTAGAGAGGGATGTATCAGCATTTCCACAAAATTGTTTTCGGGAAGTTTTCGCACGGCTTCACTGTTAAAATAAATGTTTTTGCTTGAAAAAGCAGCGGTTATCCGATTAGACATACTGAAAAACTGTGCTCTTGCAACTTCATATCCTCTATAGTCAAATTCACCGGAATGTACTTCAATCTGCAATATTTCCGAGAAAGCTTCGTCAGGAAATACGCTGTTGCTTGCATCATAGTAATCTTCCGGTTTAAAACCTGCCCAACGTGGATTTATGGAAACAAATCCCTTTAAAATGCCGTTCGGTACGACCTGTAATTTGGGCAGAAGTCCTCTTGAACCAAAGCGTGCGTTGCGTATCAGCTTTTGTACGGCAAAAAAATCGTCACGCTCTATAATGGCTTCATGGTTATTCTGTCTGCGGTATTGGTTGCGTGCCCTGTCGTTTTTTCGTGATTTATGGTCTAAGTAATTTGGCGTATAGGTTTTTCGGGCAAGTACATCGCCGCAATAACGCTCGTTCTGCAGGATTTGTAAAATGCTGCTGGCAGCCCATGTGGAGCTTCCTTTTTTTGTCGTGCGTTTCAGCCTGGTGAGGATTTCCGCTATTTGATTACAGGTATAGCCATATAGATACATAAAAAATATCAGGCGTACTGTTGAAGCCTCGTTTTCATTGACAATAAGGCTGCCGTCCTCATCATGGTCATATCCCAGAAGGACAGGCGTAAGAAAAATCCCCCTGCGGAAACGCATTTCAATAGAAGCGTTCATAATATCACTTTTATTGTGGCTTTCCTCCTGCGCAAGCGTGGCGATAAAAGACAGGCTCATTTCACTGTTGCTGTTTAAACTATATATATTTTCAGACTCAAAGAAAATCCCAATGGGCGGATTACGTTCCTTTAATTTTCTTATGCAGCCTATAGATATAAGGACATTGCGGGCAAACCGCGAGACGCTTTTAGTCAGTATCAAATCAATCTTTCCGGCATCACAGTCATTCATCATTCTTTTAAATTCGTCCCTGTGGGCAAGGGAAGTGCCGGAAATCCCCTCGTCCGCATAAATATCAACAAGTTTCCAGTTCTGATGCTGGGCTATTATATCCTGGTAGTGGTTGCGCTGTAACTCATATGAAGAAGTCTGGTTCAGGTCATCTGTCGATACCCTTGCATAAACGGCGACGCGCTTTAGTGAGCTGTCATCATAAAATCCTGCCTGTGGGAGAGCGGGAATTATATCCAGTTCGCTGATATCTATTCCTTTATATCGTTCGCGGATGCGCCTTTTCTGTTCAGATGCATCAATTTCTCTTTTACTATTGTCAATCATTAGTAACTCCTTTCAGTAAAGTGTGCTGATAACATGATTATAAACGGTTTGATAAGGAATGAGAATACACTGGCGGGACAGAAGTTGTACCACTGGTTATAGTTGTATTTTTAATCCGTTATCACGCAGGAATTGCACTATTGTTTTGATAAGTTTGTATATAATCGCGCGTTCAAAATATGTACAGTTACTTAATAGCATATCTATTTCATAATCGTGAGCCGATTGGCTGTGAGTGATATTGCCGTCAAGTAAATAGTCAACTGAAGTATTACAGATGTTTGCGATTTTTACTACTGTTTCAAGGCTTGGTTTTTTTGTCGCATTTTCAATATGGGAAATATAAGCCGTGGATAATTCGGCTGCCTCCGCCAGTTTTTCCTGTGTGTAGCAGCGTTGTTTGCGTACCTCTTTGATTTGTTTTCCTAAGATTTTGTAGTTTACTGTCATAATGTGACCTCCGTATATATTTTATTAGTCAGTTGGGACTGGCTTAATATAATGATACATGTTTGAACAGATGGCGGGTGTATGTCAGGAATGTCGGATAGCAGGCATATGAGGTATATTGAAACATTTTTTTGCTTTTTTTAAAATATATGTTGACACTTTGTATCACGTGTAATATAATTATTACACGTGATACAAATAAATCAAAACGAAAGGAGCAAAAAAAATGCAAAGTTTTTCCTTTTTCAACATTATGCCTATCATTGGCATAATCTGTCTTACCCTTATCATTTCAATCCTGCTCATTGTAAAAAGCAAGGAAAAGCAGACACTAATTAACGGCATTGATACAGCGCAGTTTAACAGTTTTGCGGAGGAGCTAAAGCGCGAAAACGCAGAAATAAAAAAAGACCTGCAGACCGTAAAGGAAAAAGTAGCTGCTATCGACGAAATGATGAAAGAAATATAATATGAAAAATTTTGTTGGTAATTTAAGCTTAAACAAGTATGAAGATTACGTAAGTGTCTTTGATGCCCTGTCCCATCCGGTCAGAATAAAAATCATAGGCATACTTGCCGAGGGACGCCAGTACGTGAGCGAGCTTGCCCGCTTAGTAAATGTAAGCCGCCCGCTTCTTTATATGCATCTGAAAAAGCTTGAAACAGCACGCTTAGTAAAAAGCACAATGGAAATTTCAGAAAATGGCAAAGCCATGAAATTTTACAGTTTGGAATATTTTGAGCTTGAGATAAACAAGGACACGCTAAGCGAGCTGTCAAAAAGCATTGTAATTGAAAATCCTGAAAATGGCAGTTAAAAACACAGACAAAAATGGTACATCACAAAAATAAGGTTATCTTAGGGGAGCAGGAAAGGCATGTCGAAAATTCCTCAGATAAATATGGAAAATACGGCTTACGGATTCATGAAAATGTGCTATACTGTAAAATAAGATTTTGAAAAACGGCAGGAGGGTTTTTTGTGGATTATCAGGAGCTGTTTAGAAAAAAAGAATGGTACGCCAGATGCAGGGAATCTCTCCCAGAATTTACGATGTTTACTTATGAACAGGCTTTTGAAGTGGAATATACCCATAATTCTACAGCCATCGAAGGAAATACGCTTTCCCTGATTGAAACGAAGGTCCTGCTGGAGGATGGGATTTCCATTGGAGGAAAGGCTCTGAGAGAAATCTATGAAGCGGTTAACCACCGTAAGGCATACCGTTATGTAAAGGAATGTATTAAGCAGGGAAAGCTACTGGACGAAAAGATTGTGAAGGATATTCATGCGCTGCTGATGGAAAATATCCTAACAGGCGGGATATATCGAAATGTGCAGGTATATATATCAGGCGCACGGCATATGCCGCCGCCCCCTGAACTGATGTATCGACAGATTAAGGATTTCTATGCGGATTTGTCATGGAAGGGAAAGAAATTAAACCAGATTGAGCTGGCAGCGTGGACACATGCGGAGTTTGTGAAAATTCACCCGTTCACGGACGGGAACGGAAGGACAGCGAGGCTTATCATGAATTACCAGCTCATGGCGGAAGGTTTTCCCGCTGTATCGGTTGCGAAAGAAGACCGACTGGAATATTTCAAGACATTGGATGCCTATGCAGTGGAGGGCAATCTGCAGCCGTTTGCGAATCTGCTAACGGGGCTTGTGGACAGGCAGATGGACAAGATTATTGAGCTGTCCAGGCAGCAGCAGGGAACAGCTCCGTCCAACACGACGTAGTAGGGGTAATCATCAGAAAAAGAAACAAGGAAACGGCAGGCATTGAATTCAGAAATGTGTCTGATGTTTTTTATACAAACGGGCGGAGGGATACGGCAGATGTCCCCTGCCTTTTTATATAGATATGTTCATTTGTTATATGACAAATCATTAAAATCTTTGTAACAAATCTCTATCAAATCGGATATAAGTAATAGAAGCCGCAGGCACACATCAGAAATCGGGGGATTATATATGGAAGAACTATACAGCGAAAATTCAAAAATCGTATATCATTTCCTCTATTCGCGCTGCCACGACGCGGAATTAGCCGAGGATCTGACACAGGAAACCTTCCTGCAGGCGTACAAATCGCTTGAGCGCTTTGACGGAAGCTGCAAGATTTCCGTGTGGCTGTGCCAAATCGCAAAGCACCTGTATTACAGATACCTTGAAAAATCAGGACGCGAAATCCCTACAGATGACACAGCATTTGCGTACAGGCTCTCAAATGCTCCAAGCGCTGAAAATGCGGCAATCGCAAAATGCGAGCTTTTCGACGTATTAAAAGAAATGCAAAAGCTCCCGCCGCAGATGCGCGAGGTTATATACCTTCGCGTGACAGGAAACCTTTCATTCAGGGAAATCGGCGAAATAATGGGAAAGAGCGAAAACTGGGCGCGCGTGAATTTTTACCGCGGCAAGGAGCAATTACTGTCAGTCTTTATACAATAAAATAATGCAAGAGCTTGTGACAGCGTTCGCGCTGCCTGCCTCAAGCCCGCACGCCCCTTAACCACGCCAAATGGCAGCGCAGAAATGGAGGAAAATATGAATATAAGCTGTAACATAATCAAAGACCTTCTGCCATCGTATATGGACAAAATCTGCTCAGACGAAAGCAGACGCGCGGTAGACGAGCATATTTTGACATGCCAAGCCTGCAAAGCATATATGGAAACAATGAAAAAAGAGCTCACAGCCGAGGAAGCCGAGCCAAAGCAGCTCCAATACATGAAAAAGGTAAAGCGCCATTACCAGCTAAACATATTTGCAATCGGAATATTTTTATTCATATGCGCCGTCGGCACAGCCATAATCATCACAAGAATCGGCAGAATCCCCATAAGAATGTACAACTTAATCCTGCCTGTTTTCATAATCGCCGCATATGTGTTTCTGCCCAAGGACAGCTTTACGCAGAAAAAGACAAAACAGTCAGCCGTCTTTACAATTTTGAGCCTGTTTGTGACAGCCGCCACGATATCCCTTCTGCCGCAAAGCCTTAACTGGATAAACAGCGGCAGCGCCCCGTTTAATATGCCCATTGAAAAACTCGGACCATTTATGGCAGAATGCCTTGCTGCATTCGCCATAGCCCAGACCGCCATACTTATAATATCAGTAATCCAAAAATACAGGGATTATCAGATAAACCGCGCAATTTACGCTTTTACGCTTACAGGCATAAGTATTTCACTTGCATTTATCACAATGCTTTACCATATGACAACACCTGAAAATTATGCCCGCAATGTATCAGCAAGCCTTTTGTCACTGTTTGCGGAGGGCATCGCGGCAGCAGTTGTAATTGACTTAATCAGTCGAAAATTATCCAACCGCAGCCACAGATAATTGCAAAAAATCATCCGATAATTTTCAGATAATTTTGCAAAATGATAAATTTGCAAAAGCCAATTGGCAGTAGATTTTTTCACATTTAGATGCTACAATAAACACAACCGCTCGACAAATCAAAAATTTACCAACGGAGGCATTATGATTATGAAAGAAAAAGGAAGAAAAATAGCAGGCTTAATAATTGCGGCATCAGGCGCTTTGCAGTTTATAATCGGAATTAGTGAAAAAATGCGCTCAATGATTATTGTAGGAATATGCTTATGCATTTCAGGCTGCTTATATTTGTTTGAAAAAAGGACATAATCATAGCCGAAACAGTTCCCAAGCACTGGCTCGCCATATACATGGCAAAGCCTACATTACTCTATATAACAGTATGTAATTAATTGCAGATATTTTCAGTTTTGCAATGTATAGAATCGTCTTTCTGCTGTACCAGCTTAATATCTTACAGTTGAAAAAAATATTGAATTGGTTTTATGATGTATATGGAAAAATTATTTTAGAGAACACGCGCATTTCGTTAAAATGTTGAGTTTCATGTTGTCCGCTCATTTTATGTTGGCAATTGTCAAAATATGATGTATAATAAAAAATAATCAATATAAGAAGTAGAGAGGATAAAATAACTCATGAAAAAAAGAAAAGTAGGTTTAGTATTAGCTGGTGGCGGCGGGCTGGGCGCGTACCAGATAGGCGTGTGGAAAGCTTTGCGTGAAACAGACCTTGATACGTATATCACATCAGTGGCAGGCACTTCTGTGGGTGGTCTAAATGCGGCTCTGTTTGTTCAGAATGATTTTGAAAAAGCGGAGAATATCTGGAAAGATATCTCTCCTAAACAAATTCTTTCCTATAATGGAGGCTGGTTCAGCCGCGATGGTATGGAAGATATCATAGACAAAAATCTGGATATGCGTTGTTTCGACGAGAAAAATCACAGGAACATATCGTGCTGGCTGACATGTCGGCGCGTAGATAAGGAAGGTAAAAACTTCAAAGGGGAATATGATGAACAATGCACTCTGCCTAATGGCGAAAAAGTAGTTTGGAAACATGTTGTAAACAATATAGAATATATAAACTTGCAGTATATACCAACAGAAAGCCAAGAGAAAAAAGATGAGAAACGCAAAAAATACCTTTTAGGAACATCAGCAATGCCGATTATTTATCCGCAGGAAGAAATAGACGGCAGTTGGTATGCGGATGGCGGAACCCATATATATGGCGGTGACAACATTCCTGTAAAACCGCTTTACGAAATTGATAAATGCGACATTATTCTGATTGTATATTTGAGCAATACACCGATTAATAGAGATGATTTCCCAAGCGCACAATTGTTTGAGTTCTTTCCACGCAAGGATTTACCTGCACTTGACATGTTGAATTTTACGTCTAAAAATGCCCGTAAATTGATTGATCGTGGATATGATGATTATATTAAGCTTTGCAAAAACATCCGCGATAACATTGACAAAGAGCAGACATTCCTGAAAGGGCTTGCTGAAAAATGGGCTGAATGCAAAAACATTACCGCTGAAAAATTATATTGGGAGGAAAACGAAAAAATGGAAAACAATAATTATAATGATGTAGCAATTGATAGTGACAGTGAAATAATTGAAAATATAATAAAAAGCTGGTCTAATGATGACCTTATTGAGTTACTGTGCGAATGTGAAACCTGTCTTCAGGAAAACGATTTTAATTTTGAAAAACTTAAGAAGACAAATTTGTTATACCAGATTTTTACTGGTATGAGATGGAAAACTAAAAAACGGATTGGAAATAATTTTCAGAGACTGCATAAAATCACTTTGGATGTTGAAAAGTGTATTATTAGCAGATTAGGAAATCTTGCTCTGTCCGTTGCAGAATTAGCTAAAAGAGATACTATTAATTCGTTAACATTAAAGGCTCAGCATAAAAAGTTTACACAATATGATTTAAGTGAGTGGGTAGAGTATCAGGTAGAAAAGTACCAAAAAGAGCCATATTTAAAAAAGATTTTATACATTGTTTCAGATATACATATGATTGATCCGATGGGTTATACCAATTTCTTATCTGAAAAAAGACAAAAGGCAATAGAAAGACTCGGCTTGAAAGACTTTCCAGTTGAACCGTCAAATTTTGTAGAAAAGTTGTTGGATAATTGTGACAGCTTTGAATTATATGTAACAGATGAGCTCAAAGAATATCAAAATACAAATGAAGTATCCCCATATGGTGAACTTATTTCTGAAGCATATGATTTATTATTTAATCCTGTAATTTGCGAGCTTAAAGAAGATAATCGCGATGCCATAAAAGATATTTGTCTTAATCACTTACAGAACTATGCAAAAGAACATGAAATTGAGGAAAAATCAGCAGATGATATCTGTGTAATGCTTTTGGATGATTTACAAAACGCTTATTGTTTCAGAGAACAGAAAATACAATCAGAAAACAGCAAAGTGTCACAGGAACACCAAGAACAAGAAAAAATTGAAAGCCATCCACAAGAATATAAACTATCTGTATTGGATTTTCAGGACCAATTTCATTTATATCAATATAATTTAGATGGTGCCTATGAATCACATGAATATGAAAACAAATCCGATATTAGTTTGAAAGATAGCAGCAAAAAAGATTTGGTAACAGCTATTAATAATTATTCAACATCACTCATTGTTAAACCATCAAACTTGAAACTTGAAAATTTGAATAACTGCAAAGCTGTATCACAAGCAGATTTATGGTTTTGCCTGTGGAAAAGATATACAGACAAAACAAAAGAAAAGGGCAAACAGTATATGGCTATATTAGACTATTATGACCACAAATTATCGGTGTCATATTATTCTATTTCTGCAAATACGAATGACTGCAAGAAGATAAAAGAAATATCTGATTATATTAAGTGGGATAGACTTCCAAAAAATAAAGCCAAAGACATTATAACTGGGTTATCAGGACTGACTAAAGAAAATATTATAGTTTATAAAACATTTCAAGAAGATAAAATAGATAAAAAGTTGAAAGAATTGGATGACTTGAATTTAAAGGTAGATATGATGGAAGACCGCTTGCTGGAGAATCTTAAAAATCCTGACGGGCTTAAAGCAATCATGGACATGTTATACGATATGGCTGAATAACATAAATAATACCCTATGTAAAAGCTTTTTGACAGGCATTTTTCAGCAAAGTAAAAGCTTTTTGATAGACAAAAATACATAAATTCTTCATAATGTATGCAAAAGGAAAACATTTGGGGATAAAAAAGCAGCTTAAAAAAGCAAGGGCAAAATCAAGCCTTACCCAAGAACAGATTGCCGAAAAGCTTTTCGTATCGCGGCAAACCATTTCAAATAAATAATGCCATTCACACAGCAAATGCAAGAATCACATCAAACAGACAAAAACGCCATACAGCCCAAATGCCGTATGGTGTTTTTGAGTTAAAAAATTTTTTTCACAAAAATGCAACCACAGCAAAAATTTTCCGTCTATAATAATAACAGCAAAATAATTAACCCAAAAATAAAAAATTAAAAATATAAAATATTAACCAGTCAAAAATCAAAATCAAAAACATAAGCATTTTTGCCAAAATATACCCACTGCATAAAATCCAGCCATAACTATACAAAATGCTTAGAAAAACCACCAAAACGAGGTAAACGCTATGGAAGACAACGCCATAATCGAGCTTTACTGGCAGCGCTCACAAAACGCGATAAGCGAAACCGCCGCAAAATACGGCGGCAGGCTCAACAGCCTTTCGATGAACATACTGCACAGCAGGGAAGACGCTGAAGAATGTGTAAACGACACATACCACGCCGCATGGAACACACTGCCCCCGCAGAGACCAGGCTTTTTCTTTGCGTACCTTGCCAAGCTCACGCGCAATTTCTCCTTCAGCAGATACGACTATTACCACGCCAAAAAACGCGGCGCGACAGTAGTAGAATTAAGCTCCGAGCTTGAAAACTGCATACCCGCGCCAAACGACCTTGAACAGAAAATAGAAAGCAAGGAAATCGGACGCATAGTAAGTGAATTTTTACATAGCCAAAGCCCCGAAATGCGGCGCGTATTCGTGCGCCGATACTGGTATCTCGACTCAATCCAGACCATTTCCGAAGCCTATGGCATCAGCGAAAGCAAAGTAAAATCAATGCTTTTCCGTATGCGTGGCAAGCTGCGTGAGCACTTTGAAAAGGAGGAAGTAGAGCTATGAGAGGAAAAGACCTGCTTGAAGCTATAGAATATATTGATGATGAGCTTATCGAGGAAACATTGTCCAACACAGTCAACAAAACCTCGCGCCCGAATCGGCAATACAGAAAATATATGTACACGGCGGCGGCTTTTGCTGTAGTATTAGGAATGTCCGCATTTGCATACTCCGTTTTCGCGCCCTCAAAAAACGCTGGAATGGCGGGTGAAAGCGGAACACAGGCAACAGATACGTCTGCCACTGAATCTGCTGAAGTTACAGAAATCACGGAAGGCATGGGAATTGCGGAAGACACAGGCGTTTCACAGTCTGCAGGAGCTTCACAATCCGTAGGCGCGGCGGCAGACAGCTCCGCCACGGGGGATATGTCCCCGACAGACAGCGTCTATATGTCTGCCCAAATGCCTGACAACGAAACATCAGACACCTCTGCCGCAGACTCAGGAGCGCAGCCGGAAAAAGCTTCATCAACAGACCAGCTTATGTCAGACAAATCAGAATCAAACAATGCCGCGTCAGAAGAAATATCGGATTTATCCGAAACAATTTCCGAGGATACAGAAATGGAAAAAAGCCGAAGCAACGCATACACCATAATAGACAGCAGAAAATCAGTCGCGGAACAGCCCTACGCAATATACTGTTATGCAGCGCCCGAAAAAGGCGAATATTTCATGCATCATTACCTTGATGCCGCCATAAAAAGCTATGAAACCAATACGCCAGCCCCAAACAGCGCGACAAAATACGCCTACAAAGTAATGATAACAGTCTTTGGCGACATCATAAATGACAACGGCGAAACACAGTACAGTACGTTAAACCAAAGTAAAGACGGTCGCCAAAAGCTAAAAGCCGAATATGAGCGTCTGCTTGAAAACGGCTATGACGTAAGCTTTACTGACACAGACAAGTATTGTTACATCACAGGCATTTTCACCAAAGAACAGCTTGACAATTTCACACCGCAGCCAGAATACGGTTATGCATTTAGCTTTGAAGACGAGGATTGATATGTTTTCGCTTTTAACGTTAACGGCTGATGTATCATTATGCATTTAGCTTTGAAGATGAAGATTGATATAGTTGGTAATTGTGAAACGCTTTATAAACCGTCTGAACAGAGTTCCGCAAACGCCCAGATCAATATAGTAAAAAGGGAGGCTACAGAGATTATGAAAACAAATAAAATCCGTTTAAAACATTTAAAGTCACACATGACAGCATTGGCTGTGATACTATTTACTTTGACCGTGTCAGCCGCCTGCGGCAAAAACACGCCAGAAGAAGTCAGCATAACACTTCCCGCAGAAACGCAAACGCCGATCCAATCCGAAATATCAGACAAAATCCCCGCCGTAATGGTAAAAGGCGAGCTGTACTACAGCACAGGCAAGGAGAGCGAGGCAGATGTACGGTGCGGAACGATGGACGGACAGATTACCTCATCTGTCGATGATTCAGAATTTCCGACACAGGATAACCAGTCAAACTTTGGCACAGGCTATGGCTACCAATACGGCGCTGAAAACACAATAGAGGTCTATATGCCAGAAGGCAGCAGCGAAGACGATAACAAATGGATAATATTTGAAAAATCACACCCGAACTCCAACAGCGAAATCAATCCTTCTGAAAATACAAAACAGTCCCACAGCGCAATGATGCCGACAGTAATAGAAGGCGTGACAATGGAAGCCGCATATCTTGAAGGCAGTACAATCACAGTCACAATCACCAACAACACAGACAAAGAAATTGAAGCAGGCGACGACTATCGCTTAGAATACTTCGACGAGACAACCCAAGGCTGGGAAGAACTTGACATCATCATAGACAACGCTGCCTTCAACTCAATAGCCTATATCATTCCAAAAGATAAACCATTGGAGCTGGAAATAGACTATTCCTGGTTTTACGGAGAACTTGCGCCAGGCAGATACAGGGTTATAAAAACCATTGTTGATTTCCGAGCCACAGGCGATTATGACCAATATGCCTACCGCGCAGAGTTCACAATCAACTAATAAACAGCAGAATAGTATTAAGAAACAAGATGGAAAATATTATAAATGGCTGTTCGGCATATCAACAATAAATATATTGTAGGAGGAAAATTACATGAAAAGAAGAATATTCACAGCGCTTATATTAAGCTCAGCAGTATGTACCACAGGCGTATATGGCTGCAACTCACAGCAAGCAGGTCAGACGCCTGCCAGTCAATCCGCACAGTCAGACATAAACCCTGAAAAAAGCACAAATAAAATAACAGACAAAAATCACGAAAACAACACAACCAAAGCAACGGACAACACCTCTGTTAAAAATCTTACTGATGACTTAGGCATAGAAGTCTGTATAGATTACGAGATAGACAGTTACGCCCCCGTTCAAGATTTTAGCTACAGGCTTTTTAAGGAAAATATCGACTCTGAAAACCCCGTACTTTCCCCTATATCGGCATATTTAGCCCTGTCTATGGCAGCAGAAGGCGCGTCAGGAGATACCGAAAAGGAATTTATTGACGCACTCGGAGGTGGCGAGGACAATATGCTCGTATATTCAGACAACATAATGAACAATATGCACGCAGAAAGCGAAGGAATAAAGCTTTCCATAAATAATTCCGCTTGGCTTGACAACAGCCTTGACGTAAACACGCAGTGGCTCGGCACAGTCAAATCGCTGATGGACGCAGACATATTTCAATCGCAGCTCTCGGACACAGCCACAATGAACGCAATAAACGACTGGACAAGCACAAACACCAACGGGCTTATAGACAAGCTGCTCACAGAACCGCTAAGCGACGCGGCAAGGCTTGCCCTCATCAACACAGTATATTTCAAAGCCGACTGGCAGGAGCCGTTTGACGCAAACGACACAAGGACAGAAGAATTTACGCTCGAAGAAGGCAAGGGCAAAGTAGAAGTGGAGATGATGAACAAATATTATGAACCTTGTCAATACATAGCCAATGATTTTGCAGAGGGTGTAATACTTCCATACAAAAGCCCGTCGCCAGACATAAGCACAGCGCCATGCAACCTCGCCTTCGTAGCGCTAAAACAGCGTAACTATGCATTAGCGGATACTGACGGCGGAGTATATAACCTATATAGTATTCCCGCTGACGGTACGTACAACTCGGCGGATATGATAAGCAATGGCATAAGAGAGGACGTTTACAATAAATTGACCGCAGAAGTCATTGCGGATTTATTAGCCAATGTTTCGACTGAAACAGTCAATCTAAAATTACCTAAATTTGAAATAACCTTTGACAAAATTCTCAACAACAGCCTTGAAAATATGGGCATAAAAAACGCATTTGACGCAGGACTTGCCGATTTTGGCGGCATAGGCACAGACAAAGACGGACAAAACATCTTTATATCTTTAGTGCGTCAAAAAGCAAAGATAATAGTAGATGAACAAGGCACAGAGGCGGCGGCTGCGACTGAGGCAATAATGGAGTGCGGCGCAGCGGAAGAACCACAGCAGCCCATAGAGCTATATTTTGACAGTCCATTTGTCTATATGATAGTGGATATGAATACGGAAATTCCGCTTTTTATCGGCATAATGGATAATCCGTCAGGCGGTATGTGAATAAAGCGATTTTTCTTATTCCAAGCCTTGTACGCGCAAAAGGCAAGTGTGCCTGCATTGTGACATTTGAAAAGCAGCTTAATTGCCATTATAAAGAAAAGGGCTTATCGCAATTTTGCTGCGACAGCCCTTTTCGCTATTCGGCACTGTTTTCTTCTATATTAGTTTCATCTTCATAATCATTAAGCCACTTATCTAAAATCCTGCTGTCGTTGTCCTCCTCATAGACTGTGACATTTTCATCTTCCGGAATCTCATCTCCCGTAAGTATGTACCCGATATATTCAACACGCTGCATAGCGCGCCCATAGTATTGATATGCCACGTCAGCATCGCTCTGGTTAAAGGTTTCAGCCTCAAATGCCGAGTGATAGTATGAAACAGCCTCCGACATATTTTGACTTGCTTGGTCAGCAAGCGATTCAATCCCCGCATACTGTTCAGGCACGGCAATTTCAGCAAACCGCGAAAATTCCGAATCCAAATCGTCTAATATCTGCAAAAGCTCATCAACCGAGCCGCTGTCCGAAATATCAAGACCGTTTATATTTTCGTCTGCCTCATGTATCGCGGCGGAGAACTCGGAAACAGCCTGCGAAAACTCAGCAAGCGCTTTTTCCTCATCAGAGTTTCCCCCGCAGCCCGAAATACACGCAGCAACGCCAAAGGCAAGCAAAAATATTTTAAATTTATATTTATTCATCTCAATCCCCATTCTGTACATATCTGCCTGAATAATGCAAAATCCCGTCCCGCGGTTCATTAAAGTCCTTTTTTCTGGACACATTGAAGCATTGTTATCCGCATTATTCCAGCATAAGTGTTTTTAACATAAGTAAATAAGTAAAATTCACAATTATAACTTTACCATAATATGAATGCAAAATCAATTCAAAAAAACAATTAGCATACCCCAAAATCTGCATGTAAAAAATATATGCCAAAAAATATATTAAAATAAAGGTTTACTAAAAGCAGAATATTTTGTATAATTAAATATGTTTTGTAAGTATCGCAGGCAAAATGCAGAAGGCCCGTCTTTAAGATTTAGCACTATATTTTTTCAGAGATAACTTTATATCAACTTATTGCCAGTCGGCTTAAATGCCG
>CANQPM010000034.1 GCA_947625775.1 uncultured Lachnospiraceae bacterium | reverse complement strand
GACCAGTATCTTAAACATAGGGCAGACCTCCATCTGTTTTTTTCATTATAACACCCAAATGTTAAAGTTTTGTTTGCGTTTTGCCCTTTCACAGATTTTTTATAAAATTTCGATCCGCACCAGCCTTTCACACATGCGGATCGTTCTGTCAATGATTTACGGTATACTGATTTGCCTCACGCTGAATCTGTTCCTCGTGAATACGCTTTTTAGCGTCCTCTACGGTTTCTCCTTCATGGGTAAGGAATTTATCCACGAATCCGTCTTCGACTTTACTGTATGCGCCTACAACGCCGTTCTCGATCTTCTTGTACCCGCCTACAACGCCGTCCTCAATTTTCTTATACCCGCCTACAACAGCGTCGGCGATTTTTTCGTTTGCCTGTATGAGTTTTGATTTTGCCATGATAAAATCCTCCTGTCAGTTTAATATTGGTTTGTCCGCTTGCGGCGAATAATTGTGAAAACTGCCGTAGCAGCACCGAGTATAGCTGTTACAATCATTGGAATAATGACTTTTTTCATAATGCGCACCTCCTATTTCAGCCCCTTGATGATAGGGATCAGGCAAAGCAGCAAAACGATACCGACAATGCCTACAATGATGCCGGGAATCATCATATTCCAGATCATCGTCATACACATACCCACGCCCAAAACAACTGTGCCAAGGATACCAAATAATGTCGTCCCGATTGCCTTTCCGTTAAAAATGATTGCGGGTTTTCCGTCCATCTTCCGACGGACAAGTACCATAGCCAGCAATACGACTGCGCCAATCACACCGATTACAATACCCTGTGTCATAGCGCCCCATTCCGGGAGCAGCGCCATACACATACCGAGGGCGAATAGAATCCCTCCAATGGTACTCATGATAAGAGTTACAAAATCCTTTTTCTTCATAGCATATTACCTCCAATTTTTTTCTAAGTGTTTTTCACTTGTTAACTGTATTGTACGGTGGAAATGTTTATAGAATATTTGCGTTTTGTTTGAGAAATATTAAAATGTACGCAAATATGATTTGGAATGAAAAAACCAAAAAAACAGAGATTTATGCCGCCGCTTTTCCAATTCTTGCCTTGCTTATAAATATTGCAATTTTATAAAAAACTTTGTTTTTACAATATTCAACAGCATCACATTCGTCTAATTTAAGATTTGTTTAATTTTTTAATACCCATTTCTGTGGTATGAATCTTATCAATATTATCCAGCAATATTTTAGCTTCCATTAATCCATTCACCTGCAAATTACAGTTCATCAATTATTCAATGCCATTATCTTACCAAAAATACACACACAATTCCATTAAATTTTGCTTAATTTCCCTTTGTTTTGTCCTTAGCAATTGTTTGCTGAAATGCTGCACGCTTCTTGAATTTACAATAAAAAAATGGTATGATAAAACCACAAAAAAGAAAGGGACATTGTATGGCAAATATATATGACGGGGCATTCCGCACAATCTTAAATGACTGCCGAAAACTAATCTTACCCGTAATCAATGAGATTTTCGGGGAAACATATACAGGGGAAGAAGAAATACAGTTTTTTCCCAATGAGCATTTTATAGACCAGCGGACGAAGCGGATAAAGAACGCATTACGGATACAAATTTCACAGTTTTTGGAAAGACGCCAAAGAAATACCATATTGAATGTGAAAGTAGCTTACCGGACGGGAGAATCACAATAAGGCTTTTTGAGTATGATGCACAGATAGCGCTTGATGAGGGTGAAGTTACAGAGGAGACTCTGACAGTAACATTTCCCAATACGGCGGTTTTGTATCTTCGGACTTACGAAAAGACGCCAGACAAAATGAAATATGTGCTCATCACGCCGGGCGGAATGGTACAGTATGATGTGCCGATTATGAAAGTGCAGAAGTATTCGCTTGATGATATTTTTGAAAAGCGTCTGCTGATGCTGATACCGTTTTACATTTTCTCACATGAGAAAAGCTTTCCAGAGTATAATAGCAATGAGCAGAAACTGGCGGAATTAAAGGCGGAATATCAGAAAATCTTGGAAAAGCTTGACGGACTGGAACAGCAAGGAGTGATCGGGGCGTTTGATAAGCGGACTATCATAGAGCTTTCTGAGGACGTGATTAAAGAGATTGCACAGAAATATGAGAATGTGCAGAAAGGTATAGGTGATATTATGGGCGGAGCATTGATTGAAACAGAAGCAAGAACCATTTTAAATCAGGGAATTAGTGAAACAAAAAAGCAGACAGCATTGAAACTGTTAAAAAGGGGAAAACAGACGATTAAGGAAATAGCAGAAGATACAGGGCTAAGTGTCACAGAAGTAGAGCGGCTTGCAAAGCTTCAGACAGTGTAAGGCAGAATGAAAATTTTATATTGTGGCTGTCTTGCAGGGAAATAACTGTTTTTTCAGGTTGTTTCCCTGTTTTTGTTGGCAAAGGTTAGTTAGCATATGCGATTTTATGAAAAATCAATGGTGCAGACTGCATGGAAATAGGATTGAAAGCGCGAGGAGAATTTGATATACTGAAATTATAGTTGGAATTTAGAAAAATACAGAAAATGAAAAATACAAAATTAATTCATCAGTTATTATTGTTTTGTGATTTTCGCTGACTTTATTGCAGGGACAGAGAAGCTTGACAATTTAGCAAATTTCTTAAAAATATACAAGGAGAAACCACATGGAAAAACGGGAATATTCAGTATCAACGCTCATACGTCGGTTTCTGCCGTATTTTAAGCCGTATCGAAAGACACTTTACACGGATTTATTCTGCGCGGCGCTCACGACGATATGTGAGATTGTCCTGCCGCTGATAATCAGGCAGATTACAAATACCGCGCTTGAAGACGTGGCGCTTTTGAGCGCGCGTATGATAATAGGGCTTGCGCTTGTGTATTTTGTGCTGAGGATAATTGACGCGCTCGCCAATTATTATATGGCGGACATAGGCCACGTGATGGGCGCGAGGATAGAAACTGATATGCGGCGCGACGCGTATGCCCATCTGCAGCAGCTTTCAAATACATATTTCAACAACACAAAGGTCGGTCAGATAATGGGGCGGATTACGAATGACTTGTTTGAGGTCACGGAGTTTTCGCACCACTGTCCCGAGGAATTTTTTATCGCGGCGCTCAAAATAGTTATTTCCTTTATAATACTGTCTACGATAAATCTGCCGCTGACGGTTATGGTATTTGTGTTTGTGCCCGTTATGACGGTTGTATGCCGCATGATTAACAGGAAAATGCGCGGCGCGTTCAGCAGGCAGAGATACCAGATAGGAGAACTGAACGCGCGCATAGAGGACAGCCTTTTAGGGCAGAAGGTAGTAAAGGCGTTTACAAATGAGGAGCTTGAATCCGAAAAATTTGAGGAAGGAAATCAGGAGTTCCTCAAAATAAAGACATATACTTATATGCTGATGGGAATATTCAACACGTCAACGCGGGTTTTTGACGGTCTGATGTATCTCACCATTATAATCGGCGGCGGATTTTTCCTTATGAACGGCAAGATTCTGCCAGGCGATATGGTTGCGTATGTAATGTACGTTTCGACGCTGATTGCCACGATAAGGAGGATTATCGAGTTTGCGGAGCAGTTTCAGCGCGGCATTACGGGGATAGAGCGTTTCCTGCAGATAATGGATGCCGATATCGAGATATTTGATGCGCCAGATGCCAGGGAGCTTGTCAATCCGCGCGGCGAGATAGTTTTTGAAGACGTGAGCTTTGAATATCCAGACGACCACAACAAGGTGTTTACAGGACTGAACCTGACGATTCACGCGGGCGAAAAGCTTGCGATAGTAGGTCCGTCGGGCGGCGGCAAGACGACGCTGTGCAACCTTATCCCGAGGTTTTACGATGTGTCGGGCGGAAATATCACGATAGACGGGAGCAATATCAAGGAGCTTACGCTAAAAAGCCTTCGGCGAAATATCGGCATTGTGCAGCAGGACGTGTATCTTTTTTCGGGGACTGTCTATGAAAACATCGCGTATGGCAAGCCTGGGGCTACGCGTGACGAGGTAATTGAGGCTGCAAAGAGGGCGGGCGCTGACGAATTTATCTGTGAGCTTAAGGATAAATATGACACATATGTCGGTGAGCGCGGCGTCAAGCTTTCGGGCGGGCAGAAGCAGCGGATAAGCATAGCGAGAGTATTTTTGAAAAATCCGCCCATCATAATACTTGACGAGGCGACTTCGGCGCTTGACAATGAAAGCGAGTACGCTGTGGCAAAGTCGCTAAACGAGCTTGCGGTAGGGCGCACTACGCTCACCATAGCGCATAGACTGTCAAGCATCAGAAATTCCGACAGAATACTGGTGCTTACGGACGAGGGAATCATAGAAGAAGGAAACCATGACGAGCTTATGGAAAAGCAGGGAATGTATTATCAGTTTTATATGATGGCAAATGAGATAAAATAAACGCAGTATTGGCTGTATTGAATGGAGGAGAAAAAATGACAGATATGTCAGGAAATAGCGCGGAGCAGGAAAAAGAAGTGACGGTTCAGACAGAAGAAACAGAAAGAGCTGGAAAAGAGTCGGGAGAGGACACGGCAGCACAGACAGAAGAAGTTGAAGATGCGCGGGAGGAAAATGCGGCGACTCAAACAGAAGGCGCTGCAGGGGCAGCAGGGGAAAGCACAGCATCTAATAGCGGCAGTGGCATAGAGATAGCGGACAGATTTAAGCAGAATAACAGCAGACCGCGCCGCGAGCTTGTGGGTGTGGACAACAAGCAGGTGGAGACAAAGCGTCTGGTTATCTTTCTGGCGCTATGCTTCGGCGTGGCGTGGGTGGTTGAGCTTTTTGCGGTAACGCCATTGTATAAAAGCAATGATGTGGAGGCAGTAAAAGAAGCGGTGGATATGATATCGCAGATGATGTTTACCCCCGCCATTGCAGCGCTTGTGGCAAGGCTTTTGACGAGGGAAGGTCTTGTGAAGTCAGGCTTTCAGCTTAATTTTGGAGAGTGCAAATTTTTATTTTTGTTTGGCTGGTTTGGAATGACTTTCCTTACATTCTTGGGAGCGGTAATATATTTTCTTGTGTACAGAAATAATTTTGATCCAAATATGACAGAATATGTCGCCTCATACAGCGCCGCCATGACAGATGTGTACGCGGAAAACACGTCTACGCCTGTAGAGATTGTCGCGGCGTTCAAGACAGACCTTTTATTGAAAATATTTTCAGCGCCGCTGCTTGATATTATAAACGCCTTTGGAGTGGAGTGGGGCTTTAGGGCATATCTGGTGCCAAAGCTCTACCGCAAGCTTGGCGCAGTGCCGTCAATGGTGCTTGGCGGGTTTATTTCAGGCTTGTGGTACGCGCCTTTGGTTGCATTGGGATATTATTACGGCACAGGCTACGGCGGTTTTCCTGTCACGGGGATAATCGCGATGTGCATATTCGGGACTGTGACAGGCATTATTTCATCGTATCTTTGCCTGCGCACGGGGAGCATATTCCCGTCGGTTTTTGCCGCCAGTTCATTGAATGTCATGATGTCGCAGGCGGCGCTGTTCACATTTGACGGCGGCAATTTTTTTGTAGGACCTGCGCCGACGGGCATAATCGCGGGAATACCGCTTATTATGGTCGCTGTGATTTTTGTCGTGGATATGGCGCGCAATCCTGTAAAGCCGAGTGAAAGCCGTAAATAATAATCCGCCACAGCTCCTAAATCTGACAGGCATATATGCATATGCCCGTGGGATTTAAGGGTTGTGGCGGATTTTATGTTTAATACAGCCGATAATGCAGATTATGTATTTGACGGTATTTTTTTGTCAGAATTTAAAATATGGTTTATCAGCCAGCCGAGCAGATATTCAACAAGCTCCTCAAGGTCGTCCTGGGGATTTTTTTCATCTATCTGGTCAAGCTCAAGAGTCTCCAGCTTTTCAACAAACGCCCTATGAGCGCGCTTTTGGGCTTCAAGCCCCTCGTAATTTATGCTTTCCATATATTCTTCTTCATCTGCAAAATGTTCTCTCGTGTATTCCTTCAGTTCGTTTAATATTTCCACGAATTTGTCATAGCAGGTGTCGTCATAATTTCTGACAAGCTTGTTTGCCTTGTCAACAATGCGGAAAAGCTCGGCATGCTCCGTGTCAATCAAGTATATGCCAGTCAGATATTCGTCAGTAAATTCGCAGGGGTTTTCCTTTATAAGCCATTCTTCAAGAGGCGGGAGCTTGCCAATCAAAATGTCGCTGCCCACGATATGCCTGTACAGCCATTTGGCAAGGAACATTACCAGATTTTCGAGCAATTCCTGCTGCTGCTCCTCGTGGTCGATATTTGCGAAATCAAATTCGCGCACCTTCTCACGGAAAAACGCGTGCTGGCTGCGCTGGCGTATAAGCTCGGGATCGCGTATCTTCTCCATATACGCCTCCTCATGCTCAAAATGCTCGTCTGCGTATTCGTCAAGCTCCTCGATAATGCCTTTAAGTTCATTATAATAATCGCTGTGATATTCAGTGGTCGAAAGAATGTGCGCCTTATTTAAAAGCTCAAATAAATGCTTGTGCTCCTCATCAATCTTCTCAATGCCCAGTAAACAATCCTCAGTAAACTGAAACATAAAAAATCCTCCCTTTCACTTTAATGATTAGGCGTTTGCAAAAATCTGCTCAGTAACGTAGGATTTCGCAATTACCTAATACTATAGAAACATTACTGCACATTATTATAGCATATTATGAGATAAAAAAACAGACGGATAATGAAATTATTTTCCAAATTATTTTAAATAAATTTATAAGCTTTTCGGGCGTTTTCAAAGGTGGCATTGACTATGTCATCATAAGGCATGCCTTTTATTTCCGCGATTTTTTGGGCTATATACGGGAGGTTGAGCGAGGAATTGCGCTTTCCCCTGTTTGGCTCGGGCGCAAGGTAGGGGCTGTCGGTTTCAAGCAGAATACGCTCCAAAGGGACAGCCTCTACAACCTCTTTCATCTTTTTGCCGTTTTTAAAAGTCACCACGCCGCCGATGCCGATATAAAAGCCCATTTTTACAAATTCGAGCGCAAGCTCCGCGCTGTAGGAATAGCAGTGGACTATGCCGCCTATCTGGGCAGCGTCTTTTGAGCGCATTATGTCATAAGTGTCCTTTGCGGCATCTCTTGAATGTATTATCACGGGCTTTTTAATCTCACGCGCAAGGTCAAGCTGCCTTTCAAACCAGTATTTCTGCGTATCCCTTGAAGGCGTGTCCCAGTGGTAGTCAAGACCTATCTCGCCTACTGCGGCTACTTTTTTTTCAAGGCATTGTCCGTGAAGCCATTGGAAATTTTCCTCATTTAATTCATCGGTTTCACTGGGATGTACGCCTGCGGCGGCGTAGATAAACGGGTATTTTTTTGCAAGCTCTATGCTCTGCGCCGTGCTTTTGAGGCTTGAGCCCACGTTTACTATATACTCAATGCCGTTTTGCCGCATCGACGCGATAAGCTCCTCCCTGTCCCCGTCAAAAGCCTCGTCGTCGTAATGCGCGTGTGTTTCAAATATCATTTTTACCTCCATGCATAATGCTTTTTGCAGCTTAATGTTATTTCACGTATATGCAATAGAGTATATCATTTCGGAAGGAATTGCAAGAAATTAAAATTTTTGTTAATATTTTGAAAATTAAATATTGACACATTATAAATAAGGTGGTATAGTAACTATTGTCAGTCGTGAGACTGTAGATATTATATATGGAACGCACCGCTAGCTCAGTTGGTAGAGCACCTGACTCTTAATCAGGGTGTCCAGGGTTCGAGCCCCTGGCGGTGCACTTTGAGCACTGTTTTTGGTGTCATGGCATCGGGGGCGGTGCTTTTTTCTGCTTAAAATCAGAGATAGACAACATAACACTTTATCTGTTTGTCTAAATTCATGAATCAATATCCGCGCTCAAAAAATATTTTATCAAGCTGGTATATATCAGCGCCAAGCATTTTGCACTGGGCGGCAAGGGAGCTGTAGTTTTTTGTAACTGAATAATCATAATGTCCCATAAAAGCGCGTAAAAATTCTAAGTTTCCGCCGCCTATAAGATAGCTTGTCGCAAAAGTATGGCGGAGCAGATGCGCATGCAGACGTTCAACGCCTGATTCCTTTTTCAAATCTGCAAAAAGCTGGCTTATGGTATTCTTTACAAGCACGTTATTGCCGCGCAGGGAGGTGAATACAAATCCCTCAGTTCTGCGCTTAAATTTAAGATAATCATAAACGGCATTAAAAACAAAATCAGGACAGAGTACAATACGGCTTTTATTGCCCTTGCTGTCATTTATATGCAGGAGATTATGCTGCATGTCTAAATCCTTGACCTGCAGACGGCATACTTCGCGGCTTCTAAGGCCGCAGTCAAGCATAAGATGAACAATGGCGTAATTGCGCCTGCCTTTAACAGTCAGAAGGTCAAAGGTTGAGTCAATGGCAGAAACCTCAGAAATATATAAAGGCATTTTAGGAACGGAATCGTCTTTAGGGAGCTTGACTTTTTTAATATAATCCTTACAGTAATCTTCCTCATAACAGTATTTAAGAAAAGCTTTTACAGCGCGGCAGTAGCTTCGTATGGTGACATTTTTAACACCGCCTTTCGTCCGCAGATAAAGGATAAAGCCACTGTATATATTATCTCCAGCAGGAAGCTCCGCAAAATCAATAACATCAACAGATGCATTGTATTTTTCAGTAAGATAACGGAAAAACACGGAAATATGTCCGCTGTAAGAAATAAGCGTCTGAGGCGAACAATATATGCTTCTGTCAGCAAGAAAGCATTCATAAGCATGCTTAACTGTCATCACTAAAGCCTCCCTTTCCACGTTTTTTCCGAAAATCTTCTTGTAAATCCAATGAAGCAAGATTATAATTATCATAAAGCTCACCAGTTTCCCTATCAAGCAGTTCAAAACGGTGAAGCTCATCTGATTCAAAAACGTCTGAAAGCTCATCCTGATTGAGCTGCAGGCGTTTTTTACGCTTATAGCTCAAAGCATTGCGTATATCATTATCATTAAATTTAAGCAGCGCTTCAAAAGCGTCCTGGATTGGATTATCATCATTCAATCCGCGGGCATAAAAACCTAAGGATACAGCGCTGTAAAGTACCCTTTTTTTCATTGCGTCAGCATTAAGCTTTCTGTTATAACGGCGGATAAGGCGCACTTCATCCGAAGTCATGCGCATGTCAAGGCAGCGTGTACGGCGCAGAGCTTCCCAGAAAGGGCATAGCTCACGTCTGCTTTTCTTTTCAGTGCCATCAGTTTTCACGAGACGCAGAACGCTGCTTGTAAGGTAGTCCTGAATAATTTTTCGGTTGTCAATATAATCATATATACGCTTACATTCATTTTTACTACGGTTATCCTTAAACGGAATAAGCTCATAGCTTTTGCTGTGCCTCCGCATTGTCTGAAACTCTACGTTGACGACATAATGAAGCCTAGGAGTAAGCTTATCGCAGAGCTTTATAAGCTCATCTTCCGATATAGTAATTGTGCCGTTAAGGATATCATCAACCTTCTTAAGATATTCAGGATGCGCACCGTGCTCACGGTAAAATTCAAGACGGGCATAAAATCTGTAAAACCAGCTTTTTTTCTCAAATGCGCGCTCATAAACATACTTATCATACTTGGATATCATACCGTTCATTTCCCAGATCTGAAAAAACCAAGGTTTATAATTCTGCTCTATAACCTCTCTTGTCTTCTGATAAATACGGACAAAAACCTTATCCGAACGCCTGCCGAGAGCAACATAATCTATTTCATAATCCTCATCGCCGACCTTATTAGTCACATATGTAGCATTTTTAAAACGGTCAACACGCATCTTGTAAAAATTTTCAGGTGCGAAAAATTTTTCGGGATTATCAAAATAATTGGTATGCCAGCAGTAGTCACAGCGGTTTTCCTGAACATTTTCTATCTCAAGACCAAAATATGCAGCTAAAGCCTTAACATAATTATAGCTGTTTTCAAAAGCATCACGTACACCCATCTGCCAGAGCATATAAGATCTTATCTGCACTATGCACTCGGATGTTACAGATTCGCTGCCGTCAGCAGATTTAGGGACTACAGGAGCAAGAAAGATGTCAAAATAATCAGGAAACGACATGCATATATTGTAAAAACGGCTGAAAGTCACAGTTTTAAGCACGAGATGCCGATTAAATCCAGGAAAAACAATGTCGCCACAGGAGCGCTCTGACTCAATATGCTGATACTCAATATTAAAGTAACGGCGGAGTTTTATTACAGATTTATCCTTAGACTTGTAGCGGAAATCATTCTTAAACTTTACACTGTAATAAAACGTGTCAACATTATTCAAAAAGCTTTTCTGACGGAATGAAAACCAGTCCTCATGTTCAGATAAGGACATTTCTTTGAAAAGTTCATTTTCACCATACTTTTTATCAATCATAACATCACCATAATCAATATATATTTAACAGAACATATATTTGTAAGACAAATAAGGGCTTTTTTGGAATTTCGCGAAACACCCCTTTTCGCGAAATTTTGTTTTGAGTGCTTTTGTCAGTATTTACAGGCTTTTGAGGCTGTAAGACAATGGATTTTGGGACCACGTATTACAGGACGTGGCAGCGGAAAAATCGGCGGGTTTGCGTCAGACTTCCCGCGCAAGCGCGGGAAGCTCTGCCGCAAACTCGCCGATTTTCCTTTCCTGCATCAGCTTCCTTTAACAACTACGTCTGGATCGCGCAAAAATGGATTGTCATGAAATCCTGATTTTGACAGTGACTCAACAATGCTGTAAGTGTCATAGCTATTACGCAAGCGGTCAGAATGAACAAAAAAATACATTCCGCGGAACTTCATTTCCTTGACGTCACCGCCTTCATCGCATATAGGCTCACGCCTGACAACTATAGTAAGTACGCCGGCGAGGGTTGTGCACTGGCGGACCTCCGTGCATTGGGAGCGTATAGCCTTTGCAAGTAGGTAAAAATTTTGTGCTGTTCCAAGGATAAGGCGGCGGTTTTTGCGGTTCTGTGTAATAACGGACAGCATTTCAGGAGGGAAATTGCGGCTCTGGTTGCTTCCAAACCAGTTCTGAAGCTCATCCATAATTACAATAACGCCTCTGTGAGCATTTTTATAATCAATAAGCTGCTTCCAATGGACAAGTTCAACATCCTGATATGCGAAACGTGTATTTGAAAGGCATTTAGCCTTAGGGTATGTATCAAGCAGGCGGATGGCATATTCCATAAGGGCGGAGGTTTTACCATTGCCCTGCCTGCCAGTGAATATAACAAGTCCTTGAGGCTTGAAAAAATTAGGCTTCATGTTGTAAAGGTCATCAACATAACGGCGAGGAGCATCCCAGAATATACGAAGGAACGCGCTTCTTTTCTTAACATGGCGGATGCTGTCGCGCTTAATACGTTTACCCTGAAAGTAACGGACCAGGTACCAGAAATAAACCGATCCGACAAAAAAGCCAATAAAAGCACAGAGGGCTATAAGGGGAATCTTAAAAAGCATTATAAACACATCAACAAACTTAGAAAAAACACTGAGCATAAAAAACCTCCAGACATAACAAAATAAACAAAAATAAAATTATAAAAAATTGTCTTACAAGCATTACTGCAGAAGTAAAGCCTGGCGTCACAAATGTCTTACAAAAATTAAAAGCTGCGTTCGCATCAGAAAATGCTGCAAATGGATATGTAAGACAAAATTATAATATAGGCAGTAAATCCCAGATGGTTTTTACAAGCGAAATAATAATCCTAAATCCCATTAGAGAAACAAATATTGTGATAATTGGCAAAAGGGAATTAATAGGAATAATATAAAAAATAAAAGCAAAGAAATCAGTAACAGCATCAATAAAACTAACATCTAAATTAAAAGAAAGAGGCTCAGCTCCGCCAAAAACAAACATAAATATATTGTATATTAATTGTATAATTGCGTCTGTAATCATATTAATCTCCTTTAGTCTTAGTTGACTTCTCATAATTATGATATGAATTATAAGAAGCCATTATAGAGCCGCCTGAACCAGAAATAATATCAGGCAGCCTAATAAACATTCTCCAAAGGAAAAATCCCCAGCAGATAGCAGTAATTATTTTGTCGCCATAGCTCTTATACTCGGAATACCATGATACGTCAATAACTATTTCTTTGCCTAGCCCATAATCATATCTGCTGCGTTCCTGTCCTATAGGTATGCGTAGATAAGGGCTTGGGGTAATGCCCTCAAATTCGTCAGTGAAAAAGCGGATATAGCCTGTTATGTCATCTATAAAAGAAAAATAAAGCTTAACAGCGCCAACTTTATCAAGTAAAAGAGCTTCATCAGGGATAAACAATTTAATGAGTACACTTTCAACAGCATTAGCAATAATGTCAGACAGCCCAGTATAATCATTATTAACAGTAATTTCATAATTAGGGTTAAGCTCCACATTAACATCAGGAGCAGGCACTTCTATAGGAGGTATATTAATCTCGGGAATAGTAATTTCAGGTATATTTATTTCAGGAATTTCAATTGCAGGATTAAAATCAGTAAGCATATCTTTAAAATTATCCCTCATAACATCAGGCAGCCCACGGACAATATCAGGCAGCTCAATAATGGCATCTCCAACGGAAACAGAATCAGGAAAAATTTCAATAATTTTAGCCTGTATATTTTCTGCTATGGACAAAGGCAGTTTAAGGATAGAAGCTGCTACATCTCCTATCAGGTCGGATACTCCTGATATGCCTTTAACAGCCTGGTTAATGGCGTCAAGAATATTATTTCCTTGTTCCATATCCTCATCATGGTTTTTATCCTGCGACTCCTGCCACTCATTAAGGGCAGCACAAAGAGAATTGGCATATTCGACCATCTCACCAAGACTGGCAAAGCTGCCTCCTGTTATCATATTCTCAGGAATACCATACTCAACATAACCATTAGAAGGATCCCACACATCGCGATAATTAGGGGCTTTGTCAAAGTCATATACAAGCCATCTGCCAATTGAATCATAAGTATAGTCAGTAAGGTTAATAACACTGTCACTAAAAATAAGATAGCGGATATAAGAACCCGCCTCAATTGCATCGTCGTAATTAAATACAAAATAATCAGAATATGGAGTTGAAGGGTAAAAATATGAACTTACATTTTCAACCAAATGTTCAACATTTGAATACCGATAACACTGTGCAGTTTCATAACCTTTAAAGGAAATATAGCTTCTTAAGCCCGAATAATCTTTATTGCCCGCAACAGATAAAAAATCCCTGAAATACTCATTCCTAAAGAATGAAGAACTAGAAAAGCCAGTTGAACCACTAACGAAAAAAGAATATCCAAAAGGTATAATGTAAAAATATAAGAAACCACCAGAAGAATAAAATAGGGCAAAAGAATTACTGTCATCATAACCCTTGGATTTAATAAAATCAGAAATACCCTCGCTTCCAAAATAAGTATCAATATAATCAATAGTATCAAACACAGGAAGGCTTACAGTACTATAATTAACAGTCTTAGGATACAGCCCACTTATAGAACTGGAAATACTTTCATCTTTATATGCCTCCTCATACTCATTGGCAGCGCTATTATCAATCCAATCCTTCGCGGCGTCTCTTGCCACCTGTATAAGCTTGGCAGAAAGCCCTACGTTTATGGCAGCACCAATAGAGCCGCCAGGCTTATTGCCTCCGCCGTTTGTAACGCGGAAGCCCGAAGGGCTCTCATAAACGTAATCATCGTCAAGGGAAGAGCTACCCTCAGTGCTGAATTTTTCAGACCATGATAAGGCATCAGCAAGAGCCCCGCTGACGGCACTACATGAAAGGATGCTCGTCTTAAGGCTCTGGTATGCTTCGCTGTCACTTTTTATATTATTAACGGCATCACTGCCGAGTTCAACACCAAGATAAGTTACCCCTGCAGATATGATGAGCGTTTCAAGAATCTTTTCAAGGGCAATTCCGCCTGCTATGGCAGCTGCTTCTGCTTTTACTACAGGCCGCAGAACAGCCGTAAATAATATAAATACTGATAATACAGCACATAAAGAACATTTTAATCCTTTTCTAATTCTGAACACAAAAATCACTCTCCAAATCTATCTAATATAGACGCTGCGGAAACAACGCCGCTACCAGATACTGCCGCACGCGGTGACAGTACAGGGGAAGGAGTGCAGGAGCTGAGCATTACGCATAAGGTGATAAAAAGGATTAAAACGGATAAAAGCGGTATGGAATAATGCTCTACAAAAAAATCAAATTTGTTATTACTATCTTTATTAGACATAAAACCATCCTTTCAAATGATGAAAACAACAATGATTACAAAAAAGGATACCGCCGAAGCAGTATCCTTAAATGCTCCTAAGCACTGTGAAGAACGCTCTGGATAAAACCGATGCCTTTGCGTAAGCCGATAAAGCCGATCATGACAGGTATGCAGACGGGGAGGAGCCCGATGACCTCATCAAGCACTCCGCTCATCATCTCGGCAGTTACAACTTTGGATAATCCAGTTTCAGCAGCCAAAAGACCGATAGGCATGTAAAAGACCTCCTTCCAAATTTATTATGAAAAAGTGAATAATGAAAATATATCTAAAGCCCTGGGGCATTAGACCTAAAAAAATATTTTAAAAACTTATAAGCGTATTGGCAGAGCAGCACGACCATAAACACAACTAAAAGCGTAAGCGTAAGCTGGATATCTTCATGCAGCTGCATGATATCTTCATGAAGGACTGCAAAACCATCGTCAAGGTTCATGGCGCTGATATCATATGGATACCAATCATCAGAGTTATCATCAAAAATAAGGGAAAAGTCTGTACCTGTATCTGTTTCAGTTTCCACTAATTCTGATTCGGTTTCTTCTGCTCTGTCTGTTTGTGATTCCGATTCTGATTCTGATTCTGACTCTGACTCGGATTCGCTTTCTGACGTTTCTCCTTTTCCTCCAGATTCAGATTCGGTTTCCTCTGCTCCTGAGGCCGATTCATATTCGCTTTCCTCAGGGCTTTCTTCTGGTATGTTTTCTCCTCCAGCTTCTCCGCTTCCTGGACCGTCATCTTGATCACTGGTATCTGCATCAGAAGAGCTTGTATCAGATACATTATCTTCATAAGGACTTCCCTGAGAAAGTTCATCAGTATCGCAATCGCCGTCAGTATCAGGATTACCGCCAGTATCGTTATCAGATTGATGCTCATTTCCCTCAAATATCTCCTCGTCTTCCATTATTGCCTATTAGCCTCCTTCTTTGAGGGCTTTTCAGAAGCCAAAGGACGTTCAAGGGTTCCCGAAGCAGGATTTTCCTCATATGCGGCAACATAATCAGGCGGATTGACCATGCCGGGCACATAAAGACCTGGCACATTATAAGCCTCAAACCTGACATTGCACTTATATGCCACATCTGAAAGCTTCAGCACTGGCTTGCCGTCACCGCCTATGGTCATTAGGAAAGTACCTTCGTATAATGCGGGTGCTATCCTAATTTTATTGCGCAGCTCATAATCAACCCAGCTTTTACCCCGCTGCATGCCTATAGGTTTTTTGACATCAGGTTCAGATACGCCAATAAGGTTGGTGCCGTCATCACCCCAGAAAAGATAATGTACGGAACAGCCATGTATAGGTCTACCGTCATCTCCTACAGAATCCATTGCGTTTACATAAAATACAAGAATATCAGTTTTATTTGTCATTTCCATCATTGTTATATCCTCCAAATTTTAATTAGTTTAAATAAATCCATTAATCTACTATGATACCGCCGTTAATAATAATATAATTCTGCAGCTTCCTGCAGATAATAACAACTGCTTCATCTATACTGCACTTCTCTGTATGTATTCTCATGCCTTTTACTTAATTAAAAACTAATTTTCCCCAAACAACACAGTACTACGCACTGTGATCTAAGGCGGAAGGGTTCGCCCTGCAGAACGCTTTCGCTACCGCAGGGCTTTCCCCACAAAGCAAAAAGGAAAAGAGAATAGGTCTCCGACCGCCCAAGGAGGCAAAAGACATTTTCCCCAGAACAGCCGCCGCGCGCCTTCCTCGCGCTTCCATGCAACAAAATAATATACATCAGTTAATCACATTGAAATAATATAATATGTATCCGCGCCCCAGCCAACCAGCGCGCGGCGGCATTCAGCCCGAAAAGGAAGCATCCCCGAAAGGCATAAAGGGCATTTATAAGGCGCGATATAATAAGTGCAGGAGGAAAGGCATTTCCGCGAGCAGGGGGAGGCTTAAGGCTCTAAGCATACCCACGGGAAAGACTCTCCTACTGCGGCAGATATATAATGCACCAATAAGGGCGCTATATCCGAGCCGCTTGCGCTCTCGGATTTGGCATAATCTACTTACTCGATTAGCCTCTTAATATCATGGCAGAATTTATCAAGGCGTTCAAAAACCTGTTTTAAGGTATAGATGCTGCTTAAAAGCTCATCAAGGCGTGTGCGGTACTCGGATATGCGCTTTTCATAGTCAGAAAGCATTTCCTGACGTCTGGCGTCACCGTTTTTAACATCGTCAAGAAGATTTACAAGCTTTTTTGAAAAATCCTTCCCTTCCTGCTGCTCGATGTATTCAACTATATCAGAAGGCAAACGCACTGTCTTTTGCAGTGTTTCACTCTCTCTCTTTAGTTTGTTCACAATTTAATCTCCTTTTCCTTTAATTTGATGCGCGCATATGTTATTATAAAATGTAAGACACTTTTTTTATTGTCTAACAACTTGGAGAGTATTTGTCTTACAAATTCAGTATAGTAGCATATTTGCGAAATGTCAATATATTTTTAGAATATTTGCGATAAGAATTGAGGTTATTTTATGAGCATAGTAGAAAGAATTAAATTAAAATGTAAAGAACAAAATACGAATATAAAAACTTTAGAACGGGAAATTGGTATTGCAAATGGAAGCATTAGAAGATGGGAAAATCAAAAACCAAGCTATGATAAAATAATTTTAGTAGCAGAAAAGCTAAATGTAACTGTGAATTGGCTAATATTTGGAAAAGAAGCTTCGGAACTGTCACCAGATGAACAAAAATTAATAGAATACTACCGAAAAACAGACGAAAGAGGAAAAAGAAATATTTTAAGGCAGGCAGAAGCAGAGGCGGCGGAACTAGAATCATCAAATTCCAAGATTGGGTAAGCTCTAGGAGGTAAGATACATATGTTAAATGCAAATTACACACTAATAGGAAATATTATATTTTTCATTTCAATATATCTATTATATAAATTAATAAAACATACAGAAGGCAAAAAAGTAAAAAAGAAATATAAGGTAATTGAAAATAATAATATAACAACAAATTATTATCAGGAAACATATTATTTATCAACACATATAGATTACAATGCTGTAATAAATGATACAGGAAGGTACGGCGAATATCTGATATTTGACTATTTAAAATACTACGAAAGAGAAGGAGGGAGATTTCTTTTTAACTGTTATTTACCTAAATACAACAATGAAACAACAGAAATTGATGTAATGCTTATATGCAGAAACGGTATATTTGTATTTGAAAGCAAGAACTACAGCGGATGGATATTTGGAAACGAAAATTCAAAGTATTGGACGCAGACTCTGCCAATTTCAAAAGGGCGTTCACAGAAAAATACGTTCCTGAATCCAATAATGCAGAATAATTTACATGTAAGGACTCTAAGAAACATAATAGGACAGACAATGCCAATTTATTCAATAATAGTCTTTTCGGAAAGGTGTACGCTAAAAACGGATATAGAGGTAAACAACATAGACACTTTTATAACAAAAAGAAATGAATTGCAGTCTTTAATCAGTCAGATATGCCGATTACACATAAGCTCCATAACACAGGAAGAAATAATGAGCATATACAATAAGCTATATCCATATACTCAGGTTACGGAAGAAGTAAAACAAAGACACATACAAAATATACATAATGATATTTGACAATATTTTGTCTTACAAATTTTACGCAGCACGAGCTGATGAGCGCGCTGCGTTTGTCAGTTTGTAAGACGATTTGACATAATTCTACAATATTTGTATAATCATATTGTTACACTCTGATCCTGTAACAGGAGGAGGTGAAACAGTTGGATTCTTTTAACACATTTCTAATTTCAGTCATCGCTGGTGTCCTTGCATACTACATATGCAAATGGATTGACCGCATCAAGTAGGGGAAGCCCTAAGGTATAAGCAGCCTGAAATAGCTAGAAAATCCCAAGAGTTATGCCGAACTCTTGGGATTTTTGCTGTTACAACAATTGGACAATTAACACATTCAAGCTAGTCACATTATAGCATATGCAATTCTATATTTCAATATGTGTTTTTCTTGAAATTTCAAAAATTAAAAATTTTAGACAAACTATCTCTTAATCAGGGTGTCCAGGGTTCGAGCCCCTGGCGGTGCACTTTGAGCACTGTTTTTGGTGTCATGGCATCGGGGGCGGTGCTTTTTTTCTGCTTAAAATCAGAGATAGACAATATCATTTTGCACTGTATGGCAAGTGTGCTGTAGAGTGTTTTTTTATTGCTTTAGCATTAGCACATAATGTGTAGGGTAAAGGAGTCAGTGACACAAAATGGTAGAAAGTCTGAACTATATATTTTTCTGATATCAGCCAAAACGCAACCGTCAGTTGACGAAAAAACGGTAAAGTGCGTTTGCCAGTTGGTTGTTACCCATTTTAAAGCATGCTATAATGGTGCTTGTAATGCATGTAATAAAGAAAGCTGCATATGCCATACAAAAAAGTGATAAACGAGGAGGATTAAAAATGGATTTTAGTAAATTAAAAAAGTACGTGCATCAAGACTGGAATGAGATGGACATAGCAAAACAGAAGGGCGAAAAGCACTATTTTGTGAAAACCAATCCGAATGAGATGCGTGAAATGACAGAGAAATTGGAGAAAGAGTTAGAGATTGAGTTCCCAAAAGATTTGACAGCTTTTTATGAAAATATAGGTTCGGGAAATTTATGGTTCAGCAGACAGGATAAGATATGGAATTATAATATATTGGAGCCTTTTGAAATATATGATTTGTACTATCCGAATGATGAGGAAGATTTGTTCGTTACATACAGGTTAAATGCATGGGATAATCTGGAGGAAAAGCTGCTTGCGTTTTGCCTGATGGACGAGGAGGACTCACTATTGTATTACAGCTTAAATGACAAGGGAATATATCTTTTTCCAGAGGAGAAGATAGCGGACTCTTTAGAAGAATTTTTCGAGTTAATTGACGGGCAGGCGGATTACTTTATGGAGGAGGATTCGTATGAATAAAAAAAGCAAGAATGATAGTGAATTAAATTTTTTATGAGCAATCCATGATAAATAAAGAGATTGCAGAAACACCTAAAAATAAATCGCCACATGAAACAACGTTTTTATCCTGTTTTTGCGGTGGGTCTACCGCTAGTCAAAAAATTGCAATCAAATAAAATAAAGAAGAAAAATATCAAAAGAGTGTATCATGTAGTGACGAAACAGATACGAGAAAAAAGTGCTTTTTTATGAAAATAATATTACAAGTTTCCCTGTTTGACGATATCCAAAATGAAAATTTAGGAGATTTGGAGCGGTTGCAGAGGGTAATCGTATATATGCTGGATTAAGGACTGATCCAGAAACTGGAAAACTTCTGGAAAAAAGGCGGAACGAATGGCTCGTTTTCGCCATGTGGAATTCCCTGCTGACCAGTTTTCTCTTTGACCATGATTTCATTGCTAGCCTAATCCGAGAATTGAACCGCAACAGCCAGCTGTGGATGCTCTGCGGTTTCTCGCAACATTTCCGTACAGGAAAAGACGGCACAATAAAACTGATGCTCGCGCCTGGTGCAAGCACATGTACAAACTTTATCAACAATTTCAGGAAATACAGGAAAGAACCGAGGCAATGCTTGACTGCCTTGTGAATATATGTATGAAAATCTGTCGGATTTTGGGGACATCTTGATGGTGGACAGGAAAGCGGTGCAGAGTTTTGCCACAAAACCGTCAAGGAAAGCCAGCGGCCATAAAAGGGAGCATGATGCCGAATGGTGCAGGAAAACATATGCAGCCATTACACCATCAGAAGAAGTGAATACAAAAACAGTAATATATGGCATAGAAAGCATAAAAAATAATACATTAAATACAGCGCCAAAAGAAAGAAAACCTGCTGCTTTACATATGATTAATCATTTGCAAAGCAGCAGGTTTTTCCTTCGCGCGATATTTAATGTATTTATTTTTTATGCTTTCTATGCCATATATTACGACTATTTTTGTTTATCTCTTTTATGACATTTTCCTCTGGAATCGCATAGTTTTCGGCAATTAGGCTGACTATTTTCTCATCTGGCAAGCCTAAGCGTCTCAACATTGTTATGCTGTTTTTTATGTCCTGTTCTCGCGCCTCGCTGATTCCACGCTCAAAGCCTTCACTTATTCCATTCTCAAAGCCCTCATTTACGCCGTCTTCGTAACCCTCCCTATAGACAGTCTTTTTATATAGTTTTTCATCAAACTCTGTAAGCAGCATATTTGTCACCTCGCTTTTGCATTTGATTAAAATATCCGCCAAAATATCATTTTCTATGCAATAGTCTATCGCCTTGCTTATCGCGCATTCTATTGTATGCTGGCTATTGATATATTCGTTCACCTTAGCTATAAAATATGAGTAATCGTGAAGACGGCGGCAGCTGTTCAGCAAGGCATTATTATGTCCATAATTGATGTTCAGCATTGTGGCGCGGCATTCAAGTACAGGCTCGTCTGCTGACTCTAGGGTAAACGCGTCTGACAGCTTCAAAACCATTTCGTCAGGGTATTCGTTCCTGCCGTTGTAAAAAATAATAAACTGAGGTCTTGGCAGCTTAACCAGACTGCTGCTGTATATGTCAAGGCTGTGCCTTTTAATATAAGCTTCATACAGCCTTGAAAAATACATCAGTCCGCGCACGGGCATATTCGGGTTAAATGTGGACTGATGCTCATAAAGGTTCAGCGTTGACGAGATTATAAAGGACATATCATTTTTCATCGACATATAGATCACGTCTTCAAGCGTAGTAATTTCAAGCTCGTCAGGGTTTGTGTAATTTGTGCGGTTTACCGCGTTGTACAAATCAAGCAAATCCCTCTTGTCTGCAAACACCCTCTGGAACAGTCTGTCCTTATGTGCCCTGTTTACTGCAAAGCGTCTGAATATTTTGGCAATATTAAGTTTTTCTTTTTTCATGCTTTCTCCCTTTTAGTATATTATAGTTTAGGTATTTTGTAAAACGGAAATCAATCGGAAAATAAAGAACTTTAAAAAAATTTAAAGATAAAGGTACTTTAAGAATAAATTGATTTGTTTCATTAAACTGTACTATATCATTAATGCTTAAAGCTGGCAAGCCTTTAAGCGAAAATAGCGTCTGAAATGTAAAAAATCGTACAAAATTTAAAAAATTGAACCACAAAAACAGGCTGAATACAACAGAAGTGTATTATTCCTCACCGTATAATTTAATAAGTTTTTTCATGTTACTTTAAATCTTTATTAGTAAACAAATGCGTCGCCATATATGATGTACCCGCAACGACAGCTGCTGAACTTATTATGGCAATCCATATTGGCGGCTGGTACTGGGGATAAGACCCAGGGGAAACTGTTTGAAATATTATTGAAAAACGAAGGATACTAACAAGGAATGAAAGAATACCTTCGCTCATAAACCTTAGGTTTGCAATTAAAATATAGGTATAATAAAAACCTGCTGTTATGAGAATTATGTTAAATATTTCATTTTTTATCAGCATTGTCATAAGCATTGCAACGCTGATAACGTTAAGATGAATAAGTATGCAGTAAAAAATTTCTCTGAAGACAACAGGTAGAAGATGTGCATCCGAAGGCATTCCAAAACCGTTCATCAGAGTTTCTGTTGTAAATCCTGTTATGGCATATATTGCCAGAAAGGGCAGTGAACCTGTGAATATTGCAGCGAATTTTGCCAATATAAAATTTCTGCGCGATTCACCGCATAAAAGTCCCATCATAAACGTGCGTTTTGAAAATTCACTGCCGACAAAAACGGCAGTTAAAATAATTATCACCACAATATTCCAAAGCATTCGGCTTTTCATAAAGCATAACCATTCATATCCTGACGCTGTTTTGGTGTTTGATAATTTTAAGAAATTGTCCAATATCACCATAATAAATAAAACAGCGAGTAAAAATTTATAGACTGGCAGCTTGAAAAGCTTATATAGTTCTGCCTTAAATAAATTTTTCATATCAATCACATCCTCCACTTTTTATAACATTGGAACACAGGATTAAATTAAGATGTTTTATTAATGAGAGAAATATAATAATTCTCTAAATCTTCACCCTCTTCCTTCATTTCCTCTATTCCTATATCATGGTTTATGAGTGTACGCATTATGTTTTTGCTTTTATTGATTTTTTCATATATTTTAATGGTGTTTTCCTCCAAAACCTCAAGCTTGTCAATTTTAAACTCTGTTCTCAGTATTTTTTCGGTTTTTTCTGCATCATCCGTTTTTATTTCCAAAAAACGGTTAAATTTTTCCTTTAAATCTTCTGACGAAATCTGCTCAAGCATTTTTCCGTTACTTATAAATCCGTAACAGCTTGCAAGTTGGTCAAGCTCTTTTAATATGTGGCTTGAAATCAGAATGGTAATCCCGAATTTTTGGTTCAGCCGCTTTATGAGTTTTCGGAAATCGGCAATTCCCTCAGGATCAATGCCGTTAAGCGGTTCATCAAAAAACAAAAGCTTTGGTCTGCCAAGCAGCGCCATAGCAATGGCAAGGCGCTGTTTCATACCGAGTGAAAAGTCACGGACTTTTTTTGCTTCTGTATCTTTACCCTCAAGATTGACAATTTTTAAGGCTAAATCAATACAGCTTCTGTCAGCTATCCCTTTTTGGATGCAGCATATTGTAAGATGCTCCCGTGCCGTCAGATGTGGATAGAGGGCAGGCGAGTCAATGATTCCGTTTATGAACGCCTTTTGTCGGTAGAGCTCATACGAAGTAGTTTTTCCAAGCAGCTCCACTGTCCCTGAATCAGGAATGACAAGTCCTGCTATGACTCGCATAAGCGTGGTTTTCCCAGCGCCGTTTTTTCCGACAAAACCGTAGATGCTGCCCTGATGGATTTCCATGTTAAGACCGTTGAGTGGCATGTAAGTCACAGTGTTGAAGGTTGATACTTTAAATTTTTTAAACTGTTTTTTCAGGTTTTGCGCTTTGAAGATTGTATCGCTCATTTTGATCCTCCATTGCTGTTTAAAGGTTAAATGACATTTATATTGTTTTTGATATGGATTAAATTTATCATGAATATTGGCAGGAATATATACTTCTTTGGTAGTATTTTAAGTAGTATTTTATTTCTGGAATTTTGTTAGCTTTTGATGATAATTTTGCCTTTTTTGGTTGTTTTGGGCGTTTTGATAAATAAAAAATACGGCTATGCGTGACTAATATTTGACAATTAGCGCATAGCCGTTTTACCCAGTATTCAGTTTTTACTTTTGCGGATATATTATTGTTGTTGCTTTTTTATTTCATTTATGATATTTTCTCTTGAAATTGCATAGCTTTCGGCAATCAGGCTTGCTATTTCTTCATCAGGCAGACCTAAGCGTCTCAACATTGCTATGTTGTTTTTAATGGCTTGTTCGCGTGCTTCACTAATTCCGCTCTTATGCCCGCGCTCAAAGCCGTCATTTACGCCGTCTTCGTAACCTTCCCTGTAGACAGTCTTTTTATATAGTTTTTCATCAAACTCCGTAAGTAGCATATTTGTCACCTCGCTTTTGCATTTGATTAAAATATCAGCCAAAATATCATTGTCTATGCAATAGTCTATCGCCTTGCTTATCGCATACTCTACTGTATGCTGGCTACCAATATATTCGTTCACCTTGGCTTGAATTTATTGTAATTCCATTTGGCTGTAAATTCTAAATCCTGATTGCGTATTAATAATCTGATAAATTCGATAAAGAGATCCGCTGTCTGTTTCAAGCTCTTGGACTACTGCATAATTATCATTCATGGCAAGCTTCCATAAATCATTGTGTTTTATTTCAAAAACAATTCCGTCTGCCTCTGCCCTTACCAATTCACACTGCTCGTTAATATGGTAGTAGGGGCTGTTTTCGCCAAAATATTTCGGCGTAAAAAAATAATCCACATATTCTTTTGTATATACGTTTTGTGCATATTCTTCAAAATTCTCCCAAATGTCCAACCCCTCTTTTTTCTCCCATACTGTTTCCATATAAGCTTCTAGTATAACTCTTTTCAATTAACTATACATTTACGATATTAATGTTTGAACTTTGACATCTTCATTTGGATTGACATCCTGTAAGTTCCATCCCCAGTGGTACACGACAGGGTCTGCATTTATCTCATCGAAGTATTTGTAGATGCGTTCTTTTAGTTCTTCTTTTGAACCAACCCTAATTCCATGCAGAACCTGTTTCGTCATCTTGCCAAAGAAACCCTCTACAAGGTTTAACCAGGATGCATGTTTGGGAGTAAATACGAACTCAAAACGATCTGGACATGTTTCCAGATACTCGATTACTTTCTGGGAACTATGCACTTTCAGGTTATCGAGAATGAGCCGTACCTTATCTCCTTTGGGGTACTTATCATCAAGCATTTTCAGGAAAGCAATGTAGTCATCGCTGTTGTGCGTATCGCTTACCAGAGGAATCGCCTCACCGGTTTGCAGGTCTATCCCCGCCAATAATGATACTATTCCCAGCCGCTTATATTCATAATCCCGCCTGATGACCCCGCCTGTTTCGGCAGGCATTAAATCATCAGATGTATTTGCAACGGCTTGTATCCCTGGTTTCTCGTCGTATGATAAGATGTGCGTCACCGCTCCGTCGTCAAACGGTAACAGCCTGCCGTCTCCATCAAACTGAAGAGAAAGCTGTTTATACACCAGCAGCACGTTATGCATCTTGTCATCAAAATCAGGATCCCTTTTTTCGCAGTAGTATTGTATGCGAAATGGTTTTATATTAACTCTGTCGAGAATCTTGTATACACCAGATTCCGTGATAGTTGAGAGACGGTCAAATCCTGCATCCTTTGCTGCCTTATTGATATGTTTCGTGAGCGAACTGGTTGTCCATGTTTCGGCGGCATACCCGAAATCTTTAGGCTTCATGCAGGCAATGCTTATAAGCCACGTTTTTGCCTCACCTGTGATTTCTTCTTTACGGCCGCGGCCTTCTGATACACTTAATACATCAAGCAGGGTTTGAGCGGCACCACGGTTACGGTACTTTTTGCACCAAAGTTCAACGGTATGACGATTGACTCCAATTTCGTCAGCAACAACAGTACTCGATTTGTTCTGGGCTTTCTTAAGGAGAATCTGAGCGCGTTGGCTTATTACTACAGGTGTCATTCCAGATTTTACGAGTTTTTCAAGTTCGATTTTATCTTCAGGTTGCAATGTAAATTTCATTGGTTACACCTCCGTATCATGGTATGTATACATGATATCACATCGCAGGCAAAATGTATAGCCAATTAGAATGTATCATACTAGTTCATGCTGTCTGTCCAGTAATGATATGATATCCTCATACTCCGATTCCGTATTTTCAAGCCTGAATGCTCCTGATAAAATAATCTCTTTATGGCAGTTATAATCATCAGATTTATTGTCAGATGACGCGCTGCAAGATGTCAGTGCCGCTGTTGACAGTATAATTAAAAAAATTTTAAGTTGATTCATTTGTATAATCCCTCAAATATATAATCCCATCCCTCATAAATCCGACAGAAGTGCCGCTTGCGCACACATTGTCCAATAATTTTTCCTTAGTATAAAGCATGTTTTTTGCATCTATGACATAATAGCCGTCTTTTGTATCCAAAAATATTTTTCCATCATCCAATAAATTTGAATACCATATGTCATGAGCGGCTTCCACACCCGGAATGAGATATTCAGTATAAATGTTGTTTTCTTTTATGTGCAGTGAGCCTGTATTTGGGAGAGGTTCGCCTGTGGAATAAATATTTGTGACAACAATGTCATTATTCCCCGATATATAATTGTCGCTATGGCTTCTTTCTATTGGAAGCTCATTTACGGCGCCACTGTCAAAATCATAATAATATAATGTTTTTTTGCCAATTTTATTTTGGTTTCTCGGCTCATTGTCATATGTATTGCACTCAAATACAATACCATTGTCCCATCCGCCAACGCACATTATTTCGGTTCCAGTCACAAGCTGGTCTGCAACATATTTATATGAGCATGTATATGCGGTTTTTCTGTTAAAGGTGTTCAAATCGTAATAGAAAAGCTCGTCATTAACGGTTTCGTCGTCAGACCTGTAAGCCGTAACAATAAGCCTGGAACCAGCCACGCATATTTTAGGATAATACACAGAATATTCTCTGCATAATTCCTTTACATTATTATCCAAGCCTATTATGGTTATTACAAAATATAATCCGGATTCATCACCGTTAAAGTCACATATTATTAAATTGTTGTCACATACTCTTGGCTTTAACAATATATAAAAATCTGAAATGCTGTATATTAATTCCGATTTTGAGGTCTTTCTGTCATACCTGTAATATGATATGATGTCGTCATCGTCGTCCAATGGTCTTTGTATAGAGTAGAATATATAATCATCTGAAAATCCACATACCGCACAGGCATCGTTTTCAGTTATCCCTATGTCAGGCTTTATCTGCTGTTCTGAATAACTGATTGATTGTGTGAGTTTTTTTCTTTCTTTCAAGCGGTCAGAAGCAGACACGGTGCTGCGCTTATCTGTTGATGTCTCTGTTGTTGTGAGTGTTTCATAATTTTCAACCGATTGCTGAGTATTTGAAGCTGTCTGACCGCATGATGTCTGTAGAATAATCATCAAAAATATCAAAACAGAAAGTCGTTTCATTATTAGAATCTCCTTGCTGATACTGAGCTATTAATAAATTACCTGTAGCATCAATGATACTTTTATTATAACATTTGAGATTATTTTTTCAATACATTTGGACAAAAGGTCATTTTTTTGCCTTTTTTGGTTGTTTTGGGCGTTTTGATAAATAAAAAATACGGCTATGCGTGACTAATATTTGACAATTAGCGCATAGCCGTGTTACTTAATATTCAGTTTTTATTTTTGAGGATATATTGTTGTTATTGCTTTTTTATTTCGTTTATAACGTTTTCCTTTGAAATCGCATAGCTTTCGGCAATCAGGCTTGCTATTTCTTCATCAGGCAGACCTAAGCGCCTCAACATTGCTATGCTGTTTTTAATGTCCTGTTCGCGCGCCTCACTAATTCCGCTCTTATGCCCGCGCTCAAAGCCCTCACTAATTCCGCTCTTATGCCCGCGCTCAAAGCCCTCATTTACGCCGTCTTCGTAACCCTCCCTGTAAACAGTCTTTTTATACAGTTTTTCATCAAACTCCGTAAGCAGCATATTTGTCACCTCGCTTTTGCATTTGATTAAAATATCCGCCAAAATATCATTGTCTATGCAATAGTCTATCGCCTTGCTTATCGCATACTCTACTGTATGCTGGCTACCAATATATTCGTTCACCTTGGCTATAAAATATGAGTAATCGTGAAGACGGCGGCAGCTGTTCAGCAAGGCATTATTATGTCCATAATTGATGTTCAG
>CANQPM010000033.1 GCA_947625775.1 uncultured Lachnospiraceae bacterium | reverse complement strand
GAGAGCATATAAAGGCGCATAACATACATTTTTGATGGGTAATCAAGGAAGGAAGGGTATTGATATGGGAAAATTTATGGTAGCCGGTTTTGTGCAGTATGAAACGATAGTGAAGGTTGAGGAGTTCCCTGTTCCGTACAGGCAGTTTGAGAGCTCACGAGACCTGATATACACGGACATGGGCGGTACGGGCTTTGACGAGGCGATGGCGCTCAGATGGCTTGGCAATGATGTTGATTTTATGAGCATGGTGGCAAGGAATATGTCAAACCGCCAGATAGCCGCATATCTCCATATAAACAATGTGGACCTGAAAACCGACTATGTGCTTCCCACGCTTGACGGTATGCCCACTTCCGTGGTTTTGTATTGCAAGGGACAAAAGCAGACCTTTGAGGATGTAAAGGACATAAGAACGGCGGAATACGATTATGATTTGTTTGAAAGCCAGATAAAGGACAAGGACATGGTGCTCATATCAAACTGTAACTTCTGCCGACCGCTTATAGGTCTTGCCCAAAAGTACAACAAGCCGCTTGCTGTCAATGTGAGGAGCATGCGCGCCGAGAAAATAGAGCAGAAAAAGGACTTCCTTTCGGCGGCGGATATTCTCTATATAAGTGACGACGATTTAGACAGCGATCCTTACGATTGCATAAACGAGTGCAGGGAAAAGTACAACCCGCAGATAATGGTGATGGGCATAGGCGCAAGGGGCGTAATCCTTTACACCAGGGAGGACAACTCAGTGCTCGAGTACAAATCGGTAAAGACAAATGAAGTAGTAAATACCGTAGGCGCAGGCAACGCGCTGTTTTCCGCCTTCCTTCATTACTATGTAAAGACAGGCGACGCAAAGGAGTCGATAAAGAACGCGCTTCTCTTTGCGTCGTACAAAATAGGCTTCGTCGGCACAACAAACGGCTTTATGACCGAGGAGCAGATAGAGCAGTGGAAAAAGTTAATCTGGCAGTAAAAATTTCAGAAACTCAACCGCATTGTCTGTGCTGTTTGAGTTTACGGCAAAGGTAAGGATAGGCTCGCTGTAAAAGTGAAAATGCTCTTTTATCTTATCAGAGTCATTAATATATAATCCGACAGGGACAAGCTTCTGATCCTCGCCAAATTCGGCGTAATAGAGCTTGTCCTTATATTTTTCAAGCAAATCCTCGGGCAGCATTGCCGTTATGTCGCAGAGGTATTCGGCGCGCGCAAAATAGTCAACGGCGGCAGTGTCGCCCACGATAATGTCAAGCTCGCCCGATGCAATCACGGCTATGGTTTTCTCAATGCTGATATACGAGTCAACGTCGTTTACAGCCTCGCCGATGTTCATTGCCGAGTCGATATATACGTCGTGCTTGTCCGTATCTATGCCCATATGCTCCGCAAAGCTGTCCGCAAGCTCAGTGCTTGACGAATCCCCGTAGCAGTTAAAGAAAAAGGCGGCAAACGCGGTGTCGCGCGGCGCGCTCAGTATAGAGTAGAGCATCCAGCCGATAAGTACGGCGGCGATAATGATACCAAGTGTTATTTTAAAATAATACTCCATAAAATAAGAGAATTTTTCCTTTAACGGAGCGCCCTTTAGCTTGGCATTCTGCTCGCGGATTTCATCATGCATGGACTGGTTTTTGTCACGGTTTTTATTGTAGACTTCCATATATTTCACTCTTTCCCAATTAAATAACAGATGGTTGCTTCCGATTATAAGAAGCGCCCTTTGCTTCTTATGATATATTTTACAGGCGTACACTGTCAATTGTATTAGTATTAATTTTTTCTAAACCTTGAATATTGTCCGAATTTGTAATAAGATATAGTATGATACAAAAATCACAATAAATAAAAAATTTAATTAACGGAAGGAATTGATTTATCATTATGAATGAAAGCTATAAGGAATTACTGGTAAAAAAAGAGCGCGGGCCTCTGCAGGGCTTCGCCAGATTTATGTGCGTCGTGCCCACGGTTCTGTTTCTTTTCGCGTCGTTTTTGTTTGCAAATGTAATACTTCTCATATTTGCGATTATATGCGGCGTGGCGGACTATTTTGTCTTTCTTTTCACGGACATCGAGTATGAGTATCTTTATATCGACAAGGAAATATCGGTTGACAAGATTATGGCAAAGACGAGGAGGAAAAAGGCGGGCACTATCGACATAGGCAAAATCGAGATAGCGGCGCCTGCAAATTCTCACCAGCTCGACTCATACAAGAACAGGCAGATAAAAAAGACCACGGACTACAGCGCAGGTCACGACCTCCCCGACCAGAAGCTCTATATTGTCTACTACGAGGGGAACCAGAAATATATGTTCAATTTTGACGACGACTTTGTGAAAGCAATCAGGGGCATTATTCCAAGAAAAATATTCACGGATTAATTCAATGGTTTAAAATAGGGTTTTTAGTGATTTTAGCCTGTAATTTAGGCATTTTGTGCTTGACAAGCGGCGCTTGCTCTTGTATAATTTTGAACAATTATAATAAACATATTAAAATATGAAAAATAAAATTCACAGGAGGAAGAAAAATGGGTCAGATTATCGGCGAAGGCATTACCTTTGATGACGTGCTCCTCGTACCGGGCTACTCACAGGTAATCCCAAATCAGGTTGACTTATCTACTTGGCTTACGAAAAAGATCAAGCTCAACATTCCTATGATGAGCGCAGGAATGGATACCGTCACGGAGCACAGGATGGCTATTGCAATGGCAAGGCAGGGCGGTATCGGCATCATTCACAAAAATATGTCTATCGAGGCGCAGGCTGAGGAAGTGGACAAGGTTAAGCGCTCTGAAAACGGCGTTATCACAGATCCATTTTCGCTCACTCCCGAGCATACGCTTGCGGACGCCGACGCGCTTATGGCGAAGTTCAGGATTTCAGGCGTGCCCATCACGGAGGGCAGAAAGCTTGTCGGCATCATCACCAACAGAGATTTAAAATTTGAGACGGATTACACAAAGAAAATCAAGGAGTCGATGACCTCGGAAGGGCTTATCACGGCAAGGGAGGGCATCACGCTCGACGAAGCGAAAAAGATCCTTGCGGCTGCAAGAAAAGAAAAGCTTCCTATTGTAGACGCTCATTACAACCTTAAAGGGCTCATCACAATAAAGGACATTGAAAAGACAATAAAGTACCCGCTTTCTGCAAAGGATGAGCAGGGCAGGCTCCTCTGCGGCGCGGGCGTAGGCATCACGGCAAACGTGCTTGACAGGGTAAGCGCTCTTGTCGATGCCAAGGTAGACATCATAGTGCTTGACAGCGCCCACGGACATTCAGAGAATGTGCTGCGCTGCCTTAGAATGATTAAGGAGAAATATCCTGATTTACAGGTTATCGCGGGCAATGTCGCTACAGGCGAAGGCACAAAGGCTCTTATCGAGGCGGGGGCTGACGCTGTCAAGGTAGGCATCGGACCGGGCTCTATCTGCACCACGAGAGTAGTGGCAGGCATTGGCGTGCCGCAGATTACGGCAATTATGGATTCCTACGCGGTAGCAAAGGATTATGGCATTCCCATTATAGCGGACGGTGGTATCAAGTATTCGGGCGATATGACAAAAGCCATCGCCGCAGGCGGAAATGTGTGCATGATGGGCAGCATTTTTGCAGGCTGCGAGGAAAGCCCTGGCACCTTTGAGCTTTACCAGGGCAGGAAATACAAGGTTTACAGGGGAATGGGCTCAATTGCCGCAATGGAAAACGGCAGCAAGGACCGCTATTTCCAGACAGACGCTAAAAAGCTCGTTCCCGAGGGCGTTGAGGGACGCGTCGCATACAAGGGAAATGTCGAGGATACGGTATTCCAGCTTATGGGCGGGCTCCGCGCGGGCATGGGATACTGCGGCACGGCGACGATTGAGGAGCTGAAGCAGAACGGCAGGTTCGTCAAGATTTCAGCGGCAGCCCTCAGGGAAAGCCACCCGCATGACATTCATATAACAAAAGAGGCTCCAAACTACAGTGTCGAAGAATAGGTGATTAAAAACGCTGTCACTAAGCTGTGGCAGCGTTTTATATGTGAAAAGTCAAAAGGCAAAGAGGGGGAATTAATTTGCGTTTAAAGGACTTGGAAATATATGATGCAATTACGATTCAGGCACACGACAATCCTGACGCTGATGCGATAGCATCGGGATATGCTCTTTACAAATATTTTAAAAGCAGGGGGAAAAAGGTATCGCTCATATACAGCGGCAGATACCGCATAAAGAAGACTGATTTAAAGCTTATGATAGAAAAGTTGCGCATACCCATAAAGTACCGTGCCGCAAAGGAAGAAAAAATTGCGGGCGTGCTTATAACCGTGGACTGCCAGCACGGCGCGGGAAACGTACAGAAGCTTAACGCTGAAAATACTGCGGTCATAGACCACCACGAGAAGGAAATTTCCACGGCGGGCTTGGCGGGATATGAGATAAATCCCAATCTTGGGAGCTGTTCTACGCTGGTGTGGCAGCTGCTTGTGCGCGAGGGATATCCTGTAAATGACGATTCAAGGCTTGGCACTGCGCTCTATTATGGGCTTTACCGTGACACAAACCAGTTTACCGAGCTTTTTTACCCGCTTGACATGGATATGCGCGAGGCTGTCGCCACCGACAAGAAAATCCTCCACCTTTTGAAAAATTCAAACCTTACGCTTGAGGAGCTTGAGATAGCGGGAATAGCGCTTATTAAGTACATATACAACAATGATTTCCACTATGCCATTATCCAGACAAAGCCCTGCGATCCCAACCTTCTCGGCATAATAAGCGATTTTCTTATTCAGGTAGATGAGATTTATACCTGTGTCGTGTTTAATCATACACCAGAGGGGTATAAGTATTCCGTGAGAAGCTGCGTTAAGGAGGTGCGTGCAAACGAGCTTGCCCAGTTTCTGGCGCAGGATATAGGCACGGGCGGAGGTCATGCCGAGCGCGCGGGCGGTTTTTTGAGCGAAAGAAAATATGAACAGTATTATCCCGTGCTCCACTCCGAGGCTTATTTTGGAAATAAGATGAATGAGTATTTTGAGAGTTTTGACATAATTGACTTAGAAAAGTGCAAGCCCGACATAGAAGGAATGGAGAAGTACGAGAGCAAAAAGAACAGCATAGGGTATGTGGAGGCGGCATCTCTTTTGCCAGTCGGCACTCAGTGCATTGTGAGGTCGCTTGGCGGAGATACGGAGCTTACGATAGATGAGGACATTTATATTCTGGTGGGTGAAAGCAGCAGGGTAAGGATAATGACAAGAGCCGAGTTTGAAGCGGAGTACAAAAGGCTTTCCGACAGCTATGATGTGACGCTTGAATACACGCCAAAACTTAAGGTGAAGGATTCCGCCGAGGACATAGACCTTATAAACTGCATGAAGCTCTGCACGAACAAAAAGACATCGAAGGTGTACGCAAAGCAGCTTACGAGGGGCGTCAAGCTTTTTACGCCAAAGTCGGAGGAGTATATGCTTGGCAGGACGGGAGATTATCTGATTGCTGACTGCGGCAGCGCGCATAATATGTGCATAGTGGAGCAGGAAATGTTTGGCAGGCTTTATCGGAAAACAGAGGATTTAGAAAGCTGACGCGGCAGGGTGGAATTGCATGCTGTACAAAAAATACACAATATTTGACAACACGATGGAAATAATGGTGCCGTCATGCCTTAAAATGGAGCAGGAGCGTTTTATGGCTGGCTGCAACTGGTTTTCACAGGATAAAAAAATGGCGGTGAACGCTGCAAAAGGCAGCGGCGGTTTAAGTGATGAAGGACTGTATCTGCGGCTGGGCGAATATTACAAGCGTTTTAGCGCAAATATGGCGGGCTTTGAGTGCGGTAAGATAAGCAGACGCGACATATGCGGACGCTCGTTTGGGGAAATGCGCTACACCACGGATATTTCAGGCTACAGCTTTTACAATGTATTTATGCTTGGGCGGCTGAAGGACAGGGAGCTTGTTATAAACATGCAGGGTGTAGACGGCGGCGACGGCGAGATACGCGGCATATTTGACAACGTTTCGGCGTCGGTCAGGATTTTTGGCGAAAAAGAAGGAGGCGGCGGAAGTGACAATCAGTGAAAACGGCAAACAGCTTTCCTTTAAGTTTAATGAGCCTGCGCCGTGCTTTGAGCTTAGCTGTAAAATTCTGGAGCAGGAGAATATACAGAGTATGCTTCCGTTTACGGCAAGGCATCACAATGACGGCGAGGAAATTATATTCAGCCTTGAACTTCCAAATATAGTACATTTGTCAGAGGTACTTGACAAATTGGGCAATAATGATATTATAGATTTGCTTTATGAATTGTTTTTTGTCTGTGAGAGAATCGAGGAAAACGGTTTCCTGAAAAAAGAATGTGTCTGGTACAAATATGAGCACATATTTTACGATTTGGAGCAAAACTGCCCGATGCTTGCGATACTTCCGATTACGGGAGAATTTCGCTACAGTGGTGGTCTGGGCTGGGGAGAACGGCTTGAAAACACTGTAGCGCGCATATCAGAATTTCTTTCTGCAGGCAGGGCAAAGCAGGTAATTGACATTACATCTATGTTTGCGGGCGGACATCTGGGCATAGGCGACGCGCTTGACGGTATAAACAGGCTTGGGGCTGGCACTTCCGATTTGCTTGTAAATAAAACAGTTTTAGCGCCTGACGCCGCGCTTAAGCTTTTGTATGTAAGCAGGAGCGGCGAGCTTGCCTTTGACATAAAGGAGAGCGATTTTGTCATTGGCAAAGACGGCGGAGGGGCAGACGGGATAATACCCGACGGCATTTCAAAAGCGGTAAGCAGGAGGCACTGCAGTATAATAAAGCTGAACAATAAATATTTTGTGCAGGATTTGGACAGCACGAACCACACATTTGTAAACGGCGGTTTTATTCCCGCATACGAGATTATGGAGCTTGCGGACAATGACATACTCAGCGTGGCAGATGTAGAGTTCAGAGTGAGGATAAATCAGATATAAAGACATTATAAGCCGCAGGGCGGCATGGAGGAGTGATTATGAAAAATACAGTTGAAATCAGGTGGCACGGGCGCGGCGGCCAGGGGGCAAAGACGGCGGCGCTGCTGCTTGCAGATGTAGCGTTTAAGACAGGAAAGCATGTGCAGGGCTTTCCAGAGTACGGTCCCGAGAGAATGGGAGCGCCGATTACGGCATACAACCGCATAAGCGATGACGAGATAACAGTCCATTCAAATATTTACGAGCCTGATTATGTGGTTGTGGTTGATGAAACGCTGCTTGACAGCATCGACGTGACTAAAGGGCTTAAGGAAGACGGCGCTGTGATTGTCAACACAAAGCATACAAAGGATGAGATAATGCGCCACTTAAACGGCTACAAGGGAGCTGTCTATACCGTGGACGCAAGAGACATTTCCATGAAGACTCTGGGCAAAAATTATCCCAACTCTCCCATGCTTGCCGCGACAGTGGCAGTTTCGGGCGTTATGGGCGAGGAGGAGTTTCTTTCAGAGATGGAAAGCTCGTTTCAGCATAAATTTGCCAAAAAGCCAGAGGTTATTGACGGAAATATGCAGGCATTGAGGCTTGCGTTTGATATTATAAAGAAGCATTAAGGTATTCTGAGGCAAAGAAAAAGGAAGATGGTTTAGGAAAACGCAAATGGCAGCGGTTTTGCAGGGATTTTAGTTTGAATAGAGCGTAAGAATGTGGGATGGTGTGAAAAATAAATTTTTCACATGCAAATTTGTGCTTATGGCACAAATTCGCAGGTTTATTAAGAATGGGGGCTGGTGTGAAAAATGAATTTTTCACACTGTACATCAAGAATGGGGGATTAGTATGGCGATACATGATAAAATAAATGAAAAAAGTCCTTGGACAGATATAACGGAGGGCAATAAGATATACGAGGCGGCTACATCAAGGGATTTCTGTACGGGCGAATGGCGCACGTCAACGCCGATTTGGGACGACGAAAAGTGCAGGCAGTGTCTGCTCTGCGCGCCTGTATGCCCTGATTCGTCAATTCCTGTCCGCAAGGGCGAAAGAACAGATTTTGATTATAAGCACTGTAAAGGGTGCGGTATATGCGCAAAGGTGTGTCCGTTTGGGGCGATACATATGAAGGAAGGAAAGAATGAAAAGATTTTCTAAGCCTTCCATCTAAGTTTTCCATAAACACAGTGAGAAAGGGAGAGAGGTAAACAAATGGCTATTAGGGAGAGATTGTCGGGAAATGAGGCTGTGGCTTATGCGATTAAGCAGATTAATCCGGATGTGATGCCTGCGTTTCCGATTACGCCGTCTACGGAGATACCGCAGTATATGGCAAATTACATAGCAAACGGCGAAATAGATACGGAATTTATACATGTGGAGAGTGAGCATAGCGCGATGAGTGCGACTGTGGGCGCGTCGGCAGCGGGAGCGAGAGCTGTGACGGCGACTTCGTCATGCGGCATGGCGCTTATGTGGGAGGAACTTTATGTGGCGGCGTCAAACAGGCTGCCTATAGTGCTGGCGCTTGTAAACAGGGCGCTTTCAGGACCGATAAACATTAATGCGGACCATTCGGACAGCATGGGCGCGCGCGATTCAGGCTGGATTCAAATTTACGCGGAATCAAATCAGGAAGTGTACGACAATTATATTCAGGCGTTTCCGATAGCTGAGAATAAAAACGTTCATCTTCCCGTGATGGTGTGCCAGGACGGATTTATCACAAGCCACGGCGTGGAAAACATCATGCTTATCGAAGATGACAAGGTAAAGGAATTTGTAGGCGAATACAAGCCAGAGCACTATCTTCTAAACGCAGATGAGCGCATTGCCATAGGTCCGTATGCCGTTTCAAACTACTATATGGAAACAAAGCGCGGTCAGAGGCAGGCTATGCTCGACGCGCGTGCCGTGATTTTAGAGGTTGCAGAAAAATTTGAGAAAATGACAGGGCGTAAGTATGGCTTTTTTGAGGAATACCGCATGGACGATGCCGAGTACGCCATAGTAATCATAGGCTCGGCAGCAGGTACCTGCAAGGCGTCTATAGAGCACATCAGAAATACCACTGGAAAAAAGGTAGGGCTTATCAAAGTAAGAGTATTCAGACCTTTCCCAGAGGAGGAGATAGCGCGCGCGCTTGCAAACGTGAAGGCGGTAGCGATAATGGACAGAAGCGAGATGTTTGCGGGCACAAGCGGTCCTCTTGGCGCAGAGGTCCGTGCGGCAATGTATCAGGCGCATGCCAAGGCGGAGGTCGTAAATTATTTCTACGGTCTTGGCGGAAGGGACATTACCGTTTCGGATTTTGAAAGAGTATATGAAAATCTTGAAAAGATGGCGGAAACTCATACAGTAATCGGAATGTATGATTACATAGGCCTGCGAAAATAAGGTCGGTTGTACTTAGGGCGCAAATTTGCAGGCGCATCAAGAATGGGGGATTAATATGGAACAGGTTTGGGAAAAGGCATATAATTTTAAGGAAGTTATGAATAAGCCTGAGCGTCTTGCAGGCGGTCATAGGATGTGCGCAGGTTGCGGCGGCACTGTTACTGTAAGGACTGTCCTGCGGGCTCTTGAGGAGGGCGACAGGGCGGTAATAGGCAACGCTACAGGCTGTCTTGAGGTTTCTTCGTTTATGTACCCATATACGGCGTATGAGGACAGCTACATACACAATGCGTTTGAAAACGCGGGCGCGACGCTTTCAGGCGTGGAGACAGCATACAGGGTGCTTAAAAAGAAGGGAAAAATAAAGGAAAACTTTAAATTTATCACCTTTGGCGGCGACGGAGGCACATACGACATAGGCTTTCAGTCACTGTCGGGGGCTATGGAGCGCGGCCACGACATGGTGTATGTCTGCTATGACAACGGAGCGTATATGAATACGGGCACGCAGCGCTCGTCAGCCACGCCACAGTATGCCGACACCACCACGACGCCCGCAGGCAAGATTTCAACGGGAAAGGTTCAGGTGCGCAAGGATTTGGCGGCTATTATAGCGGAGCATCATGTACCGTATGTAGGGCAGAGCACTTTTACCGCCAACTTTAAGGATTTATATACAAAAGCGCAGAAGGCGATTTACACGCCAGGACCAGCTTTCTTAAATGTGCTGTCGCCGTGCCCTAGGGGCTGGGGATACGAGCCGAGCGATATGATGAATATATGCAGGCTTGCGGTAGATACCTGCTATTGGACAATGTTTGAAGTGATTGACGGCAAATGGGTGCTCAATTACGAGCCGAAAAACAAGCTTCCGATAGAGGACTTTTTAAGGCCGCAGAGACGCTTTAAGCATCTTTTCAAAAAGGAGAATGAGGAGCTTATACCGCTGTTTCAGGCGGAGGTTGACAAGCGCTGGGAAGAACTGAGGAACAAGTGCGAGTAAGTAGTATGAAGAAAAAATTCACTTTTGCAATGTTTATTTTTGCGTTCGTATTTAGATATGGAATAACCGCATATGCCCAGCCCGAGATTATGTCGGACGGCGCTATTTTTGACGCTGAATATTATGCGGCGGCATATCCTGATGTGCCTGCCGTTGTCGGATATGACAAGGAGGCGCTGTATCAGCACTATGTTACCTTTGGAAAATCAGAGGGGCGTCTGGCGACTAATCCTGATGACGCTGAGGAAGTGGCGAGAATGCAGGCTGAAATAAGGACAGTTACAATATCCTTTGCGGGAGACTGTACGCTGGGCGGCTACAAGGGGCAGGGCAGAGGAAATCAGTGGCGTGACTACTATGAGCTGTACGGAAATGATTATTTCTTTAAGAACGTGAAAGAAATTTTTGAACAGGACGACATTACCTTTGTGAATCTTGAAGGCGCTTTGACGCCGTATGAGCAGGTCATTAAAAAGACCTACCCAATCAAGGGTGAGCCTGAGCACGTAGGCGCCTTGCTTAGCGGCTCCATAGAGGCTGTAAGCATGGCAAATAACCATACCTATGACTGCGGACAGGCAGGCTATGACTCGTGCAGGCAGCTTTTGGCTGATAACGGCATTGCTTACTGCGGAGGAATGGAAACCTGCATTTTGGAGCGGAACGGCATAAAAGTCGGTTTCATAGGGCTGGACTGTTTGGAAAACAGCATCGGCTCATTGACGAACAGCCTTAAAGCGCTTACGACAGATTTGAGAGGCAGCGGGTGCAGCATAATCTGCGTTATGTTCCATGGAGGAATTGAATGTGATTACGAGAGCAATTCCGCAACAGAGGCTTTTGCGCACAGTGCCGTTGACTGCGGCGCAGACATTGTCCTCGGAGCGCATCCCCATGTTGTGCAAGGCATTGAAATATATAACGGAAAGGTCATCTGCTATAGCTTAGGCAATTTCAGCTTTGGCGCAAACAGAAATCCAAAGGATAAAGACACATTTATATTCCAGCAGACATTTTATGCAGGAGGCGACGGCAAGGCGGTATATGGCAAAAGCAATGTAATTCCATGCAAAATATCATCTACGGACACAAAGAATGACTACTGCCCGACGCCGCAGACAGGCGCAGAGTATGACCGCATAATGCAGAAGCTTGAAAGAAGCAGCAGGAAATATCCCGTAAGTTATTTTGACTTATAGTATATACATTATAGTATAAATAGGGATTTTGCCGAATAAGATTTAAAAATTGGCAATTTCATCTAAAATTTATGTTATCAAATGAACTTTTGAAAATGCCAATGTGTTTTATACGCAATGAGATGATATTACTATAAAAATGGGAAAGCTTATTTAGCTTGAATTAAAGGATAAAAATAAACAGGTCTGAGCCTCGGGAAAAGGTTTAGACCTGTTTTATTATGATGTGAGGGAAGCCTCAAATTCTCGCCTTGCCGCCTCAATTTCAGCCTGCTTTTTAGCTTCGTCTTCGGCAGCCTCGCGCATGAGGCGCTCATATATGGCGTTTGCTTCTTTTATTATCTCGTCATGCTCGGGCGGAAGTATTACATCTCTGGTATTACAGGAGCTGCTTATTGAGCTGCTACTGGCACTTTGGACGGGCGCAAGGTTTTGCGCACCGCCGGATATCAGCGAATCAATGTTGTTCTGATTGCTTGATATATTTAAAATAGCGTCAAGAGCCGCCTGTGTATCAGCATCGACAGGTTTCTGGCCGTATAATCCTGAATATGAGCCAGTGGTGGCATTGTACGCTGAGCTGTCCGCCGCTTGCGGAGTATCAGACGCTGCCATATCTGCCGAAGCTTCGTTTTCCTTCTGTTCAAGCGCAAGGCGTTCTTCTTCCGCTTCAATGCGCAAAGCCTCCTCCTTTTCCTCGGGAGAGGGCCATATACGGAATACCTCGGGATTATATGTAACCAACCACCATTTTATCACATGGGGATAATATCTCTTGAAAAAACAAGCTGTGGCAACGTCTGTCATTTGCTTACACCATCTTTCACACATATATATACCTATTTTAACATATATCGGCAAAAATCCATAGACAAAAAAGAATATTTGTATAAATTTAATAAAATTTTTCAACAATTTCAATGTTTTTCTGTAGGGTGATAAATTGTAAATTAAAAATAAAAACAATGATAATAATATAAACTGAATTGACAATATAAAAAACTATGTTATAGTAGATATAGAACAGATGAAACAATAACAGATTTGCCATTTCCCTGATTCTAAAATTTGGGAGATGTATCAATAAAGAAAAGGAGGACAGCTATGAACATACAGAAATTTACGCAGAAATCAATGGAGGCGGTCAATGCCTGCGAGAAGATTGCCATGGAATACGGCAATCAGGAGCTTGAACAGGAGCATCTGCTTTACGCCCTGCTTACGATTGACGACAGCCTGATATTAAAGCTTACGGAAAAAATGGAGATAAACAGCTCATATTTTTTGGAGCGTGTCCAAAAGGCGCTTGAAAAGCGGGTAAAGGTTCAGGGAGGTCAGCCTTATGTCGGGCAGTATCTCAATAAAGTCCTCATAAACGCAGAGGACGAGGCAAAGCGCATGGGAGACGAGTACGTATCGGTTGAGCACCTTTTCCTTGCGATGCTCCAAAATCCGAATAAGGAGATAAAGGAGATTTTCAGGGAATACGGCATCACTAGGGAACGTTTCCTGAAGGCGCTTTCCGAGGTGAGGGGCAATCAGCGCGTCACGAGCGACAATCCCGAGGCGACGTATGACACGCTTGAAAAATACGGGCAGGATCTGGTGGAAAGGGCGCGAAACCAGAAGCTTGATCCCGTAATCGGCAGGGACAATGAGATAAGGAACATTATCCGCATACTTTCCAGAAAGACGAAGAATAACCCCGTGCTGATAGGTGAGCCTGGCGTCGGAAAAACGGCGGTTGTCGAAGGGCTTGCCCAGCGTATCGTGAGGGGCGACGTGCCGCAGGGGCTTAAAGACAAGAAGGTATTTTCGCTTGATATGGGTGCGCTTGTGGCGGGCGCGAAGTACCGCGGAGAGTTTGAGGAGCGTCTGAAGGCTGTGCTGGAAGATGTGAAAAACAGCGACGGTCAGATCATACTTTTCATAGACGAGCTGCACACTATAGTCGGCGCGGGCAAGAGCGAAGGCGCGATGGATGCGGGGAATATGCTGAAACCAATGCTTGCAAGAGGCGAGCTGCACTGCATAGGCGCGACTACGCTTGACGAGTACAGACAGTATATTGAAAAAGATCCCGCCCTGGAGCGACGTTTCCAGCCCGTGATGGTTGACGAGCCGACTGTGGAGGACACGATCAGCATTTTGAGGGGGTTAAAGGAGCGCTACGAGGTATTTCACGGCGTAAAGATAATGGACAATGCGCTCGTGAGCGCGGCAGTGCTGTCCAACAGGTATATTTCGGACAGATTTCTGCCCGACAAGGCGATAGACCTTGTTGACGAGGCGTGCGCGATGATAAAGACGGAGCTTGATTCGCTCCCTGCCGAGCTTGACGAGCTGCAGAGGCGCATTATGCAGATGGAAATAGAGGTCGCCGCCCTCAAAAAAGAGGAGGACCATTTGAGCCAGGAAAGGCTTGAGGCGCTGCAGGCTGAGCTTGCGGGGCAAAAGGAGGAGTTTGCCAACAGGAAAGCCCAGTGGGACAATGAAAAGGCGTGTGTTGAGCGTCTTTCAAAGCTCAGGGAGGACATAGAGGAGCTGAACAACCAGATACAAATAGCGCAGCGCGAGGGCAATCTCGAAAAGGCGGCGGAGTTAAGCTACGGAAAGCTGCCAGAGCTTAAGCGTCAGCTGGAGGCTGAGGAGCAGCAGGCTAATGCTCGTGAAATGTCGCTTGTGCATGAGAGCGTTTCCGAGGAGGAAATCGCAAAGATTATATCGCGCTGGACTGGCATTCCCGTGGCAAAGCTCAATGAGAGCGAGCGCAGCAAGACGCTTCATCTTGACGAGGAGCTGCACAAGCGGGTTATCGGACAAAATGAAGGTGTCACAAAGGTGACAGAGGCGATAATTCGTTCAAAGGCGGGCATAAAAGATCCTGAAAAGCCGATTGGCTCGTTCCTGTTTCTCGGACCTACGGGCGTGGGCAAGACTGAGCTTGCCAAAGCGCTGGCGGCGTCGCTCTTTGATGACGAGACAAATATGGTGCGCATTGATATGAGTGAATATATGGAGAAACATTCCGTATCAAGGCTTATCGGAGCGCCTCCTGGATATGTCGGCTATGACGAGGGCGGGCAGCTTACGGAGGCAGTGCGCAGAAAGCCTTACAGTGTAGTGCTTTTTGACGAGGTGGAGAAGGCTCACCCTGATGTGTTCAACATTCTTCTGCAGGTGCTTGACGACGGGCGCATCACGGATTCGCAGGGGCGCACGGTGGACTTTAAAAACACGATACTGATAATGACCTCAAATATAGGAGCGCATTATCTTCTGGAAGGCATAGACGCCAATGGCGAGATAGAGCAGTCCGCGCAGGAGATGGTTATGGGCGAGCTGCGAAACCACTTCAGACCTGAGTTTTTGAACCGTCTTGACGAGATAATAATGTTTAAGCCGCTTACAAAGGACAATATCGGAGGCATTATCAAGCTTATCCTGAATGACATTAATGCAAGGCTTGCCGATAGGGAGCTTAGCATAGAGATAGACGAGCAGGCACAGCGGTTTATCGTTGAAAACGGTTATGATCCCGTGTATGGCGCAAGGCCGCTCAAGCGTTATATCCAGAAATATGTGGAGACGCTTGCCGCGAAGCTGATACTTTCGGAGGAGGTAAGGATGGGCGATACCATACTGATAGAGCTTGACGCTGACAAACAGGAGCTGACGGCGCGGCGGAAATAATGATGGGATTTGAAAAAACGCACTTGCGGGGATTGCAGGTGCGTTTTTTGTATGTTTTGACTTTGATATGTGGCCGTAGCATATGAAATTTTATTGTAATTTACCTCATATTTTAGTAAGTAAATTAGTATTTTTTATGTTTGAATATAGGTAATGATGTTACCATATCTAAACAAAATTTTAAAAAGTTGTATTAATTTTGACATTTCAGCATTTATTTTTGCTAAATGCTTGTCAAAAATCTGTTGTTTTGTTAGAATGGAAAATGCAGCGGACAGCGTAGGTCTGATGCGCAATCTAAATTTCGTAAATGGATACAGGCTTTAATTTTCTGAAAATTTCAAGCACAAAATCCCAGCAAATAAACGATAAAAAACAATATAGCAAAATTATCATAGTTTATGAGGAAAGAGAGAGGACAAAATTTGGCATCAAAACACAGGCAGGTTATTGTAAAACTTATTAAGACATCATATAATAAAGGCAGGCAGGGCATATGAAAATAAAGAAATTTGAGGAGCTGACATTTGCCGACAGGTTTATCTTTTTCAAGGTAATGCAGGACGCGGATATATGCAAGAGGCTGCTTGAAATTATTTTAAATATCGAAATTGACTATATCAAGTATCTTGAGGGTGAAAAAACTATTGAGTCGGCATATGCTGCAAAAGGGCATACGTCTGGACATATATGTGAAGGACGGTAATAGCACAGTATATAATGTGGAAATGCAGACGGCGTATATGCTTAATCTGCCGCCTAGAAGCCGTTATTACCAGAGCATAATCGATGCAGAATTGCTTGAAAAGGGTACGCCATATGAAAGCCTTGGCAAAAGCTTTGTTATATTCATATGCCTATCGGATATTTTTCACAGGGGACGTCACATTTATACTTTTGAGAACAGATGCATTGAGGACACGGAGCTTGCTTTGGGTGACGGCACAAGGAAGATATTCCTCAATCCGTACTCAGATATGGACGATGTCACGCCCGAGCTTGCAAATTTTTTGAAGTATCTCGCTACAGGCGAGGCGGTTGACAATTTCACGGAAAGGCTGGTGAATGCAGTGGAAACAGCAAAAAGAAATCCGCGGCTGATGGTAGAATACATGTCGTATTACGCAGACCAGGAAGACCTCAAGGCGGAGCAGGAGAGAGTGCGAAAGGAAGCGCGTATGGAAGCTAAGGCAGAGGTTATAGTCCAGATGCTCAAAGGTGGTCTTAGTTATGAGGATATTGCAAAAATATTAAGCATATCAGCTGACGAGGTAAAAGAAATGGAAGGTTTTGCACCGACAAATATCTAATAGGTTTTTGTCTGGTTTACAAATTTAGGATGTGTAGCTTGGCGGAAAATTTGTTGTGATGAACATTTCATCTGGCAAAATTAGAAAGAAGTGTAGTTTTGAGCCGCTTTGAGGAAAAAATTCATAAAGCGCATTTTTGATTGCCTACGGGTGCGCTTTGAGCTGCGGTCGAGCATGGTGATAAAAAAATAACACAAATTATTTTATAAAGGTGTCTGCAAATAAGCGGGCATCTTTTTTTGTGCCTTTTTTACATAGATTTTACAATACCGAGATAATAGATTTAACATACAAATTTTATCATATAACCATAGCCAGCAAGGCTAAATAAAAAACAAAGCAAATAAAAGGAGAATTATGGAAATGAAAACAGGAAAAACAAAAAGATTTGCACTTACGGCGGCTATAGCGGCAGCGGCTTTTGCAATGCTTGCGGGTTGCTCAAAGAGCGAGGCGGGTACGGTATCGACTGACGGCTCTACCTCTATGGAGGAGGTAATCGGCGTGCTCGGTGAGGCGTTTATGGAGGAGAACAAAAATATTACCTTCACATACAACCCCACAGGCTCAGGCTCGGGCATACAGGCTGTACAGGAGGGGCGCTGCGACATAGGGCTTTCGAGCAGGAGCTTAAAGGACGAGGAAAAGGTGGGCGGACTTACGGAAACAGTGCTTGCCTATGACGGCATAGCGGTGATAGTAAACAATGAAAATGCTGTAAATGATTTGGACTTGGACACAATCGCAAAGATTTACAAGGGCGAGATTACAAACTGGTCCGAGGTCGGCGGCAATGACGCGCAGATAGTCCTGATTGGGCGCGAGGCGGGCAGCGGTACGAGAGACGGCTTTGAGACAATTACAGGCACTGAGGATGAGTGCCAGTACAGGCAGGAGCTTACATCTACAGGCGACGTAATCACTACTGTGTCGCAAAATCCTGACGCAATCGGTTACGCTTCGCTTTCAGCGGTAAGCGACAGCATAAAGGCTTTGACAATCGGAGGGGTTGCGCCGAATGAGGCTACGGTAAAGGACGGCTCATATGTGATACAGCGTCCGTTTGTGCTTGTCACAAAAAATGACACAAAGCTTTCTGCAGCAGCCCAGAAGTTCTTTGATTTTGCAACGTCGGCTGACGCGGTGGAGCTTATTTCAAGCGCGGGCGTTGTGGCAGCAAAGTAAAACCATAAAAGCTGTATATTGATAATTTCCTAGTGCTTAGGGAAGCTCAGGGCAGTATTTTTTCAGATTTACTTTGGGTAATTATGGTCGAATAGGCAATTTGGCAATTTGACAACCCATTAAATTAAAAAAATAGAAGTTAGTTTGAATAGGGCAGCATGGAGGGATTGCGATGAAGAATAAAAAGGTATTTGGAAAAATATTTGAGGCGGTAATGCATGCTGTATTTCTGCTGCTTGGATTAGTCACTGTGGGCTGTGTCCTGCTGATTACGGTTTATCTGGTTATCGCAGGGCTGCCCGCGATACGTAAGATAGGCATAGTCAATTTTGTGTGCGGCGACACTTGGCGTTCTACAGCAAATCCGCCGTCGTTTGGGATTCTGCCGTTTATTATGACGAGCATATACGGGACGGCGGGCGCTATAGTGATTGGAGTGCCTGTAGGCTTTTTGACGGCGGTGTATTTGGCAAAGCTTGCCAAGCCTGCGGTAAGGTCTGTGGTGTCAGGCGCGGTGAGCCTTCTGGCGGGTATTCCGTCCGTGGTTTACGGGCTTGTGGGCATGCTCGTATTAGTGCCGAATATACGCAGGCTTTTCCACATTCCCGACGGTTCAAGCCTCTTTGCGGCGATAATAGTGCTTGCGATTATGATTCTGCCGTCGATAATAAACGTGTCGGTTACGGCGCTGGAGGCTGTGCCGAGGGAGTATGAGGACGCTTCGCTTGCGCTTGGAGCTACGCCTGTGGAAACGTATTTCAGGGTGTCTGTGCCAGCGGCAAAGAGCGGTATCGCGGCGGCTGTGGTGCTTGGAGTGGGAAGGGCGATAGGCGAGGCGATGGCGGTCATGATGGTTTCAGGCAATGCGCCAAATATGCCGTCGCTTTTCCAGAGCGTGCGCTTTCTGACTACGGCGGTGGCAAGCGAGATGGCGTATGCGAACGGACTGCAGCGGGAGGCGTTGTTTTCTATCGCGTTGGTATTGTTTTTGTTTATTATGCTGATAAATGCGGCGTTGAATTTTTTCTTGAAGAAGAAGCGGTAAGAAATACGGCATTTGCGAAGATTTGTTTAATGAGTCCGAATTTAGTCAAAATATATAAAAATCGGGGCTGGCGCATCAATGAATATAAGCGCAAGATATAGCATCATTTAGCTGAATATTATACTATATTTTGTATGTCTAATTCTTATTGCGACTGCCCCTCCGCGAAACGCCGCTTATTTTATATATTTTGCATAAATTCTACATTATGAAAAGGGTTTTTCAAATGTTTGGTTAAAAATTGTACGGAGGTTTATGTGATGGATGGTCGAGTTTCGGCTAAAAGAAGAGCGTACATATGCGTTATGCGTGTGCTGATGGCGGTCTGTGCCGCGCTTACGTGTGCGCTGGTGCTTTTTATGGTGTGCTATGTGCTGATTAAGGGCATACCAAATATTTCATGGGCGCTGCTGTCCACCAAGCCAAGCTACCTGTCGGGGCAGATAGGGATTTTGCCTGATATACTGAATACGGTCTACATAATAATAGCATCGCTTGTGCTTGTGATACCGTTTGGCGCGGGAGCGGCTGTATATTTGACGGAGTATGCAAAAAATAAAAAGGTAGTCGCTGCAATCGAATACGCGGCGGAAACGCTTTCGGGCATTCCTTCAATTATATACGGTCTTGTGGGCATGCTTGTGTTCTGTGAGTTCTTTAATATGAAAACATCACTGCTTGCGGGGGCGCTTACGCTTGTGGTGATGAACCTGCCCACTATTATGAGGACAACGCAGGAAAGCCTTAAAACTGTGCCGCAAAGCTACAGGGAGGGCGCGTTTGGTCTTGGCGCGGGGAAATGGCGAGTGATACGCACTGTGGTGCTTCCGGGGTGCGTGGACGGGATTGTGACGGGGTGCATTTTGTGCTCAGGCAGGATTTTGGGCGAGTCGGCGGCGCTGCTGTTTACGGCGGGGTTTGCGCATGCTTTAAACGGCTTTATAGACGGGCTTGGGAGCGCGGGGGCGACGCTTACGGTAGCGCTTTATGTGTATGCGAAGGAGCAGGGGGAGTTTGGGGTTGCGTTTGCGATAGCGGCGATACTTATGGTGTTGACTTTGGGGATAAATATGTTGGCTGTGGTTGTGGGGAAATATTTTAGGAAAAGGAATGGCTAACAGGGTGGCTGTAGAAGGGAGAATCTTATGAGTGACATTATTACTGTAAAGGATATGTGCCTGTGGTACGGAAGTGTTCAGGCGCTTAAAAATATAAATATGTCGATTCCCGAGAAAAACATTACGGCGCTGATAGGACCGTCAGGCTGCGGGAAATCGACATTTTTAAAGACGCTTAACAGAATGAATGATTTAGTGCCGTCGGTAAAAATAACGGGTGAAATTTGTTATAATGGGGAGGATATTTTTGCTCCATCTGTAGATGTGAACATGCTCAGAAAAGAGGTGGGAATGGTGTTTCAAAAGCCGAACCCGTTTCCGATGAGCATTTACGACAACATAGCGTATGGACCGAGGACACATGGCATCACGAGCCGCGTAAGGCTTGACGATATTGTGGAAAGGTCGCTTAGGGACGCGGCAATATGGGACGAGGTAAAGGACAGGCTGAAAAAGAACGCGCTGGGACTTTCGGGAGGGCAGCAGCAGAGGCTCTGCATTGCGAGGGCGCTTGCTGTCAAGCCGCGTGTGCTGCTGATGGATGAGCCTACCAGTGCGCTTGATCCCATTTCCACCTCAAAAATAGAGGACTTGGCGATGCAGCTAAAGGATAAGTACACGATAATCATAGTTACCCACAATATGCAGCAGGCGGTGCGCATATCCGACAGGACGGCGTTTTTCCTGCTGGGAGAACTGATTGAGTACGGCGGTACGGAGAGGCTGTTTTCGCAGCCTGCTGACAAGCGGACGGAGGATTATATTACGGGGAGGTTTGGATGATGAGGGACAAATTTAATGAACAGCTTGCATTGCTGAAACAGGAGCTTATGGAAATGGGTGCGCTCTGTGAAAGGGTGATTGAGCTTGTCGCGTCGGCGCTTTCTCAGGGCGGCGGCGAGGAAACGGCGGAAGTGGCGGCGCTTGACAGGGAGATTGACGAGAAGGAGAAAAATATTGAGGCGGTATGCCTTAGGCTTTTACTGCAGCAGCAGCCTGTCGCAGGCGATTTGAGGCAGGTTTCGGCGGCGCTTAAAATGGTGACGGATATGGAGCGCATAGGCGATCAGGCGGAGGATATAGCGGAAATAATAGCATATCTTGGCGGGCGCGTGCCAGAAGAAAGCATACAAATCCGCGAGATGGCGGCAGCCGCGATAAAAATGGTGACAGACAGCGTGAATGCCTATGTAAATCAGGACGTGGCAGCAGCCGAGGAGGTTATCGCGTCGGACGATATCGTGGACAATTATTTCGGGAGCGTGCGAAAAAGCCTTATCGGAGTTATCGCTCAAAATCCGTCGGACGGAGAGTATGCGCTTGACTTGCTTATGATTGCAAAATATTTTGAACGAATTGGCGACCATGCGGCTAACATTGCGGAGTGGGTGCTGTTTTCGATTACTGGCAAAAAAAATTAAGAAAAAAAATTAAGAAACACTAAGGCTGCAAAAGACGCAGCCTAAGTGTTTCTAAATTTTTAGAAAAACGCAAGGGCGGCGTTTTTCCTGAATGTATTTGAATGCATTTGAATGCAAGAGTGGCGTTTCTCATGAAGTATTTGAATGCAAGAGCGGCGTTTTTCCTGAATATATGAATGTATTTGAATTGCTGTTTGAGCGGATTGTTGAAATATGAATATAGGTGCGTTATAATTGATAAATATTGATTAATTGTTTGTGAAAAGTTGACTAAATCCTATGTTGTGGAAAGTTTTTTGTAATTAATAATAGATATTATTATCCGCAGGGAGGTTTGCAATGATTTTTTGCGTAGAAGATGACAGCGGAATACGGGATTTGATGATTTATGCTTTAGGCTCGGCGGGATTTGAGGCGCAGGGCTTTACTCGAGGAAGCGAGCTGTTTGAGGCGCTTAAAGGCGGCAAGCCTGAGCTTATTATGCTTGACATTATGCTTCCCGGCGAGGATGGCATCGAGATTTTAAAGCGCCTGCGCCAAAACGCCGCTACCGCCGAAATCCCGATAATTATGGCTACAGCCAAAGGCACGGAATATGACAAGGTGATAGGGCTTGACTTGGGCGCGGACGACTATCTTGCAAAGCCCTTTGGAATGATGGAAATGGTGTCGCGCGTGCGGGCAGTCCTGCGGCGGGCGAAAAACGACGGTACAGCTAAAATCCTGCGCATAGACGGCTTAGAGCTTGATGCTGGCGGGCATACTGTCACGGTAGACGGCGCGCGAGTGCAGCTTACCTTGAAGGAATATGAGCTGCTGAAAATTTTTATGGAAAACATAGGGCTTGTCTTTACTCGCGAGCAGCTTTTACAGAGCGTGTGGGACACAGATTATATAGGTGAAACAAGGACAGTAGATGTGCATATTGGAATGCTGCGCACAAAGCTTGGCAAGTACGGCGATTATATCGAAACTGTGCGCGGAGTAGGGTACAGATTTTGCAAGAGAACTAATAAAGTTTAAATGCAAAACATTGTAAGTGCATGCGATGCTTTATTCAACAACGTAGAATTTAGACAAAATATATAAAATAAGCGACGTCTCGCGGAGCGTTTATGTACTGTATCTGTGATACAATACATTGATGCGATTTTTATATATTTTGCCTAAATTCGAACGGTTGAGAACACATTTCGCAATTACCATAAAAAAGAAATATGAGGGAGAGTGGCATCACATTATGACAAAACGCATATTTCATTCAATCTGTTTTGTGGCGCTGGGAGTATTCCTTGCGTCTGTAGTGCTTTTTATGGGCGTGCTGTATGACTACTTTTCAGGCGTGCAGAAGGAGCAGCTAAGAACACAGACGGAGCTTACTGCCAAAGCCGTTTCCGACGAAGGGCTAAGGTATTTTGACGGGCTTAATGAGCAGACATACAGGATTACGTGGATCGACACAGACGGCGCTGTGCTGTACGACAATCAGTCAAACTCTGAGAAAATGGAAAACCACCTTGAACGCGAGGAAATAAAAGAGGCGCTTTCGTCAGGCACGGGCGAGAGCTCGCGCTACTCGGTGACGCTTATGGAGCGTTCGCTTTACTACGCAAAAAAGCTCCCCGACGGCACTGTGATAAGGCTTTCAATCCAGCAGAACACGCTTCTCACCCTGCTTTTGGGCATGCTTCATACCATAAGCATTATTTTTATATTCGCAGTCGTTTTCGCCCTTGTATTTGCTATGCGCCTTGCAAAAAAAATCGTCGCGCCGCTTAACAGCTTAAATCTTGAAGAACCTCTCAGCAATGAAGGCTATGACGAGCTTTCTCCGCTTTTAAGGCGCATAGACGCGCAGCAGCGCCAGATAAGGCAGCAGAATGACGAGCTAAAGCAGAATGAACGCCTGCGCAGGGAGTTTACCGCCAACGTTTCACATGAGTTGAAAACCCCGCTGCACACCATAGCAGGCTGCGCGGAGCTTTTGTCCAACAATATGGTAAAGGAGGAGGACAAGTCGGATTTCATAGCGCGCATAAACACGGAGGCGCAACGCATGATTGCGCTTGTCGAGGATATTATCGGGCTGTCGCAGCTTGACGAGGGCGCTGCGGGCATGAAGCGTGAAGACGTGGATTTGTACGAATTGGCGTCAGACGAGGTAAGGGCATTGTCACAGGCTGCGCAAAGGGCGCAGGTGGAAATTATGCTTTCAGGCGAGAGCGCTGTAATATACGGCATACCGCGCCTGCTGCAGAGCATAATCCACAACCTTTGCGACAACGCCATAAAATACAACCGCGCGGGCGGCACAGTCACGGTATCGGTAAAAAATAACAGGGACTTCTTAATGCTGGTGGTAGCGGACACAGGCATAGGCATACCGCCAGAGCATCAGGAGCATGTCTTTGAGCGTTTTTACAGGGTGGACAAAAGCCGCTCAAAGGAACTTGGCGGCACAGGGCTTGGGCTTTCCATAGTAAAGCATGCCGCGAGGCTGCACGACGCGGAAATAAAGCTAAGCAGCGACGTGAATAAAGGAACTGCCGTCACAGTCATTTTCCCCAAATGAATGTGACGGCAGATAACATAAGTTATTTTATTATCGCATGCTGCAGCAAAGTTTGCAGCCAATGCGAAACTGTTCAGAGCAAGACACTAAGCAGTGTTATTTTCATTCAATACAAAAATCCCCCAATTCACTCAATCCCTATTGTTAAAACGCGAAATTTGAAGTAATATAGGATTATCAGGTAAGCTTGCTTGGTTAAAATGCTTTAATCAAGGAAAAAAGAAATGAAAAATTCAACAGTCGAGGTTAATAAAGACAAAGTCCCCAAATACGCGCGCTCTGAATTAAGATATGAGAACTCAGTATGGAATGTCCTCATTATTCTTTCGGCAGCGTGTCTGGTAATCTGTATTGCGGGGACTGTCAAGGAAGCGGACCTGTATTTTAATGGCAGCTATATTGATGCCGCCTACAATGAGCGCAACAAAACAGCATCATATTTGGACACAAACCACGATTATCACATATACAATCTGGGAACAGACATATTTACCGCGCCGAAAGGCAAAGACGGACATGTACGATTGTATTACAAGGCTGATTTGGACAAAGCGACATTTCTGACAAAGTGGTATATGTGGGCGCTGTATTACATAGTATTTATGACACTCATGTCAGTTGGACTATGGCGCAGGCGCAGAAACATTAAGGCGTGCATACAGGCGGCGCAGTCGGAAAGGCTTTTAGGAAAGGAGGGGCATCTATGAATGTAATGGTATGGCTTGCAGACTATATATGCGAATGGTATGATGGTAGAAATGGTGGATCATCTATGAATGTAATGGTATGGCTTGCAGCTATGATAATATTGATAGTGATCGAGATTGTCACGGTCGGGCTTACCACGATATGGTTTGCGATAGGCGCGCTTGCGGCGGTGATAGTATCGTCGTTTTGCGGCAACGTATTTTTGCAGGTGATTGTATTTTTGGCAGTGTCTTTGGGCATGCTGATATTTACAAGGCCGTTAGCTGTAAAATACATAAACACATCAAGGACAAAGACAAACTACGAGGGAATTATCGGCAAGGTAGTGCGCATAACCAAGGACGTGGATAACCTTAATGACACGGGAAATGCCGTTGTAAACGGACAGGAGTGGACAGTCAAAGCCGCGGACATTAACACAAAAATACCCGCAGGCAGCCTTGCCAAGGTAGTGGACATAAAAGGCGTAAAGCTGATAGTCGAAAAATACGAGGACCAGTGAAAAAGACAGTAGACAAAATCCCAAAAAGAACATAAAATAAAAACAGACAGTACAGAATAATGCAGGGCAGAGCCCTGCATACAAAAAGGAGGAACAAATAAATGGTACCGTTTCTGATAATATTATTTGTAATCATAGTAATTCTGGCATCAAACGTGCGCATAGTGCCACAGGCATACGCGTATGTAATTGAGCGCCTTGGCGGGTATGCCGCGACATGGGGAGTGGGACTTCATTTCAAGATACCCTTCCTTGACAGAGTTGCCAAAAAGGTGAACCTAAAGGAGCAGGTAGTAGATTTCCCGCCCCAGCCCGTTATCACAAAGGATAACGTAACAATGCAGATTGACACTGTAGTGTTTTTTCAGATTACAGATCCCAAGATGTACGCATACGGCGTAGACAACCCGATTATGGCTATTGAAAAGCTGACGGCGACAACGCTCAGAAATATCATCGGCGAGATGGAGCTTGACCAGACGCTCACTTCAAGGGAAGTAATCAACACAAGCATGCGCTCAGCCCTTGACGTGGCGACAGATCCATGGGGCATCAAGGTAAACCGCGTGGAGCTTAAAAACATCATTCCGCCCGAGGCAATCAGGAATGCGATGGAAAAGCAGATGAAGGCAGAGCGCGAAAGACGTGAGGCAATCCTTAAAGCAGAGGGAGAAAAGAAGTCTACAATCCTTGTTGCGGAAGGTCAAAAGGAGTCCGCAATCCTTGAAGCGGAGGCTGAAAAGCAGGCGGCAATCTTGCGCGCCGAGGCTGAAAAGGAAAGAAGAATCCGCGAGGCGGAAGGCCAGGCGGAGGCTATCCGCGTAGTGCAGATGGCAAACGCGGAGGGTATCAAATTCCTCAGGGAAGCGGGCGCTGATGATGCCGTGCTTACGATAAAGAAGCTTGAAGCCTTTGAGAAGGCTGCAAACGGCAACGCGACAAAGATAATAATACCGTCAGAAATTCAGGGCGTGGCAGGGCTTGTAAAATCAGTGGGAGAAGTCCTGAAATAAAATGCGGCTATGAGGCTGCCAAATAACAGTGAAAATTTGGGAAGGTGCGGTTATGACAAGGATATTGATACTGGAGGACAGCGAGGAGAGCTTAAAGGCGCTCACGGTTATGGCTGAAAGCGTATCCGACAAAGTAACCGCAGTTCCCGTCAAAAGCCTGAAGGAGGCAAGATGCGCGTTGAAAGACGCTGACAGCCCATTTCAGGCTTTTTTGCTTGACATAAATCTTGACATAAATGACGACAGCGACATTTCGGGCATTACCTTTGCAAATGAGGTGCGCTCCATAAAGCAGTACGCGTTTACGCCGATAGTAATGATAACATCGTTTGCCAGTATGGAGCTTAGGGCGTACAGGGAGCTGCATTGTTACCAGTACCTTGTAAAGCCATACAGCGAGGAAGATGTGAAGGCTCTCATAGGCAGGCTGCTCTTTATGTCACAGTCGGGAGAGGTGCGGGAGCGCTTTATTACTGTAAAAAAATCGGGAATAAACTATAAGCTTTTCTGCAAGGACATAATATGCCTGAAGGCAGTGCCAAGAGGAGTGTGCTTTATACTGGCTGACGGAGAGCTGAATATCCCCTATGTCACGATAAAACAGCTCATGGAAAAGCTGCCGGGCGAAAGCTTTGTCCAGATACATCGAATGTGCGTAATAAACGCGGATTACATTAAAAATGTGGATTTCGTAAACGGCATAATCGCCTTAAAGGGCGGCATTACAGCGGAGGTGGGCGTGACCTTTAAAAATAAGCTTAAGTATATGCTTGCAGGAGGAGACGCAGATGAGTGAGGGAAAATGGCGCTTTTGGTACAGGATTTTCTGTATTATTGCGCTTTTGGCGGCGGTTTATCTGCTGGCGGATTTGTACCTGAGCAATACGCTTGATTTCAAGGTCGCGCTGCTTTTTGGCATAATTTTTTCAGTGATAATACTGGGCTTTCTTGACTGGGGGCAGAGCCGTGCGGCTATGAAAAGGCAGGAGCAGGAGCTTAGGATTTATAAGTATTATATACGTCCGCTTGAGGAGCTGATAAAGGATATACGCGCAAGGCAGCACGAATTTGACAACCATATGAACGCGATACTGAATATGCACGTTACCATTGACACATATGATGAGCTTGTCAGGGCGCAGTCCGCATATGGGAAAAGCATATATGACGACAGGGTGCGCAGCGATCCCGCGCTGCTGCGTATTTCGGACAAAATACTTGCGGGCTTTCTCTACAGCAAAATAATCAGCGCGCCGAGCTTTATAAATATAGATGTCCAAGTCCTGAATCAGGAGATAGTCACGCCCGTTTCCGAGCATTACCTTGTGGAAATAATAGGCACTCTTACGGACAATGCTTTTGAGGCGGCTACGCCAGATCTTAATGAGGTTGAGATGGTTCTTGACGCAAAGGATGACAAGCTTATTTTTATGATTAAAAATCAGGCGGAAGGGATTAAAATAGGCGACATTGAGCGCTTTTTCGAGAAGGGATACACTACAAAGACAAATATTGAAGGCAGGGGGCTTGGGCTGTATCAGGCAAGGCGCATAGCCAAGGCAAACGGCGGCGAGATAACGGTAGAGCTGCTTTCGGGCGTCAAAAGTCAGGAGATATGCTTTAGGGTGGAGATATAATGCCAAACAAATGTACGGTTAAAAAATGAATATTTACTTGAAAAAAAACGGGGCTTATGTTATACTGTATAAGTATATTTAGGCTTGCCTGATTTAGCGTTCGGGGCATATGATGTTTGCGGCATCAGCCAAGGCGGCGGAATGGAGATTTATATGGAACAGTACAAAGAAGAGTTTATAGAGTTTATGGTGGTTTAACATTCCATGAGCCTTAAAACCCTTGAAAATACTGTAATTGTGATGTTTGAGTT
>CANQPM010000032.1 GCA_947625775.1 uncultured Lachnospiraceae bacterium | reverse complement strand
TATAATTATAATGTAAATTAGACAATATAATTCAAACAATATAATTTGTATTAATATAATTTATATTGTATAAATACATAATAATATAATTGATAGTTTAAATTATAATATATAAGACATTATAACATACATTACACAACACATCTTATAGCATACATATAACATACAAACATATATTAAATATAAGTTATATAGTATATTTTAAAATATTAATAAATTAATAAAATTAATTTTAGCATATACATAAAACTTAACTTAAGAAATACAGTATATAATGTATTACAAAAGAAAATATATAATATATTGTATATCTTTATAAACAAAACACTTGCAAATGTACTACATAACATATTAATACATATATTACATAATTCATTCCGCTAAATTAATATAAATATATATATAACTTATTATACAATAAATAGACAATAAATTATTTATAATTTATAATACATTATAAAAAATATCTCATAATATATTACATATTATATAAATAATAAAACAATAATTTTATTTTTAATTGAAAAAATTTAAAAAATGAATTGCATAATGTATTATATAATGTAATACATATATAAATATATAATATAACATATAATAAATTACACATCATATCACATATTGTACAAACATTATTCGATTATAAATATCCTTTATTATATAATTTTACAATGTATTTAATTATGAATATTGAATTTTGTAATAAAACAATTAAAATCAATTTTTCAAGATGTAGAAAGCAAAAATAATTTTAATAAATTTTTGTTTATATAAATGAAACCAAGATAAACAAAAATAATAGAAAATTCAAGACATAATAAAACAAAAGCTGTGTAGGAAATAAATTATATTATCAAATATATAATGTATTGTATGTTATAATAAATAATACATTATATATTGCATTTAAATTTTTATAATATAAAATAATAGTATAGTAATACTTTAATAATAAATAATATATGATGCCATATAATACAAAATAAAATATAAAATACATTTTATAACACAATACAAATTATATAATTACAAAATATACAACAAATATAAGTACGCAAAATACATTCAATTGATAAAATATACTAATAAATTAAATAAATCAAAATACAAAATCAATCCGAAAGCGGAGTAGTATATGCAAGCCATAAATCAAAATAAGAATCATATGACAGCAAGGTTTTGCCCTTTACTCCCAACCCGTCAGGTGTTCTAATATACCAGCCGTTTAGGCTTTGCAAGTTTTTGTCAGGAGAATTGATGCATACCCACATTCTTTCACGATAGTTTCGTATTTGATTTTCTGGTATGACATATCTGTTATATATTTGTTTAAAGTAAACATGGCATGGGGGAAAAGAGGAAAAAACTGCATTTAACTTTCGGACTTCCTGAACAGAATATTTCTGTCCTTTTGCATCAATCAGTTCATAATAATCAGTAAGCAGCATCCAGCCATTATATTCATCGGAAGAAACCCAAACGGGCTCTCCCATATGCTGAGCAAGCTCCTGTGGTAAAATTTCAATATTTTGTATCTGAGTTCTGCTCGATATAAATTCAAGTGCGGATTGTTTTGGGTTTTCTGAGAGCCCCTTTAAATAATCTATGGAAACATCAAATAGTTTTGCTAATGCCTCTATTTTGTCGGGAGAGGGTATTTTTGCCATAGAAGCATTTTTATGTTCCCAGCTTGCCACGGTTGAATTTGGAATGGGAGAAGATATTCCCATTACTTCCGCAAGACGTTCTCCGAGGACTGACTGTGACCATCCCTGTGCTGTGCGTAAAGCGCGTATGCGTGAGTTTAGCTTATAACCTATAAGCTGATCGGGAGCATCATCTGTGTTTGCGTTTTTATATTTTGCACTGCTCATTTTTGCAATAGGATCCCCCTTGCGCAATTGAACACTAGATTTAGTACCATTCATCAAAAAAACCTCCAACAACCACAAAATATGCAAGTGTGCATTTGTTTACATATTGCAATTTGTATAGTGAATATATAAATATTATTATTTAATGTTTTAAAAATGTCAATAAAAATTCTACTATAATGTGTATATCATTAATGACTTTATTATAATAAAGTAGAAAATAACAAGTTTAATTTATATAAATAAAGAAATAAGAAGAAAGAAATATTTCAAAAAAATACAAAAAAAGTTTCAAATATAACAAAAAATGAAAGATTGTTAATAATTTTGAAATAAAATAACAAAAAATATTTAATCTAAATAAGTCAATAAATTTGTGAAAAGCAATAAAATGTGGATAATATTGTCGATATGTGGAAAAATAATTGACTTGAAAAGATAATGTACGAAATAATAATACAAATATTAAAAAAATATAAATAATGACTGATTAAGACAAATTTTGACTTTATTATATAGTGGATTAAATAATAACATTAATAATAGATATAAAAAAGTCACGGTGTTATTTATTTTTATTATAAATTGAAAATGAAAGTTGAAAATAAAAATTGAATTATTAGAGAAAAGGAAATGAAGGAATTATTACAAACAAAAATGCAGAAGGATATACAATAATTTGCAGTTATAAAAATAGCACAATAAATTATTAGATGCTCTAAAATGCAAAAATATTATAATAAGAATTTTTATTTATCTGCTTTTTCCTTCCGTAAAATGTGGCGCATTTTAATTTGTTAATAAGTTTACCAAATCCTTTGTTTTCCACTCACTACCTACATTAGCTCGCAAGGCGGTTTTAAAGAAATGCAGAGAAATTTTTTCGGAAACTTCTCTTTGCTTGGATATGTCTGTACAGTTCCCATGGCAAGGATAAATAATTTGTAACAAATTGCCTAGGAAAGCCTATTGACTTTTGCGCACCTGAGAGATACAATATATTTACTATTTAGGAAACCTAAATAGTAAAACTAAAGAGAGGAGAAAGTATGAATAACAGATATGTTCAGCAATTCAAAAAGGGCTCTCTTGAAATGATACTCTTATGTCTAATTGGACGCAAAGAAACTTATGGATATGAAATCATAACTGAATTGAATAATAGTGCGTTTGTTTTGGGATATGCAAAAGAAGGAACTGTTTACCCTATTCTGTATCGTTTGCAAGAGGCAAAACTAATTAAATGTCGGTTAGCTCCTGCTGCAGCAAATGGAGGTTCAAAAAAATATTACTCTCTTACAGAAAAGGGCAGAGATGTGTTAAATGAACTAATTTTATTTTGGTCAAGTTATGAGAAGTGCGTAAATGGCTTCATAGAAAGTTATCAACAGGGGAGGATATCAGAATGAAAAAACAATATATCAAACAAGTAAAAAAAGAACTATCCTTACCACGCAAGGTCAAAAAAGAAGTCTTGCGTGATCTGAATGAAGTTTTTGTTTCTGCTTTGGAACATGGGGAAACAGAGCAGCAGGTTATTCAGCGTTTGGGAACACCAAGGGAATTTGCAAATAGTACAGCAGAGCAGTTTGGTATTGATAACACTATATCAAAAAAGCGGAAAGCTACAGTCTATGCTCTTGTCACATTTGTTACCGCAGCTTTCGCTTTTTCCATATGTGCTGTTACACGATTAGAAAAAGTACCGAAGGGAGCAATTGGACAGGCAGGCGCAATGACAAATATCCATATTGAAGGAACATTTAGCCTTGATGTATCGCAAATTATTTTAGCAGTAGGGTTTGTTGCGTTGGTGATTGCCGTTTTGCTGATTATATATATAATAGGAAGGAACAGAAACATAAATGATAAGAGATTGTGACTTGAATGAAATTTCAGATGGGAGACGTTATCTGCTTTCGGATATGGTTAAGGCGGATTGCGGCGGATGCAAGGGCTGCAGCGCCTGCTGTCACAATATGGGCAGCTCGATTATACTTGATCCGCTTGATTTTCATAGAATTTCGGCGCATTTGAAGCTTGGCTTTGAGGCGCTGCTTGGGGACAAAATAGAGCTCAATATCGTCGACGGAGTAATTTTGCCAAACTTAAAAATGATGTCCGAGCCTGAAAATCCATGCGGATTTCTTGGAGCAGACGGACGATGCAGCATTCACCCATACAGACCTGGAATTTGCCGAATTTTTCCGCTTGGGCGTCTTTATGAGAATGGAAGCTTTTCATATATATTGCAGACGAAGGAATGTAAAAAGGGAAAACGTTCAAAAGTAAAAGTTAGCAAATGGATTGATACTCCTGACGTTAAGGCAAATCATGAGTTCATTACGGAATGGCATTATTTTTTGAAGGAGGTTCACGACAAGCTCTTAGAGAATGGAAAGGAAGAATACATTAAAAAGATAACGCTTCAAATTTTACAGTGTTTTTATATTGAGCCATATTCGGAAGATGAGGACTTTTACAAACAGTTTGACAAGCGCCTTGCGCAGATGAAACGGCTGATTTTTGAAAAGTGATTTCTGGCGGTTAATTATAACGCTGGGCTTTCCGATATATTAATAAGACAGCAGTAATTTTTTGTGGAGGTTTGAATATGGTGACTGGGATTGAAAATATGTCAAGGCAGGAGCTTTTGGGCTGCATAGAGAATAAAAAGAACGAAATGGTGCAGAAGATAAAAAACGGCGAGACAGAGGAGAGCTTTGCGATAGGCGGGGCATCATACACAAATAAGGAATGGGACAGGCTTATTAAAAGAGTTGACAAGGCGGTTGGCGCTGTCAAGGAGCAGCAGGAGGAGAGAAAAAGGGAATACATAAAAGCCTTGTATCAGGAGGGCGCATCAAAAAACTCAATCATTATCGAAAAGCTTAACGGCACATATGCTGGTGATGTGCCATATGGACACCTTGCCCATGATGGGGTTATAGAGTATAATGGCGTAGTATTTTTCTGTGATAATGAGAAAAATGCGATTTGCCTTGGCGATATGAGCAACAGGAAAAATGTTATCACAATCCCGCTTTCAGAGGGCGGAAGCCTTATGATGAATCGAGATAATATCGGTGACTTATCAAATGCGATTTCAATGTTTTCACCTGAGGATCAGAAACGCATACTTTGCGCCATAGCTGATGACAATAAGGCAAGGGAGACGCTTAAAGAGATAGATGATGAAACAAACAGCATTGGCGAGGATGCTGAGGAAAATATTTTTGACGCGGAACTGGAGGCATTATAATGTATCGGGAAATTTCTAAGTTGATAATGTACGGCAATATGGACGAGGACTGTATTCTTTATCAGTTTGGCGAGATATTCCGCCGATTTGATGAAAACACCTCATCAAAGCCTGCTTTAATTAAGGATATTTACACACAGCTAAAGCGGCTGCTCGTGGTGGCGACGGATTATGGTTTTAATTATAACCTGTGGCATAATTACCTTACATTTTTTATTGTAACAAACGAGAATCCTTTCAGCATAACCTGCGAAAAAGTCGGTGCAAACGACGGCAGCGTAAACCATTTCGCAAAAAATGATTTCAGGGTGTTCAAAAATCTGTTTGACTATGATTTTTCAAGGATTGAAAATGAGCTTGGAATAGACTGCTTTTCCCTGATTTCTGATTACAAGGCAATCGGAAAAAAAGAGCTTATGTACAACAAGAACGTGAGCGAGAAAATAATCGCGCTCAGCAGGGAGCTTGAAAACGCGGCAGACGAAAACGAGTTTTTTGACTGTGTGACAGATTTTTACAGGGATTACGGCGTCGGTATGTTCGGCTTAAATAAAGCCTTTAGGATTAGGGAAAAGGCGGACAGCCAGATTGAGTTTCTTCCTATTAATAATATGGATAAGGTAATGCTTGATGATTTGATAGGCTATGAGCTCCAAAAGCAGAAGCTTATTGACAACACAAGAGCGTTTATCGAGGGAAGAAAGGCGAACAATGTGCTGCTTTTTGGCGACAGCGGCACGGGAAAGTCCACAAGCATAAAGGCGATAGTAAATGCTTTTTATCCTCAGGGGCTTAGAATGATTGAAATTTACAAGCATCAGTTTAAGGATTTGTCAAATGTGATTGCAAGCGTCAAGAACAGGAACTATAGGTTTATCATATATATGGACGACTTGTCGTTTGAGGAGTTTGAGATTGAATACAAATTTTTGAAGGCGGTAATTGAGGGCGGCGTGGAAACAAAGCCTGATAATATACTGATTTATGCTACCTCAAACCGCAGGCATTTAATCAAGGAAACCTGGAGTGACAGAAATGATGTCGAGGTTGACAATGGAATGCACCGTTCTGATACTATGGAAGAAAAGCTTTCGCTTGTCAACCGCTTTGGCGTTACGATTAATTACTCAAAACCGTCGCAGAAGGAATACTTTAATATAGTCATTGAGCTTGCGCGCAGGCAGGGGATTGACATGCCAGATGAGGAGCTTTGCAGGGAGGCAAATAAATGGGAGCTCAGCCATGGCGGAATTTCGGGACGCACGGCGCAGCAATTCATAAATTATCTTGACGGAATGTCCTCTAAAAATTAATAAAAGTAAATATTGAAAAATCCGTGAAAAAGTGGTAGTTTAATTGTATGCAATTGAATTGCCGCTTTATTTTATATTATGTGCGCTGCTCCTGAAAGAAGGGCTTTAACGGCAGCGCGGAAATGAGGTAAATATGACGGATAAATATGATGCGCTTAAACTTGAAAATCAGCTGTGCTTTCCACTTTATGCATGCGCAAAGGAGATAGTGAGAAAGTATAAGCCGTTTCTTGACGAGATAGACCTTACTTATACGCAGTATATTGCAATGATGGTGCTGTGGGAAAGGGAAAAAATAAATGTCAAGGAGCTTGGAGAATATCTGTACCTTGATTCGGGCACGCTTACTCCCGTCTTAAAAAAGTTGGAGCAAAAGAAATATATCACAAGAACACGCGCAAAAGATGATGAGAGAAATGTCATAATTAGCCTGACGAAGGAGGGCGAGATGCTGCGGGATAAAGCAGTTGAAGTGCCGAAGAAAATGAGCGCCTGCATAAATATCGAGCCTGATGAGGCAGTCTGGCTCCATAAAATTTTATACAAGCTTTTGGAGCAGAGTAAGTAGAGCTGCCGCTAATGTTTGTTGTGCATGAAAAAGCTGGCGGAAAGGAAATTAGAAATTTATGGCTTCAAAAAGATATTATGTATTAGACGGCATACGCGGTCTGGCGCTTATAAATATGATAGCATATCATGCGTGCTGGGACTTGGTATATATGTTCGGCATGGATTGGAAGTGGTATAAATCGGAGGCGGCATATGTATGGCAGCAGGGAATATGCTGGACATTTATATTTCTTTCGGGTTTTTGCTGGTCTATGGGAAGGCATCATATAAAAAGGGGATTTACAGTGTTTGCTGGAGGGGCTGTTATATCGGCGGTTACCTTTTTAGCAATGCCGCAAAACAGAGTCGCATTTGGCGTGCTGACATTGATAGGCTCATGTATGCTGATTTTTGCCGTATTAGATAAGATTTTAAGAAAAATAAACAGCGTGGCAGGATTGGCAATCAGTGCGGTTTTGTTTTTTTTCACAAGAAATGTCAATCAGGGATATCTTGGATTCGAGAGCCATAATATATGCAAGCTTCCAGATGCCTTGTATAAGAATATGATTACCGCATATATTGGGTTTCCTTATGAAGGCTTTTTTTCGACTGATTATTTTTCGATTATTCCTTGGATTTTTTTGTTTTCGGCGGGATATTTCTTATATAGGCTTGCTGAAAGAGGACAAATGCTTTTTGTTTTTGAAAAAAGCATAGTTGCGTGGCTTGAGTGGCTTGGCAAATATTCTTTTTGGATTTATATGGCGCATCAGCCGTTGATATATGCGATATTATTGATAGCGTTGGGAAGTAGTATGGAATAATTTCTGGTATTGCGCAGGCAGCGAAGAAAATGAATATTGATGAATAAATATGCAAAAGTACATTTTCGCAAGCGAGGGAGATGTACTTTTTTGCATGTGGATAAATTGTGGTTAAGATTTAACGGGCGGTAAAATTGTGGATAAAATATTGGGGCAGATACGGGGCGACGCTGATAAAAGCTTTAAATTTTGACAGCCGTTTAAAGACTGAAACGGGAGATGAACAGAATAAAAAGTTGAGAGTATAATATTTAATAGGCGCTAAAATATATAATAAGAGCTAAATATATTTATGAACACTAAAAATATCGTGTTTCACTTGGAGAAAAGTAAGGGAAACACGGGAAATAATGTTGAATTTTGCTGAATTTGCAGGAATTAATTCATTGTAAATCAAAGAAGCATACATTGACTATATTGGGCAAATATGACAACAAATAACACCTTAGAGAATAATTTGCATTCAAATGTTGCAGAATTAACACAAAAGGAACTGATTCAGAGAATCCCGTTTATTTCTGGAAATTTCAAGAAACGTCTGTCATATACATACCAAAGAAAAATAAGCGGAGATTTAATATAAATTAGAGAGCAAAACGGCACTATGTATATTGACTAATATAATCAATTAATATGACTAATATAGTCAACATAAGTTCAAAAATGCAGAGAGCCATTATACTATCAACAGCTCCCTGCATTTTAATTGTTTTTCTGCTTTTTTGTATATAGCGTTAAGGTCTTTGTCCAAGTCCGCCTTCAAGCGTGATGGTTTCTCCCGTCATATATTTAAAATCAGGAGATGCGAGCTGTACGCATACACGGCCTATTTCAAGCTCAGTATCTCCGAAATGTCCAGCAGGAGGTGTGTGTACATTCTTTTCAAAAGCGTCAGGATAAGTCTTTTGGAACTGCTCTAGCTGTGATGTCCAGGCAAGAGGGCATATAATGTTTACGTTCACTCCGTCTTTTGCCCATTCTGTGGCAGCAACACGAGTAAGGCCGCGTATTCCCTCTTTGGCCGCCGCATAAGCGCACTGCCCGAAATTGCCGAATAAGCCTGCGCCTGATGCGAAGTTTATAACGCTTCCTTTTGTTTTTACGAGGTGGGGGTAGCATGCCTTCATATAATAAAATGCGGCATAAAGTCCTGAATAAAGCGCGAGATTAAACTGTTCAGTGGTATGCTCTGCCAAAGGCACTCCTGATGCCGAAGCCTGCGCATTGTTGATAAGGACATCAATATGCCCAAATTCCTCAATCGTTTTTTCTACAACGCTGTTTACCACGCTTTCATTGTCAGCTCCTGCGTTTACGTCAGCCTGGAGGATCAGCACCTTTATGCCGTATAGACGTTCAAGCTCCTCCTTTGCAGCCTCAAGCTTAGATACATTGCGCCCCGTAATCACCAAATTGGCGCCTTCTTTTGCATAAGCTGTGGCAATGCCGTAGCCGATAGAGCCGCATCTTCCATCACTTAAGACAGCGCGCCCCGCGCCTGTAATTATGGCTGTTTTTCCTGTTAAAAATCCCATAAAAAACCCTCCTATAATATATTTAGATTGTACAACCTACACAATTATTATAATTAATATTGAGACTTATTACAACCATTGGCAGATAAATAACAGATAAATTTTCCGAATGGGTTTATTTTTGCGTAATTTTGCCGATATAATTATAAAATGAATGCTGTGCTGTGGTTATATTGCAAATATTAAATAATTAAATCAGCTTAGCGTCAAAAATATTAAAAATGTCCTTGAAAATGTGCAAATACAGAATATTTTCAGCGCCGACTGGCAAACGGCAGAATGGAGGATTAAAATGACCAGCCTGGAATTTTGGGAGCAATTAAATAATTCTAATTATGCATATACTGTATCGAGCAAAAAAAGAGTAGTTGAAGTAAATGATGATGTCAAAAACCTTAAGACAACTCTTGATGATTTCCGCAAAAGCGTTAAAAGCCTGAAAAAATATACTTCTGGCGTTACATCGCGTGACAGGCTGGAGAAACAGCTGAAGGATTTTGTAAAGTCGTACAACAGCGTCACAAAAAAGGCTGACAGCATAACAGACGCAGAGCTTAAATCAGAACTTGACGGACTTGACAAGCTGATTAATGACAATGAAAAGCTTTTCAAGAAGATTGGCATTACCAAAAACAAAAAGGGAAAATTTGAATTTGATGAGGACAGCTTTGAAGATGCTGAAACAGAGGATATTGACGCACTTTTTTCTGGCAGGACTTCATTTATCGCGCAGGCAAATAAAATGCTTGGCAATATAGAGAAGGATGCTGATGAGACAGAATACTCGGCTGTTGTAAGGGATATAAGCTATACAAAAAAATATGACAAGAGCTTTTTGGAGCAACTTAGAACGATACAGCTGTGCGCTTCCGATGCCATGGATATTGCAAAAATTGCGGGTAACAAAGCTGAGGGATACGAAACAGCCATTAAAGAAAATATCAGTAAGATATATGGTGCTGCTGGGATAATTGATGAGATGTTTGTTTTAAGGCTTAACGCAAATTTATTTCAAAGCAGCTACAAATCTGAAGGGCTTGACAACATAAAAGCGGTCTTGAATGACGAAAGTATTATTGAAAATCTTGGGAAAATGGGAATAACTCCTAATTATGGTGATAACAATAACCTTATTAATTTCTCAGCAGATTTAGACTATTGGAATAATAAGTGTGCTGCATCGCCCGAAAATTCCAAGGCATTCTGCGAGGCGTTTGAGACGCTTTTTGGCGAAAACAATACTTTTGCCAATATTATTATAGAAGGCTGTAAAAAGGCTTTCTATGATATCGTTGAGCCAGAAAGTCTTGGAGTCAACATTATTGACCAGCATGCATAAAGTCAAAATATTCTAACGCCTGCTTTATTCCGTCTTCGCTTGCCTTTGCCGTCACATACGACACCTGCGAAAAGAGTGAGGTGGGCGTTGAATTGCCCATTGCTGCGCTATGCTTTACATAATTAAGCATTGGCAGGTCATTGCTGCTGTCGCCAAAAGCATATGAGGCTTCAATTGGAAGACCATAGTAGTCAATAACCCATTGAATGCCTGTAGCCTTTGAGTACCCATAAGGCACAAATTCCCTGAAACAGCCGCCCCTGTCGATACATTCAAAATACTTGTCGCTTACACTTCTAAATGCATCTAAATCCGATATATCAGAGAACCACACAACAAATTTATCAAATGTAAAGTCAGATGCCTCTGGACTGTGCGACATATCATAATTTCGGCGCACAAATGCGTCATACTGGCGTTTTCCTCCCTCTGTAGCAAGAGGCCTTGATGTATCAAACCTTACCTCGCGTTTTGACTCAAAAAGCAGGTCAAGCTTAAAGCTCCGCGCATGCTTTAAAATCTCCATAGCTGTATCGTGAGTCTGTCCGACATAAAACTTTTCGGTGAATTTTCCATTTTCAAGGCAGTATATATTAGTTCCGCAGCCGCTTATAATTCCGTCAAAGCCAATTTCCAGAAAGCGCGGTTCGACATTCTGCATGCACCTGCCTGTATTTATGAACATAAGATGTCCGTTTTCGCGCGATTTTTTAATGGCATATTCGGCGCTTGCGGGAACAGAACCGTCAAGCTCAGACGTGAGCGTGCCGTCTATATCAAAAAATGCGATTTTCCGTTTCATTTTGCCTTATCTCCATTCCATTAATTTTCTGTTCCATTATAATAAAAAAATATAATAAGCACAAGCGGGTATGCGGATTTTTGTGTTTTAATGCCTTATTAATAAACCGCTTTTTGTGTCCGAAAATAATATAGTGTATAAAATAATATATAGTGTATAGTGTCACTGACAAATCTGCAAATATCTAAACTGCAGAAATTATCATTGATGAAGATTATAAAGCGGCATTTAAAGCTTAGTATATATTTATATGTATCACAATATATACGTATCTTTTGTAATGTATTTTATATTGTAATATATAATATATTTTATAATTCAAATACTTTCTTAAAGGCATTATACGTCCGCTTCATTCCCTCCGCAAAATCAATATAGTTTAATCCAAGCTCAGCTTTGCTCTTTTGATTTGAATAAAGTTCTGTTTCTGCCTTTGTAAGCGGAAACGGGAGCGGCAGCTGTTTGGCTTCAGCCTCAGCCATAGTCATCGAAAGCTCAGTAAACTCAATATCCGCAGCCTGCTTTAACGTATCAAAAAATGATGAATATGTTGATATTTCATCTTGGCAGAGATTATATGCCTGATTGTATGCAGTTTCATTTAGCATGCATTTCCTGATTGCCGTTGCCGCATCTTTTACGTAAACAAACTGAAATCTGCCGTCTGCATCAGTTATTTTAGGCAGGAATCTGTTCTGCACCAGCATTTGTATATACGCTGATTCTCGTGGCGCGTAGTTGTACGGACCGTATAAAATTGCAGGTCTCAGCACTGTATAGCTTATATTTTTTGCGGCGCACTGTTCTATAAGCTCCTGCTCCAACGCCACTTTTCCTGTTATATAACTGCCCGCATCACCCGCGATATTACGCGTCTCAAATGGGGTATCTTCGCCTTTTAATCCGCTTATGCCGCGTCTGTATATGTCCACGGTGCTTATGAAGATATATTGTCTTATGCTTCCGCCTATATTTTCCAGTATTTGTGATATATCGCCTTTATTATAGGCGCAAAAATCTACTATTACATCATAATTTTCCTTTATGCCACGCCAAAAATCAATGTTATGCCTGTCTGCCCTGTATTCCTTTACCTTAAAGGATTCCATTGAATACGTTCCCCTGTTTACAAGCGTTACCTTGTCAGTTTCAGCCGCGCCCATCACGAATACACGCCCTAAAAAATAACTTCCTCCAACCACTAAAATATTCATATAAAATATTCCCCCTCTCATGTTCAATATTTTAGACCTTTGTAAGCCGTATTTTCAGCATATGATTTTAAATAAAACGCAAAAATAAATAAAAGTTTGCAATGAAATAAGACGTTACCTTTTCATATTTTATGTAAATTAAGATATCTTAAAATAAGAAGTGCGAAAGCATTGGCAGCTATCAAGGTAAGATCATAAATATTTTCATATTCAAATAATTCAGCCAATAGCATAACTATAAAATGAAACTCCCCGCAGCAGAGTTGCGTGGTATCAGCCCGAGACTCGTTTCGCTCGCCATTAGTTTATTACGCAGCAGAGCTGCGGGGAATTTACCCTGAGAGATTAAACCGCATCAAATTCATATGCTATAATTTAATTATAACATATGAATCAAATAATAAAGCTGGTTTTCAATAAAAATGGAAAAAATAAAAAATACCATATAGGTTATATCAAATTATCGTGTGAATATTAATACCTTTAAGACACCAAAAAGGCTGCATAAGAAATATTAAGCTTTATAGCAAAAAACGCAAGAACAGCGTTGTTTATATGAATTGAGCCGCTAAAGCAGCATTGGAAAGTAACATGGAACGCTTAAAATCATTCGCAAAAGAATAGTTTAACGAATAGTTCAAATATTTCCAATAAATACAAGCAAGGAATGCCTTAACACTTCCTCGCTCGTATTTATTAGAAATATTCTTACATCAATTCCTTTCATCTGCAATGACTGCAGCAATTCTTACAATCGCACCCGCACTGCAGCGATTTTCCATTCTTTTTATCCTTAATCATGCTGCGGACAATAAGCCCTACAACCACCAAAAGAATCCCGCCTACAATAACAGTCCCCATAACAAAACCTCCATTTTGACACACAATAAGCCTTTCTATTAGAGAAACAGCCTGCATTTATTTCATCGCAGACCGTTTCTCCAAAATACAAGTCACAATTTACTTAGCCATAGCCTTGCTGTTGACATTAAATTTAAGGGTGCCGCTTTCCTTATACGGTCTTACAAGAAGATAAACAAATGCGCAGATAAACGCAAATGCTACTACAGTACCCAAGCCAAACACTCCCGCTGTCACAAGCATTCCAATCTGATATATGCAGAACGCCACAACATACGCAAGCACTGTCTGATACCCAATTGCAAACCAGAACCATTTTGTATTATTCATCTCTCGCTTAATCGCGCCCATCGCCGCAAAGCATGGCGCGCAGAGCAGATTGAATACAAGAAAACCGTATGCCGCCACAGGAGCCATAACCATTGCAAGATTGCCCCATATTTCAGCGCCGTCTTCAGCCACTTCAGCATAGCCAAACAGTATTCCAAAGGTTGCGACAACATTTTCCTTGGCGATAAGCCCCGTAACAGCCGCCACAGCCATTTTCCAGCCTTCGCCCGCCTGAGTCCAGCCAAGTGGAGCAAAAATCCAGGCAATAGCGCCGCCAATCTTTGCCAGAATGCTGGAATCAAGCTGTTCAGCCTCAATCATTCCAAAGCCGCCGTCTGTCCAGCCAAAGCTCATCAGAAACCACAGCACGATTGTTGACAGCAATATAATTGTACCAGCTTTTTTAATAAATGACCAGCCTCTTTCCCACATGCTTCTGAGTACGTTTCCCACAGTCGGCATATGGTAGGCAGGCAGCTCCATCACGAACGGAGCAGGCTCTCCCGCAAACATCTTTGTTTTCTTTAAAATAATGCCCGAACATATGATAGCTGCGATTCCTACAAAATAAGCGCTCCATGCCACCCAGCCCGCATTGTCAAAAAACGCTCCCGCAATCAATGCAATAATCGGCAGTTTAGCGCCGCAGGGCACAAAGGTAGTCGTCATAATAGTCATCTTGCGGTCCCTGTCATTTTCTATGGTTCTTGACGCCATAATGCCAGGAACGCCGCAGCCAGAGCCTATAAGCATCGGGATAAACGACTTTCCAGACAAGCCGAATTTGCGGAAAATTCTATCCATAATAAACGCTATGCGCGCCATATATCCGCACGCTTCAAGAAACGCAAGGAAGATAAACAGCACAAGCATCTGCGGCACAAAGCCAAGCACAGCGCCGACACCCGCCACAATGCCGTCAAGTATCAAGCCTGAAAGCCAATCTGCACAGCCCACAGCCGTCAAAACGCTCTCCACCGCGGGAGGAATAATCTCCCCAAAAAGCACATCATTTGTCCAGTCCGTAACAAACGCGCCCACGGTAGTCACTGAAACATAATAAACTATAAACATTACCACGGCAAATATCGGCAGCGCAAGCCACCTGTTTGTCACAATCCTGTCAATTTTATCGGATATTGTGAGCTTTTCCTTATTTTTTCTCGTAAAACATTCACTTATAATAGAAGAAATGTACACATATCTCTCATTTGTGATGATGCTTTCCGTATCGTCGTCAAATTCACCTTCCAAAGCTTTAGCAATGTCTGATACATCAGGAACATTTTTCATCTGCGTGGAAATTTTATCATCTCTTTCCAGCAGCTTTATTGCAAAGAAACGTTTCTGCTCCTGCGGGACATCATCGCCTATCCTGCCTTCCGCCTCCGAAATTGCCTTTTCTACTTTATCTGCAAATTTGTGAACGGGCGCCGCAGTCCTTCTTTCTGCCTCGCTTATTGCCTTTTCAGCAGCCTCAGCCACTCCTTTTCCCTTAAGCGCGGAAATTTCCACTACAGGACAGCCAAGAGCCCTGCCAAGCTTGTCGATATGTACCTTATCACCGTTTTTTTCCAGAATGTCCGTCATATTTACAGCCATAACCATAGGTATTCCAAGCTCTGCCAGCTGCGTAGACAGATACAAGTTTCTCTCAATATTTGTGCCGTCAACGATATTCAATATTACATCAGGCCGTTCGGCAATCAGATAATTTCTTGCCACTACCTCCTCAAGCGTATATGGCGACAATGAATAGATGCCAGGCAAATCCATAACCGATACATCTTTGTGCCCTTTCAGCCTGCCCTCCTTTTTCTCGACTGTAACGCCCGGCCAGTTGCCGACAAACTGGTTGGCGCCTGTCAAGGCATTAAATAAAGTCGTTTTGCCGCAGTTTGGATTGCCTGCGAGCGCAATTTTAATTGACATAACAATAACCCTGCCTTTCTTAATATTTTTATTATATCCACTTTTGTTTGTTGATTCTACTTTTTAGTTGAATAAACTTATTTTTATTAGTTTTAACTAACACAATATCAAAAAAATAACAGCCCTCCGCCTGTAAGCTACGTTATTCCACAGCTATCATTTCAGCATCGGCCTTTCTGAGCGACAGCTCATATCCTCTGACAGTGACCTCTATAGGATCTCCCAGCGGCGCTACCTTCCTCACAAAAACATCAACGCCCTTTGTAATTCCCATATCCATTATTCTTCTTTTGACAGGTCCGTCGCCGTTAAGCTTAGAAACCTTCACAGTGCTGCCACAAGGCACTTCTTTAAGCGTTTTCATAACAACTATATCCTCCTCAACCAGATTAAATATTTTCCACAAATTTGCAGGGCAAAGCATTATAGGCAAAAACGCAGGCTATACCATGATTTTGTTTGCCATATCCCTGCCGATGGCAATGCGCGACTCTTTGATATTTACTATAAGGTTTCCGCCCGTTTCTGAAATAACAGTCACAATGCTGCCGACGACAAAGCCCAGATTCTCCAAAAATTTTCGCGTTTCCTCTTTTCCGCCAACCCGTTTGACCTCGACAGGCTCGCCTGATTTCGCCATAGAAAGCGGCATATTACCAACCTCCCTGCTTTTTAATATGATTTGCTTTTAGAAACATAATTCATTTAAGCAAACTTATATAAGTTATTGCCAACTACAGTTAGTATATGCTAACGCATATTATATGTCAAGAACTTTTTGGAAAAATTTTTTAAAAATTTTTAATTTTATTTAAGAATTTATCTGAAAATTTATTTTATACATAAATTGAAAATCTGCGCAAATAGTGATATACTTTTAAGATATATAAGGCTTTAGAAAGCTTATTTGCGCCGTGTGACCGCACAAGCCTGATATGCGCAAAACAAGCACGGAAATGGAGTAAATAATGATTGTAAACGAATCCGCAGAAAATTATTTGGAAACAATACTGATACTCAGCCAGAAGCTGCCCGTAGTGCGTTCAGTTGACATCGCCAACGAGCTTGGCTTTAAAAAGTCAAGCGTCAGCATAGCCATGAAAAATCTCCGCGAAAAACAGCATATAACTGTCACGGAATCTGGCTTCATATATCTTACGGAATCTGGAAAGGCCATCGCAGAAATGATTTATGAGCGCCATGAATTTGTTTCAAAATGGCTTGAAAGCCTTGGCGTACCCTCCGATATTGCCGTGGAGGACGCCTGTCGGATTGAGCATATATTAAGCAAAGAAAGCTATGCCGCAATCAAAAAATTTGTAAAAGAAAACACACCTTGATTTTGTCAGGGTGCGTTTTACTTTTTTATGTCATCAAGCGTCTTAATCACATCATCTGATATATTGTCAAAAAGATAGTTTTTCTGTTCTTTTCCAAGATGTTCCCTTATCTCTTTATTTATGCTGTCTATCTCCTCTTTTAAGCCCATTGCGGACAGGCGTTTTGCGCCTTGTCCCCATACTATTATCTGTTCAAGCCTGTCAGAGGTTGCCACTGTCACCTTATACTTTTTTCCTATCTCATGCGTGACTTTTTCTATATACTGGTCAGCAGTTTCAGCCTCCTTTGTATATACAATATGGATATTGTGATAATCAAAAACAGAGCCCTGACCGCCCGCAACCTTGTAAGCGTCAAACACCAGAATCAAAATATTTTTCTTATACCCCTGATAATTGCACATTATGTCCATCAGCCTATCGCGCGCGCTGTCAATATTTACCTCGGCAAGCTCCCGCAGCTCGTCCCACGCAAATATAATATTATATCCGTCTACGAGCATATATTCATTCTGGTCAATATATTTTGGGGACTTAGGCAAGACGCTGCCCCTGCTGTCGTCTCCAGCCTTTATTGTCCTGCTCCAGCCGTTTCTTTTCTGTTTTATGCTGCCAAAGGTTCTTGCAAATATTTCATCTATCTCTTCCTGTGCAATATAGCCCTCCGATATGCTTTTTTGCTTTTTAGCGTCATTGACTTTGCTGGTCATATCAGTTTCTTCGCTGTGCCGCACATTTATTCCATTGTCGACATGCGCATATTCAGGCACTTTATCCCACTCAACATAATACCCCGCCCCATGTGCGCAGAATATTGAGCCTGCAGGATTTTGAATGTCATTTTCGAAGCTGTATCCTATATCTGCTATAACCTCCTCAGCATTGTGGCAGGGTTCATATCCTGAAAGCGTGCAGGAAAGCGCGCCCCTGCCGTGGCTGTATGCCGTAACCTCATTCTGGTAGCCGCGCATTGTTGATACGGGCGCCCGCCCTGTAATTATCGCAGTATCTTTGTTTATCACGGGAGGATTGAGTTTTCCGTATTTTCTCTGTATATCCGACATTGCGCGCCCCACAGCGTCGCTTGGAATTTCCAGTCTGAAATCATAGTAAGGTTCAAGCAGTATGCTCTCGGCAGATTTTAACCCCTGCCTTACCGCACGATAAACCGCCTGTCTGAAATCACCGCCCTCAGTATGCTTAAGATGCGCCCTCCCCGCTATAAGCGTTATCCGCATGTCAGTTATCTCTGAGCCTGTAAGCACACCCCTATGGCGGCGCTCCTCCAAATGCGTCAGTACAAGCCTCTGCCAGTTTCTGTCCAAAACATCTTCGCTGCAGCTTGCCGCAAATTCAAGCCCGCTCCCGTTTTCAAGCGGCTCCAGCAGAAGATGAACCTCCGCATAGTGGCGTAGAGGCTCATAATGCCCGATGCCGACTGACGGCGCGGCTATCGTTTCCTTATATACAATATTTCCCGCGCCAAATTCCGCGTCAATATTAAGTCTTTCCTTGATAAGACTTTTTAATATTTCTATCTGAACCTCGCCCATAATCTGCAGGTGAATTTCATTTAAGGCTTCCTCCCACAAAATATTAAGCTGCGGCTCCTCCTCCTCAAGGGCATGGAGCTTTAAATAAACATCATAAACATTACACTCCTCGGGCAGAATAAGCTGGTATTCCAGCACAGGCTCCAAAACAGGCATTTCAAGCGCGCTCTCGCTGCCGAGTCCTTCCCCCGCATATGTCCTGCCAAGCCCTGCCACGGCACATATCTCCCCTGCTGACACTTCATCTGCCGTATTATAGCGGTTTCCTGAATAAAGCCTTATCTGGTCTGCCTTTTCGCTCCATTCCCCGCCGCTGTCCGAAACCAGCGACTTTACTTTTAAAGAGCCGCCTGTAATTTTCATATGAGTGAGGCGGTTGTTCTGCTCATCATATGATATCTTATATACCCTAGCCGCAAATTCATCACCATACTCTTGGCACAGCGTAAGCTCCTCGATGCCTTTTAAAAGCTCATCTACGCCTTCCTGCTTTAGCGCCGATCCAAAATAACACGGAAATATCCTGCGCTCCGCAATCGCATTGATAATTGCCACCTTCTCAATCACGGAATCTTCAAGATAAACCTCCATCAACTGCTCATCGCACATTGCAGCCGCCTCAAAAAATCCTTTATCCCATTTATCTATATTTTTAAATTCAATGCAGCGGAAATCAAGGCTGTCCTGAACTTGTTCAAGCAGCTTTTCCTTGTCCGTACCCTGCTGGTCCATCTTATTTATGAATAAAAAAACTGGAATATTATATCTTTTCAGCAGACGCCAGAGAGTGAGCGTGTGTCCCTGCACGCCGTCTGCCCCGCTTATCAGCAGAACCGCATAATCAAGCACATTGAGCACGCGTTCCATCTCCGCTGAAAAATCAACATGCCCTGGCGTGTCAAGAAGACATACCTCCTTATTTCCAAGCGTAAACCGCGCCTGCTTTGAAAAAATCGTAATCCCTCTCTCCCGCTCCAGCTCATACGTGTCAAGGAATGCATCTCTATGATCCACGCGCCCAAGCTTTCTGATAGCGCCACTCTTATATAAGATGCTTTCCGCAAGCGTCGTCTTCCCCGCATCTACATGAGCAAGAATGCCTAATACAAGCTTATCCGTACACATAATCCCAGTCCAATCCTTATATTGACTATATCAGTCATATATTTGACCTTGCAAGTCACGCATTTCCCATTAAAGCTTTATCTGCCTGCAGCGGTTGACGCATGCGTAAAGCTCCTGCTTTCTTGGCATGGCAAGGTTTCCAGGAATAATCCTGCCCTCGCATACTGCCAAAAATCCCTTTTTATCGATTTCCCTCCAAAGCGCCTCAATTGTCTCTGTAAGAGTCAGCTTAGAATTGAAAAACCTGTCATTCAGACACCTTAACATATACCCTATTGTCCTAAGCTGTTCAGAATCTGCAAGCTGCTCCACATAGCGGGTGTCAACCGCATCTTTGTTTATGAGAATCGTATCGCGCCCATTTATCTTTATTTTTACCCTGTCGTCCTGCCATTCCTTATACGGAGAAATTTTTCTCATAAATGTCGGCCTCTGCGCAGGCTCGCATTTATTCAATTCCTCATTATTGCCATTATGGTTTGAATATTTAACCGCTTCCGCCTTTGCCTGCTCCGTGATGTCATACGCCTTATAACAGTCCATCTGGATTATTTTGTCCGACTTGTCAAAATATGCCCCCGAGCTGCCCGCTACAAGTATTGTGGACAAACCAAAATTCTCATACAGCTCCCTTATCCTGTCTATATACGGTATAATCGGCTCCTGCTCACGCTTTATCACGCGCTGCATAAGCTCATCTCTAATCATAAAATTAGTGGCGCTTGTATCCTCATCAATCAAGAGCGCGCTTGCCCCCGCTTCGACAGCCTCTACGACATTTGCCGCCTGGGAGGTGCTGCCGCTTGCGTCCTGAGTATAGAAGGAAGTAGTATCAAGCTTATTAGGAAGATTCCTTATAAACATTGAGATGTCAGCCTGCTTTATGCTTCTGCCGTCTTCAGCCCTTATCTTTACGGCAGCGTCATTTGTAATGACATACTCCCTGCCGTCGCCTTCAATGTGATTATATATACCCATTTCCAAGGCTTTCAGCAGGGTTGATTTGCCATGATACCCTCCGCCCACTATAAGAGTAACGCCCTTTGGTATGCCCATTCCCTTTATTGGACCGCCATGCGGAAGCAAAACCTCGACTTCCATTGACTGAGGCGCTCTAAAAGGCACTGCCGTTTTCATCGGTCTGCCAGATATCCCTGATTCTCTTGGCAGCACGGCATCATTAGCCACAAATGCAGCCAATCCGCGTTTTTTCAATTCATTTCTTATGTGTGTCTGGTTATCGGCAAGCTCGGCGCAGCGCTTTATCTCCGCGGCATTTATGTTTTTATAAATCAGCGTATCGTTGACTATTCTGGGCAACATATCAAAAAGTATCTTTATAAGCTCCCTTGAATTTATGGTTCTCCCGTTTGCTGGAAAGCCTATCTCCATCCGTATTATGACATCGCCATTTTTGCTGTCTATCTGGCAGGCGCTTCTGTCAAGCACCTCCTGCCCGCATCTGCTGATGCCAATCAACCCGCTTTTCCCAGAGCCCTTTGCCTGAAAAGAAAATTTAGACGCACGCGCCCCAAACTGCCTTAACAGATAATCCTGCGAAGCTATCCTCCTGTGCGGCTCATCATAAAGTTCACTCGGAATCCCCGCGTATTTACTGCCCACGATAAGCTTTATATTTGACGGCGATGCAAACGGATCTCCCTGCACATGCTCAATATCCAGGATATAGCTGCCAAAATTGTACTCCCCTTTCGTATCTTTATAGGCAGGATAACCCTTGTGGTCAATCCTTTCCAAAAGCGCCCTAAGATCATTCATGTTCTGCATAGAAATTCCCCCTATCTAAAAATGAAGCCGTCTGCTCACGCTCGCCCTCAAACGTCCCATCATGAGCGTCATGGCTACCATCACAGACATAATCAAACACACCGTCAGCACAATCGCCGACCACGACAAGCTTATTTCTCCCCCGAAATGCAAATCCACGCATATCTCTATTGTGACGCATATCACCGCAACCGTAATGAAAAAGTAAAGCGTGCCTGCCAGCATGGAAAACGGCAGCCTCCTGCCAAGGAAAATAAACAGCTCAAAGAGAGAAAACGACACAAGCAATATGGGAAGCCCCACGTCTGTAAGCCAGTCATCATTTTTTGTAAGCTGCGAAATAATATACAAATATCCCCCAATGGCAAGCGCGTCTACCGCAAGCATCACATATACTGTTATCTTATCCACAAGCACAGCCGCAATATAAAATACCCACAGCACGAGCAGAATGCCGTTTACAGGCACAGACCACCATACGCTGTTGTAAACAAGGCCATTGAGCAGGCTGCAAGTGACTACAATAGTCAATATCATTACGGACACGAAAACAATCTGATCCCGTCTGCTTATCTTCTCAACCTCTCCCCTGCGCTTGGGAAAAGTCATCTCCTCCGCCTTCTGCTCCTTAGGATTGTACACGGGCGTACCGCAGAGCGGACAGCCTTTTAAAGACGCATCAAGCTCTACTCCGCAATTGACACAATATGACATAATCTCCTCCTGTCCGTCTATTTATCTGTTACTCTCTATTTTTACATGGATGCCGTCTTTGACAAGCTTTCTGAAAAACAGCATCTCCACGTCTGTTTCCTTTATCGAGCTCGCAAAATTCACGGTAAGCGTATCATTAAAGCTTGACACCGCACAGTTTGTCCGCGACGAAAACGGCTGCCCCATATATATGTCAAACCGCTCTATATACGGCTTCATATCATCATTCACATGAATTTTCCCCATATTTGTAAGCCCCGCAGATGAATTTCTGTCCTGAATCATGCTGTAATACTTTCTGACGACTATATCCTTTATAAAAAGCGGCACCACCCGCAACACGGGATTTTTGCGCGTCGCGTAGTTCGTCGTTATGTCGCCCCTTAAAAATTTTTCATTGATGTAATATTTCATAAAGTAATGCACATGGCTGACTATTTCATCAAAGCTGTACTCGCCAAGGCGCGGATCTATGCTTGGGTAAACCATGGTTATAAAATTGCGGAGCGTTTTCGACGGGAAAAACTGCCTGAGATTTACAGGCATGGCTATTTTCACGGGCCTTAATTTATATGGTTTGTCATTCTCCTGCTTCTGCATAAGCGCATAAAGCAGCACGGCGTTCAAATACTCCGTAATCGTAACCTGATGCTTTGCGGCGACATTTTTTATCTGGCTCACGGACATAACGCCGTCTATGATATTCAGCGTATAAAACGGCTCCTTTGTGCCACACACCCTGTATGCCCGTTCCCCGCCGCGCTTTGGGCAGACATTAGCCCGCGCGTATTTGATATAAGCATCTTCTAACTCCTCGGGATCAGGCTTTTGATTTACGTCAAGCACAAAACCTCCCGTACCCACCTGATTTCCCAAAAGTCTTAAATAAACTGCCACCAGCGTCTGCAGGAGAAACATTCCGCCAGTGCCGTCTCCTAGCGAATGGTGCGCCTCAAACGCAATGCGCTTTTCATGGTAATAAAATCTCACAGGATAACGGTTATTTGACTTAAACGGCATCGGCATGCATGGATTCTTGATGTCAGGCTGGACAAACGGTCCTGGGCGGCTGTTCGGCTCAAGATACCGCCAGAAAACCCCTTTTCTAATCGCCACCTTATATGTCGGAAATCGCTCCATTGTAATATCGACTGCCTTTTGCAGAAGCTCTGGGTTTATTTTATCCTTCAATACCACTGAAAGCCTGTAAACCGACGAAAAATCGCGTCTCTGCAAAGTCGGATAGACTACTGCGGACAAGTCCATTTTGTACCATACATTTGATTTTTGCCTGTCAAATTTCAATCGGTAATCTCCTCCTGATTATCAGCCTGCTATTTTATGTTGTAAACTGCACATTATTTATTATATAATATCTGTAAAAATATTACAATTTATTTTAAAAGAATCGGTTAGCAAAATCGGAAAGGAGTCCTATAATGACGGAAAAACAGAATAAACACCTTATGCAGCTTGTGCGGCGCGTACACGGCCTGCTTGAAAACGACGACCTGCAAAAGCAGCGGGATTCGCAAAATCAGCTTGCAAGCATTCTGACTAACAGTAAAAATTTCATATTTAACGGATTTGATGTGAATAATCTGTATTTTGAATGGACAGACTATTGCCAGAGGCTGGAAAACAGCGAAAATAATGACAAAATTATTTTTTACTGCCACGGCGGAGGCTATATGACTGGAAGCTGCCTTTATGCAAGGGAGCTTACCACAAAGCTTGCAAAGCAGACAATGCGCCGCGTTTTCTGCTTTGACTACCGCCTTGCGCCTGAGCACCCGTATCCTGCCGCGGTCGAAGATGCGCTTGCCGCATGGGAATATATCATTTCACAGGGCTATTCCGCTGAAAACATCATTATGGCTGGAGATTCCGCGGGCGGCAATCTGGCGCTTGCGCTTACGCTCAGCTTAAAAGACAAGGCTCTTGCCCTCCCCCGCGCGCTCGTTTTATTTTCGCCCTGGACAGATATGACTTTAAGCTCTGAAAGCTACAGCCTGCGCGGCTCGGTCGATCCTGTCCTAAACACAGAATATATCAAAAAAGCCGCTGAAAATTATCTTAGTGGCACTGACTGCAGGCTGCCTATGGTATCGCCGCTGTTTGCCGATTTAAGCGGTTTCCCTCCCGTTTACATACAGGTCGGCGATAATGAAATCCTGCTCGACGATTCGCGCAAATTATACAGCAGGCTACTGTCTGACAACGTATTTGCAAGGCTTGACGTTTTCAGCAATATGTGGCATGTATTCCAGATGACACCTGTAAAAGCGGCTCAGACTGCGATAAGCAAGGTATCTGATTTTATCGAAAACTTAGGCTAAAATAGCCGTGATTTTTTCATAGCTCAAGGGGCATGTGCTTATACAGTCATTGTTTCATTCCTTAACCTTTATTCTTTTACAGCTATTCCGTTGTTTTTTTACATCATAACAGTGATTTTTTCATATTTAGACGGTTATTTTTACACAGCTTAACAGTGGTTTTTTTATCGCTTTGCGGCGGAATGGCTTAGAATTAGAGGTTTTTATTGTGCTTTCATACATAATCATACTTTTCATACTATTTTATACTTATGTTATATATATTATCATACTATTGTTATAAAAATATGCAATTATATAATATTGATAAAAAGATTTTAACAAAAGGATTATTTTTTTCTTAAAAGCTCTTTTACCATTGAGCTGATTTATTATCTGCCAATGTTGGTAATTTTTCATATAATTTATGGAAGCATATAATTATTATTTATGAAAATATGTTACTTTAGATGGCAATAAACGCTATAAATGACCGTGATTTTTTCATCTCTCTTTGATTCTTAGAAAGTGGATTATAAAACTGAAAATGACACAGATAACCGTGATTTTTTCATTCCATTAATTTAATTCTACAAAGAAGTAAATAATATTGGAAAATAACCGTGATTTTTTCATTTCTTACTGTTTTTTCACAGTGAAAAATTCATAGCTATACAAAAATACAGAATTTATCAGTGTTTCAGGCACAAAAAATATAAAAAGCGTGATATATTTTTTGACTAAAAAGGGCAAATTGTTAAAAAGAATAAAAAATACAATTAACAGTTATTTTTTTATAGCTTATATAATAGAAAAGAGGAAGAAATACTGAAATATTAAGGTTTTGCAACAGTTATTTTATCATATCTTAGATGATATAATAAAGGTACAGTCATCTTTTCATACCATTGCCGACCGAATAAGTCAAAAATGCGATGAAAAATGGAAATAAAAAGTATAAGCAGATATATCTACTAAATAGTAGAATTTTGATGTCAAATAAAAAAGACTGTTTACAGCCTTTTTTATTTGGTATGTTTATTATGATTTTAACCTCTTAGGGTAAATTCCCCGCAGCCCTGCTGCGTAACAAACTAGTGGCGATCGAAGTGAGTCTCGGGCTGATACCCCGCAGCTCTGCCGCGGGGAGTTTCGTTTACAATCCATATTCCTCAATAAAATTGTCAAGAAGCGTTTGAATTAGTTCATTGAATGAGCCGCCATTTTTGGCGCAGTAATTTTCCGCTATTTTAACAGAGGTTGGTTTTAATACCAATGACTTCCTCATGGATTTGGCTTCCCCCTTTGGGGCGAATATGTTTGGAATATTTTTTTTGCTTGAGCTCTTTGAAGTAGGCTTTGATGCATATGCATATTCTGGTTCTTTTATAAGGCGTGTGGTTGTTGCCTCTGCCACTTCCTCTTGAATAACAGCTGCAGGCGGCATTGGCATAGGGACACTTGCCTGCTGTAATGGCAATGCGGTAGGCAATGCGCCACTTTGATCTTCTATAATATTGGCAGCTTGAGGATTGGATAAATATGCAACATTATTGTTTATTGGATTGGGTGTATTGTATATGTTATTATTGGTGCTATTGGTGTCAGAGCTTAACTTTTCGGCTCTAACGGGAACTGGAGGAATTGTGCCACTTGTATTATTGCTTATATCGCTACTTATACTATTAGTTATATTGTCTGGTATATTATCAAGTGTATTACCATTTATATTATCCAATACAATATTATTTGCAGCATTATTTGCATTGTTTGCTGTTTCTTCCCGTAAATCAATATTCGGGCTTTCTGGAGGATTAGCTGTGTTATTGGAAATAGCACTTTGAATAATCTCATCTGATTTATTGCCCATTTGAGCAGAGTCTTCAGACAATTGGGTGATTTTTTTCGATTTATTCTGCTGTATATCATCAGCCAGATTATTCTCAGTCAGATTTTTACTGGAGGCATTATTCGATGAAACACCAGCTGTCTTTAAGTCAGTAATCTTCTCGGTTGTATGTCCTGTTTCCTCGGCGCGCTGTTTTGCTTTTTTAAACTGGTTCATTTAAAATACCTCCCGTTCAATTAATTCATTAGCCACTCTTTTTACAGCAGACGCCGCCTTGTGGCCAGGCTGCAGCACTACTATTGGCAGATGGTTGATAGATGTATCCTTCATAGCTACGGAATCTGGAATCGGGGTGTCAATAAGAATGTCTTTAAATTCATCTTCGGATAGGTAATAATCCTTTAAGTCCTTAGCCAGATTAATCCGCTTGTCATAGTTATTAATTACAAGCGCCTTGATGTTATTTTCGACGCCTAAGTCTTCGATGTTTTCTTCCCATAGAAATGTAAAAAGCTCCGCGCCCTGTATCGCATTCAGTGAAACGTCTGATACCAGAATAATAGAGTTAACAAAGTAAAAAATATTTTGGTTGACGACTCCCAGATTGGGATTAGTGTCAAAAATTATATGTGTATATTGTGAAAAGAAGTCCTTGTTTCTCTCAAAATAATTGGCCAAGAGCTTTTCCCTGCCTGCTATGCTTACAAGCTGCATTTCAGTCTTTATTAAAAGAATGTTTGACGGGATTATGTCAATGTTTGGAAGTTCATTCATTATTCCGTGGATAATTAATTCGGAAGGATCTATTTTCTTGTTTTCAAAAATAGTGCGGATATTGTTCCTATCCATGTCGGAACAGTCAAGTCCGATATCATTTGTCAGATTGCACTGCGGATCGCCGTCAACAAGCAAAATCCTGTTATTAGGGTTAAGGGCCAAAGCGCCTGCAAGATTAAAACAGCTTGTCGTTTTGCCCGTACCTCCCTTTAATGTGCCAAAAGCTATTGATTTCATAAAATTCTCCTCATTTCTGTGATGTTGTATTGGGGGATTTCGTATCTGCAATATAATAAAGTATTTGTAAAGTATTTCTGCTGTGTAGAATATAATGTTAGTTAACCATTATTTGAAATGTCGATTATAGTAAATTGTGGATTGTAATATATTTGTAATAAATATATTTGGAAATCTTTATGCTGTGGCAGTAAATAATGGTTAATTTATTACAACGGTTAAATTATGCTATATAATGAAATATACAAATACCCCATTACTAAAGTATCATATATTGAAGAATATATCAAGTATAATATTTTGTATCATACGTATATTTTTAATACTAGTATCATACAAAATATAATATATAATATATTTAAAATTGCACTCACAACATATTACATATTATACAATAAATTAACATTACAAATAATAGTACGCGCAACCATAGTATGATTATTACTATATTTAATGCATAGTGTATTTAATAATATAATCTATTATATACATAGAAAAAATATTATAATTATAATGTAAATTAGACAATATAATTCAAACAATATAATTTGTATTAATATAATTTATATTGTATAAATAC
>CANQPM010000031.1 GCA_947625775.1 uncultured Lachnospiraceae bacterium | reverse complement strand
TCAGGGCAGGAAGCGGCATGGGGAGGCATAAGGGAATAAGCCATCTGGTAAGGATCAATGTCTGGCCTGTCCTTATAGAAGGACTTGAGGGATCTGATGAGGGAATTGAGAGTTTTCGGATTATTTTCGGAGACAAAAAGTTCAATGCCGGAGGTATCAAAGGTGAGGATAGAGGCAAGGGAAGAATCAATGAGTTGGCAGATGGGTTCGGTGAAATCGACCATCTGACGGAACATAAGCTCGATATAGGGAAGAAAATTTTTCCGGAAACGAGTAAAGAGAGGGGCATTAGGAACCTTGTCAAAGCCGCAGAAATCCCTGAGTTCCCTGCAGAGGGAAAGGAAAAGGATGAGCAAAGAATCAGAAGGGATGGAAAAGACCTTCTGAAGGATGAGAGCAGAAAGGAATCCGGAAAGAGGATAAGATCTATTCCTTCCGAGGCGTTGGTAGAAGGCATTAACAAAGACAGAAGGAATGAAATCACGGATATCAAAATGTTCTTCCAGGAGCTGAAAGAAGGAAGGGGTATCATCAATGAACATATCCTGACAGTCGGAAAACGCATCTTTAAATGAGAGTTGCCGATATTTAACAGCCATAAATTTTCTCCTCCGTTTGTTGGTGAAATGGTTTTGTGGTGATTCTATTGTACCACAAACGGAGAGAAAATTTATATAAAAGAAGCAAGAAAACCCAATAAAATCAATGGGTTTGGCAATTTAACAATTGCCTAAAAATGTGTTACTGAAGGAGAATTTGAAAAAATATATTTAGGATTACGTCAAAATCTTATGAAGCGCACCATCTATAAGTTTAAGCTGGATAAGGATAAATTCATTGATGATTGTATCTTCGAGATAAGCAATAAGCTCAAATTTATGCGTGCGAAAAATGAATACAAGGTAGAAACTGGTAAAGCTAAATTCAATGACTCTCAGATGTTTGCCATGGAAGCGGCGCACTATGAAGACCAAGACCTTGAAATTGAAATCAGTTCTGAACCAAAATCTGATTTTGAAATTGCAAACTACATTATGTATCACACAATGCTGCCAAGGCTTGCAATTTTCAAGATTTTGCAGGGAATAGAGAAACGAGAGCTTTTGGACAATCAGGACATTCTTGATGAAGTTACTCAGTTAATCCTTGAAAATCTGGGTAATGAGAAGGCAAAAAATATTACTTCTTATGAAGTGATTAATGGTTATGAATTAGACAGCAGAAATATCTTCGAGTTGGATAACATTTCAGAGGAGGATTTTGAGGAAAGCTGGAGAGTGTTTCAGGCAAAATCAGACAGAAGCTCTGCTATGAATAAATATTACAAGATGGATTCCGAAGGTGAGTATGAATTTGCCCATCGTCTTGAAAATAACAGTAATGTACTGCTTTTCACTAAGCTTAAAAAGGGCGGCTTTGTAATTGATACACCATACGGCAATTATAGTCCTGACTGGGCTGTGGTATGCCGCAAGGAGTCCTTATGTGACTCATCCATTGGTATTTACTTTGTTGTTGAGTCAAAATGGGGTAAAGCCGACGCCAATTTGCAGGAAGTTGAGCGTAATAAAATTAAATGTGGTAAGTTACATTTCGAGGCAGTATCAGGGCAGGTTAAGTTTGACTGGATAAAGAGCTATGATGACTTTAAACAGAAGTTTGGTGTTGCTGAAGGTTTGGATTTGAACATTGAAGCTGCTGGACGGAAGGGCGAAGGTTCAGATTACATTTTGCGTGTATAGGAGAGAGTGTGTTATGGCAGAGTTTAAATATGAAATAATTGAAAAATTAGGCGTTCTGTCTGAGAGCGCGAAAGGTTGGACTAAGGAGCTTAATCGTATTTCTTGGAATGGTGGAACACCTAAGTTGGATATAAGAGATTGGGCACCAAAATATGAAAAGATGGGTAAGGGTATAACATTGACTGATGAAGAGGCAAAGGCGTTATTGGAACTCTTACAAAAATAAAGTTTGTTGATTATTTTTCTTATTTCGCATATAATATAATGTAAAGAAAGTAAAGCAAACCAAGCGTGATAGAAAGGATGTTGATTATGGAAATAGCAAAAATCTCCAGTAAGGGACAAATTACAATTCCAGTATCGGTAAGGAAAAAACTGAACTTGAAAACAGGTGATAAAATTATGATTTTTGAAGAAAATGGAAGATTCTATTTTGATAATTCTGCGATGTTGGCTTTTAAAAGAGCAGAGGAAGCGTTTGCCGAAGAAGCAGTCAAGGCAGGTTTTGAGAAGGAAGAAGATATGCAAGATTATATGCGGGAGATACGAAAGGAAGTAAGGGGGTATTAGATTGCGTATAATGCTCGACACAAATGTGTTCATTTCTATGATTTTTTCCCATCTAGCCAGACAAGAGAATTGGCAAAACGGCTGACAGATGAGCATCAGATTGTTGTGTGTGATTATGTAATTGAGGAATTGCGGCTTGTTGTGGCTCGCAAGTTCCCAATGAAAAAAATGTGGTTGGATCAATTTTTTAGAGAACTTCCGTTTGAATTGGCATATACTCCCAAGGAGATAGAACTCAGTGAATTTCCAATTATACGGGATGCGAAAGATTATCCAATTCTTGCAACGGCTATTTTAGAGAATGTAGATATTTTCATAACGGGCGATAAGGATTTCCTTGTATTGGAGGATGTAGAAACACCAGAAATCGTGACGATGGTGGAATTTTTGAATAAATATACATTATAATAATGTACAGGATAGCGATAAGTTAATACAAGACAAAATTTAATAATCAAAAACAGCCAGAAAATCAATCGTAAAAAAATACGATTGATTTTCTGGCTGTTTTTGCGTATAATATAAACAGTAAAATTGGAAAGGAAATACAGTATATGCGAGAAACAAGAAAAACAGAGTTCAAAGAAAAAATTACCAATACATTTTTAAAAACAGTAAGTGCCTTTTCAAATTACGATGGTGGAGAAATTTTTTTTGGCATTGATGACAATGGCAATATTAAAGGACTGCCAGATGTAAAACAGGCATGTTTAGATATTGAAAACAAAGTGAATGACAGCATTACCCCCCAGCCTGATTACACACTGGAATTGCAGAATAATGACAGAACTATAAAGCTGACTGTAAAAAGTGGTTCCCAAAAACCATATTTATATAAATCAAAGGCATACAAGCGAAATGACACTGCAACAATAGAGGTTGATACACTGGAGTTGTCAAGACTTATTTTGGAAGGGGAAAATATTAGATTTGAAGAATTGCCGTATGAAGATCAGGAACTGACGTTTGATACCCTATGCCAAAAATTAAAGGAATGTATTCAGATTGAAACATTTAACCAGGATACATTGAAAACGCTGAATTTATATAACAGTGCCACAGGATATAATAATGCCGCAGGTATTTTAGCGGATAAAAATCATTTTCCAGGAATTGATATTGTGAAGTTCGGAGAAAACATCAATGTGATTCATAAGAGAGCGACATTTGATAATATATCCATTTTGGCATCATATGAAAAGGCATTAGGGATATTTAGGGATTATTATCAATATGAAGAAATACAAGGCGCTGACAGGAAAAAGGTAGAAAGAATACCCGAAGCCGCGTTCAGAGAAGCAATCGCAAACGCATTGATTCATAGAGTGTGGGATGTAGAAGCGCAGATAAGGGTTTCAATGTTTGATGACAGGATAGAAATTATTTCTCCGGGAGGACTGCCATTCGGAATTACAGAAGATGAGTATTTAGCGGGAAAACTTTCAGCTTTAAGGAATAGAAATCTGGCAAATGTATTTTACAGGCTGGGACTTGTTGAAATATTCGGTACGGGAATTGCACGAATAAAACAATTTTATGAAGAAGGATTAAAACAGCCGGACTTTGAATTGTCGGAAAATACAATTAAGATTGTACTCCCGGTTTTTGAGAAAAATCTGAACTTGACTGAGGATGAAAGAAAAATATATAAGATTTTAAGCAGGACAATGTTAAAATCAATCAGCGGAATTGCTCCTTATGCCACGTTTGGCAAATCAAAGACAACACAGCTGCTGAAAGATATGGGGGAAAAAGGTATTGTGAAAATTGAAGGCAGGGGGAGAGGGACTAAGTATTTGTTAAAATAATCACTATGGCAGGAGTAATAATGCAGGTTTGTGTTATGCGTATATGATATCACATCACGCGAAAAATGTATAATCAATTAGAATGTGCCATGCCAGTCTTAGTATTATAATATGCTTTCTCGAAGGATACAGGCATGTATCAATTGACAAAGTAAATTCAGAGGACAAAAGGCGGTTTTTTTGATTGTCTTTTGGGGTATAATCAATTATAATTGTATTTGTAACGTTGGCAGAAGCTGATAAGATTTCAGATCTGATAACGTAAGGCAATAACTGTTTGCAAGGGTTTGCAGGCGCATATTTGGGGTATGGCAAAGAGAAATTTTTCAGGAGGATTTTGATGGCAGAAGGAATGGCTTTTTTCGGTGAATCAAAAAATGTTGAGTATAAGGCGGCTGTGCCTGATAAAAGTGAAAAATATATGAAAACTATAATAGCCTTTGCCAACACCCAAGGCGGTAAATTGCTGATAGGAATTGATGATAAGACGCATCAGGCGATAGGGGTAGACAGCTTAGAGCTTTTTCAAATCATGGACAGTATCGCCAATGCTGTTTCGGATTCATGCGAGCCGCAGATTATTCCGGATATTGAGCCTCAGACTGTTGACGGTAAAAACATCATAGTGGTAACAGTAGAAGCAGGAAAAAACCGACCATACTATCTTAAATCAAAGGGGAAGGAAAACGGCACATATATTCGTGTCGCAGGAACATCAAGGCTGGCATACCCGGAAAAAATAAAAGAGTTGGAGATGGAGGGAGCCCGTATTTCATGGGATGAGCTTGTCTGCGTTGGATATCAGGTCACAGACGAGGCAACAGATAGATTGTGCAGGGATATTGAGACATTTCGTATGAGGGCTGATATGGCAAATCATTCTGTGAAGCAGGAGCAGCTTATTAATTGGAAAATATTGAAGAAGAATGAGGGAAAGCTGATTGCGACTAATGTCTATGCTTTATTGACATCTGATTATTTTCCGTTTTCCAAAACACAATGTGCAGTGTTCAAGGGAACAGATCGGACGATGTTCCTTGATAAGAGAGAGTTTGCTGGTCCCATATATGTTCAGATTGAAGCAGCAATAGATTTTGTCCTGCGAAATATCAGGCTGGAAGCGGAGATTATCGGATTGGTGCGAAAAGAGAAATATGAACTTCCTCTGGAAGCCATTAGGGAAATGATTGTCAATGCGCACTGCCACAGAAACTTTCTGGACGAATCGTGCATACAGGTAGCAGTTTATGATGACCGCTTGGAGGTAACATCTCCTGGAGGATTATATAATGGATTGACGTATGAGGAAGTCATGAGCGGACATTCTAAGATCCGGAATAAATGTATTGCAAATATATTCAGCCAAATGGGGCTTGTGGAGGCATGGGGCAGCGGGATAAAAAGAATTTTCAGCAAGGCTGAAGAATATGGGCTTCCGCAGCCTAAAATACAGGAATTTGACAATATGTTTCGGGTGGAATTATTTCGGAAAGCATCTATGATGGAACAAGACGATGAAAGTGTTAGACTGGCATCGGAGAGTCATAAAAGCGACGTCGGAGAAACATCGGAGGAATATCGGAGAAGCATCGGAGAAACATCGGAGAAGCATCGGAAGTATGAATTGAATGAGACACAGAAAAAAATATTAGAGTTTTTGTCTAAGGATAATAGGCTTTCGGCAGAAAAGCTTGCAAAAAAGGCTGGAGTGGCAAGTAGAAATATTGAAGCAAATATAAAAAAGCTGAAAGAGCAAGGAATTTTGGTACGGCATGGTTCTCCTAAAAACGGTTATTGGGAGATGCATATATAAATATTTAAGGCACTGACAGAAGCTATTAAGATTTCAGCTTAAGAAAAATAAGCCAATAAATTGAGGTAACAAATGGAAAAGAAATTTTTTGAGGCATTTCCAAATTTAAAGCTTGACGGCACGCAGAGGGACTTGTTTGAGCAGGTGACGGTGGAAAAAATCACAGCCACGAAACGCAAAGATTTATTACGCATATATATACACAGCGAGCGCCTGATAGAGAAGGAAAGCATATATTCAGCAGAAAAAGAGATAAAAAAGCAATTTTTCCCAAGGGAATATATTGTGATTAAAATATATGAGCGCTTTACGCTGTCGGGGCAGTACAACCCTGAAAGGCTTATGGAGGCGTACAGGGAGAGTTTTCTGCTTGAGCTTAAGGAGTGCGATCATATGCTCTGTACGCTGTTTAAGCAGGCGGATTATGATTTCCCAGACAACAACACCATGAACCTCGTGCTTGAGGACAGCGTGATTGCAAAGAACAAGGAAAATGAGCTTGTCAGCATACTTGACAAGGTGCTTAATGAGCGTTTTGGATTTCAGGTTAAGTTTGACATATCATACAAGGAAGCAAAGTTAGGAAAATACAGGGAAGACGATGAGAAACGCATCAGGCAGATTGTAGAGCATATAAGCAGCCGCATAGCGCAGGCGACAGGCACAGACGGGGCTGCGCCGCAGGCAGATTATGCGGCAGGCGGATATGCCCCAAAGGCTGGCATGCAGGGGCAGGCTGTCCAAGGCAGCGCCGCTCAAGGCAATACAGCCTATGCCGATACAGCCCAAGGCGGCGCGGCTCAGATTAACACGTCGGGCACAGCGCAGCAAAGCACAGCGCAGAATACCTACGCCCAGTTTGGCAGACACTCACAAAGAGGCGGCGACAAAGGCTTTTCACGCAGATATATCAAAAAGTCGGACAATCCCGATGTAATATACGGCAGGGATTTTGAAGATGAGGCTGTGAAAATCATTGACATAGAGGGCGAGATTGGCGAGGTGACGATACGCGGCAAGGTGCGCGCCACAGACAAACGCCCGATTAGAAATGAAAAGACGATAGTAAGCTTTGAGATAACCGACTTTACGGACACGATAAAGGTAAAAATGTTCGTAAACAATGAGCAGCTTGACGAGCTTATGAATGAGCTTAAAGCAGGCGCTTTTTTCAAAGTAAAGGGCGTGGCGGTAAACGATTCGTTCGACAAGGAGCTTACCATATCAACTGTAGTCGGCATAAAAAAAATCCCCGATTTTACGGTGACGCGCATGGACAACAGCGCAAGAAAGCGCGTGGAGCTGCACTGTCACACAAAGATGAGCGATATGGACGGTGTTTCAGATGTGACGGATATCATTAAGCGCGCCAAGAAATGGGGGCACAAAGCTATCGCAGTCACAGACCACGGCTGTGTGCAGGCTTTTCCCGACGCAAACCACGCGCTTGACAAAGACGACGATTTCAAGATTATCTACGGCGTGGAGGGCTATCTTGTAGATGACCTTAAACAGATAGTGACAGATGGCAGGGCAGGGCAGACGCTTTATGACACATATGTCGTTTTTGACATAGAGACTACAGGCTTTTCGCCTGTGACGAACCGCATTATCGAGATAGGCGCTGTAAAGGTGGAGAGCGGTCAGATAACGGACAGGTTTTCAACCTTTGTAAATCCGCAGACGCCGATACCGTTTGAGATAGAAAAGCTTACAGGCATAAATGACGCTATGGTTATGGACGCGGAGACGATAGAGGCAGTGTTGCCTAAATTCCTTGATTTTGTGGGAGATGCCATACTCGTAGCGCACAATGCGGGCTTTGACGTTGGCTTTATAAAGGAGAATGCAAAGCGTCTTGGGCTTACAGCGGATATGACGTATGTGGACACTGTAGCAATGGCGCGCACGCTGCTTACGGGACATTCAAAATTTACGCTTGACGCCGTGGCGAAGGCGCTTGGCGTGTCGCTTGAAAACCACCACAGGGCGGTGGACGACGCGGAGTGTACGGCGCATATTTTTGTCAAATTTATAGATATGCTCAAAAAAGACGGCATAGAGACGCTTGAAGGCGTAAACGCGCTCGGCAAGGAGAGCGTCGAGGCGGTGAGAAAGCTTCATTCTTACCATATAATAATACTTGCAAAAAACCAGACTGGCAGGATTAATCTTTACAGGCTTGTGTCTGAGTCGCATTTAAAATATTTCAACAAGCGCCCGCTCATACCAAAGAGCCTTATTATGGAGCACCGCGAGGGACTGATAATAGGCAGCGCGTGTGAGGCGGGGGAGCTTTTCAGGGCTATGCTTGACGGTGAGAGCGACGAAAAGCTTTCGGGGATAGTGAGCTTTTATGATTATCTGGAGATACAGCCGATTGGCAACAACAGGTTTATGATAGCCTCAGACAAGCACAGGGACATCAATTCCGACGAGGATTTGATTGCGCTCAACAAAAAGGTGGTAAAGCTTGGCGAGCAGTTTGACAAGCCTGTTGTGGCGACGTGTGACGTGCATTTCCTTGATCCCGAGGACGAGATTTACAGACGCATTATTATGACGGGCAAGGGCTTTAAGGACGCGGACGAGCAGGCACCATTGTTTCTGCGCACCACGGAGGAGATGCTTGACGAGTTTGCATATTACCTTGGCAGTGAAAAGGCTGAGGAGATAGTTATAACTAACACAAATATGATAGCCGATATGTGCGACAGGATTGCGCCTGTAAGACCTGATAAGTGTCCGCCTGTGATTGAAGACAGCGACAAGCAGCTTACGGAGATATGCTACAGAAAGGCGCATGAAATGTACGGCGAGGAGCTTCCCGATATAGTGGAGGCGCGGCTGAAAAAGGAGCTTAATTCCATAATAAGCAACGGCTTTGCGGTTATGTACATTATCGCGCAGAAGCTTGTGTGGAAATCAGTGGAGGACGGCTATCTGGTAGGCTCGCGCGGTTCTGTCGGCTCGTCGTTCGTGGCGACAATGGCGGGAATTACGGAGGTCAATCCGCTTAGCCCGCACTATTACTGCAAAAAATGCCATTACAATGACTTTTACTCTGACGAGGTGAAGAAATTTGCGGGCATGGCGGGCTGCGATATGCCCGATAAGGACTGTCCTGTCTGCGGGGAAAAGCTTGTAAAAGACGGCTTTGATATTCCGTTTGAGACTTTCCTTGGCTTTAAGGGCAACAAGGAGCCTGATATTGACCTCAACTTTTCGGGAGAATACCAGAGTAAGGCGCATAAATATACCGAGGTTATTTTCGGCTACGGGCAGACTTTCAGGGCGGGCACGATAGGCACGCTTGCCGCTAAGACCGCATTTGGATATGTGAAAAACTATTACGAGGAGCGCGGCATACATAAACGTATGAGTGAGATAAACCGCATTGTTGATGGCTGTGTGGGGGTAAGGCGCACGACGGGGCAGCACCCGGGCGGCATAGTGGTGCTTCCCGTGGGTGAGGAAATCAATTCCTTCACGCCCGTGCAGCACCCCGCAAATGATATGACGACGGATATTGTCACGACGCATTTTGACTATCACTCAATAGACCACAACCTGTTAAAGCTTGACATACTCGGACACGATGATCCGACCATGATACGAATGCTGCAGGATTTGACAGGCATAGATCCGACGACGATACCGCTTGACGACAAGCAGGTGATGTCGCTTTTCCAGAGCACGGAGGCGCTTGGCATCACGCCCGAGCAGATTGGCGGGTGCAGGCTAGGCGCGCTTGGCATACCTGAGTTTGGCACTGATTTTGCAATGCAGATGCTTATCGATACGCAGCCGAAATATTTCTCTGATCTGGTGCGTATCGCGGGGCTTTCGCACGGCACTGACGTGTGGCTTGGAAACGCGCAGACGCTTATTCAGGAGGGGAAAGCTACTATTTCCACGGCGATATGTACGAGAGACGACATAATGACATACCTGATAGGCATGGGCATGGACAGTGAGCTGTCGTTTACCATTATGGAGAGCGTCCGAAAGGGCAAGGGCTTGAAGCCCGAATGGGAAAAGGCGATGCTTGAGCACAATGTCCCCGACTGGTACATATGGTCCTGCAAGAAGATACAGTATATGTTCCCAAAGGCCCACGCGGCGGCGTATGTTATGATGGCGTGGCGCATAGCCTACTGTAAGGTGAATTATCCGCTTGCGTATTACTGCGCGTTTTTCAGCATCAGGGCATCGGCGTTTTCGTATGAGATAATGTGCCTTGGCAGGGATAGGCTTGAGCGGACGCTTGCGGAGTATCAAAGGCGTGAAAGCAGCGGTGAGACGCTTACCAACAAAGAGCAGGACCTTATAAGGGACATGAGGATTGTGCAGGAGATGTACGCGCGGGGTTTTGAGTTTATGCCTCTTGACATATACAGGGCGCACTCGCGCAATTTCCAGATAATAGACGGGAAAATAATGCCTGCGCTGAGCAGCATAGACGGACTTGGCGACAAGGCGGCGGAGGCTGTGATGGAGGCGGCGCGCGAAGGCGCTTTCCTGTCAAAGGAGGACTTTAAAAACAGGACAAAGGTAAACGCGACGACGGCTGATTTTATGGCGGAGCTGGGGCTTTTGGGCGATATACCTGAGTCTAATCAAATAAGCTTATTTGATTTAGTTGTATAAATGCACAAAAATAATGGGAAAATTTTTCCCATTATTTTTTTATGCCCAAAATTCCCTATATATGGACTAAAATGACAAAAAATTATACTATATATTGTACCGTTCGCACATACATTCCCCTAATATATGTGTTTTGATATTTTTTGACAAAAAATAAGCACTTGTTATTTCCAGACTTTTAATGTAAAATGGTATCTAAAGTGGTGAAAAGTGGAACTAAGTGGTGCGAAGTGGCGGTGAATTGTATGTATATGGGTGAATACAATCATACGATAGACGCTAAAGGCAGGCTGATTATCCCTTCTAAATTCCGCGATGTACTCGGAGATGAGTTTGTGGTGACAAAGGGGCTTGATGGCTGCCTGTTTGTGTACGATAACGCCGAGTGGTCCGCTTTTGAGACAAAGCTGAAGGCGCTGCCGCTTATGAATAAGGAATCGCGCAAGTTTGTCCGTTTTTTCCTTGCGGGCGCGGCAAGCGTAGAGGTGGACAAGCAGGGGAGAATACTTCTGCCTGCTGTGCTGAGGGAATTTGCGGCTCTTGACAAGGACGTGGTGCTTGTCGGAGTGGGGGCGCGGATTGAGATTTGGAGCAGCCAGAGATGGAGCGAGGCCGCTGAGTACGACGATATGGACGATATTGCGGAGCATATGTCAGAGCTGGGGCTTATGATTTGATGACGGTTACCGCGTGAATATATAAAATGTGATTAGGTACCAACGTAGCAGGCTGCACGCAAGACATCTGTTTATTTTGCTTGTTTTGCATAAATTTTTTATTATAATATAGAATAAAGTTTTGTAAATGTTTGTGTTTTACGATATCCAGATTTACAATTTTTGGGAAAACAGGGAGATTATGGGGGCGGTTGAGATGGAATTTAATCACACATCTGTTTTACTGGAGGAGACGATAGAGTCGCTTAAGATTAAGCCCGACGGAATATATGTTGACGGCACGGTTGGCGGCGGCGGACATTCATATGAGATATGCAGGCGGCTTGGCGACAAGGGCAGGCTGATAGGCATAGACGGCGACGAGGCGGCGGTAAGGGCAGCAGGGGAGCGGCTTTCGGAGTTTGGCGAAAAGGCAGTGATTGTCAGGAATAATTACTGTAATATTACAGAGGTGCTGAATGAGCTGGGCATATCGAAGGTAGACGGCATACTTCTTGATTTGGGGGTTTCCTCATATCAGCTTGACACGGCAGAGAGAGGATTTTCATACAAATACGACACCAGGCTTGATATGAGAATGGATCAAAGGCAGCAGCTTACGGCAAAGGATATAGTAAATGAATACAGTGAGCAGGACTTGTACAGGGTTATAAGGGACTATGGGGAGGAAAACTTTGCAAAAAACATTGCAAAGCATATAGTGGCGGCACGCGTTAAAAAGCCGATAGAGACCACCTTTGAGCTGAATGAGCTTATCAAGGCGGCTATACCTGCCAAAATGCGTGCCGAGGGAGGACATCCTTCAAAGCGCACATTTCAGGCAATCCGCATAGAGTGCAACAAGGAGTTGGAGGTGCTCGAAAATTCACTGGAAAATATGGTAAATATATTAAATCCATACGGCAGGCTTTGCGTTATCACTTTCCATTCGCTGGAGGACAGGATAGTCAAAAGCGCTTTCAGGGAGTTTGAAAATCCCTGCACCTGTCCGCCTGATTTTCCAGTCTGCGTATGCGGAAAAGTGCCATACGGCAAGGCAGTGCCAAGAAAGGCGATATTGCCGTCACAAAAGGAGATAGAGGAGAACAAGAGGGCAAAGAGCGCAAAGCTTCGGGTGTTTGAGAGATTATAGCTTATAATGCCGCAAAGGCGGCAAGGGGAGGAAAAAATGGGTTACAGCAACGGGGGGTATAGGACACATTATTATGTGGACGGCAATGCGGTAAGGGAAATTGAAATTGCACAGCCGAGAAGACGGCCGCAGTCGAGCGGAAACTCACACAGACAGGCGCGCAGTTATGAGCAGGCTCATGGACATGCCCGCACAGACAGGCAGACCTATGCCCACGCAAATGCGCGCAGCCACAGGAGAAAGCAGCAGCAGGTAAAAGTCGCGCCTATGAACATAGGATATGTTTCGGCGCTGGCGACGGCTATTATCGTAGCGTGCGTAGTGCTTATGTGCTATGTAAAGCTGCAGTCGGACATCACAAACCATGTCACAAACATATCAAAGCTTGAAAACGAGCTGTATGAGCTGCAGCTTTCAAACGACGAGTATTACACAAAGATTATGAGCAGCGTGGATTTGGAGGAAATCAAGCGCATAGCCATAACGGAGCTTGGCATGAAGTACGCCAAGGAGGGGCAGGTAGTGAATTATACAGGCGAGGGCAGCGATTATGTAAGGCAGTTCAGCGAAATTCCGAATAATTGACAGGGACTATAAAAAGCTTTAAGGCAGCAGAGGACAAGCCCATAAATATATGACAGGAAAAATGCAAAGGCAGCAGAGGCATCAGCGCGGCATATTATGAACGGAGAATTTATATGGCGGTAAAGGCGGCAGGGAAAAGACAGAATACAAGGACAGCAGTGAAAAGGCGTAATGTAAGGACAAACAAAATAAGAAGATTTGACCAACAAAGGGTAAAAACTATGAAGCTGGCAGCTATGATGATGATTATATTGCTGGCTTTTTCGGGTTTATCCTACAGGCTCTATACAATAACAAGGGACAATAATGCGGAATACCAGAAAAGGATATTGTCGCAGCAGCGTTATGATTCGACGACGCTGCCGTTTAAGCGCGGGACAATCACGGACAGAAACGGCACAATACTTGCGGTAAGCGAAAAGGTGTACAACGTCATACTTGACTGTAAGGTCATGCTTGATGATGAAAAAAATCAGGAGCCAACGGTATCCGCGCTTGCGGAGTGTTTCGGTCTTAGCAGCTCCGAACTGAACAGCTACATACAGGAAAATCCGAACTCACAGTATTATGTCCTCAAAAAGCGGATTACATATGACGAGATGAGCCCGTTTTTGGAGCGCCAGAGCACATACAACGCGGAGACGGCAAAGTACAATGCCAAGGCGAAAAAGGAGGAAAAGCGCGGCGTTATAAGCGGCGTATGGTTTGAGGAGGAATATATCAGGCGCTACCCCAACAATGCGCTTGCATGCGATGTGATCGGCTTTACAGGCACGGACAACAACGGCACATACGGTTTGGAGGAATACTACAACGATACCTTAAACGGCACAAACGGCAGGGAATACGGCTATCTCAACGAGGATGCGACATTGGAGCGCACTACTGTAGCGGCGGTTGACGGCAATTCGCTTGTATCCACGATGGATGCCAACATACAGGCGATATGCGAGAAATATTTAAAGCAGTTCAGCGACGAACACACAAACGAGGCAAGGGAGGGGCTTGGATTTGAAAACGCGGGCATTATCGCGATGAATCCAAACAACGGAGAAATCCTTGCCATGGCAAGCTACCCCAATTTTGACCTGAACAACCCAAAGGATTTGTCCGCGTATTACACGCAGGAGCAGATAGACGCGATGAATGAAGAAGATACGTATTATGACGCGCTCAACAAGCTCTGGAGAAATTTCTGCATTTCAGACACATACGAGCCAGGCTCTACAGCCAAGTCGCTTACGCTTGCAGCAGGGCTTGAATCGGGAAAAATCATAGGAAATGAAAGCTATGAGTGCGGGGGTTCTCTTACGGTAGCAGACCATGATATTTCCTGCAATGTAAAACAAGGGCATGGCACATTGGACGTGGCAGGCGCGCTCGAGCAGTCGTGCAACGTGGCATTTATGAAGATGGGCGAGGCTATCGGCGTCAAAAATACGGTAAAATTCGAGAATATTTTCAATATAGGCTTAAAGACGAATATTGACCTTGCGGGAGAGGCGCGCACAGCATCACTTGTGTACAGCGAGGACACAATGGGACCTGCCGAGCTTGCAACATGCTCATTCGGACAGGGCTTCAACGTGACGATGATTGAGATGGCGTGCGCCTTTTCTTCTATTATAAATGGAGGTTATTATTATGAGCCGCATATGGTGAGCAAAATCACAAATTCCAGCGGCAGCGTTGTAAAAAACATAGAGCCGAGGGTTATCAAGCAGACTATATCAAATACCACATCGGAGCAGATGAGAAATTATCTGTATCTTACCGTGGCAGAGGGCACAGGAAAAAGCGCCCGCCCCGCAGGCTATGCGATAGGCGGCAAAACGGGTACTGCCGAGATGGTGCCGCGCGACCACAAAAATTATGTGGTTTCATTTATAGGCTTTGCGCCCGCTGACGATCCGCAGATAGTAATCTATTGCGTAATAGACCGCCCGAATGTGGCAGACCAGCCTCACGCCACATATGCGACAGGCATAGTCAAGAGCGTTTTGACAGAGGTTCTGCCGTATATGCACATAGCGACGACAGAGGAGATGACCATTGCCGAACAGGAGGAAATGGATCACCTTTTGGAAAATATGATAAATGCCGGCAAAGAAAGCGCCGAAAATGCTGAGAACGGTGACGGAGAGGCAGGAAACGGCGGAGAAAACAGCAGTAATGAAAACGGCGAAAACGGCAGCGATGAAGGCAGCGAAAACAAAAATGGCGAAAACGGCAGCAATGAAAATGGCGAAAATGGAAGCGATGAGGGCGATAATGCCAACTCCGCGCCACGCTACACGGTAGATCCGAATACAGGCGAGCTTATAGACACTGAGACGGGCGAGCCCGCACAGGTGCAGAGCAGCTTTGAAAACGGAAACGGTGACAATACGGATAATACAGGCAATTCCGATAATTCAGGTAATTCGGACACAGCAAACAGCCCTACTGGCAGCAATTAAGCCTTGTCCGTAAGCCCGTCACAGCGATAATTCGGCATATACCTTAAAAAAGCATAATAAATTATAATAACAGCTTTTTTGAGGTAATGCAATGTCAGTTAAGAACAGTGCCGGAAGGCGCAATATGACGATACAGAAAAGAAAGACCTTTATAGTATGCGTGCTGTCGATAGCGGCGCTTATGGCACTTGGAGTGCGAGTAGGCTATCTTATGATAATGTGTTCTGAGCACTACACGGAGCTTGCGCAGATGCTCCACGAGAGGGAGCGCGACATCAAGGCGGCGCGCGGCAGGATAATTGATTCGACAGGCACAGTGCTTGCGGACAACAAGACGGTCTGCACCATATCGGTGATACACAACCAGATAAAAGAGCCTGAAAAAGTGATAGAAGCGCTTTCAAAGGAGCTTGATTTGACAGAGGAGTACGTGAGAAAGCGCGTCGAAAAATATTCAGCGCGCGAGCGCATAAAGAGCAATGTTGACAAGGAGACGGGCGACAGGATAAGGAATCTTGATTTGGCGGGCGTGAAGGTTGATGAGGATTACAAGCGGTATTATCCGTATGACGAGCTTGCCTCAAAGGTGCTTGGCTTTACGGGCGCTGACAATCAGGGCATAATAGGGCTTGAGGTGTCGTATGAAAAGTATCTTACAGGCAAAAAGGGACAGATACTTACGCTCACGGACGCAAGGGGCGTGGAGCTTGAGGGAATGGGCGAGCGCAGGAAGGAGCCGCAGGCGGGCAGCGACCTGTATGTGAGCCTTGACATAAACATACAAAAATATGCCACGCAGCTTGCAAAGCAGGCATACAAGACCAAGCAGGCGGCGGGGGTTTCAATTATAGTGATGAACGTAAACAGCGGCGAGATACTTGCCATGGTGGATGTGCCTGAATTTAACCTGAATGAGCCATATACGTTTATAGATGAGTTTAGCGCGCAGGCGGCTGCGCCGTCGGCAAACGCGCAGGATTTACTCAATCAGATGTGGAGGAACGGCTGCATAAACGACACTTATGAGCCGGGATCTACGTTTAAGATTATAACGGCATCGGCGGGGCTTGAAGAAGGGGTAGTTACTCTTGAAGACCAGTTTTCATGTTCGGGCTCTATATTGGTTGACGACAGGACTATACACTGCCACAAGCGCGGAGGGCACGGCGCGGAGAGCTTTGTCCAGGCGACGATGAACTCCTGCAATCCTGTGTTTATTACGGTGGGGCTTAGGCTGGGACCTGAGAAGTATTACAAGTATTTTACGGATTTTGGGCTTAGGCAGAAGACTGGGATTGATTTGTCGGGCGAGGCGGGGACGATTGTGCATAAGCTTGAAAATATTGGAAATGTGGAGCTTGCCACTATGTCGTTTGGACAGTCGTTTCAGATTACGCCGATAAGGCTGATGACTACTGTGGCGGCGCTGATAAATGGGGGGAAGATGGTTACGCCGCATTTTGGGGTGAAGGCTGTGAGTGAGGATGAGAGTGTGGTGGAGCGGTTTGAGTATCCTGTGTCGGAGGGGGTAGTATCTGAGGAGACTTCTGAAAAATTGAGGTATATTCTTGAGCAGGTTGTGGAGAATGGGGGAGGGAAGAATGGGTATGTTGAGGGCTTTAGAGTTGGGGGGAAGACGGCTACTAGTCAGACGCTGCCTAGAGGTTCGGGGAGGTATATTGCTTCGTTTTTGGGGTTTGCGCCGGCTGATGAGCCTAAGGTGATGGCGTTGGCGATTATTGATACGCCGCAGGGGGTGTATTATGGGGGGCAGATTGCGGCGCCGGTTGTTAGGCAGTTGTTTGAGAATATTCTTCCTTATTTAGAGGAGAAGGGGTATAATTAGACAGGGATTGAGGGAGAGGCTTTCGAAGCCGACCGAATTTGTGTGAAATATACAAAAACGCGGTGCAGTGCTCCGCAAGGCACCGCTTATTTTGTATATTTCACCCAAATTCTACTTTGTTGGATTTAGCGTTACTGATGTTTGGATTATTGGCGATAGGTTTTCGCCGTCGTCCGAATTTAGTCAAAATATATAAAATCGCGACTTGGTGCGCGATGCGAAACGTCGCTGATTTTATATATTTTGCCTAAATTCTACGTTATTGACATAAAAGCTTATGGGTTTATATTAATAAGTAGGAATTATATATTATATTAAGCTGACAGGGGAGATGAGTGTTATGATGGATATAAAGAATAAGAGAGTAATTGTTGTGGGGACGGGTAAGAGCGGTGTGGGTTCGGCTGTGTTGCTGGAGAAGAATGGTGCTTTGCCTGTGGTATATGACAGCAATGTGGAGACGGATGTTGAGGCGGTGAGGAAGCGGATTAGTGATGAATTGGGGCGTGAGACTGGGGCGGAGTTTGTGGTGGGTGATTTTCGGGAGGAGATTGCTGAGGGTGTGGAGCTTGCTGTGCTTAGTCCTGGGGTGCCTACGGATGCGCCGTTTGTGTTGGTTATGAAGGGGAGGGGTATTCATATATGGGGAGAGGTGGAGCTTGCTTATAATTTTGCGGCGGGCAGGGTTTTGGCGATTACGGGGACAAATGGTAAGACTACGACGACTTCTCTTGTGGGGCAGATAATGGAGGAGTATTATGATGATGTTTATATAGTGGGGAATATTGGTAATCCTTATACGGAGGCGGCGCCTTTGATGAGTGATGGGACGGTGTCGGTGGCGGAGATTTCTAGTTTTCAGCTGGAGACGATAGAGAATTTTCATCCGCAGGTGTCGGCGATACTTAATATTACGCCTGACCATTTGAACCGTCATCATACGATGGAAAATTATGTGGCAGCTAAAGAGGCTGTGACTATGAATCAGACAAAGGACGATTACTGTGTGTTAAATTATGAAAATGAGTACACGCGGGATTTTGGTGAGAGATGTCCTGCGAGGGTGGTTTATTTTTCTTCTGTAAGACGGCTTGATGACGGGCTGTATTATGAGGGTGACTATATTTATCTTGCTAAGGGCGGTGAGAGTGAGCGGCTTTTGAATGTTAAGACGGATATGAATTTAGTTGGCATATGCAATATTGAAAATGTGATGGCGGCGATTGCGGTAAGCATGAGCGCGGGCGTGCCTATGGAGAATATTCTTTCGACGGTAAAGCGTTTTGTGGCGGTGGAGCACAGGATTGAGTATGTGGCGACGAAAAGGGGTGTTGTGTATTACAATGACTCGAAGGCGACGAATACTGACGCTGCCATTCAGGGCATAAAGGCTATGGACAGACCGACTATTCTTATAGGCGGGGGTTATGACAAGGGCAGTGAGTATGATGACTGGATAAAATGCTTTGACGGCAAGGTAAAAAAGCTTGTGCTTATCGGGCAGACTAGGGAAAAGATAGCGGACTGCGCCGTGAAATGCGGTTTTCCTAAGGGGGACATTATTTTTGCGGAAGGTTTTGAGGAGGCGCTTGACATATGTGTGCAGAACGCCGAGAGCGGTGACGCGGTGCTTTTGTCGCCTGCGTGCGCGAGCTGGGGCATGTTTCCCAATTATGAGGTCAGGGGAAAGCAGTTTAAGGAATATGTAAACAATCTGGGAGAGTGATAAAGTGGCTGTAAGGGCAAAAACGCAACAAAAAATCAGATACGGCAGGCATAATATGGATTATGTGCTTTTGGCTGTAGTTCTGTTTTTGGCGGGATTTGGGCTTCTCATGGTATATTCGGCAAGCTCTTATGAAGCGGGCATTGACTTCGGGGACTCCGCCTATTACCTTAAAAGACAGGGCTTTTCGACGGTGCTTGGCTTTATTGCGATGTTTTTTGTGTCAAAAATAAATTACAAGGTATGGCAGCGCTTTGACGTCGCGGCGCTTCTTGTTTCAGTGGCGCTTATTTTCCTGCTGCTTACGCCGCTTGGCGTCACAAAAAACGGCGCTACTCGATGGCTTGACTTGAAGATAGGCCTTACGCTGCAGCCTGCGGAGGTTGCAAAGATAGGCATTATCATATATCTTGCGAGCATTATCCAAAGGCTTGAGGAGCGCGGCAAAAACATTATCCGCACGCCAAAGGGCGTGGCAATAATAATGGTGCCGCCTACGATAGTGGCTGGACTTATATACATAATATCGGATAATCTAAGTTCTGCAATAATTGTAATGGGAATAGCCGTGGCTATGCTGTTTGTGGCAGTTCCCGATTATAAGTGGTTTGTTTTGCTGGGCGCAGCCGCGGTAGCGGGAGTTATATTGGTAGTGGTGATTGCGACAAGCGGAGACGCGGAGGGCGGCACATTCCGTATGGCGCGCATAAGGGCATGGCTTGATCCCGAAGCCTACAGCACGGACAGGGCATTTCAGACGATTCAGGCGCTTTACGCAATCGGTTCTGGTGGCATATGGGGCAAAGGGCTTGGGCAGAGCATGCAGAAGCGGAACTTTCTGCCCGAGGCTCAGAATGATATGATTTTCTCAATAATATGCGAGGAGCTGGGGCTTTTTGGCGCGATGACGGTAATTCTGCTTTTTGTGGTGCTTATATGGAGCTGCATGGTGATTGCAAACAAGACATCTGACCGTTTCGGCTCGCTTTTGGTAGTGGGGGTGATGGCGCATTATGCCATTCAGGTAATACTTAACATAGCCGTCGTCACAAACTCCATACCAAACACAGGCATTACGCTGCCGTTTATCAGCTACGGCGGCTCGGCAATACTGTTTCTGCTGTCGGAGATAGGCATAGTCTTAAATATCAGTAAAAAATGCAAATAACAGCTTATGGCGCATAAATATAATTTGAGCTCGCCGTAAATTTAAGTAAATTGCACAGGAGTCATAACATATAATAATATAATTCATAGTTTTTTAATGGTGAAATTATATATGACTCGGTGCAAAAATAACAGTAATTCAATAAAAATGGAGGGCGGCTCGCCCCTGGGCGGCAGCGTGCGCATACAGGGCTCAAAAAACGCCGCTCTCCCGATAATGGCGGCATGCCTGCTTATCCCTGGCAAATGTACGTTAAGGGGCTGTCCTGACATCACTGATGTGGCGTACATGATAAGGCTTCTTGAAAGCACGGGCGCGGGCGTGGAGGTAAGCCATACCGCTGAAGGCATTGACATCAGCATAGACGCGGGCAACATAAGCGGCTGCAGGCTGCCAAGCCGTTATGTAAAGGCGATGCGCTCATCAGTAATACTTATGGGAGCGCTGCTTGGGCGCACAGGGGAGGCGTATGTCGATTACCCTGGCGGGTGTGTCATAGGCGAGCGGCCTATAGATATGCATTTGTCAGGATTGGAAAAGCTCGGCGCCCAGATATGGACAGAGGGAAACCGCATACATGCCTATGCTGACGAGCTTGCGGGCGCGCAGATAAGACTTCCGTTTTCAAGCGTAGGCGCGACGCAGAACATAATTCTTGCGGCAGCCACGGCAAAGGGCACGACAGTCATAAAAAACGCGGCAAGAGAGCCTGAGATTACCGTATTGTGCGAATTTTTAAATAAAGCGGGGGCTGAAATCATTCTGACTGAAAGCTTTTGGACAGAGGGACGGCTTATAATAAAGGGCACTCCGCTCAGTAAACTTCATGCGGCAGATTTTGATATGATTCCGGACAGGATTGTCGCGGGTACATATATGTTTGCGGCAATGGCGGCAGGAGGGAGCGTAAATCTGGAAAATGTTCCCATTGAGCAGCTGCACAGCGTATGCGCCGTAATATCAAAAATGGGCGGCAGCATTACATACAGCCCGAAGGGGAAAACGCTCAAGGTTTCCGCGCCCGAAAAGAGAGAGCTTAAAAATATAGATTTTATCGAGACAGACGTATATCCTGGCTTTCCGACTGATTTGCAGTCGCCCCTTATGGCGGCGGCGTCAACAGCAAAGGGCAGCCTCACAATAAAAGAGAGCATATTTTCAAGCCGCTTCAAGATAGCCGAGGAGCTTAGGCGCATGGGGGCGGATATAGTTACAGACGGCGATACCGCAGTAATAAAGGGCGTGGCGGCGCTTTCGGGGCGCAATGTCATAGCGCATGAGCTCAGAGGAGGCGCGGCGCTTGTAATAGCGGGACTTGCGGCATCGGGCATAACCACGGTATCGGATATAAGCTACATAAACAGAGGATATCAGGATATAGTGGGAGATTTGAGATGTCTGGGAGCAAGGATAAGCTATGAATGAAAGGGGGAGCTGCAAAATTGGCATCTGAAAAGTTTCCCAATATACATTTAAAGATTAAGATTATCGTCATTCTTGGCATATTGAACCTTCTGCTGCTTGCGTTTTATTTCGTGCTGATACATTACGCGGTCAAAAACGTGATAGTTGACGGCAACAAGCATTATTCGGCGGAAGAAATAAAGTCAATGATAATGACAGGCTGGCTTGGCGACAATTCGCTTTACCTGTCCATCAAATACAAAAACAAGGAGATAAAAGACGTGCCCTTTGTGGAAACTATGGACGTGGTAGTGCAGTCAAACGATACCATCAGGATTTCCGTATATGAAAAGGCGCTTGCGGGCTATGTGGAATATCTTGGAAGATATATGTATTTTGACAATGAAGGCGTTGTCGTGGAGGCGTCAAAGGTGACGACAAAGGGCATACCGCAGGTGACGGGCATAAGCTTTGACCACGTTGTGCTCCACGAAAAGCTCCCTGTCGAAAACGACGCTATTTTTCAGGACGTGCTGACAATCACAAAGCTGCTCAACAAGTATGACATCATATGCGACAGAATACAGTTTGACAAGGATTACAACGTCACGCTTGGCTACGGGGATGTGAAGGTGAGCATAGGCAGGCTTGAGAATCTCGACGAGAAGCTTATGCAGCTGCCGTATATACTCCCGACGCTCGAGGGAAAAAAGGGCACTCTTGACCTGCAAAGTTATACAACTGACAGAAAAAGCATATCGTTTGAGACCGAATAATATTAAAATATTAAGAAATTAAGACAAGAAAATTAAAAACATATTGATTAATTTAAAAAAAAATTGTATTATAGACTAGATAGGTTATAAGGATTTGGAGGAGGAAGCAAACTTGGACGAGGTAAACTTTCAGAGCATGAATATAAGCATTGTTGAAGAAGAAAACGCAAATGTCGCGGCAAGGATAATTGTTGTGGGCGTAGGCGGGGCGGGCAACAATGCGGTAAACCGAATGGTTGATGAAAAGATTACGGGTGTCGAATTTATAGGCATCAATACAGATAAACAAGCGCTGCAGCTTTGTAAAGCGCCTAAGCTTCTGCAGATAGGAGAAAAGCTTACTAAGGGGCTTGGCGCGGGAGCAAAGCCCGAGGTTGGAGAGAAAGCAGCGGAGGAGAGCCAGGAGGACATCAAGGAGGCAATTAAGGGGGCTGATATGGTGTTTGTTACGTGCGGTATGGGCGGCGGCACAGGCACGGGAGCGGCTCCCATAGTGGCAGCTATTGCAAAGGACATGGGCATACTTACGGTAGGAGTTGTGACAAAACCGTTTAAGTTTGAGGCGCGCACCCGTATGACAAACGCCTTAAACGGCATAGAAAAGCTTAAAGAGCATGTGGACACGCTTATCATTATCCCAAACGATAAGCTCCTTGAAATAGTGGACAGGCGTACCACAATGCCTGACGCGCTTAAAAAGGCAGACGAGGTTCTGCAGCAGGCTGTACAGGGCATCACAGACCTTATCAACGTGCCTTCGGTTATCAACCTTGACTTTGCTGACGTGCAGACAGTCATGAAGGACAAGGGTATAGCGCATATCGGCATCGGATACGGCAAGGGCGAGGAAAAGGCGGCAGAGGCTATCAAGATGGCTGTCGAATCGCCGCTCCTTGAGACTACAATCAATGGAGTTACCGACATTATACTTAATATATCAGGCGACATAACAATTTTTGACGCAAATGATGCGGCAAGCTACATACAGCAGCTCGCGGGCGAGGATATCAATGTTATTTTCGGCGCAATGTATGATGAATCCATGGCAGACTCATGTACCATCACGGTTATCGCTACGGGCATTGATCCCAATTCGACGCTTCAGCGCAACAAGTTTGGCAGCGGTTTTTCCGTAACGCCGAAGAATATTACGCCTTCATCGCCCGTAAGACCGAGGCCTCAGGCGGCGCAGGGCTTGAATAATATGAATATGGGCACTAGCCAGACAAATCCCGCAACAGAAGGCACAAGACCGCTGACAGGCATAAAGCCTCCCGTGGACATAAAGCCCCAGATTAAGGAGCAGTCATTGAAGATACCTGATTTCCTAAAGAGATAAGCTTGTCCTAAAAATAATATGTCGAAAAATAAACAATATTTAGTCCCACGCTTTGACAAAAAAAGCGTGGGACTTTTTGTATACTCAGATATGTAATCAGTTGATGGTTCAGCGTTAATCCCTGACTGGGAGGTGATGAGGATTTATGAGATATACCTTGATGCTTATTTTATAGAAAACAGCGTGCTTGACGCGGCTATGCTGACGCTGGCGCTTGTCATTATGAAAAGGAAAATCGTGCCATGGCGGGTGCTGCTTGCCGCGCTTTGGGGCGGGCTTTGCGCAGTGCTTGTGCTTGTTCTGCAGATGAGGTATGGGATTTTTTATATCCTTATGGTGCTGGCGACAGACCTGCTTATGCTTTTTACGGCTTCGGGGCTGAAAGCGGGCGGGCTTTTTTGGGGAGTGTTTTATTTTCATGCGCTCGCGTTTGTCTACACAAAGCTTGACACATGCGTAGAGCGTCTCGGAGTTGCCTCGGGGGTGAGGCTTGCCGCGCTTATGGCGTTTACCTGTGTGATTATGTTTGCCTTATGGTATAAGGAGAGAAAAGAAAAGAGGCGGATTTACACAGTGAAAATAAGTGAAAACGGCGAGTGCCTTGAACTGAAGGCGTTGTACGACACGGGAAATTCGCTTATTGAGCCTATAAGCAGAAGACCTGTTTCCATTGTTGAGGAAAACGAGGTTACAAGACCGTGGCTTGAATTGAAGCCGCAGCGGTACAAGGTGATTCCGTTTAGGAGTATAGGGGAGGAGAACGGTATAATGGAAGGGACTACGGTTGATGAGCTTACTATCAGCCTTGGCGACAGGCAGATTGTGGAGAAAGATGCCATAGTGGCTCTTTACAAGGGGAAGCTTTCAAAGGATGGTTCGTTTCAGATGATATTAAATCAAGGGCTGCTTTAATCTAATGATATGTAAATCAGGAGGAAGGACAAATGGTTTTGAAGTTATATTTACCTAACAGAATGAGATTGTCGATAGGGAGAAATAATAGGTACAGTGTAAGGAATATAAATGAGAAGCAGGAGATACACTATATCGGGGGCTCGGAGATTCTGCCGCCGCCGCTTGACGCCGAGGAGGAGAATGAGGCGATAAACAGGCTTGAGACGGAATCTGCGGGGGAAGCTAGGGCGACGCTTATTGAGCATAATCTTAGGCTTGTCGTGTATATTGCAAAGAAGTTTGACAATACGGGGATTGGCGTGGAGGATTTGATTTCGATTGGCACGATTGGGCTGATAAAGGCTATCAATACTTTTAACCGTGACAAGAATATTAAGCTTGCTACATACGCTTCGCGGTGTATTGAAAATGAGATACTTATGTACCTTAGGAGGAATAATAAGACTAAGCTGGAGGTTTCGATTGATGAGCCGCTTAATGTTGACTGGGATGGGAATGAGCTGCTGCTTTCGGATATTTTGGGGACTGATGAGGATATAATTTATAGGGATTTGGAGAATGAAGTTGAGAGGAATTTGCTTAAGAGCGCTATTTCGCGGTTGGGGGAGAGGGAGAGGACTATTATAATGCTGAGGTTTGGATTGGGGAGTGCTGATGATAGGGAGATGACGCAGAAGGAGGTGGCGGATTATTTGGGGATTTCGCAGTCTTATATTTCGCGGTTGGAGAAGAAGATTATGAAGAGGTTGAAGAAGGAGATGGCGAGTTAGAAGGCGGATATGGTAAGCGGTCGCCCGAGCAGGGGCATATATCCCCCTGCGGACATCGCTCTCGCTCAGTGGGAAGCGTAGCGGACACTAAGCTCAATTGTGCTGCAAAAGGAGCTACGCTTTTGCAGCTTATTTCGCTAAGTGCCGACGCTTCCCAAGGTCCTTAGGGGGATATATGCCCCTGCTCGGGCTTAGGTTGCTGGCAATTATGCTGTGCAAGATATATGCATATGTTGTGTATATGCCCAATGCTTGGGTTTAGATTGGTGGTAGCTGCTTCTCTTTAGTACATATGTCGTGACGGGCGGGGATTTTGCGTCTGGGCGGCAGGGAAAAAGAGGAGGTAGTGTGGTATGGCTCAGGGTAAGGTGGAAATATGCGGTGTGAATACTTCGAAGCTCCCTATCCTCAAAAATGAGGAGAAGCAGGAGCTTTTTGCACGGATAGAGAAGGGGGACAGGGAGGCGCGCGAGGAGTATATTAAGGGGAATTTGAGGCTTGTGCTTAGTGTGATAAAGAGGTTTTCGCAGTCTAATGAGAATGTGGATGATTTATTTCAGATTGGGTGTATTGGGCTGATAAAGGCTATTGACAATTTCGATTCGGGGCTGAATGTTAAGTTTAGCACTTATGCCGTGCCGATGAATGTTACTTATCGAAATGGATTAAGGAGATGCTCAAATGACTAGGAAACAAGCCATTTCACAAGCAATAGACATACTAACCAAAAATCAAGATAATAAAGAAATAGTAAACAAATTAGAAGAAATTAGAAATGAATTACCTATGGCAAGCTGGACTGAATTATCTATCCTTGATGCGATTGAAACATTCGCAGAAGAACATAACAATGTTTTGCCACAACTTAGGGAGCTTAGAAAAGAAAATAATATGCCAAGTACGACAGTTATATATCATACATTTAATTTGTCAGTACATAATGTATTAAAAAAATATTTTCCTGATATGATATCTGCATATGAAGATAATTCACAGTACAAGCACGAAAAAGAAGAATATTATTTAAATACTTTTAAGGAAAATTACACAAGAATATACAATGAATTAAAAGTGAAATATATAAGTGAAAGATTATATAATTTGCATAAGGATGATAACACGCCCCATACCTCAACAATTTTGAAGCAATGTAATTGTAAAACCTATGAAGAATTACTTATCTTATGTGGGTATAAGAAACCTAAAAAAGAATTGGAAGTAACAATGAGGGTTTCATATTCTGACCAGGAAAAACGAAATGAAGAATTGTTAAAATTATTGAATGATATAAAAAAATCGAATTAAATAAAAGTATTCTTTTATTGAGAATTTTGATGAATTAAATAGCGATTTAGTACAAAAAGTAAGTCTTTCGTTACGGATTTTGGGTAAAGATGTAAGAGGTTATGTTGACACGAGTCATACTATTAATGCTACGCTTACAATAAAAAATAAACAAGCAACTATTGATATTGGGGATGCATGCTTAATGACAGTAAATCGTCCATGTGAAATATATCTGCGAGATGTAAGAGTGGAAGTTATTGATTAGTAAAAAATTACTTCCGAGTAGTAACAAGGGTACGAAAGGCTGAATGAATATATTATTTTGTGGTTTATAACAAGCAGATATTGTTCACTATGAAAAAATTTCTTAACATCACTATAAATTTAATTTAACATAACCTTAAGATCACAGTAGGTTAAGACGTAATATGTTGTTTTGGTCTTAATATTACACCACCAAAAACGGTTGTATCTTTTTTTATAATGACTACTCGTCCACTAACAGTTCCGTTCGGCCAGCCTGCCCTGGAGCCACTCCATCTTGTATCGAAAGCAGTAGTATCATCAGCAGTTCTACCACTAGTATCACTATTTCCGACTTTATAGTATGCTGCAGAACCATCACAAGAGAATCCAAATTGAAACATTATATCACCTGCTTTTGCTGATACCGAATTATTCGCTGCACTTATATATTCAAATGAGCTTATATCGCCAATTTAAAATATATGAATGGAATATAAAAGATGACAAATCTGTGCAACAAATCGGAGGCAATGATATTTTTTTTACAACACCTCAAACGTATGATGTCTCAAAATATGAAGCGATTTGCATTTATATGTATGCATATAGCGTAAGCTCCTATGGTTATATATGCGTAAATAACATTAAACTTTCGTAAAAAAAGTCAACAAAAATAATTGATGATTCAGATAACTCGCTATTTAAATCATCAAAATCGTAAAAAAATAGGTAATAGCAACAAAATACTGAATGTTGCCATTACCTATTTATGATTTTAAGTATTATAGCCTATAATGTGGTTTTTCTTCGCCAAATATAAAATATCTCAAATAATCGTCAAGCATAATACAGACTACAGCTATAAAACACCATATTATACTAAAAGGAAGACAGACCTGTCCATTAATATTAAATGGAACAGTCCTGTAATCCCATATATGGTAGTCACTGTTGAATAAAATTCCAAAGACATATTCAAGTGGCGTGACTATGAACAGTCCTCCGATTATCCCCTGTAGAATCAAAGACATATTCCAAGAAAAGAAATAATTTATTAGTCCTATCAAAATACCGCAAATTCCAGAAAGAACAATCATAGAACGGTCACTTCTGTTTCTGAAAAGTATTTCAATCTCGACATAAAGGGAACTGAAAGCAATGAACAATATAAAATACTTTATAATATTTTTACTGATAATTTTCATGAATTACTCCTTATGATTAATCCTGCTTTCTACTGTCCAAAAGTGTTTTCAGAAGAAGTTTAGCCTGTTCCATTGAAGTATTATAAGTGTCAAGATATTCGCCAGTTAAATCTTGCCCATATTCAATTTCTTCAACTTCTTCTTTTGTTTCAAGAGTATCTAAGTATAGTTTTAGCTGGTTAAAATATGTGACATGATGCATTTTATTCATAGTAGCAGTGGAATATAACTCAATTATCTGCTCAGCGGTATATAACTTACAGCTATTTCCGTCACTGTGATAATACATAGGAACATTAGTTTGAGCTACCAAGTCGAATATTTCCTTGATATTAACTTGGTCTTCTTCTTTATAACTGAAATGTTCTGTATTACCGTCAATATCAATATCAACGCCATCAACAATCATTCTATTGCATTTATATGATAATTCATAAGTTTTCTGTGTCTTGATATCCTCCAATGTAGGTACATAAGGTTCGGGTTCGGGCTGTGGTTCTGGCTCAACATAAACGGAACCGTCATCAGAAATTTCAAACCTATTAGGCTTATCATCATAAGTACGATACAAAGTATTAAATTCAGGATATTCAGCCTGCACAAATTCATTATTTTCATTTAAAATCTGAAAGCCATTTGCAATTTCAGAAACAGTAGGGCAGGCATCGTTAAACTCTATTACAATAATATGCTTGGTTAAAAAATCAGTCGTGCCTTCATAAATGGTACTTGTTTGATAAAAATGAATTTTTTCCATAAAATCCTCCTTAATTTTTGGGTATAGAAAATAAGACATATGTATAACATAAGTTTTTACAATATATCAATTTAAGGATATTATTAAGTTTATAAAAATTTAATATTTAATTTCGAGTATTTATGCTTTAAGCAGCATTATTTTTATGGTTAGTTTTAATCCTATCCATATTTGCGTACACATAATAATTATTTGTAGTGTCTAATTTAGAGTGTCCCATCATCTCTTTTAAATCCTGTATCGGGACACCGCGATTAACCATATACGTCCCAAACCATTTCCTGAATCTGTGAAGATGGACATTACTTACATTTGCACGTTCGCCAATCTGCTTTACAATCCTCGCCAATCCTCCATTAGTTAGCTGCCCATAAGGTTTTTTGTCCGAGCAGAACAAATAATCAGAATTTTCAGAAGCCTTCCGTGAATCCAAATATTCACGAATACATAGTTCACATTTAGCTGAAAAATAGACCATTCGGCTTTTCCCGCCTTTGCCATGTATCAAAGCAGACCTGTCGGTAAGGTTAATTTCTGAAACCTTGATTTTTCTGACCTCATCACGCCTACATCCCGTACTGAAAAGAAAATTCACCAATGCCTTTTCGCGTGATGTTATACACGCCTCTCGCAATAATTCAACCTCTGTGTCAGAGTAGGGCAGTTCCATTTCCTTGTGCTGTTTTATTCTGTCAATTTTCTTACAAGGATTTTTCTGTACATATTCCTCGTTTTCACAAAATGTAAAGAAACTGTTTAAAATACGTCTTGCGTCATCAACATAAGAATTTGAACGATTATTCATTCCTAACTGTGCAAGATACTTTCTGATATGATTTGTATTTATTTCGTAAACATTTCGCTGTGTATAATCCAAAAATTTGTTTATATGATACATGTATAGTTTTAAAGTATTTGGCGATAAACCAGCAATCTTTTTAACAGCTAAAAAATGTTTCAAAATATTTGTGTTATCCACAATCTCATCAGTAGGCAATTCCTTATGAGGAACTAAATCGTACTCGTCAAATAAAGATGTTAGAACATTCCTTAAATCCGCTAAGTTTTCATTATTTAATTTCACCGACATAATAGTTATTGCATTTGCTATAAATCTTTCTTTTAAATCCATAATAAGTACCTCCCAAACAAAAAACAAACATATGTTACAAACATACATTCTATTTTTTGATAGGAAGGTACTTCCAAATTTTTACAAGAAGCAAAATTCTAATAAAAAAATAGAGTAGGAACAAATGAATTAAATAGCGA
>CANQPM010000030.1 GCA_947625775.1 uncultured Lachnospiraceae bacterium | reverse complement strand
TAGGACTAAATTAGGCTCAACCCCTTGATTTTACTGGGTTTCTTCTAACTTGTCCCTATTATAACACGGGCATCAAAATATTCCACCCCGCAGCGTTTAAGCTGCTCCTCAAAATATTTTTCATACTCCTCCGCCGCCGTCACACGCAGAATAGGCATCTTATCCGCCAGTATGTACTTTTCGCGCGGATACCTGTCCACAAGGCACTTTTTCACAGCCCCCTCTGACATCTCGCCATGATACGGGTACGCCGTGTCAAAATACTCAAAGCCGTTGTCCAAAAAACAGTCAACCATCTGGCAAAGCTGCCCATAGTCAATGCTCTTTACATCTTCCGCCTCCAAAAGCGGCAGCCTCATAGTGCCAAAACCTAATTTTTTCATGCTTACCTCCTCGTAATAATGCCTCTGATTTTTCTGATACATAAATTATACCACATCACAGCCATGGCACAACATAAATTTTATTTTGGCAGGCACGCGTAATAAGCGCCGCTCATATTATATTTATCATAAACCGTTTCCCAGCCAAAAAATCATATGCCTTAAAGGAGCCCCCCATGCCAAACTCCAAACTTGAAAACCTCCTAAACCTCGCGCTCTCCGCGACCGAAGAAGAGCGCCAAAAATCACAGTCCCTCATGACAGGCTACAACACAGCCGCAAAAAGCTGGGAGCTGATAGTCAAATACCACGGCGCTCTTGAACGCCTCGAATCCGAAGTAATCCACATTGAGCCTCTGATAAACGGCTACTGCATCGCCACAGTCCGCGAGGACTTCATCGACGCCTTTGCCGACTTAGACGAGGTAGAATACGTTGAAAAACCCAAATATCTGTACTTCAATTAATAAGTCCCAAAGCCAGCCCCAAAACCTTCCAAAAAGCAGAAATTATCTGCCAAAAAACTATTCAATTTTTCTGCCCGTTCTGCTATACTTTATATAACAGCATTTATTTTTGGGAGGGACACAGCCATGACTCTTGCCAAGCCCGCACAGGACTCCGACTTTTACCACAGACGCACTCAGGAGCTTATTGCAAGCGGTTATCCCGTATCTGTGATTGATTACAATTTTTTCACCCACGACCAAATGACCAGCCTGCACAGCCATGACGAAGTAGAAATCCAATACGTCGTCAGCGGGCAGACGCTTGTCACCTGCGGCAGCAAAAGCTTTACCGCAGGCGAAGGAGATATACTGTTCATCAACCGAAATGTCGAGCATTCCAATACGCCCGCGGCAAATAACAAATGCATTCTCCGCGCAGTCATAGTAAATCCTTATTTCATCTTCGGCTTAGGTCAGCTTGAGCTGGAAAACAAATACATAAACCCAGTTATATTTGACAGCAAAATCAGCTGTCTCCACCTCACACCCAAAAGCCGCGATTACCTAAAAATTATGACACACATGTCAGAAATTTTCAAGTTAAACGAGTACAAGCCTATATGCTATGAAATGCTGACAAAGTCATCTATTTTACAGCTTTGGACATACATATACAAATATTTTCATTCAAAACCGAGCGACGATTTTGCCGCCAGCGCCTCCACACAGGACGAGCAGCGCATTGAACAGGCAATATTGTACATATACGAGCATTTTACCGAGCCGATAACGCTTGACGACATAGCAGGCTCTATCCTCGTGAGCAAGAGCGAATGCTGCCGCTGCTTTAAACGCACGCTCAACGTCACCCCGTTTGAATACCTTATGAAATACCGCATTCTCGAATCCACAAAACGCATGCGCCAAAAGCCGTATGAATCCATCGCCGAGATTGCGGGCTCAGTCGGCTTCAACAATACAAGCTACTACAGCAAAATTTTTAAAAAATATATGGGCTGCACTCCCACGGAATACCGCCATACCTGCTGACATAAGCGCACGAAAAAACAGGGCATTTTACTGCCCTGTTTTTAAATGTATTCCCTCATCGCGTGTGTCGCTGCGTATAACTCCAAAATCAGACAATACCCAGCCGTACTTTCCAGTAGACACCACCGTGCCACAATACTCGCATTTTCCAAACGCCGTGCCCTCTATCGGAGCTCCGCAGCTCGGGCATCTCATAACCTCATTCTCCGCCTCGGTAATGTCAGGCGTCTGCATTGTTATGGCGCGCACAAACGTCATCTTATAAAACATATGCCACAGCGTATTCCTGTCGCCGTAGAGCACCTCGCCCGTTTCCTCCTTAACCTGATAATCTATCATCTGCGCCGCGAGATAGACCGTCATATACTCATAGTCGTCGTCCTGCCTGTAGCCTGTCAGATACGCCGTATTTACGGCAATCCTCTCCAAATGATTGACTATGCCGTCCGCTATCTTTTTGTCAATCTGCTGCTGCGTCTGCTGGTAAAGATTAGGGTGCAGCACTGAGCGCACAGGCTCTAAATCACGCTTTGACCAAGCCTCTTGAATATCCACATACACACGCTTTACATAGCTTAGGAAATCATTCGCCGTAAAGTTTACGTCCTTTGCCTTCATTATCTGTGAAATCTGCTCTGTCCTGTCAGGCAACGTCTTTGCGGGCTGGCTGGCATTGCTTCTTCTGCTTTGCATATTGCGCAAAGTTGGTGCCTGGGCAGTTCCAGAGGTTTTCTTGGCTGACCTTGATTTTGTCACCGAATACGCCACGATTATCACTATCACCACGACAACTACAGGAATACTCACTGAACCGCTGCTCCCGCGTGAGCCTGAATAAGAATACGAGCTGCCTCCCCAGCCGTCATCATAATCATAGCTGTCGCCCCAGTCGTCACCGCCCCAGTCGTCGCCTCCGCCATAATCATAGTCATTCAAATCGCCAAACCCTGCATATGTATCAATTCCAGCGAAACTCACTGCCATCACAAACGCTGCCGCCGCCGCAAACAACATTCCCCTGACAAACTCCCATACCCTCTTATTGTTCCTCATTCCAATCTCCTCCGCTCCACCCTTTCAGCATAACGCTTTATGATAAAAACACACGTTGAATGTATCTTGTATTTTCCCTGTTTCTAATAGTAGCATAAATTACTGTCAGCCGCAATTGCGTTTTTATATTTTAACGTTTACGCCCTGCAGTTTTCAAATGTTCAATTCCAATATTTCTATTTGGAAATTTTGAGGAAAAGCTCATTTATACCGTCATAAAAGCCGACTGTCACTATGGTGCGCTCGCCGCCCATACCCTCAAAAACATATTTTTTATAATAGGGCGTGGTTTCCAGAAGCGGATTGTCTGTGTCATACTCCTGCGGCGCGCTGAGCCCCATATATTCGCTCCACCTGCCAATCAGCCCGTCAGCATCTATGTCCTCCCACGCAAGGTCTGTGCGCGCGTAAAACTCATATATCTTACCGTCGTCGGCATCAATATACGCATCAATCAGACGGTTTTCCTTGTTGGCATTCTGCCTGTCGTTTACAAGGCTGAGTTTCCAGACAGCGACGTTATTTCTAGGCTCTGGGACATCTATTGCTGAGTAAAGCGTCGCCTCGTGCGTGGCAGCCGATACCTCCATTATTTCATTTGGAAGTATGCCAGACTCCTTCAAGGCATTAAGCCCCTCGTTACAAGTATCGTATATTTCTGAATTTGTTATCTCCTCTCCCGTAGGTCCTTTGTGGTTCAGCACGAATGCATATGTCCCCACAAGATTCTGATACTCCGTCTCACTATCCGAAATGCGCGTGAGCGCGTTCATCTCGCTTTCAGGAACAGTCTGGCTGTTGAGACATTCCGACAGTATAAAAAGCTTTTCGTTGCTGCTCAGACTGTAGCGGTAGCCCGCGTCCTCCGACTCCTCCTCGGCAAGCTTTATGCTGTTCAGCACATTTTTGTCATTATATTCCGTCATCGCCTGCGGTCCCCAAACTGACAAAACCACGGCAAGCACAGCGCAGCCTAAAAATATGATATTAATTATATGCTTATTCAGTCCTATGCCTTTGCTCCTGCGCCTGCTGCCGCCTTTACCATTATTCATGCTCCTTCCCGTCTGCGCCGCCTTGTCCGTTTTCGTCTGGCTGTCCGTCTTCGCCCTGTCCATATGCCTCACCCTCCTCCATTCCCATAAGCTCCAGCGCAAAGCTCATGCTTGTGCCCTTCCCAGGCTCACTCTCTATGTCGAGCGCCGTGCCATGCAGGGCAAGTATCTCATCGCAAAGCGCAAGCCCAAGCCCCGCGCCGTTTCTGCTCCGCGAGCGCGACTTGTCCACCATATAAAACGCCTGCGTAATCTTTGCCTGCTCCTCCTGCGGTATGCCTACGCCGTAATCCCTGACCGTAAAATAATAATACCCCTCATAGCTTTGTCCCGTCACTTCTATGCGCCCGCCTGCCTCCGACGCCTTACAGGCATTGTCAAGCAGATTGACAAGAACCGTCTTTATCAAATCCGCTTCCGCCCACACTGCGCCGTCATCATAGGCGTACTCAAACTCATACTCCGTCTTTTCCGAAAAGGTATCGCGCAGGTATTCAAAAATGCCTTCCACCGCCACACGCTGGAACTTCGCCTCGCCGCGCCTCGTCACCATTATGTCAAGAAGCCTGAGCGACATCGCCTCCAGCCGCTTTCCCTCAGTGTAAATATAATTTGCCGAAATAAAGCTCTTTTCCTCGTCAAGCTTGCGCGAGCGCAGCATGTCAGCATAGCCAATGATTGACGTGAGCGGCGTTTTCAGCTCATGCGCAAACGCCCCGACAAAATCCTCGCGCGCCTGTATCTCCTCCTCAAGCATTGAAATATTCTCCTCAAGCGCCGCCGCCATGCGGTTAAAATCCATGGTAAGCTGCCCCAGCTCGTCATTGCTCACACGCTTTGCGCGGTATGAATAATCGCCCGATTCCATTCGCCGCGTGGCTTTTGTCAAAAGCTTTATCGGCTTGGTAAGCCACGATGAAATGATATGCATTATAACCACGCCCGCGACAAGCATAAGCATCGTCATGCGTCGGTAAACCCTAAAACCCATATCCCTCTCATGAAAAACTCCCGACACGTCCTTCAACGTTTCCAGATAAAGCACTCTGTCAAGCGCGTTGACAGCGCTGCCCGTATGCACATAGTACCGCCCGCCGCTGTTTATTATCCTGTATGCCTTGACACTCTCGCCCGTCTGCAAAAGCAGCTCCTCGTCAGTGTCAAAGCCGTCGCTTGCATAAAGTATATTTTTCTGCTCGTCAGAAAGACGCAGGAGCCTGCCTGCCTCCTGGCTGCCCTCAAGCTTTGACGCGACCTGCTCCACGGTATGATCCTGAAGAATGTCATACTTCACAGGGACATTGAGCACAGCCGTCTCAAACGCAAACCTCAGTATGCTGTTTTCATCAATCGCCTGGCTTGTCTCACGCTCCATTGACGTGCTGAACACATAGTTGACAAAATAAAACCCGCTGAATCCAAGCGCCACAGCCATGACAATCATAGTCCACAGCAAAAGCTTTAAAGAAAATTTCATTCCTCCACCTCTAAACGATAGCCCACCTTATATACCGCCACCAGATTATGCTCCCAGCCAAGCTTTTTGCGCAGCCTCTGCACATGAATGTCGAGCGTGCGGCTGTCGCCGAAATACTCCTCCTCCCAGGCCTTTTCATAAAGCCTTTCCCTGAAAAGAGCGACGTTTTTGTTCTCAACGAACAGCTTGAGCAAGCCAAACTCCTTGTTTGTAAGCTCCACCAGCCTGCCCGCCTTCATCACGCGCCTTGCCTCCATATCCACCACGACATCGCCCACGCGCACCTGCTTTGCCGCCTTATTGTAACGCCTGAGCACAGCCTCAACGCGCGCCACAAGCTCCACCACGTCAAACGGCTTGACAAGATAGTCGTCAGCGCCGAGCTTTAACCCTTTTACCCTGTCCTTTACCTCGTGCTTTGCCGTGATGAAAATAACAGGTATGCCGAGCGGCCTGATGTATTCCATTATGTCATAGCCGTCAGCCCCTGGCAGCATTATGTCAAGCAGAATGAGGTCGTATCCGTCTTTATTTTTGTCAATGAGGTCTATCGCCTCTATTCCATCCTGTACGGCGGTGCAATCATAGCCCGCCGCAGACAAATTTATGTCTATCAAATCACAGATTGGTTTCTCATCATCTACAATAAGTATCTTAATCATCTTCCTCCACCCTCCAGCCCCAGTAGGCTCTTGCTTTTTCGATAAGCGCGCTCAGCGTATCGTCCGCGCCGCACTTTATATGCGCCTTTACCTCTGTATCAGTGTCAAAGCCGCCTGTCCTCTGATAGTAAATTGAATATTCGCTCTTTGTCAAAAGCTCATTATTCTCGCCCGCATAACTGTAATCCGCAAGCACAATAATGTCCTTCATGCCGTCGCCGTCAATGTCGCGGCAGTTTATCCCCTTCAGCGCATAGAGATTGTCGTACTCGCCCATCGGCTGAAAGCTCCAGACTATGTACCCCTGCTCGTTTACCAAATAAACCATAAAATATGTAAAGTCCGCCATCTTGTATGTCCCAGGCACCACATCAAGCCTGCCGAGCTTTTCAAACTGACGCGCATAATGCTGATCCTGCGCTATCACAAAGCCGTTTCGGACAAGCTCTTTTTCCGTCGTCGCCGTGTAAAGAAATTCCGCCGAATACCCGTCGCGCACAAACGCCGTAATATTGTCTATCCCCTTGTTCATGCTGAAACGGTTTATCTTCTCCGAAATGCGGTAATCCCTGTAAAATCCGCCGTCTGTCTGAAAAAGCACGTCGCCTGTTTTATATGTTTTGCCCGCATACGCGCCACTGTCATTTACGCACAGGACAATCAGCGCTATATCCTTTAAGCCGTCGCCGTTCAAATCCTGAAAGGACACCGCAGATATCCCCTCTATCGGCTGCTCCATCTGCCCGAGTATCCTGCTGTTTGCCTCAAGCTGGTCTGTTTTCCAGACAATCCTGCCGCTTTCATCTGCCAGAAAAAGCGCAAGGCGGCTGTATTCCTTTTCCAAAGCAGGCACAAGCGACACCTCGCCAAAGTCCTTTGTCTCGATTGGAAAACATTGCTCCTCTATAACATCAAAGCCCTGCTCATCTATCTGAGAGAGCGTTTCTATCGCGTTCAGGCGGCTCTGGTACTCGCGGTACTGTTCAAGCACCTGACTGTCCCTCGTCTGACTGTCCTGCTCCTGCCCCTCCTGCGCCGCCTCGCATTTCGCGCCAAACAGCATGACAGCGGCAAGCAATAATATTTTTTCTTTCGTTCCCTTAAAAAACATAATCTTCCTCCAATTACAGCATCACAGCCTGCATTTAAAATCGTACATCTGCCATACATTTGTGCAACAAAAGAAAAACATTACTCCGTCAGCTTATCAAGCACCTCAAAATAATTTTCAAAGGTTTTCCTGCAGCACTGCGGATTGGCAATCTCAATCCCGTCTGTCCTAAGCCCAATCAGCGCAAACGCCATAGCCATTCTATGGTCGTCATAAGTCTGCACTACACCCGCATGCGGCACAGACGGCTCTATCGTGACTGCCTCCTCCTCCTCAACGCAATTCACGCCAAGCCGCGTAAGCTCCGTATAAATAGCGCTCAGCCTATCCGATTCCTGCCCTCTTATATGCCCCACATTTTCAATGCGCACAGTCCCTTCCGCAAAAGGCGCTATCGCAGCAAGCGTCATTGTCTGATCGGAAAACTCCTTCATATCAACAGTAATCCCGCTAAGCCTCCCATTTTCCGCGCCGCGCACCTCTATCCCGTCTGCCGTTTCATTGAGCGTACACCCCATCTTTTCAAGCACCCTCAAAAACTGTAAATCGCCCTGCATACAATCCCAAGTGACATTCCTAACCAAAGCCCTGCCGCCCGTAAGCGCCGCCGCCGCATAAAAATAACACGCCGCCGAAACATCAGGCTCTATCTGATAAGTCCCCGCCCGATACGCACTGTCTTTCCCAACCTCATAGCACTCCCCGTCAAACCGCGCGCACACTCCAAACTGCCCCATCATCTTACGCGTTATGCGTATATAAGAACCGTCCTTCCTCTGGCTTGTTATGGTTATGTGAAGCCCCTGCTTTATCATAGGCGAAATAAGCAGCAGCGCGCTCAAAAACTGCGTACTCTGGCTTATGTCAAGCTCCAGATATGTCGCAGTTTTTTCGCCGTCAGCATCATTGTCCCTCACTCCCTGCTCTGCAGTACGGTACGACGCTCCCACAATACGCACAGGCAAAAAACCCTCCTTCTCCAAATAAGTAATCCTCGCCCCCGCGTCCATAAGAAGCTCAAACAACGGCAGCATCGGCCTGCGCTTCATCTGCTCCGACGCCTGAATAGTATATATCCCCCCAGAAAATCCCAGCATAGCCGTAAGAAAACGCGCCGCCGTCCCCGCGCTCCCCACATAAATCTCTCCCCTGTCCACAGGAATACTCCCGTTTAAACCATTCACAGCAACACGCTTACCAACCTCATCCACGTCCACCTCAAACCCAAGCGACTTCAACGAACCAATAAAATACCTAGAATCATCACTGAAAAGCACCCCCTCCAGCACAGTCCGCCCGTCACCCAGCGCCGCCATAAGCAATGCCCTGTTCGTCATACTCTTAGAACCCGGCACATCCACCACCCAATCCACAGGTCCAGAAAGCCTTTTCACCCTATAATTCTCACCCATACCAATCCTCACTCCAATTTTCATATTTAATAAATCACAGACGCTTGCTAATCCAAACGTACCTTAATTCACCAATAATATTTCCCTTAACCCAGCCAATCAAAAGCATTCTCCTACTAACTACAACTAATCCTTTTAGTTTTATTCAACGACCAAGCCCGAGCAGTGGCATATACCCACTAAGGACCTTGGGAAACGTCGGCACTTAGCGAAACAAGCAGCAAAAGCGTAGCTTCTTTTGCTGCGCCGTTGAGCTTAGTGTCCGCTACGTTTCCCACTGAGCGCAATCAAAACGGAAAGATTTTCTAAGGCGTTAAAAGACAACGCCTTAGAAAATCTATATTCCGTTTTCGGAGTTGTGCTTGCGCATACAACTCCTCAATGCCCGCAGAGGATATATGTCCCCGCTCGGGCGACCTCCTGCCATAACAAAATTCTACCACACCCTCCCCTATTTTACAACAAACACCTCATGCAACCCCCTAGTCACCCCCACATACAAAAGCTTCGCCAACTTAGGATTTTCCCTCACCCCCTCAAAATCCGCCTTCCACAGCACCACACAATCAAACTCCAACCCTTTAGTCTCATGCACAGTAAGCACCGCCACCCCTTTTCCAAAACTCTCCCCATTCTCCCCCGCAAACCTCACCCTTGCTTTCCCACTATCCGCAAGCAGCCTCCCAATCCTTCTCTCAGCCTCCGCCCGCTGCTCATCATCAAAGCAAATCACAGCAATAGTTTCATACCCCCTATCCAGCATACCCTCTATCGCCTCCACGCAAATCCCCGCCGCTTCCTCCAGCGAAATACTTTCAGCAAAACGCACAGGCGCGCCATGCCGTATAACAGGCTCTATCCTGTACGCCCCCTTTGACGCGCTCTCCAACACCTTCCCCGCAAACTCCGAAATCTCAATCGTATTTCTATAACTCTTTGCCAGCACCCTAAAGCAATCCCTCTCACCGCAAAAAATCTTCTCCGTCATATCGCGCCAGTCATTCATTCCGCACTCATAATTAACATTCTGCGAAACATCGCCCATAATCGTAAAAAAGCACTCAGGCAAAACAGTCCTCAACGCATAATACACAATCGCCCCAAAATCCTGCGCCTCATCTATAAAAATCTGCCCAAACTCATCATCAGGCTTCTTCTGCAGCACCCTGTAATATATAATCAGCATAGCCGCCGCATCATACACGTCAAAATATCCCCTTTGAATATTTTCCGACACCTGTGTCATATCTATATAATAAGCGCTGCCATATCTTCGCAAAAATTTAAGATATATCCCCACAGCATCGCCCTTATAGCAATGCGCGCTGAAATAATTCCTGTACTGCGCAAGCTTCCTCTTGTAAATACCCTCCTCCTCGCGCCCTACGCACTGAACCTTTATCCTGTTTCTAAGCCTTTCATCAAGCGTAACCAACAGCCTGTTTATTGAATAATCCGCATTATCCGCAATAAACGTTTCATTATTTCTCCGCGAAAGCAGCACGCCAAGCTCACCGTCAATAACCTCACCCTCCCCTAGCAGCCTGTCACGCATATGCCTAAGATAATTTTCAAGCTCCTCCGCAAACAGCAGCTTGCTTTTCCACGCCAGTTCAGGCTGCGGCGGCGCAAGCTTATATTTCTTTTTCCATTCCTTCTTTAAAAGGTGCGTAAGCAGCTCGTCCATGCGCATATGCTTTACATCATAAACTTCAAGCTCAGGCAGCCCTCCCGTAATATAGTCAATCAAAAGGTCACTTCCGCCCACAATGCAAAACTCATTCGACGTAAACCGCTCCTTATAATTGTACATAATATACGAAATACGGTGCATAGCCACAGTAGTCTTGCCGCTGCCCGCCACACCCTGCACTATAATATTGTGAAACGGACTTTCGCGTATAATCTCATTCTGCTCCTTCTGTATCGTAGCAATAATATCCCCCAGCACGGCATCACGGTTCTTGCTCAAATACTTCACAAGCAGCTCATCATTCGCCGCCACATCACTGTCATAATACCCCTGCAAAACACCGCCCTCAATGTCAAAAGTGCGCTTCAGCTTCAAATCCACATCGCAGCTTCCGACAGGCGTACTGTAACTGCCCATACCAAGCTCATTCTCATAATACACAGCCGAAACAGGCGCCCGCCAATCCACAATCACAACATTAACCTTGTCCCGCAATACCCCATGCTTTCCAATATAAATTGACTCAAAAAGCCCCTCGCTCAGATTCCTGTAGTCAATCCTCCCAAAAAACGGCCTCTCATACGCCGCCCGATTATTATTAAGCTGCTTAAAGCTATGCTCCTCCAAACTCCTAGACGCAATCAGCTGGTCATAAAGCTCCACATTCCCGCCCTGCACCTCATTAAACAACGCCTTAGTCGCCCTGCGCCTCTCCTCCAGCTGCGCCTCATACCCTTCAATATTCGCAACAATAATCTCCCTGCATTCAGCCAAATGCTCAATCTCAGCCCGCCACTCACCACTTCGCCTGCCCTGATTACTCTCCGCCATAATCACACCACACCTTTCCTTACCAAGCGCAGCTCACCCACGCCCGATTTGCATATGTACTTCCTACAAAAAACATAGGGTTGCATATTATGAACAGTTACATCATACCCGCTAATCATCACCCACGCCAACCCGCCCAATCCTACCCAGACAAGAATATACTAAATTAAGCTATCAGCCTAATAATATTTACTCGCCAACTCTCGGGCGCCTTTTACAATATAAATTATAACCGCCCCTCAAAAATATTACTAGACTTGTATTCCCATTTATGATACACTATGAACATGAGTGTAACTAAAAAAGCACTTTAGCATGCTAAAGTGCTTTTTCTTTATCCTATAACCTTCTCATCCCAAATTATGCGACTTCAAAAACTCAATAAACAATCTCCCCTCCACAGGCTTAGAAAAATGATACCCCTGAATATAATCAACCCCCATAGCCTCCAGCACTTCAAACTGCTCCTGCGTCTCCACGCCCTCAGCCACGACCTTCAAATGCATATCATGCACCATATTCATCGCCGCCTGCAGCACAAACCGCGCCTTCTCGCTTTTAAAGTACGCCTGCGTCATATCCCTGTCAAACTTCACAATCTGCACAGGCATATCCACAATATAATTCAAATTCGACTGCCCATTGCCAAAGTCATCAAGTGAAAACTCCACTCCGTAATCAATAAGCTCCTGCATATTCTTCATCAGCGTCTTTTTCATAACCACAGAAGTCGTTTCCGTAATCTCCAGATTTATAAGCGGCGGCTTAACCTTGTACTTTTCCATTATGTCAATACAGTTTTTAGCAAGCTTAGCATTCTCGCACTGCACCACAGACAAGTTAATCTCAATATACCTGATGCCGTACTGCTCTATATCATTCTCCTTTATGAAACGGCAGGTTTTTTCAAACACAATCTCCCCAAGCTGCGCGACAATCCCCGTCTCCTCCGCGATAGGTATAAACAGCCCTGGCGGAATAATCGTGCCGTCAGGCTTTCTCAGGCGCACAAGCGCCTCGGCGGACACAAACCGCTTTTCCTTCGTCGAATAAATCGGCTGGAAAAACACCTCCACCCTGTCCTCATTCATAGCGCTTATAAGCGCGCTCATCATTTCCTCTCTCGCGCGCTTCCTCGCCATCATAGCCTCATCTATAATCATCACGTTGTTGTCAGAGGCTTTCGACACATGCGCCCTGAAATATTTCAGAAAGCCAATCAGCTCGTCAGCGCTCTTTGCCACACTTGCCGTAGGCATTATTATATACTGCGGCTCCAGATAAAGCGGCACACTGCTGAAACGCTTTTCAAGCCAACCATTCTTAAACCGTTCCGAAACCATGTGATACGCGTTCTCAAGCGCGCCATGATTGTCAAACACAAGCGTAAATTCCCTGTCCTCAGTCCTGAAAAGCGTCGCATTGGGAATGTGTCTGAAAAAATCAGCAATCTCCGCAAACGCCTCATCAAGCTGTTCCGACGGAATATCCCTCGCATGTATGTCCTCAAACGACACAAGCATGCCGCACATAAACGCATTTTCCTTGTATTTCTGTTTCAAATAATCGACAAACGTATAATTATTGAAAAAGCCAGTCCGCCTGTCGATATTCGCCTCGGGATTTTCAAGCTCGAAAAACAGTATCACTATGCCCATAACTCCCGCAAATCCCACCAGCAGAAACTGCTCAAAGAAAAACTGTGTTACCGCAAGCGCTATCCATATCGTCATCCACATCAGTATGGCATTCACGCGCTTCGGATTTATCTCGCTGCGCTGCGTAAGCACAATATATATGGTAAAAATTATCGTTATGAGCGCCGCGCAATACGTCGCAAGACACGCAGGCCCATATGTGTACGCGACACTGCCCTCACAGTAAATGTTTATTGGCAGCAAAAGTATTATCATGCTCGCAATCACAACAGCCACACCAAAACGCTGCACCAGCCTGTTCATCCTCATCAGGTAATGCGTGTCCGCGCTCGCGTATGAAAGCGCCATGTAACCGTTCCAGACAAGCGAAATCAGATACGCCTTGCACTCAAACTCAACAAGCCACAGAGGCAAGCTGTCCCTGTTTACAATAAGCACTATGGAAACTATATCCAATATAAGGCACACTATGGTAGCATACAGCGCCCTCCTGAAAAGCTTTTCAGCGTAAAGCCCCACAGTGCCATGCCTTTTGTAGTAAAAAAGCACCAAAAACAAAATCAGCAGACCGCCGACCTGCATCTGTATATTCATTTTCCCAAATGTCCTTTCCTATTTGTCCAAAAGCGTCTCAAAATCGGCAGTCGTCATCGGTTTGTAATAATAATAGCCCTGCGCCTTCGTACAGCCGCAGCCCAGCAGAAAGTCACGCTGCTGCGCCTCCTCCACGCCCTCGACAATAATATTCAAGTCAAGATCACGCAGCATTTCTATAATGTGCTTCAAAATGCTGCGCCCCTTTGGCGTCGCTATGTCATCGACAAAGCCCTTGTCTATCTTAATCTCGTCCATAGCCTCATTTTTAAGCATTGTTATGTTTGAATAGCCCGAGCCGAAATCGTCCATTGACAGCTTGAAGCCGTACTCCTTTAAATGGTGCATGCGCTCATACATTAACCCTTGGTTTTCAAGGAAACCGCTCTCCGTCAGCTCCAACGGCACAAGCTCAGGCGGCACATTATATTCCTTTGACATATCTATCAGCCTGTCCTTAAATGTGCTGTCAAACACATGCTGCCTTGATATATTTATGGAAATCGGCACTACCCTTTTGCCCTCGGACAGCCTCTTTCCAAGGAAGCCGAATACCTGCCTCCAAATGCATATATCCACGTCTATTACAAGCCCGTTTCTCTCCAGCACAGGTATAAAGCTGTTTGGCATGACAATGCCGCGCTCAGGGTGATGCCAGCGCACAAGCGCCTCGCCGCCCTCTATCGCGCCTGTCTGCATATTCACCTTTGGCTGTATATAGAGAAGTATGTGCCCGTTTTCTAGCGCATCGACAATGTCATTTTCAATCATCTTGTTCAAAAGCATCTGGCTGCGCATCTCATCATCAAAAAACGCGTATTTGGCATAAAACTTGCCCTTTATGGACTCGAGCGCCATAGTCGCATAGTCGCGCATAATGCTCACCGCCATGGTAGGGCTGTCGGCTATGCATATGCCGAAAGCGGGCAGCACTTTGTATGGTATCTTAAACTCCGATATCATCTCATCAAGCTTTACCACAATGTCTATAAGCTCCGACTTGTCCTCAAACGGCGTAAAAATGCCAAACGTATCCGCGCGGAAATGCGAAAGCAGCACATGCTCTTTCTGAAATGTGCGCATGCTGTCCGCCGTATGCTTTAAAAGGTCATCTCCTACAGTCCTGCCGCAAAACTCATTTATCGTGCTGAAATTCGCAAAGTCAATTACAATCATCGCAAATTTAAGCTCAGGATTTTCAAGCATCTCCTCCGCCGCCTTGAACTGAAACGCGCGAAGGTTGTAGAGCTCGGTCATAAAGCTCATGTTTTTGTCAATATTGTTTTCCGCAAGCTTTTTGAGCGAATAAATGTAAAGCTCAAAATCCTTTTCGCTCATCTCCTGCCTAATCAGCCTGATTGCATTTTTCTCTTTTTCCTCCATCTTAAAAACCACACCCTTTTTGTTCTAAGACTGCTCCCCAGCCGTAAAAAGCTGTTTAAAATATTATAGCACGTTTTGGGAAATTTTCCAAATATTTTATAAATTGCTGTGCAAAATTATTAAACCAAAAATCAGCTTTATTCAAAAAAGAGAAAAGACAAGCCTCTGAATATATCAGGTCTTGTCTTTTCTCTAAATTTTTGTTTACCCCGCATTCTGCATGCGGCTGAGTTTCGCAGCCTGATCCGCCGCTATGCAGGCATCTATAATCTCCTGAATATCGCCGTCCATCACCTTATCAAGCTTGTAAAGCGTAAGGTTTATGCGGTGGTCTGTCACGCGTCCCTGCGGGAAATTGTATGTCCTTATTTTTTCGCTCCTGTCGCCTGAGCCTATCTGGCTGCGGCGCGCCTCAGCCTCTGCGTCGTGGGCTTTCTGGCACTCTATGTCATACAGCTTTGCACGAAGCAGCGCAAATGCCTTTGCCTTGTTCTGGAGCTGTGATTTTTCCGTCTGGCTGTAGACTACTATTCCTGTAGGATAATGCGTAAGTCGCACTGCCGAGTCCGTGGTGTTTACGCACTGTCCGCCGTTTCCTGACGCTCTCATCACGTCAATGCGGATATCCTTTTCATCTATCTGCACGTCAACCTCCTCGGCCTCGGGCATTACTGCCACTGTGATTGTAGATGTGTGTATGCGGCCGCCTGATTCTGTCTCGGGCACGCGCTGTACACGGTGCACTCCCGACTCGTATTTCATTATAGAATACGCGCCCTGCCCCGTTATCATAAATGTAACGCTTTTCATGCCGCCTATGCCGATTTCCTCCGCGTCTATCGTTTCAACCTTCCAGTGCCTGCCCTCGGCGTAGTGCACATACATACGGTATATCTCCGCCGCAAACAGCGCCGCCTCGTCGCCGCCCGCGCCCGCGCGGATTTCCACAATAACATTCTTGTCGTCATTAGGATCTTTGGGCAGCAGAAGTATTTTCAGCTCGTTTTCAAGCTCCTCGATACGCTTTTTAGCCTCATTTAATTCCTCCTTCAGCATATCGCGCATTTCCTCGTCATTTTCAGTTTCGAGCATAGCTATTGAATCCTCGACTGTCTCATTGCATTTTTTATATTCCCTGTACGCTTCAACTATCGGAGTCAAATCGCTCTGCTCCTTCATAAGCATACGGAAACGATTTTGATTTTCAGCCACGCCCGGCTCGTTGAGCTCATTCATAATTTCATCAAAGCGGGCAAGCAAATCCTCCAATTTATCAAACATCTAAAACGACCTCCTTTACCAAAACAAAGACAGCGCATGCCCTGCAGCGTTTGTCCGCAATTACCCGATAATCTGTTTTGTGCCCTGCCGCCATACCGCAAGCGCCACTCTGTCATTTCCTGAATAATCCTTCACAATCTCTATATCCGAAAAACCTCTGTCCTTCAAAAGCCCGCTGACCGCAGCCGCCTGATTATAGCCTATCTCCAAAAAAATCATAGCGCCTTTGCGCATATGCGCGGGAGCCTCCTCAATAATCTGTCTGTAAAAATCCAAGCCGTCACTGCCGCCGTCAAGCGCAATCCTTGGCTCGAAGTCGCGCACCTCTGGCATGAGCGTTTCTATCTCCGTACTCTCTATATAAGGCGGGTTGGAAACTATTATGTCAAACAAAGTGTCATTTGCGCGCTTTGATTGATATGCTGCCAGCGGTTCATACAGGCTTCCCTCCAAAAATGCCGCGTCAAGCCCCAGCGCGTCGGCATTTTCGCGCGCCGTCTTAAGAGCCTTACCGGAAATATCCGTGCCTATGCCTTCACACTCATTGCTGTACTTTAAAAGGCTTAGCAGAATACAGCCCGAGCCCGTGCAAAGGTCAAGAATACGCATGCCGTCGCCCATGTAGCGCATCACTTCCTCGACAAGGATTTCCGTGTCCTGACGCGGTATAAGCGTATAATCATTTACGCGAAAGCTAAGCCCCATAAATTCCTGCTCTCCCGTTATATGCTGCAGCGGAATATGCTTAGCGCGCTTATCAATAGCAGCGCGGTAAAATTCTTCCTCAATGCCGCTTACAATCCTGTCGCCGTGGACTAAGAGAGTATTCCTGTCCGTGCGGCATATATATTCAAGCAGAAGCCGCGCGTCAAGCTGCGCCTCCGCTATGCATGCATTGGTGAGCTGCCCCAAGCCGTACTCATACAACTCCCTGTATGTCATAATCCGTTCACCGTCTCGCCTGATTTATCTGCGCTTTCAAAATCTTTCACTTCTTCAATGCTTTCTGTGCCTTCAATATTTCCTGTTTCTTCAACGCTTTCCGCACTTTCAACATTTTCCATTTCTTCAACGCTCTCCGCGCTTTCAGCATTTACATTGTCTTCATTAACGCCAGCCCCTTCTTCATATGAGCTGCTGTCATCGCCGTTCACCGCATTAGCCGCAAGCTGATATCCGAAATTCTCATTCAAATACGCCCGCCAGTCAAATACAGCCTCAACCGACGCGATTGCCACCTCCGCCATATCGGCATCAGGCTCTTTTGTCGTAAGTCGCTGCATAAGCATGCCTGGGGCAGAAATAATGCGCACAATAATATTGTCACACCGTCCCGCAAGACGTATTATCTCATATGAAATGCCCGCAATCACAGGCACAAGCGCAATCCTTATCAAAAGCTTCAGCGCCATGTTGTCAACGCGTATGAAAAAGAATACAACCACGCTCACAAGCACGACAAAAAGCAGAAAACTCGTGCCGCAGCGCTTGTGCTGCCGCGAGCTCCGCATCACATTTTTGACGTTAAGCTCCCTGCCCTTCTCAATACAGTTTATGCATTTATGCTCCGCGCCGTGGTACATATAAAGCCGCCTTATATCCTTCATCAGCGAGATAGCCACAATATACGCCACAAAAATCGCTATCCTGATAACACCCTCCAAAATAGCGATAACACTCGCATTTCTTATATATTTTCCAAGAAAATCGGACACAAAAAACGGGAGCAGCATAAAAAGCGACACCGCAATGATAACTGAAAGCACTACGGTAAGCGTCATCATAATGTCGTCAGCCTTGCTGCCGAGAGCCTTTGCAAGCCTGCCCTCCGTCTCCGCCTGCTCCTCCTCGTCATCCTCATAAAACGAAGCAGAATGCATCGTCACACGCATGCCAAGCGCCAGCGAATCTATAAACGCAAAAACGCCCCTTATAAACGGAACCTTCTTTATGCCATTATCGCCGCCTATGCCCTTGTACTCCTCAACCTGGACATCTATGCCGCCGTCGGGTTTTCTGACTGCCACGGCATAGCGGTCCTTATTTTTCATCATCACGCCCTCTAATACTGCCTGACCGCCGATGCCTGAATATACAGCACTTTTATTTTTAGACATATTTATCACCGTTTCTGTTTGTTAATTTAAGCCTCGTTAAAAAATAGGTTGAGATAAATGATTACCTCAACCCTTTTAACAACCTTTATTTGCTTACTACGCCGTACCTCTTATTGAACTTATCAATACGTCCGCGGGCTGCCGCCGTCTTCTGCTGTCCTGTATAGAACGGATGGCACTTTGAACAAACTTCGACGTGGATTTCAGGCTTGGTAGAACCTGTCACAAATGTGTTGCCGCAGTTGCAGGTAACTGTCGCCTGATAGTAGTTAGGATGGATTCCTTCTTTCATCTTTTTCACCTCTTTATATCCAGAATAACTATAATAATAAAATCATATAATTGTTTTATATAAACAGCTTTCTTAGTATATCATATGATTTTGATATGTGCAAGCTTTTTTTAAATAAACTTCATTTTCTTGACTGTATTGACAAATTCCGCGTTGTCCTTTGTGCGTGAAAAGATGTCAAGTATCTTGTCTACAGCCTCGTCCGCCTTTAATCCATTCAGCGCCTTGCGCATAATGTTTATTGCATCCAGCTCGTCGGGAGTAAGGAGCAAGTCCTCGCGCCTCGTGCCAGATTTGGGAATATCTATCGCGGGGAACACCCTCTTTTCGGACAATTTCCTGTCAAGCACCATTTCCATATTGCCTGTCCCCTTGAACTCCTCATACACGACATCGTCCATCTTTGAGCCCGTCTCGACAAGCGCCGTCGCAAGGATTGTAAGGCTTCCGCCGCCGCGCATATTTCTTGCCGCTCCAAAGAAACGCTTCGGCATATGAAGCGCCGCGGGATCAAGACCGCCTGAAAGCGTCCTGCCACTGGGCGGCACTGTAAGGTTATACGCGCGCGTAAGGCGCGTGATGCTGTCGAGGAGTATGCAGACGTCCTTCCTGTGCTCCACCAGGCGCTTTGCCCTCTCAATAACCATCTCGGAAACGCGCTTGTGGTGCTCGGGGAGCTCGTCGAAGGTTGAGTAAATTACCTCTACATTCGGTCCCTCTATCGCCTCCCTTATGTCAGTAACTTCCTCTGGGCGCTCGTCGATGAGCAGAATGATCATATGCATTTCGGGAGCGTTTTTCAGCACTGATTTTGCCACCTCTTTTAATAAGGTAGTCTTGCCTGCCTTTGGCGGTGAAACTATCATTCCCCTCTGCCCTTTTCCTACGGGGCTCATCAAATCCATAATGCGCATAGCCACGCTGGAATTGGGCGTTTCAAGCTTTATACGCTTATCCGGGAAAATAGGTATCATATCCTCAAAATTGCATCTGCGCCCCGCAATCTCAGGCGGAAATCCGTTTATGCGCTTTACATAAAGAAGTGCACTGAATTTTTCGTTTTGGGTTTTAATTCTGGTATTGCCCTCTATGATGTCGCCTGTTTTCAGATTAAAGCGCCGTATCTGGCTTGGCGCTACATACACGTCGTTGTCGCCGGGTAGAAAATTTTCACAGCGGATAAAGCCAAAGCCGTCGGGCATAACCTCCAGTATGCCGTTTGCAGTAATGCCGCTGTCAAGGTCTGACGGAAATTTTTCTTCTGTTTTCTCCTCCTTTGGCTCCTTGGGACTTCTGAGCACAGGCTTGGGCGTTACATCTTTCCCCGCGGCCTTGTCCTTTTCGTCCTCGGCAAGCATAAGCTCCACCAGATCCGCCTTTTTAATCCCGGTAATGCCCTTGATGCCGCGCGCCTTTGCGATTGCCTTAAGCTCCGCGAGCGCAAGAGATTCATATTTTTCTCTCATATACCCCTCCATTATGAATAATAAAATTAATATGTTTAATATTTTAAATAATTTATTTTTAATAGGGATTAAACACCTGATAATAAACTATTTGATGAGTTATTTTAGATGCAGTTGAGATTTCTGCATTTTTATTATAACTCATTTTTTCCAAAATAGGAAGAAGAATTTATTGCGAATTGAAAATAAGTAAATTATAATATGATATATTGAGCTGTATGGCTGATGCATTATGTAAAATAAAGGATTAAATTGGAGGTATTATTATGACAATTCAGGAAAAAGCGCTTGAACTGCACAGGGAATGGAACGGCAAGCTTGAAACCGTATCAAAAACGCCCGTCAAATCCAGGGAAGCGCTGTCGCTTGCTTATACGCCGGGAGTGGCAGAGCCCTGCAAGGTTATCGCGCAGGACAAGGAAGCCGCCTATCAATATACTATGAAGGCAAACACTGTCGCTGTCGTGTCTGACGGAAGCGCTGTGCTTGGTCTGGGAAATATAGGGCCTTACGCCGCTATGCCTGTCATGGAGGGAAAAGCCGTGCTGTTTAAGGAATTTGGCGGCGTAAACGCTGTGCCTATCTGCCTTGACACGCAGGACACGGAGGAAATAATAAAGGCTGTCACATGGCTTGCGCCCGCATACGGCGGCATAAATCTGGAGGACATAAGCGCTCCGCGCTGCTTTGAGATTGAGGAACGCTTAAAGGCGACGCTTGACATACCTGTTTTCCATGACGACCAGCACGGCACGGCAATCGTGGTGCTTGCGGGCATTATAAACGCTTTGAAGGTAGTCGGAAAGCAGAAAGAAAACTGCAAGGTAGTTGTAAACGGCGCGGGCAGCGCGGGTGTCGCGATTACAAAGCTGCTGCTTACATATGGCTTTAAAAATATCATTATGTGCGATAAAGTCGGCATTATCTCAACCTCAACCGAAGGACTTAACTGGATGCAGGAAAAAATGGCGCAGGTCACAAACCCAAACAATGAGACAGGCTCGCTTGCAGACGCTTTGAGAGGCGCTGATATTTTCGTCGGAGTGTCCGCTCCCAACATCGTGACCGCTGAAATGGTATCATCAATGGCAAAGGACTCTATTTTATTTGCAATGGCTAACCCTGTGCCTGAAATTATGCCCGACGTGGCAAAAGCGGCTGGTGCACGCGTTGTCGGCACAGGCCGCAGCGATTTCCCAAATCAGGTAAATAACGTGGTGGCTTTCCCTGGCATTTTCAAGGGTGCGCTTGAAGGGCGTGCGACGCAGATTACCGAGGAGATGAAGCTTGCGGCGGCAAACGCTATCGCCGGGCTTGTGCCTGATGATGAGCTGAACGAGGACAACATTATGCCCGAGGCGTTTAACCCAAAAGTTGCCGAGCTTGTAGCAGAGGCTGTAAAGTCCCATATCGTGCGGTAGTCGCGCAGCAGACGGTGAATCATGCTTTGGAATGATAAGCCCTACCACTCGCTTGACTATGAGATGAAAAAGCAATATGGCGAAAAGGTGTACAAGCTTTCCGTAAACGCGGGCATGACCTGCCCGAACAGAGACGGCACGCTTGGCGTTGGCGGCTGTATTTTCTGCAGCGAGGGCGGCAGCGGCGATTTTGCCGCGCGCGGTGAAAGTGTGCGAGAACAGCTTGAACGAGGCAAGACCTTTTTCCATGGAAAAAATGTCGGGCGGCTTTTTATAGCTTATTTTCAGGCATTTACAAATACATATGCTCCTGTGGACAGGCTTGAGGCGCTTTACAGGGATGCGCTTGACGTGGAAAGTGTCGCAGGCATCTCGATTGCTACGCGCCCTGACTGTCTGGGTGATGAGGTGCTTGCACTGCTTGAACGGCTTAAAGCCGAGTATGCGGACAAATTCATCTGGGTAGAGCTTGGGCTACAGACGACAAATGAGGCTACTGCCCTGCTCATACGGCGTGGGTATAAGCTTGGCGTGTTTGACGGCGCCGTTAAATCACTTAAAGGCATTGGCATACCGATTATTGCGCATGTGATTTTGGGGCTGCCGTCTGAAACAAGGGCGGATATGCTTGCGACCTGCCAATATCTGGCGGATATGCGGATTGACGGCGTAAAGCTGCAGCTTCTGCATGTGTTGAAAAATACGCCTCTTGCGGAATTGTACGAGCGCGGGACTTTTGAAACGCTTGGTTTTGATGAATATATTGATATTGTGATTTCATGTCTTGAAATCCTTCCGCCTGATACCGTGATACACAGGGTTACGGGCGATGGCGCGCGGAAGCTGCTTATCGCGCCATTGTGGAGTACGGACAAAAGGCGGGTTTTGAATACGCTTCATGGGGAGATGAAAAGGCGCGGGACTTTTCAGGGAATAATGTATTCACATGTGTAGTATATTTGCATGCCTGTTTATGCGGAGATTGCGGAATATATTGTGTAAATAATGGTGTTTAACCGAAAGGCGGATTTTAGATGGTGCAGGATCCATTGACTTTGTACAAGCTGATTGTCTTGTATATACTTGACAGGGTGAACTTTAAAATGACTCGCTCGCAGCTTAGCGGATTTATACTTGAAAAGGAATATACTAATTTTATGACGCTGCAGCAGGTGTTTTCTGATTTGCAGGAGGCGGAGCTTATCAGGGCGGATACGCTTATGAACCGGACTTATTTTTCGATTACTGAGGAGGGGCAGAAGACGCTGTCTTATTTTGGGAATCGTATTGGGGAGGCTATAATTGAGGAGATTGATGGGTTTTTGGCGGAGAAAAATCTTGAGCTGAAGAATGAGTCGTCGGTGACTGCTAAATATTATAAGGTGACGGGCGGGGGGTATGAGGTTGAGCTTATTGCTAAGGAGAAGGAAGTGGAGTTGGTGAATATAAGGCTTTCTGTGCCGGCGGAGGAAGTGGCGGAGGAGGTTTGTGATAACTGGTATAAAAAGAATGGGGAGGTGTATAGGTATCTTGTGGGGGAGCTCTTTTAGAGGATGGATATCGTTTTATTTTAGATGGAGTTTTTGGTAATAGGTCGCCCGAACAGTGGTATATATCCCATTCAGACTCGCTTTCGCTCAGTGTGAAGCGTAGCGGACACTAAGCTCAATGGCGCTGTAAAAGGAGCTACGCTTTTACAGCTTATTTCGCTAAGTGCCGACGCTTCCCAATGGTCTTCATGGGATATATACCACTGTTCGGGCTAGTGTATTGAATAAAATTTACGTTCTTTTGAGTTTTTCTAATCCACTACTTAGTTTTTCGTCCTCTTAGTTTTATTTATGCCTTCTCGTGGTAGGCTTATATTTTTGTTTCTTTTCTGTTTCTTTGTCTTTTCTAATTTTGTGTATATTAGCTTTACAACTGCTTTATAAAGGCTTGCAGAGAGTTTGGATAGTGAGTTTTTTATGCTTAATCTTTTTCTCTGTACCTTGCATATAGAGCGTACATATATTGGATTTTTAGACATTCAATTATGACTTATGAGAAATTTGGGCTGTATGTCTGTAAACTTAGTCTTTTTGTTCTTTTATTTTTTTCATGTGTTCGCGTATTTTGGCTTCGTAGCCGTTCCAGGAGGGTTCGTAGAAGGTTTTGCCTGTGAGTTCGTAGGGGAGGTATTGTTGTTCTACGTAGTGGTTGGGGTAGTCGTGGGCGTATTTGTAGCCTGTGCCGCGGCCTAGTTTTTGTGCGCCTTTGTAGTGCGCGTCCTGGAGATGCGGGGGGATTGGGAGGTTGCCGCTGCGTTTTACTTCGTCTGTGGCGCTGGATATGGCGTTTACGGCGGCGTTGCTTTTGGGAGCGCAGGCTACGTATGTTGCTGCCTGAGAGAGGATTATCTGCGCTTCGGGCATGCCTACTCTTTCTACGGCTAGGGAGGCGTTTACGGCGACTGTGAGCGCTATTGGGTCGGCGTTGCCTACGTCTTCTGAGGCGCAAATCATGATGCGTCTTGCGACAAAGGCGGGTTCTTCACCTGCGTAGAGCATTTTTGCCAGATAGTAGACTGCCGCGTCGGGATCTGAGCCGCGCATGCTTTTGATGAAGGCTGATATTGTGTCGTAGTGATTGTCGCCGTTTTTATCGTATAGCACGCGGCGTTTTTGTATGCATTCCTCGGCTACTTCGAGGGTTATGTGGATTTTGCCGTCGTCGCTTCTGTCTGTGGTCATGACGCCGAGCTCGACTGCGTTTAGGGCGTGCCTTGCGTCTCCGCCTGAAAGTTCTGCGAGAAATTCTGCCGCATCATCATCTATTTCCGCATCAAAGCTGCCCATTCCTTTTTCCTTGTCGTAGACTGCCCTGTGTATGAGTTCTCTTATGTCCTCGCGGCTAAGCGGCTTTAGTTCAAAAATTATTGAGCGTGAAATAAGCGCGCCGTTTACCTCGAAATACGGATTTTCCGTGGTTGCGCCTATGAGTATGATAGTGCCGTCTTCGACAAAAGGGAGGAGATAATCCTGCTGCCCTTTGTTGAAGCGGTGTATCTCGTCGATAAAAAGGATTGTGCGTCTGGCGTACATTGCAAGCGTGTCTTTGGCTTTGCTTATGACTTCCTCCATGTCCTTCTTGCCTGCCGCTGTCGCGTTTATCTGTGTGAATTCAGAACTTGTGGTGTTGGCTATGACGCGCGCAAGCGTGGTTTTGCCTGTGCCGGGCGGTCCGTAAAATATTATCGAGCTTATTTTATCCGCCTTTATCGCGCGGTACAGGAGCTTGTCCTTGCCTATTATATGCGACTGACCTACTACCTCGTCAAGCGTCGCAGGGCGGAGTCTTGCGGCGAGGGGGGATTCCTTTTCTTTTGTTGTGTTTCTCATATATTCAAATAAGTCCATGTTTTTTCCACTCCCCCTTTATTTGCTATAACATTTATACAAATCATTCACGAAAATCACTGACACTATGCTTTTACCAAGCATTTATGAAGTCCTTAGCTGCCTTAGAATTTCTCAATATTTTCATATTCCCGCATCAGCAGGCACATAAATCATTTACGAAAAACGCTGATACTTGTGTTTTTCCTATGCATTTAGGAAGCCGTTGGCATCATAGGCTGTTTTGGAGTTCCTCAATTTTTTTACTAACCCAAATTCTGCGCGGCGACAAGGCTTTCTCCGCCGTACATTTTTCTAAGCTTCGGCTTTTCGATTTTGCCTGTCGGATTGCGTGGTATGTCTGCAAAGATTATGCGGTGCGGGCGCTTGTATCTGGGCAGCTTTTTGCAGAATTCGTTTATCTCGTCTTCGCTGCATTCAAAGCCCTCTTTCACCTCTATAACCGCTGCTGTAATCTCGCCAAGGCGTTTGTCAGGAATACCGATGACAGCCACGTCTTTGATTTTGTTGTATGCGCGCAGGAAATCCTCTATCTGTACAGGGTAAATATTCTCGCCGCCGCTTATGACAACGTCTTTTTTGCGGTCTACAAGGAAGATAAAACCGTCTTCGTCCTCCTGCGCCATATCGCCTGTAAAGAGCCAGCCGTCGCGGAGCACTTCTTTTGTCGCCGCCTCGTCGTTATAGTAGCAGGTCATAACACCGGGACCTTTGACTGCAAGCTCGCCTACTTCGCCGCGCTTTACAGTTTCGCCGTTTTCGTCAACTATCTTTACCTGCCAGCCGTAGCCTGCTTTGCCGATTGCTCCGACTTTATGTATGTTTTCTACGCCGAGATGTACGCAGCCCGGTCCAATTGACTCACTGAGTCCATAGTTGGTATCGTACTGGTGATGCGGAAATACTTTTTTCCATCGCTGGATTAAGCTCTGTGGCACGGGCTGCGCGCCTATATGCATAAGACGCCACTGTGAAAGCTCGTAGTCTTCAAGCTTTACGTCACCGCGGTCTATAGCGTCGAGAATATCCTGCGCCCACGGCACGAGCAGCCAGACAATCGTGCATTTTTCCTTGGAAACGGCATCCAGTATAAATTCGGGCTTTGTGCCTTTCAGCAGGACAGCCTTTCCGCCCTCGAGAAAACTGCCGAACCAGTGCATTTTCGCGCCTGTATGATAAAGCGGGGGTATGCAGAGGAATACGTCGTCTTTTGTCTGTCCGTGGTGGTTCTGCTCTACTTTGCAGGAGTGCATTAGGCTTTCGTGATTGTGGAGTATCGCCTTGGGAAAGCCTGTCGTGCCTGATGAAAAATAGATTGCCGCGTTGTCCTTGTCGGTCAATGGAATCATGGGCGTCTGGCTTGAGCAGTTTGCCGTCAATGTCGTATAGTCCTCGGCAAAGCTGGGACAGTTATCGCCCACGAAAAATAGCAGGCGGTTTTTGCTGATATTGTCCGCAATTTCCTCGACGCGCCCGATAAATTCGGGGCCGAATACGAGTATGTCTACCTCGGCAAGATTGAGACAGTATTCTATTTCGTCAGGAGCGTAGCGGAAATTCAGGGGTACGGCTATCGCGCCAGTTTTTAATATGCCAAAGTAAATCGGGAGCCATTCGAGGCAGTTCATTAGGAGAATTGCTACCTTGTCGTCCTTTTTTATGCCCCGTTCTATGAGAAGATTGGCAAAACGGTTTGCCTTTTCGTTAAATACGCTCCAAGTGATTTCGCGCCTGTAATGAGTGGTCGGATTGGGCTCCATCAGCTCGTATTCTTTCCATGTGACGCGTCTGGTTTCCTTGATTTCGGGGTTTATTTCGACCAGGCAGATGTCGTTGGGGTAGAGTTTGCAGTTTCGTTCTAATATGTCGGTTATTGGCATTTTGATATGGTTTCCTTTCGTGTGATGTATTTGCTGCTAAACAGCAGCTAATTTAGTATTATTTCAATAGTTATAGTATGCCACTTTAAATGTGGGAAGTAAAGGGGGGTTGGGAATTATTTTCATTGTCCCATTTTTATCTTAAACCTTTTATTGACTATTATATAATATATTTATATAATTTCCAAAAAATTATGTAGGTATATCATTAAGAAGCAAAGGGCATTTCTTATAAGAGGAAATTTACATACCAATAAGCTAAAAAAAGAAGCAAAATCCAATTTCTAATATAATAACAAAGACTCGCCTATATACATTAATCTTCTTCTAATGCAATACATTCTGCTTACTTCCTTTTCATATTTGGACAAATAAAAACGCCTGCCGTCATTCCTTACTGCAAGCGCTAAAACCCTTGTATTCCGCACAGCTGGTATATCCCCAAAAAGAATAAAACATAATTCTTGATTTTGCCTCTATAATTATGTATAATATGATTGCGAACTAGCATAATAATATGGTGAAGTTATCAATGAAAATAATGAGAAAAGTTGAGATTCCAAAGAACGGAATCATAGAGGTTAGTGCGAAAAATAAATTTTTCACACTATGCATCAAGAATGGGGGATTAGTATGGAAATCAAACGGGACGCATATCTGAAACAGCTGATTGATTACGCATGGGACGGACAGGTGAAAGTTATCACGGGAGTGCGCCGCTGCGGGAAATCCTATCTGCTGCGCACTCTGTATAAGAATTATCTTTTGGGAAACGGGGTAAGCGAGGATCATATCATAATTATAGAGCTTGATCTTGCAAGGGACATCCGCTACCGCAGCCCGCTGGAACTGACCTCGTATGTGAAAGAAGTCATTGGTGAAAATAAAGAACAATTCTATCTTTTTATTGATGAAATACAGATGTGTGACGAAGTTCCAAACCCGTATAATCCAAACGGAAAGCCAATCACCTTCTATGATGCGCTCAATGACCTGAAAGCAGTTCCTAACCTTGACGTCTATGTGACCGGAAGCAATTCGCGTATGCTCTCCAGTGACATTTTAACTGAATTTCGCGGGCGAAGCGATGAAGTGCGCATACACCCGCTTTCTTTTGCAGAGTATTATGCGGCAGCCGGAGGCGATAAAACGGACGCCTTTGACAATTATGCTTTTTACGGCGGTATGCCTCTCATTCTCTCAAGGCCTGACGATGAAGCGCGTATGGCATACCTGAAAGCGTTGTTTACGGAGGTTTATATCAAAGACATTGTTGAGAGGAAAAAAATTACCCGTATAGATGCGCTCTCTGATATTTTGGATCTGCTTTGTTCTTCGGTTGGATCGCTCACTAATCCTAACAACGTAGCGAATGCAATCAATTCCATGCAGAAGCTTAAAAGTAAGGATCAGATTGCGCCAAATACGGTAAAATCCTATATGGCTCACCTGGAGGACGCTTTTCTTTTCAGCGAGTGCAAGCGTTACGATGTAAAGGGAAAGAACTATTTTGAATATCCCAATAAATACTACTGTGAGGACGTGGGACTCAGAAACGCAAGGATTGGTTTTCGACAGCAGGAAATGACGCATATCATGGAAAACATAATCTATAATGAGCTGATTGTCCGCCGCTGCAGCGTGGATATAGGAATCGTCTATTCAAACGGCAGGGATAAAAAGGGAAAACAGATAAGAACAGCCCGCGAGATTGACTTTGTTGCGTCCAGAGGCGGAAAAAAGGTATATATTCAGTCTGCCTACGCTATGGAAAGCCCAGCGAAAGCCGATGCTGAAATGAAACCATTTTCCCTGACCGGCGATTCCTTCCCCAAAATCGTCGTGCGCCACGATGTAAGAAAAAGGTGGTATGATGATAACGGTGTTCTGAACATTGGGATTATCGACTTTCTCCTTGACGATAGCCTGTTTTAAAAGCTGAATTTTTGCAAAAGACTTAATTGAAACGTATAAATAGCGTATTGGCAGGGTAAGCCACATATTACCATTTGCAAACTTATGTTCGGTATGCTATAATACAGTCACAGCCGTTTCAGACAGTATGAAAAAGCATTTGCAGAAAGGAAGCTGGTTTTTATGGAAAGCATTTTATGCGTTGACATTCCTGTTTTACCTGCACGGCGCCTGCATACAGTATCTACAAGAACTGTAAAAGAGGACATACAGCATCCCAATAAACGCGCTAACTACATTTTTTAACCTTTTAAATAACACCATTATTTTTAATTTTCTCTATATAAGTTTAACTACGTTACGACTGGCATAGTCAAATTTGCTCATATGCCTAAAAGGATTAATCCCTAAAACCACATTTTTCTTTATATTGTATAAAAAATAGCAACAATCGTAAGTGCCAACTCTATCGGAAGCAACTAATAGTAAGTTTTTTCTATCCCATTGTCCACAACCTACTACTATTAAATCGGAATACTTTTTATTTATTGCTTCTTGCAACTTTGACTTTAAAAATGTCATTTGCTACCTCCTCCACTAATTTTGTGAGAGCAAATTTGAGTACCATATTTTACATCATTCTCAAACAACATACGAATTCTAGCGTCGGTATGTCTAGTTTGAATACCATACATTTTTACATCATTCTCAAACTGCTGATATGGTAACTTCATCTACAGTATCGTTTGAGTACCATACATTTTTACATCATTCTCAAACTAAGCTGGCGTATTGGGCGTATCTGCCTGTGTTTGAGTACCATACATTTTTACATCATTCTCAAACACTGCAGCTAAAATTGCATATGATGCTGTAGTTTGAGTACCATACATTTTTACATCATTCTCAAACGATGATGCATGTAGTAATAACTGTCGTTTGTTTGAGTACCATACATTTTTACATCATTCTCAAACGTCCTTCGCCCTCTCATAGTGCTTGAGCAAGTTTGAGTACCATACATTTTTACATCATTCTCAAACACTACAATAAATGTATCTAATTGGCAATTAGTTTGAGTACCATACATTTTTACATCATTCTCAAACCTTGCGTCTATTTCCTTTACCGTCCCTACCGTTTGAGTACCATACATTTTTACATCATTCTCAAACAATAACGGCAGAACACGCGAGTACGGCGGTGTTTGAGTACCATACATTTTTACATCATTCTCAAACGCCAGAATTTTCCCAAAAATCCACGCCTGAGTTTGAGTACCATACATTTTTACATCATTCTCAAACACGGCGAGACACAATTCTATTCCGCCGACGGTTTGAGTACCATACATTTTTACATCATTCTCAAACTATGCCAGCAACTAAAGTATCCGCAATTATGTTTGAGTACCATACATTTTTACATCATTCTCAAACATTGCTGCCCGTAGGAAGCGTGTCAACGAGTTTGAGTACCATACATTTTTACATCATTCTCAAACTATCACTGTAATACGTGCATGCACACTCTCGTTTGAGTACCATACATTTTTACATCATTCTCAAACCTCTGTCCTTGTCCTGTCTATGTCCTGATTGTTTGAGTACCATACATTTTTACATCATTCTCAAACAGACCACTCAGAAGCATAAACAGAATCTAAGTTTGAGTACCATACATTTTTACATCATTCTCAAACGGTTATCGACCTTGACAAGCAGAGGAATACGTTTGAGTACCATACATTTTTACATCATTCTCAAACTCGTCCATGTAACGGAATTCGTACTTCACCGTTTGAGTACCATACATTTTTACATCATTCTCAAACAGCGACCTTTGTACTTCGTCTGTGAGGCAAGTTTGAGTACCATACATTTTTACATCATTCTCAAACATCTCTGACCACATTTTCTTCACGGTCATTGTTTGAGTACCATACATTTTTACATCATTCTCAAACGGGCTGTACCATCTGAAAGAGAATCCAATGGTTTGAGTACCATACATTTTTACATCATTCTCAAACATTGAGAATGATTTTTCGTTGACTTTGGAGGTTTGAGTACCATACATTTTTACATCATTCTCAAACTGGTACGAACCAATCAAAAAAGAAACGAGGTAGTTTGAGTACCATACATTTTTACATCATTCTCAAACTCAGATTCCACAAGCTGCACCCTCAAATCAGTTTGAGTACCATACATTTTTACATCATTCTCAAACTTATCAAGTCTTGCCTGTACCTTTAGCAATGTTTGAGTACCATACATTTTTACATCATTCTCAAACATACACCTACAGTAACTAAGGAGACAACAAGTTTGAGTACCATACATTTTTACATCATTCTCAAACTGATATTGCGTTTACATTCAACGCCGTGAGGTTTGAGTACCATACATTTTTACATCATTCTCAAACCCTTCTCTAGTTACTGATATACTATCTTCGGTTTGAGTACCATACATTTTTACATCATTCTCAAACACGGCTGAAATGGTAACAAGCAGGCAGACGGTTTGAGTACC
>CANQPM010000029.1 GCA_947625775.1 uncultured Lachnospiraceae bacterium | reverse complement strand
ATACCTCCGTGTCTTCACTGAGCGAGTCAGCCTCTATGAAGCCCATGATTTCCTGCTTTGAATAGCCCTTGTATTCCTTTACCGCGCCCTGCAGTATGACTGCCAGAACTTCCTTGCTGTGCAAAAGCAGCTTGCTTTGATCATCCAACCCCTGCATGTCCTCTGTCAGTTGAAATGAATTTAATGCTTCCATGCTTCCTCTTATATTGTCCATATAGCCTCCTTATCGAATGTATGTTTGTATTTATCTTATATTAAAAACATTCGTTCGTCAATAGCTATATAAAAATTTTTCACTTTTCACCGTTTAAGTATGAAATTGTCAATGTACAATTGATACCATTAACGTCACTCAAGCAATTTTATCCTGCTCACCGGATGCACCTTCCTTTTCTCTATCGGCGGCAGTTCCATATAACTGCCGAATTTAAAGCTCAGATAGCTGTCATAGTCCTTAATTCCTTTAAACACTTTTCCCTCAAATACTGTGTCCGCGCTGTTCTCATACCAGCACCTGTAATACCCGTACTCATTATTCGGCGTCGGGAAAGTAAGTATCCTAACCATTCTTGTCCGCCTGCCGTTCGCCCTGCGTATCATCATATGATAATAGCTAAAAATCATCTTTTCAGGCACTTTGTCCAAAAGCCTGTATATCTTTCGCTTAAGCAGATTCTTTTCTGCGTATTTTCCGACTCTTGCCCATAAAAGCTTGCGTATGCAGAAACATTCAAAGTTCTTCATACTCCTCAGCATATAGTTGTCAGGCACCCCATCAAGCGGGAATACATCAATGAATATCCCCTGCATATACGGCATATGCTCCTGATGCTCACGCAGAAACAGCGTATCTTTCCTGCGAATTTTCCCATATCCCCAACGGTAGCCTTTTGTATTTCTATGGTCTTGAAAAACAAACCGCGTTTTATCAAGCTCCGTCCTGCATGCCTTGCGAAATTTTTCATATTCGGGACGCAACAGTGCTACATCCGCATCATCATCCCACGGTATATACCCGCCGTGGCGCACTGCACCGAGCAGCGTACCTGCTATTATATTGTATTTAATTCCGCATTTCCTGCATATCCTGTCAACCTCCGTAAGCATTTCAAGCTGTATCAGTTGAACCTGCCGCAGCGTCCTGTCATCAAGCTGTATCATTCTTACCCTTTCATATGATATTTTAAAATATAAAAAATCCCGATATAAAGCACCTAAAAATTTCATACTTTATATCAGGATTTATTTTCTCTATATTTTTTACTTAATATTTTCCCTTATATTGCAAATATCTCTTCCAGCGTCATGGTTATCGGAAAGCACCTGAGCGTTACTTCTGTTTTTAGATTGTAATGCTCGCTTTTTTCATCATCTTCCACTACATACATATCAACAAGCTCATATCTTCCACTTTTAAGATGATAAATCTCCAATGCCCTTTCAATAGGTGATATAATCCAGTATTCATCAACTCCAGCATTTTCATAAATGTCTTTCTTTATGGTCTTATCCCTTTTCGCAGTTGACGGGCTTATGATTTCCGCAACAAATTTAGGCGTGCCATAATACGAATTTCCCCTTATCTGATTTTTATCGCAGCATATTATAATGTCAGGCTCCAGATAATCATCAGAGTTCGGATTATATACATAATCTATGTCCCCATAAAACACTTTGCAGATACTATCTTTCAGTCCTGTCTTGATTATTGCGTAAAGATTCCCATTGATAATACTATGCTCATATCGTGGTGACGGCGACATATCAAAAATCACACCGTTAATTTTCTCGTCCCTTATCCTGTCCCTCTGTACCAATGCCATACGCATCCCTCCATTCTGCCATTATTATACCAAAACGAAATCGCTATGGCAAACAAATCCTCATATAAAGTATGAAATTGTCAAAGTGCATTTTAATCTATTTCAAATAAGCCTCAGGCTCATTCAAAAACACATCCGTAATGCCGATATTCTCCAACGCTTTCAAATCAAGCACCGTCCCTGTCGGCTTTTCGGGATATAAATGCCCTGTAAGCCATGCCCTCACCGTATATCCTTCCAGTTTTTCCTTTGGCAAGTCAATCCCTCTCCAAAACGGATGCAGCGCATCCGCCCCACAGCCGCCCTTTAGCTTATAAAGGCAATCTGACACTTTGCTGTCCAGTATTCCCGTTTCCGCGCTTGAATCTATCTGCCTTATGCGTTCTATTGACAAAGCGCTAAACGACGAATACACTATGCTGTCCTGCAAACCTCTTTTATATACCAAATCTATTATCTGCTTCTCCATTCCCGCATATGGAAATATGCTGTTCTTCAATTCTATATTTAGTTTCAACCCGCTTTTAAGGCTTTTCTCCAGCAAATCAAATACTTCATCTATTGTGGGTACCTGTTCAAATCTGCCTTCACCCGCATTAATCTTCAACTTCTTTAATTCAGACAGTGCATAATTTCGCACTTCGCCCCTGCCATTCGTAGTCCTATCCACTTTTTCATCATGGATAACCACCATATGCCCGTCCTTTGTAAGTTGTATGTCAAGCTCTATTCCTGTCAATCCCTTGATTTGAATTGCTTTCTCAAATGATGTCAGCGTATTTTCCGGATAATTCTGACTGCACCCTCTATGCGCCCAGATTTTCATCTAAATTCCTCTTTTCCGTCTCCAAAAATTTCCCCATTATATCAGCAAATGCGACCGATTCGCTTCGCGTCAGCTTAAATTCGCTCTTTGCGCTTCCGTTTATCATAGACAGGAAATCGCTTATCTCATATCTAAGCCCGTCACCCAAAAATCTTGCCGAAAATTTCTCCACATCATCGGGATTTTCATGGCGCACCTCAAAATAATTCGTTTTCCACCAAGGCGCCTCCGCCAGTATATAGCCTTTAGTTCCCGATATGATAAGCTGCCCTTCCGACTTTACACCAAGTCCGCATGTTGCCGTCGCTACAGCATTAGGATATTTAAAATATGCCTTTGTCAATATATCAAGGTTGTTGTCTCCATTGACCGTATCAAAGCTTAACCTTTCATAATCAACCCCAAGGATTTTTATTATCGGCAGCAGGCAATAGCTTCCAAGCTCCAACATACTCCCGCCATACTTCAAATCGGTAAGCTCCCTGCTGTCCTCATCTTCAAGTTTCGTAAAACACGCCTCAACACTTTTAATACTCCCTATCGCGCCGCTGCAGGCTATGCCCATAAGCTTGATAAATCCCGGGCAATATGCTGTCTTTATTCCCTCGAACAGTATCAGATTACGTTCTTTTGCCATATTAAAGAGCTGTTCTGCATGGCGCCTATCAAGCGTCATCGGCTTCTCACATAATACGTGCTTTCCATGCTCAAGCGCCGCTTGGACATATCCATAGTGTGTCTGATGCGGAGACGCTATGTAAACAGCATCCACCGCCGAGAAAAAATCATCTAATGTTTCATAACAATCTATATCGTGGCTTTTTGCAAAACTCTCAGCGCTGCCAATATGGGGATTGTATACCCCCTGAACACTTATTCCGCTGACACATGCCGCCTCTGGCATAAACCTTTTCGCTATTCTGCCTGTGCCTATGATTCCAATCCGCTGTATGCGCTTATTCTGCTCTCGCAGCATTGTGCTTGAGATATTCTTTGTCCTTTCAAGGTATACAACCTTGCAGTAATCCTTGAGATAATCAAATTTTCCAATCCAGTCTGAACCTACAGTGAAAATGTCTATATGATATTTCTTAATATCCTGAAACTTCTGACCTGCGGATTCTTCTACGATCACTTCATCGGCAAACCCTGTTTTTTTGACATTTTCGATTCTTGTCACAAGCGAGTCGATTACATTTAATTTGCCTCTTGCCTGGTCGTACTCCTCTGTCGTAACGCCTACTATCAGATAATCTCCAAGTTGCTTTGCCCTCTGCAGCAGCCTGTAATGACCTTCGTGAAACAGGTCAAACGTACCGTATGTAATTACTTTTACCATGACTACTGCCTCCTGTTTTTATGTGTTACTTACGCCCTATTTAAGCTTTCCGCGCATAAAATCATATACCTTCGCGCCGCATGTGCCGTCATAATTTGCCGCGATTTGGCTGTAAGCCTTAAGCTGTCTGTCCCTATTGAACTGATTTCCCGTAATATTACCATCCAAAAAGTCAGGCAAGGAATTAAACGCATCCTCCATACAGGCATACATCAACCATTCCGAATATTCGCTAAATCCGTCCGCTTTTTCCTTTAATTCCTCTAAGTCAAATTCAACTGATATTTCCTTATAATCATTAGTTTCAATATTTATGTCGTACAGCCTTCTGTCATATATCGAGAACAGACGCCATACGCTGCCTGCGCTCTTTCCGTCAACTGCATAAATGAATGTGCTCTCTGCCCCCGCAAAGAAATATCCGTTGGCAGCCTTCCTTGTCCTCTCAAACGGAGGACGCCATTTCACGATTTCGCCATTTTGCCTGTTAATCCTGATATACTCGTTTCCCCAATAGGGCGTAACGTAAACATAATCGTTATAGAAAGCGCAGCGTCCAAAAGCTCTGTCACCACACTTATATCCTAAAATCGGATTGATACACTCGAATCCTTCGACCTGACAGGCATATTTCGTGGTACTGCCGTCGGCGGGATCCCAACATATGATCGTATTTCCGGTATATGGCATAATCCACATTTTTTCACCGTCGCACTGCATTATCATACAGCCGCCATAATTTGCGGATTTTATCTCCAACACCGTTTCTTTGCCTGTCGCGACTTCAATATCAACTGCCTTGGGGCTTACAGGAGAACCTATATATATGTGCCCGTCCTTTTCACATGCGCCGCCGAAACGTCTTTCACCGTTCACAACAGCCAAAATAATGTCCGTATTTTTATTCAGATAATCAAGTTTCTCAGTAACAGTATTATAGCGCACTATCGCAGGATATTTATTAGGCAACAAGATCAGGTAATCGCCGCTTCTTAGCGCACCGTAAAATGCCCCCGACTCCTTAAGTTGCACATGCAGACTGATACGCTTTACAATTTTCCTATCATCAACTACTAAGATATCATTCGCATTGGCAGGGCAGACATAATTTTTATCGTTTATCTCCATCACCTGTGAATAATAATATCCGCCTGAATACTCTGACAAATCACAATAATATTCATACTTATAGTTATCATCAGGCGAGTGATAAAGCCTTGTCCCTGACACTATCAGCCACTTATGGCTTCCCACAGCGGAAAATCCGCTAATAATCTGCCCCCGCCAGTCGTTCTCTGCTGGCACAGTATCAATGTTATTATTCAATATAAACAACGGCTTGCCCGCAATGCCAAACAATGACGTCACGCTTGTCCACGGATCTCCGACATATGCGTCACATAGCGCTATAGTATTCGTAATATCCGATGTCTCGTCATATATACCTGTTCCACTGTTTATAAACTGCTCCTTAATCCTGAGAAATTCTTCTTTATATATCATCCTCATCGAATCCAGTGTTGACTCTAAAAGCGGATGAGGACGCCATATCAGGCATGCGTCCGTTCTTCCTTCAAAGCATTTGAACACATACTTCATTTTTTTCAAAAATTTTTCAGTATTTCCAAGTATACCACCTATGCTTGTATTGTAAAAATAGACCTTTTTTCCCGCCATTTTCTCTTTCCAATCGGCAGGCGGTTCGGGCGGATTCTTACATATATTTATAACTCTGTCAAATTTAGGAGAGCCCAGCGCCAAAAGCTTGTCCTGAGGCAGCGCCGCGTCAAAAAAGCTTCTGTACTTCTCCGCCTGTATGATAATATAATCCGCATTATAGTACACGGGGCAGCTCCTTTGTCCTTCGCTCATGTCGCCCGTTGTCGAATAATACGGCACATACACCAACAACTCCGTACACTTCTTCAGCTTATCCGAAAAAAAATCAGGGTGCACACTTGTAACCAAATTATTATTATCATAAGGATTATGTATAAAAATAATATCAGGATGCCTTTTAGCAATATCATATTCATCAAATCTCGTAATCGGCACATAATCAGGGTATAAACCTCCCTCATAATGCTCCTTTTTATAGCTACCATCCGGATTTTTATCATAATATGGAATAGGAACTACATATGCATCACAATCAGGATCTGCATCCGCCGCCTTCCATATGCTCTCAAGTGAATCCCACATTGAAGCCTTATACGGCAAAAATACAGCCTCCAGCTTTACTGAAATATCATTCCTTATGCTGTTCTCGATTTGCACAAGATATTTGCGAAGAACCTTATAGACCTTGTTAGAATTAACCTCTTCCGCATTGTCAAGCGCCTGATAATTATTATACAAAAGCTCGCAATAATCTTCTATATATTTTACAGTGACAAAGCCTTCGCCCTCTGTCTGCTCGATTAGGCTGCCAAGCTCGATGGCGCTCTGCTGGCAGTCAGACAAAAGCTGCATGGCGTAAACAGCAGCTTTATTGTTTATGCTCTGTCTGATATCATCATGAACTTTATATAATTTCTGCACAATTCCCAATGCTGACAGCTTTCCTTGCTTTCTCATGTGATTCCTTTCTCATGCAAACTATACATATAATATGTTATGATTTTTTATTCTACCACAATATTAATAAAAATGAAATAGTTTTTTTAATTCTAATAGTAAGTAAATATTTACCTCCGCAGTTTTTTTCACAAATTATACACATTTGCATAACATTTAAAACACAATTTGGTTTTAAATTAATAATCACAAAGCAAAACAAGGCAAGATGCATATTAATAAACAAATAAATTAAATAATAAATAAAATGGAGGTATATATTATGTATGAGAACAATGGAAACAATTTAAACAATGAAACCAATTCGCAGCAGAACGCTTACCGCGAATACTATTATACCGCTGGGACAAACAACGGATATAACCAGCCGACAAATCCGACGGGTGCAGGCGTTAAGCAAAAAAAGAAAAGACCGTTTTTCAAAAAAGCCGTGGCGTTTGCATGCTGCGGAGTGCTTTTCGGTCTTACGGCGGGAGCTGCCTTCAGCGTGCCGACTTATCTGACCACGCGTGAAATGCACAAGACGCAGACACAGCTTGAGCAGACGCAGCAGAATCTGCAGAACAATAACAGCAATGCCAACAATGCAGGCACACCCGCGCTCTCTACCACTACAGGCGCTCTCTCATCATCAAACGTCAATTTCGATAACACGGCGACAGCAAATACAGTAGCTGACATAGCAAAGAACTGTCTGCCAAGCGTCGTATCAATCACAAACAAGGGAGTGACTGAGGTGCGAACAATGTTTGGCACATACCGCCAGGACACCGAGGGAAGCGGCTCAGGCATTATAATAGGACAGAATGACACGGAGCTTCTGATTGTCACAAACTACCATGTAATTTCAGGCAGCAACGAGCTCAGCGTGGTTTTCAGCTATGATGAGGACAGCGAAAATCCCTCGCTTGTAAGCGCCAAAATCAAAGGCTATGACGCTGATAAAGACTTAGCCGTAATCTCTGTATCGCTCGATGATATCACTGACGATATGCGCTCGCAGATAAAAATTGCAACCATCGGCGACTCATCAAATCTTGCACTCGGCGAGGAGGTTGTCGCGATAGGAAACGCATTAGGCTACGGCCAGTCGGTAACGAGAGGCATCATCAGCGCGCTGAACCGCGAAGTAACTGTTTCCGATGACAACGGCGGCACTATTACCAACAAGCTTATACAGACAGACGCAGCCATAAATCCTGGCAACTCTGGCGGCGCACTCCTCAATATGAAAGGCGAGCTTATCGGCATTAACTCCGTAAAGGTTGCGTCAAGCTCTGTCGAGGGCATGGGCTATGCAATTCCGATTTCAGACGTACAGTCCATAATCGAGGAGCTTATGCTTAAAGAAACAAGGGAAGTCGTAGATGAAAAATCCCAGGGCTATATCGGAATAGGCGGTACCGACGTGACAAGCGAAATTTCACAAACTTATGGCATACCTGTAGGCATTTATGTAAATACTGTATATGAGGACTCTCCCGCTGAAAGGGCAGGTCTTTCAAAGGGAAGCATCATTACGAAGTTTGACGGTCAGACCGTAAAATCAATGAGCGAACTTAAATCACTCCTTGCTTACTACAAAGCGGGTGAGACAGTAAATGTCGTAGCCATGACGCAGAGCAACAGCGGTTATGTAGAGCAGAGCTACTCGCTTACGCTTGGCAACAGCAGCGTATTAGGCGACGACGCGCCCGAGAGTGAAGATGATGACAGCGAGGAAGATGGGCAGAACAATTATAACGGTAACGGATTTAACTTCCCTTATGACGCTTTTGACAGCTTCTGGCCTATGCCTTAACAATATTCATTAACACTATTTAAACAGCTTATATCAATTTTTTGTTTACTTTTTTCTCATATCCCCTTTTGTAAAGCGAAAACGCAGACCGTAAAAAGTCTGCGTTTTCGTTTTTATTATTTAATTTTTATTATTTAATTTTATCTCTACAGTTCAAGCTCCGCCACGCGCGCAAGCTCTGCTATTGATATCTTGCTGCTTATTGTCTCCTCAGTCTCTGCGGTAATGCATGCCGCCGCCGTGCCGACGAGCGCCGTCTCCCTGATGGGCAGATGCCTCATATACGAAAATACAAGCCCCGCCATAAACGCATCATCAGCGCCGTTGCCGTTGACTATGTTGCACTCCTTTATCTTTATAAAATCCGACTCATCGCCGTTTGAGTAAAACACTCCCCGCTCGCAGAACGTGATGAATACATTGCGCACTCCCCTTGCAAGAATCGCGTTTGACGCCTGCTTTAATGAAGCCATGTCCTTGATTTCCACTCCGCTAAGCTCCTGCGCCTCAATCCTGCTCGGGGTGATTGTGTGCAGCTTGTCGAGCACGCTCAGAAGCTTTTTGCCCTTCTGCCCCGAAACCGTCTCCGCAAACAGCGGCACTTTACAGTTATCCGCAATATATTTTATGGTATCCTCTGGAATATTCGTATCTATAACGGCTAACCTGCCGTGGTTAATTAAATCCATCTTGGCGCTTATAAAATCGGGCGTAATTTTGTCATATATCTGCATATCGGAAACGCCAAGCCGCAGCTTTTTGTCCTTGCCTATTATATATATGTAGGTGGACGTCTTCTCATCGACAGTGCGCAGCGACTCCGACAGGTCTATGCCCAGCGCCTCGCACTTTTCAATTATTCTGTGCCCGTATAAGTCGTCTCCCAGCGCCGTAATAAGCTTCACGTTCATACCAAGCAGGCTCATATTGTGCGCAATGTTCCTGCCCACTCCGCCAAGTGAAACCAGCACCTTGCCCTCACTTGCGTTCTTTTCAGGCAGCTCGTCAAACGGCACGCCGCCAAGGTCAATGTTTACGCCGCCTATCACAGTGCAGTAATTTGGTCCGTTTGTAATATAGCCCTTGCCAAGGATATATCCTTTTTTCATCAGATTGGAAATGTGGACCGCCGCAGACGAACGCTTTATTCCAGCCTTCTCCGCAAGCTCCTCCTGAGAAATCATAGGCTCCTCAGTTATCCACTGGTAAATCTGTGCCTCTCTGCTCGTCATCATATCGAATTCCCCCTTTCAGCCGCAATAATCCCTATTACACATATACTGCCCCCACAGCATAAGTATCCGATTTCCTGTTTACAAACAAATGATTATTTATTTTAATCACTTGTTTATGACTTTATTATATTATTAACAATCTCGCCTTGTCAACCAAAAGCAAGTGTTATGTATTGAAAAATCAACATTTTTTCGTGTTTTAGTGTACAAATGCCGCACAATTTGATATACTTAATTATCACATTTTTCACGAAAATAAATTGCGCTGCGGGCGCGGAAATGAGGAAGATATGAGCAAAAAGAAGGTAGTTGTCGCATTGGGGCATGAGGCGCTTGGCTCTACTATACAGGCGCAGCTCGGCGCTGTCAAAAATACCGCGAGGGCGCTGGCTGATTTGGCGGAGGCTGATTTTCAGCTCACCATCACGCACAGCAACGGTCCACAGGTCAGCATGATTCACAAGGCTATGACTGAACTCAGGCGCATTTATATAGATTACACTCCCGCTCCTATGTGCGTCTGCTCGGCTATGAGCCAAGGATATGTCGGCTATGATATTCAAAATTCCTTGAAATCGGAGCTTTTGAGCCGCGGCATTTCGACACCTGTGAGCACCATTCTCACGCAGGTCACGGTCGATCCGTATGATGAGGCGTTTTATGAGCCCAAAAAGGCTATCGGGCGCTATATGTCAAAGGAAGACGCAGACATTGAGGTAAACAAGGGCAATTACGTAATACAGACAAGCGAGGGCTACCGCAGGATTGTGGCGGCGCCCAAGCCTATTGATATTGTGGAAATCGACGCGATAAAGACGCTTGCAGACGCGGGACAGATTGTAATAGCGTGCGGAGGCGGCGGCATTCCCGTCATTGAGCAGAAGCATATCTTAAAGGGCGCGTCTGCCGTTATCGAAAAGGACAGCATTGCGGGCAAGCTTGCGGCTGATTTAAAGGCAGACGAGCTTTTGATACTTACAAGCGTCGATTATGTATATCTGAATTACGGAAAGGAAAATGAGGAGCCCATCACGGCAATGAATATCGCAAAGGCTAAAGAATATATAGCCGAAGGGCATTTCGGCGAAACTGACATGCTGCCGAAAATTCTGGCGGCTATCACATACCTTGAGGCTGTGCCGTCGGGCAGGGTAATCATAACCTCGCTCAACAAGACGCAGTACGCTATTGACGAGAAAATAGGCACAATCATCACGTCTTAATACCGCTTATGGAAAGCTTCCGCCTGCTTTCGTAATGTTTAAAAACTCCCTTGAAAATCGGGGACTAAAGCCAGCCCCGATTTTTGGGAGTTTTTGTTGTTGCGAGCAATGCGGCAGATGCCACTGTCACTGTTACAATGGTGTTGGGTTTATCGGCTGCTTATCTCGAAGCTGTGCCTTCAATTACTGTGCCTGCATCATTTGATGAGTCACTGCCTGTATTTTGTGATGCGTTTTTAATGTTTTGCAGGTCAAGCTTCTGGTGCAGGCTCATATAAAAATCGTTCATCTTGTCATCTATCTGAAAATCATTTGACTGCAGAAGTCCGATATATTCCTGAACTATCTGCCCAAGGTTGCTGTCAGGGTTTGCCTCGGCAAACTGCTGATAGTATTTCAGCGCTTCCCTGTCAATGACATTCTCGTCATCGCCTTTATAGTAATGCGCTATGCCCTCTGTCTTGTTATATCCGCCTGAAATGGCATTTGTCGCTATTTCTTCGTACAGACGTTCAGCCGCCTCTGTGGTGACGGCATCGGGATATTTTTCAATGTGCTGCTCAAACAGGCGCGCGCGCTCAAGCATCTCCGACAGCGTCATGTTGATCACCCTGCGGTTTTCCTTGTCTGACATAACCATTGACGGCGTATCAGCCTCGAGCTTCATCAAGTCCATAAACGCTATCATATCCTCTGGCATATACTGCCTGCTGTCATTCAGCCTTGTAAAGTCAATGCCGCGTATATCATCTCCAAAGCTTAAAAGCCCTGAAACAAGCCTTTCTACATCATTTACGCCAGCGCCTACTATATTTGTATTGATATAGTCGATAATGCTGTTGGCGTCGTTGCGCCCGTCCTGCAGCATTTCGTCAAACTCGCTTAGGTCACCTGTGGCTTCGCCCGATCCCTCCTCCGAGGAGCCTTCACTGCCCGAAGCCTCACTGCTCTGGCTTTCCTGCTGTGACATATCCTCGCCTGTAAGCGGATCCTTGTTTTCATTTGTTTTATTGCTGCCGCACGCCGTTACGCCAAGCGCAAGCGTCATTGCCGCTGCCGCGAATACTGCTTTGTGATTAAATTTCCTTACTTTTAAATCCTTCTTCATAATTTCCTCCAATCATAAATGCGCGTATAAACGCGTTTTATAATATAATACCACGCTGGGTTTATTTTATTCTGCCGTTTTTTGAGGAAATTATGCATTATTTTTGATTTAAAAAATAAAAAATTTAAAACCAATAGGAAATATGCAGACGCGCTAACCAAGCCCTGCGAGAAAATCAAACACGCCCGCAATATTCAGCCGCCCATAGCCCCATTCGCGGTTGGGATATTCAAGGAAATCGTCTCTCTCTGCACCGCGTATCAGGTAATTTCTTATGTTTATCGAATTGACGAGAAAATCATTGCCCTCCACCACCGCCCACTGCATCAGCTGGGCGCAGCCGCCTGCCGTTATCGCCGCTGAGATGCTTGAGCCCGTGCGCTCGCCGAATGGCGTGGACACATTTACCCCTGGCGCCGCGATATCGGGCACTACGAAATTGTCCCGCGCATAACCCCTGCCTGACGAGGAATAAATGCTGTTGTTTGACGTCTGGTAATTTGCCACCGTGACGACGCCATATACATAGCCAGGCTCAGTGATTGTGATGTACGGGCTGGGCTCAAGGAAATATGTTTCCGAGAATAAAAACTGCGTGATCGGCAGCCATATGTCAAAGCCGCCGCCGACAGCCATTCCCTCGGAATTTACGCGTATGTTCCACACTCCCGCCGTGGGATTTGTAAATCTCATGCGGATAAGCTCTGCCCCCGAAGACTGCTCAACAAGCAGATATTCTATAAGTATCCTCGTTTTTTCATACACAAAATTAAACTCCTGCGGGGCGTTTCCGCGCGGGTTGTTCCACCTTATGCTTTCGCCGCCGGGAGTGCGTATCGTGGCACTGTAAAAATAGGGCGCATCGCCCCACACGTCCATCACAAAGCCGTTTTCGTTTTCGCCCACCCTAAGCTCCACGTCCTGATATGTCTCGCGCATATTTATCTCGCCGTGAAAATGGTGCGCCGCATTGCCCTCATTGCCCACTGCCACTACAAAGACACGGCTTTTCTGCCTGCTCAAATAATCCATATAGCTGCCAAGCATTCCAAGCCCCATATGGTCGCCCGTACTCGTGCCTATACCAAGGCAGACTACAAGCGGGCGGCTTAAAACCTCTACATATTTCTGCAGGTACTGCACCGCCTGAATTATGTCCGTCTCGCTGTAGCACGGCACACCCATCGGTATTTTATAGTAGTCGCGCAGGTACGGCTTTGCCTCCTTGAGTTTTACCACAACTATATCGCTGTCGGGCGCAGCGCCTGTAAACCTTCCGCCCTCTATGGGGCTTCCCGCCGCCACGCTTGCCATTGCGCTTCCGTGACCGTTTACGTCGGTGCTCGGCACGATTGAAAATGGATTGTCACTTTCAAGCGCCTCGTTAATCATCTCGTTTGTGTACTCGCTGCCATACTCAAAGTCCTCTGGCGGAGTTCCCGTCTGTATAGTCTGGTCCCATATGCTTAAAATACGGCTTTTCCCCGCAAAGTTTCTGAATACAGGCTCCTGATAACGTATTCCCGTGTCTATAAAGCCTATGACTACGTTTTTTCCAGTAAGGCTGAGCGGCGGCCTTTGGATTTCCAGAATCCCTGATGCCGAAAGACTGAGCGTATTCAGGCTCATGCCTTGACCGAGGAAACTCGGCGGGCTTTCCATAAGCCCGTAGCATTTTGGCAGGAATGAATAGAATGACCTTCTAAACTCCGCATTGCTGTTTATTGCCGCCGTCTTATTTATATAGGCTATCACAAGATTGCTGTTTACTACGTGGTAACAATAATCATCGCCTATCTGCCGCAGGCTCCCATCGTCTAAAGTAAAGTCTATAATCCAGTCGCTGTAGTCATTTGACAAAATACGTTCCCTGCAGGTCAAACTTATACCTCGCATATCATAGCCGTTGTTACCTATTATATGCGGCGGCGCGGCTTATGGTTCACGTTTTTGCGCGCTTTTTCCTATTCCTGCAATGCCGCTTTTATTCTCCACGGTCTTCTGCCTGTCTGAAGTCTGTCCGCCGCGCTCAAACCTTATATTGTAGCGCGGGCGGCTTGCAATCTGGTAAAAGCACACGGAAACAAGCACCACGCCTACGGCGAGCCCGATTGCAATCAGTACAGTCTGACCGCCAAGCACGTCTGCCTTTAGCTTATTCCCGTCTACCATCGCGCTCATCGTATAGTAAAGCCTGCCGCCCGGTACAAGCGGTATTATAGACGGTATAAGAAAAACCGTGGCAGGCGCTTTTACAATTCTTGCCATAAGCTCCGCGTAAAACGTCGCTATCGCCGCGGGAATCATATTCTGCACAAGCAGCGAAAAACCACTCTCCGCACAGATGAAATATATAAGCGTCGTCAGCGTGCCACCTATACAACAATAGATTATGCGGTTTTTCTTTACGTTGAATAAAAGGCTGTAACCAAGCGTTCCGATAAGGACTGACACAAGTATCGCAAGGTAATCATTCATAAATTCTGCTATTTTTGCTGTCACTTTCGCTAACCTCCTGATTTTTAATGCCCGCTTAGATAATCACAAGCGCAATGCCAAAGCCGACGGCTATTGCCACAGCCATCATAAGCGCCTCAGCAAGCCGTAGTATTCCTGTGATAATATCTCCCCTCATCATATCCCTCAGAGAGTTTACTATGCCTATTCCAGGAATCAAAATCATTATGCTGCCTATCATAACACTGTCGATGTTTACTCCAATATGCGCATTGACGGTAAATATACACGCTATGCCCGCGACAATCGAGCTCACTAAGCTATATACTACCCTGTTTTTGCTGTGTGACGCAAAGACAAAATCCCATGCGTACAGTATAATGCCGACAAGCCCTGCCGCTATGCCGTCCCTAACGTTTCCGCCGAAAAATACCGCAAATGCGGCTGCCGTGAGCACATAGCCCGCAAGCTTAAAATATTTTCTGTTTTTGTCCTCGCCGCACATTATGGAATTTACGCGCTCCTCAATTTCATCGACTGGCGGCTTATTCGCGCACACGTACCTTGAAAGCGCATTCAGCTCCTCCAAGCGTTCTAAATCCGTGGAATATGAATAAATGCGCCGTGTCTGCGTGATGCTCCTGCCGTCGGGAGTTTTCCAGCTCACTATTATGAGGGAAAGTATCGTAAAAACGTCAACAATGCCGTCTCCGTAGGCGTTGCATATGCGGATTATCGTGTCCTCAATACGGAGTATCTCCGCGCCGGAGCGCAGCATTGCTTCGCCTATGTCAAGCGCGCGCTCCAATATTTTGTCCGCATTTTGTCCTGTTTCCATTTATGCCTCCGTTTAATCCAAATACCGCTTTAGCATTTTGAGGTGCTCTTTCGGCATCTTAGAAATATTTTTCAAATTAATTTTTATATTTCTATATTTCTATATAATCACTGTCGTCTTTATCTGGCTGTGAAAATCCTATATAAATTTTTGCGCCGTCGCCGTCAGCTTTTCTTTCGCCACTGCTATCAACTGTAGAAAATGCATAAGGCGGTATATAAAGCGCATATTCGGCTGTCTGGGCAGGCTCTAAACTTATACGTTTAAATGCTGTAAGCTTATGGTTTGGCACTTCGTTATCTGTGCCTGTCACACGGACATAGACTTGAATTACATCACTGACACTTGTGTCATTTTTATTTGCGCATTTTACTGTCAGCGTTATGCCTCTCTCTGACGCGGTTTTGTAGTCTTTAATGTTCACCGCCGTTTTCAGAATTTCAAGTCTGCCGTATGTGAGCCCAAATCCAAACGGTTTCCACGGCTTCTGCTCTATGTATCTGTAGGTTCTCCTTTTCATCGAATAGTCTGTCATTGGAGGAAGGTCATTGTCATTGTAATAAAAGGTAATAGGGAGCTTGCCCTGCGGCGCAGCGTTTCCGAAAAGAATATCAGCAACGGCGCGCCCGCCCTCTCCGCCTGGGTACCACACTTGGATTATTGCGTTCGCTTTTTCCTCATATGCGCTCAAATCGACAGCGCTTCCCGACGCGTTAAGTATTACAAATGGCTTTTTTGTCTCGATGATTGCATCAAGCAGCAGGCGCTGGCTTGGCGGCAAAAGAAGGTCTGGCTTATCGCCGCTTGCAAAATAATTGCCTCTGTCGCCCTGCTCGCCCTCCAATGTCGCGTCAAGTCCTGTGCAGACGATTACAAGATCGGAATTTTCAGCCGCGATTCTGCCCTCTGTGACGCGGTATTTCTGTGAGGGCTTTGCGTTCTCCAAAGTGTCGTACAGATGAGAGCCCTCTGAATAGTGAAGCTCTATGCCGTACTCCCTGCAGAGTGCGCTTATGCCGTCAAGCAGAGTGACTGTGCGCGGCGGCGTGCCGTAATAATTGCCTATAAGCGCGTCTTTGCTGTCGGCGTTCGGACCGACTACGGCTATTGTTTTGTACGCGTCTTTTTTGAGCGGAAGTATTCCGTCGTTTTTGAGCAGCACGCAGCTTTCCACTGCCGCCTTGTACGCAAGCTCCAAATGAGCGCTGCAGCCTACAACGCTGTAAGGTATTTTGTCAAGCTCTGAATTGTCAAAGAGTCCAAGCAGGTATCTTGTCGTGAAAAGACGTATAGCACTCCTGTCTATGTCCTCGCGGGTTACTTTTCCCTGTCTGTACGCTTCAAGCACATGCTCGTATGTGCAGCCGCAATTTAAGTCACAGCCGCGTTTGAGCGCAAGCTCAACTGACTCCTCGGGGCAGTTTGTCACATGGTGATGCTCGTGGAAATCCCTTATCGCCCAACAGTCGGACACAAAATGCCCTTCAAATCCCCATTTGCCGCGAAGTATTTCGTCCATCAGGTATTTATGCGCGCAGCAGGGCTCTGAATTTGTGCGGTTGTATGCGCCCATCACTGCCTCTACGCCTGCTTTTTTTACGCATGCCTCAAATGCGGGGAGATATGTTTCCCACAGGTCTTTTTGCGATACTTCTGCGTCAAATTCGTGGCGCAGCTCCTCGGGACCTGAATGGACTGCAAAATGCTTGGCGCAGGCGGCTGCCATCATGTAACCGTCTTTTTCCTGCTGCAGACCTTCTACCATTGCGCAGCCCATCACTGATGTGAGATATGGGTCTTCGCCGTAGGTTTCCTGTCCGCGTCCCCATCTCGGATCTCGGAAAATGTTTATGTTTGGTGTCCACATTGTGACGCCCTTGTATATTGAGCGGTCGCCGTGCTTGGAAAATTCGTTGTATTTGGCGCGCGCCTCCAAGGAGATGGATTTGGCAATTTCAAGCAAAAGGTCATCGTCGAAGGTCGCGGCGAGGGCGATTGCCTGCGGGAAGCAGGTTGCGGTGCCTGCGCGAGCTACGCCGTGGAGCGCTTCGTTCCACCAGTTGTATTCGGGAATCCCTAAGCGTTCTATTGCGGGGGAGTCGTATTTTAGCTGTGAGGCGGCTTCCTCGACGGTCATTTTTGATACTAGCTCTGTGGCTTTTTGGGTGGCTTCTTGTCTTGTCATGGGTGCGTGTCCTCCGAAAAGATTTTTTTATTTTTTAGCAAAAGCGTGAAATTTATTGCAGCTATTATGTTTGTCTAATGGCAAAATTAGCCTTTATAGGATTATAACATATTTTTCGTGTATTCGGAAACTCTTTTGGATAAAATCAAATCCAATATTTCTTGAATTTTGTCGCAATTTGTGGTACAAATATATATTATTCCAACAATTTCCGACAGCAGGTGAAAAAATGAAACGCGAATACTCAACCCAAAACGTATATGACGCTCTCCAGGAGCGCCTGCATTTTATATTCGAGGAATTTGACAACATCTACCTCTCATTTTCAGGCGGCAAAGACAGCGGCCTCTTGCTAAACCTCACCTTGGATTTCCAGAAAAAATACTATCCCGACAAAAAAATCGGCGTCTTTCACCAAGATTTCGAGGCGCAGTACACAGTGACTACAGAATACATAGAACGCACCTTCCAACGCATAGAGGGCGATGTACACCCCTACTGGGTATGCCTGCCTATGGCGACGCGCACGGCGCTCAGCAGCTATGAAATGTTCTGGTATCCGTGGGACGATACAAAAAAAGACGCGTGGGTGCGCCCCATGCCAAAACATCCCTACGTGATAAACATAAACAACAACCCAATTGCCACATACCGATACAAAATGCATCAGGAGGACCTTGCCAAGCAGTTCGGGCGCTGGTATCGCTCCTCGCACGATTACAAAAAGACAATCTGTCTTTTAGGCATACGCGCCGACGAATCGCTGCAGCGTTACAGCGGCATATTAAACAAAAAATACCGTTATGAGGACAAATGCTGGATCACAAAGCAGTTTAAAGACGTTTGGTGCGCCTCTCCGATATACGACTGGACGATCAGCGACGTGTGGCATGCAAATTATTTATTTGGATATGACTATAACCGCCTCTATGACCTCTACTATATGGCAGGCTTAAAGCCAGACCAGATGCGTGTGGCGTCTCCGTTCAACGATCACGCCAAGGAAAGCCTTCACCTGTACCGCGTAATCGATCCCGAAATATGGGCAAAGCTTGTCGGGCGCGTAAGAGGCGCAAACTTCGGCGCGATATACGGCAGGACTAAGGCTATGGGCTACAGAAGCCTTACGCTCCCCGAGGGGCATACATGGGAATCATATACAAAATTCCTGCTCAGCACGCTGCCTGCGCGCCTTAGAAACAATTACATCAAAAAATTTGAGACATCTATAGAATTTTGGCACAAGGTAGGCGGCGGACTTGACGAGGAGGTCATAAACGAGCTTATCGAACACGGCTACAATATAAGGCGCAACGGCGTTTCCAACTACACCCTCATGAAAAATTCACGCATAATATTCATAGGCGATATACCCGACCACACAGACGACATCAAAAGCACAAAGGATATCCCAAGCTGGAAGCGGATGTGCTACTGCATATTAAAGAACGACCATATCTGCCGCTTTATGGGCTTCGGGCTGACAAGACAGCAGCAGCAGGCTATAAAAGCCTTAAAGCAGAAGTACAATGGCATAGATGAACTTGATAAGTAATACCGACAAATAACAAAAATAACTAATAATAACTAAAAATGACAATAAAAGTGAGGCGCATATTCTATGAAAGGCAAAAGTCCCGTATATAATATAATCTCCGTACCAATAGACAAAATAAAGCCAAACGACTACAACCCAAACTCAGTAGCCCCGCCAGAGCTGAAGCTCCTTTATGACAGCATAAAAGAAGACGGCTACACAATGCCAATAGTATGCTATCACGACGACTCCGATGACAGCTACATAATAATCGACGGTTTCCACAGATACCGCATCATGCTCGACTATCCCGACATATACAAGCGGGAAAACGGCATGCTGCCCGTGTCCGTCATTGACAAGCCCCTCGACCAGCGCATGGCAAGCACCATCCGCCACAACCGCGCAAGGGGCTCGCATGACGTAGACCTTATGAGCAATATCGTCAAGGAGCTAAACGACCTCGGACGCTCCGACGCATGGATCGCAAAGCACCTTGGCATGGACAAAGACGAACTTCTGCGTCTAAAACAGCTTACAGGACTTACGCAGCTGTTTAAAGACGTGGACTTTGGAAAAGCGTGGACTCCGATAGATGAGCAGAATGATATGGAGTAGCTGTCATGCTCTGCAGGTTTTCTATTGGCATGAATCATAATCATCAAGAAAATGATGCCTTATCCCATCTTTTTTGTACGCTACAATTGTGCTTAAATTTACGTTTTCCACGCTTTTAAAAATATTGCCCTCCACAAACGGATTTGTTTTTTTAAGCTCCCTGATAAGCAGCTTTACTTCCTGGCGTTTAGAATTGCTGCCCGCGTCCCCGCAGGTCGTGCAGGTTTCGGTAAATTTGCAGGCGCACTGCAAAAAGTGGAGGTTATTGTAGTCGCGCCATGCCTTGATGGTGCTTTCACGGATAAGATACATCGGGCGGATAAGCTCCATTCCCTCAAAATTGGTGCCGTGAAGCTTTGGCATCATTGTCTGAATCTGACCTCCGTAAAGCATTCCCATAAGGATAGTCTCGATAACGTCATCATAGTGGTGTCCTAGCGCAATCTTATTGCAGCCAAGCTCCTGAGCCTTGCTGTAAAGATGGCCGCGTCTCATTCTGGCGCACAGATAGCAGGGCGATTTTTCTACATTGAATACGCTTTCAAATATGTCGGTCTCAAAAACCGTTATCGGAATGCCGAGGCGCTCCGCATTGCTTTCTATAAGCTTTCTGTTGGCAGGACTGTAGCCAGGATCCATCACCAGAAAGACAAGCTCAAACGGAAATTTGTCGTGGCGTTTCAGCTCCTGAAAGAGCTTTGCCATAAGCATCGAGTCCTTGCCTCCTGAAATGCATACCGCTATTTTGTCGCCCTCTTTTACCAGATCATACTGCGTTATCGCTTTTGTAAAGCGGCACCACAGGCTTTTCCTGAAACGCTTTCTTATATCCTGCTCTATGTCCGCGCTGCTTTTTTCATCGGGAGAGCCAAGCGCCTTTTCAGTGCTTTTCATAAGCCAATTGAGATAGCCGCCTTTCAGCTCATATACTTCAAAGCCTCTTTCGGATAAAAGACTTGACGCCTCTGCGCTTACAATTCCTTTCTGGCAATATACGACAATTTTTTTCTCTTTTTTGTCCGAAAGCGCTCCGCCAGCTTTATTGATTTCCACCTCAAGCTCATCATACGGCACGTTTACGGCATATGGCATATGTCCATACTCAAACGCTCCCCTGTCGCGTATATCAAGCGGCAGATAACTTTTCTTTTCCCAGTTTATGAGTTCCTCCGCCTCTACAGTCTTTACTGCGCCCATGTGTGTCCTCCTAATACTGTTTTTAAATCAATCATTCCGCATATGCTTTGCCTGTCTGCTGTCTGGACAGCCAGCAAAAATATCCGAATAAATCAGCATAAAAAATCAGGCTGCCGCTGACGCGGCAGCCTAGTCTTAGCAATGCTTTAAACGGCGTTTTTTACTTGTTGTTCATATTTAAAACGAGATGCTGAGGCAGACCGTTTACCATGAACGGATGGTATGAACCTTGGATAAGCGGTTTTACATAGTCGATAAACTCCTGTGTAACGAAGTTGCCATCCTTGTTTATCCATTCTCTCGGCACAAGCTTCTCATTGTTTGCTATGCGATGTACATCATAAATGCCTGCCGCCGCCATGTACGGATCGTCTGATACTCTGTCGATGACAACCATCTTGCCTGTGTCGCCCTCGTCAGCCGCCTTGACAGCCGCGCCGCCTACCATAAACGCCTCATCTATATCTGTACGCGATGCGATGTGCGATGCGCTTCTCTGCAAAGTAGAAAACTCAACCGCCCTCGTCTTGCAGCCAATCTTTGCGCCGAGGTAATTTGCAAGGTAAGCCGCCGTACCCTGAAGCTGCTTGTGGCCGAACGCGTCGACATAATCAGCGCCGCCTGAAAGCTCGCATACATATCTGCCGTCTTCAAGCTTGATGCCCTCTGAAACAGCGATGACAAGGTTCTTTTTCTTCTTTAAGAGATTCATGACTGTATCTGTAAATTTGTCCATGTCAAAGGTAAGCTCAGGCAGATAGATAAGATCAGGACCTACGCACTCCTCTGTCCTTGCGAGTACCGTAGCGCCTGTAAGCCAGCCTGCGTTGCGTCCCATAACCTCTATGATTGTGATATTTTCCTTGTTGTAGCTTAATCCAAGCGCATCACGGATAATCTCCTTTGTGGAAGCCGCTATATATTTTGCGGCGCTGCCAAATCCTGGAGTATGATCTGTGAGCGCAAGGTCGTTGTCTATTGTCTTGGGCACGCCGAGGAACTTCTGGCTGTGTCCGTGAACTATTGCGTAATCTGAAAGCTTTTTGATGGTATCCATTGAATCGTTGCCGCCGATATAGATGAATACTTCGATTTCAAGCTTGTCTAATATGCTGAATATTTTCTCGTATGTGTCGGGGCTTTCGTAAATCTCGGGAAGCTTGCAGCGGCATGAGCCCAAAAATGCGGAAGGAGTTCTCTTTAAGAGCTCTATATCCATATAGGTATGGATTTGCGTAGACAGGTCTACATACTGCTCGTCAAGAAGACCTTCGATGCCATGTAACATTCCATATACCTTGTTGAAGCCTCTCTCCTGTGCTGTCTTATATACGCCTGCAAGGCTTGAATTGATAACCGACGTAGGACCGCCTGACTGACCGACGATGATATTGCGCTTTGTGGACATTGTAAATACCTCCTAATATTAAATAACAAAAAATATTGCTATCTCTATTTTACCAAAACCGTATTATACCTGCAACATAAAATTTTCATAAATTTTAACATAATTTTTTCAAGCGCCGAGCTAAGCAACAGAAAATATGCTCTGCGGAGTTTCTGTTGCCAAAAATTATGGAAAAATTATGCTATAAGGATTTTTTCTACAGGCTTGGCAAATTGGAGGAAAGCTGCTCTGTGTCAGAAGGCAGGCAAGCGGCGCACATTTTTAGAAAATACTCGTGAAATGCCGTATTCTTTGTGACTTCGGGGTGAAATGCCACGCCTATCTGGTTTTTGTATTTTACGCCGACAATTTTCCCGCCTGCCGTGGCAATCACGTCAACGCCCTTTTCAACGCTTTCCACATAAGGCGCTCTTATAAAGGTAAGCGGCATCTCGCCGATGCCTGATACATGCTCTGTTGCGGTAAAGCTGCCAATCTGTCTGCCATAGGCGTTTCTTTTCACTGTGACGGGGAGTGTGGCAAGGTGCGGGCTTTCGCCGCCCGCGATATTTTTTGCCATGAGTATAAGCCCCGCGCATGTGCCAAGCGTCGGCATGCCGTTTTCTATTTTTTCGCGCAGGCAGTCAAATATGCCAAGCTCCCTTATCAGCTTTCCCATCACCGTACTCTCTCCGCCAGGCAGGATAAGCCCGTCAAAGTCCTGCTCCAAATCGCTTTTCTTTCGTATCTCAATGCTCTCCTCGCCTAAATCGGAAAGCATTTTTTCATGTTCGGCGAATGCGCCCTGTACGGCTAAAACTGCTATTTTCATGAGCTTCTCCATTTCTGCGCTGTCTTTACCGCGAAAATCCGAAAGCGGGCTGCGGACTGCTGCGCTTTACTGATTTTCAGCGCTCGCCGCTTTCACCGCGAATGGACATGAGCAGCTCTATTTCCTGCTCGTTTATGCCTACCATTGCCTCGCCTAAGTCCTCTGAAAGCTCCGCAAGAAGCTTTGCATCATTGTAATTGGTGACTGCCTTGACTATTGACGCAGCTCTTTTTTGGGGATTACCCGACTTAAAAATGCCAGAACCTACGAATACGCCTTCCGCGCCAAGCTGCATCATAAGCGCCGCGTCCGCTGGCGTCGCCACTCCCCCTGCGGCGAAGTTTACTACGGGCAGCCTGCCGTTTTCATGGACATAGCTGACAAGCTCATAGGAAACACCAAGCTCCTTTGCGGCATTGAAAAGCTCGTCCTCACGCATTGATGTGAGGCGTGCAATCTCACTGTTCATCCTGCGCATATGGCGCACTGCCTGAACTATATCGCCTGTGCCCGGCTCACCTTTCGTCCTTATCATTGACGCGCCCTCGCTGATACGGCGCAGCGCCTCCCCTAAGTCCTTTGCTCCGCATACGAACGGCACTTTAAATTTAGTTTTGTCAATGTGATATACATCATCTGCGGGCGAAAGGACTTCACTTTCGTCGATATAGTCTATCTCTATCGCCTCTAAAATCTGCGCCTCCGCAAAATGCCCTATGCGGCATTTTGCCATGACGGGGATAGATACCGCATTTTGTATTTCCTTAATCATCTTTGGATCGCTCATTCTTGCTACTCCGCCTGCCGCCCTTATGTCCGCTGGTATGCGTTCAAGCGCCATAACGGCGCATGCGCCCGCCTCTTGCGCGATGACAGCCTGCTCTGGCGTAGTCACGTCCATGATTACGCCGCCCTTTAACATTTGGGCAAGTTCTTTGTTTAAGTTATATCTTTCATTTTCCATGTGTTGTTCCTCCGTTTGAAGACAAAGCCGCGCGGTATTGCTTTGCGAATTTGATTTCGTCTGTTTTTTGCTTTGACGGCTTCGGCTTTGTCTGCAATATAAGTCTGTAATATAAACATCAATAAACATCAGGTTACTGATTGAAAGATAATGCGCATTTTCTTATCGTGTTTTATAATATAAGAAAACTGACACTGTTTAAAGTGTCAGTTTTAATATTTTTTAAGTGTACAGTTGTGTTGTTTTTTACATTTAGCAGCAAAAATATTCTTTTTTGGCATTAACCCATCCCTACAATCATCAATGATGCCTGATGCCAATCAATTTCCTTAATCAGCATACTAAATAATATGCCTGCTTACACGCGTAAATATGTCAACGCCATAATCAATGACAGCATTATAAACCTTTTTCTGTTCAATACCTCACCTCTACAAGACAAAGCCCCTTAGCAGGCGCAAGCGCACCCGCGTCCTCACGCGTGCCGTTTTCAAGAAGCCCTTCAATATCCTCCGCCCTTCTCCTGCCTAAACCTACCTCAATAAGCGTACCCGTAATAATCCGCGCCATATGATATAAAAAACCGTCACCACTATATGTAATCACTACCTCCTGCCCTCGCTTTTCTATATCAATGGCTTCAATCGTCCTCACTGTAGACTTTTTACTTTTCTTCGCCGACGTAAACGCCTTAAAATCATGCCTCCCGACTAAGCGACGCGCTGCCGCCTTCATCTTTTCCACATCGAGCGGCTCGGCAAGCTCATATACATACCTTCGCTCAAACACGCACGGAAGCGCTGAATTCCAGATGCGGTACACATAAGTTTTGCCTTTGGCGTTAAGCCTGCTGTGAAAACGCTCGCCGACCTCCTCTATAGATATGACTCCTATGTCCTCTGGCAGATAACGGTTAATGTAATCCATAATCTCTTGCGCGGACATATCCGTGTCAAGCTTAAAATTAGCCGTCTGACCGAGCGCATGCACGCCTGAGTCCGTGCGCCCCGAACCGTCAACCTGCACAAAGCTTTTTCCCGTCATTTTGCCAAGCAGCCTCTCTAGCCTTCCCTGTATTGTGTTTTCAGTGCTGTCCTGCCTCTGCCAGCCCTGATAGCGTGTCCCTTCATACTGAATGATTATCTTAAAATTGCGCATTTATTTTTCCCCGTCGCTCTCCTTTTCCTCGTCAAGCACAAGCATGTCCTCATCATTAAGCCGCCTGAATTTGTTAATATTTGCGACAAGAATTTTCAAGCTGTACTTCGGCGTGTCAAAAAATCCCGCTTCATTCATATTTACTATGATAATGCCTATCGGCACAGCGACAAGCATGCCTACCACTCCCGCAAGCCTGTAGCCCACAAACAGAAGAAATAATGTCGGTATCGGCTCCATTCCTATAGAATCACCCATAATCTTGGGCTGTATAAACTGGCGCACCAGCTGGCTTATCCCCCATATTACCACAAAGCCCGCAGCCTTCACATAATTGCCGCCAAGCAGCGACACCACAGCCCACGGCATAAGCACCGTACCGCTTCCAAATACTGGCAGAAAATCCAAAACGGCAATCAGAAGAGCTATTATAAACGAATATCTGACCTTCAATATAGTAAGCCCAAACAGCAATAGAATATAAATCCAAATCTCAATCCTAAGCTGGGCCTTAAAATACCCTCCGACTGCCTGCCTGATGCTCATATAAAAAACATCATACTTTTTCCTGATGGTGTGCGGTATATGGCGCTCAAAAAATTTATTGCACCACTCCCTGTCGGCAATGAAAAAATAAGCCGAAAGCACGCACATTATAATGGCTATAATCACGTTGGCTATGCTGCCTACCATCGAGCCCATGCCGCCAAAGTCAATGCTGCCTGGAATTTCACTTATCGCATCTCCTATAACATTCCCCAGATTATTAAGCATCTCGGTAAGCTTAGGCGACACATTCCCGACATACTGGTTTGCGGTATTTGCAAAGCGCTCCAGATCCTCAAGCACCTCGCTCCACATCTCAGGCATATCCGCTATAAAACCGTAAATCTGCCTGAAAAGTACCAGTATCACAAAATACCCTACACAGATAACCGCCGCAATACTTCCGACGATTACAAGCACTGTCCCTATTTTACGCTTAATCCTTATCCTGTGCTCCAAAAACAGCACCAATGGATTAGCGATGCAGGAAATCAGCCAGCCTATTATAAACGGCATAAAAAACACTACAAGCCTTGGCAGCGCAAATATAGCCAGCAGCAGTATAGCGAGTGAAATCAGCAGATTTACTATCAGCTTAATATTATTATTACCGCTTTTCATCCTGATTTATAACTCCCTCTATCAGTCCGTAAATTTCCTCACGCCCCTGCTTTGTCTGCGCTGAAAACGGGACAAGCGCACTTTCTGGTGGCAGCCCCAGCCCCGTGCGCACTATGCTAAGTTGTTTTTGAAGCTGGCTTCTCTTGATTTTGTCCGCCTTTGTCGCAATCACAATAGGGGCATAGCCGTTTGCCTTTATCCACTCATACATCTGCTTATCGTTTGCCGACGGCTCATGCCTTATATCCACAAGCAGAAACACCGCCTTTAATACCTTCGACTGGCGCAGGTATTTTTCAACCATCTTACCCCATTTTGCCTTTACCTCTATGTTTGCATTCGCATAGCCATAGCCTGGCAAATCGACAAAATAAAGCTCCTTGTTTATATTGTAAAAATTAATAGTCTGCGTCTTCCCCGGCTGAGCGCTCGTTCGCGCAAGCGATTTTCTGTTCATAAGAGCGTTTATAAGCGATGATTTCCCTACATTGCTCTTTCCCGCAAAGGCTATCTCGGGAAGGCTGTTCTGCGGTATTTTGCTCGTTATTCCGATAACAGTTTCAAGCTCTGCATTTTTTATTACCATATTTTCCTCGTTTCCGAAATTCTCCCTGCACGGAGTATATTCACGGTTTCAGCCCTTGTTTATCTGCGGCTCGCGGCTGAATGCCCGCTTTGTCACCTCGTCCATGCTCTCGACAAAGCATATCTCAAGCCCTGACTTTATCTCACTTGAAATTTCCGCCACATCTCTTTCATTTTCCTTTGGCACAAGCACCGTGAGAATGCCCGCTGTCTTTGCCGCGATCAGCTTTTCCTTCAAGCCGCCTATAGGCAGCACCCTGCCCCTAAGCGTAATCTCTCCTGTCATCGCAACCTTTGCCTTTACGGGCGTATTGGTAATCGCGGACAAAAGCGCCGTAGCCATCGTTATGCCCGCGGAAGGCCCGTCTTTTGGCACGGCTCCCTCGGGAATATGTATATGAAAATCATTTTCCTTGAAAAATTTAGGCTTTATCCCATAATTTGAGGCTATCGAGCGTATATAGCTTATTCCCGTCTTTGCCGACTCCTTCATAACGTCGCCCATCTGCCCCGTAAGCTCGATTTCTCCCTTGCCAGGCATAATGTTTACCTCTATCTGCAATGTATCGCCGCCTACACTGGTCCACGCCAAACCCCTGACAATACCGACGTCATCTGCCTCGTTTGCCATGTCCACCTTGTAGCGCGGCTTGCCAAGATATTTTTCAAGATTCTGCCCAGTCACCCTTATGGGCTTTGTCGTTTTTGACTTGCCATTATTTCTGAGTATTTCCAGCGCCGCCTTGCGGCATACAGCGCCAAGCCGCCTTTCAAGGTTTCTTACGCCTGCCTCCCTCGTATAGTTTGCTATAATTCCTTTAATCGCGTTGTCGCTTACCACAAGCTGGTCGCGCGTCAAGCCGTTCTTTTCCAGCTGCTTTCCAAGCAAATGGCGCTTAGCGATATGAAACTTCTCATTTGATGTATAACTGCCGACCTCTATGATGTCCATACGGTCAAGCAGCGGTCGCGGTATGTTGCCGGCATCATTTGCCGTGGCTATGAACAAAACCCTCGAAAGGTCAATCGGTATCTCCACATAATGGTCCCTGAAACGGCAATTCTGCTCGGGATCAAGCACCTCCAAAAGCGCCGCGGAGGTATCGCCCTTGTAGTCGCTGCTCACCTTGTCTATCTCGTCAAGCAGCATAAGCGGATTGCTCACGCCTGCCTGCCGCAGACCAGCCGCGATGCGCCCAGGCATAGCGCCGACATATGTTTTTCTGTGCCCGCGTATCTCCGCCTCGTCTCTCACTCCGCCAAGACATATGCGCACATATTTTTTGTTGAGCGCCTCCGCAATCGACTTCGCGATTGAAGTCTTGCCTGTGCCGGGAGGTCCTACAAGGCAGAGTATAGGCGCCTCGCCCTTGCTTGTAAGGCTTCTGACAGCCAAATATTCGATAATCCGCTCTTTTACCTTTTCAAGCCCGTAATGGTCGCGCTCCAAAATCTCCTCTGCCCTGTCAATATCGTTCAAATCTTTTGAAACCTTGTTCCACGGCAGCTCCAAAAGCGTTTCTATATAAACGCGCTCTACCGCACTCTCCGAGCTTGCCCCCATCACGGTTTTAAAACGCGCGATTTCCTTCTTAATCTTCTGCTTTACCTCGCTGTCCGCCTTCAGCTTCTCCAGCGCCTTTTCAAAATGCTCTACATCAGAGTACTGGTCCTCGCCGCCAAGCTCATCGCGTATATATTCAAGTTGCTCACGCAGGATATAATCCCGCTGGTTTTTGTCTATCTTATCCTTGAGCTTTACCGCAAGCTGCGCGCGTATCGCCGCTATCTGCGTCTCATTCATAATAAGCGCGATAAGCTCCTCGCACTGTGTCTTTATGTCCTCAATTTCAAAAATTCGCTGCTTCTGTTCATACAAAAAGGGCGTGTTAATAAGTGTCTGGTTTATCAGAAATGAAAGACGGCTCTCATCATTGAAATATTTATTGACGCTTTTGCCAATCTTTGGATAAAAACGCACATATGTAGAGAATACCTCCTGCAACGAGCGCTTGAGCGCCTCCTCCTCGTCAGGCTCCAGCATATCCTCGGCCAAATCAGCATTCTCTATTACCGCGCTGAAATATTCGCCGTCGTTGTCCTTCAAATCTATAAGCCTTGCCCTGGAAATGCCCTCCACCATCACACGGTCAATATTGTTGGGAATAGACGCCACCTGCTTCACTACGGCGACAGTCCCCATACTGTAAAGACCTTCCTTCGCAGGCATATCCGCCTCCTGGTTTTTCTGCACAACAAGGAAGATCTCCTCATTTGCGTCCAGCGCTTTCTCCACCGCCCTTTTTGATATGTCACGGCTCAAATCAAAATGTATAATCATATGCGGAAGCACTGTCAAGCCTCTAAGCGCCACCATTGGTAATTCAAATTCGTTCATTAAAATCTCACTTCCCAAGTTATTCAATTACTGGTTTTTATTTCAAAAAACGCCGCCTGTAAAGGCAGCGTTTACACTTAAATCCGATTATCTTGCCTTCTTCTCGCGCTCAGTGCGTACTGCCTCGCGATGCACCACGAAAGGCTGGCTTGTTCCCTCCACTGCTTCTTTTGTGATTACGCAGCTCTCGATAGTCTCATCGGAGGGAATTTCAAACATTACATCCATCATAATTTTTTCCAGAATAGAGCGCAGGCCCCTTGCTCCTGTCTTACGCTCCAGAGCCTTCTCGGCAATCGCATCTATCGCATCGGGCTCAAAGCTGAGCTTGACATTGTCAAACTCAAACAGCTTCTGGTACTGCTTGATTAACGCGCTCTTTGGCTCTTTAAGTATGCGCACCAAGGCTTCCTTATCAAGCCCGTCAAGCGTAACATTGATAGGAACTCTGCCCACAAACTCAGGAATAAGCCCATACTTTGTCAAGTCCTGCGGCGTTACTTCCTTGAAAACTGCTCCTATATCCCTCTGTGTCTTCTCGGAAATGTCCTTGTTAAAGCCTATTGACTTGCGGTCAAGACGCGCCTCTACAATCTTGTCAAGCCCGTCAAATGCGCCGCCGCATATAAACAGAATATTGGTCGTGTCTATCTGTATAAGCTCCTGATGCGGGTGCTTTCTTCCTCCCTGCGGAGGAACGCTTGCCACCGTGCCCTCAATAATCTTCAAGAGCGCCTGCTGCACGCCCTCACCCGATACATCCCTGGTAATTGATACATTGTCGCTTTTCTTTGTAATCTTATCAATCTCGTCAATATAGATAATGCCATACTGCGCGCGCTCAATGTCATAATCCGCCGCCTGTATGAGCTTCAGCAGAATATTCTCCACATCTTCGCCTACATAGCCTGCCTCGGTAAGGGTAGTCGCGTCGGCTATCGCAAACGGCACATTTATAATCTTTGCAAGCGTCTGCGCAAGATACGTCTTGCCAGAGCCTGTAGGACCTATCATAATAATATTGCTCTTTTGAAGCTCTACGTCTAAATCCTTATCCGCCATAACGCGCTTATAGTGATTATAAACCGCCACGGACAAAACCTTTTTTGCCTCCTCCTGACCGATAACATAATCGTCGAGGAAATCCTTTATCTCGGCGGGCTTTAGCAGATTGATGTCTATACCGCCCTCAACCTGCTCATCTTCATATTCTTCATCAATAATATCAGCACAAATATCCACGCACTCGTCACAAATATAAACGCCCGCGGGCCCTGCAATAAGCTTTCTTACCTGATCCTGCGTCTTATTGCAGAAGGAACATCTTACCTTTCCATCAGTGCTTTTTCCTGCCATCATTCTTCTCCCTTTTATTCAACTTACAATCATTCTACTTATCTTCTTTTTGCTCAGACCTTTCAGTGATAACCCTGTCAATCAGGCCATATTCGCACGCCTCCTGCGCCGTCTTCCAGTTGTCGCGCTCAGTGTCAGCCGCAACCACGTCATACGGCTGCCCGCAGTTTTCCGCAAGCATCCTGTTGAGCTTTTCCTTTGTCTGCAGGATATGCTTAGCCGCAATCTGAATCTCCGTAGCCTGCCCCTGCGCTCCGCCAAGAGGCTGGTGTATCATAATCTCAGCATTCGGAAGCGCAAGCCGCTTGCCCTTCGTACCGCCCGCAAGCAGAAACGCGCCCATGCTCGCCGCCATGCCTATACATATGGTGGACACATCGCATTTTATGTAGCGCATAGTGTCATATATCGCCATTCCCGCCGTGACAGAACCGCCAGGGCTGTTGATGTAAAGCTGCACATCCTTGTCAGGATCCTCAGCCTCCAAAAACAGCAGCTGCGCTACTACCAGACTAGCCGTCACCTCGTTGACTTCCTCTCCAAGGAAAATAATGCGCTCCTTTAAAAGCCTTGAATAAATATCATAGGAACGCTCCCCGCGACTTGTCTGTTCAATGACATATGGTACTAAACTCATAATTAAACCTCCACTTCCGTTTGCCTTAACTAATCATTTTCTACTTCATCTATACACCTATACTTTTATTTTAAACATAACAAATCAAGCCAGACGCCGCATCTGCCGTTATTTCTCTACAGCCTGCCCCACTACAAGATCTACAGCCTTTCTTATGCAGATATCCTCCTTGACTGCCTTCTTCTCATATTCGCCAACCATATCCTCAAGCTCGTCAAGCTTCATCTTGTAATCCTCTGCCATCTTCTTCAATTCTTCATTGTATTCATCATCAGTTGCCTCTATGCCTTCAGCCTTTGCTACCGCTTCAAGCACAAGCCTTGACTTTATGCGCTTCTCTGCCTGCGGCTTTATCTGCTCCATCAGAGCTTCCCTTGTAGTCCCCGTAAACTGGAAATACTGGTCTATGGAAATACCCTGCATCTGAATCCTGCGCGCAAAATCGTCCATCATCTGCCGCTGCTGCGTAGTTATCATAGGCTCAGGAATATCCATCTTAGCGTCGGCAATTATAGCGTCAACAACCTTTTCCTCTTTCTCAGCCTTAGCGTCCTCAGCCTTTCTCTCGGCAAGATTCTTCTTTACGTCCTCTTTATACTCGGCAAGCGTGTCAAACTCAGAAACCTCGCTCGCAAACTCATCATCAAGCTCAGGAAGCTCCTTCTCCTTAATTTCCTTTACAGTACACTTAAATAAAGCAGGCTTGCCCGCAAGCTCCTTTGCCTGATAATCCTCGGGAAACGTAACATTAACCTCTGTCTCCTTGTCAATCTCAGCTCCAATAAGCTGATCCTCAAAGCCAGGAATAAATGTATTAGAGCCAATCGTAAGCGGATAATTCTCTCCCTTGCCGCCATCAAACGCCACGCCGTCAACAAAGCCCTCAAAATCAAGCGTCACCACGTCACCCGACTTAACAGCCCTGTCCTCAACTGATACAGTCCTAGCGTTCTGCTCCCTCTCCTTGTCTATAGCCTCATTAACTTCCTCGTCGCTGACCTCCAAATCCGCCTTCTCAACCTCTATACCCTTGTATTTTCCAAGAGTTACCTCAGGCTTAAGCGCAACCTCCGCCGTAAAGATAAAAGGCTTTCCCGCCTCAAGCTGCTCCACGCCAATTTCAGGCTGCGACACAATATCCTCCGTACACTCATCAACCGCCTTGGCATACTCCGACGGAATCACAATATTTGCGGCATCCTCATAAAAAATATCCCTGCCATACATCTGCTCAAGCATCTTGCGGGGAACCTTCCCCTTACGGAAACCAGGCACGCTGAGCTTATTCTTATTTCTCTGATAAGCCTCCTCCACCGCTTTCTCAAAAACATCTTCAGCCACCTCTATAGTAAGCTTCGCCATATTTCCTTCCAACTTTTCTACCTGTAAACTCATCTTTATCCTCCATTCCTACTACACTGCTCACCAACGCCACAACACAGCGCATACTCTTTATGTATTTTCCCTCTCACGCAGCATAATACTATCTCTATACAGTCATTTTAATATTATAACATAACCAATCAAAAAATAAAAGACTTATTTTATCCTAAAATAATAATATTTTTCTTAAATATCACCCTCCTTTATCCCAATCCAGCGATCCCGTCTTTAAGATTTAGCACTATATTTTTTCAGAGATAACTTTATATCAACTTATTGCCAGTCGGCTTAAATGCC
>CANQPM010000028.1 GCA_947625775.1 uncultured Lachnospiraceae bacterium | reverse complement strand
GTGTATAATGGGGAAAAGGGGGAAGAAAACTATGATTTGCTGCATTTCCTTAATACAGTGATGTATCCCCATAAGGCTGACTTTATTGAGACTGTATCGGAATATATTGACTTCTCTGAAACAGAGGAGCTGTGGAAGGAGGCATCGGAAGTGACAGGGCTTGGGCAGTGTGTTTATAATGACGGTGTGGAGGTAGGAATAGAGAAAGGAATAGAGAAGGGAATACGTGTTTTAGTGCTTGACAGCATTGCGGAGCAGGTATCAAAAGAACGCAGCATTGACAAGCTGCAGAAATATTTCAAGCTTACCAAAGAGAAGGCGGAGCAGTATTACGATATGTTTGCCAGTGAAGCGTAAAGGTGCAAGGCAGGGGCAGAACTGCAGATTACGACAATTGAATAATAAGAAAGAATAAGGAAAATCCCGTTATAAGTATGAAATAGTTCATTTTATATTATAGCGGGATTTTTTTGTGTTTTGGATATAAATTAGGGTGGTTTCGAAAATGGCAGACAACGGAAAGACGAAATTTGATTACGAAATAGAAGAATTTGAACAGGCTTTTGATGGTAAGCGGGATAAAAGGATAGCCATATACGGTACAGGGCGAATGACCGCTACGCTGCTTGGCAGGATAAAGGGTTTCAACATAGTAGGCTTGTTGGACAGAGAAGAAGCTCTTATAGGCAGCAGCCAATATGGTGTTGAAATAATAAGCAGGGAAGCCGCTGAAAGAAATGCCGACATGATAGTCATAAACACGGCAGAAAATTACTGGAGGACAATATATAACCGTATCAAGGACTGGAATATTCCAATATATTTCAGAAATGGCATGTTAGCGGCACAAAGTGAGAAAGAAAACAGGGCGGCAGATGAATATTTCAACAAATCATATGATGAGTTAAGGCAGAAGGCTGAGAAGTATGACGTTATATCATTTGATGTTTTTGATACATTAATAATGAGAAAAATATATCTTCCGTCAGACATATTTGGATTAGTTGATAAAAAAATAAAAGGATTTGCCGATACAGACATTAACTTTGCGGAGATACGCAGAAAAGCCGCAGCATTATCAGACAATCCAAACATAGATGAAATATATTCCAAAATACGGGAGATGACAGGATGGGATGTTTCATTGACGGAAAAAGTAAAGCAATGTGAATTGGAAACGGATTTTAAGCTTATTTCCGCAAGAAATGTTATGACAGAGCTGTGCAGGGAACTGATGCAGGAAAAAGAAGTGTGGCTTGTAAGCGATATGTATTATACGGCGGATTATATAAAAAAGATACTTCATTATAATGGCTTGGATATAGACAGCAGCAGGATCATCGTATCATGTGACTGCAAAAGGAGCAAAGAAGACGGAAGCCTGTGGGAATTTTACAGGCAGAACGTGGTTAAAGGAAGAAATGCCCTGCATATAGGCGATAATGAAAAAAGTGACTGTATGCGTCCAAAAGAATACGGCATAGACACATATTTTATCAGAAGTGCAGGCGAAATGATGGCAAATTCATCTTTGAGGGAGATCCTGCCGCAGGTCAACAGCTTATATGCTTCGCTGGCTGCAGGGATGACTGCTGTAAAAATCTTTAATAATCCCTTCGCAAATACTGGGAGAGGGGTAAAATTTAATGATGAAAAAGAAGCCGGGTATTGTCTTTTGGGAAGCTTATGCTGTTCATTTATGTACTGGATGATGAAGAACTCTGTTTCGGACGGGGTTGAGGAGATAGTATTTTTTGCCCGTGAAGGATATCTGCTTATTGAACAATACAGATATATGTGTTCTCTTTTGAAAGGGAGTAAATTCCCCAAAGCTGTATATATGGAAATTTCCAGAAGGGCAGTAATAAATGCCGCCATTGAAGTGAAAGATGATATATATGAAGCAGCGATGTTTCCATACACAGGCAATCTGTCAGGATTTCTGCATGACAGGTTCAGGGTGGAAAGTGAAGATGAAGAAACACTTACAACAGCGGTTATTGACATACAAAAAGACAGGGACACACTGGAAAAAGCACTGGGTAAGTATGCAGACGAGATATACCGTAAGGCATCGGAAGAAAGGGCAGGGTATCTGAAATACATATCCAAGCTTGGACTGATGCCGAAAATAGGAGTAGTTGATTCACTGCTGTATGGCAACACACAATATTATCTGGGAAAGATAATGAAACAAAAAATGAACGGATATTATTTCTGTGCATGCCTTGACAATGATAATAAATGCTGCCGCCGTCAAAACATGAAAGGATGCTTCCAAAACAAAGAAGACACGACAGGAAAGCAGTCTAAAGTATGGAAAAATTCAAATTTCATAGAAGCTTTTTTTACAAGTCCGAATGGGATGCTGATTTTTATGGATCAAGATGCCAATGCAAAATATGCCGCGCCGATGTCAAACCAGAAGGCTTTTGACATAAGGCTGGAAATGCAGGAGGGCATATTTGAGTTTATGCGTGAAATGGCAGATATACAGGAGAAAATAGCTTTTGATGACTTATGCAATGATACAGGCTTTGCGGAGGATTTGTTTGGCTGTTTTATGGACGGAGGCTTTGAGCCGTCGGATAAAATGAAAAAAAGTTTTTATTATGATAATGGCATACTGAATAATAAAGAAGTGCCTATATGGGAGTGAAGATGCAGACTATACAGGAATTAGAAGAATTATTTGAAAAGTATTGGGAAAATGAAAAAGGGTATATAGTAATGCCGTACACAATCCGTGCAAGGGCTTATCTTGCAGTAATAGCGGATGATATACATATAGAAGCCGTACTGGATAATAATGATGCACTGGACAATACATACTTTGGAGGCATTCAGATAAAAGCTGCTTCAAAGTTCCTGAAAGAAAATATTTCACAAAATGGCGTAAAAAAGAAAATCCTTGTGTCGGCTCATTACAGTGAGATAGCAGAACAGCTAAAAAATGCCGGGTATGTGGAAAACATAGACTTTATTGATATGCATATGTTTGTTTCTATGTACTACTGGCGCAAAAAGGGTGAAATACATCTTTTGGATGTTCATACGGCAGTAACGACATACTGTTCTTTAAACTGCAAAAACTGCAATATGTTTATTAACCATTATGCGGACAGCAGAAGAAGAAATATCGGTATGGAAGAGTTTAGGGAGAATTTTAATGCTCTATTTAGGAGTGTAAATTACTGCTATAAGGTATCAATCCTGGGTGGTGAGCCGCTGCTCAATAGGGAGCTGCCGCAGATGCTGGACTGGCTGCATAAAGAATACGGGAGCCGTGTAGGTCAGATTGTTATTGTTACTAATGGTACAGTGCCGGTTCAGGAAAGGCTTATAAAAGTGCTGAAAGAAACAGGCGCTAAAATAAGCATCAGCGACTATACGGCGAGCGTTCCGTATGATGAAAAATTAAAAAGATTTGAAGATGAATTAGAGAACAGCGGCATTGAATTTGAAATTAATAAAGAGATGAAATGGAAGAATTTTTTCTTTCCTGAGGAGAAGCAGAAAGTGAGTTTTGAGTCTGCGAGGGAGCATATGCTGTGCTGCAATCCTGTGTTTAGAGGGTTGAATGATAAGAAATTTTATTACTGCCATATAGTATGGAGTGCGGTACAGGCAGGACTGCTGAAAGAGGATAAGGCTGATTTTGTAGATTTGGAGGAGATAAAAAGCCCTGCGGAAAGGAAGAAGCTGTTATCGCATGATTTGGGATTTGTTGAAAATGGGAGTATATCGCTCTGCAGGTATTGTGGTGGATGCGGGAGTGATAATGAAAGTTTAGTGGTGGCTGGGGTGCAATGATTTTAGGGAGCAATGGTTAGGGAAGTTAGTCTGAGTCTTATGACAGAAGGCGCAGAAATTATAGAAATAAGTATTGGTAAGACATAGAGTTTAAAGGAGCAATATGTACTACTTTTTTGGAGCAAGCTTAAATTGTTACGCGGCATTACGCTTCTTTGGAAAAGAAAATGTAATTGCCATAATTGATAATAATGATAGGAAGGTTGGAACTCTGTATGAGGGTATTGGAGTTATCAGCTTTGATGATTTTTTAAGCAAGTGGACTGGCGAAACGGTTATCATTACTGCTTTTACTGCAAGTAGGGAAATTGTTAGTCAGCTTGAGGCTAACAATGTGAACAATTATTTCGAATGCCCATATATAGGTGCAGGCTTTTTCTCATGCCAAGAAATGATTGAAATGTGGAATTTGACACAATATGATTCGTTTGCAATATTATTTGGCAATCCTATATCAGATACATTAATGGCAGAATTAAAAAAGGTAAACAGTAATTGCTCGTTTAAAAATATTTTGCATATAAATGCGGGCTGTTGCGCGGTTTCTGATGTGATAATAAATATGAAAGAAAACAGTGATTTGGACGAGCTGTTGTGTGGGAACTGCAAAGTTATAAATTTTTGGTCTGATATAGCACATAAAGCTGAAAGTAGGTATTTGCCGCTTTTAAAGTACAAAAATATTCATATGGGTGAAAAATGTTTTTTGATAGGAAATGGTCCGAGTTTACTTCCATCGGATTTAGATAAGATTGCCTCACATGATATGATTTCTATTGGATGCAATAGAATATATTTGATGTTTCCAAATACTCACTGGAAACCTGATTATTATGTTGTTATAGATGAAAACATGTATAGAGAGGTTACAGAGGAAATTAGTAACTGTGATTTTACTGTTTTCGTAAAGGATTTTTTTGGAATAGACATAAAAAAAGATAATGGTTCGGCAAATGTATTTAGAATGTTTGACAAAAGGTATCAATCAGGGTATCCGGATTTTTCGGATGATTTTTCAAATGGGGTATATGCAGGGCGGACAGTGATGTATGTCATGTTACAGATGGCTGTGTATATGGGATTTAAGGAGATATATCTTTTAGGAGTGGATTTTTCATGGGGAGAAGATGGAAAAGATACGCATTTTTGTAAGAATTACATGGATGATAATATTGTGAGGGATTTTATGAAATATAAGGGAGAAACATATAATGCATATATTGCAGCAAAAAGATATGCGGATGTCTATAATATAAAAATATATAATGCAACGCGTGGTGGGCATTTGGATGTGTTTGAAAGAGTAAATTTTGAAGAAATTTTTGACACAAACAAAAATAAAAGATAGTATTTGCGGAAAGGGTGAAAGAGTGTATTGATGAAAACCGTAGCTTTGATACCGATTAAATTAAATTCGCAAAGACTCCCCAATAAAAATATACTGCCTATTGCGGGACATCCTCTATGTTGGCATATAAGTAATACGCTAGTGAATATTAATGAAATAGATGATGTATATGTATTTTGCAGTGATGAACGTGTAAGGGAATATTTGCCTTGTAAGGTTAAGTTTTTAAAAAGGGACAAAAAATTTGATGGTGATTTAGTAAAGGGGCTTGATATATATGAAAGTTTTGTAGAGCAGATTGATGCGGACATTTATGTATTAGCACATACTACTTCGCCATTTATTAAAGGAACAAGCATTAAAAACTCATTGGCGCATGTGCTTAGTGGTGAGTATGATTCGGCTTTCTCGGCAGAGCGTATTCAGACCTTCGCATGGTACAAAGGCGTTCCTATCAACTATAATTTAAATGATGTGCCGCGTACTCAGGATATGGAGCCTATATGGGTAGAAACAAGCGCATTTTTTATTTTTAAAAAAGAAATATTTACCAAATACCACAGAAGAATTGGGTTTGCTCCATATATCCAGGAAGTATCAGGAATAGAAGCCATTGATATAGATGAAAAAGAGGATTATGAATTAGCTTGTAAATTAATAGAGGGAAAGAACCTATGAAAAGATTTACTTTGATAGCTGGTCCATGTGTTATTGAGTCAGAAGAGAATGTGAATATAATAGCAGCAAAAATGAAAGAGATATCCGAAAGACTTGAATTGGAGTATTATTTTAAAGCATCTTTTGACAAAGCAAATCGTACAAGCATAACATCGTTTAGAGGACCTGGAATTGAAAAAGGAATTAAGATTTTAAAAAGAGTAAAAGAAACATATGGCGTAAAGATTGCTACTGATATTCATGAACCGTGGCAGGCGGAGATAGCAGCACAGGTAGCAGATATAATTCAAATACCGGCTTTTCTATGCAGGCAAACCGATCTTTTAGTTGCTGCTGCGAGAACGGGAAAAATTATTAATGTGAAAAAGGCTCAGTTTATGGCGCCATGGGATATGAAAAACGTAACAGAAAAATTAGTTAAAGCAGGCAATAATAATATAATGCTATGTGAGAGAGGAACTTCGTTTGGTTATAATACACTTGTCGTTGATATGACTGGTTTAGTTGAGATGAAAAAGTTAGGCTACCCTGTTGTGATGGATGCAACACATAGTGTGCAAAAACCCGGAGGTAATGGGACATCAACAAGCGGCAATAGAGAATATGCAGAACCGCTTGCAAAGGCAGCAATAGCAGTTGGTGCAGATGCATTGTTTTTCGAAGTACATCCAAAGCCGAACGAGGCATTATCTGATGGTCCGAATATGGTCAGGCTGGATGGTTTCGAAGATATGCTGAGAAGAATAATTAATGTATATGACGCGGTTCATTAGGGGACAAGTGTGTTATGAGTATAATACTTGATGCCAAAAAAGTGTTTGACACCGAGATTAAAGCACTTGAGGCAACTAGAGATGCATTAGATGGGACATTTGAAAGAATAGTTGAAGAAATTGTGAATTGTAAGGGAAAAGTTATACTTACAGGTATGGGAAAACCAGGGCATATAGCAAAAAAAATAGCAGCTACTCTTTCAAGTTTAGGAACATCTTCGTTCTATTTAGACCCGGCGGAGGCTATGCATGGGGATCTGGGAATGATTTCTTCTGTGGATATTGTTGTAATAATAAGCTATAGCGGAGAAAGCAGTGAGATTGTTGAAATTATTCCTGGAATAAAGTTAATTGGGGCGAAGATTATTTCAATAACAGGGAATTGTGAGTCAACATTAGCAAAATATTCGGATATATCCCAAGTACTTCCAAAATTCCAGGAGGCGTGTCATTTGGGGCTGGCACCCACATCAAGCACAACAGTAGAGCTTTGTTATGGAGATGCATTGGCAGTAGTTGCAAGTGAAATATATGGCTTTAATGATGTGGATTTTGGCAAATTTCATCCTGCAGGTGCGTTGGGAAAAAAGCTGATATATAAGGTAGAGGACATTATGGCGACAGGTGAGGATAATGCGATAATAGACATTAGTGCTAAGTTGAATGACGTTATTTCAGAGTTAGTATTAAAAAAGCTTGGTTTAGTTACTGTTATAGATAGTAATGGTAATATTAAAGGAGTTATTACGACAGGCGACTTGGGGCGACAGTTAAAAGCGGGAGTAAACATATACAGTAAGAAGGTATCAGAAGTAATGACAAAAACCCCAAAAGTAATTGAGAAAGGTAAACTGGCGGTTGAGGCATTAAACATTATGAAGCGCAATAGCATATTTTCAATGCCTGTAGTTTATAATGATAAACCTATTGGTACGATTAATGTGCAAGCGATTTTAAATGCAGGTATCGTGGGCTGATGGTGTAAGAGCAGCAAAATAATAATTAGGTGATTGAAAATGCATATGAGATTGACCTATGAGGAGGATGCAATCCGTATTGCATTCATGTGGTCGGAAACGATATTAAAGCAGATACAGGTATATGAGAATTGAGTATTCGGAAGGAGTGCTCTGTTAGAAAAACTAAATGCACATATGCTATCGACGGGGGATACGGTATTGTTATGAAAATTGTAAATGGAACAATTAGTCAATTTTGTGAAGAAGTTAAAGGAAAGAAGCTTGTATGTATAGGAGCAGGAAAGATGTTAAGATCTTTTGTTGAAGCATATGAGGAAAAACAAATTTTATCAATGATTGACTATATCGCAGATAATGACGGAAAAAAAGTTGGAACAGAGTGGAGGTATAAAGAATATTCGTTTCCTGTTATATGTGTTGAACAATTAAAACAAATGAAAAATGTAATTATTTTGATCTCTTGTGCTGATGTTATGCCAATTGTGAAACAGCTCAATGCATATGAGCAAATGCAAAATACGATATGTTATTTTGTGGGATATATCAGAAGCGAAACAAACCGTTGCGAGGAGGAAAACCGTTGGTATCCTAATAATTACAAACTTACGGAAAAACCACTTATTCCTAAAAAACTTCATTATTGCTGGTTTGGCGGCAAAAAAATCCCAGATAGGAATCTGATGTGGATGGAAAGCTGGAAGAAGTACTGTCCCGATTATGAAATTATTAGGTGGGATGAGAGTAATTATGATGTGACCAAAAACCAGTATATGTATGAAGCGTATCAGGCTCAAAAGTGGAGTTTTGTTTCTGATTATGCGAGATTGGATATTGTTTATAATGAAGGCGGGATTTATCTCGATACGGATGTTGAGGTTATACGCAGTATAGATGATCTGCTCTACCAAAAAGCTTTTATGGGTGTAGAGAGTAGTAGATTAATTAATTTAGGATTGGGATTTGGTTCACTAATTCATAATCCAATCATAAAAGAATTGCGGGATATATATGAAAAAAGAAAGTTTATCAAAGATGATGGAAGTTACGATCTAACCGCAATTCCGACATTGCAAAAAGATATTTTTCAAAAAAAAGGATACATAAATGATGGAAATTATCAGGTGATTGACGATGTGACAATCTATCCCGAAAAAGTACTGTCTGCAAAATGTAATTGGACGGGAAGGATAATGCCAACAAAAAATACATTTATGATACACCATTATGATGGTTCCTGGACATCTAAAGAATGGCATGCAAGTATTAAAGAAGCACAGGAATTATTTCAAGATTTATTTGGATGAAAGCTGAGAGAATGATGAAAATAAAGGCGCTAGTGATGGATGTGGATGGGACATTGACAGACGGGGCAATTTATTTAGGCAATGACGGGGAAGAAATGAAGATGTTTCATGTGAAGGATGGATATGCAATTAAGCATATTTTGCCGCAGATGGGAATCATTCCAATTATCATTACAGGAAAAAACTCAAAGATTGTACAGATGAGATGTGATGAGCTGGGGATTACACGGATTGTGCAGGGGAGCGTTGATAAGGTTGCGGATTTGAAAAAGGCGCTTGTAACAGAACAGATCGGTATAGAAGAAACGGCATATATTGGAGATGACATGAATGATTATGAGTGTATGTCTTTAGTGGGATTAAGCGGCTGTCCGAGTGATGCAGCAGAGGAGATAAAGACAGTTGCGGATTATGTAACGAAGACTAAAGGCGGAAAAGGAGCGGTCAGGGAATTTATCGAATGGATGAAGAGGCAAATGCTTTAAAAGGAGACCAGTGCATTGTGACCAGTGCTTTGAAGGAGTGCTTTAACAGTATAGTACACAGAACTTAGAGAGGCCTATAAGTACTAACATTTTATAATATGAGGAGTGTAAATTATAATGAAACTATTAATATGGGGAACAGGTTCATTGGCAGCTAATTTTATGAGATTTGGATATTTTGAATCTGATACAATAGTTGGTTTTATTGACACATATAAAAAAAGTGAATTGTTTTTAGATTGCTCGGTTTATAGCCCGAAAGAAGTGAAAGCACTGGATTATGACAGATTGATTGTATGCGTATTGAGACATAATAAAGAGATACTTAATACATGCTTGGCTGAAGGAATAGACACTGACAGATTGTTTTTTATACATAATGAAACGATATATGATGGTGTGACAGAGAGAGTTTTTGCTGATAAAGTAAAACTGATTGAAAAAGATTATCCGCTTATAGCAAAGCGCATAGAAGCAAAAAAAGAACAATTTAATTACATGAATAACAAGCAGGCACTAAAGCCTGATATGGAAGATTTTTCTGAAATTAAGACAATTGATAAAAACCACATAGTGGCATGGATACCGATTGAATTATTATTTTCAGAGAAACGCAATGATGTACCTTTTGTAGAATCATGTACAGAGGAATGGGAAAGGCAGAATAAAGAGTATCAGGATTTGCCGATTATTTCATTTGAACCATATAGGAATTTATTTAATTTTTTCCAATATGGTAAAAATTTTCCTTGGACTTATTGCAAGTGGTTTCAAAATTTATACAGGACAAGAGGATTAAAATCAGAATATACAGATGAGATGATCATTGAAAAGCGTTATCGTGAGTATCAGCTTATGAGGACGGAGCTACAGACAGGCAGATTGGATTTTTTTATTGAAAATCCAGCAATTGCTGTTTGGAATACAAAAGGATATTTTAACTTGATGGATGGACATCATAGGACAATGTTTTTGTATAGCGCTGGTTATAGTAAAATTCCTGTACAGATTACTCGAAAGGATTATGAAATATGGAGTAATCCAAAGCAGGCGAAAATTGTAAAAAATATTATTATTGATGAGAATAGAATGGATTTTTATCAACCAATTTTAAATCCATATTTTATGAATATACGCTCGCAGAGAGATATGACGGTCAAAAACAGACTGCAGCTATTGTTAGAATATTTTAACAACAAAAGGTTTAATGGTATTAAGGTAATTGATATCGGCGGCAATCTAGGATATTTTGGACAGCAGTTTGCCAGACTGGGAGCTGATGTAACATTAATAGAGCCAGATCCATATCATTATAGACTTGCTCAAGAAGTCAACAAGCTGTTATACATAAATATGGATATGATTACTAATACATTTGAAGAATATAGCTCTGATAGTGTGTTTGATGTTGCCATCATGCTAACAGTTTTCTGTTGGTGTATGGAAAACGAAAGTGTTTGTAAAAAGTTTCTCAATAATTTAAACAAAAATATTTTGCAAATGATTTTTTGGGAGTCTGGGCGTGAAATAGAAAAAGAAAAAAAATGTATTATTGAGAATACAAAATTTAAGAATTATGTGCATTTAGGCTATACATATGGAACTGGGAAGTTTAGAGAATTAGGCTTGTTTATCGCTGATGGCTCAGAATATTTAAATGAAGAGAAATAAATACTTGAAAATATTCATTGTATTACAAATGTCCACAGTTTGTCAATCAATTGGTTTTGTATGTCATTCCATCAAAGCGATATTGTGGGTGTAGTTCCCAAATGTAAGTATGATGAAAAGTTTAGGGGTTATTTATGAATTTAAAGGTTAGCATAGTAGTTCCTATATATAATAGTGAAAAATATTTAAGTGAATGTTTGGATAGTATTATTAGTCAGACATTAAAAGATATACAGATTATATTGGTGGATGACGGTTCTACTGATAATTCTTTAAAAATATGTAATTATTATGCTAATATTGACTCACGCATCATGGTGATTCATCAAACTAATGAAGGGCAAGTAAGCGCACAAAAAAAAGGCTTAATGTACGCAGAAGGAAAATATGTCGGTTTTGTGGATTCTGATGATTGGATTGAAACTAATATGTATGAAGAATTAGTTAAGTTTATGGAGTTGCAAGATGTGGATTTAGTGACATCTGGCTACTATAGGAAAGGCGGAGATTCATACTGTAGCAAAATAACAGATAGACTAGTGGAAAAGAAATATTTTACAGATGCGGATAAAGCGTATCTATACACTCACTTTTTGAAAACATGTGGCACGGAAGGAATGATATATTCAAAATGCGTAAAATTGTATAATGCGGAAATTTTGAGAGGGTGTATGAATGATGTTTCAAAGGATGTAATAACTGGTGAAGATTGTGTTTTAAATTTTATTTATATTCAACGAGCAAAATCGGTCTATATTTGCCATGAAGCATTTTATAACTATCGAATGCATTCTCAAAGTATAGTGCATAGAAATCATCCAGATTATTTGATTCAAGTAAACAGACTATACATAGAATTGATAAGAGCATCTGAAAATCTGCCATGCAAAGATATAGTAAAAGAACAAATTGATAGAATGATTGTTAAGATGACAATACAGGGATTAAACAGGCTGGGATTGTATAAGAATATATACATTCCACAATATAAAATAGACATCAGTGAGTTACAGGGGTATAAAATTGTGGTATATGGCGGAGGAGTAGTGGGGGTAGATTTATACAACCAGCTTAAAGTGGATTCGCAGTTAAAGGTTGTTTTGTGGGTTGATAAAAACTGGGAAAAATTATGCAGCAACAATCCTAATATAGTAAGTCCTGAAATAATTAAAAAAATTGAATATGATAAAATACTAATTGCAGTTAAAAGTAGGTTGTTGGCAGAAAAAATTGAGGCAGAAATAGAAAGGGATTATGGCATAGACAATAAATATATTATATGGTTGGAACCGAAAGAGTATTTATTTGAATAGGATATATATTGGTGGAATAACATAAGAAAAATAATATTAATTAGATTATTACTTGTTGAAATTATATATTAATGGGTGAATGAATGGTAAGAATAGTTAACAGCAGCGAAAGCTGCTTAACATCAAAATCGTTTAAAAAGAATATGTACTGTTTTGGAGCAGGGAAAATTTTTTTTAATTTTATCAGAGAAAATCCTAATATTCATATTAGGAAAGTTATTGATAACTTTAAGAGTGGAAGCATAAATGAAATTGACGGGAAATTATTTCCGATAATTTCACTAGAACAATTTGCGAAGGAATGTGACAAAAATACAAGTGTTATTATAACTTGTCAAAAATATGAAGAAGTTATAACACAAATGGATTCAATGCCTGAACTTGACGAAATGGAGTGTTATCTGTACATATTTTTAAAAGAATATACTGAACATTATTCCCAATATCCCATATCGAAAAGAAAAGCATTTAGAATACCCAAGAAAATTCACTACTGCTGGTTTGGAAAGAGTGATTTGCCAAGTGAGTATCTGGAAAACATAAAAACATGGTCAAAACACTGTCCTGATTATGAGCTGATAAGATGGGATGAAAGCAATTATAATGTGGAAAAGAATGAATATCTCAGGAAGACATATAAGAATGGGAAATGGGCATTTGTTTCAGATTATGCGCGTGTTGATGTGATTTATCAATATGGCGGGGTGTATTTGGATACAGATGTTGAATTGTTAAGGAATTTTGACGAATTTCTTAAATGGGACATGTTTTGCGGCTTTGAAAGCAATAGTTATATTAATTGGGGGCTGGGATTTGGAGCAGTGTGCGGACACGAAATATTAAAAGAAGTTTTGGATGTATATGGGCAAATGAATATTGAGAAAGATGACGGTACTTTAAATTTAATTAACTGCCCAGTAATCCAGTCATCTGTTATGGGAAAACATGGATTTGAACTAAATGGGACGCCGCAGGAAAAAAACAATATAGCTGTTTATCCGAAAGATTTTTTTTCCCCATATAGCTACAGAAAGGGTTTTGGCAAAATTACGAAAAATACTCATTCTATACATCATTATTCGGCAAGCTGGCAGGAAGGGAGTGTTAAGAAAGATTGGAATTCATTAATTAATTTTGTTAAGCAGCATCAGCGTTAATTTGCAGGATGATTGTTTATGCAAATAAGACATAACAGGAGGCATCGCCACGAATGGTAACAGTTTTTACCCCCATATACAACAGAAAATACATAATCAGAAGACTATATGAATCACTATGTGAACAGACAGACAAACGCTTTGAATGGATTGTCATTGACGACGGTTCGACAGACAATGTATACGAGTTGCTGGAAAAGTGGCAGAAGCAGACGCATGATTTCCCAATAAAGATAAAAAAAGTCAAAAATGGTGGAAAGCATAGAGCGATAAATATGGGTGTGCAAATGGCAGAGACAGAGGCGTTTTTTATTGTTGACAGCGACGATTACTTAACAGATGACGCAGTGGAATTTATCAATCTGCATTTTCCAGAAATTGAAAATGATGAAAGTTTTGCAGGAATATCGGGTTTGAGATGTTCATATTTAAACGACACAATAATAGGAGGCAGACCGGATTTTTCTGATTATGTCGATAGTACAAATCTTGAAAGAAAAAAATATGGATTGGAAGGTGACAAGGCAGAAATATACAAAACCAGATGTTTGAAAAAATTTCCCTTTCCAGAGTATGAAAATGAAAATTTTATAACAGAAGCCATAGTATGGGATAAAATAGCCTATAACAAATTGAAAGTGAGATGGTTCAATAAAGCCATATATTGCTGCGAATATCTGTCTGATGGTCTGACACACCAAGGAAGGGATATATTCAGGAGAAATCCGATAGGATGGGGAGCATACATAAGTGACGCGATAAAATATGGCTATACGGATTTTGCAAAATTAGAGCCGCAGATTTTCCAATTCATAGAGCTTATGGTGGACAGAATGCCTAGGAACGAAATATGCAGTCTGCTTAATATAGAAGCGAAAACAGCAGAAAAATATTTTGACAGATATGATAACATAAAGAGAACATTGGACAAGCTTTTTAAAGAAAATGGTTGGAAAGAAATTGCCCTGTATGGATACGGAAATTATGGACATAGACTTTGTTGCTATCTAAAGCTGTTAGGTATAAAAGTAGCATATGTGATTGATAAGAATGCTGAGTCAATATCAGATAAAAAGGCATACTGTTTAGAGGATGATGTACCTTCTGTAGACAGCGTTTGCATAACATTGAAAACATGTTCCAAAGAGTTGATTCAAAAAGTACAAGAAAGGTTTTCGGGGCTTCCAGTATGGTTGCTAGTAGAAAAATGTTATTTGTTTTAAAAACTGAGAGGTAGGCGCATATGATTTTAAGCTTATTTTTGTCGCATAATGGAGATTAGAGGCAAACAAAGGTTTGATTTGGATTGATGTGTTTAATTATGGAAATATGAAATTATATGTGGAGGTTACAAGGATGAAATATTGGATATTTGGAGCGGGTAAATTTGGAAGAGAATTTTATGAAATCTATAATAGTCAGATGAATATATGTGGTTTTATTGATAATGATGAAAGCAAAGTTAATACGTTATGCTTTGAATTGCCGATAATTTCATACAACAAATTCAAGATGATTTTTGATAAAAATAGTGAAAGAATTATTATTGCAAGTGTATATCTGAATGAAATGTATATGCAACTAATGGATGACAGTTTGGAATCTTTTGTTGAAAGGCTATACAATAGAAAATTTGGAATGGTATTATATGAAGATTATTGGAATAAAGCTATAAATTCACAGTGTGGGGAGGAGTTATGGCTGAAGTCATATTTTAGTTCTTATCCGATGGATTATAAAGGAACTTATGTTGATGTTGGGGCATTTCATCCTTTTTTTCTGTCAAATTCAAGATGGGCCTATGATGCAGGATGGCGTGGCATAAATATAGATGCGAATGCTGAATGTATAAAGTTATTTGAAAAATTTAGACCAGAGGACATAAATATTAATTGCGGAGTTTCGGATGTAGAAGGAGAGATAGATTTTTTGGTGAGCAGCGCGTTAAGCGAGTCTACATTTGACAAGGATATTTTTGATTCCCATGGTCTAAAATTAAAGGAAGTAAGGAAAGTTCCGATAAAAACATTAAATCAAATATTAGAAGAAAATAATATGCACAACATAGATTTTTTAGACATTGATGTTGAAGGAATGGACGAAAAAATAATTATGTCTTTTGATTGGAAAAAGTATAGCCCTAAATGTGTTTTGGTTGAAATTTTGAATAAAAAATCAATAGATGAAATATTAAATACTAAAATTCATAAAATAATGGTTGATGAAGGATATCATTTAGCCAATTATGCTATATTAACCGCAATGTACGTAAAATAAGTGAAATAATATAAATAGCGCTACGAAAATAAGTTGGATAATTAAAGGCAGATAACTTTGTACGAATAGTTGAAGAATGGTGGTAGAGTATTTGAAAGAAATAGTAATATGGGGGGCTGGTCGAGCGGCAGAAAAAAACTATAGGTGGGCAGCCTTTGCTGGATATCATATAATATTTTTTGTTGATAATGATGTTGAGAAGTGGGGCAGAGTAATACAAGGGATTCCTGTGCATTCTCCCAAAATACTAGAAGGATACAGAAGTACTATATTAGTTTCTGATTCTTATAAAGAGGAAATCGAAAACCAATTGAGTGAAATATCTTATCAGGGGAGAATACTTGGATTTGAACAATTTAAAAAAGAAGCCGTTTCTAGCAAAGATATTAATATTGATTTGTCAAAAGTAAGGGGTGGCAATAAAACATCTTTTATATTTGATTCTTATTTTACAGGCTCTAATTGGGGCGGAATAGAAAGCTGGAGCTGCATAGTGACAAATCAATTAATATGTTTAGGCATGGAAACACAGGTAATATGTGGGCAAAATAAAAAATTTGATGAATGTACGAAGAATTGTCTGCACTTTTTCGGCACAGATGAATTGAAACTGATTAAGGAGATGACTATAAAAATAGCTGAATTTTTGCCATGTGTATTTTTTACGCATTGTTCGGTTGCATTGTATGCCGCACAAATTGTTAAATCTTTTTTTCCTGATCAAATTAAATTAATTGCCGTGGCGCATGGAGATGAAATCAACACATATGAAAGATTTCAATTTTGGTCAGATCGACTTGATAAGATTATATGTATCAGTCAAAAAATGATTGCAGAGTTTAGGGATAGATATAAAGTGGCGACTGATAAATTAATATATCATCCCAATCCAATATATGTACAACATCAGGTAGTCAGGCGAATAAGTAATGATGGAATACTTCGAATCGGCTTTGCCGCAAGATTAACGGAACGGCAGAAAAGGGTGCATCTCTTGCCAGCAATCATAGAAGAATGTATAAAAAGAAAGTTAAATGTGGAATTTAACATTGCAGGAGAAGGTGAGGCAAAGGATAGGCTTGTTGAATATGTTAATAGCCGAAAGCTGCAGCATACAGTACATATTCTTGGATGGATTTCCCCTGAAAAAATGACGGATTTTTGGAAAGAACAGGATGTCTATCTTAATATTTCAGATTTTGAAGGCATGAGTTTGGCAATGCTTGAATCAATGGCATGTGGAGTAGTACCGGTTGTTACAGATGTCAGTGGAGTAAGTGATTTGATTGACGATGGCAAAAATGGCTTTGTCGTGCCTGTAAACAGTTGGCTGGAATGTGCTGACAAAATCGAAATGCTGGGAAAAAATAGAGAACTGCTGCAGAATGCAGGAAACTTTAACATAGGGCTGATAAAAAAGAAGTGTGATCTTGCAGATTATGCGGAGTGGCTTGTACAGACATTTTGCTTTTCGAATAAAAAAGGAGAAACAAATGCATAAACCCTTGGTAACAGTTATCTTACCTTCGTTAAATGTTGAGAAGTATATTAGAGAATGTATTGACAGCGTGGCTTATCAAAGCCTGTCGGAATTGGAAATTTTATGCATTGATGCTGGTTCCACGGATGGGACGCTGGAAATTCTTGAAGCGTATTCAAAGAATGATGAGCGCATAAAAGTAATCCAAAGCAACAAAAAGAGTTATGGCAGACAGGTAAATATGGGATTTCATATGGCAAAGGGAAAATACGTTGCGGTTGTGGAAACGGATGATTTCATTGAAATGCACATGTATGAGAAGCTGTATGAAATTGCAGAAGAAAATGACCTTGATTTTGTAAAAGCGGATTTCAAAGGATTTCGTACACTGGGTAATGGGCACAGGATTTACGATAAGGGTAGAGTATGGCATAATGATGAATTGTATGGGAAAGTGGTTTCCGTGGAGGATTTCCCGGAGTTGTATCTGCGCGATGTCAACATATGGAAAGGTATTTACCGCAGGGATTTCCTGAAAAAGAACAGGATTAGTTTGAGCGAAACAGAAGGTGCAGCATTTCAGGATATCAGTTTTGGGCATCTGTTGTTATGTTGTGCAAATAGAGGCATGTATATAAAAGACATGCTTTATTACTATAGGCGGGATAACAGCGATTCTTCATCCAATAAGCCATGCGGAATACGTTTTGCATACCAAGAGTACAGCAGATTATTGAAAGAGAGAATCATCACAGGAAACAAAGAACTCTTTTACAGCTACCTGTACGGACGGATGATGCATATATTCGTAGGAGAGTATGAAAAAGCCATGCAGTGTAATGAGAACTTTATTTTAGAGTTCAGACCAATCATTGAATGGTTTAAGGAAACATTGCAAGAAGCAGTAAAGAACCACAGAGTCACAGCTGGGAATGTGGGTGAATATATATGGGAGAAAGCAAATATTCTGATAAACAATGAGAAAGTCTTTTGTGATGAATGGAAGAAACATTGGAGGGAGAAAGAATGTGCGGAAAAGGAATTGCTTTATCGAATTGGAAACAGCAGAATAATTATTTTTGGGTGCGGGAATTATGGAAGGGAAAGCCTGCTCTTTTTTGACAGGCATAATATAGTCATTGCTGCATTTTGTGATAATAACCATGAATTGTGGGAAACGGAATATTGCGGATATAGTGTGCAATGTCCTCAAAAGCTATTGACACAGTATCTTGACGCCAAAATAATTATTTCCGTAAAAAGACATCAAGAAGATATCAAAAAGCAGCTGGTGACAATGGGAATTGACGGTTCACGGATTATGTCTTTTAGAGAGTGAAAAATAGATTGAATGAAAGCAGAGGAATGGCAATGAGTAATTCAGTGATTATTGAAAATTTGAAAGCTTTAAAGAATACAAAAAAGATGGAAACTTCTATTGTTTTATGGGGGATAGGAGTGCAGACAGCTGAAATTACGCAATGGATTAAAAATGAATATGGGAATGATAAAATAATTGCCATAGTAGATAACTTTAAATATACTTTTTGGAATAAATGGGAGGGAATACCTATAATAAGACCATATGAGCTTGCAGAAATGAAACAGGACGATTTTATAGTATTGCTTTCAACGGATTTTGCAGAATCCATTTGTCGGCAGTTAAGTCTATACAATATATTAAGAGTGTATAATCTGCGTGACTTGAACTGGGATTACAAATCAAAAAAATCAGATATACCATATCATTTCATTGATAGAAGCCGTGGAAGTAATAATTTGTGTTATATACTTGCGGGATATGAAAGGGGATTATGGGATAATACTTTGAAGAGGTTATCACTTTTTAAAGATGATAGCTTTGATTATTGTATCGTATCTTCTGGAATATTTGATAAAGAATTGGAAAGTATTGCGAAAGAGAATGGCTGGTCATATTTATATACGGACAGAAATCAGGTATGCTTTATCCAAAATCTTGTATTACAATTACACCCCAACGCAAAATATATTATTAAAATGGATGAAGACATTTTTATCAGTGAAGGTTTTTTTAAACAAATGATTAGTCAATATCAGCATATAGAAGAACAGGGAGAGTATAGGATAGGGTTTGCAGTGCCTGTAATTCCACTTAATTGTTGTGGATATGTTTCTTATCTGAAACTGATCGGGAAAAAAGAAGAATATGAAAGCAATTTTGGCAGAGCATATAGGAGCAGATATAGTGCAGTACAAGATGTGGTTGAAACTGCGGAATATTTTTGGAATACAATGGATTCATTTGATAATATGGCAGAGAGGTTTTTGAAAAATACGGGATACAGTGTTTTAGACAGTTATTATAACATCGGATGCATTATGTATACGAGAGAAAGATGGGCTATGATGGGAGGATGGCCTGACAATAATGAGGGCTCAGGAATGGGAGGGGACGAACGTTGGATTTGTGCGGATAATAGAGAAAAGGACATGGCAATTTATGAGATTTTCAATGTTCTTGCCGGACATTTAGCTTTTGGATGTCAAAAGAAAAGGATGATGCAATATTATCAGGAACATCCAGAGAAATTTGCAATTAGGCAGGGTGTTTGTCAGATGAGTCAAAAAGATAGTATCAAATGACTTAAAGAATAGTGCATTTATTTGATAAAATGAACGGAAAAGAACATATATGATTGGAAGTGCGCAAATATGCAAAATTATCCGTTGAAAAAATTAATTTCAACCATAGTTACCGTACACAATTCCGAACCATACATACGTGAGTGCATGGACAGCCTGTTAAACCAGACCTATGAAAACCTGGAAATTTTGTGCATAGATGGAGGAAGCACGGATAAGACACCGGAAATTTTGGAAGCATATGCAGTAAGAGACAACAGGGTACGAATAATACAGGATAAAAACACAAGTTATGGCCATAAAATAAACCGTGGAATACAGGAAGCACATGGAGAATATATATCAGTGCTGGAAGCGGATGACTTTTATGATACAAATATGCTTTCTGTTTTGTATAAAATTATGGAAAAAGAAGATGTCGATTTTGTCAATGCAGACTATTATTCTTTTTTTGACATGGGTAGCCGTCGATGCAGCAGTATTGTTCATATGTATGGACCTGATGAGTACAATAAAGTAATAGAAAATGATTTAAGCAGCAGGATTCCGTTGCTGATTTCACGGTATTGGACAGGACTTTTCAAGAAGAGTTTTCTAATAAGTGAAGGCATAATAATGAATGAATCGCCGGGAGCTTCCTATCAGGATATGTCTTTTCGGTTTCTGATAAGTGTATTGGCAAAACGGATGTATCATCTGGATCAGGCATTGTATTGGTATAGGACGGATAACCCGGGCTCGTCGATGCATGATTCCACAAAGACAGTCGTGATAGCAGATGAGCACGATTATTTATGGAATGAGCTGCACAGAAGAGGAATAACAGATGAATGGGTATGGCATGAGGCTCTTCAATGGAAATATCAGGATTTTTTCGGAAATATGGCGTATCTGAATCTAAAAGGTGAAAACAGAAACAGGCTTTTCAAAAGATATAGGGCAGAGCTGGAGAAAGATCGGGGAATGATAGAAAAGTATAGGCTTTGCGGTTTTCGCGGTATGGCAGAAGGCATGATAGAGTGGAATGAGGAGGAATCGGCAAGGCATATTGATGAAGCTTCATGTGCAGAAGAAGCACAACATAAGAAGTTATGGGAAATATTGCAGCGCGTGGCAAAAGAAGAAAATGGCGTTGTTCTGTTTGGGTGTCTTGGAAGGGGAAAAAGGCTTTTCGCATATATGGTATCTATGGGGCTGCCGTTTATAGGGGCTGCAGATAATGCAGAAAGACTTATCGGTAATAAAATTGATGGCTGTGAAGTGTGGAAACCTGAGAAAGCGGTGAGCGAAATGCCCGATGCGTTGTATGTTATTACCAGCAGGAAATATAAGAAGGATATGAAAGAGCAGCTCCTTGCACTTGGCGTAAGCAATGGACGGATTGTATGTTGGTGATATGGAGGACCATTATGGAAGATACAGAAAATCTAATACGAGGAATACAAAAAGGTTTACTCAAATGGTACAGGTTTAAGAGAAATTCAAAAGTATTATACATAGGCGATGAATCAGACGCATTAGCAGAACTTATTTTTGAAGAAAATTTAATATTAGTTTCTGTAAATTGCGAGCAGCTTTACGAAAAGTCCTGGCAGCAAAGCTGGTTGAGCTTATTTGATTATATCGTATGCATAGAGAAACTGGAACAGGAAGCCGTGCTGGAAAATCTGCTTGAAATATTCCATATTCTGTTGAAGCCATCTGGAACTTTGCTTTTGGGAATGAATAACCGCATAGGACTGCGTTATTTCTGCGGCGACCGCGATCCGTATACGGGGCGCAACTTCGACGGCGTTGAGAACTACCGCAGGGCATATATGCGCGAAGAAGATGATTTTCGCGGCAGGACATATGCGAAGCAGGAGATAGAAGCAATGCTTGAAAGCTCGCATTTTATCCATCATAAGTTTTATTCTGTGCTGACAGACCTGAATAATCCCAGCCTTATTTATGCTGAAGATTATCTTCCAAATGAAGATCTGTCAAACCGCATTTTCCCGACATATAATTATCCGGATACGGTTTTTCTGGAAGAAGAAACATTGTACGGCACACTGATTGCCAATGGAATGTTTCATGCGATGGCAAATGCATATCTGATTGAGTGTCCGCTGAACGGGAAATTTTCAGATGTTCTGCATGTAACAAGCTCCATGGAACGCGGTCCGAAAAATGCGCTGCTTACGGTTATAAGAGAAAACGGTTCTGTTGAAAAACATGCGGTCAGTGAAACGGGAAAAGAACGTTTAAAACAGCTTGTCAAACATAATGAAGACTTGAAGCAGCATGGCATTGCTGTTGTTGATGCGGAAATAAAAGACGGCATTTATGTTATGCCATATATGGATGCAGAAACAGGCCAGCTGTATTTAAAACGTCTTTTGTACACAGACAGGCAGCGATTTTTAAATGAGATGGATAAATTCAGGGATTTGATTCTGCAATCATCCGAAATTGCAGAATCAGACGGTGAAAACGGAATCATACTTCAAAAAGGCTACTTGGATATGGTGCCGTTAAACAGTTTTTACATAGACGGGAAGTTTGTTTTTTACGATCAGGAGTTTTGTGAGGAATATTATCCTGCGGATGCGATCATCATGCGAATAATTGCGACATTTTATTCCGGTAATGCGGAATTTCGTAAAATTATGCCAGAAACAGTGCTTTTTGAACGTTATGGATTAAATAAAAACCGTGAAAATTTGCAACGGATGGAATGGGATTTCCTTGTGAAGTTACGCAATGAAGAGCCGCTGCGCATTTACCATGAAAGGCTGAGGCGGAATGTTGAGATTATTAACGTAAACCGTCAGCGCATGAATTACTCAGAAAATGAATATCAAAGAATTTTTACGGATATCTTTAAAAACATAAACGGCAGAAAATTGATTCTATTTGGTTCGGGAAGATTTGCACAGCGGTTTATCGTTATGTACGGCAGATACTATCCAATAACTGCGGTTGTTGATAATAGTGAGGGCAGATGGGGACAGGAGGTAGAGGGAATACTCATACAGTCCCCGAAAATGTTAAAAGATTTGCAGAAGGATAATTATAAGGTAATAGTCTGCATTAAGAATTATCTGTCTGTAATCAAGCAGCTTGAGGAAATGGGGATAAAAAATTATGCGGTTTACGATTCGGGTAAATCCTATGCAATCAGCCGTCCCGCGGCTGCTTCAGATCCTGAACGGAAAAATAGTGAACAAAAAAAATACCACATCGGCTACGTAGCAGGCGTATTTGACATGTTTCATGTCGGGCATGTCAATATTCTTCGTCGGGCAAAAGAGCAATGTGATTACCTGATTGTCGGCGTAGTGCCGGATGAATTGGCATACAGGCAAAAAAACAAGTATCCCGTGATTCCCTGTGATGACCGTGTGGAGGTTTTAAAATCCTGCAGGTATACGGATCTGGTCGAGGCATTGCCCGTTGATTACGGCGGCATCCGTGATGCGTATAAGCTGTTTCAATTTGACTGCATGTTCTCAGGCGATGATCATGGAGACAATATCGGCTGGCAGGCTGATCAGGAATTTCTGCGGAGGAATGGGGCAGACATTGTGTTTTTTCCATATACGGAAAAGGTAAGCTCTACAAAATTAAAAGTACAGTTGGAACAAAGACAGGAAGAAAAAGAAGAGGAGAAAAAGGATGCAGATTTTATGTTCACACAAGGGAATCTGTGACATCGAAAGACCGGGGCAGGGAATACGTGATATGAAAAATGCGGATTTTCAGCTGTTATTTTTAGACTTTTCGATGGTCTGCCCGACATGGATATTGGAAAATTTCGGAAAGAGGAATCTGTGTGCACATAAGGCGGAAAAAATAGTAGAAAAACCGCGATTGCTGCAGGAGCAAATAGGCGATTTTCTTGCGAAGGCAAAAGAAAGCGGTTTGGCTATGCCAGTTGCCCGCGCGCCATATCTTTTACGGGATACAAAACGTACAAACCTGAATAATACAATGCGGCAGCTTGCGGAGGAGAGCATAAAAATCTGTGGACAGGCAGGGTGCGGATATATTATCATCCGTTCACTTTTTTTCGGTATTTCAGATATATGGGAAACGAATAAGCAGTTTTTTCTTGGGCTTGTAAAAACAGCAAGAGAAAATCAGGTAACAATCTTGTTGGAGAATCAATGCAGAAATGTCAGCGGACACCTCGTGCGCGGCATATGCTCAGACGCATATGCTGCCGCAGAATGGATTGACAGGCTAAACAGTGAAGCGGGTGAAGAACGCTTCGGCTTCTGCCTTGACACGGGTATAAGCAATCTGTGCGGACAGGATATGTACGAATTTACATCAGCGCTTGGCACACGTCTAAAGGCTGTGATTTTGCGCGATTGCGACGGTCACAGCGAGGCGTCGCTCCTACCGTTTACCTGCGTCAGCAACGGTTCGGTTCAGACGGACTGGCTCGGACTCATCAGAGGTCTTAGAAAAATAAGCTTTGACGGACAGCTTATCATGGATTTTTCCGACACGGCGGCAGGTTTTTCACCGCTGCTGCGCCCGCAGCTCGTATCGCTGGCTAAATCTGTCGCAGATTACTTTAAATGGCAGATTGAGATAGAAGCGCATCTGAAAAAATACAGTTCCATAGCCCTTTTTGGCGCGGGAAACATGTGCAGGAATTATATGAAATGCTACGGCGAAAAGTATCCTCCGCTGTTTACCTGCGACAACAATAAATCACTCTGGGGCACAAGCTTTTGCGGGTTAGAGGTAAAGCCGCCAGAAGCGCTTAAATCCGTGCCCGACGGCTGCGGCATATTTATCTGCAATATCTACTACAGGGAAATAGAAAAGCAGCTTGAGCGTATGGGAGTAAAAAATATAGAGTTTTTTAATGATGAATACATGCCGTCTTTTCATTTTGACAGAATAAAGAGATGAGGCAAAAATGTTTAAATGTTTGGAGGAAATATGCTTAAAATAGGCGTACAGACTAAAAATGCAGTTGACGACAGCAATCCGGAAAAAGGCTTTGAGCTGTTAAAGTCCGCAGGGTTTTCCTGTGCTGATTTCAGCCTTAATGCGTACCTTAGCAATATATCGCTGTACAGGCATGAAGTAAATACTTTTTTTGACAAGTCGGAAACAGAGCTTGAAGCTTTTTTTGCCCCGCATAAAAAAGCCGCAGCCGCAGCAGGCATACAGATAAACCAGATGCACATGCCCTATCCCAATTATGTGCCGAGTGCGGATGAAGAATTAAACAGTTATCTTAAGAAGACAGTCGCCGTAAAAAGCATGAAGATATGCCATTTTTTTGAGTGCAGATATATTGTGGTGCATGGCTTTAAGCTTGCGCGTAATCTCGGCTCAGAGGAAGCGGAATGGGAGCGGACACAGGAATTTCTGGAGTTTCTTGCCCCTATGGCGCGCGAAATGGGAATTACAGTCTGCGTAGAAAACATTTACAACAGCATAGGCGGTCATATCGTAGAGGGACCATGCTGTGACGCGCGAAAGGCGGCGAGAAGGATTGATATGATAAACGAAAAGTACGGGGCGGAGGTGCTTGGCTTCTGCTTTGATACAGGTCACGCCAATCTTGTGGGAATTGACTTTGAGCGTTTCATCACATGTCTTGGCAGCCGTATAAAGGTGCTCCACATTCATGATAATGATGGCATGGGCGATTTGCACCAGATACCGTTTACCTTTACAAAAAGCCGTGAAAATACCGTCTCGACAGACTGGAAAGGCTTCATAAATGGCTTAAAGGCGATAAAATACAATAATGTTTTAAGCTTTGAAACCGCGCCTGTGCTTACCGCGTTTCCGCAGGAGATGAAAAGTGCAGCGCTCGAAATGATAGCAAAAATCGGTAAATATTTTGCGGAGGTTATCACCTCATAACCTCCGCAATAGTCTCAAACAATTTCCCAATATCCAGCGGCTTTGACAAATGCCCGTTCATGCCGCTCTCCACTGACTTTTTCATATCCTCGTCAAACGCGTTCGCCGTCATGGCGATAATAGGTATCTTCGCCGCGTCAGGGTGCTGCGACTGGCGTATCTGTTTTGTCGCTTCCAAGCCATCCATAACAGGCATCTGAATATCCATCAAAATCAAGTCAAATTCGCCCTCAGCGCCCGCTGTGAAAATATCAAGCGCCTCCTGTCCGTTGTGCGCCTGCGTCACAACCGCGTCTTCCATCTCAAGTATAGTCTGCGCAATCTCTATATTAAGCTCATTGTCCTCGACAAGCAGGATATGAAGCCCCGCAATGGAAACATCTTCGCTTGAAACAGCCTTGACCTCGCTGTCCTTTTCAGAGCTGTCATTTGGCAGCAGGACAGAGAAGAAAAATTCACTTCCCTTTCCAAGCTCGCTTTCAAGCTCGATAATGCCGCCCATCATGCGCACAAGACGGCTGCTTATCGCAAGTCCAAGCCCCGTGCCGCCATACTGGCGCGTAGTGCTGCCTTCCGCCTGCTCAAATGCCTCAAAAACCCTCAGACGGTTTTCAGCGCTTATGCCGATGCCTGTATCTTTTACGGAAAAACGCACATATTCATCGTCCTGCTGAGCTACGCCAAGCGTTATCGTGCCGCCCTCGGGAGTAAACTTCACAGCGTTTCCAAGCAGATTTATAAGCACCTGGTTTATGCGCAGTGAATCACCTATTAAATGCGGGCTTGAAACCGAAATATCAGTCACATAATTGAGCCCCTTGCCCTGCGCCTGCGGGCGTATCAGGTTGCCGACATTTTCAATCAGTTCGAGCAGGTTAAAGGATTCATGCTCTATGGTAAGCTTTCCGCTCTCGATTCTTGACAAATCAAGGATATCGTTGATAATGCCGAGCAGATACTGCGACGACTGGCTGATTTTGCCCAAATCCTCGGAAATTAGCTCCGCGTTGTCCTTGTGCGTCTGCGCGATATAAGTCATGCCGATAATCGCGTTCATCGGTGTGCGTATCTCGTGGCTCATGCGCGACAGGAAATCGCTCTTTGCGCGGTTTGCCGAGTCATAACGCTGGCGGTTTAAGTTGGATTCAAGGATTTTTACAACCTCATGCATTTCATTTTTCTGCGCCTCCGCCCATTTCTGCGGCTCACTGGAGCGCAGAAACAGCACGCAGCCAGTGTATTTGCCGTTGTCGTACAGCGGATAGGCGATGCCGCTTTTTCCGATAGGCACGCGCAGATAGTAGCGCTGCTCTGCGGAAAGCTCCTTTAAGGATAGTCTCAAGGGCTGCCCGCCCCAGAGCGCGTACTCATATTCAAAAAATTCCTCAGCCGTAAAATGCACAAGCTCGTCGTCATCAGCAGCATTTGGCGCCCTGTGCCACTGGTATATGGTTTTTACGGTATAAAATTCGCTGTTTACCTGCACGAGGCATATATCGTCAGCATTAAAATACCTGCCAAGCTTTGGAAACAGCACGGCGATAATGCCGTCAACATCATTGCTCTTGTCAAAAAAGCTGAAGGTAAGCGGCACGATATTCCTTAGCGGCATGCTGATATGCTCAATCGGCGTAAGGTCTATGTGCGGCACATTTTCAAGAACGGCGGCATCGTCATCGGAGACGCAGATCTCATTGCGCTCAATTGACTGCGCAAGCGCCTTTTCAGCCCTCGCATACGCTGCGCTGTAGTCGCCGCCGTAGGACATGGCGATTCCGCACATAAGCTGTATGGGAATATTTTCATCAGGATAAATGTCCTTAGCCCTGCGGCAAAGCTCGGCGGCGGCTTTTTTGCCTGCCTCTGGCTCGTAATCCTCAAGCCACGCCATAAATTCGTCTCCGCCTATCCGCACAAGAGTAACCTTTGCGGCGTCAACAGACTGTTTCCACTCGAGCATCATATTGCCGAGCTCCTCCAGTATGGTGTCGCCTACCACAAGCCCGAACTGTTCATTTATGTGCAGAAATCCCTTTACGTCCATCAAAAGCAGGCAGCCCTTATGTCCGCCCTGAATACTGCTGCGCACAATATCAAGCCCTGATGTCCTGCGGTAAAGGTGCGTGAGCGGATCGATATGGAGCAGCTCGTACTCCTCCTTTTCCTGTTGCTTGCGGTCATTTATGTTGTGCATGGAGCCTATAAAGGTGGAATGTTTGTCGTCTGTGGCGGGGAGCGCCTTGCCGTTCAGCTCAAACCACTGGTAATCGCCGTCGGGAGTGTACCACTTGGAGCGGAAGGCTATGGAAAGCTCAGACTGCATATTTTGGATGCGCGCAATCAAAACACGCTTGTCTGACGGGTGTATGAAATCGCCCGTCTTTAGCCTGTCGAGCAGATTATTCACTATTATTTCGTCGCGGCTGTCATTCTGCAGGTTGTAAAATATTGCCCTGCCTGTGTCCATATCGAAATTTATAAGGATATCCGAGTTGTTGCGCAGGGCGAGGCGGTAGCGCTCTTTTTCTTCCAAAAGGTCATACTCAGCCTGCTTCTGCCGCTGCATCAGGCTTGAAATAGTGCTGTAGAGATTGTCAACCTCCACCACCTGTCCCGTCTCAAAATAATTGAGCTCATTGCCCTTGCTGGCGGCAATACATTCATGCAGACGCCTTATCGGTCCCGTGATATAGTTTACAAGCAGATATGCAAGGAGTACCGCAATCGCAAGAGAGGAGAGCGTAGCGGCAATAAAAATGCCCAAAAGCTGTGAGCTCAATCCAAACAGCGAGCTGTGCGTCTCGACTCCCGCCAGATACCAGCCTCGGCTGTAAAACGGAGTGTTTGTGTTGTAAAGGCGCAGCGGCTCTATCACAAGGTAGAGCGACTCACCCGCGCCCGAATTTTTCATAAGGTAAAGCTCGGAATACTTTGTGGGTTCAATCTCTATGCTTCCAAGCTCATCAGCCGCCTGCGTGACAAGCGGACCAGATGAGCAGATAATGTCATAGGCGTTGTCCTGCGACGGCTCTAAGATAAGATAGCCGCCGTTCTGGACTGAGTTTATCTCGCGGTAGGGTATAGCCTCGGTCAGATACGGAATCGAAATTTCAATGCCCATAACGCCGTAAAGCTCGCCGTCTTCGGTAGAGAGCGGCACGGAGTATGTCACCATATAGTAGGAATCCTTGGCTGAATTGTCCTCAAGGCAGAAAGGGCGGCTCCAATAGCATAAATTTTCAGCGTCATGCTTTGGCTGCTCCTTGGCTGCCATGTAAGGCTGGTAAAAAAAGTCATCGGCTGCGCGCACGCCTAAGGGCAGCACGGAAAGCTTTGATTTCCATTGAAGGTCAAAAGGTATGCGGTACTCCTTTGCAATGTTTGACGAGCCCACAGAAAGCAGAAAATCCGAATAGTCAGCGGGATTTGAATCAGGATCGCTGTCGCGTATATATATGGAGTTGAGCGAGCCGCCGTTTTTTTCAATGTCGGGCTTACCGAGTATTATAAAAACGCCAGTCGTGGAGTTTTTGCGCATCATATATCCCCAAGTGGGCAAAATCTCCGTGAGAAATTCCTGCTGCAGCTCATCACTTGAAAAAAATGCATCAAGCGTCACATTGCGTTCGGAAAGCAGGTCTGAAAGCGTCTGGTTTGCCGTCTCGTATTCCTCGGAAATGGCTGACCACTGCTGCACCATATTGTTTTCAAGGATAATCTGGCGCGTTTCCGTCACCTGGCTTAGGCGGTCTATGGAGTAATTGCGCAGAGCAGAAAAAGTGCCGCCGAAAATAACTGTCCCAAACGAAAGTACAGCCTGCATAACTACCAGCAGCAAAAGCGGTACAAGAAACAGTCTGAAAATATGCTTTGGTTTTGACTGCCTTCGTTTCATTTTTAATCCTCCCCTGCCAAATTATTTATGAAATCTCGTCTTTATGAAATGGCATCCATGAGCGCCTGATAAAAGTCCGCATACCACGCTTCAAATGCCGTATCGTCTATAAGCCATTGCGTTGCCTCCGACAGATTCATTCCGCTGTCCAGCCTTTCAAGCACAAGCTCACGGTCGGCAGCCGCCTTGTCGGACAGATTGTATTCCAGCACCTTGCGCGCCGCAGCCCCGTTTTCAAATGCCTTGTCGGTATAGAAGGTTGACGTTTTTGTCATATCGAAGCACGAAATCATAGTGTCGTAGGTCTTGGCTGAAACTTCAAGCCCTTTGTCCTTTATGGTGGCGTCAAGCTTTTCTTTTGAAAACGCCTCCTTTTTGACAGGCATATATCCTGATGTGCAGCTGAAAAGAAGGTTGTTGTCGGTCTGCGTGAACCATTCCAGAAATACGACAGAGGCGTACTCGCGCTCGGGCGTGCTTTTGGTGACTACCATTCCCGCGCCCTGCTGCACCATATAGCTTTTGCCGCCCTCAAAAATAGGAGCGGGAAGTATCATATAGTCAATTTCTTTTGTGCCGCCGTCTGTTTCCACGGTGTCGGGAAAATAGTTCGTCGATGAAGTGGAGCCCGTGTAGGCGATAATCTCGCCGATTTTCACGTCGTCGGAGCGGAAACGCCCGTATGAAGAAAAATACCCCTTTACATAAGGCACATAATATGTGTCCCATATCCTGCGCATAACGTCTTTGTCGAGCTGGAGAGTGACATTGCCGTCTTCAAGCTTAAAAAGCTGCACGCCAAGCTGCTGCGAGCCTATTATAAAGAGGTTAGCCATGGCGTCCCTGCCATAGAAAGCCTTGCCGTCGTTTGGAATGTCGGTTGTTTTCGCGTCAGTCCAGTTGTAATAGAGCTGCGCGGTTTCCGCTACGCCCTCCATTGTCGCCAGAGCGTCAAGAGAAGTGCCCGTTTCCGCCGAAAACTCGTCCCAGTCGGTCTTGCTCATCATAAAGACCTCGCCTGATTTTGCAGTGGGAAAAATGCGCAGCTTCCCGTCAGCGCTGATGCGCCCCTCCTCTATAAAAGAATCGACATATGTATCAAGCTCCTTTTCCGTCATATACTCGTCTAAATCGACAAGCATGCCCATCTGCTCGATAGTATATGCGGTATCGGCATATGATGAAAAAATATCAGGCGGGGTGTCGCTTCCGACCTCGCCGTTGAACGCGGCAAGCACGCTGCTTTCCAAGTCGTTGACATTGCCCTGGCTTGCAGCCTCCACATAAATGCCCCGCTTTTTGCCCTCGGTCTGGTTAAACTCCTCAACGAGCTGGTCAAACGCAATCTGCTGAGTGCCGTTGTAATAGTGCCACACGGTAATGTGCGTGGGATTGTCAGGATCGAGCTTAACACCCTTTGCGCCTGCGCTGCCGCACCCCCCTATGGAAAAAAGCGTCATAAATATACAGCTTAGCGCCAATGCACGGAATTTCATAAATAATAGTCCCCCCAAATAAAAATTGTTATAAATAATTATAGCAATGTGGGGGATATTTGGCAAGGGCGAGAAATTGTGACTTAATAAGCATGCAATCATTCTGGAAATTTAGATTAATGAAAAAATATATTTATTTCACAAAAAATATACAAAAAATATCTGCTAAATATCTGAATAAATGTGGAAATTTCCAAATTTGTATGATAAACTATATACATTAGTACATAAATTCAATAAATTTAGAAAGGTCGTGGTGTGTTATGAAAAAAAGAGGATTTGATTTACTGGCGCTTGGCGAGATACTTCTGCGTCTTTCACCGCCCGTAAATGAGCGTCTTACCAGAGGAGACGCGTTTCAAAAGCAGGCAGGCGGAGCAGAATTAAACGTAGTATCGGGAGTATCGCTCTTAGGTCTCAGGACAGGTATCATTTCAAAGGTTCCCGCCAACGACCTTGGCAATTACATACAGAACAGAGTGCGTTTCTGCGGCGTGAGCGACGACTATCTCGTTTACGACCATGCAAAGGACGCGCGTCTTGGCATCTATTATTATGAATACGGCGCGCATCCCAGAAAGCCGAATGTAATTTACGACAGAAAGAGCACCGCTTTTGCAGATATATCAATAGATGATTTCCCAGAGGAAATGTTCAGCGCTTCAAGATGCTTCCACACGACAGGCATCACGCTTGCGCTCTGCCCCGAGACAAGGAAGACGGCAATCGAGATGATTAAGCGTTTCAAGGAGCACGGCACGCTCATTTCGTTTGACGTAAACTTCCGCGGCAACCTCTGGACAGGCGAGGAGGCAAAGGAGTGCATAGAGCAGATACTTCCATATGTAGACGTGTTCTTCTGCTCGGAGGAGACGGCAAGGCTTACATTTAAAAAAGAAGGCACAGTGCAGGAGATGATGAAAAGCTTTACAAAGGACTACAAAATCAGCGTAGTCGCATCTACTCAGCGCACGGTACATTCTCCAAAGGTACATTCATTCGGCTCGTGCGTTTACGACGCAATCAACGATCGTTTCGTGCAGGAACCCGCATATGAAAATATTGACGTCGTAGACCGTATCGGCAGCGGTGACGCCTATATTTCAGGCGCGCTCTACGGACTTCTCGCCCACAATATGGACTGCCAGAAGGCTATGGAGTACGGCAACGCTACGGCGGCTGTAAAGAACACAATACCAGGCGACCTGCCTTCGTCAAATCTGAGGGAGATTGATTCTATCATAAGAAACCACCAGTCAACAGGCCCGCAGCTTGAAATGAACAGATAATCGTCCCTAAACGGTTTTCAGGCAAGAAAAACAGGCGTCCGCAGACAAAGGATACAGTTTGCGGGCGCTGTATTTTAATTATGATGTACTGTCAATGCGGTATGGAGGGGTGAGATGATTAAGGCGGTTTTATGGGATATTGACAACACGCTTTTGGATTTCAACAAAGCGGAGAGCTATGCGATTAGAAAGTGCTTTGATATATTCGGGCTTGGCGAATGTACGGATGAGATGATAGCGCAGTATTCCAAGATAAACAGGGGCTATTGGGAGCGGCTTGAACGCGGTGAGATTGAGAAAAAGCGCGTGCTTGAAGGGCGGTTTGAGGATTTTTTTGCGCTAATGGGGCTGCCCGTGGAAAAGGCGGCGGCGTTTAACGCGGAGTATCAGATAAGGCTTGGGGATAAAGCGTTTTTCTGCGTGGGCGGAGAGGCGGCTGTAAAAAGGCTAAAAGGGAAAGTCCTGCAGTATGCGGTAACGAACGGGACACTCGCAGCACAGAGCAGAAAGCTTGCAAATTCAGGGCTTGACAAGCTGCTTGACGGAGTTTTTATTTCTGATGTGATTGGAGTGGAGAAGCCAAATGCGGGATTTTTTGAGTATGTGTTTGGAAATATTGACAATGGTATAAACAAAGATGAGATAATGATTGTGGGGGATTCGCTTACAAGTGATATGCTTGGAGGGAATAATGCGGGGATTTTGTGCTGCTGGTACAATCCCGACGGGAAGGCAAGGGCTTTGCCAGATGAGATGTCTGGCGAGGTAAGGATTGATTTTGAGATAAGGGATTTGAGAGAAGTTGTTTGTTTAGTGTTTGATAATAAATTGGCTGTCCAGTCATTGATGCCCAGTCATTGAACATATTATAATTGACTTATTTATAAAATAATACTATAATTTATTATTATAATTTTATGGAAATGGAGTGCTGACCTATGAAGAAATTGGAAGAATACGTGAGAACCATACCTGATTTCCCTGAAAAGGGCATAATGTTCCGCGATGTCACAAGCGTTTTGCAGGACGCGGACGGGTTGCATCTTGCGATTGACGAGATGGAAAAGCTTGTCAAGGATTTGGATTATGACGTTGTAGTAGGCGCCGAGTCGAGGGGATTTATTTTCGGCACGCCCATAGCGTACAACAACCACAAGCCGTTTGTCCTCATCAGAAAGAAGGGAAAGCTTCCTGCTGAGACAGTTTCCATTGATTACGAGCTTGAGTACGGCACGGCTACCATTGAGATGCATAAGGATTCCATCAAAGCGGGACAAAAAGTGCTTGTAGTTGACGATCTGATCGCTACGGGCGGCACGACAGAGGCTATGATTAAATTAATTGAATCTCTTGGCGGCAAGGTTGTCGGCGTTGTAGTGCTTATGGAGCTTGCGGGCTTGAAGGGACGCGAAAGGCTTGCGGGCTACAGGCTTGATTCTGCTATAAAATATGAGGGAAAATAATTTTAATCTAAAATGGCTGGTGATTGGGAATGTCAGAGGACAAACAGGCTAAGACAGGAACCTATGAGGATTCTCTAATTATAAAAGGCAGCAGGGCGAAATCCCAAAGAATAGACGAACGCAGAATTGAATATATCAAAGAATTTCAGTCCCCTGACGCGCTGTATGCGGGGCTTATTCGCCGTGTGCATAAATATCACCCGTCAGACGACATAAGCATGATTGACAAGGCGTATGCCACGGCGTGCGAAGCGCATAAGGATCAGGTGCGCAAGTCAGGCGAGCCGTACATTATCCATCCGCTGTGTGTGGCGATTATCCTTGCCGATTTGGAGCTTGACAAGGAAACTATCATCGCGGGGCTTCTTCATGATGTCGTCGAGGACACCATTATGACAAACGAGGAGCTTGAAACGCAGTTTGGACCCGATGTCGAGCTGCTTGTAGACGGCGTGACAAAGCTTGAACAGCTGCAGTACACGGGCGACGCCGCGCCAGACAGGCTCAACAGCCGCGAGGAGCTGCAGGCTGAAAATCTGCGCAAAATGTTCCTTGCTATGGCAAAGGACATTCGCGTAATACTGATAAAGCTTGCCGACAGGCTTCACAACATGCGCACGCTCAAATACAAATCACCAGAAAGCCAGAAGCGCATTGCGCGTGAAACGCTTGACATCTATTCGCCGCTTGCGGAAAGGCTCGGCATTTCCACTATAAAGATAGAGCTTGACGATCTGGCGCTTAAATATCTCGAGCCCGACGCGTACTATGATTTAGTGGAAAAGATTGCCCTCAGGAAAAGCGTGCGTGAGAAGTATGTGCAGGATATTGTGGACGAGGTATCGGAGCACATTTTAGGCGCGGGAATACAGGCGCAGATAGACGGGCGCGTCAAGCACTTTTTCAGCATTTACAAAAAGATGAAAAACCAGGGCAAAACCATAGAGCAGATATATGATCTTTTTGCCGTGCGGATTATTGTTGACTCCGTGAAGGACTGTTATGCGGCGCTTGGCGTTATCCATGAGATGTATAAGCCGATGCCAGGGCGTTTTAAGGACTATATAGCTATGCCGAAGGCAAATATGTACCAGTCGCTCCACACTACGCTTATCGGCTCGACGGGACAGCCGTTTGAGATACAGATAAGAACCTTTGAAATGCACAGGGTTGCGGAGTATGGCATTGCCGCGCACTGGAAATACAAGGAGGCAAGCGACGGCAAAGTATCAACGGGCGGCGAGGAGGAAAAGCTTGCGTGGCTCAGTCAGATACTTGAATGGCAGAAGGGCGTGTCCGACAACAAAGAGTTTATGAAGCTTTTAAAGAGCGATTTGGATCTTTTTTCGGATCACGTTTATTGCTTTACGCCGTCAGGTGATGTCAAAAATCTGCCAGCGGGTTCTACGCCGATTGATTTTGCGTACAGCGTACACAGCGCCGTAGGCAACAAGATGATAGGCGCGAGGGTAAACGGCAAGCTGGTTACTATTGATTACAAGATAAACAACGGCGACTGTATTGAAATCCTGACGTCGCAAAATTCCAAAGGTCCAAGCCGTGACTGGCTTAACATTGTCAAATCGTCGCAGGCGAAAAATAAAATATCACAGTGGTTTAAAAATGAATTTAAGGAAGAAAATGTAGTAAAAGGCCGCGAACTTTTGTACAGCTACTGCAAATCAAAGAGCATAAACCCAAGTGACGTAAATACGCCTGAATACAGGGCTTCAGTCATGCATAAATACGGCTTTAACGACTGGGAGGCTGTACTTGCGGCAATCGGTCACGGCGCGCTTAAAGAAGGTCAGGTTGTAAACCGTATGCTGGAGCTTTACGCCAGAGACCACAAAAAGCAGGTGACTGACAATGAGCTTCTGACGGCTATTCAGGAAAATAACCAGAATAAGCCGATGCGCCCCAAGGGAAAGAGCGGCATCACGGTAAACGGCATACATGATGTAGCGGTGAGATTTTCGCGCTGCTGTGCGCCTGTGCCGGGCGATGAGATTGTGGGGTTTGTCACAAGGGGCAGGGGCGTGTCCATTCACAGGACTGACTGCGTGAATATCCTGTGCCTTACGGATATCGAGCGGTCAAGACTTATTGACGCTGAATGGCAGCCTGAGGTGCTTGATTCCAAAAATGACAAGTTCCTTGCGGAGATTGTGATTTACGCGCAGAACAGAAACGGTCTGCTTGCGGATATCACAAAGACTATCACTGAGAAAAATATAGATATCCGCTCGATGAACACAAGAACGAGCAAGCAGGGAATAGCTACTATGGCGACCAGCTTTGAGATTGGGAGCCGCGAGGAGCTCAATGCCATTATAGATAAGATACGGACGATTGAAAATGTGCTGGATATTGAGAGGACGACAGGCTAAAAATATTGGAAAACTCTAAAATGGCAGAGGGTATTCTGCAAATGTTAAAGTGTTCTGTATATTTAGAAAAATGCTTGGAGCAGTTATTTTCAGGCGGATTTGAGCTGTGAGAGCGATAAGGGGGGATTAGCTTGGCGGATTTGAAGGTAAAGAGAAGGGTACTCAGCGGGGTGCAGACGAACTGCTACTATGTGTACAGGGAAGGCGCAGATGAGATAGTGATAATTGATCCAGGCGACCGCGGAGATGTAATCTGGAATGATGTCAAAGACTTAGGCTTTGAAAAAATAGCGGGCGTTCTGCTCACGCACGGGCATGCCGATCATACGGGCGGGGCGCTTGAATTAAAGGAGCTTAGCGGCGCTAAGATTTATGCGTATGAGGACGAGGCGGAGATTTTGCGCGAGCCTGACAGGAATGTTTCGGGGTGGTTTGGAAAGCCTTACGGATTTGAGGCTGACGAGTATTTTCATGACAGACAGGTCTTTACAATGGCGGGAGTGGAGTTTGAGGTAATCCATACGCCGGGACATACAAAGGGCGGCTGCTGTTTTTACGCCAAAGACGATAATGTGCTGTTTTGCGGCGACACGATTTTTAACGGCTCTGTAGGGCGGACAGACTTGTATTCGGGCTCGATGAGGGCGCTTGCGGATTCCATCAGAGAGCGCATTATGACGCTGCCTGACGACACAAAGCTGTATTCGGGGCATGGCGATGCGACGACAGTAGGGTATGAGAGAAAATATAATCCGTGTCTGGGGTGATGCTCAGGCACGTTTTTAATTAATGGCATATTAGAAAGTTTGCATAGTGCGTTTTTGGTTGTTATTGTTTGACTACGTATAAAATAAAAATGCAAAAGACGGATAGGCGGCAGGAGAGGATAGAGTTGATTAGGGTTTATACAAACAGAATAAATTATCAGTATGATTTGCATGCGCTTATAAAGGCGTTTTATCCAGAGCATGATATCAGGACAATGGATATAGCCCAGTACAGTGTAGAAGATGATTGCGGGAACGAGGTGCGGGTTGAGTTTTACGATTTCAGGCTTGAACTGTATATAAGAATTGACGCGAAAGGGAAAAATTATTCCGCTTATTTTGGTTCAAATATGACACAAGTGTCAAAAAAATGGCATAAGCTTACGCTGTATGAAAAGCTGTGCGATTATACGGGAAGGACACTTCCGTGGGGGAATCTTACGGGAGTGCGGCCAACCAAGCTTGCGATGGGCATGCTGGCAGAGGGTGTAGATGATGACAGTGCGGTTGAGTGGCTACGGAAGGAGCATGCGGTAAGCGATGAGAAAGCGCGGCTTAGCGTTGACATTGCCAGACGTGAAATGCAGATACTTGACACAGTCAACTGCCGTGACGGCTACAGCCTTTACATAGGGATACCGTTCTGCCCTACGACCTGCCTTTACTGTTCGTTTACCTCTTATCCGATAGCGGCTTGGAAGGAGAGAATTAATGAATACCTTAATGCGCTTTTTAAGGAGATAGATTTTATTTCGGAAATCTACAATGGTAAGCCGCTTGATACGGTCTATGTCGGCGGAGGCACGCCCACTACGCTTGAGGCTGACGAGCTTGCGCGGCTGTTTGGAAAGATTAGGGAAAGCTTTAGCTTTAGCGGCGTGAGGGAATTTACTGTTGAGGCGGGGCGCGCGGACAGCATTACGCGGGAAAAGCTTGAGGTCATGAAAAAATATGGCGTTACCAGAATTTCGATAAACCCGCAGACTATGAAGGAGGAAACTCTGCGGCTGATTGGCAGGCGGCACACGGTTTTGCAGGTAAAAGAGGCATTTGCCATGGCAAGGAGTGTCGGCTTTGACAATATAAACATGGATATGATACTTGGGCTGCCTAATGAGATTGAGGCAGATGTTGAAAATACGATACATGAGATAGAAATGCTTAATCCTGACAGCCTGACGGTTCATTCGCTTGCAATAAAGCGCGCGTCAAGGCTCAGCCAGTGGATTGAGGAGAACGGCATCAGTATGCTGATAAACACGGACAATACAATGCGCATCGCAAGAGAGGGCGCAGAGAGGCTTGGAATGAAGCCGTATTATCTGTACAGGCAGAAAAATATGTCGGGGAATTTTGAAAATGTTGGTTATGCGCGGGAGGGGAAGTATGGGATTTATAATATATTGATTATGGAGGAGAAACAGACCATCGTGGCATTGGGAGCCGGGAGCATCTCAAAGCGGGTGTACCTGGACGGGAACATTAAGCGGCGCGAGAATGTCAAGGAAGTCGCTCAATATATCGAGCGAATCGACGAGATGATCGAGCGAAAACGTGTGTTATTCAGTGATTGATATTCAAGATTTTAGTTAATAAAAATTGAGTGTTTCGTGCAACAAAAAGTTGTAAGTCCAACAAAAGTCCAACAAATTTTTTCGCGGTAATACATTATTATACGCCGTAATACTATTTCATCCCAAAGTCCAACAAAAACAGTGTTGTAA
>CANQPM010000027.1 GCA_947625775.1 uncultured Lachnospiraceae bacterium | reverse complement strand
CTCAGGGTTTGTCCTCACGGGGACACTTGTAATCCCGAGCTTTTCACATATACAAAATAAAAAATTCCCTGCAAATAAAAAGGTCATTTCCACAAAAAACAATAAACAAAATGCTATAATAAATATGTAAAAAATAACATTTGTCAGCTAAAACAAAGCAAAAAGGAGAGAAAAGCACATGGGAAAATCATTAAAAGGAAAAGAACTAGGCAGGGGCATAACCCAGCGGAAGGATAAGCTTTACCAGGCGCGCTTTACGGACAGCTCTGGAAAGACAAAGACTATCTACGCCAAAACATACAAAGAAATACTTCAGACCATAGAAGACCAAACTTCGCCCGCCAATCCGTCACCTGAGCAGCCCTCAGAAGCGCAGCCGCCAGAGAGCCAGCCTGATAAATCACTGTCAGCATTAATTCAAGCCGTACAAGCCAAGGCCTTTTCAGCGCAGGACATCACATTGAATGACTGGTATGAAATTTGGATAAATACCTGCAAAAAGAACTGCAGGGATACAACGCTGAGAACATATTCCCTTCAGTATAACCGTCTGCGCGATACCATAGGCGCTTTGAGCCTGCCAAGCCTAAATCCTATATTGCTGCAGACAGTATTCAACAATTTAAAAAGCGACGCGTCAAGAAATGCCTGCAAGAAGCTCCTTGTGGACATATTAAATTGCGCAATGGAGGCTGATCTGATAGCCAAAAATCCCGCGCTTAACATAAAAACCAAAATTGACAATATAGATAAACCTGAAAAAAGAGTTTTAACGGAAGAAGAAATACAGCTCTTATACAAAACATCAAGAAATGACAGGCTGTATCCATTTTTTGCGGTTGCGCTAAACACGGGTATGCGTATAGGCGAAATAATCGGCTTGACTTGGGACTGCGTGGATTTTGAAAACAGCATAATTAAAGTTGAAAAAACCTTATGCTACCTTCCAAACAACGGAAACGGCATATATGAGTTTCACCCGCCAAAAACCAAGGCAGGGAGGAGAGTGATTCCGATGACAAAACAGGCAAAAGAAGCGCTGCAGGAGCAGAGAAAATGGCAGAGCGGCAATATATCAGGCATAACGCCGCTGAAAGGCTTTGAAAAGCTTGTATTCACCAGCAAAACCAATCGCCCGCTGCACGCGGCAAACATACAAGACTCCATTAAATTTTTAATTAAAAAAATCAATAAGCAGAATCCTGAAATCAATTTTAAACCATTCACCCCTCACTGTCTCCGCCACACCTTCGCCACAAACTGCATAGCCAAGGGCATGCGCCCCAAAACCCTGCAAAAGCTGCTCGGTCATAATTCGCTCCAGATGACAATGGACTTATACTGCCACGTGCTTGAAGACACTCTAAAGGAGGAGATGGCAATGATAGCGGAAATGGATTAAAAAAACTCTTTATTAAACCAGTCATTTGTGCTACAATAGACTAAATTATGCAGATGTCCACAGCTAAATAAGGCAAATAAACTAATCAAATAAAACGGAGCAGCCCCCAATGGAAACCCAAATAATCACCATAAACAAATCAGAGCCCCCCGCAGCTGTTCTTGACAAGCTTTCTTGGGCAGGCAGAATCATAAAGCGCGGCGGACTTGTAGCGTTTCCCACAGAAACAGTATATGGACTGGGTGGCGACGCGCTAAATCCCGATGCGGCGCAAAAAATATACGCGGCAAAGGGCAGGCCGAGCGACAATCCGCTCATAGTCCATATAGCGCAGATAAGCAGCCTTAACAAGCTTGTGAGCAGCATACCCGACAAGGCGAAAAAGCTTGCGCAGGCATTCTGGCCAGGACCGCTTACAATGATAATGAATAAATCAGACATAGTCCCTTTGCAGACTACAGGAGGACTTGGCACGGTAGCGGTAAGGATGCCCTCGCACCCGGTTGCACTTGAGTTTATAAAGCAGGCGGGAGGATATGTAGCCGCTCCGAGCGCCAATCTTTCAGGCAAACCCAGTCCCACCACGGCAAAATACGTGATACAGGATATGAACGGCAGGATAGATATGATAATTGCGGCTGACGACAGCGAAGGCGTGATAGGGCTTGAATCTACCATAGTAGACATGACTACGGACATACCCGCAATACTCCGCCCAGGCTATATCACACAGGCGATGATTTCACGCGAGATAGGAGAAACTGACATAGATGTCACAATTTTTGACGCGGCTTCGGACAAGGCTCCCAAAGCGCCAGGAATGAAATATCGGCACTATGCGCCTAAAGGCGAGCTTGCGCTTGTAGAGGGAGAACCTGAAAAGGTGGCGGCATACATAAACCGCCAGACGCAGCTGCACAAAGAAAGAGGAGAGAAAACAGGCGTCATAGCAACTGACACTCTTGTCACAAAATACAATGCGGACGTAATAAAAAACGCAGGCAGCAGAAATGAGCCGCTTACGGCAGCAAACAGGCTTTACACGTTCCTGCGTGAATTTGATGATGAAAATGTAGAATTTATCTACTCAGAGGCTTTTAAAAATGACGGGCTTGAACAGGCGATTATGAACCGCCTGCTTAAAGCGGCAGGTCACAAAATCATAAAGGTATAAAGATATATAAAAATGGAGGGACTGGATATGATAGCTGTAGGCAGCGACCACGGCGGATATGATTTGAAAATGAGGGTAATTGGGTACCTAAAGCAAAATAATATTGAATATAAAGATTTCGGCTGTTACTCAAAGGATTCCTGCGACTATCCCGTATTTGGCAAGGCGGTCGCAAAGGCAGTCGCAAAAGGTGAATGTGAGAAGGGCATTGTCGTCTGCACCACAGGCATTGGCATATCCATGGCCGCAAACAAGGTAAAGGGTGTAAGATGCGCTCTGTGCGGCGATACATATTCGGCAAAAATGACAAGGCTTCACAATGACGCCAACGTGCTTGCGCTGGGCGGCGAGATAGTAGGCGGCAACCTTGCAATCGACATAGTGGAAACATTTTTAAACACTGAATTTTCGGGCGAGGAGAAGCATATAAGGCGCGTTAATCTATTGGACGCAGAGTAGCGCGGCGCGTTTTGCGCTGATTGGAGCCGCGCAAGGCGGCAAGAAGGGTTGGTGTTTATGGCAAAGGTAGTAATAATGGATCATCCGCTGATACAGCACAAAATCGGCTATATCAGGCGTATGGACACGGGCACAAAGGATTTCAGGCAGACGATAAGCGAGATAGCAAGCCTTATATGCTATGAGGCGACAAGGGATTTAAAGCTTTCGGACGTAGAAATAGAAACGCCCATATGCAAAACCACAGTCAAGGAGCTTGCGGGCAAAAAGCTTGCGGTAGTGCCGATTTTGCGCGCGGGGCTTGGCATGGTGGACGGCATGCTGCAGCTTATCCCTGCGGCAAAGGTAGGGCATATCGGTCTATACCGCGATCCTAAGACGCTGGAGCCTGTGGAATACTATTGTAAGCTTCCCGAGGATTGCGACCAGCGCGAGGTATTTGTGGTAGATCCGATGCTTGCGACTGGCGGCTCATCATCGGCGGCAATCCGAATGTTAAAGGAAAAGGGCTGCAAAAGCATACATTTTATGTGCATTATAGCGGCGCCAGAGGGGATTGCGCGTATGCAGAAGGATCATCCCGACGTGGACATATATATCGGCGCGCTTGACGAAAAGCTCAACGACCACGGATATATTGTGCCAGGGCTTGGCGACGCGGGAGACAGGATATTCGGGACAAAGTAATAGGGGGATTAACTTATGAGGGCGGTTTGTAAGCGGCTTTTAGCCTTGCTTATGACGACAGCTGTACTTCTATGCGCGATTGCGGGCGCTTTTCCTCTTGACGCCCGCGCGGAAACTACGCTTGAACGCCTGCAGAGGGCAAAGGAGGAAAAGGAAAAGACCGAGGACGCTATGGAAAGCACGCAAGGACACAGGGATTCGCTGAAAATAGCGCAGGATTCGCTTTTGGGTGAGCTTAGCAGCTTAAATGACGAGCTTGCAAATGTGAGTACGAACCTTGAACTCATAGAAGCGGACATAGACAGCAAGGAGCAGGAGATTGCAAAAACGCAGTCCGAGCTTGAGCAGGCGATTGAAAAAGAGGAAACACAGTATGCCAATATGAAGCTTCGGGTAAAAATGATGTACGAGCGCAGCCTAAACGGGGGCGACTGGGATATACTGTTATCCGCAAAGAGCTTTTCCGATTTTTTGAACAGAAGCGAGTACATAGCGCAGATAAATGAATACGACCAAAAAATGCTCTCACAGTATGAGGAAAGCCGAAAGGCAGTCGAGGAAACTAAGGCGCGGCTTGAAACAGAGCTTACAGAGCTTAACGGGCTAAAAGAGGATGCGGCGACGGAGCAGAGGCGCGTAGCAGGGCTTGTAAAAAAGACCTCGGACAGCGTGGCGGATTACAAGTCGCAGATAGCTGATGCCGAGGCGACGATTGACACGCTTGAGGACATGATTGACGCGCAGGAGGCAAGCATTGCGGCGCTCCAAAAGCAGTATGAGGAGGAGCTTGCGCTCTCACGCCTTGCGGCGCAGTCTGCATGGCGCGATATATCGAGCGTCACGTTTGAGGAGGGCGACAGAAAGCTGCTTGCCAATCTGATTTATTGTGAGGCGGGCGCAGAGCCGTACACGGGGCAGGTGGCGGTTGGCGCGGTTGTAATCAACCGTGTGCTGAGCTCGCGTTATCCCGATACAGTTGTGGGAGTTATTTACCAAAATAAGCAGTTTTCGCCTGTGGCGAGTGGGCGCCTCGCGCTTGCGCTTGCAAATGATTCCGCCACGGCAAACTGTTACAAGGCGGCCGATGAGGCGATGAGCGGAGTTACAAACGTAGGCCAGTGCGTATATTTTAGGACGCCTATACCAGGTCTTGAGGGCATAAGGATAGGCGGACATATATTCTATTAAAACAGTAAGACAGGAAGGGATTTGATATACAATGAGCTGCAGGATAGGAATTTTAGGTAAAGATACCGCATATATAAAGCGGCTTGCCGACTTTTTGGACAGCCATTACAGTGACAGCCTTATAGCGGATTGGAGCGCGGAGGGCGCAGGGGGACTTGATTTTGGCGGCGTAAAATATGATGCGGTTTTAATATGCGATGATTTTAAGTCTGCCGATGAAAAATCCCTGTCAAAAGTAAAAAAGATTTATCTGGTATCAAAGGCGTCTGAGGACAGGCAGCCGCAAATCCTTAAATACCAGCGTTTAGAGGAAATTTACAGGCAGATAATGGAAATTTGCGGCAGCAGGGCTCCTGAATTTCAGAACCAGCCACAGCATGATGAGACTGATGCTGAAACAGATGATATGCAGGAAGAACAGGAAGACGAATATGTTCAAGGTCGCTTTGACGAGCTTGAATTTTCCAGGGAGCGCATAGGGGAAAAGGTTTACAGCGTGCTTGACTATTCAGCCGCCGACTTGGGAGAACCAAATGATTTGGAAGCAGGAATGCTTGAAAACAACAGCATACAGGGAATCGCGGGCTTTTCAAGAAAGAAAGGAAAGCTTTACTATGAAGTAACTGGAAAGTGGCCGCTCACATATTTTGTCACGAAAAACGACAGCGCGGAAGGGAAGGCAAAGCTTGTCCAGATTTTCTCAAACATTGTCAGCGCTATGGGCAGCCTTGACGAATATATGCTTGACTGGCAGAAGCTTATCATGAGGGCTGACGAGATTTTCGTGGACAGGAAGACGCTTGGCGTGTCGCTTTTATACTATCCGTTTGACATGGAGGAAAATAAGGAGCGCGGTATATATGAACAGCTTGAGGAGATAATTTCCGTGTGCGAGGATCTTATGATAGCCATAGAAGATGCCGATGACGAGGGGACAAATGCGCTTGACGAGCTGCAGGAGGCAGCAGACGACAGCGTGCGCGCGAAAAAGCAGACGGCAAAGCTTAATGACGCAAAGCAGACGCCATGCCTTGTAAGAAAGCGGACAAACGAGAAAATAATGATAAACCGCGACATATTTAAGCTGGGAAAAGACACGGATTACGTTGACTATTGCATAAATGACAATCCTACAGTGAGCAGGAACCACGCTGATGTAGTGAAAAAGGCAGACGGCTATTATGCTGTAGATAAGGGCTCGCTCAACCACACCTTTGTAAACGGGAAACGGCTTGAGGAAAAGCAGTATGTTAAGCTTGCAGACGGTGATTTGCTGCAGATTGCCGACGAGGTTTTTGAATTTAGGTTTGTATAGCGCACAAAGGAAATTTTAATATGAGTTTACATTACACAGTAGCGGCTCAGACCGATATCGGCACGACAAAGGGAGTTAATCAGGACAGCCTTACCGTAAAGGTGGCAAATACGCCAAACGGGGAGGCTGCCCTTTTGGTGCTGTGCGACGGAATGGGCGGGCTTGAACAGGGCGAGGTGGCAAGCGCCGTGGTGGTGAGGGCTTTTGAACAGTGGTTTTTAAGGGACTTTTCACCCATTGCCATATCAGGGCTTGATGTTAAGGCGCTTGAAAAAACGTGGGGCAACATTCTGCAGGACTGCAACTCGCGCATATATGATTACAGCAGGGAGCGTCATACATCAATGGGCACGACGCTTACGGCGCTGCTGCTGTTTGACGGCGCTTATTATATATCGCATATAGGCGACAGCAGGGCATACAGGCTGGGCGGCAGCATTTCACAGCTTACGACGGATCATACATATACGGCAAGGGAGGTAGCGCTTGGGCATATGACGCCAGCGCAGGCAAGGAATGATTCGCGCAGGAATGTGCTTTTGCAGTGCATAGGCATGGGAAAGCCGATAAGCCCTGAATTTATCAGCGGCGTGGTTGAGGTCGGCGACAGCTTTGTGCTCTGCTCAGACGGCTTCCGCCATGAGCTTACGGACGAGGAAATATACGAATACTGTCAGCGTGAGCCGCTTGAGCTTGAATGGCGTGTGGAAAAGCGGCAGGAAAACTCGCGCACAATGAACAGGGTATTCCGCGAGCTTATAGAAATGAACAAGCAGCGCGGTGAAAAGGACAACATATCGGCGGCGTTTGTAAAAATAATGGACAGATAATGATGCGGATTGAGGAAAAATGTTAAAAACAGGCACAGTAATTGACGGAAAATACAAGATTTTAAACGAAATAGGACACGGCGGAATGAGCACGGTCTATCTTGCCATAAACGAAAAAGCAAATAAATCATGGGCTGTAAAAGAAATACGAAGGAAAAACAACAGACACTTTGAAACGCTGCGGCAAAGCATGATAGTGGAAACAAATCTCCTAAAGCGGTTAAGCCACCCAAATCTGCCGCGGGTAGTTGACATTATTGACAATGACGAAGACTTTCTCATAGTGATGGATTACATAGACGGCAACACTCTCGAACGCCTTATCGAAGACGAGGGAGCGCAGCCGCAGAATAAGGTGGTTGACTGGGCGCTGCAGCTGTGCGACGTGCTGGGCTATCTTCATTCGCAGGCTGTTCCTGTCATCTACCGCGATATGAAGCCTTCAAACATAATGCTAAAAGCCGACGGCAGCATAATGCTTATAGATTTCGGCACGGCGCGGGAATATAAGGACACGGGCGGCGCGGATACCGCTTATCTTGGGACAAGGGGCTATGCCGCGCCCGAACAGTTCGGCGGCATGGGACAGACAGACGCGCGGACTGATATATACTGTCTTGGCGCTACTATGTATCATCTTCTCACTGCTCACAATCCTTCTGAACCCCCCTATGAAATGTACCCCATTACCAAATGGAAGCCTGAGCTTTCTGACGGGCTTGAAAAAATAATACTGAAATGCACGCAGAAAAATCCCGACAACAGATATCAGAGCATAGATGAGCTTGCATATGCGCTGAAAAATTATACGGCGTTTGAGACGGACATTCAGAAAAGCTTTAAGAGAAAGCTTTCAATATTTGCGGCATTGTCATGCGCGGCGGCAGCCTGCGCTTTGGCGGCGGCAGGCTTTTGTATAGCGGCAAAGCTGGAATTAAACGCCGAATACAGGGCGCTTTTGGAAAAAGCCATTACCAGCGCGGGAAGTGAAAGCGCACAATGCGGGCTTTGCCTGGAGGCGGTAAGGCTTGCGCCGCAGCGTGCGCAGGCATACCGTATTTTTTGTGATGCCGCGGCATATGACGGCGTATTTACGCCCGCGGAGGAGAGGATTCTGCTTGACATAAACGCAAGCGACGGAAAGTATCTTGAGAAATTTAAAAAGAACGACAAAAAGGGGTATGCTGACTTCTGCTATGAGATAGGAAAGCTTTATCGTCATTACTTTGACGAGGGCACAGGTCGGAGCGGCAAAAGTAACGCCCTGCCATGGTTTGAGACTGCCGCTTTATGCTATGGGAATGACAAATCGTATGAGGCGGAGTACAATAAATGCCTTGCCTACATAGAGTCAGAGGAGCTTGCGCAGAAGGCGGCGGCATTGCAGATAGAGGGAAACGATGAAGGAATGTACCAGAGGTATTGGGACAGCCTTGCAAAGATAAAGGCGCTTGATACCCAAAAGCCTGAAAACGCGTATGTAACGCTTGACATAGACAGAGAGCTTATATCGTGCATAACTGAATATGCGGGATATTTCAGCGGTGACGGGGTTTCGGTCGGGGAGCTTTTTGGCATGCTGGATAAAATTGAAAGTGAAGTGGAGAATTTCACAGCCGATGATGAAATGCAGCGGGTGGCTGTGTCGGACATTAAAAAAGGCTTGTATGCTGCGCGGAAAAGGGCGAGCGCGTTTTATGATTAGCGCTGCTGTAATGTTTGGGTTGCATTGAATGGAAGGGCTGCGGATTAAGCATGCGGCGGGCGGAATTGGCTTTGGTTTACCCTGCGCTGAATGAGAAGGTATGCTGATTAAGGGTGGAAATAATGATATTGTTTGAAGATGGAGGAAGATAATGAGTATCGGGGATTTAATGTTTGTTTCATGTATATTGTTTGCTGCAGCGGTGGTGTTTTTGGTGGCGGCGGTAGTGATGTTTTTTAAGTTTGACATACGGCGTATTTATAAAATATTAAAATCAGCCGCCAATCCGCAGAGTGCCGCTGTTAAAGCGCCAACAGCGAAAGAACTGGCGGTGAAAACGGAGGCATTGAAAACGGAGGCATCAAAAACGGCGGCAGCTAAAACGGAGGCAGCTAAAACGGCGGCGTTGAAAACGGAGGCATTGAAAACGGAGGCATTGAAAATGGCGGCAGCAGAAACGGTGGCTTTGCCAGTAGATATTGGTAAAAGTGAAGCGACAAAAGCGTTGGATTTTTGCATGGAAACCGTGCCTCTGCCTGAAAATCAAATGCCAGAGCAGGACTTTACGCAGGAATATGAGCAGACGCTCCCGCTTGAAACAATTAAATTTATGCTGATACAGGATATAACGTACACTCATGACAGTGCAAATCGGCTGGCGTAAAAGGAAACTCGGCATTGTTCTGTGGCAATAAAAGCTGGTTTGTTGCGTACTGGAGTAAAAATAAATCTAACATGGTACGTGGTCAACTTAAATATATAGTTAAATTTGCCCATATGATATAGATAAATCTGTTGCAAAGCATTAGGATAGACTGATAACCAGTTGCCTTATATTTTGGCATAGGCAAATCCAGTTAATTATCTATAAAGGCTGCAGTGCGTTGATTGGCGATGTATTGGTGCTGTATTATGATGCTGCAACGGTGGCTGCGGTAGTACTACTATAATACTACCGCATATGCTACTGTCGGAGTATATGCAAATGCCGTATTGTGTGCAAAAATAAGCATATATTCAGCTGGATGTATTTTTCAAAAAATTAAACATTGTCAGATTGGAGGAAATTATTATGTATATAATATCAGTTCTCATTCTAATTTTAATCAGTGCGGCGATGGCGGTTACATTAAATTCGTCTGTGCTTGCAATTGTTGACCCTGCCTGTTTTTTGTGTATTGTGCTCATATGTATTCCTATTTTGGCAAGTACAGGGCAGATAAGGGATTTAAACAATGCATTTAAGTATGCCGTGAAGACAAGGAAGGCGGTGGACAAAAAAACACTTATGCGCGCCCGTATGGCAGTGGGATTTATGATAAAGCTTTTGTGGGCGGCAGGAATATTTGTGGCTGTGCTTTCGGTGTCCTGCAGCTATACAAGCAAAGATATATCGGTAGAGTATTTAATGCCATATATAGGGATAGGGGTGCTGCCGATTCTCTATGCGGCGTTTTTTAACCTGCTGCTTCTGCCGATAAAAATGCGTCTTGAGCTTCGTATCTGTGATATTGGGGAGCAGGCGGAGAATGGCGGGGAGAGCGATAAGGAAATTATTGAAAAAGGCAATGATGAAAATACGGAAAATCAGGCTGGCATGGATATTTAGCGGAGGTCGTATATGAAAAGAAGATGGCAGATACTGGTTTCGATAATTATGTATGTGATTATTCTGGCGATAGCGCTTGACTTTGACATAATAAAGCTGTTTGCTCCAAAGATTGCCTTGCTTGTCGTGTTTGGAACGCTTATACTTACGTTGCCGTATTATGAAAAGGGTATGGGTGTAAGGGAGCTGGGGTATGTATTTGGTCAAAAGTCGATTGAGGCGGGATTTATACAGACTGTGCTTATGCTGTTTGCAAGGCTGCAGGGTGAAAAGGGGTATGCGGGGCTTTTGTATGATATAGCGATGTGTTTTCGGCCGATGCTTTATGGGTTTGTATTCTGGGTTTTCTTGTCTGAGAGACGGGAGAGGGCTGAGGATATGGATTTTGACGTGGGGAAACAGGTGAGGCGTCGGGGGAATGATGAAAAGTGTGAGGAGGATGTGTGGCTTGGGAATGGGGCTGATTTGAAAAGCTTTGGGCTGACTAGGCGTGAGGAGGAGATTGTGGGGCTTATTTTGGAGGGGAAGTCGAATAAGGAGATTGGGGAGGAGTTGTTTATTTCTGAGACGACGGTTAAGAAGCATGTGTCGAATATATTTGAGAAGGTGGGGGTGGGGAGACGGGAGGAGTTGTTTGCGGTGATGAAGAAATAGGTTGAATGGGGGTGGGGGGATGGTTTGAGAGGTCGCCAGAGCAGTGTTATACACCCCACTCAGACCCGCTTGCGCTTAGTGGGAAGCGTAGCGGACACTAAGCTCAGCGGCGCTGTAAAAGGAGCTACGCTTTTACAGCTTGCTTCGCTAAGTGCCGACGCTCCCCAAAGGTCTTCGTGGGGTGTATAACACTGCTCTGGCTAGGCTTTTGGTATCCGCTGTTAGATAGTGCTTGCCAGTTATTGGTATGTAAGTTTGTACTGGTTAGGCTTTTGGTGATGGTTAATTAATCCACTTGTCGAGTTTGCCTGAGAGGGCGTCTAGTTTGTCGTCGTAAATTATGTTTAGGAGGGTATTGAGCCGTTTGAGCGCCAATGTGACGGTGGAGGGGGCGCACAGGCTTTTTTCGAGGGCTAGGGCGAGTTCGTCGAGGTCGAGGACTTTGGCGTAGCCGTCGGGGTAGATTACTATGTCTGCGAGGAGGTCGGTCACTGTGAGGGTGTCTGTTTTTTCGTCTAGGGAATAATCGACGATGTCGCAGTACCAGTATAAGAGCGAGTTGTCTTCGCGGAAGAATTTGCTTATTTTAAAGCCGAGTTTTAGGAAATAGCAGGAGTAGCCGTGGCTGAAATCACGGCGTGGTTTTAGCGTTTTCCATTTGGTGATTATGTAGTCTTCGTCAATTTCGAGAATTTCATCATCTTTTAAGAGAATACATTCGTCGGGAATAAGTCTTTTCCTGTAAATCTGCATGGGCGCGCCTCCTTTGCCGCTGATGTCTGCTTTGCATTGATTTTTTTCGTCTGTTTTTGATATTGTACAACTTTTTCCGAGCGTATTCAATATAATAAAAGAAAGTCGTTGAATTATGCAAAAACTTAGGTTATAATTTAGTCAATGGAATATGAGGAGGGGGTTCTTATGACTGTACAGGAATGTTATGAGCAGATAGGTGGAGATTACAATGAGATAATGTCTAGGCTGCGCACGGAGGAACGCATCAGGAAATTTGCGGGGATGTTTTTAAAGGAGCAGAGCTACAATACTTTGGTGCAGACCTTGAAGGACAGAAATCAGGAGGAAGCGTTCCGTGCGGCGCATACTTTAAAGGGCGTGTGCCAGAATTTGTCGTTTACCGCGCTTTTTAAGTCGAGCTATGATATTACGGAGGCGCTGCGCGAAGGTGACATGGAGAAGGCGGATAAGCTTCTGGAAAAAGTGACAGAAGATTATCAGCGTACTTTAGAGGGCGTAAAGGCGCTTATAGGTTAAAATTCAGAGAGGGAGATAAACATTATGGCAAGAGACACGATACTGATTGTTGATGACGCAGAGCTTAACCGTGAGATGATTAAATTTATATTTGAGGAGCAGTACAATGTGCTTGAGGCGGAAGACGGGCAGCAGGCAATCGACCTTATAAATGAAAGAGGGGAAGACCTCTGCCTTATTTTCCTTGATTTGCTTATGCCGAAAAAGTCGGGGCTTGATGTGCTGCATTTTATGAACCTCAACAGCTACATCAAGTATATACCCGTGATAATGATTACTGGCGAATCGACGGACGAGAGCGACGAAAAGGCGTATGAATACGGCGCGTCGGATATTATCTACAAGCCGTTTGCGCCGAATGTCGTTATGCGCCGTGCGAAGAACATTATGGAGCTTTTTGAGTACAGGATAAACATTGAGCAGGAGCTTGACGAGCGTACAAGAGAGCTGAGGGACAGCCGCAGGAAGCTCGAGCAGAGCAATGATTTCCTTGTAAACGCGCTGAGTTCAGTTGTGGAGTTCAGGAGCCTTGAATCAGGCGAACATATCCATAGAGTTAAGTATTTCACTAAGCTGTTTTTGAAATACCTACGCGAGTTTTATCCTAAGTACAATATCACGAAGGAGTCGGCAGCGCTTATAGTAAACGCCGCGGCGCTCCATGACCTCGGAAAAATCGCCATTCCAGACAGCATACTCTTGAAGCCTGGCAGACTCACGGCGGAGGAGTTTGAGGAGATGAAAAAGCATACGATATACGGCTGCGAGCTTCTGGAGAAATTCAAGCAGGAGGATAATGAGTTTTACCGTTATTGCTATGATATATGCAGGTATCATCATGAGAGATATGACGGGCGCGGTTATCCCGACAGGCTTAAAGGCGACGAGATACCTATCTGGGCGCAGGTGGTTTCGATAGTAGACGTGTATGATGCGCTTGTAAGCGAGAGGGTTTACAAGAGTCCTTATGACGTGGAGGAAGCGGCGCGCATGATTAAAGACGGCGAGTGCGGCATATTTTCGCCCGAGATGCTTGACTGCTTTGAGCTTGCTAAGGCTGAGCTTTTTGCCGCGACGGAGAATAAGTTTTCGTTTGCGGACAGCATAGAGGCGTAAGGCTGGAAACGCGGCGCATGCGCACGGTTTGATTTGCGGTGTGGCAGGATTGGAATGCTGCTGCCTGCAAAGAAAAGTCTGGTTTATAATAAGTTAGCGAAAAACCGCTGTTTTTTTGGACAGCGGTTTTTTGGTTCAGATAAAACATTCAGGAGAAAATATATGGGAAAATATACGGATTCTTTGGAAGAAAAGAGCTATGTGATAAGCACTGATGATGACGATTATATAGATGAGCTGGAAAAAGCAGCTGCGGGGTTTCGCTGCTTTGACGAGGCGCTTGACGCGTTCCTTCTGGAACACGGATACGGCGGGGAAACTGCGGACACTGACGGGAAAATAAATTATATTAAGCAGAAGTATAAGGCTGAGAAGATAGACATACCGCGAAATATTAAAAAATGGTATTCGGAACATAAGTCGTTTGAGCGTGGGACTGCGTTTTCGCTCTGTTTTGCATTCAGGCTCAATTTGGAGGAGACGGAGGATTTTTTCAGGCGAGTCATGCTGCAGCGCTGCTTTGACTGCCATAGCATAGAGGAGCTGATATACTGCTACTGCATACGCAGAGGTTATAGTTACCAGAGAGCGCAGGAGCTTATCCAGAAAGCACCCAAGGCAAAGGCGGATAAAATAAGCTTTGGCGGCGATTTGCTATATACTTTTGTGATAGAGGATGAAGTAAAGGGATTTAGAAATGACAGCGAGCTGCTTGATTTTCTGGATAAAAATAAGGAACAGTTTGGCTATAACAATGTGTCCGCGGTCATGCTCATAAGAAAACTGTGGAATGGAATTTCAGAGGAAGGGGCATCTGATGAGGGGGGATTGGCGCGCAGGGAAAGGAAAAGCCTGTATGATGCCGCCGATATAGAGGACAGGGCAGCAGACGGCGCAAAGGCATCGCTGTGGAGTGTATATAAGCAGATACTTGGCTTGTACGGCGATGAGTTTTCACAGATTGACGCAGCGCGCACAATAAAGCCGATGCTGCGTGACAGCAGGCTGCTGAACCCGCTGGCGGAAAAGGCATTCCCCGACAGAGACGGGCTGAACAAGATTTTGAACGGCGAGCATATATCTGACGAGCGTGTCAGAAAAATGATGATTTTGCTGCTGTTTTATGAATATTGGGTTAAGCTTGCGTTAAAAAGGCAGACATATAAAGCGGAGTACGGCGACAGCGGAAGATGTCTTGCGTATATCAACGGGCATATGGCAGATATCGGTTATCCAGTGCTGTATTATGGAAACCCGTATGACTGGATTTTTTTGTTTGCGTCAAAAGATGATTATCCGCTGGTTACGTTTAGGGAGATTATGCGGGAGATATTTTGGCAATATAAGACTCTTAACCCATAATGGCATTAATTTTCTGTAGCTTTGCCGCGATTAGATTTTATCGGTAAAATCATTAATTTTCTGCAGGTTTTTATTTATTTGATTTATGACATCTTCTTTTGAAACGGCGTAATTTTCGGCAATCAGGCTGACTATTTTTTCATCAGGCAAGCCTAGATGCCGAAGCATTCCTATGCTGTTTTTTATGTCCTGCTCGCGAGCCTCGCTGATTCCGTTCTTATGTCCTCGTTCAAAGCCTTCACTGATTCCGCTCTTATGTCCGCGTTCAAAGCCCTCGCTGACTCCGCTCTTATGCCCGCGCTCAAACCCTTCGTTCACGCCGTCTTCGTAGCCCTCTCTGTAGACAGTCTTTTTATACAGCTTTTCATCAAATTCCGTAAGCAGCATACTTGTCACCTCGCTCTTGCATTTGATTAAAATATCCGCCAAAATATCATTCTCTATGCAATAGTCTATCGCCTTGCCTATAGCGTACTCTATTGTATGCTGGCTGTCGACAGCCTGTCCTTATGCGCCCTGTTTACTGCAAAGCGTCTGAATATTTTGGCAATATTAAGTTTTTCTTTTTTCATGCTTTCTCCCTTTTAGTATATTATAGTTTAAGTGTTTTGTAAAACGGAAATCAATCAGAAAATAAAGAACTTTTGAAATAAAGATACTTTAAGGATAAATTGATTTGTTTCATTAGACTGTACTATATCATCAATGCTTAAAGCTGGCAAGCCTTTATGGAAAAATAGTGCCTGAAATGTAAAAAATCGTACAAAAATTTGAAAAACTTTTCTGAAACTGGCTACTTTTAAAAACTGCCCCAAATATAAAAAATATTATTTCATTTCAGCAATATTGAAAATTCTTCCCAAGCTGATATACTAATGTAATTATATAGAACCAAACAGGCGTCACAAGGAACATATGCGCCGTATGCGGCTGAAAATCCATATTGCAAAAGCAGGGTGTTAAAATATTCCTATGGAAAGAAATATGCCTGAGATGAGGAGGCGGACTGATGAACGATAAAAGAACCGCGCTGTCTGGCGGGGAACGGCTGGTTTTTACAAACCGCGAAGGCGGAAAGACGACATACACGATAAAAAAGGAGCTTGCGCGCGGCGGCTCGTCTATCGTGTATGATGCCGTGTATGTAAATAATTCAGGCGTGGATAAAAAAGTGCGGATAAAGGAGTGCTATCCATATAGGCTCAACATCATCAGGGAAAAGAACGGCTGCCTGCATGCGGAGGGCGCAGAGGAAAGTAGATTTGAAGAATTTAAAGACAAATTTAAAAGCGCGTTTGATGCCTCCAACAGGCTTTTTGACATAGATGCCCTGACAAATTCCGTGTCAAACGCCATAGACATATATGAGGCATCAAATACCGTATATATAGTGTCTTCATACATACAGGGAGACACTGTGTCTGAAATAGGGGATATTCCGCTGCAGAAAGCGGTTTCCATAGTAAAGGGCGCGGCGCGGGCGGTAAGCGCGGTACACAGGGCGGGCTGGCTTTATCTGGACATCAAGCCTGAAAATATTTTTGTTTTAGGGAATACTGCAGGGCAGGTACAGCTTTTTGATTTTGACTCTCTTTTTCCCATATGTGAGAATGGCGCGGAAGATATGTCAGAATATAAAATTTCATATACAAAGGGCTTTGCGGCGCTGGAGCTTCAGCTGGGCGAGCTGCATAAGCTGGGAAGGCATACGGACGTTTTCGGAATAGGAGCGCTGCTGTTTTATATGCTTTATGGCAGGACGCCGAAGGCGGCGGAAAGAAGCGCGGCGGCTGTGTACGATTACGGCAGCTTTGCGTATGCGGGAATAAATTACCGTGACAGCCTGTATTTTCTGCTGACGGAGTTTTTTCATCATACGCTGCCCGATTATTACGCGGACAGGTACAAAGATATGGAAACGGTCGTGGAAAAGCTGTCGAGCCTTGAAAAAGCGGCGGATATCACTGTGCCGTATATATATTCTGCATATAAGCCTGATAAAAAGCTGATTTTCGGGCGCGAGAGGGAGCTGGCGCATATGGAAGCGTGGCGGAGCGACAAGGACAGCAGATGCCTTATTGTGTCTGGAATGGGCGGAATCGGAAAAAGCTCGCTCGTGCGCTCGTATGTCTGGCAGAATCGGGAAAAGCTTGGCACAATCCTGTACCTAGACTTTAAAAACAGTATCAGGCAGACGATAACAGACGACTGGCAGCTAAGCGTCAATCTCACTGTGCGCCAAGGGGAGGAGAGCATAGACGATTATTTCCTGCGCAAGATGAGGGTACTGCGTCTCATAGCAGCAGATGAGGAGGCGCTGCTTATCATTGACAATTTCATCGGGGAGCTTGACGAAGATGTAAAAATGCTGGCGGAACTTGGCTGGAAAATTATCCTGATTACAAGAAATGAGTGTGAGGCGGCGCCGTATGATATTCTGAAAGTCGGTGAAATAGGCGATAAAAAACATATTTATGAAATGTTTGAACATTATCTCGGCAGACGCCTTGAGGGCAAGGAGCGGGAATATGCGGACATTATCATTGAAAAGACAGGCGGGCATACGCTTGCTCTTGAGCTGACGGCAAGGCAGCTTGCGCGCAGCTTTCTGCCACTTGAGGAAGCCGCCGCGCTGGTACAAAGGCACGGCTTTTCCAAAATAAGCGCGGAAAAGGTGAGGTTTTCAAAGGATTATAAAGAATATTACGCAGCGATAGAAAATATCATAGGCGCGCTGTTTGAAACGGCGGATATGAATGATTTAAAACGCTCGATTTTAAAGGCTCTGGCGCTGTTTGGAACAGCGGGAGCAGATGCCCGCAGCTTTGCCCGAATGAGCGGGATAAAATCGCTTGACTGCGTAAATGAGCTTATGGAAATGGGTTGGATTTCAGGCGACCGCGGGGCTGGCATTTTGTCCGTGCATCCGATAGTCGCGCAGGTCGTACAATCATGGACTGCAGACGGCATAAACGCCGCCGCATTTAATGCGATGGAGAGCGTGTGTGAAAAGATACATGCTTTGGCGGGCGCAGAAGAATTTTCCATGCGTGCAAAATATCTGGGCTATTCGGAAAATATGCTTAAAGCCGCCCAAAGGGATAAGGCGCTTTACTGTTCACGCGAATACGGAAGGCTGCTGTATGAAACAATAATTGCAATGCCGCTTGACAGGGAGGACTTTATAGAGGAATGGGGCAGCAGGCTTGTAAATGATGCATCGATATCGGGGGTAGGGACAAGGGAGCTTATGGAGGCATATGATATGCTGCTTACTGTTTACGAGACGAAAGGCAATCTGCGCAAGGCAAAAGGCGAGCTTATCCGTATCAAAAGTCTGGTGAAAAAATGCCGTGATGATTATATCACGGGACAGTATTATTACCTGCTTTTGTGCTTTTATGATGAGGCATTGGGCGGCGCGTATGGGGTGACAAGCGGAAAAGGCGCACAGTATTTGCGGCGGCTTATGAAGTCGCTTGACATGGCAATCATTTATTTGAAAAAGTCAAAGTATGAGGACAAGACCAGGCTTATTCAATGCCTACTTTCAAAGGCGACTTTGCTTATGAGAGTTAACACGGTCAGAAAAGCCCAAATTGAGAGGCTGCTGAAAGAGACAGCAAAGCTGATTAACCATATGGGGAAATCCCGTTGTGATGAATACCGCGGGCAGAAACCCAGGCGCAGTAGTGAACATAAGATTAGCCATGAACTGGCAAAGGACTATTATATGACTTGTGCGTTGTATGCCGCTGTGGCTTTGAAAAATTGCGAAAAAACTGACAGATGTGTCAGATTGGCATACAGGGAGATTAGTGCAACTTATAAGGATACAGATGCCTGTGATGCTGACAATAATGGGGATGCGGCTGTATCAGATACAAGGCTTGCATATGAAAATTTGCGCATTTATGACATTAATGAAATAAACAGCATAATTATTCCGTATGCGGATATACTTCGCACGCTGCGAAAATATGAAAAATCCGCCCGCGTGCTGGGAAGAGGCATTGAGATATGTGACAGGCATCCGCAGGTCGTTACATACATGAGAAAACGGCTTGATTTGACTGGATATTTGTTTGATGTGTATTATGAGGCAGGTGAACTTGACAAGTGCAGGGAGATGGTGCGGAACATTGAGCGCATGAATGAGGAGTATAGGGAGTTTGGGATTAAAAAGCTGTGCCGAATTATATAGTGGAGGAGCTTTGCAGATAAATATTTAAAACCGTTATTAGAAGCGGGAGAATTGGTTATGACTATTCCAGATAAACCTAACAGTAGTAAGCAGATGTATGTGATAAACAGAAGCATAAAAAATAATAAATAGTAAAAGGACGGAAAACGCACAGACCAGCTAATGGCTTGGATTGTGCGTTTTTGATGGATATTTATTTTATTTATCTAAAAATGCATATACAGAAAGTTGATTTGGATGCAGCATAATCCTGCAGATTATTATACTTCATTTTTTTAACATAGCGACAGTTATGTTTATTTTCTGTGCTTATTTTTGCATTTAAGAATAATATTTACTTTTCAAAGAACAATGCCAGAGTTTTGCTGGCATTATTGCTCATGATTTCAAGAGATCATACGATATTTTATGCATGGAGAATTGCCATATTCATCTAATGTTGAGTTTATATTATTTCTGCCCAATGTCTGACTGAATTTTTATATTTATAGAACATGTCCTTCCAGATTTTCCTGTTTCCGCTTTCAATTAATAATTGAAGACACCATGTTCCATAGTTTTGTCGTAGTCACTGTTTGTTCCATATGGAAAATACTAAGCGATTATGTTGAACTTATGATTTTTCTTAATGTTTTTCGATATTATTTTTATTCAAAAATCTAATGCTGTTCCTAATTTCTTTTTGCAGTTTACCTCTGTAAGGGATGCATAAATATTTAAGCTTTGTCTCCTGTTAAATGATTAATATTTTATATATTTTGCTTAGTTTGACAGTCCTCTTGCGAACCAGCATGCACAGGATAATGTGTCAGCGGCATCAAATACAGTCTGCAATGCTGACTATCTGCCACGCAGCGTTATTTGTCAATACATCTCTGTGCGCATAGTCAAAAAGTATATATGCAGTCTTTGAAAGCCGTGACTGGCATTTTTCAAGGGAGTTTTCCCATACAGGATAAACAAATCCCTCAATATGCGTCATTTTCGCAAGCTGGGCTGATGAAAAACTGTCATAACCGCTCAAATAAATATGTTCCTCCGCTTCACGTTCATAAAATCTTCGCAGCGCAGCCTTGTCTGCACCAGCGTCAGCTGCAAACACAGGCCTGCTTTTCAAATTTTCCCTCAAATACATATCAAACACAAGCAGCTGCGCATAAAGCTGTTTCCTTTCAGGCGCATAGGAAACTGCAAAATCCAAGAGCGCCTGATAGCGGTATGCACGGGATGGTGCATTTGTCATAAACCCATTTTTCTTGTAGTAATCTGCCAAGCTTGAATACATTTCAAACGGTGAACTAAATTCGCCCGCAAGGACAGAAATAGTATGCTCAAACTGTCCGCTGTTGTAGTAAAGCTCCACCATTTCCTCCACGCCCTTCAGCCGAAGAATATCGTCAAAGCCGAGCCATTTCGTATAAAGTACCTCATAAGGCGGATTAGAGCTGTATGCGATGCCGTAATCAGCCGCTGACTGCTCCATAGGCGAGCCTTTAAGCACCTTCAAAAATCCGAGTTGCAGCTGATTAGGTTTCATATCGTAAACCTCATTAAAAGAACTGACAAATGTGTCATAATTCTCATACGGAAGCCCCGCGATTAAGTCGAGGTGCTGGTGGATATTTCCAAAGCCGCGCACTACAGACACATTATTTTTCAAAGCCAGAATGTCCGTATGGCGGCAGACTGCCCTGAGCGTATCAGGATTTGTAGACTGTACGCCTATTTCAAGCTGTATAAGCCCCTTGCGCATGCCGCGCATAACCTCAAGCTGCGCGTCGGTAAGCAGGTCGGCGGCAATCTCAAAATGAAAATTTGTGACACCATTGTCATTTCCACTCAAATATTTCCATATGGAAAGCGCGTGTTCAGCATTGCAGTTGAAAGTCCTGTCGATAAACTTAACCTGCCTGACATTATTGTCAAGGAAGAACTGTAACTCTTTTTTTACCGTTTCTATATCGCGGAGGCGCACACTCTTATCTATGGAAGAAAGGCAGTACGCGCATCTGAACGGACAGCCCCTCTGCGACTCATAGTAAATAATCCTGTTCTTAAATGTGACAAGACTGTCATAAATAAACGGAAGCCTGTTAATATCGGTGGGCGCTCTTTCCCCTGTAAATCCGCTGTTGATAAAAAGCCCCTTTATGTCGGCTAAATCAGGCACGCCCTCCCAATAGTGGCGTAGAAGCTCTGTAAAGGTTTCCTCGCCTTCGCCAATCATAACGCCAGTCACAGCGCCGCCGACAAGCCTGTCCGCATTATATGATACCTCTGGTCCTCCAAGCCAGATATCCGTATCGGGGAGAAGCTTTGGCAGCTCCGCCAGAATGTCACGCACCACGTTCCAATTCCATATATAGCATGAAAAGGCGGCGATACGCGGTCTGCGCACGTATATGTCGGCAATTATTTCAGTATATGGCTGATTGATAGTATATTCAGCAATATCAATGCGGCAGCCCTGTGGCCTGCTTGCATGAGCATAATACTTGTCGGCATATGCCTTTAAGCTGTATATGGCGGGATTTGAGTGGATATATTTTGCATTTATTCCTATTAATAATACATTGAAATTTTCCATAAACTAATTTTATCACATATTTGAGCCGTGCGGTAGTAAATTTGGGTTTTGTCTTTAGCTAAAAGCTTAAAAAGACCGTGGCAGCCTGTGGCGTATATGCTGAAAGCCTTATTGCTTAAGGTTTATGTCTTTTGATTTTTAACGCCATAAATTTACACAGCGCATCAGTAGGAGGGAGTTTTATGAAGTTAAAGATAGACAAATTATATGAATTTATACTTCTGTTTATTATAGCGGCGTTTTTGGGGGACATTATAGAGATGGTTTTCTGCCGTATTACTGACGGTGTCTGGATGAGCAGGAGCAGCGTAGTGTGGGGGGATTTCAGCATAGTATGGGGGCTTGGCGCGGCGGGGCTTACATTGTTTATGCAAAAGTACAGCAGACGTTCGCCAGCATTTATTTTTATCGCGGGTACAATGCTTGGCGGCATATATGAATATGCGTGCAGTGTATTCACGGAGCTTGTGTTTGGCGCGGTTTTCTGGGATTACAGCCATATACCGCTTAATTTTAATGGGAGGATAAATTTCCTGTTTTGCCTGTTTTGGGGAGCGGCGGCTGTTATATGGATAAAGCTTCTTTATCCTGTTATTCTGAAAATATTTGAAAAGCTGCCCGCGCGTGCAGGGAAGATACTGGCGTGGATTTTTGCGCTGTTTATGCTTGCTGATATTGTCATATCATCAATGGCGCTTTTGCGCTGCAGCCAAAGGAGTCACGGCATAGCGCCGCAAAATGCGCTTCAGGCTGCAATTGACGATAGCTTTGGAGATGAGAGAATGAAAAAGATTTATCCCAATGCGATTATGGTGGATTAGTTTTGGAGTATGAAAATAAATGCTTTACATCAAATAAGATGTCTGCTATAATGATTCACACACGAGGGACACAGCACGAATAAAAGGAGCGGAATATATGACAGATAACGAATTATTGCTGGCTATTTCCAATATGATGGATAAGAAATTGGATTCAAGGCTAAAGCCAATAGAAAATGATATTAAATCATTAAAGGGTGATGTATCAGAGCTAAAGAGCGACGTATCAGGCTTAAAGAGCGATGTGTCAGAACTGAAAAATGATGTATCAGTTTTAAAAAGCAACGTATCAAATTTAAATAACGAAGTAACAACCCTAAAAGGCGAGCTGCACAATGTAAAGCTGTTTCAGGAAAATGTTATTTTGCCGCGTTTAAATACGATTGAAGCCTGCTACACAAGTACATACGACCGATATAAAAACTATGCTGAAAGAATGGAAGCCAATTTTGATGATACAGAGCTGTTAAAGAAGGTAGTCGAGGAACACAGTAAGAAGCTTCAGAAAATTTCTTAAAACCCCCATATAAAAACTGTAACAGGTTTTTGTATGGGTTTTTCTTTTGCATCCAGTTTTTTCGTAAGAGTGTAGTGAAGGAAGTGGCACGGATTGTATTATGCAGGAAAAGAGAGATCGCACGGACGTGTTTGTTCAGCACCCTTTGCTGTGAATATGGAAATGAGTTTTTATGATATATAATTTAATTGACATAAGCAAATCTATCAGCAATAATAATTGTAATGTACAAAGGGCAGCGCATAAGCCTTAAAAATGTGGGCTGCGGGAGGATTTCATATGGATAAGGACGACATGACAGAGATTTCAAAAAACAATATGAAGTTTTTGTCAAACGGCGAAAAAACGCCAGCCGAGCTGATAGAATTTTTGAAGAATGAAGCAATGTTTGGAAGCTTTGCACAGGCGTTAAGGCAGGCATACCCAAATGAAGATTTGGAGGAAAGACTTACGGAAGGAATTGCGGAAATAAGAAACGATACGGTTTCCAATGCCGCAAGGACTGTGCAGAACTGGCTGAAAGGGCGAAACGTTCCTAAAAACAGGGAAACCCTGTTTCAGATTTGCTTTGTGCTGGGGCTTGATGAGTATAGCGCCTCTAAGCTTTTGGGGGCGGCATCGGAGACGGGGATTCACTATAGAAACAGGGACGAGCTTGTATATGCCTTTTGTTTGCGGACAGGACTTAGCTATGCGGAGACCTTAGCGCTCATGCAGAAGGTGAAAAAGCTGTACCCGATAGGGCAGGGCAAAGGGCTGGCGGACAAGGAGGAAAAGGCTGTCTATACAAGGCAGGTGCGGGACGCGTTTTCATATGTGGCGAATGTCGATGAGCTTATGGAGTTCTTTGACGAGTACATAGATGATCTGGGAATGTTTCACGAAACCGCCTACCGCAAATTCACTGAGCTTATGGAGCTGCTGCAGCAGCCTGATGGAATAAACGGCGCAAAGGAGCGCAGATATACGGTTGACGAGGTAATGGAAACCTATATGCGCATGCACGTGCCTGAGACAAAGAAAACGGGGAATTATACGCTGCTGCAGAAGGTCATAAAAAAATACTGGCCGAGCGAGAGCGGGCTTCTGAATATGAAAAACCGAAAAGAAGATGTTAGCCGAAAGGTGATGATTCTGCTTTACCTTGTCACGGAGGCGTTTGACGACGAGGAGGACAGTCTTTATGACATGGAAAAAGAGGATGCCGACACTGTGCTTGAAATACGGCTGGAAAAGATGAACCTGTTTCTGGACAGGTACGGTATGAATCTGCTCGATGCGGCAAACCAGTTTGATTTGCTTGTGCTTTATGCTATGAGGACTCAGGGCGGGGAGTGCGTGAGCGACAGGATGGGCGCTGTTTTGGATGCGCTGTTTGAAACGCCTTGATTGATGCTGCGGACGAAAAAAGTTGCATAAAACAGAGCGGGCATATGATAAAATAGGCGCATCAGGGGAGGCGGTGACAGATGGGCGATAAGCGCAAGCTATTAGGTGCAGGAGACATACTTTTGCTTGGCGGGACGGATTACAGAGTGGAGTCGGTGGAGGGCTGCGGAGGAAGCTCTGTAGTTTACCGCGCCTCTTATGAAGATCGCCTCAATCATGAATGTCGCCATTATGTTCTGATAAAAGAACTGTTCCCATACCATCCCAAGGGCGACATTTACCGTGGCGCGTCAGGCGAAATATGCTGCCGCGGCGACGGGGCAGGCATCATGGAGCGGCACATGCAGAGCTTTTACCGCGGAAATCAGGCAAATCTCAGGCTTTTGGAGAAATCGCCCGAAAGAGTTTCAGGCAACATCAATTCCTACAGCGCATATGGGACATTCTATTCTGTGCTGTCAATTCATGGCGGGAGGAGCCTTGGTAAGATTTTAGAGGACAGGCAGAAGCCGTGGAGTTTAAAGGAAACAGCCGAGATAATCTTAAAAATACTGGAGGCAGTGGAATGTTTTCATGACAGCGGAATACTTCATCTTGACATCAGCCCCGACAACATACTGATGCTGCCCGAGCAGGCGTTTCTGATAGATTACAACAGTGTCTGGATAATAGGCGGACAGGACGGCGGAGAGTATTATTTCAGTGAAAAGCCAGGCTATTCCGCGCCAGAAGTGCGGCTGAGGGAATGGAAAAATATCGGACAGGCGACTGACATATATTCAGTCTGCGCAGTGTGGTTTCGCATGCTGACAGGACGCAGCCTTGCATATGAGGATATCGTGGAAAACCGCCTTAGAAAAAGCCTTGGGCAGGATTTGGAAATTTTTCGCGGTGAATCGGAAAGCGCAGTCGGCAAAACCGTGCAGATCGCCACAAAAGGCCTTCATCTTCTGGCGCGCAAGCGCTATGAAAGCGTTGATGGGCTGCGCGAGGATATACGGCAGCTGATAAAGCTGATGGATGAAAGTAAGGCGGCTTTGCTTGCCTGGCAGAACCGCAGGAAAACGAGGGCAGCGCTGGCGCTTATCATGCTTTTGCTGGCAGGGTGTGCATGCGTGTGGCGTGCGCAGCAGCCATATCAGCTGAATGCACAGGAGCGTTATCAGCTCAAGGAAGCGATGTATCAGGTCACGAGGAATTTGGCGGCACTGGGCATGCAGCTTGACATACAGCAGCAGATACTTGAATGTGCGCTGCAAAAGGAGGTTTTGGAAGGCGATAAGGATGCCCTAAACAGGTTCTATGAAATGCTTGATTATAAAAGGCGCGAGGCAGGGCATTACAGCTTTGAGCGCAGCGCGGACAAGAGTGTTTTGGAAAGCTTGGACATACCGAGGGCTGACGTGCCTGTTGACATATTGGAGGAGCTGCTTGACAAGACATATGACATGGATGTCATTATGGAGGAGGGGCTTGCCCATCTGGAGGATGAATTTAAAATGACATCTCTGTCATATACGGACAGGCAGGAGGTTGCCGCCTTTTACCGCGATTATCTGGATGCGTATGCGGAGGCGGCGTATCGGGAAATGTGCCTTGTGATGGCACGGCTTGACGACGAAACGGCGGAGGAGATACTGGATATTATGACGCAAGTGTCAGTTTTGAAGGATTACATCAGCATATGCCCGTATGAAGGAAAAAGCGTTAGGCAGCTTGAGGCGGAGCTTAGCACCGCAAAGGCGCGTATGAAACAGTGCATGAATGATATGCGGAGCAGGAATTATGTGATCAGCGCGGAAAGCTGGAATGGAGATTGATATGAGTAAGATGATGAGTAAAATAAAATGCATGAATATAATAATAGGGGCGGCTGTGATAATGGGCGCGGCTGGCTGCGCATCTCAAAAAGACGGCGCTGAGATGGAGCAGAGAAAGGCTATAATTGACGATTATGCAAAAATCATTCTTTTGCAGGACAAGGACAGCGCCAATTATGACAAGGCTTTGGAGGCTGCAGGAGCATATATAGAGGATTCGTCACAGGCGAAGAAAATGGCAGCTTTGCAGACAATACAGAATATTACGGAACAGATGGAGGCGGACAGCAAAGAGTGCGAGCCTATTGAGATTTCGGACGAGCTTGAGCAGATGCTTGAGGATAACCAGATAAGCCGCGCGGAATATCAGATGAATGCGGATTCGCGCTATACATATGTGCAGGACTACATTCAGGATTTGGAATATCTGGGGGAATATCTTTCGTATGCGGATGAGGCGGAATGGGCTATGGATGATTTGAAATCAGTGTATGATTTGATGTCTGATGAGCAGGAGCTTATGCGGGAATATAATTATGCGGGAATTAATTACTGGTTTGCGGGATGGGGGGATGCGGAAAAAGAGTATATCGGGCAGGAAATTTTTGAAAAGCTTGAGTCGTTTTCGACGGAGGGGTTTTTGTGGAGTGACAGCCGTGATGAGGTGGAGGCGGTTATGAATGGGTATTTGGATGAGCTTGAGAAGTTGTATGATGAGTGGGCGGCTTATGTGGGGGAAGAGTGGGATGAGCTTAACCAGATGAAGGAGGGAAATTACTGATAGGATTAAAACGGGTACGGCTGTCAGGCTTAGCAAAAATCACGCATGTGTGGCGGAATGGTTACATATGGTGGTTATATAAGAATAAGGAATTGTGAAACGTGTTCTAAACCGTCTGAATTTAGTCAAAATATATAAAAATCGCGTCAATGAAGCTGTCGCATTAATGAATATAAGTGCAAAATATAGCATCATTTAGCTGACTATTGTACTATATTTTGTATGTCTAATTCTTATTGCGACAGCCCCATAAACGCTCCGCAAGACACCGCTTATTATATATATTTTGACTAAATTCTATGTTATTGAGGCTATTGAAGAATTTTTATAAGTCTTTGAGTGTACTCAATTTTTGTGTTATATATTTTTTTGAAACATCATAGTTTTCAGCAATCAGGCAGACTATCCTGTCGTCAGACATTCCAATGCTGCGCAGCATAGATATGCTACGAATGATATCATCTTCACGGGCTTTGTCAAAGCCTTCTCTTATGCCATTTTTATGTCCGTCCTCGTAGCCTTCATTATATACAGTCTTTTTGTGTAATTTCTCATCAAATTCAGTAAGCAGCATACTCGTCACCTCACTCTTGCATTTGATTAAAATATCCGCCAAAACATCATCTTTTATGCACTCATCAATCGCCATGCCTATCGCATCATGCATAGTGTATTTGCTGTCGATATATTCATTTACTTTCGCTATAAAGTAAGAATAATCATGCAGCCGTTTGCAGCTGTTAAGCAGCGTGCTGTTATGCCCGTAATTTATATTCAGCATTGTTGCCCTGCATTCAAGCACAGGCTCGGCGGACAATGTCGGAGTAAACGCGTCTGATAATTGCAAAACCAATTCATCAGGGTACTCATCCCTGCCGTTATAAAATATGATAAACTGTGGCGTTGGCAGTTTGACAAGGCTTTTGCCGTATATGTCAAGATTATGCTGTTTGATATATCCCTCATACAGTCTTGAAAAATACATCAGCCCGCGGACTGGCATATTTGGGTTGAAGGTTGACTGATGCTCGTACAGGTTCAGCGTTGACGAGATTATGAAAGACATATCATTTTTCATCGACATATAGATGACATCCTCAAGCGTCGTGATTTCAAGCTCGTCTGGGTTTGTATAGTTTGTGTGGTTTACTGCGTTGTACAGGTCAAGCAAATCCCTTTTGTCCGCGAATACCCTCTGAAACAGCCGATCCTTGTGTTTTCTGGCTATCGGCAGACGCCTGAATATTTTGGTGATATTAAGTTTTTCTGTTTTCATACTTTCTCCCTTTTAGTATAGTATAATTCGGAATTTTTGTAAAATGGAAATCAACTGAAAATTAAAGAACTTTTTAACTGTCTAAGCGTAAAGAACTTTTGGTGATAGATTGATTTGTTTCATTTGTATGTACTATAGCATCTAAAATCGTGGTTGGCATGCATTTGAGCGAAAATAGCAGCTGAAATGTAAAAATTAATATATTTCATTAATTTAGAACAATCGGAAAAAATTCAGAAAAATTCGGAAAAAAGTTTCAGAAGCAGGAAAATCCCCGTATTATAATTCGTTTTAAAGCTTTTAATATGTCCTAAAAACAAAATTATGGCGTTTATCCGACATAAAATTCAATAACAATGTCGTAAAAACATTGCAATAATAACGTAAATACGCTATAATCTTTGTTATGCAGCACATATAAAAAGGTGATATCCTATGAAGCAACCTTAAATTTTACGCAAAAGCGCAAGACGCAAAAGCGCAAGACACAAAAACGCAAGACGCAAAAAGCGCAAAAACACAAAAACGCAGGAACGTCACAGGCGCATGCGCGGCGTTTTTCACAATGGAGGAGCATAATGAGCGAAAAACAGGACAGATATGCACATCTGCTGGCAAAGGCAGAGGAAAAATTCAATATTGTACAAGAGCTGCAGCAAAAGGGGCTGGTCTGCCTTGACGGCGATTTCGTGCCGTCTGTGCATTACCCGCCTATTACGCAGTATCCCGAGGTCACACAGGATTTTATACTGGGTGATTACACAGTCCCCGCGGACGGAAAAATAGATGTCTATGTACACATTCCGTTCTGTGAGAAAAGATGCCTGTTCTGCCATTATCCGGGAAAGCTGGGCAGACAGCAGGAGGAGAAGGACAAATATCTGTCTTACCTTAAAAAGGAAATGGACATTTACTTAGATGTTTTGGGGCTTGAGAAGATAAAGCCGAGGTCTATACTTTTGGGCGGAGGCACGCCGACTTACCTTACACCCGAGCAGCTTGAATATTTCCTCAAATTCCTGACTGACAGGATTGACATGTCTTCATGCGCACAGTTCAATGTAGACCTTGATCCAAATTCAATTATGGACGAGGACGGACAGCGGCGCATGGAGATTATGAAGGAATACGGCGTGACCCGTCTTACCATAGGGGTGCAGTCGCTGAATGACGAGGTGCTGAAGCTTATGAACCGCGCCCATGATGCGGATCGCGCTGTGAGGGCTGTGGAGCGCTCAATGGATATGGGCTTTGAGGTAAACGCGGAATTTATATACGGACACCCCGGGCAGACGCTTGAAAACTGGATTGAAGTCATGGACAAGGCGGTCACGCTGCCCGCGCATGAGCTGCAGTTTTACAGGCTTAAAGTTCAGGCATACGGCGACGGGCAGGGGGCGATAATCAACAACAGGACGAACCGCAGCGCCGTGCCGATACCTGATTTTAAGGAAACCATGATGATGAAACAGATATCATACGACATTCTGGAGGAGAGCGGCTATCACGAGAATTTGAGGCGCGTATTCTCAAAGCAAAGGAAAATATTCTCACATTATGCGTACAACCAGTGCTGCAATCTGTACGACCAGATAGGCTTTGGGCTTACGGCGTTCAGCAGCTACAGGGACAGGTTTGCACTCAACACGCAAAGCTTTGAGGAGTATTACGCCAAAATAGACAACAATATGCTGCCCGTAAACAGAGGCTATAAGCGGGACAAGGAGCAGCAGGCGAGGTGGGCGATAATCCTTCCGATTAAAAACCGCGATGTGCGCAAGGCGGACTACAGGCGCATTACAGGCTTTGAATTTGATGATGTTTTCAAAAAGAAGGTAGAGCGCCTAAAGCGTAACGGTCTTATCTATGAGGACGAAAGGACAGTGGGGCTTACGCCGCTTGGCAAATTCCTTGCGGATGAGGTGGCGGAGGAGTTTAATTCCGTTGAGTTTCTGCCGTTTCCAAGGAGCAACTATGCGGAAGGCGAGTTAAATCCATACTTAAATAATACGACGGAGGATGCAATAGGAGATGCTTAATATCAATTCAAAACATTCATTTATCCATCTTGGAAGCCTTGACTCCTTTGACATAACCGAGGGAGGCAAGGAAGGCGGGCGAAAAATTCTAGGCTATCTTGATACAGGCAATGCGGAGCTTTTAAAGGAAGCAAGGCACATATATGATGAGCTGATCCCAAATGAGAATTTCGGCGGGGAATATACCGCGCTTGACTGGCTGTGCAAATACTGGCTTGCGCCTGACGGCGTGAAGCGAGAATTTATGTCCGTGCCGATGGTAGAAAGCTTTTATGAGATGCTGGCAAAGGATGATTTTTACAATCTCAAATGGTACTTGAACCGCAAATACCACTTTATTGAGATAGACAGGAAAGACACCAAATCAAAGGAGTTTCTGCGCTTCCTAGAGGACTTTATACTGTTTAATAATCCCGACCGCATCAGATGGGAGAAAACTGAGGAAAATATCCCCAAGCTTCCGCTGCGCAAGGGAATGTCAATAGCTGACGTAGGGGCGGGACCTGGGTATTTCAGCTTTAAGTTTGGCGACATAGTGGGAGAGGGCGGCAAGGTATATGCTATAGAGACCAACCCGCGCCACCTCGATTTTTTGAATAAATACATCAAAAAATATAATATCACGAATGTGGAGGCTGTGGAGAGCAGCTTTGAGGGCATAGGGCTTGCCCCTGATGTGCGCGTGGATGCCGTATATATGTGTTCGCTTTACCACAATGTTTATGCGGCGTTTACGGATGAGGAGCGCGACAAATTTGTAGGCAGCATACGCAGGGCGCTCAATCCCGACGGCGTATTTATCCTTGTGGATAACGATATGGTGGAGGACGACGAGCTTCCGTACCACGGGCCTCATGTGTCGCGGGATTTGCTTATAAGCCAGCTTCATTACTACGGCTTTGAGCTGACGGAGCAGTTCCGCTTTACGGTGCAGAGATATGTACTTATTTTCAAAAAGCTGGATGAAATACCTAAGTCCGACAAAAGCCATCACGCGGAGTTTGCCGAGGGCAGCCATACTATGATAAATGTTACGTCATCGTCTTCGCTTGTCCGATACCGCATTATCGGCACATCTACATCAGGCTATACGCACAGGGGAAAACGCATTGCGCTGAAGCTCTATGAGGGGCTTGAAAAAAATAATGCGGCGCTCATTGATGAGGCGGCGCAGGACCTAAAGGCAGCTATGACTAAGGAGAGGATAGGTGATGATTATACGGCGCTTTTGTGGTTCTGCCAGCTATATGCGGGAGAGAAAAGGGATGACTTAAATGTTCCGCTTTATGCGGACTATTATCATTTTTTTGCGGATAATGATCACGACATACTTAAAAAATATCTTCGTAACAAATACGACTTCATCACGCCACTGCCGGAGCATGATGACAGCAGCGTGCATGAACGCGCCGAGGGCGATGTGGAAACAGGGATTTTGAACGAGTGGAGCGAATATATGACCTTCAACAATCCCAACCGTTATCTCTGGGAAAAGACAAATGAAATGTTATCCTACATAAACATACAGGAAGGAGAGGCTGTAGCGGACATAGGCTGCGGCAGCGGGTATTTCTCATATTTTTTCAGCAAAAGCGCCGGGATGGACGGCAGGGTGTATGCGACTGAAACAAATGAGGACGCGCTCGCCTACCTAAAAAAGCTTATTGAGAAAAACAGCCTGAACATAACCCCTGTCGTCGGCAGGCTGAATGACGCGTGCCTGCCCGGGAACAGCGTGGACACTATATTTATGTGTTCAATGTACCATGCCGTGTATATCGCCAATCTGGAATATGTGAAGGATGAATTTATAGAAAGCCTCAAAAAGGCGCTGCGCCGCGGCGGCAGACTGATAGTCGTGGACAATGACATAACGGCTAAGGACGCCCCCGCGTATTTCGGACCGGGGATTGCCAAGGAGCTTATTATCGCGCAGCTTAGTTATTACGGCTTCAGGCTGGAGGAGATAAAGCAGTTTGTGCCGCAGAGGTATATTCTGACGTTTCGCGTGGAGGTGTGAGCATGGCGGGCATAAGGGAATTTTACATCACGATTCTTGACGGCGCGGACAGGGACATGATAGTGAATCTTGCTTCATTCCAAAAGGAGGAGGTCACGTTTGGGCGCGGTCATGACAATGACATCATATTGACGAGCAGCCTTGTATCAAAAAGACATGGACGGTTCTGCTTTAATGGCGAAAGCTGGGTGGTATATGACGATCACAGCACCAACGGCATATTCTGGAACAGGGAAAAGATACCGCAGAAACGCCTTGTCGGGGGCGACAAGCTTTTGATCGGGTATGAGACGACTGGCAATAAGGTAGCGTTTCTCTTTTCAGACACAAGCCCTCAGAACGTGTACCGTAAATATCAGCTTGCGGGCAAGAATACAGTGACGATAGGGCGCGACGCGGGATGCGGCATATGCCTTTCTTATCCGTCCGTATTCAAGCAGCACTGCAGGATTGTTTTGGAGAGCGGCGGATATTATCTCGAACGCATGTCGTCTGACGCACAGATTCAGTACAATGGCGAGGACATGAAATCGCGGCAGAAGCTGTTTGACATGGACAGGTTTATGATTGGCGATACACAGTTCATATACCAGGGCGGCGTGCTGCATTATATTAAGATAGCCGAGGGGCTTAGCTTTGAAGTGTCGCATCTGTCAAAAGACGTAGGCAGGGGTAAGAATAAAAAGAGGATAAACAGCGACATAAACTTTTCCGTGAACGCGGGCGAATTTGTCGCGATAATCGGAGGCTCGGGCGCGGGCAAATCTACTCTGCTGAACTGTCTTTGCGGGTGCAGCAGCATATCCGAGGGCAATGTCACCATAGGCGGCGAGGATTTGGCGGCAAACTACAGCAGCCTGAAAAACATGATAGGCTACGTGCCGCAGCAGGATATAGTGTATGACAACCTGACGCTTGAGAGGATGCTTTACTTTACGGCGAAGCTGAGAGCGCCGCGCGATTCGGGACAGGAGGAGATACAGGCAGGCATTGAGCAGGCGCTTGCCATGGTAAAGCTGAGCGACAAAAAGGACGTAATGATAAGAAGCTTTAGCGGAGGGCAGAAAAAGAGGGCGAGCATTGCCGTAGAGCTGCTTTCAGACCCCAAGCTCTTTTTCCTTGACGAGCCGACATCGGGGCTTGACCCTGGCACGGAGCGCAATCTGATGCTCACGCTTAAAGAGATGGCAAGCGGCGGGAAGACGGTAGTGCTTGTGACGCATACGCCGCTTAACCTGAATCTGTGCGACAAGATAGCAGTGATGGGGACGGGCGGAAGATTGTGTTATTTTGGCACGCCGTCTGGTGCGCTTGAATTTTTCGGGGTTGATAATTTGGTGGATATCTATGACCTGATAAATTCAAACGCGGCAAGCTGGGCGGACGGCTTTGAAAAGAGCAGGGCAAACAGCGCGGAGACTGCATATGCGCCGAATATCCGTATTGAGCAGGGGGTAAACAGGAGAAAGAAGAAGGCCTCGTCACTGAGGCAGATAATAATTCTTGTGAGAAGATATGTGGAGCTGCAGCTGCATGATGCCAAGAGGCTGCTGATACAGCTGCTGATGGCGCCAGGGCTTGGCGTGCTGCTGTATGCGGCGTTTAGCGACGGATATCCGTTTGAGGCATCGTACGATACGCAGAAGCTTGCCCTTACGCTTGCATGCTGCGCTTTTTGGATAGGGCTTTTCAACTCTATTCAGGAAATATGCAAGGAAAGCCAGATATATAAGCGCGAGAGGATGGCAGATTTAAAGCTTGTGCCCTATGTAGGCTCTAAGCTTATCGTGAATGGCGTGTTTGATCTGGTGCAGACATTCCTGCTTACGGGAACTGTGGCAGTCCTGCTTGGTATGCCTGAGCAGGGCATGCAGTGGAGCGGTGCGCCGTATATGGAAATATGGCTCACCACATATCTGACAATGCTGAGCGCTACGTGCCTTGGCCTTGTCGTCTCCGCGCTGGTAAATAATTCGGATCAGGCGATATCGTTTGCGCCCATCCTGCTTATCCCACAGATACTTTTTTCGGGGATAATCGTGGATCTGCAAGGGATAGTGGATGCTGTGTCGTATATCATATCGTGCCGATATGCCTGTGTCGCATACTGTACCACGGCGGACATCAACAATCTGCCAAGCGGCTTTACGCAGACGGCGCTGGGGCTGGAGGAGCAGGAGGCTGTGATAATAAACAGCATTTATTCATATTCGGAAGGCATGATAAATCCAATCGCGGACGGGTGGCTTGCGCTGGCGGCTTTGAGCCTTGCTGCCATTGTCTTTACGGTAATAGCGTTAAAAGGTAAAGGCAGGGGCTGATAATATAATAATTTATTTTAAATGAAATCAGGAGGAAAAAAATTATGAAAGCATTAAGGAAACTTTGCACAATGGGTATCGCGGGCGTCTGCGTGCTGACGCTTGGCGCATGCGGAGGAAAGAGTGCGTATTCAGACTACAGCAGCGCGTATAAGAAAATGTCCGAGACAGGCTCGCTTGACGTGAAATTTGCACTTGCGGTTGACGACGGATCGCAGACAGTCAATTCAAGCGGCGATATGAAGATGAACTCAAGCAATGAGGTGTACTATGAAATGACAATAAACGGCAGGGACATAGTGCAGTATGTCAAGGACGGACAGGTGCATACGATCGTTGACGGGGAGGAGCAGCTTGCCTCTACAAACGACAAGGACAAAGGCGTGCAGAAGCCTGACGCGGATAATGCGGGCGAATCAAACGAAAAGACAGACAGCACAGGATTTAATTCCGAAAAGTTTTTGGAGGAATTTTCGGGAATGCTTGAGGCGGGAAAAATCAAAGAGATGGGCGTACTTGATCCCATACCGCAGAAGTACATAAGCGAGATAACAAGCAGTAAGAGCGGTTCAGATACCGTGTACACGATGACATTTCCTGACGAATTTTTAAAGACGCTGCTCAATGCCATGATAGCGGAGCAGACAGACGGCTCAGGCACGGCATTGTCCTTTGACGCATTAAAGGATTTTGGGTGCGTTGCAAAGGAAAACAGCGACGGATATTTATACGCGATAGAGTACAAGGGCTATACCACTGTCACAGTTCCCGCGGAATACGTGACGTCGGGCAGCGATGAGACATTTGACCTGAACATTGACCTCAATATGGAAATACAGAATCCTGGTACAGCCGTTGAGGTGGTAATACCCGAATGAAAATAAAAAAATACATACCGTTGCTGCGTTTTATCATATTCAGCGGCATAGGCGTTTTTGTATTCTTTGTGCGCGTCAATATCGGCGGCAACAGCAGCATTTTTGCAGACCACCTGATATCGCTTCTAAAGAACGCGCTAAAGGCGGACTACCTGTATATAATAATGGCGCTGACGGCATATTCAGTGATAAAACGCGTGACGGGAATGTTGAAAAATAAGGACAGGACCGCGACTGATATTTTCTTTCTCACACAGGCGGTTCTGGGACTTTTTCTGTGTCTGCTCAAAGTCTTTGGGGTTCTGCCCCAAAACCTTGCGGCAATGACTGAATCGGCGGTGAACGCGACAGGGAATATACTGTGCGCGATATTTATCACGGCGCTTTTTATACCTTTTCTGACAGAATACGGGCTTGTGGATTTTGCGGGCGTGCTGTGCAGACCGTTTATGAGGAAGCTTTTTCTCACACCTGGTTCGAGCGCGGTAATAGGAGTGAGCGCATTCCTCGGCAATTATTCCATGGGGCATATTATCTCAAGACAGATGTACGAGGAGGGGCGCTTTACTGAAAAGGAATGTGTGATAGTCGCGACAGGTTTTTCCACGTGTTCGATAGGGCTTATGATAAATCTTGTCAATTACATGGGGCTTATGCAGTATTGGGAGGCGTATGTCGCCACTGTGCTTTTGTCGACATTTCTCACCACCATGCTCACGGCGCGGATATATCCCGTGTGCAAAAAGCGAAATGAGTACGTAAAAGGTGCATCCCCTGAACCCGAACCAAGGCATGGCGCTTTCAGGACAGGAGTGCTGAAAGCGTCGCAAGCAGCGCCCCTGTGGAAAAATGTAATTAATATCCTGCGCAGGATGTTTCCCGTCCTGTGCGAGATCACAGGCACAAGCGTGTTTGTCATTCCGCTAGGAATGTTCCTCGCCGAATACACAGGCATCTTTGGGATAATCGGCAGTATTTTCCGCCCGCTGCTGTATATGTTTGGCATAGGCGGCTCGGAAGCTGTGCAGTGCGCGGGCGCTTTGGGCATAAGCATCCTCGAGCCTGTGCTTGCGGGAGTGATAAGCGAGGGCGCTCTGTCTTCGGTGGCGGCAAAGTGGATTGCGGCAGTAGTCCCGTATTCGGCAGTGATATTTTTTGCGGGCTTTGTACCGAGCCTGTGGAGATGCAGAATACAGTGCAGGATGCATGAGCTTTTGATCATATGGGTGGAACGGGTGGCGGCAGGCATAATGATTACGGGCATAATAGCAAAGCTGCTGCAGCTTATGGGATTTTTTGGATAACTCAAAGTTAAAGCGCCCGTATTAATCGGGCAGATTGGATATGGCAATGATTGTAGTTAATGGATATGTCAGGACTGACAAGGGCAGGATACGCCCGATTAATGAAGATAATTTCTGCGTCAACAGGTATTTCAAGGCAAAGGATGCGGACAGTGATCAGCTTTCGTTTGGCGGAAGCCGCGATATTCTGGCGGGCATTTTTGACGGCATCGGAGGCGAGAAAAACGGCGAGATGGCATCGTTTATCGCGGCAAAGACAATGGCGGCATTTGACGCGCATCTGCCCGACGGCGACTGGAATTTCCTCATAAATGATATGAACCGCAGGATAAACGAGTATGCGAAGACAAACGGCGGCTGCAATATGGGCAGCACGGCGGCGATCGTGCTTGTGCATAAGGGCGTGGCGCAAATCTGTAATCTCGGCGACAGTCCGATTTTTCTCTGCTCTGGCGGTCATCTGCGCAAGATAAGCAAAGACCACAATGAGCTGCAGCGCGCAAAGGATATGAATTTAGCCGACATGAATTTTGACAGCAGCGGCATCAAGAAAAACAGGCTCACTAAATATTTAGGCATTAGAAGTCCTGAGCTTAATCCGAATATAGTGGTTGATATTGAACTGAATGAAGGTGATAAGCTTTTGCTGTGCAGCGACGGGCTGACCGGAATGGTTGCCGAGGACGAGATAGAGCGGATAATGGCGGATGGCGGCAGCGAGCATATCGTAAACTGCCTTGTCGACAAAGCGCTTGAAAACGGCGGAAGGGATAATACGACGGTGATGGTGCTGTGCTGTGAGGAGAAAAAGTCACTGATAGGAAGGCTGTTTGGGAAATAGGAAGGGAAGTCAATTATGAACGACAGCGAAATAATCGCAAAATACAAAAAATACGAACCGTTTTTCAAAAGCTGGTACATTAAGAGCTTTATCGGCGAGGGCGGCTTTGCCAAGGTGTTTGAGATAGCTAGGAATGACTTCGGCACTGAGTATGTATCGGCGTTGAAAATCATCACAGTCGCAAAGACAAGGTCGGAAATACAGGCGATGCAGAATGAGGGCATGAGCGAGGACGATATAATGGCGAGCCTTTACGGGATAGTCGAGGACACCGTAAAGGAAATACAGCTTATGTATAAGCTCAAGGGAAGCTGGAATATTGTCGGCTACGAGGATCACGAGGTCGTAAGGCATAGCGACGGCATGGGCTGGGACATTTTGATCAAAATGGAGCTGCTCACTCCGCTTAGCAGCTATATACGTCTGCAGCGCGGGCAGCTCTTAAAGCGCGATATCGTAAAGCTTGGGATAGATATGTGCCGTGCCTTGGAGACATGCCAGAAATACAATATAATCCACCGTGACATAAAGGCGGACAATATTTTCATTTCCAAAAACGGCGAGTTTAAGCTCGGCGATTTCGGAATAGCGAGGATCATAGAGCGCAAGGACGCGGAGCTTTCCAAAAAAGGGACATTTACGCACATGGCGCCCGAGGTGTATAAAGGGCAGACATATACATCGGCAGTGGACATATATTCGCTCGGTATTGTACTCTACCGTCTGCTGAACAACAACCGCGCCCCGTTCCTGCCCGACTATCCTGAGCCGATAAGCCTTGATGCACGCGACCATGCGATGATGCTACGCATGAGCGGGGAAAAATTCCCAAAGCCTGCACAGGCAGGAAAAAGCCGACTCACGGAGATCGTGCTGAAAGCGTGCGCTTACCGCCCCGAGGAGCGTTATTCAAGCCCAGTAATAATGAGGCAGGAGCTTGAAGCGATACTGCTTGATCCCAGTGAGGACGCGGCGGATGAGCGGATCATGGTGTATGAGGAGCGGGCTGGAAGTACGGCACATTCGTTTTCGGGCAGTGGCGGCATGAGCGGCGGCATTGCGGATGAAACAAAGGCTACAGAGGTACTGCGTGATGATGTGACAGGAGCTACGGAGGTGCTGCGTGGTGATGCGACAGGAGCTACGGAGACACTGCGTGGTGAAATGCCGCAGCCGCCGTATGATGGAAGCACGGCAGCGGGTCAGCAGGGCTATGGGTATGGTGTGCCGCAGCCTGAAAATGCCTCGGATGTAAAAGTGCTATGCCAAAAATGCAAAAGCCCGATCAGCATAGGCACAGCGTTCTGCCCTGTGTGCGGCGCAAGCCAAAATGGCGGCAGACATAAGGCGGCTAAATTAAGGGGAAATGGCTCTTGGAGTCCAAGAAAAAAGGCAATAATAGGCATTCTGATAGGCGCAGCAGCGGGAATATGCGTACTGCTTTTGGCAATCGGCATATATAATGCTGTTGAAACCTTTAGCACTAAAAATGACAGCGGAGAATACGCGGAGGAAGATAAGGCGGATGAGAAGAAAACGTCCGACAATTCTGACAGTGATGTCATAAATGGTGAAAAAGATAATACAAAACAAAAAGAGCAGGAAATACAATCGGATCAAAACGAATCCTCCGAACAGCAGACGGAGGAAACAGGTACACAGGCAGAGCGGGAGAAGCAGGATGAGCAGGATTGGGACAGCGTTACCCTGCAGGCGACATTGGACATAGGCGGAATAACGATGCTTGACACCATAACGCTCAAATCAAAGGACGACTTTGTGAAAAAATGGATAGAAACGAGCGAATTTTACATTGCCGATTATGATGAGAGTACACGAAAACAGCTATGTGGTCTTTATGATGATGTTATTGCACAGTATAATGCGGTAGACGGAGTGGAAGCCACAAGGGAAATTACAGATGAAACATATACGTTTAATCTCATAGTTGATTGTACAGGCGGCGCGGTGAAAGAGCTTGCAAGCCAAGGACTTATGGAGGTAGAAGGAAATGCCGCTATTCTTTCGCTGGAAGCGTCTGTCAGCGGGATGCAGTCAAATGGATACGTTATAATAGACGGGGGAGATGGACAGGAAGCACAGGCAGGGCAGAGCCAGCAGGAGAGGCAGGATAAGCAGGATAAGCAGGAAGCACAGGCAGGGCAGAGTCAGCAGGATAGGCAGGATAGGCAGGATAAGCAGACTGTTACGCTTCATGGCGAAGAAGAATTTGATTTATATGTAGTGGACGGCGAGGAGCATTTGTGCCAGATTGCTTATTATGACATAACGCTGATAGCCGATGGGGACAATCTGCAGCAGGTGCAATATAATGAGAAGATTGTTGTTTCGCCTTACGGGCTTGAAATTCTTGCTTCGGAGGGCATAACAGAAGCAGAGTTTCTGGAAGAAGACCATGTGGAGGATGACAGGGAATATACGCTGTCACGCTTTCAGGGTATAGATGGGATTGAATACAGCAACGGTATGGATGGCAATGCGTATTTTATGAATATAACGTTTGACACGCCTGAAGCTGTAAAAGTAGCTGCCGAGCTAACTTGGCGTTTCGATTCCAGTTTAAGCAGGACAGTGCAAAACCTTCAGGAAGATGGGTTTGTTATAGTGGAATAGATTTCCCACGCACCTTGAAAATTCCATACTTTATATCAGAAACCGCTTTTATTCGCGTGTTATTTGTGCTAATATTGTAGCATATACAGCGGGCTGCGGAAGGCGTTTGCTGGAGTGTAAATGATATAGTATGTTGCTTGGATAATACATTTAAAGCACGTTCAATGGAGGGCATAGGCATGGCGAGGAAGGTCAGCATAGGGATACAGGATTTTTGCAAGCTGCGCGAGGCAGGGTGTTTTTATGTAGACAAGACAGATTTTATAAGGGAATGGTGGGAAAAAAATGATGATGTGACACTTATAACGCGTCCGCGCCGTTTCGGCAAGACGCTCACCATGAGCATGATGGAATGTTTTTTTTCCACAAAATATGCAGGACGCGGCGACTTGTTTGAAGGGCTTTCCATATGGCAGGACGAGAAATACCGCCAGATGCAGGGGACATATCCTGTCATAAGCCTGTCATTTGCAAATATAAAAAAGAAAAGCTGCAAATCGGCTAAGAATGAAATCCGCAGATTGATTACAAGGCTTTATGTCCAGTATGCATTTATCAGGGATTGCAGCTTTATGACGGAGTCTGACAGGCATATGTTTGATATGGTGTCTATAGATATGGATGAAGATACCGCAACTGCCGCGATCAATCAAATGTCTGAATTTTTGTGGCGTTACTATGGCAAAAAGGTAATAATCCTTTTGGACGAGTACGATACGCCAATGCAGGAAGCATATGTAGATGGCTACTGGAACGAATTTGTCTCATTTACCAGAAGCCTGTTCAATTCTACATTCAAGACAAACCCATGGCTTGAACGCGGCATAATGACAGGCATCACCCGCGTAAGCAAGGAATCAATCTTTTC
>CANQPM010000026.1 GCA_947625775.1 uncultured Lachnospiraceae bacterium | reverse complement strand
GATCCCTATCTGGAAACGAGGGAGAAGGAGGACGCCTTTGCAGAGCGCATCGTGGAGGCGGTGGAGAGGAAAGTGATTGATCCTTTATATTATGGCTATGCGATAAAGGCTTTTCAAACGCAGGTTGAGGGCTTTGCAGAGGGGTCCACGGGACAAACAGAAATAAATAAGCGCAGATTACAGGACGAGGTTGTAATACGTTTTCCTGTTTCACTGGATGAGCAAAAAGCTATTGGTCGAATGCTTAAGGTAATTGATGAAAAAATACAGACCAATGAGGAGGTAAACGATAATTTACAGGAGCAAATCAGAGCACTGTTCTGAAAAACGAGTACGAAAGTGGCGATGAACGCTATAAGCTGCTCTTAACAGAAACTGATCGGGATATCTTGATGCGGCTTGTAGAGGAAAAGCCTATCCCAGACAATACGCGATCAAGGCTTCTTGACAACTATAAATTCTTTGTGGGGAAGATTGCAGATAAAGAATTACAGCCTGCCGAGGTGTATGAGTCGATTGGTAAGCTGCAGATTGTAAATATAACACTTGACCGCTCAGTTGATGATGCACAGGCTATTTTTGAGAGCCTGAATTCCACTGGTAAAGAGTTGTCTGAATCTGACCTAATTCGGAACTATGTTCTTATGGGGCTGGAGCCTATGGAGCAGGCATTTGTCTACGAGCACCTATGGCGGCCTATGGAATTGCTGTTCGTTTATGAGACGCAGGATTCCGTTATGGATAGATTTTTCCGCGATTACCTGACAATGAAGATTACACGTATTCCCAAGCAGGATCGCGTGTATGAAGAGTTCAAGCTCTATCATCTGAATTGCGAGTTCGGCACTATTCGTGAGTTGTGTCAGGATTTGCTGACCTACGCTAAGTATTATACTGATATGGTATTCAGACGGAGCAGCAATCCCGCTTTCAAATCCTTGTATGAGGACATCAACGACCTTCGTATGGAAGTCTCATATCCTTTCCTGCTTAAAGTGCATAATGATTATGCCGAGGGTATAATTTCCGCGGATGATTTGAAGCTGATTATCCAGCTTTGCATCAGCTATGTCTTTCGGCGCAGCATCTGTGATATACCGACAAATTCGCCGAATAAGACTTTTGCTACACTGAGAAATGAAATCAGACCAGATGACTACGTCAATTCTATTAAGGCATTCTTTGTAATGCGGGACGATTATAAAGAGTTCCCTAACGATGATAAGTTCACGGCTGCCTTTGTGTCAAGAGATATTTACAACATGCGCTCCCGTAACTTTATCCTCGGTCATCTGGAGAACTATGAAAACAAGGCTCCGATCATCATTGAGAATTATACGATTGAGCATATTATGCCTCAGAACAGCAGTCTAAGCCAGGAGTGGCAGCAGATGCTTGGAGCGAATTGGCGCGAAGTACAAAAGAACTATTTGCACACCATCGGCAATCTGACGCTTACAGCGTATAATTCAGAAATGAGCGACCATCCGTTTATGGTCAAGATGGATATGGAGGGTGGCTTTAAGGAAAGTGCTCTCCGCTTGAATGCCTATGTTGTTAAACTCAAGGAATGGAATGAACAAAGAATAAAAGAACGCGCCTCGCTGCTGGCGGATAAGGCTAAACGGATCTGGGCGTACCCAGATATGACCGCTGCGGAGCTTGCTCCTTATCAGACGGTGGAAAAACCTGCGGAGCGTTACAGCCTCGCAACTTACGATACAAACGTTTTCACTAAAACGCTGTTTGAAGTTCTTGATCGTCGAATCCAGAATCTCTCTCCGGATGTTAAGCGCGAATTCAAAAAGCTGTATGTTGCCTATAAGCTGGATACCAATTTTGTGGATATCGTTTTCCAGAAACAGAGACTCCGTATTTCTGTGAATATGAAGTTTTCGGAAGTGATTGATCCGAATGGTGTTTGTCGTGACATAACTGGTCTTGGCAGATGGGGCAACGGTGATGTTGAGCTGTATATGGAGCACACATCGGATGTCGATCAGATCATGGAGATTGTGGAGCAGTCCTTCCGTATTCAGGCTGATGAATGATGGATTATAGGTTGAAACGATTTAATGCTTGATTATTACTTAATTTTTGATAGTCATTTGGCAATAATGTTTTTATAATATCTAAAACTTGTTTCATAGTGGACGGGTTGATTAGGTTACCGATTCAGAGGATAATGCTGCCTTTAAGCGCTGTATTGATGTGATGAGCAGACTGATACTGAAATACGGGTCGAATATGTTTGAAAAGATAGGGAAGAAAGAAATGCGGGACATACATTGCGAAGAAGCAGATCATATGCTATGATACATATATCGCAATGCGTGGAGGAAGATTGATATGGATATAGCGAAAATGATAACGGAACTTCGTGAGGGAGCAGGCGAGAACAGGAAAGAATTTTCGATTCATACGGGGATACCTGTCCGCACTTTGGAGGACTGGGAGGCGGGCAGACGAACTCCGCCAGAATATGTCCCGCGGTTGATAGAGTATCAGATGAAGTATGAGAGGCTGATAAAGAAATAAGAATAGGTTTAATTGTCTTGATTCATGCCAAAGGAATTGAAATCGGAATTTATACAACAGATTTTGAAGATGAATTTATTTCCCTGACCGACATAGCAAAATACCGCAATGATGTTGATCCACAGCTTGTTATCCAGAATTGAATGAGAAATAGGAATACGATTGAATTTCTTGCATTATGTGAAGAACTGCATAATCAAAAATTTAACCGTGTGCAATTCGACACGGTTAAAAATGAAGCTGGATTAAATCGCTTACAAAATAAAGATTTTTTAAATAGGCTGTGTGTTATTTTCCATTAAAAATTGATTTCTATGTCTGGTTATGATACACTTCTACACGAAGACGCATAGGAACTGACCTTTACGGCAGTTCATCTTGCTGAAATACAAACAATCCTTGAATTGGAGAGTGAGAACCCAAAATGAAAAACAACTTCACAGAAGGCTTAAAAGACGGCGTTCCCATCGCGCTTGGATATCTGTCGGTAAGCTTCAGCATCGGCATCATGGCGGTTTCATCAGGTCTGGACATTTTTCAGGGCGCATTTATGAGCCTTACCAACGTGACTAGCGCGGGGCAGTTTGCGGGGCTTGCCGTGATAGCCACGGGCGGGACAATATTAGAGCTTATTCTGACACAGCTTATCATAAACCTCCGTTATGCGCTGATGAGCCTGTCGCTGTCGCAGAAACTCTCTGAAAAGATAACGCTCTGGCAGCGGCTGGTGATAGCGTTTGCAAATACTGACGAGATTTTTGCCGTAGCGATGAACCGCAGTAAAAGCCTAACCTTTTCATATATGCTTGGTCTGCAGAGCCTGCCAGTAATCGGCTGGACAAGCGGTACTGCGCTTGGCGCGGCTGCGGGGCAGGCGCTTCCCGATGCCATAAGCAGCGCGCTGAATGTGGCGCTCTACGGAATGTTTATCGCGATAGTCGTTCCCGCGGCAGTGAAGCTCCGCCCTGTATTGATAGTGGCGGCGCTTGCGGCGCTGTTTAGCTGCATGATTTATTACCTGCCGCTGTTTTCGGGGATTTCTACAGGCACGTCAATAATCATATGCACGATACTGGCATCGGCGGCAGGAGCGGTTATTTTCCCTGTATCGCAGGATAAAAATGGGGATTAAGATTAAAAAGTAAAAAATCGGACATCACAGGCGATTAAAACGCGATTAAAACAAATATGAAAAAGGAGCTGCCAGACACAAAAATGCAGGGCGCATATAGTCTGGCGTGAATGGCGGCTCAGAAATGGAAGAAAAGAATGATTTATTTGTATATTATTATTATGGCGCTGGTTACTTATCTGATTCGCGCAATTCCGCTGACCGTATTCCGCAGAAAAATCACTAATCCGTTTGTCTGCTCTTTTTTATATTATGTGCCATATGCCTGCCTTACGGCAATGACTGTCCCTGCTGTGTTTTACGCGACAAAAAGCTTTGCGAGCGCGTTTGCGGGAGTGGCGGCGGCGGTGGCGCTTGCGTGCTGCCGCAGAAGTCTGGTGACGGTGGCGGCGGGAGCGTGCATTGCGGTTTTTGCGGCAGAGCAGCTTTTTATGGCAATATGACGCTGCGGGCATTAGTGTGAAAAGCAAATTTTTTACACGCAAATTCACAGGTGTATCAAGAGGGGGATAACATGAAAAACCAAAACAAGGTATTTATTTTAAAAATAATATTTGCGTGCGTGCTTTTGTCGTGTTTCATATTTTCATTTTATGCTTTTACGCGTGACAACAGCCGCCGCATAATCGAGCAGAACAACAGCTTTATCGAGGCGGCGACTAAGCATACGGCTGAGCGGATAAATGATATGCTGGAGACCTCGCAGCGCAATATAGAAATGATGGCGCACCTCTACGGCTCGATTATGACGGAGCCTGTTGTGGATACTGACATGCTGCAGGACATGGTGGAGCGCTCGACCTTTGATTATGTCGAGTTTATTGACAGTGACGGAATAGATTTGGCGGCGGACGGGCGTACAGCGGATTTGGCGGATCGGGAGTATTTTCAGCTTGGCATTAAAGGTGAGAGCGGAAAATCCGTAGTGTACAACTCACGCATTACGAATGAGACGCTGCTGATTTTTTACACGCCGTTTTATTATGAAAATGAGATAATCGGCGTATTGAGCGGTATAATGCGCGGAAATACGCTGGACGGAATTCTTACCACGGACTATTTCGGCGTGGAGAGCAGCGCTTATCTTGTTGAGGAAAACGGCAATGTGATACTTTCCATGGGCGACAGCATGACGTCGGAAAACATAATGGAGTATTTGGAAGCGCAGGGGAGGATCTCGGGCGAGAATTATGACAAGTTTGAGCAGGCGCTTGAAAGCAGAAACTCCACCAGCTTTAATTATCAGGGCTCAAGCGGGGCGATTAGCGCTAATGTCACAGCGCTGGATGACGGCGAGTGGTTCCTTGTCCAGAATTTTCCCTCATCAATCACAAAGTCTATGGCAAAGAGCGCGGATTCCGCGGGCATTCTGCTTGAAATCAGGCTGACTGTTATATTCTTTGCGTACCTGATGTACCTTGTGGCAAAGAACGGTATGAAAAACAGGCGCCTTGTCTCGGAAAAGCAGGAAATGTCAAGCATTGTTGATGCCACGAAAAAGCTTTTTACGCGGTTTGCGCTTGTCAATTTTGATGATGACACATATGAGTACCTTGAGGATAAAAAGAGCGGCGCGCCCGAAAAGGGGATTTATTCGGACTTGCGCTGGTATCTTGAAACAAAATATCTGCCGCATGACGATGCCGACGAGGAAATGAGCGATGTAATCACAAAAGAATACGTGCAGAGCCATTTGACTGAAAATGTGCCGTACCTTCGCTTTGAGTATCCGATTGACATGAACGGCAGGCACTGGGAAAATATGTCCATTATATGCCTGAAAAGAGAAGACGGCTTACCAGTGAGCGTGCTGTTTGCCATTCAGGACGTGACGGCGCTAAAGGAGCGCGAGCAGGAGATACGCCTTGCGCTCAAAAACGCGTCGGAAGCGGCGGAGGCGGCAAACCATGCAAAATCTGATTTCCTTGCGAGAATGTCACACGATATACGCACGCCTATGAATGCAATCATGGGAATGACTGTCGTGGCGGCTATGCATATGGACGACAAGGAGCGCCTTTCAGACTGTCTTGAAAAGATAACGACGTCGAGCAGCCATCTGCTCGCGCTCATAAACGATATTCTCGATATGTCAAAGATTGAGAGCGGAAAGCTTTCGCTGTCGGAGGAGCCGTTTGGAATGTCCGACATGGTGGAGAGCATTGTCACGATCATGAAGCCGCAGGTAAACGCCAAGTGCCAGCAGCTTCATGTGCATATTTCCGATATTGAGCATGAGGACATTATCGGCGATTCGCTGAGGCTTCGGCAGATTTTTGTGAATATACTCGGCAATTCCGTGAAATTTACGCCTGACGGCGGCACGATTACGTTTTCAATAAAGGAGCTGCCGTCGTTAATCAACAATATGGCTCATTACGAATTTATCTGCGAGGACAACGGAATGGGCATGGACGAGAAGTTTATCAGTACGATTTTTGAGCCGTTTACGCGCGCAGACGATTCGGTCAGCAAAAAAATCGAGGGCACGGGGCTTGGAATGTCAATCACGCGCAACATCGTGCAGATGATGAACGGCGATATTCAGGTGGAAAGCAAGCTTGGCGAGGGCTCTAAATTTACCGTGCAGGTGCATTTAAAGCTGCAGGAGTCTGACGGCGAGGATTTGAATGCGCTCAAAAACCTGCGTGTCCTGATAGCCGACGACAACAAGGAATCCTGCATTACTACATACGATATTCTGGAAAGCATAGGAATGAAGCCTGAATGGGTGCTGAGCGGCAAAGAGGCGGTCGAGCGCACCGTTGAGGCGCACAATGCGGGAGATGATTTTGCCGCGCTTATTCTCGACTGGAAAATGCCCGAAAAAGACGGCATAGAAACGGCGGTTGAAATACGCGAGCGCGTGGGCAGGGACGTACCGATAATAATTTTGTCCGCCTACGACTGGACTGACGTGGAGGCAAAAGCGAGGGGGGCGGGGATAAAGACCTTTATCGAAAAGCCGCTGTTCCGCTCGCGCCTTGTCTATGCGCTAAAATCAGTGCTTGCGAAGAATGAAAAGACGGCTAAGCTTGAAACGGCGGAGCTTCGGGAAACAAGCTACGAGGGAAAGCGCGTGCTTTTGGTTGAGGACAATGAGCTGAACCGCGAGATTGCATGCGAGCTGCTTTCATTTATAAATGTGGAGGTGGAGCAGGCAGAGGACGGCAAAATCGCCGTTGAAAAGATAGAGCAGAATCCGCCGCACTATTATGATTTGGTGCTTATGGACATACAGATGCCTGTGATGAACGGCTACGAGGCGGCAAGACGCATACGCTCAATAGGGCGGGGAGATACTGATGACATACCGATTATAGCCATGACCGCAAACGCCTTCGCCGACGACATCAAGGAGGCGCTTGACTCGGGAATGAACGACCATCTGGCGAAGCCCGTGGAGGTCTCAAAGCTTTTGGAGATGATGGAGAAGTGGCTGTAGCTGGGCGCGGTTGATGCAGGCAGAGTGATGATTTTGAGGAGGAAAAAAATATGTCAGTGACAAGCGATAATATCAGGAAATCATTTAAGGAAAGCGACGACAGGCGTGATGCGGGGCTTACTACGCCTGCGAATGTTGAGCGGTATGATGATATTGTGTATGGAGAAGACGCCGCATCTCAGAGCCTTGACGTGTACCGCCCTAAGGGGGCTGACGGAAGGCTGCCTGTGATTGTGAGCGTGCATGGGGGCGGCTGGGTGTATGGCGACAAGGAGAGGTATCAGTATTACTGCATGAGCCTGGTGCAGCACGGTTTTGCCGTGGTGAACTTCACATACCGCCTTGCGCCAGAGCACAAATTCCCCGCGGCGATTGAGGATATTAATGCCGTGTTTAAATTTGTGCTTGAAAATAACGAGAAGTACGGCTTTGACACGGAGCATATTTTTGCGGTAGGGGATTCTGCAGGAGCGCACCAGCTGGGGCTTTACGCTGTAATCTGCACTAATCCTGAATACGCAAAAAGGTTTGATTTTGCGCCGCCCAAGGGCTTTGCGGCTTTGCGCCGACAGCTGTAGCCTTAAACTGCGGCTTTTACAGCGGTGATGCTGCAAATATGAGTGATGAACTCCGTAAGGAAATGGTGCCGATGATGGGCGAGTACCTTCCAGACGGAGGCAGCGCCAAAGAGCTTGAAATGATAGACGTAGTGAAGCACATTACGGAGGATTTTCCACCGACGCTTTATATGACAAGCTCGCATGACTTTTTAAAGGAGCAGGCGCCGATTTTGGGAAAAAAGCTGCTTGAATGTAATGTGCCGCATGCGTTCCGCTTTTACGGCAGCGCTAAGAATCCGCTTTATCATGTCTTTCACTGTGATATGCGGCTGAAGGATGCGTATGAGTGCAATAGGGATGAGTGTGAGTATTTTAGGAGTTTTTTGCCGCAGTAAAATGTTTTGATGAATTTTTTGAAATTTGTTTTTATGTGTCTGTATTTAGATATTTGTTCAGTTTTTTGTCAAAAGTGAACACTTTTTCTCCATTTAATGAGTGGTAAGCCGCCAGCAGGCAGTCAACGAAATCAAGTGATGTATGGGAGAACAGGTCAATAGCATACACGACGCTGTCAGAGTTTTCAATCTGAATAATGTCTGATAATCCATGAATGACAGATTTGATTTTTTCTTTTTTTGTATGTGTCTAATAACTCCTGCTCTGATTTTGATAATCCATGAATGACAGATTTGATTTTTTCTTTTGGCATAGAATATACGCTTTTCAGCACATAAACAACCTCGGCAATGATTTCTGGTTTTGTATATGCGCCAGAGGCGATGACCTCTGACGCACGTTGAGCCATTTCGCTGTTATCATTCAAAATAAATCTTAAAATCACATTAGTATCTATTAGCTGTATATTTTTCTGCAATGGCACGTTCAAAAGCTCCTTCCTCTTGTTCCATCAATGCTGGATTAGCATATTCATGAGCAATTCCGAGCATTGACTGTATTTTTCCTGCTTTTGCGGTTGCAGGTTCAGAAGGCGGCTTATATGTGTCTGAATCAATAAAACGCACAAACGCGTAAACTGTTTCAATTTTATCATCTGACATATTTTCTAATAATCCGATTGTTTTTTCTAAAGTTGACATTGCCACTCCTCCTTTTTTATTTTATTATACTGTTTTCTGATGCTTTTATATGTTTCACATTATTATTCTATGTGCGAATTTGGTTTCTTGGAAAATTTTTCATTGGAAACACTGTTTATGTCTTATCTTTTGGTATAGAATATCACGCAATTAGGAAAAAAACAAGAAAAAATATATAGTAAAAATTTTGGCAGTTTGGTAAAATAAAAACAAGAAAGTTATATAACAACGGAAGGCAGGCTGTATGAAATGGCAGATACAATACCAAAAATAAATGATATAAAAAGGATAGTTATTTCCTTGGGAAAACAGTACGGTGCGGAACGGATTTTTTTATTTGGCTCATATGCCAGAGGGAATGCTGATGAAAACAGCGATATTGATTTGAGAATTGACAGAGGAGATATCCGAGGGCTACAGATGGCTGCGCTTTTATTGGATATAGAGGATGCGCTGGGCAAAAAGGTAGATTTATTATCGACAAAATGCTTGGATGAAGATTTTCTAAAGTCTATCAGCGGGGAGGAGATTTTACTATATGAACGACAGGGACAATAATATCCTCAAGCACATTTTGGAGCATATGCGAAGCCGTCAGAGATAAATGGAACCAATATTATGTAAAGAGGTAAAGAACAATGCCAACCCAAGGAGCCACAAGAGAAAAAACAAGAACAGACCTTCGCGAGCCGCATCACTACAATGTGATTATGCACAACGACGACTTCACGTCAATGGATTTTGTCGTGGAAATACTGATAGACATCTTCCATAAAAACGAAATTGAGGCGCAGCGCCTTATGCTTATGGTGCATGAGAAGGGAAAAGCAGCCGTGGGCACATATCCATATGACATAGCCGTCACAAAAGTGCAGGCAGCTGCGGCGCGGGCAAAGCAGGAGGGCTTTCCATTCCGTCTGACGATAGAGGAAGTATAGGACACGGCGGAAATATATAAAGGCGTACAATCTGTCTGCAGATGATATAAAATGAGGTAAAAATAAACTATGCGAATATCAGCCGAAGTATCAGAAATAATCAATATAGCATTTTCCTTCGCCCAAAGCGCGCATTTTGAATATGTAACGCCAGAACTGGTATTATATGTTGCATGTCAGAATAAAATATTTTCCAACGCATTTGAAAGCTGCGGCGGCAGTATCAAGGAGCTTGACCGCAACCTAAGGACATATATTGATGAATATATGGAACCGCTCGGGGAAGACAACGGCGATACGCCTGAATTTTCACAGGGAATGGGAATCGCGCTTGCATATGCGTCAAGCTCCGCGCAAAACAGCGGCAAGGATAAGGTGGAGCTTGCCCATCTGATAAATGCGATATACAGCCTTGAGGAGAGTTATGCCGTCTACTATATGCGCGCACAGGGTGTGGAGCAGTCAGAACTTTTGCAGGAGCTGGCGATAGCATACGAGGAGGCAGACGACGATGACGCGGAGGGCAGAAACAGCAGCCATGAAAAAGGCGCTTTATGGCGTCAGTATGCCGTCTGCTTAAACGAGGACCTGGACGGCGTGAATCCGCTGATTGGCAGAGAGGCGGAGCTTGAAAGGACTATGCAGATACTCTGCCGCAAATCAAAAAATAATCCGCTGCACATAGGCGAGGCGGGCGTAGGCAAGACGGCTATAGTATATGGACTTGCGAGGCTTTTGAATGAAAATAAAGTCCCCGAGCCGCTGACTGGCGCAAAAATTTATTCGCTTGATTTAGGAAGCCTCCTTGCGGGCACACAGTACCGTGGCGATTTTGAAAAGCGTTTCAAAAAGGTAATGGACAGCATAAGCCGTGAGGAAAAGCCGATTGTTTACATAGACGAGATACATAATATAATCGGCGCAGGCGCGGTAAATGGGGGAACATTTGACGTTTCAAATATGCTAAAGCCCTACCTTGCGTCAGGCGCAGTGCGTTTCATCGGCGCGACAACATATGACGAGTACAAAAAGCATTTTGAAAAGAGCAAGAGCATGGTGCGCCGCTTTCAGAATATCGACATAAAAGAGCCAAGCCTTGAGGAGTGCGTCAAAATTCTGGCTGGTATAAAAGGCAGTTACGAGGAGTTTCATGGAGTTGTATATAATGACGGCGTGATTGAATACGCCGTGGAGATGAGCGCGAAATACATAAATGAGCGTTACCTGCCCGACAAGGCAATCGACCTTATAGACGAGGCGGGCGCATACAGGCGCATGCACCCGCTTGACGGCGGTATTCAGACGATAGACAAGGAGCTTATCGACGAGCTTTTGTCAAAGACATGCAATATTCCAAAGCAGATAGTGGAAAACGACGAAACCGCGGCGCTTGCCACGCTGGAGGAACGCCTTAAAGGTCTGGTATTTGGTCAGAATGAGGCGATAGCGCAGGTTGTGAACGCAGTTAAATTTTCAAGGGCGGGACTTCTGGAGGAAGGAAAGCCGTTGGCAAGCCTATTGTTTGTAGGACCGACAGGCGTAGGAAAGACCGAGATTGCGCGCTGCCTTGCAAGCGAGCTTGGCATAAAGCTGATACGTTTTGATATGAGCGAGTATGAGGAAAAGCACGCTGTAGCAAAGCTGATTGGCGCGCCTGCGGGATATGTGGGCTACGAGGAGGGTGGACTTCTCACGGAGGAAGTGCGCAAAAATCCGCATGCAGTCCTTCTGCTTGACGAGATTGAAAAGGCGCATCCCGATATTTACAACATACTTCTTCAGGCGATGGACTACGCGACACTGACGGACAATCAGGGCAGGAAAGCTGATTTCAGAAACATAATCATCATTATGACGTCAAACGCAGGCGCAAGCCGTATCGGCAAGCACGGAATAGGCTTTCAGGCGCAGGACGTGAGCGTGGGCGTGATAATGGAGGAGGTAAAGCGCATTTTCCGGCCAGAGTTTCGCAACCGACTCAGCCGAATAGTAGTATTTAACGGCATTGATGAACATATGGCAGAACAGATTGTGGATAAAAAGCTTGGCGAGCTAAAAAAGCTGCTTGCGCGCAGGAATGTAGAGCTTGCGGCAGATGGCGCGGCAAAGCGGCTGATTAAGGAAAAAGGCATAAGCGCGGAATTTGGCGCAAGGGAAATAGAGCGCGTGATACAGTCAGAGGTCAAGCCGCTGCTGGTTGACGAGATTCTGTTCGGCGCTTTGAAGAACGGTGGGAATTGCGCCCTTACGGTTTCAGACGGCAGATTTAAGCTTGAAATCTAAACCGCACAAGGCAAAGCTTTCCCTGCCGCACTGATTATTTCAGCCTATTCAGATATTCAGTGGGTGATACGCCCTCTACCTTTTTAAAAACTTTGCTGAAATAAAAGGCATTTTCAAACCCCAGCGCGTCAGCCACCTCATAAACCTTCACATTGCCATTCTGCATCATGCGCTTGGCTTCTGCAATCTTGCGTTCCGTAATGTACTCGGAATATCCGCAGTAGTTGTATTTTTTGAAAAGTGAGCTTAGATAATTCGGGGAAATGCCATAAATCGCGGCGACATCGTTCAGATTCAGCCTCTGCGATATATGCGTTTCTATATATTTTTTTACATTGTCAACAATATGATGCCTGTGTTCTTTTTTATGCTCAATAAAGCTTTCACAGAGACGGTCGCGGAACTGGTGGAGCCATATGATGACCTGTTCAGTCGTGCTTTGGCGGTAAATAGAGCGGTATCCGTCGTAGTAATCCTCAAAAAGCGATGAAAGCAGGGCTTCTCCGTTCGGCATCAGCGAAATTGACAGGAAAAGCAGGTTGCAGGCGGCATCAAGCGCCTGTACGTAATGCGACGGATGTTCTTCAAACAATGCAATTACCTGGTCTAACACAGCGCCCAGCAGCGTTTCATCATATTCTGAAAAGGCGCGGCTGAGGTCGTCTTTTACGATAGAAAGATTAAAAACCATGCAGCTGTCAGATTTCACATTAGATATGTTTGCAATACCGCTTGGCGCCGTGATGCTTGCAAAGGCGGCTCTTGCGGACTGATAGGAATCAGCGATTGCAAGGGGTTCGGAAACAATCGTTCCAATCCCGATTTTCAGGGTGGTTTTGTAGTAGCTGATTAAAGAAGCGCAAATCTGCTGCAGGTAAGAGTCTATCCGAGTGTCGCTGCCTATATCTGAAACTGTATCATACAATAAAATGACTGCTCCGTGCTTTCTGTCAAGAGTTACAAAGCATGCATGAATCTGCTGTCCTGCAATATACTTGTCCATAATTTTCTGAAGCATCTGATATGAGTTAGCATACAGTACAATCTGCTTTTGGATATCCATTTTGTCGATAGAGTCGTTGCGCATCTCAAAATAGCAGCACTGGTAAGCCGCATAGGATAAAGGGATATTCAGGTCGTGCATCAGCATTTCAAACTGCTGCGGTGAGTCGTAGAGATTGTGCAGCAGACGGATAAAAAACTTTTCCTGCAGCATTTGGAAATCTGTCGAGGGCGACTTTTTTTCCGAATTTGACAAAGCGGGCGACTTGGCGATAATCTCTATGGCGCGCATAACGGACTCTTTGAGCGTTTCGGGCGTCAATTCGATTTTAACCAGATAGTCGGCGGCATGGTAGGTAAGCGCTTCCTTTGCCATTTGAAATTCCTCATAGCTTGTCAAAATGATAAAGGCGGGATAATCATTGTGCGGGTATGCGTCGCGGGTTTTCTTCAAAAGCTCAAGTCCAGACATCACAGGCATCTTTACGTCTGTGATAACAATGTCAGGATGTTCGCGCTCCATGATTTCCCATCCAAGCTGTCCGTTTGAGGCAATGCCGCAGACGCTTATCTGAAGCTCCTCCCATGGAAGCATCGAGCGGATTCCTGCCTGAACTAAAGGTTCATCATCAATGATTAACAATTTGTACATTACATACCTCCGTTGAGATTATCTGGTGAAAGGTTTTTGGGGATTATGAGGTGCATTTTAGTATATTGGTTTGGAATGCTTTCAATACTTATGCCGTATTGCGAGCCAAATTCATACTGCAGCCGCTTATGGACATTGGCAATGCCGATTTCCTTGAAAAATTCCGACGGAGCGGCGCTGTTGTCCGTCAAAAGCTCTTTTATTTTTTCGGGTGAGATGCCCACTCCGTTATCATAAACAATAATCTCCACATTTTGCCCGTTCGACTGAGGCTCTTCCTGCACGGTAATGCAAATAGCCCCAGTATTTCCACGCGGTTCTAAGCCATGAAAAATGGCATTTTCCACAAGTGGCTGCAGCGTGAACTTAATAATAGGGGCATTCAGCAGCTGCCTGTCGTCACATATTACGGTAAATTCAATAGCGCCGCCGTAGCGGTAGTTCTGGATATTAAAGTAGTCTTTTACAAGATCCAGCTCTTCTGACAATGGAATCAAATGCCGTGTTCCTTTTGAAATGCTTCGCAGAAGCCTTGAGAGCGATGTCGTCATGTCCGCAATGCCGTCGGCTCCCTGGGCTGATGCCATCCATTTAATTGAATTAAGCGTATTGTATAAAAAGTGTGGATTGATCTGGCTCTGCAGCATCTTGTATTCCAAATCCTTTTTCTCTTTTTCGTCGGTGATGCGTTTTTCTATCAGCTGTTCCATATCGCCCGCTAGTTTATTTATTCCCCTGCCAATGTCGCCAAGCTCATGCTTCCACTCGATAGAGTGGGCGGGCGTAAAATTTCCGCCTGCTATTGAGGTTATTTGCTTTTGGATTTTCTGCACAGGCACAGCGATAAACCTGTGGAGAAAGAAGGTCAGCAAAAGCGCTGCAATTAACATTAAAACCAGAATTACAGCCCATATTAATGCAAGCATCTGATTCTGCTTTTTGATTTCCTGATCGGAAATTGTCTGTATGATATAACAGTTTTCCTGCGACAGCGGGCGTATGACAATTACTGATTTTTTGTCCGCGGGATATTCATGTACTTTATATGTGTGGCAGCCTCTTTGGGCAGCGCTGGTTTCTGACGCGGAGTTAATAATTTCGCTTTCAATATCATATGTGAAGTCGGAAGGGAGCGCGGAGTTTTTTGACAGCTCATAGGTGTGCTCGCCCAAAACCAGATACAGGCGCGAGTCTGGCGCATAGCTGTAATACTCGAGCGGGGCTGTAAACAAGTCCTCCGTAACCTCCAAAAAAATCCAGCCTGCCTTGTCTGAATGGTATTGTGAGTAAATGGGGCTGATGATGGGTATTATCTTTTTGCCCATATACGGATAAAAAGGATCGTTTATTAATCCCGTGGACAGCCTGCCTGCGGAGCCATTATATAAATCATCAAAGTATGGCAGCTGCGGAATCTCTGCGCCGAGATTATGCGTGGAGGAATACTGCGCAGCGACAATCTGGATAAAGCGCTGGCTTTTGCCGCCGATGACAATTCTGTGCAGCATTGAGCTGACAGGGTTATTCTGGTATTCCTCCGTGAGCCGCGTGTGCGCCTGTACTGCTATTATGCCATAATTTGAATCGTCTGGCGCTTCAATATATCTGCTGACTGCCGTATTGCTCTGCGCCCAGTGAATCAGGCGAAGGACAGAGCCGAGGTTATTGTCAATTGAATCAGTAAGGAATTTCATGTTTACGGCTGTTGACGCCGCAAGGGATTCTGACAGGTAATTGCGGTACAGGCTCGTAAATACTATGCTGAACAGGATTCCTACGCCCAGTGTGGTAGCCAGCGTAAGCGATATGATATACTGCTGCAGCTTATAGGAAGCTTTTTTGGAATGTTGTGCGTGCATAGCATACCTCCATAGTCGCAGGACAGCGCCTGAAAACATTTTTAAACAACGGTTTATGCAGACATTCATTCGCTGATGCCTGATAAATATATGAATATTATACAAAAAAATCGGATATGCATAAAGCACTTTGTAAAAAATTACATATTTTGTTAAAAAAGTATATCATAATCATAAAAAAGTATATAAGAAATTGCATGAAATAAAAAATTAAAACATTCTTTTTAGGTAAAGGAAAAGTTATAATTTCAATGTAACAAAATATAAATAATTTCAGAAGGGAAGGGATAACATGAAAAAGAAATTATTAAGCGTTCTGCTTGCGGCAGGCATGGTTATGTCAATGGCAGGGTGCGGAAACTCAAACTCACAGCCCGCGGCTTCCAATGACAATGCGGCTGAGACTCAAACGCAGGCGGCTGAAACAGAGGCTAAGACAGAGGCGGCTTCGGATGCACAGACAGCTGATGCGGCAGGCGGCGAAGCGGTTACTTTAAAATGGGCAATATGGGATAAGGAATCAACACCATATTGGCAGGCATTGGCAGACGCCTATAAGGAGGTTGCTCCCAATGTAACAATCGAGATGGTAGACCTTGGCTCTACAGATTATATGACAGTCCTTGCTACGGAGCTGTCAGGCGAAGGCTCTGATTTTGACGTAGTTACGATTAAGGATGTGCCTGGCTATGCCACATTAGTACAGAAAAACGCTATTATTCCGCTTGATGACTATATTTCAGCAGACGGAGTTGACCTTAGCAAATACGCGGGAACAACAGATCAGGTAACAGTAGACGGAAGCCTGTATGAGCTGCCGTTTAGAAACGATTTCTGGGTACTATTCTACAACAAGGATTTGTTTGACGCAAAGGGCGTTGATTATCCTACAAACGACATGACATTTGATGAGTATGACGCTCTGGCAAGGGAAATGACAGACACAACCTTTGGCTCTCAGGTATATGGCGCTCATTATCACACATGGCGTTCAGCAGTACAGCTTTTTGCGGTACTTGACGGCAAGCATACAATACTTGACGGCGATTATGAGTTTATGAAGCCTTATTATGAGATGGTTTTAAATCAGGAAAAAGACGGCGTATGCCGCAAGTACACAGATTTAAAGGCAGAAGGACTTCATTATTCAGCAGCATTTTCTAACGGCGACGTGGCAATGATGAATATGGGTTCATGGTATGTTGCAACATTGATTTCAAGCCTTCAGAGCGGTGAGTATGACGCAGACCTTTGCGGCAACTGGGGCATGGTAAAATATCCTCACGCAGAGGGTGTTGAGCCTGGTTCTACGCTTGGCACAATCACAGGCCTTTCAGTAACATCTGCTACAGATACGCCTGATGAGGCATGGAAATTTGTAGAATGGGTAAGCGGTGAGGAAGGCGCGGCAGTAATGGCAGCTACAGGAAACTTCCCCGCAATCATGACAGACGAGGCAATGGATCTGATTACAGGTCTTGACGGTTTCCCGACAGACGAAGCGTCTAAGGAAGCTATGAACGTATCAAACCTGTATCTGGAAGTACCTTATGCTGAAAACGTATCAGAAATCAACAGCGCGCTTGATTCTTACCATGGTTCAATCATGAGCGGCGAGATGACGATTGATGAAGGTATCGCAGCGATGAATGAGGCTGTTCAGGCAATTAAGAACTAACATAATTAAGCTTATCAAAGAATAAGTGAGAAACATATAAAGAGGCCGGTGGCAAACCGGCTTCTTTTTAAAAAATCAACAGATTTTGAGGAGGGTTGTTTATGGCGAAAGGACTTAGCCGCCAGAAAAAAAGGGACTTGGTTGCGTATTCTTTTATTGCCCCAAACTTTATCGGATTTGCGGTATTTACCTTAGTCCCTATTGTCTTTGCGTTTGCGCTTGCGTTCTTTAATTGGGACGGCAGCAATCCGATTACGTTTGCGGGACTCAGTAACTTTAAGCAGCTTACGGGCGATGTATTTTTTAAGGCGGCATTAAAAAATACGATTATTTACTGTATAGGAACAGTGCCGCTTACTATGATTGCTTCGTTGGCACTGGCTATCGTGCTTAACCAGAAGGTAGTAGGACGCGGAATTTTCAGGACTCTCTCATTCTTCCCCTACGTGGCTTCGCTTGTAGCGGTAACATCTGTATGGAAAATGCTTTTTCATCCGTCTAAGGGACCTATCAACAATATCCTTTATACTGTCTTTCATGTTCCGATGGAGCAGCTTCCGCAGTGGTTTACGGGCGGATTGGTTCTGGTGAGCATGATTTTGTTCAGCGTGTGGAAATACATGGGCTATTATATGGTAATCTACCTTGCGGGCTTACAGGGAATTTCGGCGGAGCTGTACGAGGCGGCATCTCTTGACGGCGCGAACACATGGCAGAAATTCCAGTACATAACATGGCCGCAGCTTCGCTCCACCACATTTTTTGTGGTAGTTATGTTGACAATCAACTGCTTTAAAGTATATGATATTGCTATAATGCTGGCAGGCGGCGGAAGCGGTGAGCTGACTATTTCATCGACCGTATTGGTATATTACATCTACCAGAAGGCGTTTATCGACTGGAAACTTGGATATTCGAGCGCGGTTGCGATGGTTCTGTTTTTAATGGTATTCGTGGTTACGATGATACAATTCAGGGGACAGAAAAAATATCAGTAAGGAAGAGAGGAGAGGCTTATGAAATCTGCCAGAAAAAAGGCAATTGCAGGCAAAGTGCTTGTATATGTCATATTAATCATAATTGCGGCGCTGATGATTATTCCGTTTATATGGATGCTTTCGGCATCGATTAAAAGCGACCGTGAAGTTTTTCAGATGAATCCATTTGTACTGATACCGGAAAATCCGAAATGGAGCAATTATCATGACATATGGACAAAAATACCAATGCTGAAGTTTGTGGAGAATACTGTATTTCTGACTATTGTGGTTACATTCCTGCAGCTGCTCACGAGCAGCTTTGCGGCGTATTCCTTTGCGAAGCTTGAGTTTAAGCATAAAAATACGCTGTTTTTCGCATATATTGCGACAATCGCGATGCCGTGGCAGGTGTACATGGTGCCGCAGTTTATAATGATGCGTAAGTTCGGGCTTAATGATAAGCTTTTGGCAATTATCTGTCTGCAGGCGTTTTCGGCATTCGGCGTGTTTATGATGAAGCAGTTCTATGAGGACATTCCTGATGAGCTTTGCGAGGCGGCGCGAATTGACGGCATGAGCGAATACCGGATTTATGCAAGCATTATGCTGCCGCTGTCGAAACCGGCGCTTTCCACATTGACTATTTTCACATTTGTAAATACATGGAACGACTATTTAGGTCCCTTGATTTATTTAAAGAGCGAGGCGAAAAAGACAATCCAGCTTGGATTAAAAATGTTTATCAGCCAGTATTCGTCTGATTACGGCTTGATTATGGCAGGCTCTGTGCTGTCGTTAATCCCTGTTCTGGCTGTGTTCCTGTGCCTGCAGAAGTATTTTGTCGAGGGCGTGGCGTCTACAGGACTGAAAGGATAAGCGGAGGAAAAGTATGGAGAGGACAGAATTTAACGGATATTCGGAAATTTCCGATAGTGAGCTTGAAGCGGCAATGCAGTTTTCGGTTGGCAGCGTGGTTAAGAATTTAGAGACATTTACAGACAAATTTCAAAAGGCGTACAGCGAAAACGGCTTTTACCAGCCTATAGAAAACAATTACTGGACAACGGGCTTTTGGACAGGCGAGATATGGCTTGCGTATGAGTATGCAAAGGATCATGGCATGTCAAAGGAAGCTGAGGCGCTAAGGCATGCGGGCGAGGTGCAGATTGCCTCGTTTATGGACAGGATTGTCAATAAGATAGAAGTCGACCATCACGACATGGGCTTTCTGTATTCGCCGTCATGCGTGGCGGGATATAAGCTTATCGGCTCACAAATGGGGCGTGAGGCGGCAGTGAAGGCGGCAGATCAGCTTATTACCCGTTTTCACCCGATAGGAGAGTTTATTCAGGCGTGGGGAGCGATGGACGCGCCCGAAAATTACAGGCTGATTATCGACTGTCTTCTCAACCTCCCGCTGCTGTACTGGGCTTCGGAGGAAACGGGCGATATGAAGTACCGTGACATTGCCGAGAAACATATCCACACGGCAGTTGCAAATGTAATCCGCGAGGATTATTCTACATGGCATACATTTTTCTTTGACATGAAGACGGGGGCGCCAGACCATGGCGCTACCTGCCAAGGCTACCGCGACGGCTCGGCGTGGACCAGGGGGCAGGCATGGGGAATTTACGGTATGGCACTTGCCTACAGGTATACAGAGAAGGAGGAGTATATAGACATTTTTAAAAATGTGACGGAATATTTCCTCTCTCATATGCCCAAGGATTTGATTCCTTACTGGGATCTGGAGTTTACATCAGGCGACGAGCAGCCGAGGGATTCGTCGAGCGCGTCAATCGCGGCGTGCGGCATGCTTGAGATGGTAAAATATCTGCCTGAAAATGAAAGAGGATATTACATAAGAACTGCAAAGCAGCTTTTGAAGGCGGTATATGACAAGTGCGCAGTGAAGGATTACAAGGAGTCAAACGGTTTAGTGCTCCACAGCACATATTCAAACCATTCGCCGTACAATACCTGCAATCATTACGGCGTAGACGAATGTAATTCATGGGGCGACTATTTTTATATGGAAGCTATGACCAGGCTGATGAAGGACTGGAATCCTTACTGGTAGGAGCAGCTTGCGTGAATAAGGGGAGTGGCAGGAGTTGAAGGGATTGTTTTCATATGACAGCCCTGTGTGGAAGTTTATGGGGCGTCTGGTGGATTTTCTTGTATTGACGCTGCTGTGGGCAGTTACGTCGCTGCCCGTGGTAACAATGGGCACGGCAACGACCGTTGTATATTATATTACGCTGAAAATGACAAAGGATCAGGAAGGATACATTATACCTGCGTATTTCAAAAGCTTCGCGAGGTTTTTTGCGCAGACGACGAAGGTTTGGATTATGGTTCTTGCTGTCGGCGGGGTGCTTTGCGGTAATCTGTATCTTTGCCTGCACCTTCATACTCCTGTCACGACTATGCTTTTGGCTGCTTTCTTTCTGCTGGCTGCTGTGTTTGTTATGACAGCGGCTTACCTGTTTCCAGTAATGGCGTGGCTTGACGGAAGCATAGCTGATTATCTGAAGGCGGCTTTTTATCTTGCCTTAAAATATTTTGGGTGGACAATTTTAATTATTGTAATAGCTGGCTGTCTTGTGGTTTTGGGTATTTTTGTGTTTTGGCCGCTTCTGCTGATTATAGTCGGGCTGACGGCTTATCTGCAGTCGCTTATTTTTAACCAGATTTTCAGCAGGCAGTAAATGAAATTTATCATATTCAGAAAAGGAACGGTGGTTCAGATGATATTTTCAATAAAGGTGCTAAAAGATGACGGAGAGACAAAGTTTGTGGCGCATGGGGAGCGGGAGGTTTCGCTGACGGTGACTTCCGAGTATGCGGAGGGCGACCGTATTGTGCTGGAATATGCGGGCAAACCGAGGTATTTCTGGTTTCAGGCTGACGACGCTCTTGGCAGCGCTCTGATTTTTGTCACGGGAAATGTGGAGTTTAAGGTGCCGTTTGGCGAACAGAAAAAAGGCTATTCGCCGAAAGCGTTTTCGGGGAGCTGCCATTATATTTACGCGCGCATGGCAGATGACAATGACATATATGCTTACCGCAATCAGGCGCTTAATGTGTATGACAGCCATGAGAATACAGCCTCATTCCCGCATGCTTCGGCTAATGTGGAAACAAGAAACGAAGCCGTGTTTGCGGCGCGCAATGCGATTGACGGCGTGAGGGCAAACAGCTCGCATGGACAGTGGCCGTACACGTCATGGGGGATTAACCGCAATCCTGACGCAGTGCTTAAATTAGAGTTTGGGCATCCTGTAGAAATTGACAGGGCTGTCATTTATCTCAGGGCGGATTTCCCGCATGATAACTGGTGGAAAGAGGTAACGCTTGAATTTTCCGACGGCAGCAGCATCACGGCGCAGCTTGAAAAAAGAGCTGACGGGCAGGAGGTTCGTTTTGAAAAGCGCACTGTGACGTGGCTTGAGCTTAAAAAGCTGATAAAGGCGGAGCAGGAATCGCCTTTCCCCGCGCTGACGCAGCTTGAGGTATATGGCGTAGTCACGGCTGGCTGAAAGATTTGGAAATGAAAGGGCGGGTGAAAATCAATGCCGCAGATAAAGGAGCGGGAGATACAATACCTTAAAGCGTTTTGGAATGAGCTTGAGCAGGAGGGGGAGCTTTTGAGAGGGCAGGAGCTTCCTTTGCTTTCTGATGAGGATTTTTTCCTGTTTGAAAAGACTGGGAACAGGTTGATTTATGAAAATGTTTATTTTGCGCGCAGAAAATATCTGACTGTGTTCGGTATTCTTTCGGAGTATGGAAAGAAGAAAGAAGACGTGGATAAGCTCTGCGATGTGATAGCCTCTGTGTGCAGGGAGCGTTTTTGGGCGCTGCCTGCACATGTTGATTTTAAGAGGCTGGACGAGAAAACGATTGACCTTTTTGCGGCTGAAACGGCGCAGACTTTGGCGGAGCTGCTTGCGGTATTGGGGGATAGGCTGCCTGCTGATATTGTGGAGATTGCAAAGCGCGAGATTATGGACAGGGTGCTTGTGCCGTTCTGCAGTTCCAAGCCGCCTTACAGCTGGTGGGAGACAGATCGGTGCAACTGGTCGGCTGTATGCGCGGGTTCTATCGGTATGGCGGCAATCTATATGGACCGCATGGGCGCGCTTCCCGAGGGGTGGAAGGAGCCTTGCCTGAGGCGCGTGTGCGCTGCGCTTGAATGTTATCTTGGCGGCATGGAGGACGACGGCGCGTGTACGGAGGGGCTGGGGTATTTTTCGTATGGAATGAGCTACTATACGGCGTTTGCGGAGCTTTTACATGAGGAGACGGGCGGGCGCGTCAATCTGATGGACAATCCTAAGTGCGGGAAAATCGCCGCCTTTCAGGGGAAATGTTATTTTGGCGGCGGCGTGTCGCTGAGCTTTTCGGATTCTGGCTGTGATGAGCGTTTTCTGCCAGGGCTGTCGGCTTATCTTTCACATTGCTTTTCGGGGATTAAGACGCCTGATTATGCGGCGGCGAGAGGGTTTTATGATGATGCGTGCTATCGGTGGCTGCCAAATGAGAGGAATATCAGGTGGCTTTTGGCTTATGGCGGGGGAGAGAGCGCGGGAGATGATTTTAGAGCCTGTGATTTGCTGGAAAAGGCGCAGTGGATGATTTGCAAGGATTCGGAGGGGAACGGGTTCGCGGCGAAGGGCGGAAATAATGATGAGAACCACAATCATAATGATGTGGGGAATTTTTTGTTTGTTTATAAGGGGGAGATGTTGCTGGCTGATTTGGGGGCTGGGGAATATACGAAGGATTATTTTGGAGAAAAGCGGTATCAGATTTTGTGTAATCGGTCGTTGGGACATTCTGTGCCGTTGATTGATGGGGAGGAGCAGTGTGCGGGGGAGCAGTACCGTGCTGATGGGTTTGAGTGGAATGAGGAAAAGGGAGAGCTTGCGGTTTCTTTTGCGGGGGCGTATCGTGTCGGATGTATTGACAGGTTGGAGAGGAAGATACATATGGAGGCTGCGGAAGGGTTGTGCCTGAAGGTTGTTGACAGTTTCCTTATTTTAGATGGTAATAGGACAGTTACGGAAAATTTTGTGACATCATATGTGCCTGTGGCGCTTGACTTGTGTACTATTGAAATACGGGGTGAAAGAGGAGTTTGTAGGGTTAGGATATGGTATCGTGTTGGTGGGAATGAGGAGTGGATGCAGGCTGAAAATTTGAGGATTGTGCCGAAAGAGCATGCGTTGCATGATGGCAGGAGGGTGACTGTGTATTTGTTGCAGTGGGATTGTGTGATTTTTGAAAAGCAGGAGTTGGAGTGTAAGATGGTGTTTGAGTTTGTGGGTAAGGAAGGGGAGTGATTGATAGAGGTGTTCTCAGCCGGTCGAATTTGTGCGAAATATACAAAAACGCGGTGCGGTGCTCCGCAAGGCACCGCGTTTTTGTATATTTCACACAAATTCTACGTTGTTTAAATACATAGAGTTAAGAATGGCGATTGCGGTATGTGTTCTAATGCGGTCGAATTTAGACAAAATATATAAAATCGCGACTTGGTGCGCGATGCGAATCGTCGCTGATTTTATATATTTTGTCTAAATTCTACGTTTTTGAATAGGGATTTGTATTTGAATAGGGATTTATGGTTGTTTAATTGATGATTGGACATTTACGAAATGTCGTTTGTTTATATTTCATTCAAACTCTGTGTTGTTGAATAGAGTTGCATGAGTGGTTGGAAATAAAAATGTATAGGAGGAGAAATAGTATGATTTTTAAACCACAACATATGGATTTTGAATTGAGCCCTTATACCGGGTTGACGCGGGAGAGTTGGATTGAGGCGGGGGAGTATCTGCTGAGAGGGATATTTAAGAATATTAAGCAGTTTTCGGATCCTGTTGTTATGCCAAGGAAGGAGACGAAGATAACGTATCCGCACAGCGCGGACGCGGTTGGGGAGAAAAAGGCGGAATATTTTGAGGGGCTTGCGCGTTCTTTTTTCATTGCGGCGCCGTTGATTCATGAAAATCCCGAACTGGAGATAGAGGGGTATAAAATCAGGGATTATTATAAGAGCCATGTGCTGCGTATCTGTACGGCAGATGATCCGTTTTGCGCAGGCACGTATAAGGAGCTGCTGGAGATTGCTAAAGGCGAAAAATCAAAGGATCCGACGAGGACTTTTCAGCAGACTGTGGAAACGTGCGCGCTTGTGATTTGTTTGTGGCTGTGCAAGGGGGAAATATGGGATACATATACCGAGGCGGAAAGGGATTGTATTGCGGATTTTTTGAGGGATTATGCGGAGGGGAATACTGTGCCACAGAACTGGAGGCTTTTCAATATGCTAGTCCTTGCCTTTTTGAATATGGAAGGTTATGAGATTGACAGGAGTATTATGCGCGAGCATGCGTCGCATATTTTGAATTATTATGCGGGGCAGGGGTGGTATCGTGACGGGCATTCCTTTGATTATTATTCATGCTGGGCGTTTAATGTGTATGCGCCGTTGTGGTGTCTGTGGTATGGTTATGAGGAGGAGCCTTATATTGCTGCGCAGTTTGAAAAAAATTCTAACGAGCTGATGGCTACATATGCCGATTTTTTTGACAGGGATGGATTTACAAATATGTGGGGCAGGAGCTGTATATACAGGAATGCGGCGACAAGCGCGTTTGACGGTAATATGATGCTTAGAAATTCTGTAGTGGATGCGGGGCTGGCGCGCCGTATCTGTTCGGGTTCGCTTTTGCAGTTTTTGGAGCGGGAGGACTTTTTGTATGAGGGAGTGCCGACGCTTGGATTTTACGGGCAGTTTATGCCTTTGGTTCAGGGGTATTCGTGCGCGGAGTCTCCGTTTTGGCTTGGAAAGGCGTTTTTGTGCCTGCATTTGCCAAAGGATCACCCTTTTTGGACACAGAGGGAGAACAATGGTACATGGGAAGGGCTTGTAAAAGACGAGGTAAAGGTGACGGCGCTTGACGGTCCTGCGCTGTGCTTTTCTAATCATGAGGCAAACGGCGAGACGATCCTGCGCACGGGAAAGGTTGTAAAGCAGAGGGATGACCGCCATGGTATGTGGAATTATTCAAAGCTCTGCTTTAACACGAAATATCCGTGGGAGGCGGCGCCGATTGTGGACAGCGAGGAAAATATTCGGGTGGAATCGCAGCAGTATGTGCTTCATGACATTTTGGCGGAAACCTTTGAGAATGCTAATGTAACCTTCTGGCATGGTGAAAAAGACGGCGTGCTTTACAGGCGGCAGTTTTTCGGCTACAATCTGGAAACGGAGTGCCATTGGATACAGGCGATTAACCTTGCTGATTTTGCAGTGCCTTATGGTATAATGCGCGTGGACAGGATGCGGCTGTTCAAGAAGCCGGTGGAGCTTACGCTGGGCGCGTATGGGTTTCCCGATAATGGGACTGAGATTATCAGAAAGACTGAAAACGGCGCGCAGCCTGCGACGGCGGTTATATTGAAAGGGCATGATTTTACTGGAAAGGAAAAGCAGCTTGCGATGACGATTTATGATGGGTGGGAGTCGCTTGATGTGATACACAGCACAGGGACAAATCCAGATTCTGAAAAATCAGTGTTGGTGCATGCCTCGGCGAAAAGAATGTCGCATAATCATTATGAGAAAAGCATTTTGATTTCACAGGTGATTACGAAGGAGGAGCTTGCGGACTTTTCGGAGGATGAGCTGTTTCCGATTAAGGAAATTGTTTACACTGATAAGGAAAAGTGTGGCGGGTACGGCGCGGTGACTGTGAGAATGAAGAATGGCGGGGAGAAAACAGTTGACTTCGAGGGGATAGAAGGGAAACTTATGCTTTGAGATAGTGTTTGGATATGTCAGATGTTATTGGCACAGATCAAGGGCAGTGTTGTGTAAAGGCGCTTTTACTTTGGCAGCAAATGCAGTTACGGCATAGAGCTTTGGTGAACAGAAAATGTTTGAGAATGAATATTATAATAAGATTTTGCAGGATGTAAGAAATACTGATAATCCAGCAATTAAAGCAATAAGGCTGTCAGTCCATTTGTCAGATATGTTAAGGGAAAACAAAATAAATATTTATGAGGCATACCTTCTTCAGGGAGAAATAATCAGCCACAGGCGGGAATGGTATATACTGCCTGCATGGGGCAGCACAGTGCAGTGCAGCACAGTGCAGATATCAGATTGTATTGCAATATTAAATCAGAGATTGCTGGCACTGGTCTTTAAAGATTACAAATATGCTGATTTACTAAAAGACTTTGGCATAGAGGCATTACATTTATGTAAGGAAAAACGTGCGCATTATATTATGGATGATTATATGGAATTTATTAATATTAATGCTGGAGCAGACAGTCTGCTATACAAATTATATAATGCAAGGCAAAATTATAACTCATTAAGTGACGAAGAAGGACCGTTCCACGTAGAGGAGTTCCCATATCACTATTGTGAGCCCGAAAAAATACTGTTAGGCAAAGGGAATCTGCAAAGCATGAAAAGCATTAGCGGGGATATCGAGACGCTGTTAATTGAATTAAATGATTAATATTTCACCATTTATCATTGATTATTTCAAGCAGCAGGCGAGCAAGGTAGGAATACCATATCAAACGCTTATTAACCTGTATTTGTCGGATTGCGTGAATAATAAAAGAGAACTGCAGATGACGTGGAAATAATGTTTCCATAACAAGGGGGCTGGCTCGTTTCAAGTTTTGTGTAAACTTAAAAATCGACAGCCCTGAAACCCTGTAATGGCAAATCAATCCCCCCTCTCAATCTCCTGAAAAATCCTCTTGGCAAAAGCCGCCACTGTAAAAATCCCAAAAGCTCCTCCAAAGAAAAATCCAATCCCCTGAAGAATTGAGTTAAAATTAAACACCACAAATTCAACCACAAGTACGCCCGTTATCAAAAGCGTCCTGCCAAAATACCGCCTTGAAATTTCCATCGAATTTTGTATCGTGCCTATGACACTGTTCTCATATCGCGCAAGCAGCGGAAAAGAATACAGCATCGCCGACACATAAATAAAAGCCGACAAAATTCCTATGACGATCAAAGGAATGGAGCCATCCTCAGAAATGCGGTTTATCTCATAATCAAGATATATTGCATATGTAGCCACAATAAATATCAGCCCCAGCACAGTTCCCTGCTTAAAATTTCTCTTAAATTCCCTCACAAAGCTCCTCGCAATATAACTCTCCTCATCATCCACCATTTTAAGCGCCACACCATACGCCGCCGTAGTGGATGCTCCAATTGTTATGACAGGCAGACAGAAAAGCAGCCACAGAAAATTGAGCTTAACCAAATCAAAAAATCTGCTGATAAACTTATAAAACCCGCTATCTATATTAAAAAGCTTCATTAAGCGCCATTCCCTTCAAAATTTCTACTAACTATTATAAAACAAACAAGGCTACCCGTAAAGGATAGCCTTGTGTTTTAACGTAAAATTTACTTACTGAACTTCTGCCGCTTTTCTGAGCGCAGCTTCGTTTACACACCAGTCTACGCAATCCTGATAGCCATAGCTTTCGGCATCTGACTTCATTTGCGCCCATATAGAGTCAAACTCATCATCACTCTTAGCATAAATTGCCTGCCAAGAACCGTTTATTATGCAGTTTTTAACCTGCTCCCATGTAGTTGTGAGCTCGTCAGACTTGGGACTCTCAGCATAGGTGTGTGCCGCTGAAATTGAATAGTCAAATCCGGAGAGATACTCACTGTATGAGTCAACGCCCATATCTTCTCTCCACTGTGCCTCCGCGTCATCTACATCAAGGGATAAATATTTGTCCCAATACTGATAGTTGAAAGTCTGTCCATCTACACCGCCCGGAATTGTCGTGTTGAGCGACCATGTGGTGTTGTTCATCTGAGGGCAGCCGTCATCCCAGAGTCCGGAATAAGGCTCAGGCATAACCTTGTCCTCTCTTGCCGCAAGCGCTTTGCACTGTAAACCAAAATCCGTAAGCTCTGCCTTGCCATTGTCAAGCCACTCCCAGCATACGCCCTGAGGACCGTACTCATAGTCAAGTCTTCCTTCAGGTGTGCAGAGATAATTGATGATAGCCATGCAAAGTTCCGGGTACTGTGAGTTAGCGCCGATTGTCCAAATACGGTTGCTGCCTACCTGTCCAAGACCGTAAACAAGCGTATCCTGATTTTTTGCGGCTACAGGAAGCATCTTTTTGCCTGCTGATTTGTGCTCGTCAGTATTGTACTGAACAGCGCCCATCCAACCAAAGATACACATAAACGCGCCGCCGTCCTGATAGTCTTCCATACATCCGTCATATCCTTGTGTCATTGAGTCAGGGTCAAGCAGCCCTTCCTGATAAAGCTTGTTGTAAAATCTAAGGCACCTCTCATAATGTCCTTCATCCATCAGGCAGTCCTCAAACTCGCCAGTATCAGCGTCATAGAAGCCAAAGTGGAACTCGTCCAGACCAAAGAAGTTTGTGGCAGTAGCCTTGACAAACATTACCATGTTTCCGTCCCAATCCTTAAAGAGTGAAGCGCCGTATGTTTCCTTGCCTGAGTCAGAAGTAGGGCAGACCTCTTTCATCTGCTTCAATACGTCTATGTAGTCTTCAAGCTCGTTGATTTCAGGACTTCCGATTTCTTTGTAAAGGTCATAGCGGATATCAGGATGGTAGTCAAACTCGCCGTACTGGTCAGGACCTGACGCTACATCATGTCCAAAGCCATATACTGTGCCGCCCGAAATGGAAGCGTTCTTTTCAAGGGCAAGCGCCATATGTTCCTTGATATACGGACCGTAATCCGAAAGAATGTCGTCCTCGTTCCAGTCTAAGAGCATACCGTTCTGCCATGCGCGTGCATACTGCTCGCCGTCTGAGCCAAACAGCACTATGTCGCCAAGATTGCCTGACTCCATGCGCGTATCAAACACGCCCTCACCTTCGCTGATGATGTTCAGCTTAACATTAAACTTCTCCTTCATAATGTCGGCAAACCAGCCAATCTGCTCGCCCTCGTAGTTTGAAAGCTGTGAGTAAACAGTAAGCGTCACGGTTTCATCGGGGATAATGTCGGATATGTCCGCCTCTGTTTCTGCCGCCGCCTCTGTGCCGCTGTCTGCCGCTGCTTCTGTGCCGGCCTCATTGCCTGCCGCCGTGTCTGTAGCGTTGTTTGTCGTCGTAGTCGTGGTAGTCGCTCCGCCGCACGCCGCAAGTGAACACGTCATAGCTGACACAAGCACTAGTGACAATACCTTTTTCAATTTCATGCTTTTTCCTCCTACGCACACATTAAATTTTAAATGTCCAAGCCTGCGCGTGTGCCACACAAGCTGGTAAGTGAACAGCTCACTTTTGTGTTATATTTCAAATACCGCCTTGAAATAATACGGCAGTATATAACACCTGCTTAACCCTTTACAGCGCCCAGCATGATGCCCTTCTCAAAGTACCTCTGCATAAACGGATATACCATGAGAATGGGCAGCACAGTAACCATCGAGATAGTGTACTTGATTGTCTTTGCGTTTAGCACGTTTGCCGCTGCCGCGCCTGTCACACTGCCGGAACCTGAATTCATGACGCTCTTTAGGTTTGTAGCCGCGTTCAGGTATGTGTACAGCTTATGCTGCAGGGTGTGAAGCGCGGGCGCATCAGGCATAAGGATAAGGGAATCCGTAAATGAGTTCCAGTTGCCTACCGCTCCGAATATAGCGATAGTCGCCAGTATCGGCTTGCTCAAAGGCCATATAAGCTTTCGGAAAATCGTCATATAAGATGCGCCGTCAATCATCGCGCTCTCCTCCAGCTCGCCCGGTATCGATTCAATATATGTTTTCACCAGAATAATATTGTACGGCGCCACTATTCCGGGAATTACATAAGCCCAAAAGCTGTTTGTCAGACCAAGCATTGACATATTCAAATACCAGGGAATAAGTCCCGCGTTAAAATACATCGTAACGATAAGGCATCTGTACCATATTTTTCTGCCCCACATTTCCTGCTTTGTGACAAGATAGCCCACAAACGCTGACGCAAGCACCATAAGCACAGTGCCAAGCACAGTACGCGCAACTGTCACAAAAAGCGCCGTGCCGACATCGCCTACATTCATCATAGACGCGTAGTTGCCCAGATGTATGCCCCTTGGGATAAAGTTAATCGCACCCTTTCTTACAAGGTCGTTGTCGCTTATCGTGTTTATAAATATGTAGTAAAACGGAAAGATGCACATTATCGTGAAAATGAGGAAGAACGCGTGGTTTAAAATGTCAAATGTAACATCTCCCGCCGTTCTTTTATAGCGGCGCTTGTGCTTTTTTTCGTAAAGCGCCTCCGCTTTTTTGTCAAGCTTTTCCTGCTTTGTCATTGCCATATTTCCAATCCCCCTTCCGCACTAAATAATGCTCTCGCCGCGAATAAGCTTAGAAATCTTATTTGCGCCAAACAGCAGTATTACGCTTATAACTGATTTGAACATGCCGATTACCGTTGACAGCGAAATCTGCCCGCTGTTGATACCAAGCTTATATACATACAGGTCAAGCACGGTAATCGTATCTGTATTGTAAGGGGTTTCAAATACAAGATACTGATCCATACCGTTGTTCAGAATGCCCGCTATCGCCATAAGCAGAAGCACCATAAATGTAGGTATCAGGCTCGGCACCGTTATATTCCACATTTTTTGGAAACGCCCCGCGCCGTCGATTGACGCAGCCTCGTAGAGCTGCTGGTCAATGCCCGATATGGCTGCTATGTAAATAATAGCGTTCCAGCCTAAGCCTTTCCACATACCCCACAGGAGCATCTTTATCCACATATGGGAATTGTCCATCAGGAAGTTCGTGCCTGTACTCAAAACCCCCGCGTTTACAAGCAGCGAGCTCACAAAACCGTCAGTAGAGAAAATCGCAAACGCTACGGCATATACAAGCACCCAGCTTATGAAGTTTGGTATAGTCGTGAAAGTCTGTACAATCCGCCTGAACCTGAGATTTTTAATCTCACAGAGGAAAATTGCAAACGCCATAGAGCACCAGCTTGTGGCAAGCCCCAGACCGCTCATGGCAAGTGTGTTTCTAAGCACTCTTACCAAGTCGGCGCGTGTAGCCGGATTTTGGAAAAGAAATGCAAACCATTTAAAGCCGGCGAAATTTTCAAGCGACAAATCCTGCCCTGATTTATAATCAAAGAAAGCGTATCTCCAGCCCAAAAGCGGCAGATATGAGAAGACAATGCACAACGCCAAAAACGGCAGAAACAGCAAAAACAATTGGTATTTTGTCTCTATATGGCACTTCTCGCCCTTTTCCACCTTGGGAAGCAAAAAGAAAATAGCCACAGACAGCACCAGAAGCGCTATGGAAATAATCATAAATACCGTTATGGCGCCTGGTTTCATAGGCTCTACCCTGTCGGGATTGGGCGTGCCCTGAATATCGTTTGCTGCCCAGTTAATCATAAAGCAGCCGATAACCGCCACTATAGCGCCTATTGCCGAAGGAATAAGCCCCAGCTTTTTTAGCTTGTTTGAGCCAAGCGACATACATCCGCCTGCCGCTGTCGCCGCAAATCCAATGATGATGCAAATCGAGCCGCCGAATACCATCTGCATAGTCAGCGTTCCTACCCAGCCCTTGCTGAACGCTCTCACGAAGTTGCGCGTGAGTGCGCCGTAGGAAGTGCCGCAGGTAAATACCGACGATGTTTTTGAAATAAGACCGCTTATCCGCGCGGGATTAATCGCGGGAATAAACAATGCCACAAGCGACACAATACAAAGAATACGCAGCACAATGTACAGCCTGTCCGCAACCTTCCCCTTATTCATATACTGCACCTACCTTCATAATACATTTCACATATGCACAAAAATGTAATATTTTCATAATAATGTGATATTTTTATTATATAGGTAAATCGTATTCAAAGGAAACTGTTAAATATACTGAAAAATTTAGAAAATTTTTATTAATTTTAACTATAGGCATATAAAAAAACGAGCAAAAAGCAAAGCCGTGAAATTTATGCGGCGTTTTTCAGGAAATGGTTATTGTAAGATATGGATGGTTTATGGTAAGATTATGAAAAAAGATAAAGAAGGAGGGTAATGGCATTATGAAATTCAGCAATGGAAACTGGCTGCAGAAGGAGGGCTGCGCATGTTTTTCACCTGCGCAGGTGTATTTTACAAGAATAAAAGAAAATGAGGTGCAGCTCTGCATGCCAACGTCAAAAATCGGGCATAGGGGCGATACTCTGGGCGGCGTGGTACTGACGCTTGTGATTAGCGCGCCATATCCGGAAACGTTGCGTCTGCGGACATATCATTATATGGGCGGTAAAGCTCCGATGCCTGAATTTGAGCTTGCTCCCGCAGGGACAGGCTGTCTGCAGGCTCAGGAAACGGAGGAAAAGGTTACTGTATCGAGCGGTACGCTGCGGATTGAGATAAACAAAGCAAACGGCGCTTTTGCGTTTTTCCGCGGAAACGAGCAAATTACGGCGAGCGGCTGGAGAGACCTTGCTTATATGAAAACTGACTGGCACGGCGAGGCGTATGACAAGCGCCATGACGACGCATATATGCGCGAACAGTTGTCGCTTGCCGTAAACGAACGTATTTATGGGCTTGGAGAGCATTTTACGCCGTTTGTAAAAAACGGTCAGACCGTCGATATCTGGAATGAAGACGGCGGCACGTCCACAGAGCAGGCGTATAAAAATATTCCGTTTTATGTTTCGACTAGAGGCTATGGCATTTTTGTCAACCACCCAGAACGCGTTTCCTTTGAAATCGGGACGGATATGGTGACAAAGGTTGGCTTTTCCGTACAGGGGCAGAGTCTGGATTATTTCTTTATCAATGGACCCACGATGAAAGAAGTGGTGATGCGCTATACTGACATTACAGGGAAACCATCACTTCCCGCGCCGTGGACATTTGGTCTCTGGCTGTCCACGTCTTTTACGACAAACTATGACGAAGAAACGGTCAACAGCTTTGTGGACGGCATGATTGAGCGGGGGATTCCGCTGCAGGTATTTCATTTTGACTGCTTCTGGATGAAGGATTTTAACTGGTGCAATTTCAAATGGGACGAGCGCGTTTTCCCTGATCCGGAAGGGATGTTGCGCCGTTTAAAGGAAAAAGGCTTAAAAATCTGCGTATGGATTAACAGCTATGTCGGGCAGGAATCAGAGCTGTTTTTGGAAGGGAAAGAAAAGGGCTATTTTATCAAACGGACAAACGGCGACGTCTGGCAATGGGATATGTGGCAGCCGGGGCTTGCCATTGTGGACTTCACCAATCCGGAAGCATGTAAATGGTATGCCCAAAAATTAGAAGCGTTGCTGGATATGGGCGTGGACTGTTTTAAAACGGACTTTGGCGAACGCATCCCGACAGAAGATGTGGTTTATTATGACGGATCGGATCCGCAGAAGATGCATAATTATTATACATATTTATACAACAAAACTGTTTTTGAGCTGCTCAAACGAAAAAAAGGTGAAAAAGAAGCCGTGTTGTTTGCGCGTTCTGCAACAGCTGGCGGACAGAAATTCCCCGTTCACTGGGGCGGAGACTGCTGGTCGGATTATGAGTCCATGGCGGAGAGTCTGCGCGGCGGTTTGTCGCTGACGACATCGGGCTTCGGCTTTTGGAGCCATGATATAGGCGGATTTGAAAATACGGCGACGCCGGATGTATATAAACGTTGGTGTGCGTTCGGACTGTTGTCTTCCCATTCAAGGCTGCATGGATCTTCTTCTTACCGCGTGCCATGGGTATATGATGAAGAAGCGGTTGACGTGGTACGTTTTTTCGCGAGGCTCAAAGCATCGCTGATGCCGTACATTTACCGCAATGCGATAGAAACGTCAAGGACAGGCGTGCCGCTTATGCGCAGTATGATACTGGAGTTTGAGGACGACCGAAACTGTGAATATCTGGATACACAGTATATGTTTGGGGATTCACTTCTTGTTGCGCCAATCTTTAATGATCGCGGCATGGCGGAGTATTACCTGCCGCAGGGCATCTGGACGTCGCTTTTGGATGGCAGCGTAAAGGAGGGCGGAAAATGGTACACTGAAAAGCACGGGTATTTAAGCATACCGCTCTATGCGCGCGAGAACAGCGTTATCGCAATAGGCACAAAGGATGATGGCCCGGTATATGATTATGCGGACAATGTCATATACCGCGTTTATGCGCTTGCAGACGGAAAAGAAGCGGGAACTGTCATTTACAGTATGGAAAATGAAAAAGTCGGCAGTGTGCGCGTATCGCGCAGCGGAAATGTTTATCATGTTGCACTTGAAGGCGGCAAGCCCGCATCAGTTGTGCTTATAGGCGTAGGAGAGCCTTCACTTGTGGAGGGCGTCGCTTCGCATACGCTGCAGGGGCAGGATGTGGTGCTGCAGTTTGCCGCAGGCGGAGAAGCGGCAGTGACTTTTTAGGTGAGTATCAGTTTTGATTTAAATTCGTGCTTAAAACACAAATCCGCAGGTGTATCAAGAATGGGGGGATTAACATGACGGAAACAAAGGAGCAGGAGTATCTTGCGCTTGCCGACCGCATGATTGGGCAGGGACCATATGCGCCGACGTGGGATTCTCTGGCGCAAGCGCAGATGCCGGCATGGTTTCGTAAGGAGCGGCTGGGAATTTTTATCCATTGGGGGCTTTATAGCGTGCCTGCATATTCAAATGAATGGTATTCCAGAAATATGTATATAAAAGGGATGCCGGCATATAAGCACCATATACAGACATATGGCGCGCAGAAGGATTTTGGGTATAAAGATTTCATCCCGATGTTTACTGCGGAGAAATTTGATGCGGCGGAATGGGTGTCACTGTGCAGAGAATCCGGCGCGGGGTATTTATTTCCTGTTGCGGAGCATCATGATGGTTTTCAGATGTATGAAAGCGAACTATCGCATTGGAATGCAAAGGAGATGGGACCATGCAGAGATATCCTTGGAGAGCTGAAAGCAGAAGCCGAACGGCAGGGGATGATTTTCTGTACATCATCGCACAGGGCAGAACATTGGTTTTTTATGGGGCATGGCAAGGAATTTGACAGTGATATCAAAGACCCGTTAAAAAAAGGCGATTTTTACTGGCCAGCCATGCCTGAGCCTGAACCGGAGGATTTGTGCAGTAAGCCTTATCCGACAAAGGAATTTTTGGATGACTGGTTTGCGCGGACGGTTGAGCTTATTGTTAAATACCGCCCAAGGCTGTTATATTTTGACTGGTGGGTGCAGCATAGAGCGTTTAAGCCATATTTGCAAAGGCTGGCGGCATTTTATTATAATTGCGGCGCGGAGTGGGGCACGCCTGTCGGTATCTGTTATAAGCATGATGCGATGATGTTTGGAAGCGGTATTGTGGAGGTGGAGCGCGGAGGTTTTGCGCAGGCGAAGCCATATGAATGGCAGACGGATATGGCAGTTGCAAGAAATTCGTGGTGTTATACGGATTCTTTAGATTATAAAAGCAGCAGCGAGATCATATGTACTCTTGCGGATGTTGTCAGCAAAAACGGAAACCTGCTTTTAAATATCGGTCCGAAAGCGGATGGAACGATACCGAAAGGCGACCGTAAGATACTGGCGGATCTGGGCGATTGGATGCGCGTAAATGGCGAAGCGGTGCGGGGCGCGAAAGTCTGGCGGAAATCCGCGGAGGGACCTACTGCTGCCAGAGAAGGTCAGTTTCAGGATCAGGCGGAGATTGCATATACGCCGCAGGATTTTCGTTTTACTGTCAACAAGGGAAATATTTATGCAATCTGCCTGAAATGTCCGCCTGATGGAAAGTTTTTAGTGCGGTCACTTGCAGACAGCAAGGATCAGAATGTGCCGGAGTTTCATGGATTGATATGTAAGGTAGATGTCTTGGGCTACGCTGGAGAGGTATATTGGAAAAAAGGACCGGAGGGACTTTTTGTGGAGGCAAAGGGTATAAAGAGCGCATTTCCAGTCGTGCTGCGCGTGACAGTGGAATAAAGGCAAATTTGTGCTTAGTGTACAAATTCGCAGGAGCATCAGGAAAGTAGGGATAATAGTATGTACGAGAAAGTATGGAACCAGACAAAGATTGCATTCGGCGGGGATTATAATCCGGAGCAGTGGCCGGAGGAGGTCTGGGATGAGGATATGCGCCTGTTCCGCCTTGCACATGTGGATACTGTGACTTTAAATGTATTTTCATGGGCATCACTGCAGCCGTCAGAGGATACATATGACTTTGCAAAACTTGATAAGATTATGGAATGTGTGACAAAAAACGGCTTAAAGGTTGTGCTTGCGACTTCCACGGGGGCGCATCCGGCATGGATGGCGCGCAAGTACCCGGAGATACTGATGACGGATTATAACGGAATGAAACGGAAATTTGGCGGGCGTCATAATTCCTGTCCAAATAGCTTTGTTTATCGGAAATATTCATCACGTCTTGCGGCAAAGCTTGCAGAGCGCTACGGACATTATAAAAACATTGTGGCGTGGCACATATCAAATGAATACGGCGGCGGCGGCGAGTGCTATTGCGAGAATTGCGAGAAGGCGTTCCGTAAGTGGCTGGAGAAAAAATATGGTACGATCAGTGAACTAAACCGAGTATGGAATACGTCCTTTTGGGGACATACGTTTTACGATTGGGATGAAATCGTGCTTCCGAATGTATTAAGTGAGCAATTTGGAGACGGCAGGACCATGTTTCAGGGGATTTCGCTTGATTACCGGCGTTTTCACTCAGACAGTCTGCTGGAATGTTACATTTTGGAATATGATGCCATAAAGGCGATAACACCAGATATCCCTATTACGACAAACCTGATGGGTTTTTTCACTGGACTTGACTATGGAAAATGGGCTAAACACATGGATTTTGTGTCGTGGGATAATTATCCTTCAAATGATATGCTGCCGGCGGAGATTGCTATGGGGCATGAAATTATGCGAGGCGTGGGCAGCGGCAGACCTTTTATATTGATGGAGCAGACACCGAGCGTTACCAACTGGCTGCCGTACAATGCGCTGAAGCGGCCGGGCGTTATGCGGCTCTGGAGTTATCAGGCAATTGCGCATGGGTCGGATTCGGTTATGTTTTTCCAGATGCGGCGCAGCATCGGGGCGTGTGAAAAATACCATGGGGCACTGATAGACCATGCGGGGCACGAGCATACGCGCGTGTTTCGGGAGATGGCGGAGCTTGGCGCGGAATTAGCCGCACTTGGCGGCGAGGTGATCGGTTCACGTATTGAGGCGCGGGCGGCAGTGCTGTTTGACTGGGATAACTGGTGGGCGGTTGAATATTCGGCAGGACCAAGCTGTATGCTGCATTACTTGGATGAGGCAAGGAATTATTATAAGGCGTTGTTTGCACAGAATATTCCTGTGGACATCATTGGATGCAGTGATGATTTTTCAAAATACAGTGTAATCTTTGCGCCGATTTTATATATGGTCAAGCCTGGCGTTGACACGCGGCTTTGTGAATTTGTAAAGGCAGGCGGCAGGTTTGTTACGACTTATTTCAGCGGTTATGTGGACGAACACGATTTGGTTGTGACTGGTGGTTATCCAGGAAAATTGCGGGAGCTGCTCGGCATCTGGGTAGAAGAAAGCGATGCGCTGCCAGAAGGGGCTTCGAATCATTTTACGTGGGAAGGATGCCGTTATGAGGCAAGGCTCTTATGCGACCTGCTGCATTTGGAGGGTGCGGAGGCGCTTGCGTTTTATGAAGAAGACTTTTATGCGGATATGCCTGTTTTGACAAGAAATACTTATGGAAGCGGAAGCGCATGGTATGTGGCGGCGCAGTCAGAGGAGGCATTTTATGAAAAACTGACGGAAAAGATATGTGCGGACGCAGGTGTCCGTCCTGTACCCGTAATAGCGCCGCGAGGCGTGGAAGCGACTGTGCGCACGCGGGAGGATGCTGCGTATTTATTCCTGTTAAATCATACAATGCAGGAGCAGACAGTCTTTGTGCGGGAGGATGCCACTGTATTGTCGGACGGGACGCCAGTGGCGGCGGGAAGCAGCATAACGCTTCCCAAATACGGTGTTGCGATTTTAAAGCAGCCGCGGCAAGCAAATAATGTAATCGGGTTGTCAGGTATATAAGTGCAGGAAAAAATTGGGATTGAATACGAGGAAATGTTTTGAAATGGAATGAGGGGCTGTCACGCTAAGGAACATAAGCGCAGGATATAGTATCATTATTATTTGAGTGTAATAACCATATCTTGTATGCTTAATCCTTATTGTGGCAGCCCCATTATTTTATCAATATCAGATTTCCCAATGAAATTCATTAAAAAATTTCATCATTATTTCAGACATCCATTCCTTACTTATCATGAATCTCCCCATGCAGCGCCTGCAGCGACTTCACCTCACTATCGCCGTGCTCCTTCACATACTTTATCCCGCTTGCAGTAGCCTTCGCAGCGGCAATAGTAGTCATGTAAGGTATCTTCGCCTTAATCGCTGCTTTCCTCAGATAGCTGTCGTCATGCACGCTGTCCTTGCCAATCGGCGAATTGACAATCAAATCAATCTTGCCGTTTGTGATAAGGTCGAGGATATTCGGACGCCCCTCATAAAGCTTGTTTACCTTTTCGGCTTCAATGCCCGCGCCAGTAATAAGCTCATATGTCGTTCCAGTGGCGACAATCTTAAATCCGCATTCGGCAAACTGTTTAGCGACATCTACGACTTCCGACTTGTCCTTTCTGTTTACGGAAATAAGCACAGTCCCTTCAAGCGGCAGCTTTGACTGCGCCGCCTCCTGCGCCTTGTAAAATGCCTCGCCGTAAGAGCTTGAAAGTCCAAGCACCTCGCCAGTAGAGCGCATTTCAGGTCCAAGTATCGGATCGACCTCCTGGAACATATTAAACGGGAATACAGCCTCCTTTACGCCGTAATTCGGTATTACCTGCTCCTTTAAATTGGGAACGGGCGAAGGCTTTCCTGTAAGCTCTGATGTAATAATTTCCGTGGCAAGCGGCACCATGCGGATATTGCATACCTTTGAAACTAAGGGCACGGTACGCGACGCGCGCGGATTGGCTTCGAGCACATATACAGTGCCGTTTTCAATGGCATACTGCATATTCATTAAGCCCTTAACATGCATTTCCTCCGCGATTCTGCGCGTGTATTCCTTGATTGTCGCTACATTTTCAGCAGAAATATGTACGGACGGGATAATGCACGCCGAGTCGCCCGAATGTATGCCCGCAAGCTCTATATGCTCCATAACGGCGGGGACAAACGCATGAGCGCCGTCGCTTATGGCATCTGCCTCGCATTCCGTAGCGTGGTTTAGGAAACGGTCAATCAAAATCGGTCGATCAGGCGTCACGCCGACTGCGGCATTCATGTATTCAGTCATGCTCTCGTCATCATACACAACCTCCATTCCACGCCCGCCGAGCACGTAAGAGGGGCGCACCATCACGGGATAGCCTATGCGCGCCGCGATTGCAAGCGCCTCGTCTACGGTAGTCGCCATTCCTGATTCGGGCATAGGAATATTGAGCTTTTCCATCATAGCCCTGAACTGGTCGCGGTCTTCCGCCAAATCGATTACCGACGGAGAAGTGCCGAGGATTTTCACGCCGTTTTTCTCCAGATCCGCGGCGAGATTGAGCGGTGTCTGACCGCCGAACTGGGCGATCACGCCGAGCGGCTTTTCCTTTTTATAGATGCTTAGTACATCTTCAAGCGTGAGCGGCTCAAAATAGAGCTTGTCCGAGGTATCGTAATCCGTGGAAACCGTTTCGGGATTGCAGTTTACGATAATTGTTTCAAAGCCGAGCTTTTTCAATGCAAGCGAAGCGTGTACGCAGCAGTAGTCAAATTCTATGCCCTGCCCGATACGGTTCGGACCTCCGCCGAGTATCATAATCTTTGGCTTGCCCTCGCTTACGGGGTTTTTGTCGGGCGCATTGTATGTGGAGAAGTAATATGCGCTGTCTTTTGTGCCGCTTACATGCACGCCCTCCCAAGCCTCCTCTGCGCCAAGGCTTATTCTGCGGTTGCGTATTTCTGCCTCTGGTATCTCCAAAAGCTGGCTCAAATATTTATCTGAAAAGCCGTCTTTTTTTGCCGCAATAAGCATTTTGTCGGGCGGAAGGCTGCCTTTTGATTTTAAAAGCTGCTCCTCCTCATCGACAAGCTCCTTCATCTGTTCAATGAACCATTTTTTCACATGCGTGATTTCGTTTATCTCGTCTGCTGACGCGCCTTTGCGCAGCGCCTCGTACATTATGAAATGACGTTCGCTTGACGGGGTTATCAGCATCTGGAGAAGCTGCTCCTTTGTGAGCGTGTCAAAGTTTTTGGCGTGTCCGAGGCCGTAGCGTCCTGTTTCAAGCGAGCGGATTGCCTTCTGGAAAGCTTCCTTATATGTCTTTCCTATGCTCATTACCTCGCCGACAGCGCGCATCTGTGTGCCGAGCTTGTCCTCGACACCTTTGAATTTTTCAAACGCCCAGCGCGCGAATTTGATTACCACGTAATCGCCGTCGGGCACATAGCGGTCGAGTGTGCCGTATTTTCCGCAGGGAATGTCCTTCAATGTAAGCCCTGACGCGAGCATAGCGGAAACGAGCGCAATCGGGAAGCCTGTCGCCTTTGACGCGAGCGCGGAGGAACGCGAGGTGCGCGGGTTGATTTCGATTACCACGATGCGGTCTGTCTTCGGATCGTGGGCAAACTGCACGTTTGTGCCGCCGATTACCTTTACGGACTCTACGATTTTGTATGCCTGCTCCTGCAGACGCTTCTGTGTCGCCTCTGAAATAGTGAGCATCGGCGCGGAGCAGAAGGAATCGCCCGTGTGGACGCCCATAGGATCGATATTTTCAATGAAGCAGACTGTGATCATGTTGTTGTCGGCGTCGCGCACTACTTCAAGCTCAAGCTCCTCCCAGCCAAGCACAGATTCCTCGACCAGCACCTGGCCGACAAGGCTTGCCTGCAGGCCTCTTGCGCAGACCGTCTTTAGTTCCTCGCGGTTGTACACAAGCCCGCCGCCCGCGCCGCCCATAGTGTACGCGGGGCGCAGCACTACGGGATAGCCGAGGGTATCGGCGATTTTCAATGCCTCGTCAACGCTGTAGGCAACCTCGCTGCGCGCCATCTCAATGCCAAGCGCGTTCATGGCATTTTTAAATTCAATGCGGTCCTCGCCGCGTTCAATGGCGTCTACCTGTACGCCGATTACCTTTACATTGTACTTGTCCAAAATTCCCGCCTTATTTAACTCAGCGCAGAGGTTGAGCCCTGACTGACCGCCAAGGTTTGGCAGCAGCGCGTCGGGACGCTCTTTTGCGATGATTTTTTCAAGGCGCTGTACGTTTAAAGGCTCGATATAGGTGACATCGGCTATTTCGGGATCGGTCATAATTGTGGCGGGATTGGAGTTTACAAGCACGATTTCATATCCGAGCCTGCGAAGCGCCTTGCACGCCTGCGTGCCCGAGTAGTCAAACTCGCAAGCCTGTCCGATAACGATAGGACCTGAGCCTATTATGAGCACTTTTTTGATATCTGTTCTTTTTGGCATTAAAATATCCTCCTGATTGTGGTTTTGGTGTGACTTTGCAAAAGCATTCTGCACTTCCGATAATATATATTATATAGGAAAGAATAGGTGAAGCACAAGAAGAATTTTGTATGCTTCTGTTCAAATATAAAACCTGACTTTGGGAGTTGAACTATAAAATATAGTGCTAAGCCGCAGATTAAAATCTATGGCTTAGCATTTTTTTGAT
>CANQPM010000025.1 GCA_947625775.1 uncultured Lachnospiraceae bacterium | reverse complement strand
CTCAGGGTTTGTCCTCACGGGGACACTTGTAATCCCGAGCTTTTCAAATATTTTCAAATCACAATACAGCGCAAATACAGTAAATATGCGGCTTTAACCCCTTTTAACATACACATCAAAAGAAACAAAGGTAAAAAATATTCACAAATTACAAAAAATTTTATACAAGACAACCCGCAAAGCATTGTAATTACTACAATAATGCCATTTCTTTTTTGTTCACAAATCATTAAAATATATATACTTACTCCAAAATTTTAACTGCGCCTAAATTGAATCCTACGCAAAATTCCCCAATAATTCATAACAAATGTATCCGCATTTATAGTAAATTTCTTCCCACAAACGCAACATTTTATGTTATTATTTATGTTAGCTGGCTTTATGATATATGCATTGCATAATGGATTTATCCCGCCGTTCTGTTTTTCGCGGAAGGCGGCTGAGGAAAAAGCTAAAAATAATTTGGAGGGCTGGATATGCTTAGGAACAGAGATATATTAGAGCTAAAAAGGCGTTTTAAAAAGGAGAGCTGCACCTTTACGCGCATGTGCGGCTGCTATGTGGATTCAAACAAGAACAAAGTGGTCGAGCTTGACGAAAATTTTCTTAATTTAGACGATGAGGAATTTTACAAGTATCTTGAGATTGCAAAAAAAGCGCTTTCAGGGACAATAGGCAACAACCTTTTGGAGCTAAAATTTGCAAAGGGCGAAGACGATATTGGCGGAAAGCAGCGGTATCTTCTCGGGCTTCGCGAGAGCGGGCTTAAAAATCACGAGCTTTTGGAGCATCTGTATGACATGATTATCGAGCATTATGATTATGTCGGCAACTACCTGATACTGATTTTCCATGACGCGTATGATGTCATCACCAAGACTAACGACGACCTAAAGCTTGACGAGTCGGAGGAAGTTTTCCAGTATCTGCTCTGCGCCATATGCCCCGTAAACCTTTCAAAGCCGGGGCTTGGCTACCGTGAAGACGAGCACAGGATAGGCGCGCGCATCCAGGACCGCGTAGTCGGCGTGCCCGATGTCGGTTTCCTGTTTCCGTCGTTTGTAGACAGGAGCGCCGATGTAAACACCCTTACATATTATGTGCGCGATGCCAAGGATTCTCATAAAGACTTTGTCGAAAATGCGCTTGGCTGCGGGGCTAAGCGTACCGCCACGGAGGAGCAGAATACCTTCCACAGCATAGTAAAAACTGCCATTTCACCGATTATCGAGAAAAGCGATGAGGTGCTTTTGGATATACAGGAAAGCCTGAATGACATTGCGCAGGAGTATGAAACGGAACTGGAGGATTTGGTGGTGATTGAGCCCGAGGCGTTTACGCTTACCAATGAAATCATAAAGGACGTACTCACAAAAAATGACATCCCCGATGCCGCGGTATCGCTTATCCAGGAGCAGTTTGCAAGCGAATTTAGTGATACGCCACCTATAGTCAAGAATCTTGTAAATGAAAAGGCTATTGAAAAAAATAACAAGGAGAAGAAGGAAATAAAGCTGCTTGAGGAAGTGGCTACGCTCAAAAATGAGCTCAAAGAAACCAAAGAGGAAAGCGAGGAAAAGGACAAGCAGATTGAAACGCTTGTGAGCATGGAAGCGCCTGTCGATCCAGAAGACACGCAACGCTGGGCGGAGGTTTTTCTGCGCATGAAGCCGAACAAGGCGGAGCAGGTCAAAGCGCAGACGATTGACGGTCAAAAGTACCTGCTTATACCTATGGAAGATGATGAACATATCAATCTTAACGGGGTGGATACAACCGTGTAGTTTTTTCCGTTTTATATGCATTAGGTATTGGCGAAACTTATTCTGAACCGTCTGAATTTAGGAAAAATATATAAAAATTGCGTCAATGCACTGTATCACAGATACAATACATTAATGCTCCGCAAGACGCCGCTTATTTATATATTCTGCCTAATTCTGCGTTGTTGAATAGAATTTCGCAAATGTCTATTATATAACCATTAGATGTTTGTAAAAATTTGCATAATAAAGTCCAATTAGTCAAAATATAAAAAACGAGGCTGTCGCATTAATGAATATAAGTGCAAGATATAGTATCATTTAGCTGACTATTGTACTATATTTTGTACGTCTAATTCTTATTGCGACAGCCCCGCTTTTAAGTCTTATATTTTCTCAACGCCAATCACAACGTTCTCCCCATTGACATTCCACTCCTTGGAAATGCCGCCGTTCTCATATTTAAACGCGTTGGCGAGAACCTTTTCGCCGATTGAGCTTGAGTTTTTCTTTACGATTTCAGCAATCTTCTCATTTCCGCTGATGTAAACATTGATATGGTCCATAACCTCAAAACCAGAATCCTTGCGCATTGTCTGGATCTTGCTGATTACCTCATATACAAAGCCTTCCTCGATAAGCTCGTCAGTAAGGTTTGTGTCAAGCACTACCGTGACTGTATTATCCGCCTCTGTGACATAGCCTTCCTTCTGCGTGATGTCAATAAGCAAATCCTCCTCGGCAAGCTTGACCTCTGTACCGTTTACGTCAAACGTGATAAAGCCGTTTTCTTTAAGCTCCGCAAACGCCGCGTTCCCGTCTATCTCGGCAAGCTTTTTCTGAATGCCGCCAAGCTGCTTACCGTACTTAGGTCCTACTGTCCTAAGCTGTGGCTTGAAGGTGTAGGTAGTAAACTCCCTTACGTCCTCTGTAAACTCCACGCTCTTTACGTTCAGCTCGTCGCGTATTATCTCCTGATAAAATTCGCTCAGCGTAAACGGCGCTTTTATCAGCATTTTGCTGATTGGCTGGCGGTTTTTGATGTTTGCGGCATTTCGGCAGGCGCGCCCCATGACTACCACCTTCAATACAGCTTCCATATCAGCCTCAAGCTGCGTGTCGATAAGCTTCTCATCAGCGACGGGGAAGTCACACAGGTGAATACTCTCGGGCGCTGATTTGTCTATGCTGCATACAAGATTGCGGTAAATATCCTCCGTCATAAACGGTATCATCGGCGCTGCAGCCTTTGAAATAGTCACAAGCGCCGTGTAAAGCGCCATGTACGCGTTTATCTTGTCCTGCTCCATTCCCTTCGCCCAGAAACGCTCACGGCTGCGCCTTACGTACCAGTTGCTCATCTCGTCAACAAACTCCTGCAGCGCCCTTGCCGCCTCGGGTATGCGGTAATTTTCAAGGTCGCTGTCAACCTCTTTGACTACCGTGTTGAGCTTTGACAAAAGCCACTTATCCATTACGGGCAGCTTGTCATATTCAAGCGTGTACTTTGTCGCGTCAAAATCATCTATATTTGCGTAAAGCACAAAGAAAGCATAGGTATTCCAAAGCGTGCCCATAAACTTTCTCTGTCCCTCCTGCACGGCTTTACCGTGGAAACGGTTTGGAAGCCAAGGGGCGGAGTTGATATAGAAATACCAGCGGATAGCGTCAGCGCCGTATGTTTCAAGCGCCTCAAACGGATCTACGGCATTTCCCTTTGACTTGCTCATCTTCTGTCCGTTCTCGTCCTGCACGTGTCCAAGTACGATTACATTCTCATACGGCGACTTGTTGAACAGAAGCGTTGACTCCGCCATAAGTGAATAAAACCATCCTCTCGTCTGATCCACCGCCTCGGAAATAAACTGAGCGGGAAACTGCTGCTCGAACAGCTCTTTATTTTCAAACGGATAATGGTGCTGCGCAAACGGCATCGCGCCTGAGTCAAACCAGCAGTCAATTACCTCGGGAACTCTGTGCATGTCCTTGCCGCACTCGGGACACTTAAACGTAACCTCGTCAATATACGGTCTGTGCAGCTCAACCTTTGCATCATCGGGATTGCCGCTGCGCTCCGCAAGCTCCGCGCGGCTTCCTATGCACTCCTGATGTCCGCACTCACACTCCCATACGTTGAGCGGCGTACCCCAGTAGCGGTTTCTTGAAATACCCCAGTCCTGGATATTTTCAAGCCAGTCGCCGAAACGCCCTTTGCCGATAGACTCTGGAATCCAGTTGACTGTATTGTTGTTGCGTACTAAATCATCCTTTACCGCCGTCATCTTTATAAACCACGACTCGCGCGCATAATAGATAAGCGGCGTATCGCAGCGCCAGCAGTGGGGATATTCATGCTCAAACTTAGGCGCGTCAAACAATAAGCCCTTTGCCTCCAAATCCTTTAATACCATAGGATCGGCTTTCTTTACGAAAACGCCCGCATAAGCCGTTTCCTCGGTCATCTCGCCTTTGCCGTTTACAAGCTGCACAAACGGCAAATCATACTTTCTGCCTACATTTGCGTCGTCCTCGCCGAATGCAGGCGCGATGTGTACGATACCAGTACCGTCTGTCATTGTGACATAGCTGTCACATGTGATGTAATGCGCCTTTTTGTGCTGTTTTTCTATTATCTCCGCGGCGAAATCAAACAGCGGCTCGTATTCCTTGCGCTCTAAATCTGTGCCTTTGTAGGTTTCAAGCACTTCATACGCTTTTTTGCCCTTATCATCTTCATTTTCAGCAAGCTTTCCAAGCACGCTGTCAAGAAGCGCCTCCGCCATATAATAAGTATAGCCGTCCACCGCCTTTACCTTGCAATATGTCTCATCAGGGTTTACGCAGAGTGCGACGTTTGACGGGAGAGTCCATGGCGTCGTTGTCCATGCAAGGAAATATGCGTCCTCTCCAATTACCTTAAAGCGCACTACCGCGGAGCGCTCTTTTACGGTCTTATAGCCCTGAGCAACCTCCTGCGATGAAAGCGGAGTGCCGCAGCGCGGACAGTACGGAACAATTTTAAAGCCCTTATACAAAAGCTTCTTATCCCAAATCTGCTTTAACGCCCACCACTCGGACTCTATGAAATTATCGTCATATGTGACATAAGGATTATCCATATCAGCCCAAAAGCCGACCGTGCCTGAAAAATCCTCCCACATTCCCTTGTATTTCCATACGGATTCCTTGCACTTTTTGATAAAGGGCTCCATGCCGTACTCCTCAATCTGGTCTTTTCCGTTCAGTCCAAGAAGCTTTTCAACCTCAAGCTCTACGGGAAGCCCATGCGTGTCCCAGCCTGCCTTTCTGGGCACCATATAGCCTTTCATCGTGCGGTAGCGCGGTATCATGTCCTTGATTACGCGGGTAAGCACGTGCCCGATATGGGGTTTGCCGTTTGCCGTAGGCGGTCCGTCATAAAAAGTGTATGTCTCGCCCTCCTTGCGGTTCTCCATGCTCTTTTTGAAGATGTCATTTTCTTTCCAGAACTTCTCGACTTCTTTTTCCCTTTCGACGAAGTTCATGTTTGTGGAAACCTTTTGATACATTGCCGTAATCCTCCATTCATAAATAAAAAACCCCCGTCCTCCGTAAAGGACGAGGGTATAATGCCTCGCAGCCACCGTTACGCCATACGCGCCGAATTAATGTTTTTAAACATATTACGGTTTAATATGTTCCCCGCTAACGCAGAGGGTACGGCGGCGCTTACTTTTAATCTGAAACACCTGAAAATACAGATAATTTTAGCATCGCAGCTCGGAAGTGATTTTCCGCATTTCCCTACTCATGCCGGCCTCGCACCACCACCGGCTCGCTGTGAATTTTGATGAAATGCATACTGTCTTCGTCATAGCTTTTAGTTTCAGTTATTTTGATTTTACAGCAGGCGCCAAATATCCCTGACGCTTACTATAAGCTTTATTATATCAACCAGTATAATTCTAAATCCGCCTGCTTGTCAAGCATTAATTAACGCCGAGCGCCGCCCAGCTTGACGCGCCGATAATCGGAAGCGCAAACTGTGTGTATGCCGCCGACTGAGGAGTATCTATATACTTAAACACGTCATAAATCTGCTTCGGCGTTGTAGCCCAACCGTTTGCATCACAGTTGTAAAGTCCGCAGGCTATGCCGTCAGACGCCTTTTCATACGGATTGTCTACTGTCCTGTGGACTATAAACGCCTTGATATACGGATTTGTCTCCGCGAGCTTGTACGCATACGCAAATGACGCCGCCTGCATCGCCTCGTTTGAGCTCTGCGAATTAAACAAAATCTCAGATATGATAATGTATCTCACTTGTCCGTTCGGCGCAAGGAAAGCAGGCTGCGCCATATAATTTGTAAATACCTCCATATTCTGGGGATTTATCATCTTTGTGTTTACCGTATGGTCTATCAGTTTCAGCGCTTTATAATTTTTAGGCATATCCCAGAATTTTGCCGCTGTAAGAGGCACCGGATGAGGATGCCAAGCTACGCCCCAGTCAATATTTCCATGTGAGGCAACGTCCGTATTGAAGTTGTCCATAAACTTCCTTGCGCCATACTGGTTTGCCGTGCCGTCCTCCCAATTCCATCTCTGGTCAATGCAGGTAAGCACGCGCGCGTTGGCGTTGCGGCTCTTAATCGCATTGTAGCACATGCGGAAAGCCTTTTCATATTCAAGCGTAAAATCCGCGACATTGTAGTTGCCCGCAAAATACCATGGATTGTTGTTGTTTACCTCGTTTCCTATAATCCAGTTTGAGATAAGTCCTGTTGCTGGGTTGCTATAACGCTCCGTGAGGAAACACATCAGGGCTTCTATCGACTCCGCGCCAAGCTGCTCGTCCGTATTGAATGCATAATGCCTGTACTTATTAGACACACGAGCCGAGGGTTTTACCGTAAACGCCGTATCTGCATTGTAATAATTGATAATGTTCATGGTAACTTCCATATTCTGCACGGCAAAAAGCGTCATAATCATGTCATACTCGCCGATTACTGTCTGATTGAAATTGTATGTCTTGCCATTATACACATAGGGAAGCACTGCTCCCGGCTGGAAAAACCTGTCAATTGCGAGCTCATAGCTTGCATGCTGTACGCCAAGGTCAGACAGAGCCAGCATCGCTGCATTATCCGCTGTGATGCCCTTTATTGATGTCGGAACTGGATTTACCGCTGTATGTGTTGCGATAACCTCGGGATTCGTAATATAAAATTCCTGGCTTACCGCCGTAAATGTACCGCCTGTCTTTACCGCTACGACAAACTTAGAGTAGAGCTTTGACACTGCCGTACCCTCGTCAAGCGTAGTTACAAATGTAATCGTGCCTGCCTTTGCAGCCTGCGCGCAGAAATCCTGCCTGCTGCCGATTGAGCTTTGATAGGGCTTTAATTCAAAAAGATAATAATTGTTGTCGTCACTCGGCACTGCCGAGGGCGCTGTGGCAATAACCGTTATCTGGTTGCTGCCGCTTATGACGCATTGGTTGATTGTTACGTTTCCCGCCGCCATAGCCGTAATCTGCATAAGGCATACAAGCAGCAGACCGATGACCGCATAAAATGTTAGCTTTTTTTTCATTTTTCCTCTCTTTCTACCGCCCCTGCGGCTTTTGAATAATTTAATCAAGTGATGTGATTTTTTTAGTATATCACCTAAAAATAAATAACACAATAATAAACAGCATAAATTATTATAAACATAAATAACAAATTAATCCAATTCCTTAAATCAGTCCTCCATGACATACGTCACAAATGAGTTCCCGTTGTCCTGGAATAATTTCGCCGCGTCATTTAAGCCCATTTTGTATATAGCGCCCGCCTCCGGATCCATCAGCACGACATTATATTCATTAAACCCTATAACAAGCACCGCCTTATCGCCCTCAAGCGTCGCAAGCACTGGAATGTCCTTGTTGACATAATAAAGCGCCGCGTCAAGACTCACTCCCCTAAGCTCCAACACATGTATGCCATTTATATTCTCCTCTAAAATCTGCCTGACCGTCATATTGCTGTCGAGCATAGGCTGTACGTTTTTTGTGGAACCTGCAAAGCCTAAAATTGTTTCCAGACAAACTGCAAGGGCGCTGCTTTCACTGCTGCTTGCATGCTCCGTGATAGCCATAATCTGGTTCCGCGTGCTGCGTGAAGCCTTTTTCCAGATATATTCCCCCCTTTCGCCCACAACAACGCCATTTATCGAATACGCCAGATTTACGGCGTCCGCCTCATGCGTAAAGATTCCCATAATGCCGTCTTTTCCATATACATAATACCTGCCTGTCGGATTTTCAATGTTTATTTCCATTTCGCGCGAGCCCTCAAACAAAACCTGCATCGGGAGCGTATGCTTGAGCGTCTTGCCGTCCAAGGTATTTTTCAGCACAAGCTGCACTATGTTCTCATAGCTCTGTGTCGCCACAAGCTCAGAGGTATTGTAGCCTGTCTCCTCGGGCATGCTGTTGACTATCTGGTCGTCGGGAAGGCTGTTATACGCGCCGTTTTCACTCTTTTCAAGCCTTGAAAGCGTTATGAGGTTATCGGTTATCTCCGCGCCTGTCACATAGACATTTTCATGCTCATAGCTTTTGAGTATTGTCCCCTGCTCGTTTTGAATATATACTGCATACATCGGAAATGTTATTGAGCCTGTGGAATCCACTGTTATATCCTCATAATGCGCAAGCCCGTATATCAAATCCTCGTTTATGAAGCCGAGCGGCAGCATCCGGTTACTGCCCTGCGCCTTTACCTCCTTCGTATTTCCAGTGTTCAGGTTCATAAGTATGAGTCCCGTACAGTCATATGAATCGGCGGAATTCTGCCATACAAGCATTTCGTCGCTGGCAGACACCTGAAAGCTTCCCTGCTGCAGGTCAGAGGCTATTTCGCTATAGCTTCTTTCAGTCAGGCTGACTGCGATTATAGAGCCGTCAAGGTATAAATATAATATGCCCTTATTGTTCAGATAGGAAAGCTGCTCCATATCCGCCTTTAACATGGTGTATGCTTTATCATATGGTATGAACAAAAGCTCCTCGACCGTGTTCAGCATGCCGTTGTACTCATAAACCTGTATGCCGATGTTCCCTTCGTGGCTTCCGCGGTTCATGTAGCCGTACACAATAAAGCTTACGTTGCCTGTTTCATCTACATTCAGTATTTTTATCTCATGATTTTCATATATAGTGCGCAGATCCAGCCCGTCTGCAAAGCTGAACAGGTATGCAAGCTTCTTGTCCGCCGAATGATAGCAGAACAGCTGCTTTCCGTTTACAAAGGCGAGGTTTGAGCCGCCGTCGCTCTCCATCATCTGAATCCTGCTGTCCCTTATGCCAAGCATTATCTTATTGTTAGCGTAGACATCTGCGTCAGGATCAAAAATCTGGTTCATCCTGCGCTCGTAGTCAAGCAGGTATGTCCTGTCGGGAGTATATCTTATTCGGAAAAACTCGCTCACATTATAATTGTAGACATTTTTCCCTTCCGTCGTCTGGACTACATAATATAAATGGATTGACGCTGTCTGCTTTTCAATCTCATTTATGGCGATGCGCGGCTCTGAAAGCTCCTTCACCTTCAAATCGCCCCATGCTACCTGCCGCAGGCTGCAGTGGATATTCACATAGCTGTAGGTAGTATTGTCGCCTGTCGAATCAGGCTCAAGGTATGTCGCAAGCTCGCGCGCCCTTTCCTTATCATACGTCTTTTCGTGGAAATCACGCACAAACGCAAGCTTTTCGCCCGCCTCCAAGCCGCTGCCGTCTATTATCCGCGTGTAATATTTGACAGTTTCCCCGCCTGTTTCAAGCATTAATATCCAGTTGTATTCCGTTTCCGCCTCTATCAAATCCTTTACCGTGATTGTGGCGCGTATCTGCTCAGCGCCCTCGCGGTAGTCCCTGACCTGCGTGCTTTCCACAAGCCTTGCGCCGTCTATGCTCCTTACTTCAAAGGAAATGCCGTCTATTTTGTTGCCGAATTTGTCTATGACAATATTTATCGTCCTGCCGTCGCCAAGCGGAGTTATCGTATCCCTGAAAAAACTGCCGTCTATATCCTGCCTTAGCCCATACATATAATTATACGCAATACCGTCCGCGCTTATATGCACCAGCGGGAGCGACGCCGCAGGCATTCCCGCCGTCATCTCCTCGTTGCCGTTGTTGTAAATACCGCTGCTTATAAAAAGCGTAATTATGAAAACTGCCGTACACACCAGTATCTTGCTGATAAAATTTTTCATTATTAATCTCCAATGCCGCTTTAGCGGTCCAAATAGATGTATGATATTTCAGTCGTCGTTTTCCGAGGACAGCAGCTTTTTCAGCGTGGGCGACACATTGAGGAAATCGGCAAGCTCTGAAATGTCATACGAGCCGCCGCAAGACCTGCCATATTTTATTGCGCCGTCCTTGCGCTTTACCGCCCTTATCAGTATGTTTTTCGGAGTGTGCTCCATATCTATAAATTCAAGCAGCTGCGTATCATATCCCTGTTCCTCAAGGAGATTCGCCCTGATTGCGTCTGTTATGAGCGCCGCCATTCTTTCCTTTATAATGCCGTATTTTAAAAGCGGGGCAAGCTCTTTGCAGCTTATCTGTTTGTTCAGCTCATGCTGGCAGCAGGGAACCGAGAGTATCAACGATGCATTCCATTTGACTGCCTTCGCAAGCGCGTAGTCGGTCGCGGTGTCGCACGCATGCAGCGTCACCACCATATCCACGCTGTCAGCGCCGTCATATGAGCCGATATCCCCCACAAGGAATTTTAACCCATCATAGCCAAATTTATCCGCAAGCCGCTGACAGTTTTCGATTACGTCTTTTTTCAAATCCAGTCCTATGACACTTATGTCATATTTGTTCATTATTTTAAGGTAATAATAAATTGCAAACGTAAGATACGATTTGCCGCAGCCAAAATCTATTATTTTGATTGGCTCATTCTTCTTTTGGGGCAGGCTTGGGAGAATGTCGCGGACAAATTCAAGGCAGCGGTTTATCTGCTTGAATTTGTCGTATTTTGAATTTATGATTCTGCCCTCTGGCGTCTGCACCCCAAGCTCAACAAGAAATGGAATTGGCTCGTCCTGCGGCAGAATGTATTTCTTCTGCCTGTTGTGCTGGAAAGCGGGATTTGACATAATGCTGCTTTCCAGACTTTCCCCACTGTCTGCCGTTGTCCCCGTTGTACCTTCCGCAGCGTTGTCCGCCTTATCCTTTTTTGTCTTTTCCTTTATGCTTACGCTGCCCTTTTTGCTTATGAGCGCCACCGCGCTGTGATACGGTGTTTCGACTTCGAGCTGGCGAAAATCTGCGGCTGTCATGTCCGCAATAAACTCCGCAAGCTCGCCAGACGCAATATTTTTGTGAAAAACCTTAGTCCCGATAAAGCTTTCCGCCTGATAATAAAGCGCGCCCTTATTTGATATGGGGCGTACCCTCAGCTTTGATATTTTTTCCCTGTCGCGCGGGTTGCTTGCTGTCGCCCTTAAAATCACTTCATTATTTTTTATATAATTATCCAATAATTGTCTTAGCTTTTCCATAAATATGATTATAGCACGCATGCGACGCATTTTAAATAAACAAATTGCAAGAAAAAAAATCTTAACTTATGCCCGCTGTAAGCAAATGTGTCCAGACAGGGAATTGTGTATCGGATTATCCGTGCCGTGGGAAGGATTTTCAATATTCCCAAATGTCAAAATCGGCTCTGTTATTTGACGCATATCATAAGTTATTTGTCATATGATTTAGGTTTTTAAATTTTTCACTAAAATATATTGATAGGGGGAGAATTTTGTCGATATGAGAGGATAAGATAATGAAAAACGCAGAAATTCCGTTCGATAACTCTAAAAAATACATAGAGCTCGGATATAATATCGCTTATTACAGAAAGCATGCAAAGCTTACCCAGGAAGAACTTGCCGAGAAGGTGAACATAAGCAGGCAGCATCTGGGCGCAATTGAAGCGCCTAATATCGTGCGCCCTGTTTCGCTTGATTTGCTGTTTAACATAGCTGGCGTGCTGGGCATTGAGGCATATAAGCTTTTACAGTTTCGTGATTAAAGCAAAGATTAAGGCATATCTGAAATATTTTCTTTATCACGCGCGTAAAGTATGGTATAATCGTAGAGTGGTTATGCTTGCGCGCACACGTCCGAGTTTTAACCCTGTGCATATGATTTCATTATATAAAAAGACGTGGCAGATGGAGGATATTATGTATATAACATGTTTGGATTTGGAGGGCGTACTTGTGCCTGAGATTTGGATTGCTTTTGCGGAGGCGAGCGGCATTCCTGAGCTGAGGCGCACGACACGCGATGAGCCCGACTATGAAAAGCTTATGAAATGGCGTATAGGCATTTTGAGGGAGCATAAGCTTGGCTTAAAGGAAATACAGGAAACTATCGCAAAAATTGAGCCGCTTGAGGGGGCTAAGGAGTTTCTTGACGAGCTCCGCTCGATAACGCAGGTGATTATTATAAGCGATACCTTTACCCAGTTTGCGACGCCGCTTATGAAAAAGCTCGGGTGGCCCACTATTTTCTGCAATTCGCTTGAGGTTGCGGAAAGCGGTGAGATTACGGGCTTTAAGATGCGCATTGCAAATTCAAAGCTTGCGACGGTCAGGGCACTGCAGTCTATCGGCTATGACACTATAGCAAGCGGCGACAGCTACAATGACCTTGGAATGATTAAGGCGAGCAAGGCGGGCTTTTTATTCAAGAGCACTGACAAAATCAAGGCTGACAATCCCGAGATTCCCGCGTATGAAACGTATGGCGAGCTTATGTCTGCCATCAAAAGGGCAATGGACTAAATTTTCTGTATGTCATTTATTATGTTATACAGCTTTTGGTTTCCACTTTCCCAGTCACCAAAGCGGTCGCGGCAGCATATTATATTATTGCACCGTTTGAGCCAGCATTTGGCTTCTTCAAGTTTTTCATCGCCTATGCTGCTGTACGGCGCTTCACATATAATATGAGCCGCCAATGCTTTTGCTATCGGATAGTCGAGGTCATTTTCGTAGATAATGCCTGTAACGAATGGCACTCCCTGGCGCTGGAGTTTCCTGAAAGTGTCCATTCCCGTGCCCATTCCCGCAAGCACGAATGTCCTTGGCTCTCCCTTTGGCGGCTCCAGTTCAAGCGAATCGCTCCTTTCCCCATAGCTTCCTGTATCTATATGAAACAGGTCTGTTATATAGCCGTCTTTAAATATTTCTTCGGGCGCGCCGTAGCGTTCCGCGCCGTTTTCACCTATGCACAATATTTTGTCTGAAATTTTCCTTGACAGATCAAGTTCATGGAGCGACATAATCACCGTGATGTTTTTTTCGCGCGCCATCTCCTGCAAAAGCGAGAGAAATTCAAGCTTATGCTTTATGTCGAGGTAGGTCACGGGCTCGTCGAGGAGAATAAGTTCAGGCTTCTGGCACAATGCCCGCGCCATCATCACGCGCTGGCGCTGCCCATCGCTTATTTTGTTAAAATCCGTGCGGGCAAGCGCGGTTATGCGCACAAGTTCCATAGCTTCGTCAACTGTCCTGTAATCCTCCGCGGAAAGTATTCCGAATTTTCCCGTATATGGATAGCGCCCCATAGCGACGACATCACGGCAGGTCATAAGCTCCGTGTTCAGCCTGCCCGTAAAAACCTGCGCCTGCCTGCGCGGCAGCTCGTTTCTTGGAATATCGCTTAAGCTTATGCCGTCAAGATAGGCTGTCCCCGCAACTAGGTCGAGCTGCTTTGCTATGCTTTTCAAAATTGTGGACTTTCCCGCGCCGTTGGGGCCTATGAGCGTGAGGATTTCACCTCGCTCCACGCCTATTTCTATATTTTCAAGAATCGGCTTTTTGTCGTAGCCTACTGACATTTTTTCCGTGCTGAAAAAATACATTATTTACCTCTTTTCCGCTGTATCAAAACCGCTATGACGACAGGCGCGCCGAATACCGCCGTGACTGTGCTTATGCTCATTTCGGTCGGTGCAAACAGGTTTCTTGCAAGCAAGTCGCAGAAAAGGCAGAAAACCGCGCCGCCAAGAAAGCCTGCGGGTATCATCAGTATTGGCTTTGTGGTTTTTAGCAGGCGCTTTGTGATATGGGGAACGGCTATTCCGACAAATGAAACGGGACCCGCAAACGCAGTGACTGATGCCGCGAGGACACTTGAAAGCAGGACAAGCAGTATGCGGAATAGCTTTATGTCAACGCCCATGCTTTTTGCGTATGCCTCCCCGAGCTGGTATGCGCTTACAGGCTTGGACATGCAAAAAACTATTGCGGAGGTAATGAATACTGTAAGTGACATTACTGTCACATTTTCCCATGAGATGCCTGAAAAACTGCCCTTTGACCAGTTGTGGAGATTTACTATGTCCGCGTCCTGCGCAAATGTGACAACTATGTCAGTTATCGCGGAGCATATGTAGCCTATCATCACTCCTCCTACGATAAGCATGGACATTTTATCCACGGCTTTTGACATCAGCAGAACAAAGCCCATTGCCGCCGCCGCTCCAACAAACGCCGCTGCTATGAGCGTAAATGAGCTGATATGTGTAAACGTTTTTGAAAAGAATACCATTACTAAGGCTACGGCAAGCTTCGAGCCTGAGGATATCCCCAGCACAAACGGTCCTGCTATCGGATTGTGGAAAAAGGTCTGCAGAAGGTAGCCTGAAAGCGCGAGCGCGCCGCCGAGCACTGCCGCCGCAAGGGCTCGCGGCAGCCGTATCTGCCATATGATATTTTTTGCCGTATCTGATATTTCCGCGCCCGTAAATCCGCCGATTACTTCCTTGACTGTAATGTGTACGCTGCCTATGCATATGTTGAGGATAATCAGTATGACAAGAAGTGCAGCCAATACCGCAAAGCTTATTCCAGCAGATACATATACTTTGTCTGCGCTGCCTTGTCCTGCGTGAGCATCGCGTTTACGTCTGTTATCATGCCGCCTATCGACATTGACTCCTGATACAGATTTTTTGTTGTACACCAGACTTTACCCTCCTGTACCGCCTTGAAATCGGCTAATAATGGGCTTTTTTCAAGCAATGTTTCTATTGATGACAGTTCTCCGTCAATGCTGCTGTTGTATATAAGGTAATCAGCGTCTTTTGCAGCAGCGTAAAATTCCTCCATCTGCATTGTCATCGAAAAGGAGCTGCTTTCCTCGTCGCCGAGATTGTCGAATATGTATTTTCCGCCTGCAAGCTCTATCAGCTTAGGGATATAATCGGCTGATTTGCGGACATTTACGGTGCCATTTGCCGTGATGTAGAAAAATGCGACTGTTTTTGCGTCTTTGCCTGACGCGGTTTGTGTGATCTGATTCAGGGCTGACTGCTGCTCGTCAAAAAGCTGCCGCGCAAGCTCCTCCCTGCCAAGCAGCGCCCCGTACAGCTTTATCCATTCAACGCGCCCCAGCGGGTGCGGTTCGTAGCTTGAACGGTCTATGAGCATTGGTATGCCAAGCGTTTTGAGCTTTTCGCCGACTTCGGGAGAATGAGTTATCATGCCGTTTTCTATTGCGAGGCGGCAGCCCTGTGACAGGATAAGCTCATAGTCGGGCTCGCTGTATTTTCCCGCATATAGAATGTCGCCTGACTCCATTGCCGCGCGCGCCTCGTCTATGTACCAGTCGTCTGAGCGTGTTCCCGACAGGCGTATGCTGTCTATGCTGTCCAGTGCGCGGAATATGTCCATTACGGCGCTTGCGACTAAATAGATATTGTCCAGCGGCTGGTTTATGACAGTTATGTCATCTGAAAGCTGTGTGGGTGCAGGGCTGTTTTCAGGCACTATGAGAAAGCGGCTGCCGTCGGAAATTGTTATAAGGGTGTAGCCGTCACTGTAGCGGTCGATTGCAAATTCCTGCGCATAGGAAAGGGTGTCGCGGCTTTCATAGGTGAGGGAGGGGCTGATATTTTGTGGAATTTGTGACAATGGTGTCATATTTTTGCTGGAAGCGGCTGTGCTGCCGCAGGCTGTCAGAATGAATATGCTTATAATGCTGGCGGCAATTATGATTGTAATTAGGCTTGGTGCTTTTTTCATGATTTATGGGCTGTGTTCCTTTCGGGTTTTTAATTATTTTTTAGATGCGCGTTTTATAAATAATATTGCCAAAGCGACAGCTATTACTGCCACAATTATGACTGTGGCAAGCATAATTATTTGTGTTGGCGTAAGGATTCCTCTTTCTATTCTTTTTGCCGTATCGGTTTTGAAGGTGATTGTGTACTCTATCTCATGCGGCTTGCTCATCGCCACTGTGTCAGCTATGACTGCAAATTCTCTGTCAAAGGCATATACGGGTATGAGGAATTTGGAGTTTCCGGTGTCGTTTATTGGGAAATATTTTGCCCCGTTTACTATCATATAGTCGTAGTTTGAGCTGCTCCATTCCAGCATAGCCATCGCTGCGCCGTCAATAACCGCTATTTGGGCGGAGTTTAGAGATGCCCTTCCGCTGCCGCCGCCAAGTTCTGCTTCTATTGTGTATATTCCGTCGTCTAAATCTGTTTTTTCCTGTGATGATGCTGTTAAGTCCTGGGATTGGGTGACGGTCTCTGAGGCGTTTACTGTCTGGGGGGTTATATTTTTTGATATGCTTGGCATTAATGACAGTATTATTGTGATGGCTATTATAATTGCCGCTGTACGGCATATTTTCTGTGTTTTTTTCATGGCCTGCTCCTTTATTTGGGTGTCTTTTGGGTGTTGTGATTGTATTGATTTGCTCTTTAGTCAGATTTAACTTTATTATACTTTTACCACGCAGTAGTCACACCCCTTTGTTATATCAATTTGAAATTCTAAAAGTTTTCTGACATATTATTTACTATATCATATGAGATTGCGGATTTCCATAGTAGCGCCAAGATTTTTATGATAAATCCGATTATCAGGGGCTACTTTACTTTAAATATAATGCCTGCCTTTAGAGGCTATCAGCCCAATTTCATTCATTGATAAACAATCAGTATATGGCATTTGAATAAATGACAGGGTTTGAAAGTTGAAATCGAGGAAGATGCATTTAATGCCTCATGTTTTTTATTCTGCTATCCATAAATTAAAATAACTATATATTCTGAATAATTTTCAGGTTTGGTAAAATAAATAAAAAATTAATAGCAAAGGAGTCTTATTTATGAACAATTTAAAGACAAGGCATCAGGATTAAGCTCAAATCAATTAGAAAATATTGAAAGGCGCTGCAGACGGTTTGTGAATAAAAAGTCGATAACAAGTCCTGAGGAAATTAAACGAGGTTGGTAACGACGAAAGGAGTTTGATAAACCGACAAAAGGGGAATATAAAGCTTGGTTTTGTGCAGATGCACATGTATTTGGTACCAATTCACATAGCCTTCATACAAAATGCAATTAAAAATACCGACAACAGCGGCATGGGCTTTTTATTCTACCCTGCCGCTGTTGTTAGAGTGGTATTGTTATAAAATAGTTGACTATTTTGCCGCAAGCTTTTTACTTACCATATCTAATATGGGCTGCCTGTCCTTGTCGGATATGCCGACTGCATTCACAGCTTCTTCTGCGCTTAATTTCAGTGATTTCATCATATTAAGCACAGCTTCCACTCTTGCCTGTTCATACGCCTGTTCCCTAATCCCTTCACCTAAATTACACATAACGTTCGCCTCCTCATTTATTGATGCTGGCATTGGAATATTAAAATCCTTTTCAAGTATTTCTTTCTTTTTATTTGGTTTCGTGTCTAACGACAGCAATATGTCCAACAGCTTTAGTATCGGCTTATCCTCCGCATTTTGAGCATTTCCTAAGCCCAGCATAATTACGGTAAGTAAATCATAGCTGCTTTCCTTTTCCTTATATGCGCCAATAACGTTTTGCTCTGAAATGCTATATTTTGTAACAGTATTTGCCCTGTCCTCATCTGTATTCATCAATATCCAGATTGAATAGACCTTGCGTATTTTTTCATAATGGCTTTTGGTGAAAACTTTATTTTTCTGAGCTGATATCATGCGACTTACATAGTATATTGCCCGCTTGATAATAGGGTATGTAGTTTTGTCGCTTTTTTGCGCTTCTATGTTTATTATCAAGTGGATTGGCTCCTTTGTGTCGGGAACTACAGCTGAAAAGCGTATGTCATAGTAAACCTTGCCTTCTTTAATTGAGTTGTCTTCTGTATTCTGTCCTTCAATTGCTGTGTCAGCATCGTCTGCGTCCTCTGTGTAGTCCAGCTCATCTTGGTCTACCGCTACTGTAGATATCTTTGGCTCTCCCTCTATACATTCCTTCATAATCTTTGGGATTGAGTATTGTTTAAATTCATCGACACATTCCTTCAATATCCATGCAAGTATTATCTTTTCAGATAAAATGCGTTTTACACAAGCATCATACTGTGCCTCCTGACTGGCCGTGTCAATTATGCCTGATATTTTGTTCTGCACTTGGTGTCCTCCGTTTTTCTGTGTTTTGCTAGTTTTATAATACCTTAAAATGCAATACCTTGCAACAGCTATTTAGCCCTATCTCCTTTCTGCGTTGACGCTGTAAATGTCTATAACACAAAAAACGCATAGATTTTATTCTATACGCTTTGATAATGTGTTTCTGTTTTAATTGTAACTGCGCACGACATTAATTTGGCAATCGGAAGTTATCTATCGAATAGTGAGCCTGTACCGCTGTGCATACTGCCATCATTTTCCGTATATGTTTGTACAAACAGTTTTTCAATTTTAATATGATTAGGATCTAATCTATTACCACTTAATAAGAATAAATATACTTCTCCATTTTCAAGCATAAATTTTCCTTTCAAAAAGTCATAGTATTCTGAAGAATAGCATACTTCTATATTGTTATTAAATAAAATTTCTACTTTGTTTTCACCAATTTTTGCTAAATAGCCATTTATTGCTTCAAAATCGTGATACTGCTCTTTTTCAAAATTCTGAAGAATATTTATATTTTGCTTGTAATCAACTAAACTGTAGTTCGAATCAGAAAATTGTATGAATGCCTCTTTTTCCAAGCCACATACCTTGTAAATTTTTACCCCGCTTAATTTATCATAATCTTCTCTGATATTCTGACACTCCATATCATTCGAATCCACTTTAACAAGAACTCCCTTATTCAAATCCACTTTAATAAAATGACCTTGATAATCTGATAAAATCAAATTTTCCTGGTTCCAATCATATATCGTAGAAAATAAATAATTATCAAATTCTGTTAATGGAATTATTTTTTTCATGCGTAACTCTATATTAACATAAATGAAACAACCATTATCAGGACAAAACAGTAAAATTTTATTGCCATTTTTGAACGAAGCATATATAGTCAATTCTTCAATTAATTCTATTTTTTCAATTAATCTAAGTTCGCTGTCAAAAATAATTAGTCCTTTGTAATTATTATTTACTACTATCATGTTATTTACAATTTCCATAAAATACGCATCGTTATTTAACAATTCTACATTCTTTACTTCCATCACAGCAATAATTACCATCCTTTGCTAATTGCCACCAAAAACAATTTTCATTAACTTTCTTCATTCAGTCAGACATCCCTACAGACTGACAGCGTACCGTCATACCCAAAAAGGACACCCGCGCAAACAAGTGTCCTTTTTATTTTTGCATTTTTGTTTTGTCCAAAATTACTTGTTAAAAGCTCTCTAATCTGTCTATAAATGCCTTTGGTGTCAAATCACTTCAAAATTATTTCCCTAAAAATTCCTTAACCTGCTCATAAACGCCTTTAGCGTCAAGCCTGTACTTTTCCACAAGCGCAGCCGCAGAGCCCGACTCGCCAAACACGTCCTGCATGCCAATCTTATACACAGGCACGGGATAATGCTTGCAGAGCGCGTCGCAGACAGCGCTTCCCAGCCCGCCGATAACGGAGTGCTCCTCAGCCGTCACTACCTTGCCCGTCTTCTTTGCGGAATTGACGATAATCTCCTCGTCAAGCGGCTTAATCGTGCAAATATTGATAACCTCCGCGCTCACGCCCTGTTCTTCAAGAAGCCCAGCCGCACCAAGCGCCGAATCAACGCATATGCCCGTCGCCACTATAGTGACATCAGTACCTTCTCTTACCACAGTTCCCTTGCCAATCTCAAACTTGTAATCAGACCTGTCATTAATCACAGGCACAGCCGCGCGCCCAAAACGTATGTACACAGGTCCTACATACTCGACAGCCGCCCTGACAGCCGCGCGCGCCTCGACATCATCAGCCGGGCACATAACCACCATGCCAGGAATAGTCCTCATCAGCGCAATATCCTCATTGCACTGGTGCGAGGCTCCGTCTTCTCCCACGGTAATGCCCGCGTGCGTAGCGCCGATCTTTACATTGAGGTGCGGATAGCCGATAGAGTTCCTCACCTGCTCAAACGCGCGCCCCGCCGCAAACATCGCAAACGAGCTCATAAACGGAATCTTGCCCGAAAGTGAAAGCCCCGCCGCGATTCCCGTCATATTGCACTCCGCGATGCCGCAGTCAATATGCCTGTCCGGAAACGCCTTTCTGAACATTCCCGTCTTTGTAGCCGCCGCAAGATCCGCGTCAAGCACTACAAGATTGGGATTTTCCTTACCTATCTCAACAAGAGCATTGCCATAGCTCTCTCTGGTCGCAATCTTCTTTACTTCTGACATAATTCTTCACCTATCCTCTCCAAATCAGCCATAGCCACAGCATACTCCTCATCATTCGGCGCCTTGCCGTGCCAGTCTATGCTGCCCTCCATAAACGAAACGCCCTTGCCCTTTAAAGAATGGGCGATTATCGCCGTAGGCATTCCCTTAGTCGCCCTTGCCTCCTTAAACGCCGCGCGTATCTGGTCGAAATCATGCGCATTGGCAAGATTTATTACATGGAAATTAAATGCCTCAAACTTCTTGTCAATCGGATTAGGCGAGCATACATCATCAATGCTGCCGTCAATCTGCAGTCCGTTGTTGTCAACTATCACACACAAATTGTCGAGCTTTCTGTGTCCCGCAAACATCGAAGCTTCCCAGACCTGACCTTCCTCAAGCTCACCGTCGCCAAGCAGCGTATATACGCGGTAATCAGCATTTGAAAGCTTCGCGCCAAGCGCCATTCCGCACGCCACAGAAATCCCCTGTCCAAGCGAGCCCGACGACATGTCTACCCCTGGAACGCTCTGCATACAAGGATGTCCCTGTAAGTATGAGCCAAGCTTTCTAAGAGTTTTTAAATCCTCCACTGGAAAATACCCACGGTTTGCAAGCGCCGAATAAAGCCCCGGCGCCGTATGCCCCTTAGACAGCACAAACCTGTCCCTGTCCTCCTTCTTTGGATTTTTAGGGTCGATATTCATCTCCTCAAAGTAGAGAAATGTAAAAATATCCGCCGCCGACAGCGAGCCGCCCGGATGCCCCGCCTTCGCAGCATGCACGCCCGTCACGATACCTTTACGAACTTCATTCGCCATTTTTTGAAGCTCTAAATTTGTCATTGCGTTTTCCTCCGTTCTTAATACTTATATAAATTAATTTATCATACACAGCTAAATGCGTATATACAAATTTTAGCTATTTCTGCCTGATAATTGCTAATTTCAATTTTCAGCAGCAATACAGCAACATCTTTCGTGACACGCTGTACTGACGCTCACCTTATCGCTTAGCAGCTGTTAGGTAATTGCGAAAATTGTTCTAAATTCTACGTTATTGAGTAGAGTTCCGCAAACGCCTATAAACCACTGTGTTTGATCGTTATTCAATTTTATTTCCATAATAAGCGTTAGCTCCGTGCTTCCTAAAATAATGCTTATCCTGAATACGCTGCGGCGCAGGCTCCACATCAGGCTTTAGCTGCTCCGTGAAAAGCGCCATCTTTGCGACTTCCTCAAGCACTACAGCATTGTGCACAGCCTCTTTAGCATTTTTTCCCCACGCAAACGGTCCATGGTTTTTGCAAAGCACAGCAGGCACAGCCATATAATCCCTATCCTTAAATGTTTCTATAATGATAGTCCCCGTATTTTTCTCATACCCCTCGTCCATCTCCTCCTTAGTAAGCACCCGCGCACATGGAATTTCCCCATACATATAATCGGCATGCGTCGTACCGTAGCAGGGAATACTCCTCCCCGCCTGCGCCCAGCTCGTCGCATATGTAGAGTGCGTATGCACCACCCCGCCAATCTCAGGAAAAGCCTTGTAAAGCTCCAAGTGCGTAGCCGTATCAGACGACGGATTATACTTCCCCTCAACCTTATTCCCGTTCAAATCCATAACTACCATATCCTCGGGCTTCAAAAGGTCATAATCCACGCCGCTCGGCTTGATGACAAACATCCCGCTCTCCCTGTCAATCGCGCTCACATTGCCCCAAGTAAAAGTAACAAGCCCGTATCTTGGCAAATCCATATTCGCCTCATAAACCTTTTTCTTCAATTCCTCAAGCATTTTCCTTACATTTCCTTTCGCTTTATATTACCATTCCTATCTCATTGAATCCACAGCCACCCTCTCAATCGCAAGCCCTTTCCTATACCTCTCAATAAACCTCTCAAATCCAGCCACATCTTTCGCATCTGGCTCAACCCGCGACGACTCCTCGCCCGCAAACACCTTATTATTCAGATAATCACCCAGCGATTCACCCTTTCCTTTTTCCTGCATATAATTTGCAAGCACGGCAATGCCCCAAGCACCGCCCTCACCTGCAGTCTTCATCACGGACACAGGCACATTCACCGCCGCAGCGACAACTCTCTGCCCCACGCCTTCAGTCTTAAACAGTCCGCCATGCCCCAGCAGCTCATCAAGCGTCACCTTTTCCTCCTTGAAAAGAATATCCATTCCAATTTTAATCGCCCCAAGCGCAGTAAACAAATTCACCCTCATAAAATTCGCAAGGTTAAACTTCGCATCCGGCATACGCACAAACAGCGGTCTTCCCTCCTCAAAGCCCGTCACATGCTCGCCCGAAAAATACCCGTACGACAAAAGCCCTCCGCAGTCAGCATCACCCTCGAGCGCTTTCCTGTAAAGCGTGCCATAAAGCTCGTTCATATCAGCCTTATGCCCCATCTCCTCATAAAATTCCTTAAAAATATTCACCCAGGCATTCAAATCCGAAGTACAGTTGTTGCAATGCACCATAGCCACAAGGCTGCCGTCAGGCGTCGTCACAAGGTCAAGCTCGTCATATGCCTTTGACAAGTCCTTCTCCAGCACAGCCATAGCAAACACTGACGTACCCGCCGAAATATTTCCCGTGCGTTTTGCCACGCTGTTTGTCGCAGTCATGCCCGTGCCCGCGTCACCCTCCGGCGGACACATAGATATTCCAGCCTGCAGAGTGCCAGACACATCAAGGAGCTTTGCTCCTTCCGCGGTAAGCTTACCCGCGCTCTCACCTGCCAAAAGCACCCTCGGCATAATCTCAGCCAATTTCCAGCCATAGCCCTTATCTTTTATCAGCTCATCAAACTGAGCTATCATCTTCGCATTAAAGTCCTTCTTTTCAATATCTATGGGGAACATTCCCGATGCCTCGCCTATGCCAAGCACCTTTTCCCCGCTAAGCTTCCAATGTATGTAGCCCGCAAGCGTCGTAAAGTATGCTATGTCCTTTACATGCTCCTCGCCGTTCAAAATCGCCTGATACAGATGCGCAATACTCCATCTCTGGGGAATATGATACTCAAACAGCTTAGTCAGCTCCTCGCTTGCCTGCTGCGTGATTGTATTCCTCCAAGTCCTGAATGGCACCAAAAGCTCGCCCTCACGGTCAAACGCCATATATCCATGCATCATTGCGCTGAATCCAATCGCGCTAAGCGTCTTAATCTCAACGCCATACTGTTTCTTTACATTTGCCGCCAAATCCTGATAGCACGCCTGCAAGCCGCCCCATATGGCGTCAAGGCTGTAAGTCCAGATATTGTTTACAAGCTGGTTCTCCCAGTCGTGTATGCCGACAGCAAGCACCTCATGCTTTTTGTCTATCAGCACAGCTTTTATGCGCGTAGAGCCAAACTCTATTCCAAGCACAGCCTCGCCCTTTTCGATAACTTCCCTTGCGTCATTTCCCATAAAATTAAGATACCTCCTCTTAAATGTCTGTAAAATACGCGTCCCTCGCATTTTCCACGTGAAACTTAACGTTCTTCCAATAATTTCCCCATCATTTGCCGAATTAACCGACAAGACATTCCATACTTAATATAACATAACCTTCGTTTAATCACAACCAAAAACTACCAAGCTGCTTTCCTATTTTTTTTAATCCTCTAAATGGCGCAATTTTAAAATATGACATAACCCTCTCCGCATACATAGCATATGTATAAAACAGGGACACAACCCTAAAGGCTGTGTCCCTCTCATATTTTTATTATATTTAATTAATTTACGCCTAAATCAGCCCAGCTTGAAGCTCCGATATAAGGAAGCATTGCGTCTGAATATGACGTATTTGCCGTATCCATGTACTTAAATACATTGTACGCAACCTTAGGTACGCCTGTATCTGTCATAATTCCTACAGCCATTCCGTCATTTACCACCTCAGAAGCATGATCAATCTGTCTGTGAATGATTACGCCCTCGATAAACGGATTTGATGCCGTAAGCTTATATGCATATACCATAGCCGCCGCCTGAATGTTCTGGTCTGTCGGTATCTGCGGATTGTATGACGTAAAGCCCATCTCCGAAATCAGTATATGCCTTACAGCCCCGCTAGGAGAAAGCAGGAAGTCCTGCGTCATATGGTTTGTAATCACGTCCACATTTGAAGGATTTACCATTTTTGAATTATCCTCATGTGTAACAAGTTTCAAAGCCGCATACTCACGGGGAATATTCCAAAACCGGCAGTTAAACAGTGGCACTGGATGAGGATGTATAGATAATCCCCAGTCAATGTTGCCGCTGCTGCTTATATTTTGGGCAAAGCTGTCTACTATCTGCCTGCCCGCATATGCAAGCGGATTAGAGTCTGTATGCGTCCATCTCTGGTCAATGTTGATAAATACCCTTGCCCCAGCGTTCTGGCTCTTGATGGCATTGTAGCAGAGACGCACTTCTTTAGCATACTGCGCCGCAAATGTTTCAGCATCTACATTGCCCATATAATGCCAAGGAGAATTGTTATTGACCTCGTTGCCGATAATCCAGCTGTGGATTGTGCCGTTTGAGCCTGAATAACGGTTTGCAAGGAACGACATCAGCGCTTCAATCTTCTCTGCGGGTGCCGGCTCATTTACGTTGAGCGCATAACAGTTCTTGCCAGGCTCACGCGCCTCTGGCAGAATTAAATCCGCCGTCGCGGGATTATAAGAATTTTTTATAACCATTACAACATTAGCGCCTGTATCAGCAAACGATTTGCACACAATATCATACTCGGCTACAACGCTTGAATTAAAGCTGTAATTCTTGCCGTTGTAAGTATAGTTTGTGCCGCCGCCGACAAAAAATCTGCTCACATCAAGCTCATATGACGCATAACCTGCGCCTAAATCCTTTAATTCTGAAACATATCTCCAGTCTGCGGTAAGTCCCTTCTTGGACTTTATGGGATAATTTGTGTTCTTTGTAGCAACAGCCTCAGGATTAGTTATATACATTTCCTGGCTTACGGGCACGAAAACGCCGCCACGCAATGCCGTGACTACAAATCTTGAATAAAGCTTTGAATCCGCCTTGTTAAAATTCAAAGGAGTTGTAAACTGCGTAAGCTCCGCTGCCAGCGCTGACGCACAGTAATCAGTCCTTGAACCTACGCCAAGTTCATAGGGCTTTAGTTCAAACAGATAGTACTCGCCCGTATCGCTCTGTGCAACAGGTCCTACCGAAACCACAGTAACCTCTTGTCCTGTAATAACGCAATTGTAAATCGTGATTGACTGCTCAGCCGCAAGCACGGTCGCAGACATCAGGAAAACAAACAGCATAGACAGGACCAGCCATAAGCTCCATCTTTTTTTCATACTCATTCCTCCACCTTTTTAATGTTGATTGTTTTGTCGCGCCCCAAAGCGCAGTGTAGCATATTCAGTATATCATTTAGCCAAAATTTCGTCAATATGCGCAAACAGCTATTTTTAGTATAATTAAATAATTTTCATTTTATGCAAAGTAAATTGCCTTTTATTGCCAATTATGCATACTCTGCATTAATAAACTGCTCCCACATTATTAATCACGTCATTCGCAACCCCAAAATGCCATATGCTTTTTGAAGGTCCCGGACAGGCAATATAGTACATGCCGTTCATATTTTCCATACAGTAAGGTATGCCCTTTGACTGAAATTTATCATATATTTCTTCATATACGCCATCTGCAAGGCTTGACAAATCCTTTGTCCTGATTATGGTCGCCATGCTCTGATTATAATTTGAATCAGTAATAACTGTCAAATAAAAATAACTTCCAATAGGCACAATCTGCGCCATTCCCGCTATCTGCGAAACCACGGGAAATCTCATCTGCACCTCAAGCGTATTTTTGTCGGCTATTATAATGCTCGAGTTATCTCCCGACGGAAATAAAATCTGCTCGCCCGCAATAGTAAATGAGCGCACATACACTCCCTGCAGCTCCTTAATGCACCTCACCTCGTCAAGAAAAACAGTGTTTGTGCCCTGCTCTCGCCTTATGATATACATTTCACCCGTCATTGAGCTCCATACATAAAATGCTTTTGTTTCCCAGTCATATTTTACATAATGAGGACGCTTGCCTATGTTTTCAAACTTCTGCGTATTCTGAAATCCGCCGTTTTTCCTCTCGAATACAAGCACGCGATTATTTTCCGTATCTGTCACCAGATATACGCTGCCGTCGCCTGCTATAGCATGCGGAAGGCTTACGTTGCTTGTCATAACCCGCCATTCCTTTATATCGGCTCCAAGCTTTGACGTGTACAAAATCTGGTTATTGTAACAGTCCGCGATAAAATAGTAATTTCCTATATGAATAATTTGCGATGGCGCTTTCAGGTAACTGTACGGATTTGATGGATTTTCATAATATTCCCCACTTACAGGGAGCTGCTCCGCCTTTATATGTCCCATATCATATATGACACTTGTGTCATATTCTTCGATTACGCTTTTCCCGCTGTCCTCCTCCGCATATGCTTTAGTCTCCGACATAAAGCATATGATCATCGCCGCGCTTACAAGCAGCCTTATCATTTTTCTAAATGACGCCTTATTCATTCTTATTTTCCTGCTTTCACATTATGTTCTGCTGCCCAGCTGTTTTAAAAAACTTTTCACAGCCGCCTGCGATAAAATATACACATATTATGCCGATGGCACTACATGGATAACGCCAATAAATCCCATAAACGCAGGGGCAAAGATATGCTGCGAAACCTGCTCGGAAATCTTCCCGTCCCATGCCGCGTGCAAATGCCCCGCCAGCACATTTTCCACCTGCGTATCAGCAGAATAGACCTCGCTAAAGTACTGTCCCATCAAGTCATTAGGCTTGTAATCGCCCTCGTTCGAAAAATAAGTCCAGTAATAAACCTTGTTCCTTACCATCATGGAATATTCCCTAAGGCTGTCATCATAAGCTTCATATGGTACATGAGTAGCTATTATTACAGGCTTATCCTCCTGCTTTGCATTGTCATACTGCTGCATTATTATTTCATACTGCTGCTGGGACATATCCTTGTTTGAACGGTTCACGCCTATTATGACGAAATCGTCAAACTCAAGGCACTTTCCACTTAGGTCGTCTCCGTCTATCTCCTTGTGCATCTCCCAAGCCGTTTCCTCTGTGAAAGCATCGCCCCCATACCAGAAGCCATAATCATGATCCGCCCTGATATAGAGCTTGGGAATATCGGGATTGAGCTTTGCATACTCCTCCTTAAATGCGTCAATATTTGACCTGCTGCAGTAGTCAAGCAGATCCCCGCCAAAAATTATTCCGTCAAAGTTTCTTCCGTCTATTTTTGTATAATTAAGATATTTTATTATTTCAGGCAGGAGCTCATCACTGTGCCTTACCTCGTCCTCAGGCTGCGTAGGATTTACAAACATGGTTTCATACCGTGTCTGCATCGATTCCAAAAATTCTTCCATAACATCCTGCGCAGGCTCCTTATCCGTAATTAAGTGCAAATCGCTCACCCACGCAAGGGCATACTCACGGCTTATCCTAGGCAGCTCTATCGTTATCTCCTCTATCTGAAAATCATAATCGGGGGCAGGATAATCCACAGTCTTTGAAGGCTCTGTGCTCTCCTCCTGTGTCTGGGTTTCAGTGCTTTCCTGTATCTCCTCCTGCGTCTGGGTTTCAGCGCTCGTCTGCGTTTCCTCGCCGTGTTCCGAAACGTCCGCCCTTTTTTTTACCAGTATAACTACAGCTGCCGCCAGCAATATAATTGCCGTCAGCAACACAGCTATGCGCCATTTATCTTTTTTATCCATAGCTTAATCAATATCCTTCTACTGAGTCTGTGTAAAATTATCTCTCATATATGTCAGCAGCTCGTCACGAAGCTCGGCATAGCTGTCGTCAGTATAATAGTAATACATAAAGTTACGCTTCTCATTTGTCGTCATATTGTAAAAGTCATATCCATTGTCCGCCAGAATATCTGAAGCGTACTGATAAAAGCCCTCCGCATACTCGTCGCCGTTTAGGTCGCCAAGATAATACAGCAGAAGCGGATTGTAATCAGCACTCCCAATAACCTCATACAGCCTTGCTACCGCTTCCTCCCTGCCTAAGCTGTCAAGCTCGCTGTCAACATGATATGTCAACGCCAAAATATACCTTAATCTAAGCGGATCGCTGTAATCGGCTTCGTCATACAGACCTGTCTGGTCCGCGCCGTCCATAGCCGCCCAGAGCACGCTTCTGGAAATAACCCCATTTGTGTTTATTTCCTCCTGCGCCTCATTGTCAAAATTGTCAATCAGACGCTGTTTATAGTCTGTCTTTAATGTGTCTGATTTACTCTGCAGGTCATCACTGTCAACCTCAATATCCTGCTCTCCTATTCGTGAAGCAAGATCAAGCGCCTCCATAAGCTCTATATTCATCTGAGTATAAATTGCAGGAAGCACATTTTGACTGTCAAGAAGCGCTATATGGTCTAACACGCCTGTTTTATATGTATCAAATATATCAGCTATATCCTCTGAGGCATACTCGGCTGCGTTATTGTCTGATACAAAGCTTATAAGCTGCTCCAGCGCGTCCTTTTGGTTCTCAACACTCTCATCAGCTTCTGCCTGCTCAAGTATGGATTCATATAATTCTATATCACTGTCGTCAAGCTCTGCCTCTGATGACTGGTCCTCATCACCGTTTTCCTCTGTCTCGCTATTTTCCTCTGTCTCACTATTTTCGTCATCTTCACTGTCCTCTCCCAAAAACGGCAGCCCTCCTGAAAGCAAGTCTGGCAGAAACACAACGCCCGCAGCGCCTATCCCAGCCAGTAAAGCAATTATCACAAGTATTATGATAACCGTCTTCGCTTTTGACTTCTTTTTGCGCTCTGTGCCAGAGGGATAGATTGAATTAGTTTGATTATATTGGCCTGCTTGATTAATCTGCCCAACCTGATTATTCACGCCGCCCTGAACAGCCTGCGGCTTCTGCGGCCTGTTGTATAATGCTTTGTGCAGAACAGCCACATTTGCAAAACGCCTGCCCAAATCAAGAGCAAGCCCCATCATAATAGCGGCTTCATCATACTTGTCGATTGCAATGCCCAGCTCACTTGGCGTCCTTAAAGCGCCAGTATTTGACGGCTCTATGCCGGTTATGCATTTATACATTGCTGCGCATATTGAATAAACGTCTGCCTGCACACGCGCTACAGCATTATTTGTGTCATTTATATCCCACAGAAAGCCCGACAGCTTTAACATTCCATTGTTTCCAAATTTCATGCTGCCAAATGATATATTTCCATAAGCATCGCCCGCATCATGCAATTTGGCAACAGAAATAATTATCGGCTCAAAAATTTGCTTTGCCGTATCTATATCAATCCTATTTTTAATCCCATACATGGCATCATTTGGCTTTGTATATCCCTGCCTGTTTAAGAAGGTCTGCAGGTCATCGCCGCTCAGCCACTCTGTTACGACATAGATTGTACCGTTCTGCTCAAAGCAGTCCCTTATATCTGCAATTCCCGCAAGGCTTCCAAGTCTGGTCTTATTTCTTACGCTGTCTAAAAATGCATTCCTCCATTGGCTTACCAGCCCCGCCTTTGCAGCATCGCGCACTGTCATCTGTTTTGAGCTGTAATCCCTGCTGACATAATCCTTTAGGAAAAATTCATTCACAGTCACATAAACCTGCAGGGTAATGTCCTGCGCTAAATATTTAATCTGGCTTGTGCCCTCCTCCAATACGCGCTCAATTCTGTATTTCTCCTTCAGCATAGTGTTTAACTGAAGCGCATTTGGCATAGCAGCTGCGGCATCAAGCCTGCTGCCGCAATATGGGCAGAACTTATCATTAGCCCCCACTTCTTTGTTGCACTTGGGACAATTCATTTTGTCTTCACCTGTCTCTCTTAATTATTTTTTATCCATACGGCGACTGCCGTATTATTGTCATTGTTTTCAGGGACCCTGCTTTTAATAATGACAGACATTTTATCAAGCCATTTTACGGGATTGTCACTATCCCTCAAAGCCTGCTCCATCTCATCTTCAAGCACATACTCCCAGAAACCGTCAGTGCACAGCAGAAACGCATGCTCGCCCATACCTACGTCAAAATAATCCGACACGTCCACCTTCACAGCAGAATCATTGCCTATAGAGCGTATAAGCTTATTTCTGTCAGCATGGTGACGCACCTGCGCCTGGGTAATCTCCCCCGAAAATACCGCCATCTGCGATACGCTGTGATCCACCGTCATTCCCGCCAGTCTCTTATCCGCAAAATGATAAATCCTGCTGTCACCCACATATGCCCAGAAACATTTTTGATTATCCGCAAAGAGAACGCTCAAAGTCGTGCGCATCTTACATTCCTTTGTCTGATGGCTGCATACATCATCATTTATCTGCTGAAACCAGCCCTGCACCTGCTGCTTGGGAAAGGGCGTATCAGAATTTTTGTAAAGGCTGTTTATCATCGCGGCGGCATAGCGCGAAGCCTTATCGCCGCCGCCATGCCCTCCTACTCCGTCAGCCACCACGGCGCAGACGCAGCCCTCTTTTACATATATGCCCGCACTGTCCTCGTTTATCCCGCGTCCGCCTATGTCAGTGTACTTTGCAGTCAAAATCATGATAAAACTACCCCTTTAATAATATATAACTCTAATTGACGTAACACCCGTATCAAGCTCGGCGCTCTTTTTGCCGTCAAATATATACAGGTCGCCCTCCTCCCTTTTATCGCTCCAATCCTTAATGTAAGCTATGCTTCCGTCCTCCATAATTTCCATATCATATACGTCCTCGGATATCACGGCTGTCTTCCCGTTTTTATAACGGCATATCGTTCTCTCTCCGTCATCATAATCAGTGCTGTACAGTACGCTTCCATCATCCATGCAAATAACGCCCAAATCTGCCGCGTCCTGCGCCACTTCAATTATATTCTTGCCATCATAGTAAAATATGTCATACTCATAGTCATCTTCATCATAATCCTTGTAATAGAAACAGCCCTTTGACGGATTCTGGCGTGTTTCCAAGCTGTACACCTTCTTATCTACTTTATCGCCGTTAAAGTACAGCTCACCTTCCTCGTCGCCCATTTCCCTGCATATGTAATATACCCCTCTGTCGAGTGCCTTCCATTCAGCCAAATCATCAATAATCCATCTGCAGGTCTTGTCGTCCGCCGTATATGGGCAAACGTACAGTTTGTAATAGCCGCTGTCCTCATAATAGTCAGCGTAATCTTTAGTTTTCAGATAAATTTCATTATTTGCTTCGTTTATTACAGCAGAGTCAAAAATGCCCTCAACATCGCCAGCTTCTGCAATAACGCTTGTCTTTCCCTTGTAAAACACGCTCCATTCTGTCGCAGCCTCAAGCTGGTTTTTGACATAGCATGCCATATCCGCATCATAATAATTTTCTACCGCGTCAGACATCTTGAAAACATCATCCAGCTCCGTTGCTCCATAGACGATTATCGGCTCGCCCTCCTCGTCAAAAAGGAAATAATCTTCAATTATGTCGTCGCCAAAGGAGGATATGCCTTCAATCTCCACAAGCTGCTTTGATTCTCCCTTTTTCAGCAAATATTCGTATATTGTATATTCCGTCATTTGAAGGCTGCGCGAGCTTAAGTCATATTGACAGTATGAATAGTCATAATCATAGCTGTCCTCAACATCATCATCTGCCAGCTCATAATAGCTGTATTCTTTTGTTTTTTCCTCCACATAATAGTAGATTTTATCGCCTCTCCTTTTTGTCATTGTAACATCAGACGCAACTTTTTCGCTGTCCTTCAGATTTCTGCAGTGATATAAATCTCCGTCCTCGTCAGTATACAGGATATCGGACATGTCATCGCTAGTATATTTAACATTATACACGTCATCAATCTCTATCTTGTCATTTTTAAGCGCAGTATCCTGAACTGTAAGGCAGTCGTCATCAACCCAGTATATATATTTATCATCTTTCGATATCTCAAAGCCCGAAACGCCGGAGGCTACTTTCTGCGCCTCTTTTAGATTATGCAGATACAGTTTTCCATTCTTTATATACAGCACGCTCCCATTGGGCAGGACATAGGTAGTGCCTGAAAGGTTTACGTCATCATCAAGCTCCTTGGCCTCCTTCTTGCTTCCCAGCTTTTTATACATCAGCGTTCCAGTATCGTCTTTTCTGTCCGGCTCTATATAATATACATACCTTCCATCAGCTGAAATTGACGCGGCAAAAAAGCCATCGTCTGTTATGAGCTCGCCCTGCTTATCCCCGCTTTTGTATATGTATGCCTCATCATCTTTCATATATGACAAAACCGACTGGCTCTCACCGCCGCCATTTCCGCCAAATGCCGGCAGCTTAGGCTTGATGACGATAACCAGCGCTGCCACTGCCGCAGCCGCCGCAACAGCCGCCGCGCCGATAATAAGTTTCTTACTGGCTTTTTTCTTGGGCGTTTTTACCGAAGGCTGCGGGGGAATGTTGGCATTTGCCTGCCCGTCCGGCTGAGGCTGCGACAGCATAGCGCCGCAGTTAACGCAAAACGCTGTACCTGCGCTGTTTGCCGCGCCGCAATTGGGGCAGGTGGCCTCTCCGCCCGCTGACGCCGTTTGAAAAGAGCCTGCATTATCTGTATTTGCAGGCTCGTCGTCCCACATCACCATCGTGCGGTTTTCGTCTCGAGACTCTGGCGAGGGCTGGCTGGCTGATGTGCTGCTTGGTTCGTCATCCCACATCACCATCGTGCGGTTTTCATCTTGAGGCTCTGGCGAGGACTCCGTCAGTGTCTCCGTTTCTGGCTTACCTGTCAATATGTCTTCATTCTGAGACGCGGGCGCAGCCTGCTTACCCTCCTCGTCCCACATCATCAGGGTATGCTCATCTTCCTGTGCGCCGCTTGGCTCACCTAAGTCAACTCGCGTTCCGCAGTTCGTGCAAAAACTCACATTATCAGGAAGCTCTTTTCCACAATTTTTGCATATCATATAGTTATCCTCCAATACAATTATCTAAATAATCCCCTCTTAGTGTGCTCTGTAAAAATTATTCCAACCGATATATTGTCCTGCTCCTGACGCATTTTCATAAGGTTAATCGCATCAACGCAAATCTGCCTGACAGACATTCCAGACTGATATTTTGTTATGCAGGGATTCAAATCCTGCGGGGCAAGATTTCTGTAAAATCCGTCTGAACAGAAAATAAAAATATCGCCCTTCTTAATCTCGCCCGTATAGACCTTATATTTTAACTCGTCAGATTTTCCCAGAAAATTGCTGAGCAAATCTCTTTCCCTGCCGTTTACGAGCTTCCTTGCAGTATCATCTATGGTAAGCTGTGTTAAAAGCTGATTATAACAATATACCCTGCTGTCGCCTACATGCAGTATAAAATAATAGCCGCGTATCAGCACAAGCATGGACATTGTGGTTCCGCTCTTGATATTTTCCCCTTCGCAGAATTGGCGCACCTTCTTGTTCCACTGTTTTATGGCTTCTGTTGCGTGCTGCAGCAAAGCGTTGAAATCAATCGTGTCAATCCTAATCCATTGGCATATTCCCCTGAACCACTCATCAAACGCGCCTATTACAAGCCTAGATGCGTCCTCGCCCCTTTCAAGCCCGCCTATTCCGTCACAAACCACTCCCGCCACAAACCATTCTCCATTCTGCTCCAGCGCCCGCAACAGAATGGCATCTTGGTTTATGCTGTCACGCAAGCCCGCATCTGTGGCAAAACCGCCCTTAATATTTACTCCCATCTCTTTATCTCCGTTTCCGCCCTATGTCCTTATTGGCATTATGCCGCCCGCATATTATCAGTACATCAAATAATAGAATATATCATCATACTCCTTAAGAATATCCTCTGCATAATCCTGAAGCTCGTCCTCATCAGCCTCGCCCAAATTAATTTCATCGCCCTTTAATGTCTTAATCTCGCCATTGTCTGTTATTTCAAACGTCAGTGAAACATCATCTATATCATCAATCTCCACGGTTAGGCTTTCCTTGGTTCTCTTTACTACCGCCTCAAACTCCAGATCTGCCTCATCGCTTGTTAAGGATAATTCACCACTCTTTGTATCATACTCCAGCTCAAAAACCGATTCCCCAAACACTGAAAGCTCCATTGTCTCAGTCTTGTCTTTTGTTTCGCCCGTCAGCTCAAGCACTGTTTCATCGTCAAACCCATTGCCGTCCAGCACTATTTCAACATTCTGGGCAGGATAATCACCCCCATGGAAAATAATGTCCACTGTGCTGCGCGCCACCTCTATACGTATGCAGGCAATCTGCTTATTATACATATATAAAGACAGGTCAATATCCTTCATGCCTGAAATTGAGTCCTCCAGTTCATCAAAGACCTCATCAACCACGTCATCAAGAGCATCTCTGATTTCCCCATCGGCGCTTATATCGTCCAGTTCTTTTTCAAACGCCTCTCTGGCTACGTCAATTATTGCCTCCATGTTATCTTCGGTAATCTCCATCTGATAACCGCCGCAGCTCCGCTTTTTTCCATCAATCTTAAATTCTTCTTTTTTATCTATTTTTTTGATTTCAATTTTCTTTACTTCCTCTAAAACCTCATCGGCAGCTGCATCCCACATATCCTTATATGTACTGGCGCCACTCAAATCAAGCTCGTAGAGCTTTTCAAGGGAAGCGTTCAATTCATCTATATCAATATCCTCGTCCTCAAGCGCGTCCATAAAATCGCCCTTGTTATCCTTTGTATAATAATATGTAAGTATGTCATCGCTGGCAGGCTTCAGGCTCATTGCCAACTTATCCTTGTCAAGCTGCGCAGTAAAATCCGCCTCAAAATCGCCAATGTCGTCAAAATCGCCATTGACCTTCACATTTACTGCCTTACGCTTACTTGAAAAGTCATACGCGCCGCTTACGCTTAATGTCTGATGGTCATATTCCATATCCATCTGCACGCCCGCGTTTCCATCGGAAAGCATGCCCATAATATCTAAATCCTTCTGTATTTGGCTCGTTTCCTTAAAAGTATTTGCCATGGCAGTGCCGATTTTTACGGCAGGGTTAGAGAATAGCTTCACTGCTATGACAGCCGCTGCCGCTGCTATGACTACTGCTCCACAGCCTACGCCTATCCAAAGCCCTAAGCCTTTCTTTTTAGGCGGCTGTACTGGCATATTAACGTTTGCCGCCGGGGACGAAGCATATGGCATACTGCCCGTGCCGTCCGTACTGCCTGTATTACCCATATTGCCTGTGCCGCCTATGTCCCCTCCTATAAGCTCTCCTGTACTTGGATCAAAATAATCCTGCATTTTCTTCCTCCTCAATAAATTCTAATTCATAATTGGATAGTTCATTTCTATCAATGTGTTTCCATAGCTTTCAGGCGTCAGGTATATGTCGTTCAATCCGCACCAGCCGCTGCCTGTCACCTGATTTTTATTATAAATGTCAATCACGCATCTTTTCCGCGCCTTTACATCAGGACGGCTCTCCTGCTCTATGTAATGAGGCTCATTATCAGCAAACGATATATATGAAATGCCTTCTGGCAGCTGCAGCGCCTGCCTATCCTTTGGCGCATTATCAATCATTTCCATATATTCATAGCTTTTATTTATGTCATAATGCGTTATCAGACCTGACTTTTTTAGGCTTGTGCTATATCCCACTGTATAAAGCGCATCGCTTTTTTCAAGCTTTTCCATCAGCTCCACGTCAAACATAGTGTTCATGTTTGTCAAATTATATATATGCCTTGCTTCATAAGCCACAGTGCTTACATGATTATTCTGAAAAGTCAAATATACACGATTACATTCACCCGTGGAATGCATTGAAATCACATATGGACATCTGTAGTTTTTTAACACGCAATCCCTCAACGTAAAGTACGCCTCCCCGCCAAAAGCTTCCTCATCAGTATTATGATAATAAATGCACCCTCCCATGCCGTTTGCCACAAGCTCGCACTGTTCAAGCACGACCGAACTCTCGCCCCTGCCGCCAATGCCCACGCAGCAATTATTGTCGGAAATAATTTTACAGTTTTTCATATGCACATTTTTGCCATACAAATAATTGCTGTCAATATGGACTGCGTACCCTGAAAACATGCTTTGCCACTGTGCAATCTCATCAACCGTACTGTTTTCATTGCCATAAATCTCAGTAAGCGCAATCACGCTTTCCTGCTCCTGCGTCTCTCCGCCATAACCGTATATTGTAAGATTTTCCACATCGCCTGCGCTAAAAATAAGCGGCGCTTTGGCATATCCTGATGCATTATATCTTATAATGCAGGTATCCCTGTCCCACCCGACAAGGTTTACCGTCTTATTTAAAACCTCCACGCTCTCCTCATACACGCCAGGGCAAATCAGCAATGTATCGCCCGACTGTACAGCGTCAACTCCCGCCTGAATCGTAGTGAAATCACCCATTCCGTCCTGTGATACAATATACAGGCCAGCCTGCGTGATTTCCTCCTCCGTCTCCGCCGCGGCATTGCCATTATTTGGCGCGGCGTACACTTGCCCTGTCTGCACGGTAAAAGACAGACCAAGTAATAATATCATTGCGGCGCATCTTTTTAATTTTCCATAATATTTCGGAGTTTCAAAATTCATTCATGTGTTCCTCCCTGTGTCACCTTAGCCGATCAATATATCTCTCGGCGCATTCCCACACCACCAAATCCGCGTCCGTCTGAGAAAGCGCGGATTTCGCAGCCTCGTAATAGTCATACCCGTAATCCATGACCATGACATGCTCTACTCCGCCGTCAAAGAAATAAGAAAACTCTGTGTTTAAAAACTCGCTAAACGAATCGCCTATCAAAAGCAGCGAAGCCTCCGTCCTGTCCTCCTCGCCCGCAGCGGACGCAGGCAGAAAATACACTCTGTCTACCGAATATCTGTCCTGTCTGCCAAGCATAACGCCCAAGTCACCGCAGTAATTATTCATATGTATGTCAAACCGTGTATTTTCCAGGGAAAGCTGTTTTTGGTACTTCAAATTCATAAGCTCCGCTACGGCAACAAAGCTCCCCTGCATATTGCAATGGCTGTCCGTCTGATAATAGAGCTGGTAGTCATCTTTGTACTGATTATAAAGCTCTTTAGGATAAACTATGTCAAGCTCCGTATTGCTTCTCAGGTATTCCACCAGCTTGTCCGTGCGCGTTACCTCGCTTACGCGCTCTATGTACGTCGGCATATTTTCAGAATAGATTACCTCCTTATTGGGTATGATGAGCAGCGCAAACTCCTTGCCCGTCTTCTCAGCGTCCTCCTTTTGCTTTGTAAGGCGTTTGGCAATAGATGCCATCTCCTCCTCCGTGAATGCGTTGTCCCCGACATAATCGTGGTACGAGCTGCCGTCATTTGGATTCTGCATAAACAGCCAGTTGTTTTTCCCAAAAATTGTAATATTTGACGCCACTGAAATGTCCATTTTCCCAATTGCCGACTTCTCCTCGTCAAATGCCGCATACGTCTCTGTCTCTGCAAGCGTTTGTGCGTACTCATCAAGCTTTTCTGCTAAACCGCCGCTGTACTCTGTCTCAGATACTGGCGCTGGCAGCTGAATATACTGTATTTCTCTGTCCTCTGCCCCCGTAACCCATGGCGCCATAGTCTGGTGAAATGCTTCAGCTCCCTCATATCCCTGCTCAGCCGATTTGATAAGATACCTTTCGGCCGTGTCATACGCCGTCGGCACTCCCATCCCAAATGTATGCATAAGCCCTAGCATATATGATGCCTCAGCGTCCTCATCGCTCAAAAGGCAAAATATGGCAGCCGCCTTCTCATAATCCTGTGCAATGCTCCCGCACCCCATAAAACACATCTTGGCATAAATATCAAACGCCTTTTTATTGCCCTGCTCGTATGACATCTGAATGTAATCCGCCGCTTTTCCTAAATCTTCCTGTGCGCCTATGCCCTGCAGATACATCTCGCCCGCAAAAAACTGCGCGTCCGAATTGCCCTGCTGCGCCGCGGCCTCAAAAAGCTCCAGCGCCGACAGCTCATTTTCCTCACCGCCCTCTGCGGCGGCGGTTATTGCACGTTCAAGCAGCTCCTCATCTTGCGCATCCGCAGGTCTTTTAGGAGGCTCGGTCTTCTCCTCATCTTCATCTTTATGTTCTTCGTTATCCTCCTCCTGATAATCCTGTACGGTTTCATCAGTTTTTTTAACCTTGTCTGATATTGCCTTATATCCTATAATAATGACGCATATTTCAATAACGCAGATACTGATTATAAGGATAATCACTGGCGTATTTTTTTTCATAAGCGGTTCCTTCCAATCACCCTACCTATAGCCCATGCTCACTTCGTAGGCTAATATGGTTTCAATGTTTTTCTTTTCCGTATCTGACAGTGAAGACTCATCAAAGTCAACCGCTTCATACTGCGGCTTATACCATGCATAATTTGAGAAATAGTCATTTACGCCCTGATCCTCAAAGATGCGTCCATGCCTTGCATATATCTCATATCTTGCCATACGCAGCTCATATGCCGACAGCTGATGCAAATCATACGCCGACAGCTCGCTCGAATCGCTGTAGTCAAGAATATATCCGCTATTGGAAACATTATTGACCACGCCTGACCATATTGACGGAGCGCCGCCGCAATACTGGGAATAGAAAAAGTCCCACATTTCGAGCACCCAACAGTTGTTCTGCGTCATACTCCTGTTTTCTTCAATATAATCCATAATCTGCTTAGGACTTTCACCCTGATTGTTCATCTGATTTATACGGCTCAAAACGAGCGCGCTGTAAGCCTTAATTTTGGTATTCTCGTATTCCTCCTGATCCGCAAAATATTTGTCTGCATTTGCAAAAAGAGCTTCTATGCCCATTTCGTTTGCCGTGTCAGCATACTCGCCAGCCTTTGATGAAACATATTTTGAATATTTCTGCAAAAGTTCATCATGCTTATCTGCAATCACCTGACTGTCAATATAATCCTCTGCTTTTTTGTCTTCCGCCAGCTCATCACGGTATGCCGCCTCCTCATCTAATACGGCAAATGCCCCATCATAATCCCCTGACTGCGCCAACCCGTCAGCCTCGTCAAAACGCTGGCTAAGATGCGCTTCAATCGCCTGTGAAAGCAGGTCGTTTGACGCCTCTGCCTGTCCGTCAGTAAGGTCGTCCTCATCAAGCCCTAATATTTCTTCTATTAAATCCTCATACTCCTGACTGTCAAGCATCTCCTGAAGCTCGGCTATAAGCTCGTCCTCCTCTGCGCTGCTCTCCTCCTCTGCGCCAGTTTCCTCGTCATCGCCGTCTATGTCCTCGCTATCAATGTCCTCCTCGCGCGCTTCCTTCCCAAGGCTTCCCGTGGCAAGCAAATCAGGCAGCAGAATATATGCCGCTGTCCCTGCTGCCGCAAGCACTGCTAAAACCGCCGCAACTGCTACTGCGATCTTTAAGCCGCTCTTTTTTCTTCTCTTATCTGTCTGCCCCGAAGTAATAACCTGCCCTGGAGTAATAACCTGCGCTGGAGTGACAACCTGCATTTGCGGAGGCGTAAGTATTGTTTTTGGCTGCTGCACAGCGCCATTATATAATGCCATATGAAGCGCCTTCATATCTTTTATGCGCTTGTCCGCATATACGGCAAGCCCCATCATAAGCGCATCTTCATCACTCCTGCTAATCTCAATTCCGAGCTCGCTTGGTTTTTTCAGAGTATCCTGATATGTCCTTTCAGATGCCTCCACAGGTATGACACCCGTTATACATTTATATATAGTCGCGCACAGCGCATAAACGTCTGTCCACGGTCCTTGATTTCCTAATTTTCTGTACTGCTCCTCGGGCGCATATCCAAGCTTTAGCATGACTGTCTTCTCATTTGTCCCTGCCAAGTCTGCCTCACGCGCCGCGCCAAAGTCAAACAGCTTTAAATCTCCGTTTATATTGAATTTCATATTGTCGGGGCTTATGTCCCTGTGTACCATTCCCGCTTCATGAACCTTTTCAAGCGCAAGAATTACAGGCTCCATAATCCGCTTTGCATGCTCCATGGCAATCCTCTTGCCAAGCCCAAGCTGCGCGTCATTCGGCTTAGTGTAGCCATGCTTTTCGATGTACGCGCCAAGGTCGTCGCCTTCAAGATATTCCATTACTATATATGCCGTACCGTTTTGCTCAAAATAATCCCTTACTTCAACTATGCCAGTAAGTCCAGACAGCTTTGCAAGATTTCGCGCCTCATTGATAAAGTCCCTGCGCCACTTATGTATATACTCGCTTTTATTTCCTTCATATATTGTTATGTGCTGAGAGTTCATGCTTTCGCGCGTCACATACCCTTTAGGATAAAACTCTTTTACCGCCACCTTCATCTGCAGCGTAATATCCCCCGCTAAGTATGTAATTCCAAAATTTCCCTCACCAATAACGCGTTCAATACGGTATCTGCCGTTCAGCACCATATTTGTCTGAAGCTGGTGCGCGCCTGCATGCGTACCGCTCAAATTGCTGCCGCAATATGGGCAGAATTTATCATCTGCGCCTATTTCTCTATGACAATTTGGGCAAAGCCTTACGTCTTTCATAAGTCCGTTTTCTCCATCACCATAAAATTATTTAAAAAGCTATAGGACGAAGCCTGCAGTTCATCCTATAGCAATCAACAAACACTATTTCAAAAATCCTAAGCTGCTGATAATCGCAGGCTCTTTTGCCTTTCCTGAGCAAACCTGGAAGAAGGCTATTATCCTGAGCACAAATATAATAACAGCGCAAATGCCGCCAGCAATCGGCACAATAACAGTCCAGCACAAAACCAAAGAACAAATCGTTAAAAGCGTATTAACTACGGTAAGCTTCAATGCCTGACGCACATGAAAATATGTAAACTCAGACTCCCTTGAAGCAAGCAGCGCTATGATAATCCCAAACACTCCCAATAAATATGGCACCATCGCCATTACCTTATTATCGGAAATGTCCTTTGCCGAAAACTCCGCCGTGTGGTCTGTAGGGCTTGCGTAATACACCTGCTGCGCCCCCATATTAACACTTCCCATATTGTTCATGTTTCCCATATTATTCATATTGTTATTTGGGGCTGTGTTTGGTTGGTTTGTCTGCTGCGCGTTATTCGCCAGATAGTTACCGCAGCTTGTGCAAAAGCTGCTGCCATCAGCAAGCTGCGCGCCACATTTTGGACATGTCATTTTTATTACCTCCTAAACCGTCTTATACATTTGTTTATCAAAAACATTATTATAATACCATATCGATATGCAACTGTTCAACTGTCCTATTTGTACAAATTATGTCTATAAATCGGCTCATTTTGCACAATATTGTCTAAATCGACAAAAAGCATTTCCTTTGTCCCTACAGAGCCGCATGCATTTCTTGATATAGCCTTCACTGCAGTACTTGTATAAGCCGTCAGTACACAACAAAAGCCCCAAGAACATTGATCCTTGAGGCTTTAAAGGCGCAGACCGGATTTGAACCGGTGCATCAGGGTGTTGCAGACCCACGCCTTACCACTTGGCTACTGCGCCGCATATATATATACATTTAACTTAAATAATGACTCCAACGGGAATCGAACCCGTGTTACCGCCGTGAAAGGGCGATGTCTTAACCGCTTGACCATGGAGCCGCG
>CANQPM010000024.1 GCA_947625775.1 uncultured Lachnospiraceae bacterium | reverse complement strand
TATTTGATTTTGAAAGTCCCGAAACCCGCATAAACACTGGGTTTTTCTTACTTGTCGTTCGGTAAGGACTTCATTGTCGGGAACAACAGCACATCCCTTATCGCAGGCGAATTTGTCATCATCATAACCATCCTGTCAATGCCAAACCCAATCCCCCCAGTAGGCGGCATACCGATACTTAGCGCATTCAAAAAGTCCTCATCCGTATGGTTAGCCTCCGCGTCGCCTGCGGCAAGCAGCTCCTCCTGCGCCGCAAAGCGCTCTCTCTGGTCAATCGGATCATTCAGCTCTGAATATGCATTTGCCATCTCCCAGCCATTCATGAAAAACTCAAAGCGCTCAACATACTCAGGGTTGTCAGGCTTTTTCTTGGTGAGCGGCGAAATCTCAATCGGATGATCCATAACAAATGTAGGCTGTATAAGATGCTCCTCAACAAATTCCTCAAAAAAAAGATTAAGTATGTCGCCCTTCTTATGGCGCTCCTCAAACTCTATGTGCTTTTCCTTCGCTGCCGCTCTTGCCTCTTCAAGCGTATGAATTTCATTGAAGTCAACGCCCGAATACTTCTTAACCGCGTCAACCATGGTAATACGCTCAAACGGCTTTGACAAATCCATCTGGTGCTCGCCGTAAGTAAGCACCTCCGAACCTGTCACTTCCTTTGCCACATAGCGGTAAAGATTCTCAGTCAAATCCATCATGCCATGATAATCAGTATATGCCTGATAAAGCTCCATAAGCGTAAACTCAGGATTGTGGCGCGTGTCCAAGCCTTCGTTTCTGAATACGCGGCCTATCTCATACACGCGCTCCATGCCGCCGACTATCAGACGCTTTAAATACAGCTCCAATGAAATACGAAGCTTCAAATCCTCATCAAGCGCGTTAAAATGCGTTTCAAACGGTCTTGCCGCCGCGCCGCCCGCGTTTGAGACAAGCATAGGTGTCTCTACCTCCATAAAGCCCTGCCCGTCAAGATAACGGCGAATGCTGCTAAGCACCTTTGAACGCTTTACAAATGTATCCTTTACCTCGGAATTCATAATCAAGTCCACATATCTCTGGCGGTAGCGCATATCCGTGTCCGTCAGCCCGTGGAATTTCTCAGGAAGGATTTGAAGGCTCTTTGACAAAAGCGTCACTGATGATGCGTGAACCGAAATTTCGCCTGTCTTTGTCTTAAACACTTCGCCGCTTATGCCTAAAATATCCCCGACATCATACTTTTTAAAATCCGCATACGGCTCCTCGCCAACGCTGTCCCTTGCCACATAGCACTGTATGCTGCCCTTTAAATCCTGCACATTGCAGAATGATGCTTTTCCCATCACGCGCTTAAACATCATGCGTCCCGCAACTGTGACGCTTTTTCCCTCAAGCTCGTCAAAATTATCCTTTATATCCTGACTGTGGTGCGTCACGTCAAACTTTGTTGTCTCAAAGGGATTCTTCCCAGCCTCCTGAAGCGCCGCAAGCTTATCCCTGCGCACCTGCAGCAGCTGGTTTATATCATTATTATTTTCCTGTGCCACTTGCTAAGCTCCTTTCCATATTCACATATAAACGCAAAGAACGCCGCCGCAGGCGTTCTTTTAGTCCTTATAAATATCCAAAATCGTGTACTCTATCTCACCCGCCGGCGCCTCAACTGAAACTACGTCGCCCTTTTTGGCTCCTATAAGCGCTTTGCCAAGCGGCGACTCATTGGAAATTTTGCCTTTAAGGCTGTTTGCCTCCGTCGCGCCGACAATCTTAAATTCCATCTCATCGCCAAATTCATTGTCCTTAACCTTTACTGAAAGCCCGAAGCTTACCCTCTCCAAGTCGTGGTTGTCGTCCTCCATATCAACAACCTCCACATTTTTAAGGATTTTCTCAAGCTCCTCTATTCTTGCCTCTATATCACGCTGCTCGTCTTTTGCGGCATCATATTCAGCGTTTTCTGAAAGGTCGCCCTGCTCTCTGGCTTCCTTAATCTTCTGCGCTACTTCTTTTCTTCTTACTACCTTGAGGTCGTGCAGCTCGTCCTCATATTTTTTTAAGCCTTCACGTGTTAATAAATTCTTTTTTGCTTCCATTGAAGTGAACACCCTTTCATTTATTTATATTTTAGTTGCCTAAAAACGATTTTTAAGCCTATATTACAGCATTTAAGCTAAGATATTATAGTCCATTTTTCATAATGTGTCAAGCCGTGCAAAAACATTCTCACCACGACATTCTCACCACGCATTTTCATTCCTTAAACATTTATCCGAAACATTCGCGCACACACGCTTCAAGCTCCTCCATGTTTGCTATTCCGTTTATCCTGCCGCGCAGCCTTGCGGAATGTGGCAGCCCCGCCGTGTACCACGATATGTGCTTGCGCATTTCCCTCACGGCAATGTATTCACCCTTACATTCAAGCTGGAGCTTCGCGTGCCGCAGAATTGTGTCCCTTACCTCGTCCATTGTCGGGCGAGCGAGTATTTCGCCAGTTTTTAGATAGTGCGTCACTTCCCTGAAAATCCACGGGTTTCCTCTGCAGGCCCGCCCTATCATAATGCCGTCGCAGCCTGTTTCGTCGAGCATGCGCTTTGCCGAAAAACAGTCTGTAACGTCGCCGTTTCCTATCACGGGAATTTTCACGGCATCCTTTACTCTTTTGATTATATCCCAGTCTGCTTTTCCCGAATAGAACTGCTCACGTGTCCTCGCATGCACCGCTACAGCCGCCGCGCCGTTTGCCTCGGCGATTTTTGCGATTTCCACCGCGTTTATGCTTTCATCATCAAAGCCTTTTCTGATTTTCACAGTGACGGGCTTATTTATGGCTTTCACAAGCGAATTTACTATCTCGCCCACAAGCTTTGGTTTTTTCATAAGAGCGCTGCCTTCATTATTGTTTACCACTTTAGGCACTGGACAGCCCATATTTACGTCAAGTATGGAAAAAGGTCTGTCCTCTATGCGCTTTGCGCTCTCCGCCATTACCGCGGGATTTGAGCCGAAAAGCTGCAGCGACACGGGCATTTCCTCAGCGCGTATTTCCATAAGCTCATCTGTCTTTTTGCTGTTGAAATGTATCGCGTTTGCGCTTATCATTTCCATGCAGATAAGCCCTGCACCCTGCTCCTTACAGAGCAGACGAAAAGGCAGGTCTGTCACGCCTGCCATCGGCGCAAGCACGATGTTGTTTTCGAGCTCTACGTCGCCGATTTTGAGTCTATTGCCGTTTATTTTTTTCATAGATTATCCTAAGTCCCTCCAGCGTAAGCACGCTGTTGTACTCCTGTATCATATCCGTTTCTCCCGCGATAATACGTCCTAAGCCGCCTGTCGCGACTACTTTAAGATTGTCATAGCCTGTTTCTTTTTTTACGGTTTTTATAATGTACTCTGTCTGGCCTATTTGTCCGTAGACAAGCCCTGCCTGCATGCTTGAGATTGTTTCCTGCGCAAGAATTGACGCAGGCTTTTTTATCTCGATTTCAGGAAGCTTTGCGGCGTCTTCCCAGAGCGCTTTCGCTGAAATCCTTATGCCCGGCGCTGTTATGCCCGCGCAAAAGCAGCCTTTTTCGTCTACAAGGTCGTATGTCGTCGCCGTGCCGAAATCAAGCACCAATATCGGCCCGCCATATAATTCATATGCCGCCACTGCGTCAACAATTCGGTCAGGACCTATTTCCCTTGGATTTTCCGTGACGATTTTTATCCCTGTCTTTATTCCCGCGCCTACCGTAATCAGCTTCTGCGTAATGTAGCGTTTGATGCCGCCCGTAAGCGAATGCATTATGTTAGGCACTACGCTTGCAATTATCGCGCCTTCTATATCTGCGGCGTTTACACTGTTTTTTGCCAAAAGCTCTGTTATCAGCACTCCGTATTCGTCTGAGGTGCGCTGAGTCTTTGACATCAGCCTGAAGGTTGTTTCAAGCTTCTTTTTATTGTATACGCCAAATGTTATGTTGGTGTTGCCGACATCTATTACTAAAATCATGGTTGTTCCCTCCTCCATTTATAATTTTATTCTCTTATTCCTCAAATGGTTCATTAAGCACAAACACTCTGTAATACATGCTCAATGCCTCAATAAGCTCCTGCCTGCGCATTTTTATCTCGCGCACCAAAAGCCCGCTGCTCACTTCATCGTAAAGTATGTCCTCCTCGTAAGCCTCCGTGTCAAAGCTCACGCTGCCGTCCTCCTCAAAAACGATTGTAAAGACGCCCCCGACCTCCTCCGTAAAAAGCACGCAGATTATATGCAGCTCCTCTTTTATTGATTCTGGTATTCGGTTAAAGTCTTCATTAAAATAATATTTCTTTTCATACGCGTTTGCGCCGCACAGCACGGTGCGCCTGCCTTTTTCTTCCATTATATGTCTCCCGTTTCTTTTCAGGTCATGAAAATAATATTTTATGCCAAAATTTTAGATTAACATAAATATTAAACCAGTTTAAACGCTCAAAATAATACCAAATTTTCAAGCATCGGGCATAATGCTCCACGCATTATACATATCCGTACACGCCTCTTACCGACACCTCGCCCGCAAATACATACTCCCTGCCGCCGTCTGCCCTGTCGACGATAAGCTCGCCTTTTTCATTAATGCCCCTTGCCGTGCCGTCGTATTCGCCTTTTGGATCGAGCACCCGTACTTTCTCGTCCATATTTGCCAGAAAGCTGTTGTACCGCTCCATTAGCCGCGACATATCCTGGCTTTTTTCAAATTCCGCATAATATTTTTCAAGGTAATGCATCGTGCGCCCGATAAGCTTTGCCCTGTTTACTTTTCTTCCTGTTTCATTGAAAATGGAAGTCGCCCTGTCTGCTATTTCGCCGTCAAACCGTGTCTGGTTTGAATTTATGCCTATGCCGGTCACGACATAATGTATGCCGTCAAGCTCCGCGCTCATCTCTGTAAGTATGCCGCAGACTTTCTTGCCGTTTATCACGATATCATTTGGCCACTTTATCAGTGCGCGCGCCGTTTCTGTCCGAAGCTCGTTTACCGCTTCAAACGCCGCAAGCGCCATGACAAGCGTGAGCATCGATGCCTTTTCAGGGCGACAGTCGGGGCGCAGCATGATTGACATGTAAATATTCTCGCCCGCTTCCGACACCCACGAACGCCCGCGTCTGCCAAGCCCTGCCGTCTGGCGGTCTGCCACGACAAGCGTGCCTGACACAGCGCCATTCTCGCCAAGCGATTTGGCGTCTATGTTTGTAGAGCCTGTCTCTTTTTTGAAAAGAAGGTTCTTTGCCGCCCATTTTGTTTCGATATAGCTTTCAATTGAAGCTTGCGAAAGTATATCACTTTCGGCGTCTTCGATAAGGCGGTAGCCTCTGTTGTTGACTGCCTCTATTTTATAGCCGTCTTTTTCCAGCTGTTTTATTGCTTTCCACACCGCTGTGCGTGACACGCCAAAGCACTCGCACAGTTCCTGTCCACTGATGTAGCCGTCTGCACAGCGGAGCTTTTTAATAATTTCGTCTTTTTTCATAATTTATACCCACGGTCCGCTTTAACGGACACTTAAATCAACATACAATAAACAGGCATAAAGCCTTGGCAGCTTCGACAAGACTCTGCGCCTGTTTTAATCTATAATATAGCATTTATTCTGCTTTATGACAAGCGTTTTGGACTGGAAAGCATTTATATTTTATATATCGCCGCAAAAATTTAGTTGCTTTTAAGCAACAATTATGTTATCCTATAATGGACTTATAAATAAGGGGGATATATAGTGAAAACAATATTAAAATGGCCCGGCGGCAAGGAAAAAGAATTGCCAATAATCAGAAAATATATGCCCGATTATTCTGGTCGTTTCGTAGAACCATTTGTCGGCGGCGGCGCAGTATTTTTCGACACAGAAGCGGCGCAATGCTGCATAAATGATAAATCCTATGAATTAATAAATCTTTACAATTGTATCAGAAATAAGGATAATGATTTTATATATTTTATTCAACAGGAAAATAACGAATTTACTTCTTTAGGCACCTTAGTTGATGAAAATAAAGACACAATTCTTAAATTATATCATTCACGTTTATCAATAAATGATTTTATTGAGCAATATAAAGACTTTTTATGTAAATTAGCAGGTAATTATAATACGGTGTTCATTGACGAGCTTAACAGGAATCTAAAAGGCAAAATCGCACGCGCGCAAAAACTCGAAAGAGAACATGGTGAAATATCAAACGCTGACAGACTTGATAACATGGAAGCAGCACTAAAGTCTTCATATTATATGTACATACGTTATCTACAAAATCATTTACAGGAATTGACCAAGGGACATCAAGCCGCCGTATTCTTTTTTGTACGTGAATATTGTTATTCATCTATGTTCCGATATAACAGCAATGGCAAATTTAATGTCCCATATGGCGGCATATCATATAACAGAAAAGATTTTCAAAAAAAAATAGACTATTTATTGTCTGATGAGTTATATGAAAAACTACAAAAAACAAATATTTGCTGCGATGATTTTGAGCCGTTTATGGATTCACTCAATCTCACATCTGATGATTTCGTTTTTTTAGATCCTCCATATGACACTGACTTTTCAACATATGCCGGGAATGAATTTGGCAAAGATGAACAGATACGGTTATGCGAATGTTTAAAGCGAACGCCCGCAAAACTGTTACTAATAATAAAAAACACCGATTTCATTTACAATTTATATAAGGACAGTTTCAACATTACAAGTTTTGACAAAAAATATATGGTAAGTTTTATGAACCGAAATGACAGAAACTCCGAGCATCTCATAATTACAAACTATTAGAATTTAAAATATTTTTTGCGGGCAGTTAGAAGCATTATAAAGTTTCCTCAATCCGCCTTCTAGCCGCCCCAAAAAATACAGAGTCTATCTCACATCCAATAAATTTTCTTTTTAATTCTTTTGCGGCAACTCCCGTAGATCCAACTCCCATAAATGGGTCAAATACTACATCACCTTCATCACTGGCTATTTTTATTAAATGGCGCATCAATTTCAGCGGTTTCTGAGAAGGATGCTTTGGCGATTTTAATCTTTCATTTCCCATACAAATCGGGCACTCAAAATAATTGTGCATTTCATTCTGTGTTGAAAAATTCCATTTATGTTTTTTATTCCATAAACATATAATCATTTCACAACTATTCAAAAAACCGTTTTTGAATATCTTTGGCATAGGATTTGTTTTATGCCATATAAAATATTGAAAAGTATCAAAATCAGAATCAAAAGCTTCATGCCATTTACCAATCAGATTATAACTTGTAAAGATAAAAATATTTCCATTTGGCTTTAATATGCGCTTAAAGTCTTCAACAAAATCAGCAGGATTAATTTCCCTTAAGTCCCATTCTCCAAGATCGTTATTGACAGCACTGCGTCCCGGCAAAGGGATATTTCCTGTTGAGTATTGTGCGATATTGTATGGCGGGTCTGTTAAAATCAAATCTATCGATTTATCAGGCATTTTTTTTATATAATTTATACAGTCCTCATTTTTAAGTTCAATATTTTCCATAGCAATGTCTTGCACTCCTGTTTACATAAATCAGTTTATTTTACTGTATTCTTAATCATTTCTCTAATCCTTGAATTTAAGTCAATTTCTTCAAGTGCTATTCTGTACAATTCCGTAAAACGCTCATATGTAATTTTATTCGGCAAAATCATATTCCAAAATTCCTTCCCTATGAGAAACATCTCCGGAAACGCCATATGCTTTTTCACAGCTCCTGTCCAAGTATTTCCTTCTCCATTTTTATTATAAAAAGTAGCAAAGTATACTTTGGAATTAACCACATTAAGACCTGCATAAATAGTCAGAAGCTTTTCCACATTAGCCGGCGCATTAGAACTGTCCAAACCTCCGCCTGCTTTAAGTTCCAGTATTATCCAGTTTTTTCCGTCAAAAAAGGCTAAATCAACAGGTTTGATATGATATACTTCCGTTTTGTATTCATGTGCCACCGGAAGCAGACTTTTTATGCTTTCCTGATTAACCTTGCTCTCTGACCTTGAACTTCCCTTACCTGCTGCAACATTAGTCGCTCTGAAATTTGAAATTATACCTCTAAGCTCGCCATTATCAACGTTTATGTCTGTAACAATAATCTGCCCGTTTACGTTTCCGGGATTTATATTATGTCTTATATTTCTCGGATTTACAATCGCCGGGACATTTTCATCACCAAACTTTAATCGTGCAATTCTCTTTGCGCATGTTTCAATGGCAAACCCGCTTTTCGACTCAAAGCTGCTTACAAAAACCATATTTGCTGTAATATTTTCATCAAGCTGGCTTAGCAAAAAATTATATCTTTTTTTAACATAATTTGTCTTAAAATCACCCTCGATATTTCGTATAAGTTTAGAAAATTCCTCATATACGATCTTTTTGATTTTTTCTTCAGTATCATTCATTTTGATTTTCCCCCAGCCCTTCAAATAATTCCGATATGGAAACACCCAGCCCATCAGCTATTTTTTGTATATTTATCAGAGATATATTCCTTCTGCCTGATTCAACAGTTGCAAAATAAGTTCTGTCCATATCAATTTTTAGAGCAAACTTTTCCTGACTTAAACCGGTTTTCTTTCTCAGCTCTTTTATTCTTTCCCCTAACTCAGCAGTAATCATATTTCGATGCTTCCTCCTTTTTATGGCGACATTAAAATTGTATCTTAATAGATGTTTTTAAAACAACGGTTTTTAAGCAACTTTTATATTATCTCTGATATTCTTCGATTCGCCGCCATAGTATAATCAAAATTAATTTCAGCTCCGATAAACTTTCTCCGATTCAGTACTGCCGATACCCCTGTTGTCCCAACACCCATAAATGGATCAAATACTATTGCTCTTGGGTTTGATGCAATATTTATAAAATAATTAATTAATTTTAATGGTTTTTGTGTAGCATGAAAAGGCTCTTTTAGACGCTCCGGATATGAACAAATTGGACATTCAAAGAAATTATGCATCTCATCCTGCGATAAAAAGTTCCATATATGTCCTTTATTCCACAGAAAAATTGCAAATTCACAACTATTGAGAAATCCATTTTTATATATCTTAGGGGGCGGATTAGTCTTATGCCATACAAACATTTGGAATGTATCAAATTCATTATCAAATGCTTTATGCCATTCTCCAATTTGATTATACCCCGCAAAAATAATGATATTACCTTTTGGCTTAATAATGCGCTTAAATGCGTTTACATACTCAACCGGATTAATTTTTTCTTTATCCCAGTCAGCAATATCATTATTTAACGCAGTTTTTCCTTCTCGGGAAATATTGCCAGTAGAATACTGTGAAATGTTATACGGCGGATCTGTCAGGATCAAATCTACAGATTGTGACGGCATCCGCTTCATCAGACATTTGCAATCCTCATTAAAAAGCTTATAAATACTATGATTTTCTGATATCAATAATTATTCCTTTCTCAGTCAAGTATTTATTATTATACAATCATTCAATGTCATTGCAACCGATTTTAAGCAACATTTAAGTTATCTCTGCGAATTACAAATGATAACTTCTATTGCCTGCTCAATCACAGCTCATCAACATACATAATAATATCAATCTCCATACCTCCCGCCTCACACGCCATATCCATGTCGCCATGGTACTTCTCAACTATCCTCCGCACATTGCCAAGCCCTATGCCATGGTTTGCGGCGTCTGCCTTTGTGGTTTCAAGCCGCCTGAAATGCCCGCTGCCAGTCTCCCTGCAGCTGTTACGCATATTAATAAACAATATCCCTCTGTCAAGCTTTATCTCCACCCTAAGACGCTTTTCGTCCGTCTGCGCCGCCGCATCTATCGCATTGTCAAGCAGATTGCCGAGCACCACATTCAAATCAAATGAGTGCAAAATCAGCTTTTCAGGTATGTTAATCTTCGTTTCTACAGTGTTAAGCATTTCCTTTGCCCTGCGCAGCTTGTAATTAAGCAGGCTGTCCACGGCGTCATTGCCTGTCGCGGCATACTCGGCGGGATTTTCCATAAAGCCCTGCATAGAGCTTAAATACCTCTTTGCCTCGCCCCATTCCTGCCTCTGCAAAAGCAGCTCCAACGCCAGTATATGATTTTTCATATCATGCCTTAACGCCCTGATGCGTCCCTGCGATTCCATTATTATGTCAAGCTGATTTTGATAAGCATATGTCTGCTGCCTGTATATGCCGCTTTCATGAAGCTGCCTGTAGTTTTCCGCCATCATATGGCAAAGATAAAACACACCTATATTTATCACAAGCATCGAAACGCATATCAGCGCAGATACAGTATTCCCTGTATTTCCATGCATCAGGGCGCACAGTACCGCAGCGCTCACTGTCGGAATTGCCGCCGAAATAAGCGTCTGCCCTCTGCCAAGCTCCATTTCCCTGTCCGCGTATCCGCCATGCGAGGAAATACATCTCATAAGCGCCACGCATGTAAGCAGCAAAAACACCTGAAACGAAAACCGAGGGGCGATTTCCATATCCGAAAGCATATACAATGCCGCAAGCATACACGCCATATCTATGAAAAATACGCTGAACACAGCCCAAATGCGCCTGTCCCACACATTGTCGTATAAAAGCATAAGCCCAAATAGACCTGCAAAGCACCCCGCCTCATATGCGGCTGAAACCCCAAAAGCTATATACAAAACCGTCGTAATAAGAAAATACGCGCCGTAAGCCCCATTGAGCAGCGCGCGTTTTCCGTCTTTTTCCGCAAGGAACAGTCCCATAAGCTTTCTTATCAAAAGCACGCGCAGGACATTAACTATCGGTTCAATCACAAAATAATAACTTATATATCCCAATCTCCCATCTCCGCTTTCCGAAATTGTTTAAGCCTGTCTCTGACTGCCTTTCTGTACGGCTTACTTATGCTCAGCACAGTCTTATCCGCCATTTTGACAGTATCATATGAATATTCGCTGACATAGCGGCGGTTTATTATATATGACTGATGAATAGGCATAAAATCAGCGGGAAGCCTGTCCGCAATGCTTTTGAGCTTACCGTAAAATTCCTCCTCGCCGCTTTTTTTGACTATCCTGATTTTTTTGTCCGTGCTTGCAAAATATGCTATGTCACTCGTGGGGATTCTGAACATTATGCCGCCCTTTTTGTATTCAAAGCAAATATCCGCGCTTTTCTGCCGCCTGACGCTTCTTGACAGCGTCTCCGCCAATGCCTTGTCCGACACAGGCTTTATCAAAAAATCAAGCGGCTGTACCTTAAAAAGCTGCATCGCATAATCCTGCTTTGACGACACATACACAATCTGCGTCCGCATATCCTCAAGCTCGTCACGGATAAACCTGCCAACCTCGATACCGTCCTTCTTCACAAGCTCGATATCAAGAAAAAGCAAGTCGCACAGCGTCCTGCCGCAAATATCGCGCATTATATCCTCGCCCGAATACCAGACTTCAATTTCAACCTTCTCAAAAAACGCCTCGGAAATCCTGTAAAGCCGCTCCTCCAAGTCGGCGCAGAAAACCTTGTCGTCATCGCATATTCCTATTCTATACATTCTGCACCGCCTGCCGTATAACGTTCATTTCCTGCCTGACAGCTTTTCCCTTATCCATCTCATATACCTCGTCGCAGAGTACTTCTATGTCCTCTTTGCTATGGCTTGCAAGCAGGATTGTCCTGCCCTCGTCCTTTAGGTGCAGCAAAATCTGTCTTATGTCCTCCACGCCCTGCCTGTCCATTCCATTCATTGGCTCGTCAAGGATAAGTATCTCGGGGGACTCCATTATCGCCTGCGCTATGCCAAGGCGCTGCCTCATTCCCAGAGAATATTTTGAAACTTTTTTACTGCTGCCCGGATCAAGACCTGCCATTTCCATGCTATGCCTTATTTCCTCTGCGCCGATTACGCCGCGTATTGACGCCAGATATTCAAGGTTTTTAAAGCCTGTATATCCGCCAAGGAAGCCTGGATTTTCTATGATAATGCCTATATTCTCGGCAAAGTCCGTGTCCTTTCCGATTTCTTTTCCGCACACGGTTATTTTTCCGCTTGTCGGTCGCATATAACCCACTATAAGCTTGAACAGCACAGTTTTCCCCGAACCGTTGCGCCCGATAAAGCCGTAAATTTTCCCGCGCTCAAATTTAATACTCACGTTGTCAATCACTGTCGCACTGCCAAAGCTTTTTGTCACATTTTCAATGCTTATAATCTCATTCATTACTTTTCCTTAATCCTTTCCTGCGCTGCCCCTTGCATAAAGCTGAGCAAAATCAGTATTCCCTGCGCTATGATTACACGAGAGGCGCACAGCGTCTTTTGACTGTCATACCAGTCACTTTGCAGATACATTCCCCACATTCCGCACATAAACGGAATAATTTTGCTGTATTCAAACCCAAACATAAATGTAAATCCTTCCAATAGCAGCAGCGCTATCGCCGATATGCCTTTCAGCCTTGTCTGCTCCAACACAAGCATAAATGACACAAGTGTCACAATATGTACACTCCACAGTACGATTATTTTTATGCTCTCTACGGAAAACTTTACCGCCATTGCCGCATCGTACACAATGGCGCCAGCAACGAGCGCCTCTCCTGCCAAAAGCCCTGCAAACAGACTGCGTGCAAATTTTCTTCCCCACCATACAAATATGCTTCCATAACGGTAACACGAAAGCCTTTCGATTTCGCGCTGCTTTTTCAGGTATGCGCCTGTAAACATCAGGCATATTCCAATCGGCAAAAGCCACCTCACAAGTTCATACAGCCACAGCTCGACAACCACGCCTGGCATACCGCTCCTGTTTTCCCAAGTCACTCCTCCGAAAAAGTCCATCAACGCGCTATCCATAATCTACTCCTTTCCGCACCGCTATAAATGACACTATTGTCATAACCGCAATGAGTGTGATTTTGATGTAAAGAGTATCAGAGTTTCCGTCTATGCTTATCTTACACCACGCTGCGCCCTTTGTGAGATGCAGCAGGACTACAGCCGCCATTCCCCACATTCCGCCAAGCGTCAGATTACAGACATATAAAATCATTCCGATGAGTATCAGGTAACACAGCATATTCAGAAATACAGAGCCAAGCGCTGACACTACTGTCATTTTTCTCATGACGGTTTCATACGGGAAACTCATGCCGAATTTTTTCAAAAATACTCCCGACGTGTCTTTCATAAGCGTATATACGGGACTGCTCCAAATCATTCCGATATATCCGCTGCGAATACCTGTCAAAGCCGATACCGCCGCAAAAAGCAGAGTATACACAAACGCCTGAAACGCGATATAGAGTACCATTCCCATATTCCATGCGTATCGCTTACACCTGTATAGCACAAGATACGAGCCTTTATTTACAAACGGCGCATCAGAAATTATCAGCATATATCCGAGCGCCCATAAAAATCCTGCCCGCGTCTGACTCTCCGCCACGATAAACGCTTCAAGCACATTGACGGGTTCGCCTGTATATGTCACAAAATGCCAAAAGTCCTCAAGACCTGTGGCAAGAAATGCAAGTCCCAGAAGATACCCCATAATCACGCGCGCACTTGCAAGCTCCTGCAGGAAAGTCTGTTTTGCTATCATTACAGCCTTACTCATCATGGCATCTCCTTTTAAATCCCGCCGCAACTGCCGCCACAGACACCGCAAGCCACAACAGCTCCATTGCGATTGACAGGATATGTCCGATGTCATCTCCGCGCACCGACATTGCTGGCTTTAATATTTTCGGCAAAAAGATATTCATTGTTTCATACAGCACGAAAGGGGCTATAAGCGATACATACTTATTTACGAACCACACGGCAAACGCAAGCCCGACAAGCGCCCACACAGCGCCGAACAAAAATCCAAGCATAGTCTTTAGGACGACCACCACACCAAAACCGTATTCCTGCGATATGAGCACCATCTCCATATCAGCCTCAACCCTGAGCATGTCCACAGCGCTAACATCCATTATACCAAAACAGCCTGCGCCGATACACATGAGCATTACAGGAAGCCCCACAGCCGCGCCGCCTGAAATCGCTACGCTTATAATGCGCGCCTGAGCATATCCGCGCACGCTTATGCGCGCCAGTATCATCCGATAGTAGCCGCTCTCATACTCCTCGCAGAAATCCGATGAATATGCAAGCACTGGAAATAGCGGCAGAAAAACAGTAAATCCCGATGCCGCGACCGCGTTCACGATGATATAATAGCTGTCCTGCGTATGGTTAAGCGCCGATTGCGTAACCATATTGTACAAAAACAGCGCGCACAGTCCGCCAAATCCCAGCCAAAACCCCCAGCCTGTAAGACTTCTCTTTATGTCCTGCAATAAAAATTTTTTGTTCATCAAAAGTATCTCCATATTATATGTTTTCGCCTGTAACTGCGTTTATGCATATCGCCGACGCTCCATTATAAGCCCCTGAAACATACTCGTCAAGCGGCATATAAATGCGCCATATAGGTATAAGTTCAAGCTCTGTCTTATATTCAATCTCATCAGGCTTTGGTGAAGGATTTTGCACAGGATAATAGTTAATCTCCACTCTGTCATATGTCATATTTTCATCTGCCTCTATAATGCCGCTGTCAAGGTACTGCTCCAACACTTCAAGCGCCTGCTCAAACGAAATTATCTCTACAGGCTCCTTGTCCTCTATCTTGCCGCAAAATGCGTGAAGTCCCAGTTCTGCGACGCCCTCCTCGGAAATATGTGCGTATCCGTTGGGACAAACTTGTCCAAACCCATATGAATTATGCCCGATATCAAGCTTTATCCCGTCATAGGCGGGCGAAAACCGCATCGTATAAAAGCTGTAGCCAGCGCCTTCATCATAATATATCTCGTCAAACGCAACCTCGCTTATCCCCAATACCTTTAGCTTGTCCAAAAGTATCTTCTCCGCGTCATTTGCCGAAAAACTCCCCTCGCCCATTTTGTCGGGTGTTATAAGCGTTTCCGTCAGTCCGCTGCCATAAATTGAATGGCATTTTTCAATCAAAGCATTGTCGATATAGCCTGCGCCCGTATGATACGTAAATGATGCCTCCTTGTTTCCGTCGCTGAATTTAAGCGCGCTATGGTCGCCGAAATTTGAGTAAAAGACTGGCTCGTCTCCAGTGGTGTTTGATATCTCGACTGACTCCATCTCTTTTCTACACTCCTCGGACATATCCTTTATGTCGGCGCTGTCACTGTCAAGAAAGGCAAGCAGCGTATCTTCGTCAAGCCCGTCGTTTGGCTTCAGCGTGGTTTTGTAGACGTTTTCAGGAATTACGGGGACTTCGGCGGATATGTTTATCCTGTTTTCCTTTGTGCCTATCGTGCCTTCATATTTGTATGATGTCTGCTGCGGTGTGTCACCAGCAGACTGCTCTGTCTGCGGCTGTTTGTGCCTTTTATCTGATGCTACAATGTCCTGAACATTTTGCTCTACTTCCCCCTGCGCGTGCATTATTCCGTCGCCCTGCACAGCCTTTGGTGCTTTCTCGCAGCCAAAAAGGACTGACGCGCACAGGACGCATGCCGCCGCCATTGGCAATAGTTTTCTTTTCATAAGGTTTTTTCCTCCGTTTTTTAGTTTTTATGATATCTTATTGAATTATAGCATGAGATTTACAGAAAATTTTGCGATTGGCGAAAATTGACTATGTTTTTGGCGAAATTGGCTGACTGCCCTGTTTCCTATGCTGCCAAAGCTCGCATTGTGCTAAATCATGGAGGTTATGAAATTTGATATTAATTTTTACATTTCTCGCGAATGTCAAAACAGGGCAGATTTATAGTGACAATGTTACTCTTTGTGTGGTAGACTTAAATAAAACAGAGCTTGCCACAGATGAGGACAAAAAATATGGCATTGACAAATGGGCGAAGCTTTTCAAAGCAAAAACATGGGAGGCGGTAAAAATGTTGGCGGAGGAAGACGTTTATATCAACGAGGCTTCTAAGACAATCTATGAATTGTGTGCGGATTTTGAAGTTAAAAAACGCTGCTGGGAGCGAGAAGAATTTGAGGACTATGCAGAGAGGCTTGCCGAGTCTGAGGCTAGGCTTGCTGAATCTGAAGCGAAACTTGCTGAGTCTGAAGCTAGGCTTGCCGAGTCCGAGGCTAGGCTTGCCCAAAAGGATACGGTACTTGAACAGGCAGAAAAATACCGCAAATGGGCATTGGCACACGGTTATAAGGAAGACTAAATAAATTAAGGCATCTCTCTAAGCGTATGAACAAAAAAGTCTGCAAATTGGGCTGAAAGCCCTCTGACGAGCTTCCAGCCCTTGCTTGACCGTTTCATCCAATCCATTTTTGCCATCATTACGCCGAGAACAAAAAGCCCTCAGCACCGAAAATTTTAACGCACCATATTAGTACTTCAAAATTACTTCAATGTCAACTTCAATATCACTTCAAGCAAACTTCAATTTCTTTGAATTAATTAAAAGTATTTCACACACAGCCATGCTTTATGCGCCTTAAATTTTTCTCATCCCATTCATAAAAAGGCCCCGCCAACGGCTGTTGAAAAAAATTCCACGTTTTAATTAAGTTCATCAATATTTGGATTGTCGGACGTCTTATGAAACATATAGGTTGTTACTTTAGCGTTTTCAAAATGACCAACATGGTCAAAGCAGACAACCGCAAGGTCATTATCAAGCGTTATGCTGCCGCTTACGCCGCCTCTTTCATCGGATGCGAAAGAAATTTTTCCTTCCGCCAGACTGCCAATACACGCATCATATCCTATGTCACGGAAAAGGCTGATCTGTATGAGATAAGAACCATCCTCATTCTGCCGGATTTCAAGACTTGGATCACCGTTGTCATCGCAGTATTCCCCTTCATATTTTGGCATCTGCGCATCATTATTTTCTGTCTCAGATGAAACAGCAATCACACTATATCCGTCAAAACAACTATACGGGTTTTTAATCAATTCAACAGTTATTTTGCGCTTTTGCATGGAATCTGTTCCATCATACCCTGTTTCCAAGTAAGCAGTGACGATTGCTCCATCGTTCGTCTCCTCGTAACTATATTCAGAAATCCAGCCGTAATTCAATGGGCTGGCAGCATCATTTCTATTTACAGTTTCACCTGCCTCCAATGAAAAATCCACTTCTGTATTCGTAAGCGAATATTGAATATAATTTAGCTGAGCCGCACTGATCTGTCCGTTATTTTCCTCCGAAATCATATCTAAATAGTCAAACGATACCCTTGAATTTTGAATAAACCGGGCAATGAAAATTTCTTTCCAGTTTCCACTGCTAACCGAACCCTTATCAAAATTTTCATAGCTGAGCGCTAATTGAGTAATGGCGGCTTTTAAATTGTCTCCCAAAGAAAATTCTGACGGGTATTCATATTTTTGGATTCCCAATGTTTCATAATCAATGCTGTTTGCGGCAGCTATGTCTGCGGAATTGTCAGTGCTGCTGTGAGCGATCGATTGTTCTTCCGGCGTATCACTTTCATTCTCAGTTATTGATACATTATTTTGTGTTTCTATTTCTGCATTGTTTTCTTCAATAAATTCTATTTCCTCTATATCGTCCGCCTTTCCAGCATCTTTGCATCCTGTAAATAGAGCGCTTATTGCAACGCTGCTTAATAAAACACTTAAAATCCTCTTTAACATATTTCGCCCCTCACTCAAAATTTTAATTTTTAGCGCTTTATTTATATCACAACAGAAAAAATAATAAAATACTACTTTCGCAAACGACATCTTTTTTGCGCAAACGACACAGAACAGCAGATGTCAAATCACGCCAGTCTTGCTTATGTTTAATCAGTTGTCAAACCACATTCTCCACTTAAAAAATTCCTTTTTAAACTCATCTCTGCAGGCTCTGCCGACAACTACCTTTAATCCATTACAAAGTGTAACCTCATGGCTTTGCGCCTTTTCGATATATTTTAAATTGACAATATACGACCGATGTATTCGGGAAAAGCCAAATGCGGATAAACTTCGTGCGGCTTCCGATATGCGCCCTTCGCAGAAATATTCCTTTCCATCAAGCATAAGGTATCTCAATTTTCTTCCATATGTTTCAACAAGAAGAAGCTCATTCAGATTTATACCGATGCCTATCCCCGCAGTATCATTACGAAAAATAATCCGTTCCTGAATCTTTGTTTTCAGGAAAGAATCAAGCGCCTCACCCACTTCTTCCAAATGCTTCTTGTCTATATACCTGAAAGCATTCACCTTATATCCCAATCTTGCCAACTCCGTATGGGAGGTCAAAAAACATATTTTGCATTTATTTCCATCATGCATCAGCCGTTCTGCGATTTGAAAACCGTCTTCGCCCTCTGCGAGTTCAATATCCAGAAACAGCAGATCTGTATCTGAGTTTTTCATAAAATCTTTTCCATTGCCATAAGAATTAACCTGAACCGGAATATTTTTATCCCTGCAATATTTTTCGATAATACCCTGTATCTTATCCCTCCATACTGATTCGTCCTCTACAATGCCTATTTTCATGCCTATACCTCCCGTGCGCTTCAGCGCACATTAATTCAATATTTGAAAGTTTACTTTCAAACTTTTACCTCCCTGGGTATGGCAATGCTGATTTTAAACAGCATTTCTCCGTTTTCCGATACAGACTCCATATAACATTCGCCATGATACTTTTTTACTGTCGCGGCGATATTTTTCAGACCAAATCCGTGGCTTATTTTGTCCTTTTTTGAAGTCACAAAAAGCTTTTTGTCATTTACCGCTTCATCTGTACTGTTGAGGACGACTATAAATATTTCTTTCGCATGTTCTATGAGTTCAACGTGTATTTTGGGAACATTCGCTTTTAATGCCGCCTCAAAAGCATTTTGTAAAATATTTCCGGCCAATGTTGTAATGTCAAACATCTCAAGCTGGATTTTTTCGGTCAGCCTTCCTGATACCGTAAATTCTACTTTCTCTTTTTCAGCCAAATACGAATAATAATTTACAATGATGTCAAGGAAGCTGTCTCCTGTATGAATCTTCAAATCAAACTCACTCTGAATATTCCATATCGTATCTATATATTCCTTGGCTTCTTTTGTCTTTTTCTCATTTAACAGTTCCCTTAAAACCCCCATATGATTGACCAAATCATGTTTAAACCGCCGTACAGCCACAGATTGCTGCAGCTGGTAGTCGTATTGCTGTTTCTGCATATACATAAAAGATTGGAGTTCCCTGTTCTGCCTGTCTGACAATACATTTTTCACAGCCAGACTGAGCGTGAGAAAAACAGAATAGATTGCGCCTGTTATGCTGATAAAAAATACTGCATATGCGTCCCAGCCATACATGGTATGATTTTCGTTAAAGGAAACAAAGACAAAATTGTAAAACATTTGAAATATACTTCCCTGAATCAAAAGCGCAAGCTTGTATTTTAACCCTATATCATGCAAATAAACTTCATGTTTCCTTAAAATCCGCCAATAAACCAAAAGATATATGAAAAATGAGAGAAAATAGGCAGGCTCCATCCACCATGCAATATTTGCGCCAGCGATTCCTCTGCCTATCATTACAACCTGTATCAGCATAACGCTGAATGTATCTATTATCCCAGTAAAATACATTATGGAAGCGCTTAATATAATTAAATGGACTAAACTGTCCTCAAAGAACAGAATAATGGAAAACACACTCCAAAGGATGTAAACAATCGGAGAATTGACATCATAATATGCGCTCAAAGTGCCTGCAGACAGTACGATTGCTATAGAAGCGCCAGCAAAAAGCTTGTTTTTTCTGGGATTGATCCTAAATCCAAAATAAATTATGAATAAATATATTAGATAATTTAATATGTTATCTACAATATAAATCATATCTTTTTACACTTCTCCTTAAAGGCAAACGGGCTATTGCAGATTAAAATAGCACCAATAAAACCGCCTGCCAATGTATTTATTGTCGCTGGTATGTGCTGCCAATTTTTATTATATACATACAATCTGGAAAACACAAATTATAATTTTTTGTAAAGCTTTTTCCAGTAGCAGATTCGAATAAAGGCATCGCTCCGTCTGCGGCGTATGGTATTCATTTTAGTTTTGATGATATCTTATTGAATTATAGCATGAGATTCACAGAAAATTTTTCGATTGGCGAAATTGGTTGACTGCTCTGTTTCCTATGCTGACAAGGCTCGCATTGTGCTAAATCATAAAGATGATGAAGTTTGATATTAATTTTTACATTTCACGCGAATTTTTACATTTCGATTGGACAGATGTAATTAAATATGATATAGTGCATATGTTGCGCGACATTTTCTTATTAAGAAGGTACATTTGGGTTTTTAAATGCACCTTCTGTCTAAAATAAACTCGAAAGGATATCATATATTTAATGGCAAAAGAAAATTTATCTTTAAAAGAAAGCACTTCTGTCACCTATGAAACAGCAACAGGCGAAATTCCCTTCAATATGACAAACGACTATATGTTCCGTGCCGTATTGCAGAAGAACAACCGAGTTTTGCGCGGGCTTATCAAAGCACTGCTGCATCTGTCAGAAGATGACATTAAAGAAGTCCGAATTACCAACCCGATTATTCTAGGGGAGTCGATCGACTCAAAGCAGATGTGGCTTGATGTAAATGTCATTCTCAATAATTCCATAATCATTAATCTTGAAATGCAGGTTGCAAACCTATTCAACTGGCGAAACCGTTCTGTGTCGTATATATGCCGTTCCTACGACAACCTTAACAGAGGCGGAAAATATAAAGACGCCAAGCCAGTCATACATATCGGCTTCCTTGATTTTTCACTGGAAGGAGCAGAGCCCGAATTTTATGCTACATATAAGCTTGCAAATGTCAAAACAGGGCAGATTTATAGTGACAATGTTACTCTTTGTGTGGTAGACTTAAATAAAACGGAGCTTGCCACAGATGAGGACAAAAAATATGGCATTGACAAATGGGCGAAACTTTTTAAATCAAAGACATGGGAGGCGGTAAAAATGTTGGCAAAGGAAGATGTTTATATCAACGAGGCTTCTAAGACAATCTATGAACTTTGTGCAGACTTTGAAGTTAAGAAACGCTGCTGGGAGCGGGAAGAATTTGAGGACTATGCTGAGAGGCTTGCCGAGTCTGAGGCTAGGCTTGCTGAGTCAGAGGCTAAGCTTGCCCAAAAGGATGCGGCACTTGAACAGGCAGAAAAATACCGCAAATGGGCGTTGGCACACGGTTATAAGGAAGACTAAAATAAATTAGGGTATCTCTATACTGAGCGTATGAACAAAAGTCTGCAAATTGGGCTGAAGGCTCTTTGTCGAGTTTCCAGCCCTTGCTTGATTGTTTCACCCAATCCATTTTTGCCATTACCCTACCTAAGCGCCACAGCCTCCGCCCTCGTTTTGTAAAACACAGCCCTTGACACCTTGCTTTTTTCCAAATATCCGTTTGCCTCAAGATTTTGAAGCACCTTCTTGCGCAGATAGGTCGAATTGCTGACTCCGAGGTACTCTGCAATCTCCAAAACTTTCCGCGCCTTATAATAACAGAACGACAAAACCTTTCCGTCAAGCTCCGTACCATTCGGCACGGGCATATAATCAAGCTCCGGAATGCTGCTGTCCTCAACTCCGCGGTCATATGTCAAATCAGGAAGCACTAACGTAAAATGGTCTGATGAAGAATATATATACGGCTTATGAGGCAAATCAGCCTCCATATATTCTTCCGTTATTTTGTCAAAGCCTGTTCCCGCAGCTTCCATTACATTACAGGCGACAAGCACATTGGATATCAATTCATTTCTTCTTTTGGATATAACACCTGACAAATCATAAGTTTTCCCCAGCTTCTCTCCCCTGTAAAATCCCCCTGGCGACGATATCTCCAATCTGTCTTTAAACATATCTATTTGTATTTGCGTGCCGTCCAAAAAATAATCCCTATGCGCAACAGCATTTATAACTCCTTCAAACAGCGCGCGCTTGGGGTAAGCATCAACATTCTTTCTGGCATTATCTAATTTAACCACGGAATGATTCATTCTCTGATTTACAAAATCCATAATGTAATTGATGACCGACGTAATATTTCCGCTAAACCTGTTTATCGTCACTATTCTCTCGCTTCCTTTATTGAAGCCCGAAAAAACAGAACACTGAACCTGAGTTTTTTTATCACTGTAATCGTCCGAAAACAAGACAGCGCCATTCAGCAGATAGCCCTCGGCATTATAAAATCCCATCGACTGCAGAGCCTTTTCTTTCAGTTCTCTGCCGTCATTATGCTCAGAATAAAAAGCCCTCAGTGCCGAAAATTTTGACGCGTCATATTTTGTGCCTGAAACCAAAACATCATACTGTGTATTTTTGCTTTTCACGCTCATTTCAATAATTTCCTCATATGTAGCGCCGTTTGTAAATCCATCCCTTCGCATAAAAATGGAAGGAATACCCTTATATTTCAAAATAATCGGCTTAATCGGCGATTCATCAACACTGACCTTGATTATAAAACGCTCACTCTGATTTATCTCATAGCGGACAAACGAAAGCTTCATCTGTGGTCTTGGGACTAAATGTTCATTGACCTGATTATTAAAGTAATTCCGCTCGTTATCGGCAGACTTTCTGTCAAATCCAATCAGTTTATTCGTCTTATCTTCAACCCCGATGTAAAAATCTCCTCCGCCCGCATTGGCAAATCCTGCTATGCTTTTGAGCCATCCAACAACATCGTCATGGTTCAGCACGCTTTTACATTCAAATTTATCGCTTTCAAGCTGCAAATCGCCTATAATTTCTTCCAAATACATAAAACCACCCTGTCGTTTTTAATTAATTCAATAATACTTCAATATCACTTCAATGTCAACTTCAATATTACTTCAATTACAGCTTCAATATCAGTTCAAGTAAACTTCAATTTCTTTGAATTAATTAAAAGTATTTCACGTACAGCCGTGCTTTATGCTCTTTAAATTGCGGGCGATAAGAAAAGCGTCCATTGGTTTTCTCCCAACAAACGCTCTCCTGCCTTAAATGCTATTTTGTTTTACTGTTGCCTGTTTTATATACTGAAATCAAACCTGCCGCCGCTTTCTGCGCTGCCCTCTGCCCGTATTTCGTTCCAGTCCACCGACGCGATTTTTTTCATCAATTCGTCCACGCTCCCAGCTTCCACAACCGTGCGCTTTGTGTCGGCGTTCGTCTTGGAATAACGGTCTGCCGCTTTTTCTTCCAGACGCTTTTCGCGCTGTTTCTTCTGCGTCTGCTTATCCTCCGCCTTTTTCTGCGCCCGTTTTTCTGCCCTTGCTTCTTCAAGCTGTTCCCGCTGCTTCCGTCCTGACTTTACAAGCTCCGCGAAAATATTGGCAGAGCCGTCATCATTGAAAGAAATAGCGATCTTGTTTATTCGTGTATCTGCATTTTCCCCTTTTTTGCCAAAAGCGGACGTATAGCCAAATTCATGGTTGATCTGCTCTGACATACGGAGTGCGCCCTGTACGCCCTTCATTTTTTCGGCGGCATACTTTTCATCGGATGCCATTTTCTCTATTTCCTCACGGGACAGCATAACGGAAACCTCCTTTGTGCTGTGGGAGAGGACTTCCTTTGCGTCCTTGTCGGAATTGTAAACGAGAAACTCCATGTTGTCATAGGATTTATTCAGCTTGTCAAGATACGCCTGCGCCTTTGATGATAGCTGCGGGGCATCCGCCTGTTGTGTCTGCCTGCTCTGCGTGTTCTCTGTGGTTTGCTTTTTCTCTGCCGCTTTAGTGCTGCTGTCGGCATAAGCATTGTAAACGCTGTTTATTGTCATGGACATAGTATCATCCCCCTGCTTTGACTTTTATTTTTTACCTCAATAGACTTCTGCCCCATACTCAATGTCAATTCCTTTATGTTCGTTCAGGACATAATCCTTTCCACCGATTGTCACCGTCTGTCCCGGTTGAAATTTATCAAGCTGAAATGTCTTTCCGCTGATAAGCGCATTATACCGTTTGTCATATGTTTCCTTATCGAAAAGCGTCATGGCGTCCTCGTTGGCGGACAAATAATAACTTTGAGAGCGATTTCCCACCGTCACAGTGAAAAAACCGTTCTGAATACCAACATCCGTCAATTTCTGCCTGATTTCTTTCTGACTGTAACGCTGTTCAATGCTCCATACATTCCCATGCGCCACATCCTCCCAAAAATCAGCATACTCCACCGCTTCCTTGTCAATGCGTTCTTTCCCAAAATTGGCAAATGTGCCTGCGTTTAATGAAGATCCCATCGAAAGCACAGTATGGTTTCTGCCGTCCTTCCCCTTAAACTGATAATACGAATAGCTGTCAAAACGCACCTCGTTATCCTTTACGGACATCTGTTTGGGATTATGGATTCCCAGCGCATCATTGACATAATCTGGATTAAAATACATCTTTTCACCAACGGGATGGCTTCCGGCGTACTTGCCATTGCTTCTATATACGTTCTCGCGCCCCTGAAAATAAATCGATCTTCCGTCATAGCCAAGCGTATAGCTGTCGTATTTTTTGATTGCATCCAGTATTTGCTGCCCTGAATAAAACTGTCTTCTTTGGTTTGGTCTTGCGCCCGCCAAAGTTCCCTGCCTTGTATAAAGCTTCGATTCTGTGCGGTTTCCTTTGTGGTAAAGGACACCGTCCTTCATATATGTTTTGGAATACTTATTGGCGCGGTTTCTGTCCGCATTTTTGTTTCCTACGTGGTAAAGGACGCCGTCCTTCATATATGTTTTGGAATACTTATTGACACGATTCCAGTCTGGCATATTCGCACTCCCGACATTTCTTCTTCCAAACATTCCTGACACTGTAGAATGTCGGTTAAAAAAGCTGCTGCCCATAAAATTATTAAAGAAATTTCCATTGATTCTCATAGCTTTTCCCTCCTTGCGCTTTACGGCTTGAAATCCATTTCCTAACTCACATCAAAGCTTACAGCCTTACGTCTACATGTGCATATACAGCGCTCTGCTGCTCTGCGGGGACTTCTGCGTCCGAAAGGGGTTCGGAAGCGTCTGTGTCTTTATCGGTTTTATTGCTGTCCGCATGAACGCTGTCCGACTGCTCTTTTTCTGATACATTGTCTTTTGCCTTTTCTTCTTCGGCATCTGTCGCCTTGGTGTCTTTGTCTGCTGCCTGTTCGTCGGCTTTCCTGGCTTCTTCTAATGCCTTATTCGCTTCGCCAAGCGTTTCTGCCTGCGCCTTGGTAACATCCATTGCTTTCTGTTCCACTTCGGCAAGCTCCGCTTTCTTTCCCTCTGTATTGGCTGTCTTCCCGCCTGTCGCGCGGGCTTCATCAAGTTTAATTTCTATTTCAAGAACTCCCGCCCTGCCCTCAAAGGCTGATGCGACACTGCCTTGGATTTTTGCCTGCTTTAAGGCTTTATCCGCTGAAATCATCGCTGCCATATTTGCCTGAGAAATTCCTGCGCTCCTGCTGTCCGTATTTGCGCCCTTGACGCCAAGCATATCGTCCATGGAAGAACCTTTTGCCTGCTGCTTTTCTGAGCGTTCCGCCCTGCGCTGTTCCATCTGGTGCTGTCTGAGCTGCATATTCAGGTCGCTTATCTGCTGCTGCATTTCCTGACGCTTTTTCATCTTTTCTTCCAGTGTCATTTCTTCGTTGGAAGAAAGCTCCTGCAACTGTTTCTGCGCATTGGCAATCTGGTTTTGAATATTCCTGCTGTATGAGTCCATTGCCTGAGTCATTCCCATCTGCGCTGTCTGCGTGTTTGCTCCGCTGATTCCGTTAATTGTCATTGTCAATCCTCCTCGTTTTCCGAAGGAAAATGCGCGCCTTGCGGGCAGAGGATTTTCCTCCCTGAATTTTATTGAATTGAAATCCGTTTCCAACTTACATCAGATTTTAAGGTCAAGCCCTGCTGTTGCCGATACTGCGGCACTGTTCGGGTTTTTCATGGCTGCAATCATTTTCTCCGTCAAATCCCGCACATCTTTTCCCACAACCTTAAACTCATAAGATTGCAGATTTTCGCCCTCTGCCTTTCGCTCTGCCCGCATTTCGGCAAGGCGTTCTTCCTGTTCACGCTTTGCCTGCTTCTTTTCCACCCGTTTCTTTTCCGCAAGCTGTTCCTCTTTTTTCTTTTCCTGTAACTTTTTCAGCCAGTCTGCCTGCCCGCTTCCTTTACTCTTATTCAGACTTTCTGATACCACAGTGCCATGACCCATCATAGATATATTTCCATTCTCATCTACATTCCATGTCATGGAATAGCTTGTAACCGTTCCCCCATAAGCTGCTGCCGTTTTCTGTGCGCTCTTATAAGCATGATCGTATATTTCATTATATAGAGATAAATTTTCCTCTAATGTTTTTGCTTCCTCCGGATTACTTGCGCACTTTCCTAAATATGCACTGGAAATAGACACACCGCCATTTTTCACGCAATCATAGGTCTTTTGCAGATATGAATTGTAATCGGATGCTGTCTGCTTTGTTGCATTTCCCGTTTGCGCCGCCTGTTGCTCTTTCGCTTCCGTTTTCTTTGCCGTTCCATTTTTCTGCATAGCGTATGCACTTTCATATGCATTATAATTGTTTGTAATCCCCATTGCCATAAATTTCGTCCTCCTTGAATTTTACCGATTTGAACTCCGTTTCCGTTTTTCCATTGCTGCCACTTGCCATAATGTCACCCTTCTGTAAAATTTATCGGAGGAAATTTACCAAAATTAACAAAATTGTTGTGAACAGCCCTTTTTATGTTGTGAACAGTCTTTTTTTATTTAATCTGAAGCATAATGCTCACAATCACTTCGCCGTCCCGCTGTTCAAAAGACACATCTCCCATATATTTTCTTGCAACCCTGCGTATATTTTTCAATCCTATGCCATGTTCCCCGCTCTTTTTTGTTGTAAACGGCAGCCCGCTTTCCGAATCGATATACAATTTACCCTGAAAGCTGTTTCGGACAATCAGCGTATATACACTGTTTTGGCGGAAGGAATATATCCTTATATACGGCTTATCTCCATTTGCCGACTCCATACAATTATTGAGCGCATTATATAAAATAACGCTGAGGTCAAATGCATTCAGCTTCGTATTTTCAGGATAATGGAAATCGCAGCAGAACGCGATTCCCGCTTTCTCGGCTTCTTTCTTCTTTTCCAGCAAAATGATATCTGTGACAGGATTGCCTGTTTTTATTTCGGGCGTAAGCTCTTTCCATTCATCACTTAGCCTTTCCAAATATGCGCGGGCTTCCCCGCTGTTTTCAGTGCCGATAAGACGCTCCAGTACCTGAATATGGTTTCCCATATCGTGGCGCATGGAACGGATGTCGCTGTAAAGCCTTTCCACCCCTTCAATGTGGATTTTCATATCATTTATCTGGCTTGCAATAAGCTCCCTGTCCGACTGTTCCTCCTGCGATGTTTTCAGGCTTTGAAAAACAAAAATCATAACAAGGATTGCTGTTATAGATATGAGGTAATACAATATGCACAGTACATCATACATCCCCGCCATTCCTGATTTGACCTGATAAAACCGAAATATCGCGCTGCCAATCACCTCTGACAGCGACGGGACAATCAATAAAAGCAGCTCCCTTATTCCCATGTACCTGTTTTTGCTCTCATATGTCCTATTAACTGTCCTGACTGACAGATATAAAAAGAGCGTGCAGAGAAAGATATTTAAAATCCTTACTGACACATAGACTCCATACCACAGCCATTCCATCGCCACGATTTTCTCACTCATAATCAACGGCTCAAAAAAAAGGCTGTCTATTTTCCCAGCCAAGGCAGACGACAGCTCACATAAAGAAAAAAATGTAACCGAAAGAAAAATTTTCTGGTTTATATTTTTCCTGTCCTCTATGCACATTACTATAAAAACTGCCAATATGCCCGCAAAATAAGCAAAAAAGTTATTTACCTGTACAGGCAGCCTATATAAGAAGACCATTACAGCCAAATAGACTATTCCGACGCTGAAGGCTTTTTTCCGCTCCCACAAATAGGGCAAAACATATATGAACAGGCACGCTGCCACGAAGATAAGCTGGATAATATCCGCGGCATAAGATGTGCCGTTCCACCATAGCTCCAGTCGGCTCATTTGATTTCCATACCTTTCTTTGTAGTGTATTTCAAATATTTTTTCACAAAATCCGAATAATTCGGCTTTGCAATCGGCACTGTTCCAATGCCCATTTCTACAGATGAGGCATCATATTTCTGTACATATTTAAAATGTATCAGGTACGACCTGTACGGTCTGAAAAAATCTTCTCCCGCCTTTTTCTCCAAATCTGAAATTTTTCCATAATACTCAACCGCGCCGTCCACCATATGGACAACGATTTTTCTATTGAACACTTCAGCGTATATTATCTTTGCCAGCGAAAGCTTTGTATGGATTCCCGACATCTGCACCATAATATATTCTTCCTCATCAGCTTCCGCCAGTTTTCTGCCCTCGACCTTTTTTACTGCTTTTTCCAAAACGTCAAGAAATTTATCATCTGAAAAGGGTTTGACAAGGTAATGAAGCGCATCGACGTCAAATGCCTGAAAAACATATTCTTCAATCGCCGTGACAAATATAATGAGCGTGCTGTTATGCTGTCCCCGCAAAGCCCTTGCCGTTTCCATTCCGTCGATTCCCGGCATCTGTATGTCTAAGAACAGGATATCCATATGAAATGCACTGTTCAGCCGCTCATTTCCTGAAGAAAATTTGCGTACCACTGCGTTGGGCAATGCAGCTTTTATTTTTTCCTCAAGCATATCACACATAATCTGCTCGTCGTCGCAAACCGCTATGTAGACGGTATCATTGCTTATCAGTTTGACCGAAGCGCTCTTGGTGAAATTGTGATCCATATATGCATTGTCCTCCTGCTGTAGTTTCCTTAATATTTGATTATATCATATATTTTCGGATTTCATTGTGCATGTTGTGAATGATACCTTGTTTTGTTGTGAATAAACAGGGCTATCCCACATATTTTCCGAAGCGACAGGAAATATCCGCTCCTTGGTCTTTGTAAGCTGCTTTTCCACATCCATGCCATACTGTGTTTTACGAAATTCAAGGTTCTTGATCCTCTCCCGCCGCAGGTCAAACCCTTCCGGTACTACATATATGCCCTCATCCCCTTCCGGCAGACCAAATGTGGACACCGAATCAAAACAGAAATAATAGGAATTTTTAGCGTAATACCAGTTAATACCTGCATTCCTTTTTTGCAGTTCATCGATGCGTGCCGGATTTTGACGATTGAGAACGGCTGATACTGGGATTCTATCTGCAAAAGCCTGCCTGAGCTCCAAGCAGGAAAGCGGCTTCACGCCGTCGGAAAAGTAATCGCCGTAAGTGGGGTCAAGGGCAATCCATTTTTTGCGCTTTCGGTCATAAATCTCCGTGACCACATGGTTATCCCCATCATAGGGGGAGCAGGGCATTCCGCTGCACCGACGTGCGTAGATGCCAAGAGAGAGGCAGCACTCAGCTAATATCTTTGCTTTGTTCAAACAGTTGATTCCAACATCGGGCTTTTCAAAACAGTAATCCAATAAAGCCAGTGAGTTGCAGGGTACATGGTTGTCATAGTCACTCTGATGCTTTAGCCGGGGCGCAAGCCAACGGCACAGCCGCAGCGCGCGCTCAAAGTCTCCGCCCTTCCCCGCGACTTTCTCAATGGGGTATTGCTCCCGAAGCGTTTGAAACTCAGGGCAGTCAAAGATATATTCTATTTTCAGAGGATTGCCTTGGGCAAGTGTCAAAGCGTTAAAAAGCTCTCCACTGAAAATATCCAGTACATAACTATATGGAAATACTCCGTTTTCGTTTTTTGCCATAAATTTATTCTCCTTTTCTTGAATGATGTGACACATCGCCTGTGTCATTGCCGGGGTGACAGGTTCCCAAATAATTCATCTTCGGGATTTTGATACCATCTTCTCGGAAAAATTTAAAGGAAGACAAAATCAGGCGGCAGAACTGATTCAGCGGTAAGTCCCCGCTCTTTCCGCAGAGCGGCAATTCGTTCACTTAACATGCTCGGCATTTAAAACACCGTCCTTTCGTTTTGATGGTTTTATTGTAACTCAAATCGCGATTGTGTTCAACAGGGGCACTTTTGCATTATATCAACTGGTAGTTGTGCTGTGTAGGAAATTTTTTATTTTCCACGGCTGCCCGCAGGTATTATATTTAATTCCCTAACACTAAGTTTAGGAATATGTAGTATTCATAGAATAGAAAGAGATGATGGAATATGAGTAACAAAGAAAAGGTTATTAGATTGCCGGATAACATACCGGATTATAAAATGGGTTACGTATTAGCATATGTCCAAGGAATAACGGCAGATGAGGAAGCAGATGATATATTTTGCGAAAAGATGTTGGAAAATTACAAAAATGACCCTGATCCCGAAAAAGACAAAACATATACATTGGAAGAGTGTATGACAGAGTGGGGAATTAGTTGATGTATCAAATTATAATCAAAAGGGCATGATGATCTATTGAGGTTAAGAGTAGGCGATTACATTATCCCTCGTCTATCAGAACTTCCTTACCTTTAAATGCAAAACCGTACTTGCGTATTTTTTCGTCGGGTATGCCTTCCGCTGCCAATCCTGCAGCATATCCTTTTTCCTCTATCTGGCTTAACGCAGCCTTTAGGGTATCATCCAGCGTCTTGTCCCTGCGCGTGTTAAAGACTTTAAATTCTATTATGATAGCGTCGTCCTGCATATTTTTTGGTTTCAGCATCACGTCATATCTGCCAAAGCCGCTCTCTCGGTTTGAAGTTATCACGTACCTGTCCTTCAGCTCCACTATAAGCCCTAATACAAAGCCGTGGTAAAAGCGCTCTGGTTCAGTGCGTTCAGAGCTGCGACCGCCTGTATCAAAGCTGCTGAATATTTCCTCCGATACTCTGTTCATGTATTCGTTCATCGCGTCAATATCCCCAAGCAGCAGCGCCTCCACAAACTCCCCGTAGCCTGACGCCTGCCTGAACCACCCTCGTATCATTTTTTCAAACATAATTGTGACTTCATGGTTTGTCAGCGCCAGCTCATACTCCTGATTTTCGTCCTCGCCAATGTTGCCATAGCCTTTATAACTCTTAACACGCAGATATCCCGACGCAAGCATAAGGCTCCACAACGTTTCGGGGCTGCCGTCAAGCTGGTTGTAGACAAGCTGCTCATCTATGTCTGTCAGTATAGAACCACCTCCAAGCAGGACTTCAAAAAGCTTCTTCGTACCCGCGCCCGACTCGCGTACCTGTTTGTTTATAAGGCTGTTTGAACTGGTGTCTGCCCAGTAAGGCGCAAATTTTTTGGAAGCTAAATAATTCAATATCGACCATGGATTATATATATCTGTTTTTCTGCCGAACGTGAACCCATCATACCACCATTTAACCGTGTCCTTGTCCATAAGCCCAAACTCGTCCATCGCACTAAAAACTTCCTGTTCGGTGAAGCCAAACATATCGGCATATTTGTCAGAAATAGTCGTTACAATCTCCAAATTATTCAAATCGGAAAAAATCGACTCCTTACTAACCCTTGTAATCCCTATCATAATCCCGCGCTCAAGCCACGGGTTTGTCTTAAATGCTGCATTATACAAATTTCGCATAAAAACGACAAATTCATTTCCATATCCAGCAGCATATGCTTCCTGCATCGGCGTGTCATATTCATCTATAAGGATTATTACCTTTTTGCCATAGTAACGCGCCAGAAAATCAGATAATCGGCAAATCGCCATAATGGCAGTTGTATCACTCATATCAAATGATACCATATCAAAAAAATCCATATCCGCTTGTGACATCGTATCACTGTTTCTTATAAATGAATACTGCATATAAAGATTGACAATAATCCAACAGACTTTTTCCTTTGCGGCTTTATAGGTTCTTTCCTTTATGTCAGCAAAACTTAGACTTATTACAGGATAAGTCCCCTGCAGCTTGCGATATTTCTCATCATTCCAAATGTTCAGCCCCTCAAAAATACTGCCTTTCCCCGCATAATTCACGGAGAAAAATCTCTCCACCATGCTCATAGTGATTGTTTTCCCGAAACGACGCGGGCGTGTTATAAGCGTCACGCTGTCGCCGCTCTCCCACCAATCCTTGATAAAATCCGTCTTATCTATATAAAAGTAATTGTTTGATATAATTGTCTCAAAATCCTGTATTCCTATGCCTACTGTCCTTGCCATATCTGCCTCCTGTATATGCTGCATAACTTTCGGTTATTTTTAAACCATTTTAGCATATACCGCGTATAATTTAAATAAATTTCACACATTTTGATTGCAAAACCGCAATTAGGTCTCAGAACTCCCTTTTACCTGTTAATAAACGCCGCTTTTGATTTTTTCCCATTCTTCATTTCCCCGCATATAATCAAACGCTTCATCATCTCTAAGCGCTTTTAAAATCTTCTGTTTTAATCCGTCTGAAAAATCAGAGTCAACAGTTTTTAGCGCCATATGCTGATAAATTTTGGATTTTGCAAAATCGCCTACCGTTTCAATACTATCCAAAATTTCTTTCATAAGCTGCACTGTCCATTCGATATTCTTTTCCCATGCCGCAACATTTAGCCCGCAGCAGACTTCATTGTATTTGCCCATTTCAAATACAGATGCCGCACAGGAGGAAACTTCGACCAGTTTTTTCGCCATTTCGTGATTATTATCTTCCATATAAAGGACACACAAATCATTTAATACTATCTGCATATGCTGATATCCGCTGAAAATCAATTCCTCATATGCGCGATAGGCTTTGGCTCGTTTTCCCGTTTTACTGTTCACAAGCGCTTCCTTGCGTCTGCGTTCTGGATTTTCCCATGAAAAATAATCCAAATATTGAGCCGCTTTTTCATAGTCATTTTTTCGGACAAACGCATTGAACAGCGATTCCGCCGCTTGATTGCGAATCCTTTCGTCTGCTGACAATAAGCACCTCTCATACCAGCCAAATATCGCACTATCATAATCGTCTTTATTTGGGAGTTCTATTGTCAATCGACTGGCGTCCAGAATTACTGCCGCCTGCCAAATCAGCTTTTCACAATTAGGGTATTCTTCAATTTTTTCCTTTACAGAAAAAAATACATCTTGAAAGCTTTTGCTCGACAAGTCTTTTTGAATATTCAACAGATATTGGCTGATTTCTTCGTCTATAAGCTCATCTTTAAAGGACAAAAGCTCGTCTGTGGTAATGCCAAGCAACCGCGCAATAGGGGCAAGCAAAGCTACATCAGGCAACGTATTGCCTTTTTCCCATTTGTTTACAGCGGGGGCGGTCACGCCAAGGCAGACAGCCATCTCCTCTTGTGTCATACCTTTATTTTTTCTGTATTTTTTGATAACATCTCCTATTGCCATGTTCAGCTACCTCCTACACAATTTCCGAATTGATGTCAGGTATAGTATAACTGATTGAAGCTCGAAAATCTATTGAATGTAAGTTAAATGGCAGGAATTATTTTTTACTATCAGTTAATTTTTGACCACCTGCTATCACAGCTCCATTTATAAATCAAGACTATGCTGGTCCAGCAAAAACTGCCTTATTCCCATTGTAGTAATGCCAGCATTATCTCTTTTCAGCTTAATGTTATTTCCAACCACCACAATTTTCTTGAACGAATCTCCTATAGAAAGCAGCGGCTTTTCTTCCTGTGCTTTCTTCTCATCATCAGGAAGCGCAAATGCCGACTGAATATAATACTTGTTATTTCCTCTATATGCTATAAAGTCAACCTCCAGCTGTTTTCTCAGCCGTTTTCCTGCGCTGTCAGTCTCTCTTACCTCGACAAGTCCCACATCAACCGTATATCCGCGCCTTTTCAGCTCATTGTAAATTATATTTTCCATCAAATGAGTTTCTTCGATTTGTCTGAAGCCAAGTCGCGCATTGCGCAGTCCGATATCGACAAAATAAATCTTTACTGGTGTACCAATATATTTTTTCCCCTTTATGTCATAGCGGTTTGCGATATCCACAAGAAAAGCATCCTGAAGATAGTCAATGTACTTTTTGATTGTCTTGTTTGTTATACTGCTCTGCGCAACAGAATGAAATGTTTTCTCTAATTTAGTCGAATTAGTGAGCGAGCCGACTGACGATGCAAGGATATTTACCAAATCCTCCAATTCTTCCGTGTTAGCTATTCCGTTATGCTCAATCAAATCTTTTAAATAAGTTTCCTTAAACAAATCCGTCAGGTACTTTGCTTTCCGCTCATCTGTATTAAATGATAAAATTTGAGGCAGACCTCCGTATGTCATATATTCATTAAACGCCTCGTCCTGCGTTCCATTAAACGCCGATACATATTCTTCAAAGGATAATGGATATACTCTTATTTCATCACCACGTCCCCTGAATTCCGTAAGAATATCCGAGGACAAAAATTTTGAATTGCTTCCTGTTGCATATACATCCAGATTTTCCATTTGAAGCAGGGAATTTAATACCTCTGAAAAATCCGGTACAAGTTGGATTTCGTCCAGCATCACATAATATTGTCCATCGTCTTTTATCTGCTCTTTAATATTCTTATACAACACTAGCGGTTCTCGAAGCCATTTATTTTCGATATTGTCCAGAGCAATCGATATGATATGGTTTTCCAAAATCCCTCTATCAATCAAATCCCTTTTAAATATTTTAAACAAAAGATATGATTTACCGCTTCTCCTTACGCCCGTTATTACTTTGACAAAGCCGTTTTTTTCTCTCTCTCTTATTTGTTCCAAATAAAAATTTCTTGATATTTCCATACGCTTCATTCCTTATTTTAGGTCAAATGACCTGTTTTGTGTAATTATATCATCTTGCCGTCTGGCAGTAAAGACTTTCATTCCTTATATCAATTTTTCCATCAGAAAAAACCTGCCCTTTCTCCAATCGGCAATACCGACTTTAGAATATCCACTGTCAGTATACAGTTTCAGTGCATATGGATTTTGGGAAAATACATCTAACCTAACAGCCTTTATACCGCGGCATTTTAACTGGTTTTCAATATATTGCAGCGTCGTCCGCGCAATGCCCCTGTTCTGATAAGCTGGCACAACGCATAATCTGTTGATTACACAATAGTCTTCACCGCCGTACCGCCACTCTCCATTTCGGTACTGTGCGTCACATTCTTTGTTTAAAGCATATACAACTGCAATTTCATTATGAAGCGCACCTATATACAATTCGTTTTTTCTGACATCTGCAATGAAATCCTCTTTAGTAGGATAAATCTCGTCCCATTGCTCGATACCACATCTCTCCATTTGCCTGACAGCACCTTCAACCAAACGGAAAATTTCATCTATATCAGTCATCTCGGCTTTTCTATATATAATTTTCATTTGCCCGTCCTCATTTAAAATTTCATATAGCCAAAAGCCACAGCGAAAAATTTCTTTTTATTCTAGCATAAAACGCTTGCGATTTAAATGGATTTTATTCTATTAACTCTTTTTATTAACTCTTTTTATCTGAAATCACAAAAAATTTCCTATATGCTTTCTATAAACTCTTGATGATTCTCCCTCCATATCATTCATCATCTGATAAAACTCAAATCCATACTTTTCATACAGTCCGATATGATTTGTAGATATAAAAATATCTCGCACATTTTGAGACTGCGCGATTTTTTCAATTTCACCAAGCAGCTTACCAAAATAATGATGCCCTCTGTACTGCGGAAATGTATATACAAACCCTATCCATGGCGTCAGCGTCGTCGGCTGTATATCGTCTTTTTCCGCATATGTGCAGAACGAAATAAGATCATCTCCATCAATAAGCATCAAGACCTTGGAATTTTCCCCTACTGTTTTCTTAAATGTATTTCCGCTCAACAATTCATACAGAAACTGCCCTGCGCTCCAGTCGCTTTTACTTATCTGCTCCAGCCAGTGTTGCTGCCTGTCACAGGCATAATAATCTATTACTTGCATTTTTATTTTCCCCCTTTTCGGCACACAATAATCGCGGCAGCCTCGTCCAATACTTTCTCAACCGTAAATCCCGCCTCCTGCAGCAAAGCCTTCTCATGCCCCATAGTCAGCGGAATATCAAAATGGACAAAACAGTCGTCTGGAATATCGGACTGATTTCTCCGTTTCAAATAGGCATCTCGCAAAAGCTCCTCCTCCTCGCCGCAGCAGGCAATGTAGTCCCCTAAAATAAATACGCCTCCCGCCTTCACGCCGCTGTAAATTTTTGAATACAATTCCTTTTTCCGCTCTGGCAGGAAATGGTGAAAGCTTTCAAATGAAATAACGGCATCCCACCGCTCATTTCCAAAATCGTATTTAAAATAGTCCTGACAAATCGGAGTAAAACGCTTATCGGAATGTTTCTCCATCAATTTTTCAAGCATGTTTTGGCACAAGTCCACGCCTGTCACCTCCACGTCAGGCTTCATTTGCCAAATCTTATCCAGCTCCAAACCAGTACCGCAGCCTAAATCCAAAATTTTTTGACATTCAGGCGGAATTTCTTCTGCAAACAATTTATAAGATTTCTCCCAGGCGGACATATGCTCCTCATAACTGTCCAAACGATTGGCAAAAAAAGAGGACATTTCCTCCAACGGGACATCTGCCGTGTCATAAAGCCACTGTTTTAATTCCTGCAAATATTCTTCCTGTGTTTTCATGATAATTTTTCTCCCTGCATGATTTTTTATATATAGGTAATTGCGAAACGTTTTTTAATCATTTGAATTTGTGCAAAATATGCAATTCCTATTTTTCCATATAAAGTGTAGCATATCCCAAGACCGCCTTCCACCTCGCGCTTTTTTATAAAAAAATATGAGCCGACACTGACATAAACTACGCCAAGTATCAGCCCACAGCTTTATTTGCTCATTTTTCTCAGAATACGCTGTATGCTCTTTACCGACAGAAAATATTTGCAGGCTAATTCAGAGGTTTTACTCCCCGCAAGGTACTCCTCGTAGATTTGCCTGTCACGCGCCCAAAGCTCCTGCCTGATCTGCGTGCCCGCGCCCCACTCCTGCCTGTTCGCCCGCTTGCGCGGAATGTAAATATTTTCTCCGTCAACATACTGCTGCACCAATTCCATTACTTCAATGGGCAGAATTTCTTCTGCTCTTATATAGCCCATGTCTGCCTCCCTAAATCAATATTTTTCAGGAACAGCATTGGCTACAGCAACCTCATGAACATAACTTTTATTGCAATAGCCAGTGCTATGCAGACATAACATATCGTTTCATATGAAAAATCCCTCCTTCTGCAATTTCCAAAAAACACAATATACCAAATAGTCAAAAACTGCGGCTAATACATCTTGTTTTTACTTTTCTCTCATATCGCGGGAAACCTCCGCCGCCTCCTTATACATTCCCAGATTCGCGTGTTTGCGCGATTTTTCCAGCTTATCCAGTATTTCATGCTCTGTCAATGCCCCATACAGATTTGCCCGTTTTATTTCAAATGGAAAACCATTTACCGCCAATGCCTGCGTCAAAAACATACGGATTGCGGTCGTGGTATCTGTTCCTAAATCCTTAAACAGAGCATCTGACTTCGCCTTTAAATCATCATCTACCCTTACCTGAATCGTACTCGCCATTTACGCCGTCTCCCTTCCATATTTTAACTTTATAAGCAATTGCGAAACGCGTTCTAAACCGTCCGAATAAAGTTACACAAATGCCTATTTTAACCTTATGGTAATAATAGCAAACAAGTAATGCTAAGTCAATACATTTAAAATGTTTTAGCATTGCTGATGAATGAAAAACAAATAAAAACATATTGCCTGACAATTCACGCTAATGGTATAATATTTCCATAAATAACCCAAAATAGCACACACGCCATCATCTAATTCCCACACTCCACCAAAGCATTAATAAAAAATCATCAAACCCGAGGACTACAACAATGATACTAAGCGCAAGCCGCAGAACCGACATTCCAAACTACTATTCGGAATGGTTTTTTAACAGAATAAAAGAAGGTTTCGCATACGTCAGAAACCCAATGAACGTACATCAGGTAAGCAGGCTCGACATAACGCCGAAAGCCGTAGACTGCATTGTATTCTGAACAAAAAATCCAGCGCCAATGCTTGGCAGACTAGACGAGCTTGACCAGTACAATTACTATTTCCAGTTTACGCTGACTGGATACGGAAAAGATATCGAGCCTAATGTCCCGCATAAAAAGGATAAAATAATTCCCACATTTCAAAAGCTGTCACAAAAGCTTGGCAGGAAAAGAGTGATATGGCGCTATGATCCCGTCATTTTCACAAAAAGATATACCCATGAATACCATTTGAAAGCGTTCAGCCAGATTGCGGCGGCGCTTAGCGGCTATACTGAAAAATGTGTCATCAGCTTTGTTGACATATATGCCAAAAACAGGAAAAATATGGTTCAACTAAATGCATACGAACCTGACAAAAACGAGCTGTTAGAATTTGCAGGGAAAATATCCGAAATTGCCGCCGAAAACGGCATATCCGTAGGCAGCTGCGCCGAAAGCATAGATTTAGACAAATGCAATATCATGCATAATTGCTGCATCGACAAAGCCCTTATTGAAGATATAATCGGATACAGGCTTAACGCGGCAAAGGATAAAAACCAGCGCGCAGAGTGCGGCTGCATTGAAAGCATAGACATCGGAGCATACAACACCTGCAAAAACGGGTGCAAATATTGTTACGCAAATTACAGCGAGGAAAACGCCGCCAAAAATTATGCCAAATATGACCCAAACTCGCCGATATTGTGCAACACCATAGACGAAGATGATAAAATAGCAATAAGAACAGCAAAATTGCTTAAAGAACAGCAGTTAAGTATTTTTAATTTATCAGAAACAATCATTTAGACAATCTAAGGCTGCGTCTTTTGCCGCCTTAGATTTCTTTAATGTTTTTATTGGTTCATTTCGTTGACAATTTCTTTCGGCTTCGCGGTCATTTCCACCCATGCAGGGACAAATCCACTTTTGACCGCGTTCCTCGCCGAGCGGATATTCGACCATGCCGAACAGTAAAACGGGACTTTTCCTCTTTTTAATATTTCTATTGCCAAGCGGCTTGTCAGCGCCGACGCTATTCCCTTTCGCCTGTATTCGGGAAGCACGTCTACGCCAATCTGCCACATAGTATCACAGTCCGCCGAACAGCCCGCCAGCCCTATAAGTTTCCCATCCAAATATGCCCCCACTCCCAAGACATCTAATTCTTTCCTGTCCGCGCACAACGCATTTCCCCATTCATGCGTGTACAGTCCGCCAAAATCAGCCGAATCCAGCATCTTAATCTCGCAGTTACACGGCAGCGCATGAAGCTTCTCAACATCAGGCAAATAATATTCCGCCATAAAGCACACCATCTGCCCTTTCTGCATCAGCCGCTCATTCAGCCAGTGCATATTCGGTGTCTCAAAACAGTAGTAAAATTCAAACTTATTTATATATTCTTCGACAATTTCCCTGTATTCGTCACGGACAGACGCGACAATATTATTTCCATACGAAACAAGATTACAGGCAATCGGCTCCTTATAATACTTCCGCGCACCCGCGCCCACGCCCGACTTTACGATAACATGCTTATCGCAAAGAAAATCAGATGCCTTGCAGTTTATATCTGTTGCAGACTGCTCCATTGCGATTTTGAGTATTTCCTTATTTGTCATAATTACATCTCCACAGTTTTTTCTTGTGCAATCCTTGACATTAAGGTATCCGCTATTTTGAGTATGCCGTATCATTTTTCGCAAGAAGATAAACACAATACTGGTTCATGCTAATGCCCTCCCTTTTGGAGTGTTCCGCTAAAGAACGGTGCAGACTGCGCGGCATTCTAATCTTAAACTGTCCAGAATAATTTTCCAGGCTGTCTGGCTCATAAATTTCTATATTTTCATCAATCGCAGCTTCCAGCCATGCTTTCTTGGCATCCAGTGCGTTAGCAGCCGCCGATTCGATAGTTTCTCCACAGGTAATGCAGCCAGGGAGTTCTGGATATGAAACCACAAAACCGCCTTCCTCAGTATCCTCTACAATTTCCATGCGATAATTTAATTTCATGTAATCATTCAGCGTTTTCATCATTATCACCTTCACTCTCTACAACCTGTTTCACCATCTCTACGTAAACCCTTTTGATAGGCTCATGCTTTGGTATCGTAATCGGCTGGCAGCCAGGCTTTCTAAATGTATAATGGCTGCTCCCTCCCTTTGGTACATTCATTTTATATCCACAGCCTTCCAATACTTTACACAATTCATCAAACCTGAGATCTCTTGACAAAGAGCAAATTTTTGTTAATAGTTTATCCCATTTTGACATTATAATGCCTCCTGTATATATTATATGTGATGTCATATATGGTGTCAACCTTTAGCTCGCCAATTCGCCTACACTGCTCTGCAAATTGTTTGACCATTCGCGCTTGGCATTTTAACGCTTGCCTCTCACCGCCCCGCCCCAAGCGTCGCAGCAATCACAGCCTTGATAGTGTGCATACGGTTCTCCGCCTCGTCAAACACAAGCGACTGTTTGGACTCAAATACCTCGTCAGTGACCTCCAAATCCTCAAATCCGTACTTCTCCCCCTGCTCCTTTCCTATAGTCGTCTTTAAATCGTGGAATGCAGGCAGACAGTGCAGAAATACCGCCTGTTCCCCCGCATTTTCCATTATCTGCTTTGTGACCTTATACGGCGAGAGCGCCTTTATACGCTCCTCCCAGACCTGCTCGGGCTCGCCCATTGACACCCAGACATCTGTATAAATAACATCCGCGCCCTTCGTTCCCGCGTCCGCGTCCTCCGTGAGCGTGATAGTTGCGCCAGTCTGCTTTGCATACTCCCTGCATTGCTCTACCAAAGCATTATTGGGGAAATACTCCTTCGCCGTACACGCCGTAAAATGCATACCCAGCTTAGAGCAGGCTATCATAAGCGAATTGCCCATATTGTAACGCGCGTCACCCATATATGTAAGCTTTATCCCTTCAAGCCTGCCAAAATGCTCCCTTATCGTAAGCATATCCGCAAGCATCTGCGTAGGGTGGTACTCGTTCGTAAGCCCGTTCCACACAGGCACGCCCGCGTATTTTGCAAGCTCCTCCACAATGTTCTGCTCAAAGCCCCTGTACTCAATGCCCTCATACATTCTGCCAAGCACCCTCGCCGTGTCGGCAATCGACTCCTTCTTGCCAATCTGCGAGCCCGTCGGATCAAGATACGTCGTGCCCATTCCCAAGTCATGCGCCGCCACCTCAAAAGAACAGCGCGTGCGCGTGCTTGTCTTCTCAAATATAAGCGCTATATTTTTTCCGCGCAGAGTGTCATGCGGTATTCCTTTTCTTTTCTTATCCTTATACTCCGCCGCCAAATCAAGCAGGTAAATAATCTCCTCCTTAGAAAAATCCTTCAATGTCAAAAAGCTGCGTCCCTTTAAATCCATAATCTTTTCCTCCGTTCTGCGAATTTATACTTTATTCTACTACTTTTCCTGCAAATACGCAAACTAAACGGCTGAAAAACTTTCAGATTATGATTTTTTAAGCCTGAACTGCGCGACCGTGTTCATCAACGATTGCGCACATTCTCCAAGGTTTGATGAAATTGCGGCGTTTTCCTGTGCGCTGGCGGCATTGTTCTCCACCATTCCGCTTATTCTTCTGTCAAGTATGGACTAAAAAAAAATTTCATTTTTTTGCACTTTCTGCACAAACCCACCAATAAGGAATTTATGCGTTTCTTTCGCTACTCTCATTTTACTCTTACCACCGCATAATGTCTAATACTTATTCCGTCTTGCTTAACTATGCCTAAAAAGCATTATTCAGAATACCACCTATGCCGTAAGAGGAAACTGCCCCTTGCCTACCACCTGCTTGCTGCCAGCTTCTTTGCGAAGTCCTTGTATATTTCTTCATCTGCCCATTTCGCATACTCTGTAATGTCGATCAGCTCTCTCAGGTCATAGATTTTAGAGTGCATCGCCTGTTCTACATTCTCTGGACTGTACTCGCCCAGTTCTGTCAGTTTCTCGGTCAGCTTCAGTCTGATTTCTTCCTGAAAGGTCTGCGGCATTACTGGAATATAGAACGGCGGCACATATGGCACGTTCTTCTGCAATGCAGCATCTTCATATTTGTAGCTTTTCTCAAAGTCAAGCACAAACCCCCGTATCAGGAGATTTGCTTCACTCTGGTTTTCTTCACTGATTAACCCTGTCAGTTCATCGAAGAACTGAACTAACTCACTCTTTGTAAAGCCCATCTTTACATACTCCTATCCAGAATCAAAGGCAGGACTGGATCAGCTTGTGCAAATGGTGTTTCCGCTTTCAGTGCTAATTCAGTCCTGCCCTTATTTCAACTCTTTATTTCCCTTATACCAACTCCCTTACAGAATGTCCCTTATACTTCCAGACTATCTCAATCTTGCTTGCCGGATAGACGATGACCTTTTCAATCAGTTTTTCTTTCATATCCTCTGTCAGTTCTTCCTCTTCCAGAAATGCCATAGCCTGATCTGCTTTCCTTTGGGAGCCTTCCTGTTCGGTTTCCTCTTCTTCCTGCGCCTGCCGGAGTGCCGCAAGTTCCTGTTCCAGCTTCTCCATATCGGCATCATACTGTTTCTTCTCATTCAGGAAAAACTCTCTTTCCAGTTTTCCGTCAGCGTATTTATCGTACAGTGCAATCCAGCTTTTTTGTGCTGCCTCAATCGACCTCATTGTGGAATTGATCCTGTCACTAACGGATAAAGGAGAATTTCTCTTTATGACCTGCCTTGACAGCTTATCATGGTCAAGAAATAACTCTGCCTCTTTTTTGACGGATGCAAGCACCGCCATATCAGCATCATGCTTTTTAATCTCAATGTCCCTGCAATCGGAATCAGTCTTGAATGACCGCTGCTTGCAAAAGACGGTTCCGTAGTGTGCATTGAACAATG
>CANQPM010000023.1 GCA_947625775.1 uncultured Lachnospiraceae bacterium | reverse complement strand
TTAGTAAATCCTGAAAGTGCCTTAAATTAAGGAGAATTGAGCAATATGGAACAGTACAAAAAAGAATTTATAGAGTTCATGGTAGACAGCAACGTCTTAAAATTTGGTGAGTTCACGCTAAAAAGCGGCAGGAAATCACCGTTTTTTATGAACGCGGGCGCATATGTGACAGGCTCACAGCTTAGAAGGCTTGGAGAATATTACGCAAAGGCAGTCTACGATAACTACGGCGCAGACTTTGACGTGTTTTTTGGTCCCGCATACAAGGGAATACCGCTTGCAGTCACTACGGCAATTGCATTCAGCGAGCTTTACGGCAAGGAGATAAGGTACTGTTCAAACAGAAAAGAGGTAAAGGACCACGGCGATACAGGCATACTCCTTGGCAGCAGTTTAAACGACGGCGACAGGGTAGTGATTATCGAGGACGTGACTACATCGGGCAAATCAATTGAGGAGACATTTCCTATATTAAAGGCGCAGGCTGATGTCGAAGTGGTGGGGCTGATGGTGAGCTTAAACCGACAGGAGCGCGGCAAGACGCAGATGAATGCACTTGCGGAGATACGCGAGACATACGGCATAAAGACGGGCGCCATAGTTACCATGGAGGAAGTGACGGAGCATCTTTACAACAGGGAATACAACGGCAGGATTTTGATAGATGACGGCATAAAGGCAAAAATAGACGCTTATTATGAGCAGTATGGAGCAAAGTAGGAGAGATGGAAGATATGGACGAGAAGGTATTTAAAATGATGGGGCGTTCAGGCGCTTTGTCGGTCACGATAGGAGTTATTGCAATAGTATTTGGGCTGGCGAGCGGAGTTCTGCTCTTAATCAGCGGAGGAAGGCTGCTTGCGGGCAAGTCCAAGATTTTATTCTGATTAGGCGTAAAATGGGCATTTCGCATGGAATGCCCATTTCGTATGGGAAGGCGCGGCAATGCTGAAATTGATTAAAAAACCAGGCTACATTTTCACCAATAAGAGAAATCCCAAGCGTGGCATAATGTCGCTGATTTTGGGACTGATATCGGCAGTGTCGGTTTTTATTGCGGTTTACCTCACGGTTGGGAGAGGCGGAGAGGCGCAGATGAACTACGGGACAGTCATTCTGCTGTCGATAGCCTATGCGGGGACAGGGCTGGGACTTGGCATAAGCGCGTTTATGGAGAAGGACATTTATCGTTTTTTCCCGATTGCGGGCATAATATTTAATGCGATAGCCTTTGCAGAGTGCGGATTTATTTTATATTTAGGAGTGACAGGCATATGACGGATATGGAGCTTTTGCTTGAAAGATATGAGCTTTCAGTCGGGCGCATACGTGAGATAGCGGACAGGCAGGAGTCAGCCGATAAATATAAGGAATACTTTAAGCGGACGGCGGAGTTTGCCATGCTTGCCGTTCAAGCCTATGAAAAGGCGGGCGAAGGCTTTTTTGCGCAGGCGGGCGGCAGTACGATTGATGAGTTGCGCGCGGTAAACAGGGCGCTGTACGCTGATATTTTGGGCGGCAATTACAGCACAAGCTATGCCAATCCTGAATATGCATGCAGGCAGCTTGGCGCTGGCTTTGGCAGGCTGCTCTCGTTTCTGTACGCGGAGCTTCGCAGCATGATTTCCTTTGCGTTTGAGCGTGACCTTGAAAATATTGTTATCAGACTGGAGCTTTTTCTTGAGATATACAGCGCGTTTGAGTATGCGTATAGCGAGGGGGCAGAGCCGCGTGAGAGTGACATACAGGAGAGCATGTACTGGTTTGTGAGCGATTACTCCGAGCCTGCGATGTTCAGGCGCGTGGAGGCGCAGGTAAATCCCGAGCATGATTTTGCTGTGAAAATCATATGTGAAAGCGATTTGAGTGACATAAGGTATCTCTATGCTTATGGGGAATATATTTCTCCTGAAATAGAAAAAATGGCGGTTTATCTCAATACTCTGCCGCAGGAACGCATACAGCTTATCGCGGACACATACACGGAAGGATACCGCATTGGCTTTGTGAAGGGCAACAAGGATTTGAGCAAAAAGGAAACCGTTGATATCCGCTATGTGCTGGGCTTTGAGCGGATTGTGAAGGCGGCGATTGCAAATTTTGAAAAAATGGGCTTAAAGCCTGTAATCTACCGCGCAAACGACACTATTTTCCATACAAAGGGCGCGGCAAAGACAGGCTTTTACGGGGCGATTGCAAATAAACAGTACGATTATGACCACAAAGACGATATAGCGCTGTTTCTCAACAAGCGCCTTGTGAACCGCAAGCTTGAAGTGCAGAGACTCGCATATGAGGCAAATAAGGATATGGCGGCAAAATACGCAGGGCCTGCCGTCATTGAGGTCTTTGGCGAGACGCCGTTTGCACCTGTGCATAAAAAAGAGGCAGCATCATTAAGCGGCGAGCAGCAGAAGCTTTCGGCGGAGCTTAGGGGCGCGTCGGCGGACATTACAGGCGAATATATAAAGGGCGACGAGAGAAGCTTTACGATAATAGCGTTCCCAGTGCCTGATATTGGGGACAAATTTGAGGAGATTTTTGACGAAACAGTCAGGCTTAATACGCTTGATTATACCACATATGAGCGTATTCAGGCAGTTTTGATAAGCGCGCTTGACAAGGCGGATTATGTGGAGATAAAGGGAATGAACGGCAATAAAACCAATCTCCGCGTACAGCTTTGCAGGCTGAATGCGCCTGATAAGGAAACAAAATTTGAAAATTGCGTCGCGGACGTGAATATTCCAGTAGGCGAGGTTTTCACGTCGCCTGTGCTTGAAGGGACAAATGGCATCCTGCATGTAAGCCGCGTATTTTTGGACGAGCTCGAGTACAAAAACCTTGAGCTTGAGTTTAAAGACGGAAAAATCGCCGCTTACACATGCACAAATTTTGAAGACGACGAAGAAAACAAAAAATACATCAAGGCGAATGTGCTGTTTAATTATGATACGCTCCCTATGGGAGAGTTTGCTATTGGCACGAATACCACGGCGTATATGACGGCAAAAAAATACGACATAGCAAACCGTTTCCCTATCCTTATAGCTGAGAAGACAGGACCGCATTTTGCAGTCGGCGATACCTGTTATTCAAGGAGCGAGGAAGTGCGCGTGTACAACGAAGACGGCAAGGAAATTGTCGCAAAGGACAACTCAGTTTCGATACTAAGGAAAACTGAGCCGTCAAAGGCTTATTTTGGGTGCCACACTGACATTACGATACCATATGATGAGCTTGGCTCAATAATCGCCTACGACTATGACAAAAACGCGTATCCTATTATAGAAAACGGCAGGTTCGTACTTGAAGGCACGCAGGAGTTAAATAAGGCGTTTGACGCATAAAATTTTCATAATATAAGTTGACGAAAGGGATTATTATCAGTAAACTAAAAGAAGCAGGCAGCTGTAAAGGCATAATGATAAAAGGAAAAATATCAGCAGGATGAAAATAATGAAACGGGGGTATATATATGGCACAGGTTGGAATTGTTATGGGCTCTGATTCGGATATGCCTGTTATGGCTAAGGCGGCGGATATTTTGGAGGAGCTTGGCGTATCGTATGAGATGACAATAATATCGGCGCACAGAGAGCCAGACGTGTTTTTTGAATATGCAAAATCCGCGGAGGAAAAAGGTTTTAAGGTAATAATTGCGGGCGCTGGCATGGCGGCGCATCTTCCCGGAATGTGCGCGGCAATTTTCCCAATGCCTGTTATCGGCGTGCCTATGCATACGACTTCGCTTGGGGGGCGCGATTCGCTCTATTCGATCGTGCAGATGCCGTCGGGCATTCCAGTAGCGACAGTGGCAATAAACGGCGGAGCAAACGCTGGGCTTCTTGCGGCGAAAATTCTGGCGACATCAGACAAGGCGCTGCTTGACAAGCTCAAGGCATACTCGCAGTCACTAAAGGAGCAGGTCGAGAAAAAGGACGCAAGGCTAAAAGAGATAGGCTATAAGGAGTATCTTAACAATAAATAGTCATAATGCAAAATGATAAAGAATTTCAGTTTCCTGAATGTTTATATAAATTAAGGAGCAATCGTTATGCCGCAGACAGTTTACGGCAGAGGGCTTATATTTTCAGCGGTAAGCATTTGCGGCATGAAAAAGAATGGAGGTTTTTATGGACTATAAAAAGGCTGGCGTGGACATAGAGGCAGGCTATAAATCAGTCGAGCTTATGAAGGAGCATATAAAGGCGACGATGCGCCCCGAAGTGCTTGGCGGCATAGGCGGATTTTCGGGAGTTTTTTCCATGGAAAAAATCAAAGGAATGGAAAAACCGACACTCGTGTCAGGTACAGACGGCGTAGGCACAAAGCTCAAGCTTGCGTTTCTGATGGACAAGCATGACACTATAGGGATTGACTGTGTAGCCATGTGCGTAAACGATATAGCCTGCGCTGGCGGAGAGCCGCTGTTTTTTCTTGACTATATCGCGTGCGGCAAAAATGAGCCTGAAAAAATCGCGGCTATCGTAAAGGGCGTAGCGGAGGGCTGCGTACAGTCGGGCGCGGCGTTGATAGGCGGTGAGACGGCGGAGCATCCGGGGCTTATGCCTGAGGACGAGTACGATTTGGCGGGCTTTGCCGTAGGTCTTGTAGATGAAAAGGATTTAATCACTGGCGCGGATTTAAAGGCGGGTGATGTGCTTATAGGCATTGCCTCAAGCGGGGTGCACAGTAACGGCTTTTCACTTGTCCGCAAGGTTTTTGAGATGACCAGGGAAAGCCTTGATACATATTATGGCGAGCTTGGAAGGACACTTGGCGAGACGCTTTTAGAGCCGACAAGGATTTACGTCAAGGCTTTAAAGAGCGTGAAGGACGCGGGCGTAAGGATAAAGGCGTGCAGCCATATTACGGGCGGCGGATTTTACGAAAATGTTCCGCGCATGCTTCCAGATAATATTCATGCAGTCATTAAAAAGGACAGCTATGAAGTGCCTGCGGTATTTAAGCTGCTGCAGCGTAAGGGCAGCATTGACGAGCATATGATGTACAATACCTACAATATGGGCATAGGCATGGTAGTGGCAGTGTCTCCTTCAGATGCGGATAAGGCTATGGAGGCGATAAAAGCGGCGGGCGAAAGCTGCTATATAGTTGGTGAGACAAAGCAGGGCGAAAAGGGCGTGACATTATGCTGAGAATATGCGTATGCGTTTCAGGCGGCGGTACCAACCTACAGGCTATTATGGACGCGATAGACAACGGCACTGTCACAAACACAAAGATAGTGCGCGTGATAAGCAACAACAAAGGCGCATATGCGCTTGAACGGGCAAGGGCTAAAGGCATTGATGCCGTGGCAATATCCCCAAAGGATTTTGAGAACAGGGAGCTTTTTAACGATGCGCTTCTTGCGGGCGTTGACGAGGCTGAGCCTGACCTTATTGTTCTGGCGGGCTTTTTGGTGGTTATTCCGCCTAAAATGATAAAAAAGTATGAGGGGCGCATTATAAATATTCACCCTTCGCTGATACCGTCATTCTGCGGGACAGGCTATTACGGCTTAAAGGTACATGAGGCGGCGCTTGCGCGCGGAGTAAAGGTGACGGGCGCGACAGTCCATTATGTTGATGAGGGCACTGACACAGGGCCTATAATAATGCAAAAAGCTGTAGAGGTGATCGACGGCGATACGCCAAAGACGCTCCAGCAGCGCGTGATGGAGCAGGCCGAGTGGATAATACTCCCGCAGGCAATCAACAGCATTGCAAATAAGAAAGAGCGTTAGAGTGAAAGTGTTTTCCGGCAAGCAGCCGATAAAAAGCGGAAACAATCAGGCTTGCGCCCGCGCTGCGGCACAGGTCATAAAGCATACATGTATAAATGGATTTGAACAAGGGCAGCGTAGAAATGGGGGAGAGATGAAGGTTTTAATTGTTGGCAGCGGCGGCAGGGAGCATGCGATTGCGGTAAGCGTGGCAAAAAGTCCCAAGGTAGACAAGATATACTGCGCGCCCGGCAATGCGGGCATAGGCCAGATTGCGGAGTGCGTGCCGATAGGCGCTATGGAATTTGATAAGCTTGCGGTTTTCGCCAAGGAAAATAAAATAGACCTTACTATCATAGGAATGGACGATCCGCTTGTCGGCGGAATCGTAGACGTATTTGAGGCTGAGGGGCTGAGGGTTTTCGGACCGCGCAAAAATGCGGCCATACTCGAAGGCTCGAAGGCATTCTCAAAGGATTTGATGAAAAAGTACAATATACCGACAGCGTCATATGAGAATTTTGACGACGCGGACAAGGCGCTCAAATACCTTGAGACCGCAAGCTTTCCTATAGTGCTGAAGGCTGACGGGCTTGCGCTTGGAAAGGGAGTGCTTATCTGCAATACGCTTGATGAGGCGCGTGACGGCGTCAAGTCTATAATGCTTGATAAAAAGTTCGGCGCTGCAGGCAATCAGATGGTTATCGAGGAGTTTATGACAGGGCGCGAGGTATCGGTGCTGTCGTATGTTGACGGCAGGACTATCAAGACTATGACGTCAGCCCAGGACCACAAGCGCGCACAGGACGGCGACAAGGGCTTGAATACAGGCGGAATGGGAACATTTTCACCGAGCCCGTTTTACACGACTGAGGTTGACAAGTTCTGCAAAGAGCACATTTATCAGGCGACGGTAGACGCTATGGCTGCAGAGGGCAGGGAGTTCAAGGGCATTATATTTTTCGGGCTTATGCTTACTCCCAACGGTCCGAAGGTGCTTGAATACAATGCGCGTTTCGGCGATCCCGAGGCTCAGGTAGTGCTGCCGCGCATGAAAAATGACATTATAGATGTAATGGAAGCCTGTATAGATGGCACGCTTGACAAGGTGGATTTGCAGTTTGAGGACAATGCGGCAGTCTGCGTAGTGCTTGCAAGCGACGGCTATCCGGTAAAATATGACAAGGGCTTTGAGATAAAAGGCTTGGAGCGTTTTAATGGCAAGGAAGGATATTATTGTTTCCACGCGGGCACTAAGCTTGACGAAAACGGCAGATTTGTCACAAACGGCGGGCGCGTGCTTGGGGTGACAGCGACAGGAGCGGACTTGAAGGAAGCGCGGGCAAACGCGTATGCGGCGGCTGAATGGGTGGAATTTGACAATAAATATATGCGGCACGACATAGGCAAAGCCATTGATGAGGCGTAAATGATGAAAAATCTGTGCTTACGCTTTTCATAGCTGATTTGCGTGCACAGCGGAAATGGAGGAATTATTAATGAAGAAGAACAAGAGATGCGGATTAAGGCGCGCATTAGCCGCTGCTGTATTTTGCACCGTGCTCGGGGCAGGAACAGTGTGCAGTGCGGAGGAGGGAAAGGTAGTTGCCGCGGGCGCTTACATAAGGGCGGCGGCAGATGCGTCAAGCGCGCAGCTTGCAAGCATTAAGCAGGGCGACAAGGTAGATGTCATAAGCAAGACTGTAGGAAGTGACGGCAAAAACTGGTATCAGGTTTGGATAAACGGTGCGGAGAAGGGATTTATAAGAGCCGATTTGGTAGAGGTAAAGGACGATGGCTCTATCGCGACATTAAAAAATGACGATGCTAATGCGGCAAATACAACATCAGCCGCTGACACATCGGTGACATCCACAGATGCAAGGCGCGCTACGGTATCGACAAACGGCACGCGCATCAGAAAGGGGGCGTCTACAAACGATGATGTGATAGCCACGGCAAACCGCGGAATGGTGCTCACCGTGACAGGCGAGGCAAACGGCGCTGACGGCAAGGTATGGTATCAGGTGACTTTTACATACAATGACAGGGAGATAACGGGCTTTATCCGTTCGGACTTGGTAACCTTTGACGAGGTGGCGCCAGATGAGGCGGTATCAAACATTACAGGCACAGAGGAGGGCGGAGAGCAGACGGAAACGCCGCCGGAGGAGCAGCCGCAGGAAACAGAGCCTGCGGAGGATACGCAGCAGCCGGCAGCAGCCACACAGGTAGTACAGTTTTTGAATACAGATGAAAAGCCTTATATTATGCCGGGTTTTGTCCTTGTTGACATTAAAGTAAGCGAGGATGAAAAAGTAAAGGCATGGAAATATAATGATTATGTTATCTGCTATGCTGATGTAAATGGAAGCCAAGGCTGGTATCTTATAGAGAATTTCTCAGATCCGCAGAATTGCGTTGTACAGAAATACGCGTATGCTGATATAACGGAAAATCCTGACGGTTCGTCAGGGAATATCCTGCCAATGGTAGTGCTCGCGGTAATAATCGTTATCCTGCTGGCAGTGATAGGCGTGATGTTCCTAAAGCTCAGAGATTACAGCGGCGGGTATGAAGATGATGACGATGACGACGATGATTACTATGGCAATGAAGATGACGAGCTCGAAGATGAAGACGAAGAACCCGCGCCTCAGCCAATACGCCGTCCGCAGCCGTCAAGACAGGCTCCGCAGCCGCAGGGACAGTCACAGCGTCGCCCTATGCCGCAGCAACAGGGACAGCCGCAGCGTCGCCCTATGCCGCAGCAACAGGGGCAGCCGCAGCGTCGCCCCGCCCCGCAGCAGCAAGGGCAGCCGCAGCGCCGTCCGCAGCAGCCAGTTTCAGATGGTGAGATGAGAAGGCGCCCCGAGGGAGATGGCAGAGTAGTGACAAGGCCAAACAGCCAAAGACCGTCAGGCGGGCAGACATCTCAGAGAAAAACCACGCAGGGACAGACACAGCGCGGCAAGTCAAAAAATAATTCAAACAATGGACAGAACGATATGGACTTTATTGACATCTAAAATATAAAAAAAGCGTCGCCTTTAAATCTGGCGGCGCTTTTAATTATTTTTTCCAAAATAATTAAAAAATTATAACCTACTTGTATGTGTAAAGACGTTGTGCTACAATTTATATAACAGTTACCGGTTTAATGAAGGGAGCGTGGTTAATAATGTTTATAGAAATAGATTTTAACAGTGACGAGGCATTATACCTGCAGCTGCGCAACCAGATAATAATCGGGATAGCTACCTCGCGTATCCAGGAGGGCGATGCGCTTCCGTCGGTAAGGCAGCTTGCGGACACCATAGGAATAAATATGCATACTGTAAATAAAGCGTATTCTGTGCTAAAGCAGGAGGGCTTTGTCAAGGTGGACAGGCGAAAAGGCGCAATCATCGCGATTGACGAGGATAAGCTGAACGCCTTGGAGGAGTTAAAGAGCGAGCTTCGCGTATTATTGGCGAAGGGAGTGTGCAAAAATGTTTCCCGCCAAGAGATACATGCGCTTATCGACGAGATTTATGAGGATTATGAAAATATTGATTAATTGGAGGATTTAGCAATGCAGCAGTTTACGGATAAGGCTCGGGCAGCGCTTCAATATGCGGCAAAGACGGCAAAGGAGCTGCGCCAGAGCTATATCGGCAGCGAACATATACTTGTCGGGCTAGTCAGGGAGGGCACAGGCACGGCGGCAAAGGTGCTTGCGGACAATGGAGTTGACGAAGGCCAGCTTATTGAAATGATAAGGGAGCTTATCGCGCCGGAGGGAAATGTCTCTATGCTTGAGCGTGACGGCTATTCGCCGAGGGCGTCACGCATATTGGAGGAGAGCCATAAAATAGCCGCCAGATATAAAAGCAGCATGACAGGCACGGAGCACATTCTGATTGCCATTATCAGGGAGGGCGAGAATGTAGGCCTCAGGCTTTTAAATACCATCGGCGTAAATATACAGAAGCTTTATTTAGACATAATGACGGCAATGGGCGAAGACACAAACCAGCACAAAGACGACCTCAACAGAAATAAAAACAAGAAGAAAAAAGACGGCAAAACAAACACGCTCGACCAGTACAGCCGCGATTTGACACGCCTTGCAGGGGATGGCATGCTCGATCCTGTCATCGGCAGGGAAACAGAAATAATGCGCGTCATACAGATACTTTCAAGGCGCACAAAGAATAATCCGTGCCTTATAGGAGAGCCAGGCGTCGGCAAGACAGCAATAGCGGAAGGCCTTGCGCTTAGAATTGTAAACGGGGAAGTGCCGGATACTATTAAGAATAAGCGCGTGGTAACGCTTGACCTGGCTGGCATGGTGGCAGGCTCGAAATACAGGGGTGAATTTGAGGAGAGGATAAAAAGAGTCATCAGAGAGGTAATAGAAGCAGGCAACATATATCTGTTCCTTGACGAAATCCACACGCTGATTGGCGCGGGCGGAGCGGAGGGCGCGATTGACGCTTCCAATATACTAAAGCCGTCGCTTTCAAGAGGAGAGATACAGCTTATTGGCGCGACAACGATTGCCGAGTACAGAAAATATGTAGAAAAAGACGCTGCCCTTGAACGCCGTTTCCAGCCTGTCATGGTGGAGGAGCCGACGCAGAATGAGGCGATAGAGATACTTTCGGGCATAGCCCATAAATATGAGGAGCACCACAAGGTTACAATTACGCCAGAGGCGATAGAGGCTGCGGTAAAGCTTTCTGACAGATACATCAACGACAGAAACCTGCCTGACAAGGCGATAGATCTGATAGACGAGGCATCAGCGGCGATACGCCTTAAAAATATGAAGCAGCCCGACAACTTGAAGGAAATGACAGAGCGCATAAGGAAATATGACCTTCAGATAGAGCGCTCAATAAAAATGGAGGCATACACGCAGGCGGCGGAGCTGCGTCAGGCGCAAAAGGAGCTTATCAAAAAATATGATAAGGCGTTTGAAAAATACGAGAAGGTTCAGAATGAAAAAAATCTTGTCGTGACCGAAAATGATATAGCCGAGGTTGTGGCAGGCTGGACAAAGATACCAGTAAAAAAGCTCACCCAAAAGGAGAGCGAGCGCCTGCTAAAGCTCGAATCAATACTTCACAAGCGCGTCATAGGACAGGAGGAGGCAGTCAAGGCAGTAGCGCAGACTATGAAACGCGGGCGCGTAGGGCTGCAGGATCCCAACCGCCCCATCGGCTCCTTCCTGTTTTTAGGTCCTACAGGTGTGGGAAAAACAGAGCTCTCCAAAGCGCTTGCTGAGGCGATGTTTGGCTCTGAAAACGCGCTTATCAGGGTAGATATGTCCGAGTATATGGAGCCTCATTCAGTGTCAAAAATGGTGGGCTCGCCTCCAGGCTACGTGGGCTTTGAGGAGGGCGGACAGCTCAGTGAGAAGGTGCGCAGGAATCCATATTCAGTAGTGCTTTTTGATGAGATAGAGAAGGCTCACCCCGATGTTTTCAATATACTTTTGCAGGTGCTTGACGACGGCCATATCACGGACTCAAAGGGCAGAAAGGTAAGCTTTAAAAATACCATACTGATTATGACCTCAAACGCGGGAGCGCAGCGCATTATCGATCCCAAAAACCTTGGCTTTGCAACTGTAAAGGATGCTGACGCAGACTACAAAAAGATGAAGTCAAACGTCATGGACGAGGTAAAGCGCATTTTCAAGCCCGAATTTATAAACCGCATTGATGCGATTATGGTTTTCCACGCGCTCACAAAGCAGGATATGAAGCAGATTATCACGCTTTTGTCAAAAAATCTGTGCGACAGGTGCAGCGAGCAGATGGGCATAGAGCTGACGATTACCAATACCTTGAAGGAATATATAGTGAAGAAACATTCTGATTTGAAAATGGGCGCAAGACCGTTAAAACGTGCCATTCAGAACGTTATAGAGAACGAGCTTGCCACGGCTATTCTTGAAGGTAAGGTAAAACCGGGCGACAAGGTTTCCGCGGGCGTGCGAAATGACAAGGTGACATTTACAGTAAAAAATAACTAAAAAAATTGCCACAATTTCATATGGAAAAATGCAAAGATATAGTATATACTGGATATACAAAATAAAATCATTTGTTGAGGAGGACAAAAGAAATGGCAGTTGTTGAGGAGCTGCTGCGCTCAGAGAGCGACGGCAGCATAAGCTTTGGCAATCACAGTCTTGCAAGCAAGGCTAAGCTGGAGAATTATGAGCATGCGGGCGATATATACAAGGTAAAAACCTTTCGCGAGATGACTAAGCTTGAAAAGAACGGCTTGTTTTTATATGAATCGGTGCCGGGCACATCAGTACATGACTTTTGTGAGAACGAACAGGGAATTTCCTTTGCGGCAGAGGGCAACCAGGACGCCCAGATAACGCTCGGAGTCAGCGACGACGCGGAGTATGAGGTAATCGTTGACGGCCAGAGCGCAGGCGTTATGAAGACGAATCTTTCAGGCAAGCTGAGCGTGAGCGTAGAGCTTGAGGGCGGCAAAGAGGTATCTGTAAAGCTCATCAAAAAGTAAAAATAAATAAACAAAAAAACAAACAAGCAGGCCGGTGAGTACGCTGCGCCTGCTTGTTTTTATGCATATATACCAGAAACGGAGGAGTTTAATGGCTAAAGGCAAAATAACCACGGTATTCTTCTGTCAGGAATGTGGACACGAAACATCAAAATGGTTAGGCCAGTGTCCCGCCTGCAAGAGCTGGAATACGCTTGTGGAGGAAAAAGTAAGCGCAGGGGCAAAGCAGACAGCATCAAGCGTGCGCATATCAGAAGCGTCAAAGCCCGTAGGAATAGGAGAAATATCCTTAAAGGAGGAGGAGCGGCTGAAAACAGGCATAGCGGAGCTTGACAGAGTGCTTGGCGGCGGCATAATGCGCGGCTCGCTTACACTGGTGGGCGGAGATCCAGGCATAGGCAAGTCAACCCTGCTGCTGCAGGTGTGCAGACAGCTTTCAAATGCTGGCAGGCGCGTGCTTTACATATCAGGCGAGGAGTCGTTAAAGCAGATAAAACTCAGGGCGACGCGTATAGGCGGCTTTAAAGATGATATGCTGCTTTTGTGCGAGACGAACCTTGCCATTATCGAGGAGGCAATAAAAAAAGCGTCTCCAGAGGTCGTTGTCATAGATTCGATACAGACAATGTACCAGGAGGAGGTAACGTCAGCGGCGGGCAGCGTGTCTCAGGTGCGCGAGGCTACAAATGTATTTCTGCGCCTTGCCAAGGGGATAGGGATTGCAATTTTTATAGTGGGACACGTTACAAAGGAGGGGACTGTGGCAGGTCCCAGAGTGCTTGAGCATATGGTGGACACCGTGCTTTATTTTGAGGGCGACAGATACGCCTCATACAGAGTGCTTAGGGGAGTGAAAAACCGCTTTGGCTCTACGAATGAGATAGGCGTTTTTGAGATGAGAAGGGAAGGGCTTATCGAGGTTGAAAACCCTTCGGAATATATGCTCAGTGGCAAGCCTGTCGGCGCAAGCGGCTCAGTAGTAGTCTGTTCGGTGGAAGGCACGCGCCCCATTTTAGTGGAAATTCAGGCGCTCGTATGCAGGACGAACTTTGGCATACCAAGGCGCCAGACTACGGGAACTGATTTCAACAGGGTAAACCTGCTTATGGCAGTGCTTGAGAAACGTCTAGGGCTGCAGATAGGCGACTGTGACGCATATGTAAACATAGCGGGCGGCATGAAAATCAACGAGCCCGCAATAGATTTAGGCATAGTAATGGCGCTTGTGTCAAGCTTTAAAAACCGCGCCGTTGACGACAGGACACTGGTATTTGGCGAGGTCGGGCTGAGCGGTGAGGTGCGCGCCGTAAATATGGCGCAGCAAAGAGTGCAGGAGGCAAAAAAGCTCGGCTTTGATACAGTGGTTTTGCCGCGCGTGTGCCTTGACGGGCTCGAAAATACTGACGGGATAAAGCTTATAGGCGTAGGCGGCATAGGCGAAGCGATTGACCTTATATAATAAAAACGCCGAAACATAAATGCCTGTTTCGGCGTTTTAGCAGGGGCGGCAAGAATCGAACTCGCGTTAACGGTTTTGGAGACCGCTGTTCTACCATTGAACCACGCCCCTATGCTCACCAACGGATTATAGTATAGCACACATCAGATATAAATTGCAAGTAAAATTTAAAAATATTGTAAAAAATATAAAAATTCTTATTGAAAAACATATCATAAGCAAGCTTGCAATAATCAGTGTTTAATGATATGATAAAATTAGATTTTTGGCGATACTACTGTAGAAAGAAGGGTGGTTAATTTGGCGGGGTTTGATAAGGACGAATTTGGGCATAAAATTTTGTCAATGTACTCTGCAGCCCGTGAAAACAATTACGTGCTTCGTCTTGACGAGGAGCAGATTAAGGAGCTGAAGGCTATGTACATTGATTTATACATACCTGTGGAAAATCTGAGCCATTATGATGACGCGAAAATAATGCGCAAGCTCATGACAGCGATAGTTTCCATATACAAAGTGGATAAAGACCCGATGAGCAATACAGGAGATGTAGTGCAGCTTGTCAATACGGTAAATTATGACGGCAGGTATATGTATCTGCGGTTTGCCAAATTTTCTCCAATGCGGATGAAACGTTTTGAGCTTGGCATGTCCAGGGAGCAGCTTGCGGAAAAGATAGGTTATGGCATATCCACGGTGAGAAACTGCGAGGATTTTTTATGCGATTTGTCAAGGCAGCCCGAGCAGCTTGTATATAAGCTTGCCAAGGCGCTGCAATGCGAGCCTGAGGAGCTTCTTTCAATAAATTAAATCAATATATGGAGGTTTTTGTATATGGGTTATACATTTTCAGAATTGGAGATAGACGCTATAGGGGAAATTTCAAATATCTGCCTTGGAAATTCGGCGTCAACGCTTAGCAAACTGTTGAACAGGAATATAGATATCACGCCTCCCAAGGTTGAGATTGTAGAGAAAAGCGAGTACACAAGCGATGTTTCGTCAGAGAAGGTGTTTGTAAAGGTTAGCTATGTTGAGGGCGTTATGGGGTGCAGCATACTTATGCTTGAAGAAGACGATGCCAAGGCGATAGCGGATCTTATGATGGGCAGCGACGGTCATGGCGCTTTCGCGCAGATGGAGTTTGGCGAGCTGCATTTGAGCGCCGTGTCGGAGGCTATGAACCAGATGATGGGCGCGGCGGCGACGTCTATGAGCATTATGCTTGACAGAAAGACGGACATTTCCACGCCTGAGACAAAACATATGTCAAAGGGGCAGTACATAGGCTATGAGTTTCCCAAGGAGGATAAGCTTGTCAAGGTAAGCTTTGTCATGACTGTGGGAGACGTGTTCAGCAGCCCTATGGTTCAGCTGTACCCCCACGATTTAGGCAAGGCGATAAGCGATCTGTTCCTTATCAGAAAGGCTAAGGCGAGTGTATAGTGATAACTAAGAAACGTCTTGTGACATTGGCTGAGTTCATATACAGCTTTATGAAAAAGCTTGAATTTGACCATGTTTCTTCATTTGCGGGTAATGCGGCGCTGTTTATACTTATGTCATTTTTCCCAATGGTGATGTATATGGTGTCGATGTTTAAATTTCTCCCCCTTGATGCAGGCATGCTGTCGTCATACATACTTAAAATCATGCCTGAGGCGCTTACCCCGCTTTATAATCAGGTGGTGGAGGAGGTATATTCGATAAGCACGACAAGCATGATAAGGTCATTTACAATGCTTGTTACGCTTTACTGCGCGTCAAAGGGCGTATATGCCGTGATTGTGGGTATGAATGCGGTATATGGCATACGCGAGAGCCGCGTGAAGCCGCTGCTTTATCTGCTTGCGATAGCGTATATGATTGTGTTTTTTGTAATGCTGGGGCTTACGATGGTGCTTATCGTGCTCGGCAACAACATTTTCAATACGCTGCTGCATTTTCTGCCCCAGCTTGAGGCGTTCCACGGTCTGTTTAAGTATGGGAAATACATATGCATGCTTGTAATCCTTGTATTGTTTTTCCTGCTTATGTATATGAACATACCCAACAGGAAATCAAAGCTGCGCTATGAGATTGCGGGGGCTGTTTTCTCGGCGGTGGCATGGCTTGTTTTTTCATGGGCATTTTCATTTTATATTACGAACTTTGCGCATTATTCAGTCACTTACGGCAGCCTTGCCACGACGGTTATTTTTATCCTGTGGCTTTACGGTACGATGAATATTGTGTTTATAGGGGCGGAGATTAATGTGGTGCTGCGCAAGTATGCGGAGTACGGATATAACCATAAGCGTGTCTATGACTATTATATGGAAGAATACCAAGGTGATTTAAAGCTGACACTGATAAAATAGAATTGAACAGGATTCAGACAGGAGATAATTAAAAAACGCAGGCCGTTTTGAGGCTTGCGTTTTTTAACTGTTAATGATTATTACATATGCTGAGGAAATGTATGCGTCCTGCTCCTCATATATAACGTGTGTCCAGCCGTTGTCAAGTATTTCAACTATTTCAAAGGTGGTTCCCTCATCTACAGTGTCTAGCACCTTGGCATCTTCCGTGGGAGCGTTTCTGATATTGACACGGGTAGAGGTCTTTCCCTTTTGATGCGCCGCAGAAGCGCTGTCCTGTAAGTCCTGCGTCTGGGTTTGGGCAGTGTCTGCCATTCCCGCGGTTTCATCTGCCGACGCAACTGATATTCCTGCATCGGGAGGCACTTCGATTATGACGGCAGCATTTTCTTCCGAGGTATTTACATATCTTGGCCTTGTCATAATGCATACTATGAGGACGCATATTGAAAGCGACATCATGACTATGATGCCAAGAAGTATTCTATTAAGTGTAGTCTTATTCATATACCATTCCTCCGTTTCTGTCGGGATTTGCCGTTTTCATTATTTTATTCATTACAATAGAAAACTTTCAGGGCATGCTTTTTATTGATGGAAACGGCATTAAGGCAAGACGTTGTGAAAAACAGCTAAATGGAAAAATAATATTTGTGATTATAGTATAGCGTATGACGGGCAGCTTGGCAAGAAATCACACGAAATGTAAGAAATTGACTATTTTTATTAACATAATTGTAATATAATCTTATTTTATTAAAAAATTAATTATGCTTTTGCAATGGGTGCCGGCACTGCAAGCTGATAAAAAAGACGCCGTCTGTGTGCGGCGTCATGGTATATTATATAGATTATAAGAAGCTGGCAACGGGAATCGAACCCGTGACCTCCGCACTACCAATGCGACGCACTACCGACTGTGCTATGCCAGCTAGCTGACAGCGGCGTCTGCCGCTGCCACCGAGAAATATATTATCATAAATATTGCATTGTGTCAATTATTTCATAAAAGTTTCCAAAATGCTTCCAAAATGCCAGATGACTTATCAGGTGTCGCTTGGCGGCGGGGTGTCATCTGGATTTTGGGCGGCAGTTTGGGTTTCGGCTGCCGCGGCTGCCCGCTGCTGCAGTTCTGCCGCCTGCTGTAGCAGCACGTCCTGCGCGTTTGGCGCAGACATAAACGTAGCATTATGGGGACAAAGCTGTGTAGTTTCATCTATAGGCATTTGTCCTGCCGCCAATTCATCTTCTCCGTCAAGAGTGTCTGTATCGTCAGTGTCAGCAGCGGCAGTATCGTTTGCCTGATTTGTCAAAACGCTTGCAAGCGATGCGTCCTCCAGCCTTGTAGGAATATTTTCCACAATTGATGTCTGCTTAAACGGACATTCCTCCGTGGCGGTAAGCCCTGAATAAGCGCATATATTTGAGTAAACATGGACATCGCAGTATTCCGTGGGCACTGTGCCCTCTGCAAAATATTCCGTTTTCGTGCAGCCGTCACATACGCCTGCGATAGGCAGCCTGCCTGACTTTGAGCAGACTGTAGCCGTGACAATGCCGCTTGGCATAGTAAATGACTTATACTCGAGGTCGGCGTGTATCTGGGACATTACCTCGCGCCAAAGTGTTTTTGAAAGATTCTGCTCTGCGCTTGAGATGAGCTTTTCGTTGTTGTCATATCCTGTCCAGGTGGTCGCCGTATAGTATGGCGTGTAGCCCGCAAACCATACATCCTTGCTCGATGTGGTAGTGCCGCTCTTGCCCGCTATAGCCATATTCGGGAAGTTGCATCTTGTGCCTGTGCCCGAGGTGATAACGTCCTGCATGGCGCTGGTGAGAAGCCATGCCGTGGTGGGCTTGATGACCTGCGAGGTAATCGGCTGAGTATTGTCAATCAGTACATTTCCGTTATGGTCTATGACCTTTGTATAGAGCTTTGGCTTGATATATGTGCCCCCGTTTGCGATGGCGGCGTATGCGGCGTTTAGCTCAATGTTGCTTACGCCGTCCGTGATGCCGCCGAGTGCGAGTGGCTGTCCTATGTCGGAAACTATAGTGCCGTCATTTTCCACGCGCCGCTCGACAAGTGTGGTAAAGCCAAAATTCTGCAGATAGTCAAAGCCAAGCTGCGGCGTTATCTGCGTGAGCGCCTTGACGGTGACGACGTTTGCTGACATTTGTATCGCGTAGCGGTAAGAGAGAAGCCCTCTGTATCCGCCGCTCCAGTGGTTTCTTACAGGTTTTCCGTTGGCGTAGGAAAACGGCGCGTCATTCTGCACTGACGCAAGCGTCTGTCCCGCGCTGTCCAATGCGGGAGCATACGTCGAGAGCACCTTGAAGGTGGAGCCGGGCTGCCTTACGGTATTTGTAGCCCTGTTGAGTGTACGGCTCGCCGATTTGGCGCCGCGCCCGCCAATCATCGCGACTACATAGCCTGTAGCCTGATCCTCGACTACAAGCGATACCTGCGGCTGTATGACAAGCGAGACATTCTCGCCGTCAACCTTGTCGCCCTCAGACATAACTGCCGCCTTGTATTCCTCAATAGCGGCGTATGCATCCTCCTGTGACGAATAAATCATATTGAAGTTGGAATTTGTCTGCCTGAAATATGTCCTGAACATTTCGGAACTGTGGTTTTCCTTTGTGCCGTCAGCCTTTTCAATGGTGAGGGCATAGCTTAAATGCCATTTGGAATTTTCAGGGAAATTTTCCTCGTTGCTGTATATGCCATCACAAATTGACTGTATTTTGGGATCCTGCGTGGTAAATATGCTTAAACCGCCGCTGTAGAGCACATTGTAGGCTTGTGATTCGTTGTAGCCCTTTATTTCCATAAGGTCGTTGAAGACCTGTTCGGTCACGGCATCCTCGAAGTATGTATAGACCGAATTGTTTGAAATTTCCGCGTTGGTTTCCGCTATTCTGCTGTACACGTCGTCTGCCATTGCCTCGTCATACTCTGCCTGCGTGATAAATTCAAGCTCCTTCATTTTGTCGAGCACGTCCTTGCGTCTCTTGGCGTTTGCTTCGGGGTTGGATATGGGATTTAGCGCCGTCGGCCTCTGGGTGATCGCGGCTATCACGGCGCACTCCGAGAGAGTGAGCTGATAAGTCTCCTTATTGAAATATCTGCGCGCCGCGGCTTTTACTCCAAGCGTATTCTGGCCGAGGTTTATGGTGTTCATATACGCCTCGAGAATGTCCTCCTTTGACATCTTTTTTTCAAGCTCGACTGCAAGATACTGTTCCTGTATTTTTCGCTTTATTTTCTGGATGTCGCTCTCATTTGTCCAGTTTTCAAACACATTGTTTTTGATAAGCTGCTGTGTGATGGTAGAAGCTCCCTGCGAAAGCTCGCCGCTCTCAAATACTGCGGCGCCTGCACGGATAATACCCTTGATATCGATACCGTTGTGGGAATAGAAACGCTCGTCCTCTATGGCGACAAAAGCGTCTGCAAGATCCTGCGGAATTTTGCTCATATCCTCCTGGCTTCGGTTTGAATTGGCGGCAACAAGCTTTGTCATCTCATTGCCCTCCGCGTCATACATAACTGACGCAAAGCCCATAGGCAGAACCGAGGCGGGATCGATGTCGGGAGCAGAGTAAAGAATACCCTTGAACACGCCGACAGCAAAGCACGCTCCTATCACACCCGCAGAAATCACTGCCAGTATGAGCAGGCGCAGAAGCATTACAAAAAACATTTTTTGGAATTTTATAGATTTTGAAGTAAGGGATTTTTGGATTTTATGTATTCCCCTTTTCCCGTAATTCATAGAGTCACCTCCGTCTGGAAATCCTCTGCATGGCATATGGAGCCGCATGCTTGGAGTATCTCATTGCATTATTCCATATATTATACCAAATTAGCAGGATTAAATAAAGATTTTTTTTCCAGTTTATTTATTCTTTATTTATGACAAAATATTTACCTTTTATACAGTTATGTGGTAAACTGTTTGAAAATAATAAGACTGCGCGCCGCAAATACGGTTTTGCGTGCGCTTTAGCATCTGTGAGGAGGAGTGTCAGTGCCTGATGAAAATATAAGGCGGCTTATGCGGGAGACGACTGCAGAGCTTGTCGAGAAGAAATCGCGCTTTATAGCGACTGTGCGCCCTGTGGCTGACGAGAATGAGGCGGCAGCTTTTATTGACGAGATGAAAAAGAAATATTATGACGCGCGCCACAACTGCTCGGCGTTTGTGATAGGCGACGGCGCGCAGCTTACGAGGAGCAGCGATGACGGCGAGCCGAGCGGCACGGCGGGCAGGCCTATGCTGGAGGTGCTTTTGGGCAGCGGCATACGCAATGCCGCTGCGGTCGTGACGAGGTACTTCGGAGGCACGCTGCTTGGCACGGGAGGGCTGGTGCGCGCGTATTCGGGCGCGGTCAAGGCGGCGCTTGACGCGGGTGAGGTCAAAACACAGCATTTTGGCGTTAAGCTTAAAATAAAGGCGGATTACAACAGCATAGGAAAAATACAGCATATTCTGTCAGGCAGGGGAGTAAGCGTGGAGGACAGCGTATATGCGGCTGACGTGGAAATGACGGCCATTGTCCCGATAGAGGAGTATGACCGTCTTTGCAGGGAGCTTACTGAGGCAACAAGCGCGAGGGCTGGGCTTGAGGAAATAGAGCGCCTTTACTATCTGGAATAGCAGGCTTGGATTTTCAGCCAGGCTCTGCTATTCGGGAGACGCCTACGTATATTTCTGATATTTTGTACCAGGTAGGGTAGTCAACTATGCCTGTGGCGGGCAGGCCGAACACTCTCTGGAAAACCCGCACTGCCTCCGCTGTGCCACTGCCGTATATGCCGTCTTCATCTATTTTGGGTATGGCAGGGTAGTTTTGCGATATGCGGTTAAGCTGCTGCTGGAGCTGCAGCACCTTCTGTCCTGACGCGCCAATGTTTAAGTCGTAGCCGGGCCATGACGAGGGTACGCCGGAGATATACTGGCTGCTGTTTATATACATGTCGTTTCCATAATAATACCTTATTATTTCGATTGGCGTATAGCCTTGGTCGCCAAGGTATTTGCTTCCCCATTGCGATAAGCCGCTGCAGGTGGTGCGGCTGCCGTCGCAGTAAGATGTGAAAATGGGCTGTTTGACACCTGGGCGCGAGAGGTAGTTTGCAAAGATTGTGTCTACTATGCGGCTTACGTTTTCGTATATGTTCCTGCCGTATATCCATTTCTGGTCGTAGGCTGTAGATGACGTGATTGTAAAATTGTATCCCTGGTTTCTGTACCATTCCGTATATACCCTGTTAAGCGTGAAGGACATTATTGCAAGCGTGTTGGCGTAAATGGTGTTTTCAGGCCATGTTGCGTAGATTTCGGAGGAAACGACATTTTTTATATAATCTGTGTAGCGCACGTAATAATTCGGGGCGCCTGAGTCCTGCGGCGGGCCGTCATGCACTATGACATATTCGGGGATAACCACGCGGCTGAGAACGATTTCGCCCGATTCATCGGTGGGCTTTATCTCGGCCTCGGGAATCTTTGGCGGATAATCGCCGTAAAGGGTGTGGTCGGGAATAACTACGTTTTCATCCGCGCTTTCTGAGCCTTCCTCCTCAATCGGCGTCATTGTAATCGGCTGTATGGCGTTTACCTCGGGAAGTATCTCCGTGCCTGACACTGATACGGGCTCGTATCCCGGGGCAGTGACAGTGATGTCATATTCTGAATACGGCTGCTGCGTGCTGTCGGGATTGCTGCTGTACGAAATATTCGGCGCGGGCAGCGATACTGTCTGCGTCTGCCCTGATGAATCTGTGGTGAGCGTTTCCAATACTGAGTCGGGAGCGCCTGTGAGCGATATTGTAATAGTGGCGTTTGATACAGGTATAAGCCCCGTGGAGGAGGTAACGTTTACAGTGAGATTGCCGGAATAGGCGGGGCTTTCTGCTTGCTTTATTTTTGACATAAAAAAACCTTTACATATATTTTTATTAATATATGTAAAGAACCGCAGCTTTGTGACAGCGGCAATAGAAAGCACCTCTGCGGATGTTCTATTGTCATAAATAAAAAAAGCACAGCCGTAAAACTGTGCTTTTTATTGATAGGTTGATTATACAGCTTCATCGATGACCGTGCCTGCCGCAGCCTCCGTAGCGGGAGAGCTTGAATCAGGCTGCGTCTTGTCTGTGACTGTGCCGTCTGCTGTCTGGTTATCCTTCTTTAAGAGCTCGTCAAGCACAGGATTTGTGATGCTGGATTTTCTGGGTTCGTCGCTTAAAAGCTCGTCTAAAACCTTGTTGCTTACTTTGCTGACGGTCTTTCTGGTGCTGTCATATGTGTAAGTGCAGGCATGCCTTGACTTTGATGAGCTTGAGCTTGAAGAACTCTTTGAACTGTCCGTCTTGCTTGAAGAAGAACTCTTTGACTCAGCCTCCATAGTGTCGAAATAAGAGCGCATAAGCTTTTTGTATGAGCCTGACTTGATCATCGCGGAATCGCTGAACGCGCTGTAAAGCCCGCCAAGCCCCGAAGTGCTTGCGTTTAACGATGTATTGAAAAAGCTGCTAATTGAAGATGAGTTCCAGAAAATGTTTGACATATGTACCACTCCTTTTTTATATGAATCAAAACATTAATTTCTCTATTCTCTCTATTTTAAATTATATCGGCATTTTGGCTGGAAAAATTAGCCTGATTTGAATAATTTATCGAAAAATTTCTGATTTTTAGCCATACTCCGATGATAAATATATTTTATCACAGTATGAAAGGTATGGCAATTGGCGGCGGCAAAAAAATTGATGAAAATATTGATGAAAATATAATACTTATTGTTGACTTATAAAAATTTATGTAGTAGAATATTTTTAGTATTCAATTAGAACTATGTGCTGACTTGTTCCGCAATCATTCCATTTGAATTGCGGCGATAAGTCAGTTTTTTAGGTATATAGGAATACGCGAAAATTATAATGGAGGTCAAAACATGAATAACGGAACTGTAAAGTGGTTCAATGCACAGAAGGGCTATGGCTTCATTACAAATGAAAGCACTGGAGAAGATGTATTCGTACATTTTTCAGCTATTTTATCAGATGGCTATAAAACCCTTGAGGAGGGACAGAAAGTTACCTTCGACATTGAGCAGGATCCCAAGAACAGCTCTAAGCTCAGAGCTGCCAATGTATCTCTTGCATAGTCAAGAATATAAAAGCCCCGACAATTCAAAGATTGTTGGGGCTTTTATTTGACTGCCGTGACAGTTTGCCTGTTAGAACAGCCTATCTATTCTGTCCATAGCCTCGATTGTATTTTCCCTGTTTCCAAATGAGGTCAGGCGGAAGAATTTCTGCCCGTTTTTGCCAAAGCCTGCTCCGGGAGTGCCGACTACCTGCGCATTGTTCAAAAGATAATCAAAGAAGTCCCATGAATCCATATTGTCAGGGCACTCAAACCAGATGTAAGGTGAGTTTATGCCGCCGAAATAGCGGATTCCCTTTTTTGCAAACACTTCTGCGATTATGCGGGCATTTTCCTGATAGTATTTTATGTTTTCCTTGCATTGCGCCATTCCCTCTACGGAGAAGACGGCGGCTGCGCCCTTCTGCACGATATATGAAACGCCGTTGAATTTTGTTGTCTGGCGGCGGTTCCACATAGAATTGAGCGACATTTCGGTGCCGTTTGATGCCGTGAACTTCAACGCCTTGGGCACTATTGTGTAGCCGCATCTTGTGCCTGTGAAGCCTGCGGTTTTTGAGAGGGAGCAGAACTCAATCGCGCATTTTTTAGAGCCTTCGATGGCAAAAATGCTTCTGGGAAGCGTTTCATCAGTGATGAAACATTCATATGCGGAATCATAGAGGATTATAGCGTCGTTTTCAAGCGAGTAGTCCACCCATTCCTTTAACTGCTCCTTGTTGTACGCTGCGCCTGTAGGGTTATTGGGAGAGCAGATATATATGATGTCTGCGTGTTTTGTGCGGTCGGGCATTGGAAGAAAATTATTTTCCGCGTTTGCGTCTATGTAGGTGATGCTTCTGCCATTCATTATGTTTGTGTCCACATATACGGGATATACTGGATCGGGTATCATAATAACGTTGTCTTTGGCAAAAAGATCCGTTATGTTGCCTGTATCGCTTTTGGCGCCGTCGGAAACAAATACTTCGTCTGCCTCGATTGAGACGCCATTCCTTTTGTAGTAGTCAACAATCGCATTGCGGAGAAAATCATAGCCCTGTTCGGGACCATAGCCTTTAAAGGTTTCAGCCTTTGAAAGCGCGTCAACGCCCTCGTGAAGCTGCGCTATAACCTCTGAGCCGATAGGGAGGGTTACGTCGCCGATGCCGAGGCGGATTACTTTTTTGTCCGGGTTTGCCGCCGTGTACGCGTTTACTCTGTGCGCTATCTCTGTAAAAAGGTAGCTTTCTTTAAGATTTAGGTAGTTTTCATTTAATTTTGGCATAAAAATCTCCTTTCTGAAATTATGCTTTGCCTTTTTGTAGTAGTTCTTATTAGGAACACTAATGAGATGATAACATTATTGCATTTTTTTGTCAATCGCGGTATATTTAAAACATTGAGAAAAAAACATTAAAACACTACAAAGGTCGGATTAAAATGGTTTTTATGCGGGGTGTCGGATGAGCGAGGAGAGAGAAAGGCTGCCGGATGTTCTCAGGGGATTTGCGATTGTGCTTGTGGTGCTGGGGCATTGTATTCAGGAGGGAAGCGGCGAGGGATTCAGTGAGAATATGCTTTATTTTCATGACAGGCTGTATCAGTTTATTTACAGCTTTCATATGCCGCTTTTTATGATGATAAGCGGATATTTGGGCTGGGGGAGCATGAAGCGCGCAGATACTAAGGACAAGAGAAGACGGCTTCTGAAAGCGAGGGCTGTAAAGCTGCTTTCGCCGATATTTTTGTGGACGGCAATTGACTATGCGAGAGGGCTGGTTATTGGTTATATTAGGGTAGATGCGCAGTCTCAGGCGATTGTGTTTGCATATTTTTATTCTGTGCTTAACAATCTGTGGTTTTTGTGGGCTGCATTTTGGTGCTTTATAATTGTGTATGCGGTGCATTATTTTTTTAAAGATTCGGTTTTGGTGTATTTGGCTGGATTTGTATTGCTTTTTTTCATACCAGACGGTCTGGGGCTTGGGGCGTATAAGTATATGCTGCCGTATTTTGTCGTGTCCTTTTATGGGCATAAATATATTGAAAGGCACAGGGGGCAGGTTGATAAGCTTATGGCGCCATGGGCGGCAGCGGCAGCGGGTGTTGTTTTTGGAGTAATGTTTTTGTTTTTTGATGAAAATGATTTTATTTATCTTACAGGGTATAAGCTTGTGGGGAAGGATGCTGCAGGACAGCTTTTGATAGACTTTTACAGAATGTTTATAGGTTTTGCAGGAAGCGGATTTTTTATATTGTCCTGGGGCTGCGCATTAAGGTATTTTAAGTGTGAATGGAAGGCGCTGAGGGCTTTGGGAACGGAAAGCATGGGCATATACATACTGTCCGGGTATTTGCTGATACTTGTAATTCGCGGGCTTGTGTCGGAGGATAATCCTTCGTATCTTTTAAATATGGTGGAAGCTGCGGCAGTGCTTATTGTATCTTGGGGAATTTCAAGGTTTTTGGGAAAAATAAGAGGGCTTAGGATTTTAGTGGGAAAAGCGCAGATTTGAAGAATGAAAGAAGAACCGCCAGAGGCGGAGGGGAGGGTTATATGTTTGAAAAAGAGATTTTTGACGCGAAAAGAGTAGTTAGGGAATTTTTGGAGGAGGCGCGGATGTCTGAGGGGCAGCTTGTGGTGATTGGCTGCTCTACAAGCGAGATTGCGTCGCAGAGGATTGGAACATTTTCAAGCGCGGAGCTTGGAGAGGCTGTGTTTAAGGCAATTTATGGCGAGCTTCAGGCGGCGCATATTCTGGCGGCGGCGCAGTGCTGCGAGCATCTTAACAGGGCGCTTATTGTGGAGGCTGGCACGGCGGAAAAATTTGGGTATGAGGTTGTGAACGTTATGCCCGTGCCGAAGGCGGGCGGCTCTTTCTCGACGGCGGCATGGAAATATATGGAAAATCCTGTTGCGGTTGAAAATATACGCGCGGACGCGGGAATTGACATAGGCAGCACGCTTATCGGAATGCATCTTAAAGCCGTGGCTGTGCCTGTCAGGATAGAGCATCCGAATATTGGAGGCGCTTATGTCGTCTGCGCAAGGACAAGACCGAAATTTATAGGCGGCGAGCGGGCGCATTATAATGAAAATTTAATATAAATTAGGAAAAATTAATTAACATTAGAAAAAGTTCTTTTCTAAAGTGGTGGTTGTGTGGTATAATCTGTGTGTCTATAAAAATTGTAAAGCGGGAATGAAGGTATATGCCAAAGGAGCAGAAAGAGGCTTTACAGCCTGATGAGGGAAGGCTTGACGCTGAGATTGCCGAGGAGGAGCTTGATTTAGGCTTTGCGGAGGTTAAGAGGACACCGAGGGACTTTTTGAATGTGCTCGTTTCAGTGTTTGCTATTTTGACGGTGTGCATATGTGTTGTAATGCTGGTGGTGGTGATTAATCTTAGAAAAGATGTAATCGAGTTAAAAGAGGAAATCAGTTATCTGTCACAGGCAAGCAGCGCTTATGTTCCAATAGCGCCCGAAGGCAGCAGCGCAGATGCCTTATCAGACGTGGAAAATATTCACGGCGACAAGGTGGACGCTTCTGAGGCGGCTGACATTGCAGAGGGCGAGGAGCTTGAAAATGTTATCTGGGACAATGACACTGACAGCGGCTCAGGAATAAGGAGAGTTTATCTGACCTTTGATGACGGACCAAGTCCCAATACTGACAGGATACTCGATATTTTGGGTGAATACGGGGTAAAGGCGACTTTTTTTGTGGTAGGCAAGGACGGCAATTATGCGGAGCAGTATAAGCGTATTGTTGACGAAGGGCACACTCTTGCGATGCATTCGTACAGCCATGTGTATAAGGACATTTACCAGTCGGTTGATGCGTATGCAAAGGATTTGTCCAAGCTGCACGACTATCTTTATGAGCTTACGGGAGCTGACTGTAATATAGTGCGTTTCCCAGGAGGGAGCAGCAATACCATCAGTGATATAGATATGAGGGAGTTTGCGGCATATCTTGAGGAGCGGGGCATGGTCTACTTTGACTGGAATGTGTCGAGCGGAGACGCGGCTAGAGGCTATGTGAGCGCGCAGCAGATTGAAAACAATGTGCTTAACAATATAAACAATTACAATAATGCCGTGGTACTGTTTCACGACGCGGGCAACAAGGACACTACTGTGGAGGCGCTTCCGCATATTATTGAAACGATATTAGAGTCTGAGAATACCGTGCTTCTTCCGATTTCGGCGGACACGGTGCCTGTACAGCATCTGCACTGACGGGCGCTTGGGCTTTAAGGCAATAGAAAATGCGCTTTGCGGTTTTTCTGTTGTTATGAATAAAAAGATGAGATAAATGGAGGATTAAGATGGGATTTTTTCAAGATTTAAAGCAGGATTTATCGCAGGCGGTAAATGATTTGGAGGCTGATGACGCTGTAAATGGCATAAATCTTGACGATGCGGCTGATTTAGACGAGGTTGCCTCATCTTCGGAGGATTTGTTTGGAACGGCTGACAGTGATTTCGCGGATTTGGAGGCTATGCTTGAAAAAGAAGTGGAGGCGCTGGGCAGCGAGCCGATGTTTGAGCCTGAACCTATAGCAGTGCCTGATATTACAGCAGAAGAACCTGTTGCGGCAGAGACAGCGGCGGCGTCTGAAATAGAGGTTGAAACTGAGGCAGCGCCTGAAATAATGGAGGAGCCTGCTACGGCTGAGCCTGAGACTATGCCTGAAATGGCAGTGGAGGCTGGACAGGCGGCGGAATATGCCGCAGAGACAGTGCAGGAGCAGGCGGCGGTTGCGGAAACGGAAACCCCGGTTGAATACGAAAATAATAATATGAAAAGTGAGGCAAATAATATGGAAATGGAACAGCTTTTAAATGAAGTGGAACAAAATGTGGAGGAGCCGACATTGATGGATGCTCCAGCAGCAGAGGAGCCTGCTATGGACGCAAGCGCTGCGGCATCTGCAGATACGGCAATCATTACAGAGGGCATGAATATCACGGGTGACGTGAGCAGCAGCGGCAACATGGATTTGATGGGAAGCATCACGGGAAACATTGATATCCTCGGCAAGCTTAATGTGACGGGAAGCATCAACGGAAATTCAGCGGCGGCGGAGATTTATGCGGAGTCTGCGCAGATTAACGGCGAGATTAAGAGCAAGGGCAGCGTAAAAATCGGACAGAGCTCGGTTGTTATCGGCAATATTTTTGCGACAAGCGCAGTTATCGCAGGCGCTGTCAAGGGCGACATTGATGTGCATGGTCCTGTAATTCTTGACACGTCGGCTATCGTGATGGGCAATATCAAGTCAAAATCAGTACAGATTAACAATGGCGCTGTTATCGAAGGCATGTGCTCACAGTGCTATGCTGAGATTAGCCCGACTTCATTCTTTAACGAGTTCAAGAAGAACAGAAAATAGTCCCAGACATTTAGATGTTTGGCAGCCGTAGGCGGTATGGAGGTATCAGTGAAAAGAATATTGTTAAAGCTTAGCGGCGAGGCGCTTGCAGGAGATAAAAAATTTGGCTTTGACGAGCCTACTGTGACGGCTGTGGCAAGGCAGGTTAAGCAGATTGTCGATAAAAATGTGCAGGTGGCTATTGTTATCGGCGGCGGCAATTTCTGGCGCGGAAGGACCAGCGAGACTATCGACAGGACTAAGGCAGACCAGATAGGCATGCTTGCCACGGTTATGAACTGTATTTATGTATCTGAGATTTTTAGGTTTGTCGGCATGGGGACAGAGATTTTTACTCCGTTCCAGTGCGCGGCGTTCACGGAGCTTTTTTCAAAGGACAGGGCGCTTGCGGCTTTAAATGCGGGCAAGGTGGTGTTTTTTGCAGGCGGCATAGGGCATCCGTATTTTTCGACGGATATGGGCACTGTGCTCAGGGCGGTTGAGATAGAGGCGGATATGATACTGTCGGCGCGCGCGGTTGACGGCGTTTATGACTCCGATCCGAAGCTCAATAAAGACGCTAAAAAGTATGATACCATTCCTATTAAGGACGTGGTTGATAAGCAGCTTGGGATAATGGATTTGGCGGCGGCTGTTTTGTGTATGGAAAACAGGATGCCGATGACGATATTCGGGCTTAACGAGGAGAACAGTATCGTCAATACGGTGGAGGGAAAAACAAGCGGTACGGTGATTACCGTGTAGTTTTTCAGACAATGAAGATTGCTGGGCGCTGGAAAAAGCGTGCAGATAAAGGAGAAAGCGGTAAGCTTTATCAGTCAGCGGTTTATGCCTGCGCTGTCGGCATAAGCTGCGTATGCATAAGGGCAGCGCAGATGGAGGAATACTATGGATTCAAGAGTAAAGGTATATGATGAGAAAATGCAGAAGGCGTTTGATTTTCTTTTATCGGATTATCAGACTATACGCGCGGGGCGGGCAAATCCGCATGTGCTTGATAAGATTAAGGTAAATTATTATGGTACGCCGACGCCCATTCAACAAGTGGGAAACATAACTGTGCCCGAGGCGAGAATGCTGCAGATCGCGCCGTGGGAGAAAAGCCTTATTAAGGAGATTGAGAAGGCTATTATGAGCTCAGATGTCGGCATTACGCCGAGCAATGACGGGAGTGTTATTCGTCTTGTATTTCCGGAGCTTACCGAAGAGCGCAGGAAGGATCTTGTAAAGGAAGTCAAGAAAAAGGGCGAGGAGAGCAAGGTGGCTATCCGCAATATCAGGCGCGAGGCGAATGATTCCTTCAAAAAGCTTGCAAAGACTGAGGTTTCAGAGGATGAGATTAAGGACTTGGAGGAGGCTGTGCAGAAGCTTACGGACAAGTATATAAAGGACGTTGATAAAGCTATTGATGATAAGTCAAAGGAGATAATGACTGTGTAAACGCAAGCTTAAACGCTTGCGTTTTTTCAAAGGTAGAAGGCAGATTGAAGGAAAAGGAGAATGTGTATGAGCGTGCCAAATCATGTGGCGATAATTTTGGACGGCAACGGGCGCTGGGCTAAAGCGAAGGGACTGCCGCGCACGGCGGGACACGTACAAGGCGCTAAGACTGTGGAGGATATGTGCGAAATTGCCTACAATATGGGCATCAATTATCTTACTGTGTATGCTTTTTCCACGGAAAACTGGAACAGACCGCAGGAGGAGGTTGACGCGCTTATGAACCTTCTGCGCAATTATATGAAGAATTGCTTAAAGCGTGCGCAGAAAAACAATATGTGCGTGAGGGTTTTGGGCGATAAGACGAGGCTTGACGATGACATACGCGAGAAAATAGCAAAGCTGGAGGAGGCTACGGCTCACAATACAGGACTTCATTTTCAGATAGCCATAAATTACGGCGGCCGCGACGAGATAACGCGCGCTGTGAAAAAGCTTGCCCAAAAAGTAAAGGACGGCGTGCTTTCGCCTGATGACATTGATGAAAAGGCTATTGAGGCGGAGCTTGACACGGCGGGACTTCCTGACCCTGATTTGATGATTAGGACTTCGGGCGAACAGAGGATATCGAATTATCTGCTTTGGCAGCTTGCATATGCGGAGTTTTACTATACCTCTGTGCCATGGCCTGATTTCAACAAGGAGGAGCTTGAAAAGGCTGTCAAGGCTTATGAAAACAGGGATAGAAGATATGGTCTGGTGAAGGAGGACTAGGGGAATGGCTTCCGGAGTTTTTAAGAAAATCAGCAAGGAGAGAGTTATCAGCGCGGTTTTTCTGGTGATTATCGCGCTTGTGACTATACTGTCGGGCGGCGCTGTGCTTGCCGTGACGCTTTACCTTGTTTCAATCGTGGGATTTTTGGAGCTTACTAAGGCGTGCGGGATAAGGGAAAAGGGTTCGGCAAAGCTGAATATGCTTGAGATGACGGGATTGATTGGCGTGACTTTGTACTATATTGCGGTTTACTTTATCAGAACGTCGGACTGCTTTATGATAGCCGTGATATTGTTTATGATGGCGCTTATGTTCGTGTATGTGTTCAGTTTTCCAAAATTTACGGCAAATCAGGTGATGGCGGCGTATTTTTCGCTTATTTATGCGCCTGTGATGCTGTCGTTTGTGTTTTTGACAAGGGAGCTGGAGCATGGGATTTATTTTGTGTGGGCGATTTTTATAAGCTCATGGATTTCTGACACTTGCGCGTATCTTGTCGGGGTGCTTGTCGGAAAGCATAAGCTTGCGCCCGTGCTTAGCCCTAAAAAGTCGATAGAGGGCTCTGTCGGCGGGATTGCGGGCTCTGCTTTGGTTGGTTTTTTGTTTGGGGTTTATATCGGTAAGGTGTTTGGGATAGAGGGATTTGCTGTGACGCTTGCCATAGTAAGCGCGGTAGGCTCCGTGATTTCCCAGGTGGGGGATTTGGCGGCGTCGGCGATAAAGCGTAACCACGATATAAAGGATTATGGGAAGCTTATCCCAGGGCATGGCGGGATAATGGATCGCTTTGACAGCGTGATTTTTACGGCGCCGATAACGTATTTTTTGATAATATTACTCACAAGGATATAGTATATTTTAATAAAAGCATTAAAAATTTTACTACCCTGATTTGAAGGTCTGCTGCGGCAGGCAGAGAGGAGTTAATGTGAAAACGATAGCGATTCTTGGTTCAACGGGTTCGATTGGCACGCAGACGCTTGAAATTGTGAGGGAAAATCCTGATTTGCAGGTGGCGGGGCTGGCTGCGGGCTCAAATGTCGCGCTTATGGAAAAGCAGGCGAGGGAGTTTAAGCCGCGCCTTGTGTCAATGCAGAGCGAGTCGGCGGCAAAAGACCTTGCGCAGAGGCTTGCGGACACGGATATTGAGGTTATGCATGGAATGGAAGGGCTTTTGCGGATAGCGCAGATGCCTGAAATGGAAATGCTTGTGACGGCTATTGTGGGCATGATAGGAATACGTCCGACGATAGCGGCTATCAAGGCGCACAAGGATATCGCGCTTGCAAATAAGGAAACGCTTGTGACGGCGGGGCATATTATTATGCCGCTTGCCGCAAGGGAGGGCGTCGCGATTTTGCCTGTGGACAGTGAGCACAGCGCGATTTTCCAGTCGCTGCAGGGGCAGAAAAGGGAGAGCGTAAGCAAGCTGCTTATCACGGCGTCAGGCGGGCCGTTCAGGGGCAGGACACGAAAGGAGCTTGAGGGCGTACAGCTTGAAGACGCGCTGAAACACCCGAATTGGTCTATGGGGCATAAGATTACGGTTGACTCTGCTACGCTTGTTAACAAGGGCTTGGAGGTAATGGAGGCGAGATGGCTTTTTGATGTAGGACTTGATGACATTGAGGTGGTCGTGCATCCGCAGAGCATTATTCATTCGATGGTGGAGTACGCGGACGGCGGCATAATCGCGCAGCTTGGCATGCCTGACATGAAGCTGCCGATACAGTATGCGCTGTTTTATCCTGACAGGCGCCCTATGAATGGAAAGCGCGTGAATTTTTATGAGCTTGGCAGCATAACGTTTGAAAAGCCTGATGTGGAAACCTTTACGGGCTTGAAGCTTGCCATGCGCGCGGCGCGTGAGGGCGGCAGCATGCCGACTGTGTTTAATGCGGCGAATGAAAAGGCGGTAAGTCTGTTTTTGCAGAAAAAAATACGCTTTTTGGAGATAATGGATATTATAGAAATGTGTATGGACGCTCATAAGCGTATTGACGAGCCGGGTGTGGAGGAAATTCTTGGCGCGGAGCAGGAGGCTTACGAGCATATTCTGGCGAAATATTGAGGAGGCAGACATAAATAATGGTTGTGACTATAATAGTGTTTATTATCGTTTTCAGCGTGGTGGTTATAGCGCATGAGCTGGGGCATTTTTTGATTGCAAAGCTGAATGGCATAAGGGTTCTTGAATTTGCGGTCGGTATGGGACCTGTGGTGGCGAAGTTTACCAAGGGGGAAACTAGGTATGTGCTGAGGCTCTTGCCGATTGGCGGCGCGTGTATGTTTGAGGGCGAGGACGGAATGTATTCGTCTGATAAAGATGGCGGCAGCAAAGAGGAGGCGCATGAGGGGGCGTTTAATGAGGCTAATGTGTGGTCTAGGATAGCGACGGTTTTTGCGGGGCCTTTTTTTAATATTGTGCTTGCGTATTTGCTGGCGCTTATTGTTGTAGGCTTTTCGGGGACTACGCTGCCTGTCGTGGGTTCTTTGACGGAGGGGTATCCTGCTGAGGCGGCGGGGCTTCGTGCTGGGGACTTGATTACTAGGCTTGACGGTGAGCGGATTTATCTGCAGGGTGAGGTGACGTTTGTTTCTGCTTTGAGCGCGGGTGAGCCGATAGATATTGAGTATGAGCGTGGCGGCGAGAGGTTTAAGACGACGCTTACGCCTAAGTTTAGCGAGGAGGATAATAGGTATTATATTGGGTTTTCGATTGGGGAGTATATGGAGTGCAAGGGGGTTAATTTGCTGAAATACAGTGCGTTTGAGGTGCGGTATTGGCTGAAAACTACTGTTAAGAGTCTGGTTATGCTGGTGCAGGGCAGGCTTACGGCGAATGATCTTTCGGGGCCTGTGGGGATTGCGGTGACAATTGATGATACGATTGAGATGGCTAAGCCGTATGGGTTGCCTACTGTGGTTATTACGATGATTAATTTTGCTGTGCTGCTTAGTGTGAATTTGGGGGTTATGAATTTGCTGCCTTTGCCTGCGCTTGATGGGGGGAGGTTGTTGTTTATGTTGATTGAGGTTGTGAGGGGGAAGCCTGTGGCGCCGGAGAAGGAGGGGATGGTGCATTTTATTGGGTTTGTTTGTTTGATGGTTTTGATGGTGTTTGTGTTTTATAATGATTTGAGGAAGATATTTTGAGAAAGTGTGGGTAAGGGGGTGTGGCAAGAGGCGCCCGAGCGGGGGCATATACTCCATTCGGACATCGCTCTCGCTCAGTGGGAAACGTAGCGGACACTAAGCTCAACGGCGCTGCAAAAGGAGCTATGCTTTTGCAGCTTGTTTCGCTAAGTGCCGACGTTTCCCAAGGTCCTCGTGGGGTATATGCCCCCGCTCGGGCTTACGTTGTTGGCTGGGACTTTATGATGCTTTTGTATTATAAAGAATGAAAGCGAGTTGGAATTTTGGAGGGAGGGTTTTATGACTTTTACAGATGTTAGTATTAAGGTGCCGGATGGAATGAAGATGTATATGTATCCGAAAAGCAAAAGAGCGGAGATGGAGAGAAATGCGTTGCTTTTATATCCGTATATTAGTGATAAAACGATTTCCCATGGTAAAGCGGCGGAGATTTTAGGAATTTCAAAGTTTGAACTGATTGAACTGTATAATGATATTGGGCTGCCGTATCTTTCAATGGATATATCTGAAATTGAAGATGAAGTTTCAAACTGGGAAAGATTGAAGGGATATGAAAGGTGTAAAGGCAGTAGGATGTAGGAAGGAGTAAGGAGTATTATGTATCGCGACAATACGAAGGTAATAAAAATCGGAAATAAGGTAATCGGTGGCGGTAATCCTATAATGATTCAGTCGATGACAAATACAAAGACGGATGACGTAGCGGCGACTGTGGCGCAGATACTTAGGCTGCAGGAGGCGGGGTGCGATATTATCAGGTGTACTGTGCCGACGATTGATGCGGCGCGGGCGATTAGAGAGATTAAAAAGCAGATAGATATTCCGCTTGTGGCGGATATTCATTTTGACTACAAAATGGCGATAGCCGCTATCGAAAACGGCGCCGACAAAATTCGCATAAATCCTGGGAACATAGGCGGGCGTGATAAGGTCGCTGAGGTGGTGAAGGCGGCTCGGGAGAGGGATATACCTATACGCGTGGGCGTAAACAGCGGTTCGCTTGAGAAGGAGCTTGTCGAGAGGTACAAGGGCGTGACGGCTGAGGGCATTGTTGAGAGTGCGCTTGACAAGGTACATATGATAGAGGAGCTGGGCTATGAAAATATTGTTATCAGCATAAAGTCGTCAGATGTGCTGATGAGCGTAAAGGCGCACGAGCTTTTGGCGGGAAAGACACCTTATCCGCTTCATGTGGGTATTACGGAGTCGGGTACGGTTACGAGTGGGAATATCAAGTCTGCGATAGGGCTTGGAATTATACTTAATCAGGGCATTGGCGACACTATCAGGGTATCGCTTACGGGAGATCCTGTAGAGGAAATCAAGTCGGCAAAGCTTATTTTGCGCACGCTTGGGCTTAGGAAGGGCGGTATCGAGGTAGTATCGTGCCCTACGTGCGGCAGGACAAACATAGACCTTATCGGGCTGGCTAATCAGGTGGAAAATCTTGTGCAGGGTTATGACCTTGACATCAAGGTAGCCGTGATGGGCTGCGCGGTAAACGGTCCGGGCGAGGCGAAAGAGGCGGACATAGGCATAGCGGGCGGTATTGGAGAGGGACTTCTTATCAAAAAAGGCGAGATAGTGCGCAAGGTGCCTGAGAGCGAGCTTTTGGCGGTGTTGAAATCGGAGCTTGATAACTGGAAGGTGGATTGAAAAAATCGCTATAGTTCTTTTAAAAAAGGGCTGTAGCGATTTTTTATTTGTGCGGAATAAAATGCAGCAGAAAATATTTGCAGAAGTTGTTTTAGGTAAAAAATGTGGCAGAAATATTTATTAGATTTGTTTTAGGTTTGTTTAAATAAATACTTGACATTGATATACTACTGTGGTAGTCTATAGGAAAGCGCATACTACAGTAGTAGTCTATATAGCTGCAAAACGTGTTCTAAGCTGTCCGAATTTAGCCAAAATATATAAAAATCGCGTTAATGTACTGTATCACAGATACAGTACATTGGTGCTGCTACGCAGCAAAGCACTACTTATTTATATATTTTGCCTGAATTCTGCGTTATCGAATAGAGTTTCAAAAATGCTTGAAAGATTATATAAACAAAAGGGGAAATTCATCTTTATAAAATATATAGTAATTTAAAAAATTGAGGAGGAATATTAAAAATGAGCGTGACAAAACTTTTTGACTCGGAACTTAAAATAATGGAAGTCTTATGGCAGAACGGGGATTCTACGGCGAAATCCATAGCGGAACGACTTGCAAAGGAGGTTGGCTGGAATAAAAATACTACATACACGTTAATTAAGCGCTGCATAAAAAAGGCCGCGATTGAGCGTATTGAGCCTAATTTTGTGTGCCGCGCCCTTATTCCTAAGGAGGCAGTGCAGGAGGCTGAAACAAATGAGCTGATTAACAAAATTTATGACGGCGCTGTCGATAAGCTGTTTGCCGCTCTGCTGGGCAGGGGAAGGCTGTCAGCGGACGAGATAAAAAGGTTGAGGCAGCTTGTAGATGAATTGGAATGAGGTGGCGGTAATGAACTTGTTTCAAATGAGCTTTTCGGGCGCGGTTATGATTTGCATGGTTATTGTGGCAAGGCGGATATTTTTGCACAGGCTGTCAAAGAAAATCCTTATGCTGCTTTGGACGCTTGCGCTTGTACGGCTTATGATACCTTTTTATGTGCCGTCACAGCATAGCGTATATTTATTTTTGGAAGAAAAACTTGCCGCAAATATGACACAAATGTCAGAAAATAATGCGTATAGGGAAGCGCAGTCACAGGTGAAAGCAAATATGACACAGGTGTCGTATTTTGATGCGGAGATTGAAAATGACATTGCAGTCGAGCAGGGAAAATTCAGCATCATTGACGGTTTTAAAGACGTTTTTGATGATGTCAGCATTATGGGAGTAATTACCATTGTATGGGCTTTAGGCGCGGCAGTATTGGCATTATATTTTTCAGCGGCTTATATAATCGGCAGACGCAGATTCGCACAGGCGGTTCCTCTTGAAGGTGAGCTTTTATGTCTGGCAGACGAATTTCTTGAAAATAATCGCCTTAGCAGAAATATATCTGTGCGTCAGTCAGACCTTATAAGTTCACCGCTTACCTATGGAATTTTTGTTCCAGTTATACTGATTCCGAAAAGCATGGACGCAAATGACAAAAAAACGCTGCACCTTGTACTGGCGCATGAATTTGAACACATACGGCGTTTTGACGCGCTCAGAAAGCTTTTTATGGCAGCGGTGCTGTGCATTCACTGGTTTAATCCTTTTGTCTGGGTTATGTACAGCTTGTTTAACCGCGATATTGAGCTGTGCTGTGACGAAATGGTGCTTGCGGAAATGGGAGAAGGCGGCAGTAAGGAGTATGCGCTTATGCTGATTAGCCTTGAGGAGCGGAGAAATAAAATTATGCCGTTTTACAGTGGTTTTAGCAGAAATGAAATACAGGAAAGGATTGAAGTGATTATGAATAAGAAGAAAAGCAGTATTTTTACAGGCATGGCGGTTTTGGCGGCGGTTGCGGCGGCAGGGCTTGCGCTTTCAGCGTGCGGCAGAAGTGAAAGCGGTGCGGCACAAAATCAGGAGTCGGTAAATCAGGCGGTGTTAGAGCAGACTACGAATAGCCTTAGCTCAAATGACAGAGTAAATTCAGACGGTGGGCTGTCGGAGGAGGAGCTGTCAAAAGACGGGGAATTGTCAGAGAGTGCGCGATTGGAAGGTAGTGAATTGTCAGAGGAGGAACTGCTGGAAGAATATGAGAAATTTGGAGTTGAAAAAGAGGACGGATATCTTTATTTAAACGGGGAGCGGCTCAGATATTTTCTTGACGGTTATGAGAATGATGACTGTGTGCAGTCAAGGTATATCTACTATGATGCGAAAGGTACGATTGATGCACACACTGTAAGGAATGACACGCAAAATGCAGACGGCAGCACGACGCTTTTCGGACCGATTGCCGATATTCAGGCTTACCCACAGGAAGATTTTGACAAGAGGACAGAGCGTTACGCATATTTGCAGAAAAACACGCCAAAAGAGGCGATTGCGATTGAATCCCCTGCAGATGGCGAAAGCGCAAGTGTTATAATTACGGATGAAGCCGAGGGCGGACAGCAGAGCTTTATTATAGTAGAAACCGAAAATGCTATTGAGACCGCGCCCATAGTGATAGCAAGAACTGAACAGCAGACAAGCACAGCAGAGGGCAGTTCTGTATTTGCAGACGGCAAAACGCTTGAAGAAAAATTCAAGGAGTACGAAGAATATGGCATAAGCTATGAAAAAACGTCAGAAGGTCAGGGAAATGTTTACCTGAATGGCAGGCTTGTAAAAAAATTTGTTGACGAGAGCGACTCGGGTGCTTTCAGCTTTACTTCATATGACGCTGATGAAAAAGACGGCATCAGCGTAAGGCTTTCGGGAGATTATATTCATATTACGTTCTAAGTAAAAAACGTTTTCTTGCCAGTAAAGGCTTGAAGGCGTTTTTTTGATTGACGTTTAGGTTATAATCTGCTTTAATTATTGCTTTTTGTACAAAATACTGCATAATGAAATGGAAAATGTAAAATAAAAATGTGGGAAGAGGCGCTATATATGATACAACCGGATAAAGTGAGAGCAGAAGCAAAGAAAAAAGAGAAGGAAAATTTTAAGTTTCGTACTTTCTTAAAATGTCATGCAGATGAGAAAAAATTAGACAGACAATTTTTACGCTTACATAAAGAACTTTTTGCAGACTATGACTGCAGCAAATGCAGAAACTGCTGCAAGATGTATAAAGGCAGCATTCCGAAAGAGGACATTGACAGGGATGCAAAATATTTGGGAATAACATCCGAACAGTTTATTGATACTTACTTGGAAAAAGAAGAATATAGTATGGATTATCAGACCAAGCATAAACCATGCGATTTCTTACAGGAAAATGGCAACTGTAAATTAGGCGATTGCAAACCGGATAGCTGCAAAAAATATCCATATACTGACCAGCCGGAGAGATTGTCGAGCTTGCTTAGTGTATTGGATGTGATAGAGATTTGTCCAGTAGCTTTTGAGATTTTTGAAAAATTAAAGAAGGAATATGGATTTAGGACACGCGGGTAAATCATTTATTCAGTATCAGAGAATTATGCACAGTAAGTAAAGCGTAAAGGCTTTCGGATTATATTTAAATTACATTATAAGCAAAAAACGCTTTCTTGCCAGAAAAGGCTTGAAGGCGGTTTTTGCTTGCTTTTTATGATATAATCAATTTATCTGCTTCTTTATTTGTGTTATCATATATGCAGCATATTCATGGGCATTATTTTCATCCCATTCTGTTGATTTATCAGATAAATATTCATCCAGAGCCTGTACTATTAAAGTTCGATACTTTTCAGGGACATTGCATATTCCCCATTTACCGCCTTCCCGTTTTGAAAGGATAAGCCCTTCTTTTTTGTATGCTAATACTCTGCATAAATTTAAAATAATGTAAGTAGGATTATCCATTACTTCCGTTTCAGCTTCCACAATATCATTCCAAATACTGTCAAAGTAATCTTCTTTACTGACTGTTCCAAAGACATCTTTTATATTGTTTCCATAAAGACATTTTCCCCTGTGATAAATAATGGTAAAATGAGCTGCCAGATCTTTATCGGTTCCTTTCATTTTATCAATATAATCTAAAGGATTGGTTTTATACCATTCTAAATGTGCAATAGAAAAGTGTAATTCAAAAGGTGTCGGGTAAACAAACGGATTGCATACAATCCCTTTTAACAATGCTTAGTTCTATTCCCTTTGGAGGAGCATATGTATTTAATTCTACAACCATATCCATGAAACGATGTTTTATGTTGTTTGAAATCGCTTCCTTTATTACAACCAACAAATCAATATCACTTTTTTTCTCATTATAGCATCCCATAACAGCAGAGCCATGAAGATAAATCCCAATGAGGTTATTTCCTAATATTTTTTGACTTTGTGTGACAAAACTGTTAAGCAGATCATTTAAAGCATCCATATTAACATCTCCTCAGAATAGAAGCGTTGGCAGAAATAAAAGCGTGGTGGCAGATGAAATCAATATAGTTCGGGCACTTTCTTTTTAAAGATAAATAGAGTCGCCCCGAACGTAACGATTGCAACTAAAAGGATTTGCAGCAATGATTCTTGATTCGTTGCATTTTTGCTGATAATGACTTGCCGAAACACAATAGCAAACAATGAGGTTACGATTGCGGCGGGAACGGACTTTCGTATCATGCCAATGATGAATGACCAGAGCGATAGCAACGTGCATACAACTATTGCAGTTAATGCCATTGGTATCCATGTTTGAAGCATGGAGATTTGGAATGTTCCCTCCAGCATATCAAAAAGCCAGTCCATCAACACGATATAACCGCTGCAGCAGATATATCCAATCATCATTGAAATTGCCGTATAAACCGTAATAATAATCAATTTGCCGGCGATTAAGTTCACACGTTTCAAAGGATATGAAAACATAATCGTAATTGTTCGCTGAGTATACTCTCCAATTATCAGACGTACAGTTAAAATTGCTGAGTATACAAGAAAAATAAATGACATCAGCAAGCCGATAACAAGATATGTACTTTCAAACGTGTCTTTGGTCTGTTTCGGGTCTGTCATGCTATCACACAAAGATACGGTAATGAACAGTATGCTGAAAAGGATTGCGGCAACCGCAAAAATAATATTTCGAGCAATGCCAAATTTTTTAAATTCCAGTTTAATCAAGTTTGCCATTTTATTTTCCCTCTGTCTCTGTAAGCTGGAAGAAGTAATCTTCGAGAGTATCCTGTTTGCGCCCTAAGCTTTCCAAACCAATGCCACTTTCAATGAGTGCTTTTGATAAAGCTTTGCTGGAAATATTCGAATCATAAATCCGAATGAACTCTTTGTCCAATACGTTGAAGTTTGCAATGCCTATTTGTTTTAGTAAAGCTGCTGCTTTGGCGGTATCATCAACTTGTAAGCTGATATACTCCGTTTGGCGCTTATGGATTTCCTCAATGGGAAGTTCTGTCAGCAATTTTCCATGTTGAATAATTCCAATCGTATCGGCAATCAAATTCACCTCAGACAAGATGTGGCTGGAAATAAAAATGGTGGTTCCATCTTCTTGATTAAGCCGTCGGAATAGAGTACGCATTTCACGTATGCTTTCTGGGTCTAATGCGTTGATTGGTTCATCTAAAATCAGAAATTCCGGTCGGGCAAGAATAGCTCTTGCGATTGCCAGCCGTTGTTTCATACCTAATGAGTAATGGCGAATTTGCTTTCCTTCAACATTTCGCAAATCAACCATTTGTAAAACCTCGTCTATCCGCTCTTTGTTTGAAAAGCCCATGTATTCGCAATGTAACTCTAAATTTTGGCGCGCTGTCAATTTATCATAGAAGTATGGATTTTCAATGATAGATCCTACTTTCCTGAAAATCTCATAGTTATGGTCGGTAACTTTTTCGCCAAATAGATAAACATCCCCGGCATCTGGCTGGATTAGGTTCAAAATCATTTTCATTACTGTGCTTTTTCCTGCGCCATTTGGCCCGACAAAGCCGTAAATAGCTCCTTTAGGAATATGCATATTAACATCGTTTACAACGACGTTTCCTTTGTAGGACTTTCGCAGTCCTATGGTTTTCAGGATATAATCCATTTTGTATTCCTCCTAAAGTGTTCTTTGGAGAAAGCCTGTCCCAGATGAGTTGCCAGTGAATGCAACATGATTTGACAGCGCAATCATCACACCTTATTTTTCGCCAGTTTCCTTTAATGTCACGTAGTCCATATACACTTCTGATTTTAGTATTATAATACGTTTTCTTGAAGAATACAAGTATGTGTCAATTGACAAAGTAAATTCAGACGGCAAGGTTAAAAAGAATCAAAAGAGCGTATATGCCAATATCCTGAATGAATGTTTAATAAAGACAAAGGATGACGCACTGTTACATATTTCGGAGGAAAAAGTATCTGATGTGCTTGGCAGTGACAGCCCGGAGTATAAACATATCCTATCTGAAATTTGTAAAAGTATGTTTTTGGCTTGCGGAAAACCAAAGCGGAGGAAGAAAGAAAATTTTTAGTTAGAAAATTTGGCAAAAAAATGAGATTTTTTATCGACATAATGTGTTATATATATAAAAGCAAAAGAAATCTCTCGCAGGTGGAGATAAGATATGGGTGGTGAGCAATGGCAGATATAGATGAAGTTAAAATAAGGAAATATTATTCAAAAATTTATAAATTTGTTTACATGCAGGTAAAAAACAGGGAAGACGCACAGGATATTACACAGGAGGTTTTTTATCAATATTTCGACAAAAATATTGTTTTTCCTGATGTGGAGAGGGAAAAGGCATGGCTGTTCACAGTAGCGCGCAACAAGTGCAAAAATCATTGGAGAACGTGCTGGTATCGAAAGATTTTTGATGAAATGGAAAATATTTCAGAACCGAAAGATATATCGGAAAATGAGTATGAAAGAAAAGAAGATGCCTTTTATGTTGTATCATGTGTTTCAAAGCTTCCATATAAGTATCGGGAGATTATACATTTATTTTACTATGAGAATATGAGCATTGAAAAAATAAGTAAAATTACTGGGAAAAATAAATCCACGATACAAACACAGCTTGACAGGGGGCGTAAGCTGTTAAAAAAAATAATGATAAAATAGGAGGGAATATAAAATGGATGAATTTTTTGAATATTATAAGGATGGTATGGACAGTCTCATTATTCCTGACTTTTCCATTCAGGAATTAAAGGATGTCAGGCAGCATGAAAAATATGCAAAAAGAAGAAAACTTGAGTGTGTTATTACGACAGTCGTAATTTCGCTTGCACTTAGCGTTGCGACACCTGCAATCGGTTATGCGGCATATGTGGCGCACAAAAAACTGCATTTTACTTTACATGGGTTTAGAGTAGACTCTTCAAACCAGTCACAATCAGATGCGGTTGTCCATAAATATGCTTATAACGGTACAGAATTGTCAGATGAGGGTATTGATAAAATCCCTACATATATCCAGGAGGATTTGTCCACAGATGTTACGGATGTGCAGGAATACACAAAAGTAAGCAGCTTTGACAAATGGGAAGATGCATTGGAGCTGATTGACTTTCCAATTGCATATCCTAAAAACATACAGTATTCAGAGCTGAAAATTGTTTACCAGTCGGATGCTTCATTTAAGCTTGTTGAGGCATCTTATATAGTGGATGAGAAGGAACTTACAATAAACTATACGCATTTTTTATCTGAAGGCTGGGACTTATCTTCGGATTATAATGCCGAAATAGTAAACCAATATACTTACAAAAACAAGTATGGTTATGAGTTTGGGGTTATGGAGTGCCAGTATGAAGATGTAAATAAAATAATTGCGGTTGCGTATATTAAGGATGATGTAATACAGTTGTCATTTTCAGGCTGTGATGATAGCGCAGTTTATGAAATATTGGATGAATTTAATCTGTCTGTTTATTTTATTAGTTAGGAGGGATTTCTATGAAATTAAGAAAAACGATGTTATTATTGTCATGCATGGCTGCAGCTATAGCAGTCAGCGCAATTGCATTTGCCAGTGAAAACTCGGAAAAGCCCTGCGAAGGTGAATCTATCCAGACTGTGCAAATAGAGCCAAATGAACTGGAAGCCCATCGTAATGGCAGTGATTTTGTTGAAACCATTGATTTGGGAAATGGACTTGAATGTAATGTTTACAGCGGTTACGAAGAACGCGTGGAAGAAGAAGCCGTACAAAACATAGCAATATCCCCGGAAGAAATTAAAGATAATGCAGATAATCGTGTTTTTGTTGAAACCATTGATTTGGGAAACGGACTTGAATGCAGCATTTACGAGGGAATAGCACTTTCAACATATGCCGATGGTACAATTTCAAAAACAAATGACTTTGAATTGTCATATGAGGGAACATTTTTTGGATATTTAAGTCAAACGACTTCGTGGAGTTATGATGGGGTCAACAGACCGACCCTGCTCTCCTATTCAGATACGTTTCATTCAACTGATCCGTCAAAAAATTATTTATCTAGCAAAGGTTCATCAACATCAACATATGGTACGAGCAGCAGAAAATATACATTGACAGCAGAGGTATACTATAACTCAAAATATATAGCAACTACAGATTTTTCAACAATATGCGACAAAAACGGCAATTTATCGTTTATTTCAAACGATGTTTAGGGCATAAATTGTGAAGATAAATTAAAAAAGATTTAATAGACGCATAAAAATATAAATTTAGAAAATAAACAGATAGAGTAAATATTTACGGCTGCTGCATTGTAGATTTTGTGGCAGCCAATTTTATAGAATCAATATAAGCATACTACTCAATATGAGTGAAATGATAAAATAATTTCATAAAGAATCTTATTGAACTGCATGGAGCAGGCAAAAAAAGCTGTTATATTTTGTGTGGCAAGTAGTTTGGGTTGGTAATCAAAAGAAACTCGCAAAAAACTCGAATGAAAATTATGGAAAGGGACGCTTCTTGTGTTATATGCGGTAATTATGGTTCGAGTGGCGTTTGCCAAAACTCGAAAGAACTTGTAAAAAACTCGAATTGCATTTAATGATAATTATGATGAGAAAACAATTATTGAAGGGTTAGAAAAGTACTGTTATTGCAAATGACTACTATGACCATTCCTCAGCAGCTCTGCAGAAAGACTTTAATGACAATATGCATTACGATAAGAATGAAGTTACTGCGGAGATATTGATTTCGACTTTGAAAACTTCCGGTATTCCGGCAAAGAAGATTACTCTGGAATTAGTAGACGCATTTAAGGAAGAACTTGTATCGGCGGGGGTTATGAATTCAGACAATGTTTTAAAAGGTTCTTCTGCCCAGATTACAAAAATATTTGATGAAATGCTCTTTGTAAACGAAACTTTGAACGAGCATGCAGAAGTTATTAAGAAACAGTTCAAGGAGCTCATGGCTCAGAAGGGCACAAAGAAGATTGAGATTCGTAATGGCGATAATGAGTCTTATGAAAATGAACATAGAAAATGTGTTATAGGTAATTGTTAAATGTTATTTTTGCTACCGGATATGCCTTATAAGCCATCCACAGGTAAAGAGAAAAAACAGGATCATCCTTCCGAGTGTCCGAAGTGGAACATTACGGTCATATTTTGGGCGCACTTATAGACCTAAATCTTTGGCGCTATGAAAATAGAATACGATTCAGGCAGCCAGTGGTTTCAGACTGCGGATAAATTCCGGCATGTTCATACGGGAGGCAACGATGACCGTAAGCTGGCAGGCGATACCGGCGAGGAATACATCCGCCTTGGTGGTTATATGATCACGGGTGTGCTTTCCCGCAATCCCCATGTTTATCTTGAGGTGGTTGATCGTCCGCTCAATGGAAGTCCTGATCTTATAGAGGGAGCGCCATTCCGGAGAATCCCTCTGGATACCGGGGAACATACGGAAGTCCATGTTTTCGTAAGTGTAGGCGGTGCGGCCTTTTTTGGCGGAACTGCATGGTTCCTTACAGTCGCAGATCCATTGCCCTTTTACCATATGCATCTTAGGGCAGCGCCATTTAATGCGGTCAGAACGGCCCTTTTCCCTGGTGATGCCGCAATAGCGCATATCGAGGGAAGGATCATTGGGGCAGGTTGGATAGCCATATTCATTGAAACCGACTTTTTTGAGAGAACTTTCATTCCGGGGGTTGTAAGGGATGAGGGCTTTGCGGAAGCCGAAATCGTTTTTAAGGGAACCGTAGATATCCGCAGAGTCAAAAGCGGCGTCGCCCAGAAAGGTATCAGGGTGGAAAAGCGGATGAGCGGCAAAGAAATCGGAAAGGACAGGCTTGAGAGCGGCGGAATCACTGATGGTTTTATCCTCTTCCGGGGAATCGGATTTCTTCTCTACAGGAAGTTCTGGATGGCGTTGCTTGAAGGAGCCGTCAAGGAAGACGATGTCACGGACGACGCCAAGGCCGTTTGTAAGGATGGCGAACTTGTCGGCATAGCAGAAATGGCCGTTGATGTACATTTGTTTCGCTTCAGGGCAGGAAGCGGCATGGGGAGGCATAAGGGAATAAGCCATCTGGTAAGGATCAATGTCTGGCCTGTCCTTATA
>CANQPM010000022.1 GCA_947625775.1 uncultured Lachnospiraceae bacterium | reverse complement strand
TAAGCATAGAGATGTGCTCAGCTAAATGCTGCTGATAGGCCGAAAGCTTATCCTGGAGGCAGGAAGAGTAAGTATGGTTAAAAAGAATATATTGAATAGACTGTATTCGGTTTTGAGGGAATACCTCGTTAAGTGGCCTAGTGGCTCAGTTGGTTAGAGCGCCGCCCTGTCACGGCGGAGGTCGAGGGTTCGAGTCCCTTCTGGGTCGTTTTGAAATGATTATTTCATTTCGAGCATGGGATCTTAGCTCAGCTGGGAGAGCATCTGCCTTACAAGCAGAGGGTCACAGGTTCGAGCCCTGTAGGTCCCATTAAAATAAATAGTGCGTATTAATTACGATACGCCGATGTGGCTCAATTGGCAGAGCAGCTGATTTGTAATCAGCAGGTTATCGGTTCGAGTCCGATCATCGGCTTTATGGGTGGATTCCCGAGGGGCCAAAGGGGACAGACTGTAAATCTGCTGCTTTATGCTTCGGTGGTTCGAATCCACCTCCACCCATTCAATTTAATATATTATCGCGGGGTGGAGCAGTCTGGAAGCTCGTCGGGCTCATAACCCGAAGGTCATAGGTTCAAATCCTGTCCCCGCTACTATGCCCAGATAGCTCAGTTGGTAGAGCAGAGGACTGAAAATCCTCGTGTCACTGGTTCGATTCCGGTTCTGGGCATTTTAAATTTAAGAAACAAAAACACGGCATTTACCGTGTTTTTTTATTCATGAAAATAGAAAATCCATAGAAAATTTGCAAGAAAATTTTTAGAGTGGTTTTCTATTGTTTAAATATATGGTAGAATGTATATTGGTTGAGTGTGTTATATGGATTATTTAGTTGAAATGCTTGGCATATTGTTTTAATGAAACTGTGATATAAATTGGAGATAAATCTATGTATGAAGACGAGCTGCAAAAATATGCTAATGATATATTGATGTCTGAAAATTTTAAAAGCATGAGGGATTTTATACAGCATGGCAATATGTCTGTGCAGGAGCATTGTATAAGTGTTGCAAAAACCAGTTTGGCAATACGCGATAAATATAACATTGACTGTAATACACGAGATTTAATTAGAGGCGCGCTTCTTCATGATTATTTTCTGTATGACTGGCACAAGAATGATAAGCTTTCTCCACATAGACTTCACGGATTTTTTCACCCTGGGAGGGCATTGAGGAATGCTAAAAAAGAATATTATCTCAGCTCAAGGCAGGAGGATATAATTATAAAACATATGTGGCCGCTTACGGTAGTGCCGCCTATGTGCAGAGAGGCTTGGATAGTGACAATGGCGGATAAATATTGTTCGTTTTTGGAGACTGTGCGCATACAAAAGGGAGTTATTCATACAGGCAAGATACACGGGAAAAATTTTAAAAATAGGAATTAAATTACGATGATTCATGATGTTAATGTGAGTGGAGTAAAAATAGATTTTTGGTTAGTTCGGCAGGTTAGGGTGGCAAATGGGAATGAGTCAGCAAAATTTAGTGGAGTAAAAATAGGTTTTTGGTTAGTTCGGCAGAGGTCTGTATAGATATGGGAAGGATTTTTTGCTTAATTGGAAAAAGCTCAAGCGGGAAGGATACGATATATAAAAGGCTTCTTAAAAATCATAAATTACGGCTGCATAGGCTTGTGCCATATACTACACGCCCGATAAGGGAGGGTGAGAGAGATGGCGTAGAGTACAGGTTTTCGACGGTGGAGGAGCTTGAGCGTTTTAAGGCGGAAAATAAAATTATTGAGTGCCGTTCATATGATACGGTATATGGCGTATGGTATTATTTTATGGTAAAGGATAATCAGATTGACCTTGAAAAAAATAATTATCTGATTATTGGGACTTTACAGTCTTTTATGATGACGAGGGATTATTTTGGGAGCGATAGGGTGATACCTATTTATGTGGAGCTGGAGGACGGTGAGCGGTTGAGCCGCGCGCTTAGGCGTGAAAAGCGTCAAAAAGAGCCAAAGTATGAGGAAATGTGCAGACGTTTTCTGGCGGACAGCAGGGATTTTTCAGATGAAAATATTAAGGCGGCGGGCATTGAGAGATTTTTTTATAACAGCAGTCTTAATGAATGTATTGACGAGATAGCGGGATATATAGAGAGCTTAAGCTATGATTAGATTGCCTAAAAAATTGAAGGTTAAAAGGCTGATGAAATAAGGCTAATTTGATTGGCTTTTGAATTAAGCTTCCATAATTAATGGCATACAGTAGAAGTAATCTTTTGGGCGTGGGAAGGAGGGGTCAGGCATGGATATAAAAATAAATGAGATACAGCAGACAGCTCAGGTGGCGCAGCAGCAGGCGGCGCAGCCGTCTGACGGCTCATTTAAGTTTATGCTGGCGAGTAATATTGAGGAGGCGGAGCTTGCAAACAGATTGAACCTGATGATGGAAGAAATTGTCATGCAGGGGGATAAGCTTGTCAAGCGTATGGACGTGAGGGATATGCGCAAATACCGCTCATTGATAAAGGAGTTTATGAATGAGATTGTAAATCGTTCGCATAAGTTTTCGCGGGAGAACTTTTTGGACAGGCGCGGGCGGCACAGGGTTTATGGCATTATCAGGCTTGTAGACGAGAAGCTTGATGAGCTGGCGCAGGAGCTTGTCAAGGACGAGAAGGACACGATAGCGATTTTGGCGAAGGTCGGAGAGATACGAGGGCTTTTACTGGATATATTTACGTGATGCGCATATAAAAATATTGTGAATTAAGAGGCTGATATGGGGGAAGAAAATTTTAGGGCTGCCGATTGGGGCGATATTATAGGACAGTCACGGCTTACTGACAATTTGAGGAACGCCGTAAGGCACAATAAAATATCGCATGCTTATCTGCTGCAGGGCGAGAAGTTTTCGGGGAAAAAAATGATTGCCAATGTTTTCGCGCGGGCTTTACAGTGTGAGGCGGAGGGTGACAAGCCCTGTAACTGCTGCAGGGTATGCAGGCAGACGGCAAATGGAAATAATCCTGACATAATTTATGTTGAGCATGACAAGCCGAATGTTATTTCAGTGGATAATATCAGACAGCAGATAAACGGTGATATTGCTATAAAGCCTTACAGCAGCGCGCGCAAGATTTATATTGTAGACGAGGCTGAGAAGATGAATGTGCAGGCTCAGAATGCGCTCTTGAAAACGCTGGAGGAGCCGCCTGAATATGCCGTAATTCTGCTGCTTGCAACGCGGGTGGAGGCGATGCTTCCTACAATTTTGAGCCGATGTGTGGTGCTTAATATTAAGCCTGTTTCAGATGATATGATTAAAAATTATTTGATGGATAAGGCAAAGCTGCCTGACTACAGGGCTGGCATCTGCGCTTCGTTTGCGCGGGGGAATGTTGGAAGGGCTGTGCAGCTTGCGGCGAATGAGGATTTTGACCGCATGAAGTCAGAGGTTTTGGATATAATGAAAAAAATTTCAGAGCTTGAAATCAACCAGATTGCGGAGAGAGTGAAGCTCATATCGGAGGAAAAAAAGAAGGAAAAACTTGACATAGACGATTATCTAGATTTATGTTTCACTTGGTACAGAGATGTGTTATTATATAAAGCGTGCAGGGACACGGGACATATTATTTTCAAGGAGGAGCTGCGCGAGATAGGCAGGGCGGCGGCGCGATACAGCTATGAGGGAATTGAGCGCATAATACGTTCGATAGACAGGGCGCGGAGCAGAATTGCGGCAAACGTCAATTTTGACCTGACTATGGAGCTTATGTTTATGGAAATGAAAGCGGGCTGAAATGGAGTTTGTATGGGCTTGGCAGAGTTCCTGCCAGAAAGGTGGTTTATAGATATGACAAAGGTAATTGGTGTGAGATTTAGGACAGCGGGAAAGATTTACTTTTTTAATCCGCTGGACTTTGATGTAAAGCGCGGAGACCATGTGATAGTGGAAACTGCAAGGGGCGTGGAGTACGGCACTGTGGTCGGCAATCCTAAAGAGGTAGACGACGACAAGGTGGTGCAGCCGCTTAAGCCTGTGCTGCGCGTGGCTAATAAGCGTGATATGGAGCAGGAGGCGGCAAATAAGGAGAAGGAAAAAGAGGCTTTCAAAATCTGCCTTGAGAAGATACAGAAGCATAAGCTTGAAATGAAGCTTATTGATGCTGAGTATACTTTTGACAACAACAAGGTGCTGTTTTACTTCACGGCAGACGGGCGGATTGATTTCAGGGAGCTTGTAAAGGATTTGGCATCTGTATTTAAGACGCGCATTGAGCTGCGGCAGATTGGCGTGCGCGACGAAACAAAGATACTTGGGGGAATAGGCATCTGCGGGCGGCCGCTTTGCTGCCATTCCCACCTTTCAGAGTTTGTGCCTGTGTCGATTAAGATGGCAAAGGAGCAGAATTTGTCGCTCAATCCTACGAAAATTTCGGGCGTGTGTGGGAGGCTTATGTGCTGCCTTAAGCACGAGGAGGATACTTACGAATATTTGAACAGGAAGCTGCCAAACGTGGGCGATTTTGTTACTACAGACGACGGCTTGAAGGGCGAGGTGCACAGCGTGAATGTGCTGCGCCAGCTTGTGAAGGTGGTCGTGGAGGCTGATGATGAAAAGGAAATCCGCGAGTACAAGGTAGAGCAGCTCCGTTTTAAGAAACGCCACAAGCGTGACAAGAATGATGAAATGACAGATGAGGAGCGCAAGGAGTTAAAGGAGCTTGAAAAGCTTGAAAAACAGGAGAAGCAGGATGGAAAGTCAAAGCTTGACGACAACTGATGGTTTTCTTAAAGAGAATGAGCGCCTTGACGATTTGCAAAGGAATGGGTACAGGATTATTCAAAATCCTGATAAGTTTTGTTTTGGAATGGACGCTGTGCTGCTTAGCGGGTTTGCGCGTGTAAAGCGTGGAGAAAATGTGCTTGATTTGGGGACAGGGACAGGGATAATCCCTATTCTGCTTGAGGCAAAGACGCAGGCTTCGCATTTGACAGGGCTTGAGATACAGGAAGAAAGCGCGGATATGGCAAGGCGCAGCGTGCGTTTGAATCATCTGGAGGATAAAATTGATATAGTGACGGGAGATATTAAGGAAGCAGAATTGATTTTTAAGGCTGCTTCCTTTGATGTTGTGACGTCTAATCCGCCGTATATGATAGGCAGGCATGGGATTGCCAATCCTGACGCGCCAAAGGCGATTGCGCGGCACGAGCTTTTGTGCACGCTTGACGACGTGGTGAGAAGCGCGGCAAAGCTTTTGAAGCCAGGCGGGAGCTTTTTTATGGTGCACAGGCCGTTTCGGCTGGCGGAGATTATAAATGTTATGACAGGGTATAGGCTTGAGCCTAAGCGTATGCGGCTTGTGTACCCGTATGCTGATAAGGAACCTAATATGGTGCTTATAGAGGGCTGCAGGGGCGGCAAGCCGCGTATGACGGTGGAGAAGCCGCTTATTGTGCATAAAGCGCCTAATGTCTATACTGATGAGATTTGCGAGAAATATTGCTTTTGATTAAAGCTTATGGATAAATGGGGGAATGCGATGGCTGGGAAATTGTATTTGTGCGCGACTCCGATAGGGAATCTGGGGGATATGACGCCGCGTGTGGCGGAAACGCTGAATATGGTGGATTTGATAGCTGCGGAGGATACGCGCAACAGCATTAAGCTGCTGAATCATTTTGACATACATACGCCGATGACGAGCTACCACGAATATAACAAGGTAGAGAAGGCGAAGTATTTGATTGGACAGCTGAATGAGGGGAAAAATGTGGCGCTTATAACAGACGCGGGCACGCCTGCCGTATCAGATCCTGGCGAGGCGCTTGTGCAGCTTTGCTATGAGGCGGGCATTACTGTGACTTCGCTGCCTGGCGCGGCGGCATGCATAACGGCGCTGACGCTTTCAGGGCTTAGCACGAGAAGATTTTGTTTTGAGGGATTCCTGCCAGCTGACAAAAAAGAGAAAAATGCCGTGCTTGACGATTTAAAAAGGGAGACGAGGACTATTATTTTGTATGAGGCTCCGCATCATTTAATTAGAACGCTTGGTGAGCTTTTGGAGGCGCTTGGCGACAGGCGGGTGACGCTCTGCAGGGAGCTTACAAAAAAGTTTGAGACTGTCTTGCCTACAACGCTTCAGGGCGCGCTTTCCATGTATGAGAGCGAGGAGCCGCGCGGCGAGTATGTGCTTGTGGTGGAGGGGAAAAGCCATGATGAGTTCAGGCGGGAGCAGGAGGCGGACTGGCAGAGCATTTCCATAGAGGAGCATATGGGCATTTATGAGGAGAAGGGCATCGGGCGCAAGGAGGCTATGAAGCTGGTGGCTAAGGACAGGGGGATTTCCAAGCGCGATGTTTATCAGCATCTGATGTCCGCGGGGGAAAATGTGAGAAAGGGGTTAGAATAGATGAATATGCGCAAGCCGTTATTTCCGGCTTTGATAGTTTCCGCAAGCGCCATGCTGGTTGTGATTTACATATATTTTCTGCTTATGAGCGATGCGGTTTCAGACAGGATTTATGCAAGCATCGGGGAGCTTGCAAGGCACGATATACAGAGCATAGGGAATTATCTTGATTTGAATTGGAATGAGCTTGAAAATATTGCCGAAAGACTTGAGATTTATGATATAGATACGATAGATGAGCTGCAGAAGCGCCTTGGGCTGGAGGAGAAGACAAGCTCTTTTGATAAGCTGTATTTTCTCGGCGCTGACAAAAAGCTTTACGGAGAAGGCGAGATCGCCGTCGGCGCGTCAGGGCATAATCTGGAGGATATAATACAGAAGAAGGGAAATGAGGGGCGATTTGCCGCAAGGTATGATTTTGACGACGGCTTTTTGGAAAAGGGAACGCTTATTTATGGCATAAATATAGACGGCGTGAGCATTGGCGGGGTGGAGTGTACTGCGATTGTCAGCACAAATGATGTCAGCTCTATAATGAAAAAATACAGGCTTGACAGCTTTGAGCGCGAGGAGAGCAGCGCGATACTTGACAGCGACGGCAATTATATTGTATATGTGGAGAATGTCCTTAATGCGCAGTATGACGACAATTTTTTTCAGCGGCTGGAATCGGCGGATATGAAGGAGAGCGTAGAGCAGATAAAGCGGCAGGCTATGGAGAACGGCGAATATTTCTTTAAATATACGGACAGTGACAAAGTTTCCAAGGTGTCGGCGCTGTATGCGATACCTTCGACAAACTGGTATTTTCTTGTGGAGGTGCCAAAGGAAACGTTTGCCCGCTACGGTATTCATTTTATTGTGCTCAATGTCGTCATGTCTATAGCGATTACGCTGGTTCTGGTCTTCTTGGCGCGTATGATTATCAATATAAGAAAGCAGGCCGTGATGGTCGATCCTGATTATGTAAAGAATATACTCGGCATAGACAGCGATATTTCAAGGTTTAAGGCGTTGGGCGGCGGAGACGGCATAAATATTCTTGTGGCGGAGGATAATGACATAAACGCGGAGATTATTATGGATATTCTGCATGAAATCGGCTACAGGACTATGAGGGCGCGCGACGGCAGGGAGGCTGTGGAGATATTCAGCAAGTCCAAGGAGGGCGAAATTGATGCCATAATTATGGATATGCATATGCCTGTGCTTGACGGGTGCGAGGCGTCAGCTGCGATTAGGGGGCTTGACAGAGGCGATGCGGGCGATGTGGCGATTTATGCATGCACGGCGAATACCTTTAAGGAGGACAGGGACAAGGCTATTGAGAGCGGCATGAATGATTTCCTTTCAAAGCCTATTGACATTAACGCGTTGCTGAGAAAGCTTGAGGATATTACGAAGGATGAGAAAGTTTTTTAATTATTTAATTATGGTATTGACTTTTGCGCCAATAGCAAATATACTTGAATGAGTTGATTTAAAGGGCTGTATTAATCACTGTGCGATTGATGCAGTTTTTTAAATGCTTTTGTTCCTGCGGGCGGTGGGGCAGTTTATTAAATTTATACAATGGGAAGGATAATGCAATTATGGAAGCGATTAGATTTGAAGATTTGAATTTGAGCAGTGAGATTTTGCGCGGAGTGCGCGAGATGGGCTTTGAGGAGACGTCTGCGATTCAGGCGCAGGCAATACCTGTGGCAATGGAAGGGTATGACATTATCGGGCAGGCTCAGACTGGCACGGGCAAGACGGCTGCGTTTGGCATACCTATACTTGAAAAGGTAAGTAAAAATAAAGATGTAAAGCACCCTCAGACGCTGGTGCTGTGTCCGACGAGGGAGCTTGCTGTGCAGGCGGCGGAGGAGATCAGAAAGCTTGCAAAATATATGCATGGCGTGAAGGTGCTGCCTATCTATGGCGGGCAGGACATAAGCAAGCAGATAAGGGCATTGAAGGGCACGCAGATTATTATAGGCACGCCAGGGCGCGTGATGGATCACCTGCGCCGCAAGACGATTCGCTGCGATTATGTGGACACTATCGTGCTTGATGAGGCTGACGAGATGCTGAATATGGGTTTCCGCGAGGATATAGAGACTGTGCTGGAGTATGTGCCTAATCAGGACAGGCAGACTATTCTTTTTTCGGCGACGATGCCCAAGGCTATTCTTGACATCACTAAAAATTATCAGAAGGAAGACGCCAAGTTTATCAAGGTGGTTAAGAAAGAGCTTACCGTGCCTATGATTGAGCAGTATTATCTTGATGTGAAGCGCAAGGACAAGGTGGAGGTGCTGACGCGCCTGCTTGATTTTTATGAGCCGAAGCTTTCTCTTGTGTTCTGCAATACAAAGAAGATGGTTGATGACTTGGCGGAGGTGCTTAAGGGCAGGGGCTATTTTGCAGAGGGGCTGCATGGCGATATGAGCCAGGCTCAGCGCGACCGCGTGATGAAAAGCTTCAGGAATGGAAAGACGGATATTTTGATAGCTACTGATGTGGCGGCGAGAGGCATTGATGTTGATGATGTCGAGGCTGTCTTCAATTATGATATTCCGCAGGACGACGAGTATTATGTGCACCGTATAGGCAGGACAGGACGCGCGGGAAGGACAGGGCGCGCATTTACGTTTGTGAAGGGTAAAGAGGTTTACAAGATTAAGGAGCTTATGCGCTACTGCAAGACGAAGATTTACGCTATGCCTGTGCCGTCGCTCAATGACGTGAACCAGATTAAGACTGAGAAGATTATGGACAGGATTGGGAATATTATTGAAGACGAGGACTTGACTTCAATGATAAATACTGTGGAGAAGTATGTGAACGAGTCGGATTATACGGCTATGGACATAGCCGCAGCGTTTTTGAAGATGTATATGGGGCAGCTTAACGAGGCGAATGGGCAGGAGAGTGAGACTGGCGAGGCTGGTTTTGATTTTGACAATACGGGCGCCGAGGAGGAAGGCATGGCGCGTCTGTTTATCAATATCGGAAAGGCGCAGAAGGTTAAGCCTAAGGATATTCTGGGCGCGATTGCGAATGAGACGAACATTTCTGGAAAGCTTGTCGGGGCGATTGATTTGTATGACAAGTACACGTTTGTGGAGGTGCCGAAGGAGAATGCGCTGGAGGTGCTGCGCGCTATGAAGAATGTCAAAATTAAGGGCAAAGCGATTAATATTGAGCCTGCCAATGCGAAATAGGAGATGAAGTATTAAAATATTTGATAATATTTGACAATAAAGATTATTGAGTGTGGGGAAAAAATGTGATATTATATTATAGGATTTTGATTGTACGCTGACAGGCATTTGATGCCATGCGCAGATAATAAGGAGGTATGTATTGTGAATCAGCAGTTAGAGTATTATGTTGACGCTTTACCGACAATAAAGCAGATGTTTGAGAAGGACGTCTATATCACCGTGATTGACAGTGACGGCGTGATTGTGGGTTATTCCATTCCTGACGGCGAAAAGCCTATAATGAGCGTAGGACAGCATTTTAATGATCCGAGCGGAATGCTTGACAGGGTGCTGAGGACAGGGCGCGCGCAGCATAACCGTCTGGCGAAGGAGGTAATGGGCGAGTCTTTTGAGGGCGAGCTTGTGCCGATTAAGGACGGCAATGAGGTAGTGGGCTGCATAACATGTACATATTCCGTGGATGTGCGCGAGCAGATGGCGGATATAACCGATAAATTCCAGAAGTCGGTGGCAAATGTCAGCACGTCTCTGCAGGAGCTTGTTGAAGGAATGGAGCATCTGTTCCAAATGCTTACGGAGATGGATTCGATGACGAGCAGCGTTGACGCTGATGTCCACAATGCGGTGGAGGTAGTAAACAAAATCAGCAGCAATGCATCACGCTCAAATATTCTGGCGCTCAATGCTTCAATAGAGGCGGCGCGCAGCGGCGAGAACGGAAGGGGCTTTGCCGTAGTGGCTACGGAGATGGGCAAGCTTGCAAATGACAGCGGAAGCTCCGCCACGGAGATAAAGAATACCCTGCACACTATAATGGAGCACCTTGTTTCCATAATTTCGTCTGTAAAGGAAGCGAGCAATTTCGCAAAGCAGCATAGCGGAAGCATAAGCGGCATACAGGAGGTATTGAAGGATATGGTAGTGCTTTCGCAGGAGTTGGAGAATGATTTGAAGAAATAGTAAGATTTTGGGAAAAGAAGGCGGAAGGGTTATTTGAAAAGCGCCGTCGTGCGGCTGGCGGCGCTTTTTATAAAACGGGCGATGTAATCGAATTTATGGTGTTTATGGCAAGGGGGCTTATTGCGGGAGCTCTTTTTTTGTGCATTTTTAAGTACAAACGTAAATTTTTTTACAGTATATTTGTTTTTTGGAGGGAACTGATATATAATTGCAATAATGGGATGTTAATTATTTAAAATTTAAAAGCATATGCGGCGGGGAGAAACGAAATAATTTATGGAGCGTTATTTCGGAGAAACTGCGCCAAAGCTTGGCTTTAGGCTTATGAGGCTGCCAAATTAAAGGAAGGCGCAAATATATTCGGGAGGTAGGTTTTAAGGTACTATGGAAAGTGAAAATTTAGGAATGCATTTGTTGAAAAAGGGGCAGCGGGGGATTGCGCGGGCGATATTCAGCAGGCTGGGGCTGATAATAGTTCTGCTGCTGCTGCAATTTATGTTTATATTCAGCGTGTTCCGCTGGTTTGCGGGGTTGCTGCCGCATATTTTGGGCGGTACGGTGCTTTTTACGATTATAATGGTGCTTTACCTGCTAAACAGCGACATCAATCCGACCGCGAAAATAACATGGCTGATTTTTATGTCGGTTATACCTGTGTTCGGAGCGTTGTTTTTCCTTTATACACAGACGGAATTTGGACACCGCGCCTTGGCAAAGCGCCTAAGAGGGCTTATAGATGAAACGCGCGATAGCATTGAGCAGGATAAGGGCACGCTGGAGCGGCTGGAGCGCGACGGGGAGGACGTCAAATCGCTTAATGCGTATATAAACAGAACGGGCTGTTTCCCGATAGCAGATGACACGAGTGTCACTTATTTTCCGCTGGGGGAGGATAAATTTAAGGAGATGCTTGTGCAGCTTGAAAAGGCGGAGCATTTTATATTTTTGGAGTATTTTATAGTCGAGGAAGGGCTGATGTGGGGCGAAATCCTTGAAATACTGGCTAAGAAGGCGGCAGAGGGCGTTGATGTGCGCGTGATGTATGACGGAATGTGCGAGTTTGTCCTGCTTTCGCATGATTATCCAAAGCGCCTGCAGAAGCTCGGCATAAAATGCAAGATGTTTTCACCCGCCACGCCGTTTGCTTCAACGCATTACAATTACCGCGACCACAGGAAGATACTCGTTATCGACGGGCACACGGCATTTAACGGCGGAGTAAACCTTGCCGACGAGTATATCAATCAAAAGGAGAAATTTGGGCATTGGAAGGACACGGCGGTGATGATTAAGGGAAGCGCCGTGAAGAATTTCACGCTGATGTTTCTGCAGATGTGGAATATAGACGAGCAGAATCCTGAGTTTGGGAAGTACCTTAATGTGGAACTGCCAAAGATTGAAGGCGCGGGCGGATACGTGATGCCGTATGGCGACTGTCCGCTTGACGGTGATAAGGTTGGCGAGCGCGTGTATATGGATATTCTCAACCGTGCGCATAAGTATGTGCATATCATGACGCCGTACCTGATACTTGACGGCGAGATGGAGACGGCGCTTAAATTCGCAGCGGAGAGAGGCGTTGACGTGCGAATAATTATGCCAGGAATACCTGACAAGGCGATAGCGTATGCGCTTGCAAAGACGTACTACGCGTCGCTGTTAAAATCGGGAGTTAAGATTTATGAGTATGAGCCTGGGTTTGTGCATGCCAAGGTGTTTGTGAGCGATGACTGCAAAGCTGTGGTGGGTACGATTAATCTTGACTACAGGAGCCTTTACCATCATTTTGAGTGCGCCACGTTTATGTATAAGACGGATTGCGTGAGTGATATAGAAAGGGATTATCAGGAAACGCTGTCGAAATGCCGCGTGGTGACGCTTGAAACTGTGAAAAAGGAGAAGGCGCTGACTAAGCTTATGGGCGGCGCGGCGAGAGTGATTGCACCGTTGATGTAAAAACGCAAGGGTGGCGTTTTTCTGGGGGGACGGAGTAATAAATTGTTGGTAAAATATCCAAGGGAAAGGATATTTTCAATATTGTGTAAAAGGAAAAAACGCAAGTACGGTGTTTTCGTGCTTGGTTTGAGCCGCTGTAGGCGGCGGGGAGGATTATTATGAAATATGATTTTGACACTATAATAAACAGGCGGAATACAAATTCACTAAAATGGGATATTGCTGAGGATGAGCTTCCCATGTGGGTGGCTGATATGGATTTTAAGACTGCGCCCGAGATACAGGAGGTTATCTTAAAGCGGGCAGGGCATGGGATTTTTGGATATAACATTGTGCCTGACGCGTGGAACGAGGCGTATATTGGCTGGTGGAAAAAGAGGCACGGATTTGAGTTCAAAAAGGAATGGCTGATATTCTGCACAGGCGTTGTGCCTGCGATTTCAAGCGTTGTGCGCAAGCTTACGACGCCTGCGGAAAATGTTCTTATACAGACGCCTGTGTACAACATTTTTTTTAATTCCATAGTGAACAACGGAAGGAACGTGCTGCAGTGCCCGCTCAGATATGATGGAAATATATATGATGTGGATTTTGAGGACTTGGAGAGCAAGCTTGCGCTGCCGCAGACTACAATGATGATTCTGTGTAATCCGCATAATCCTGTCGGCAAGATATGGGATAAGGAAACGCTTGCGCGGATAGGTGAGCTGTGCAGAAAGCATAATGTGATTGTGGTTTCCGATGAGATACATTGCGATATCACAAGCCCAGGCAAGGACTATGTTCCGTTTGCGTCAGTTTCCGATGATTGCAGGGAGAACAGCGTTACCTGCATAGCGCCGACAAAGACTTTTAATATAGCGGGTCTGCAGACGGCAGCCGTGGTAGTGCCGAACGCGGCGCTCAGAAACCGTGTGAACCGCGCGCTCAACACTGATGAGATAGCGGAGCCAAACAGCTTTGCGGTAGATGTAGCGGTTGCAGCATATACATATGGCGAGGAGTGGCTTGACGAGCTTAGGGAATATATTTATACGAACAAGCAGCTTGTAATTGATTTCTTGGAAAATAATCTGCCGAAGGTAAAGGCGGTGCCCTCAGATGCGACGTATTTGATGTGGTTTGACTGTCAGAACGTGACAGACGACACGGACACGCTCACAAAGCAGATACGCCAGAGTACAGGGCTGTATCTTTCGGCGGGCGCACAGTTTGGCGGAAATGGCAAGGGCTTTATAAGGCTCAATACGGCATGTCCAAAGAAGGTGCTTAACGAGGGGCTGGAGAGGTTTGCGAAAGGGATAAGGGTTGTGAGCTGACAAAAATGCCTGTAATATGAGTAAAGTGAGAAATAATTAATGATTGGAAACAGTTTACTGTAATTTCGGTATGTGTTATTATATAAGTGACAAAAATAAAGCTTGGCTAATGGAGGAGAAATGAAGGAAAGCAGCACACCATATGATGATGTGTTCCGAACTCTGCTGAATGATTGCAGCAGACTGATAATACCGCTTATAAACGAAGTGTTCGGGGAACACTATACTGGCAATGAACAGATAGTGTTTTCCCCTAATGAGCATTTTATAAATCAGCAGGACGGTGAGGAATACGAATGTATTACAGACACAAAATTTAAGATAATAGGAAAGGAAATAAAAAACTATCACTGGGAATGCCAGAGCACTGAAGACAGCGGCATGGCAGTCAGAATATTTGAATATGCTTCCCAGATAGCACTGGACGAGGGAGAGATAAGCGCAAACCGACTGATTGTGACATTTCCTCATTCAGCAGTGCTTTACCTCAGAAGCAGCAGAATGACGCCTGACGAAATGTGCATAGAGATAAAAACACCGAGGGGCAGCATATCTTATGATATACCTATAATGAAGCTGCAATCGTACTCTATAGATGAGATTTTTGGAAAGAATTTGCTGTTTCTTATACCGTTTTATATATTTACACATGAAAAAGAGTTGGAGGAGTATGATAAGAATGTTGACAGATTGGAATTATTAAAGCAGGAGTATGAGGGCATAAAAAATTGTCTGGAAGAAAAGACACTTAACCGTGAAATAGATGAATATACAAAATGCACTATTGTTGATATGTCAAATAAGGTTTTGAGGCATTTGGCTCATAAATATGAGAATGTTAAGGAAGGAGTTGGTCTTGTTATGGGAGGACGGATTCTTGATTATGAAGCAAAGACAATAAAAAGTGAAGGTTTGCGTGAGGGCAGAAAGGAAACAGCCAGAAACTTGATACGGGCAGGAAAAATGTCGCTTGAGGAGATAGCTGAATGTTGCAGCCTGCCGATTGACGAGTTGAAAGTGATAGCCGCAGAGGAAAAGGCTTTAGAAAAAGAGCATAAAGCTTTATGATTGATGTTTTTATAAGAAAAAGACGAAGGGAATATTGCTGAACCTTCGTCTTTTTGCGTGTTATTATGGCGGAAAAGATATTTAGCTGTTTGAAGATTTTTCGGAGTGGTGTATGTGGACAGAAAGCTGCGGAAAATATGCGTCCAGCTATTTCACTAGTTATTTCACAACAAAAAAACGTCGTTTCACAACATTTGGATAATGATTAAGGCGGCGTATTCCGATATAATAAAGACATATGCAAATATAATGTTTTATGCCCTCACTATAACTATTTGACATCGCAGTTAATAATAGAAACATATGCAAATACAAGGCTTTTATGGGAAGGGATTTATTGTGTTAAATGGTTAGGGCGAAACGGGCGGTTGGGCATATAAATGTTTTGCAGACATGCGGCGCTGTGTGAAAATGAAAGGGAACAGGGGTAATTTAGAGAAAATAAATGAAAACAGGGGTAATTTGATGAAGATAGCGATATGCGATGATGAAAAGGAGATAACGCGGCATCTTGCCGAAAAAATACGCATCTTATATCCTGAGGCGGAAATTGCCGTTTATGCGTCGGGAAGTGAGCTGCTTTCGGTTGACGAGCCTTTGGATATATTGTTTCTTGACATACAAATGAACGGAAAAAATGGCATGGAAACGGCGTGCGAGCTTAGAAGGCGCGGGAGAGAAACAATTATAATATTTGTGACGGTTGTGGAAGAATATGTATTTGAGGCGTTTGACGTAGGCGCGTTCAACTATCTTGTAAAGCCCTTTGATGACAGCAGATTTATTAAGGTGCTTAAAGGCGCGGTTGAGAAATATTATGAGCGCGGCGCTGCTGATGTGGAGACGGCAGAAGAACAGCAGCCTCAATATGCTAAAGATATACTGGTAAAGAAAGGCGGCACGCATATAAAAATAAAGGCAGATGACATTATATATGCCGAGATTTTCAACAGGAAAATCATTATACACAAGACCGACGGCGACGTAGAGTATTATGGGAAAATGTCGGAGCTTGAAGGGCTGCTGTCCGAAACGGCGCATGGCGATTTTTTCAGGACGCACAGGGCGTATCTGATAAATCTGAAATACGTGAAAAAATACAATGTCACTACGGTATGGCTTGAAAAAGGCACGGCGCTTATTGCCAAAAAGAATTATTCGCAGCTGGTAAAGGCGTATTTGAAATATAATCAGAGATGCAATGCGGAGCGCGGGTAAAATGGAAATCCACTGATTTTTAGGCGGAATTGATATTAGATTATGTTAGGAACAGTGTGTAGGTAAAAAGTAGGCGATTGTGAATGTGCTCTAAATCGTCGGAATTTAGCCTAATATACAAAAATCGCGTTAATTAGGTTGTCACGTAAAGAAACATAAACACAAGATATAGTACAATATAATTTATATATAATACCATATTTTGCATGCCTAATCCTTATTGTGACAGTTCCGATAGTTCTTCGTAAGGCACCGCTTATTTTGTATATTTTGACTAAATTATAGTTGCCGAATAGAGTTTCGCAAATGCATGGGATAAAAAAAGGCGATAGGGAGGTGTATTGTGGAAAAGCTTGACATATATTATGAGATAATCGTGGCAGCGGGTAATTTTCTGTCGAGACTGATTGAGGCGTACTGTTATTGTTACCTGATAAAGCCTTACATGAGGAATAAAGGGCGGATATGGACAGTCGGCGCGGCATATGCGGCTGTAATGTATGCGCTTAAATATATGCCGTATTATATTCCAAATTTTTGCGCATATTTTATCGGCGTGGCGGCGGGCTTTGCCGTGATGACGCTGCTTGACCGTAAAGGCGGCGGGCTGAAAATTTACCAGAAAATATTTCTGTCCTGCTCATTTTTTCTGACACGATGGCTTGCGCTTGCCATGCGCTGGACTACATATGAATTTATAAATGAGCTTTTGATTAAGCTGGTTGATGCTGACAAAAATATGACAGTATATGATGATTTTGCGATTTTTGTCTGCAATTCGCTTATAGATATTCCGTTAGATTTTATATTTGTATTTTCGGCAGTGTGGATTATAAGAAAGACATACGCCTGTGGGGACGAAGACCTTACAAGGGATGAGTTTGTGATGCTTTCAATACCCATGATATCATTTGCGCTGAATTATAATGTCAAAAAATTTTATGAGGGCAGGTATCTGGCGGATGCTATGGATAAAGACACATTCATGCTGTATAGAGGGCATAATTTTGAGTTTTTTGTCTACTATGCTTTTATGTTTGCGGCAATTCCCGCCATTATTATGATGTACCGAAAAATCAAGCAGGCACAGGAGAAGGAGCTTGAAAACGAGCGCTATGCCGGGCAGCTGGAAAGCATAAAACGCCATATAAGCGAGGTGGAGGCGCTTTATGGCGATATACGCAGCCTAAAGCATGACATGGGAAACCACATAATGACATTGGAGTGTCTGTATGATAAAAAGGATTATGAGGAAGCGCAGCTTTATCTGGGGAAGCTGAAGGAGGGCTTTGACAGAGCATCAGCGGAGATTAAGAGCGGAAATCCCGTCACTGACGTGATACTGACGCAGGGGTTGAAGCACGCGAGGGAGATTAATGCTGAGTTTTTGTGTGATTTTCATTATTCAGATGAAATAGATGTTTTTGATTTGAGCATAATTCTCAACAATGCCCTTGACAACGCACTTTCTGCGGCGGCGGAATGCAATCAGCCGTATGTTAAAATAGCGTCGTACCGCAGGGGGAATTCTTATATGATTGAGGTAAAAAACAGCTTTAACGGGAGCATTACATATAATGAAACAACGGGACTTCCGCAGACGACAAAGGCGGATAAAAGGCATCATGGCTTTGGGCTTGAAAGCATAAGAAAAACAGCGCAGAAATATTATGGCGATATTGATATTTCGGCGGAGGATGGTGAATTTACGCTGTGCGTGTTGCTGATGACGCAGTGATATATTTATTAAAAAAGTAAAGTGGACTATGCCGTAATAGTTTAGCCTTTGTTATTTGTAAAGCTGTGCCGACGTGTTTTTGGCGGTTGGCGGACATCTTCGCTTATAGAGTAGTTTTTTGCTGCCGACAAATTTACAAAAGCTTTCTTGTGAGTGCGATTTTGATTTAATTTGGTAGTTGGCGGAGCTGTTGTCTTGTATTGCGCATTATGTTATTTGTGAAATATGGGGAATGTGGCGCAGGCTGGCGGAGCTGCTGCTTCATAATGCATGTTATGCTGGCGGTACAGGAATTTACTTTACAACAAAAAATGGGCGTTTCACAACATTTTGATTATTTGGCGCGGAAAAAGTACGATATAAAATTTGACAGGTTTGTTGTATAAATTTATATTGCGCTGCGTTTTTATTTTGAATGGCTTAAGGCGGTGCCGATGGCGGCGGCTTCACGCGGTCAAAAGCTGGACATTGGCAGGTAGCCTGTAAAAATAAGACAGCGCGGAACGGAGGTAAAAATGAATGTAAATGCGGTAAAAAGCGCAGGCGCGCAGCAGAGCCCGATAAAACCTGCTTCATCTGATGATGCGCTGAGTAAAAGCCTAAAAGAGCAGATAATGCGCGTGCAGAAACAGCTTCAGGAGCTCGGTCAGGACAAGGAAATGCCGATGGAGCAGAAAATGGAGAAGCGTAAGGAGCTCCAGCAGCAGATTACGGATTTGAACAATCAGCTGAGGCAGCACCAGATTGAGCTCAGGAAAGAAAAGCAGCAGGAGAAGGCGGAGGCGGCAAAGGCAAAGCAAGGCGAAAAGCAGACAGAGGAGGAGGCAGACAAACAGGCGTCTCAGGCAATTCTTTCCGCTGACAGCTCGCTAAAACAGGCAAAAATACAGGGCAATGCGGCGACGGCGGCGGAAAACAGGGCTAATATAATTAAAGCCGAATTGAAGACGGCAAAGGGCGACAGGGTGATTGCCGCAAAGCAGCAGGAAATAGCGGAGCTTGAGCAGACGGCGCAAAGCGCCAAGAACACGCAGGCGCAGAGCATAGGCGAGGCGAATAAGGCAGCTGAGGCTGTAAGGGATAACAATGCTGTTGACAATTCAAAGGAATCATCGGATGCGCAGAAGTCAGGAAATACGCAGGAAACGAAAAATGTTCAGGGTACAGAGAATGTTCAGGAATCAGAGGGTGTTCAGGGAGCAGAGAATAAGCAGAATCCGCAGGACATTTATGGCGCAGGCAGCAGCGCGGACAACGAAGTTGCAATGGCGGCAAATGCTGCAAAACCGGCAAATCCTACGCCGAAGATGTATATGAGAGACGGAAAGCCTGTAGAGGAAGAATGTGAGCCTGTTGTGTCGGCAAGAATATAGCATCGAAATCTCTTGCAACAGTGAAGGCTTTTCAAGATCAATGAAAACTTCATTAAATATTGCCAGAATTAATGAAAACTTCATTAAAATTTTATGTTGAAACAGCCGTAAATAAGGTGTATAATAAAAACAGTCTTTTCCACACATAAAAGCTGGAAAGCGGCTAAATTACATAAAGGTTAAGGAAGTAATGCATATGAAAGAAAACGTTCAAAACAGACAGGGCGGATGGCGCGCCAACAAATGGTGCAGGGCAGCCATTCCCGCATTATTGCTGCATTGCAGTATCGGTACGGTTTATTGCTGGTCAATTTTCAGTCAGGAGATTGCCGATTACATCGGATTTTCAAAGGGCGCGACTGAGTGGGCATTCAGCTTCGCAATCTTTTTCCTTGGAATGTCGGCGGCGTTTCTTGGCAACGTAGTTGAGAAGGATATCCATAAGTCTTCGCTTATCGCGGCGATATGTTTCGCGTGCGGTATGGCGGGTACAGGTTTCTTTATCTATTATGGCGGCGCTCACAATGGCAGTATGCTCGCGTTGATAGGCATTTATGTATGCTACGGTTTTATCATGGGTATCGGTCTTGGCACGGGTTATCTTTCACCCGTAAAAACGCTTATGCTCTGGTTCGAGGACAGGAAAGGCCTTGCTACAGGTCTTGCGGTTGCGGGCTTCGGCGCGGCAAAGGCTATCGCGAGCCCTATCATGCAGGCGCTGCTTGACAACTTGGGCGACGGCGGCATTTATAAGATGTTCTGGATTCTGGCGGTAGTTTATTTTATTATGATGTTTGTGGGGCATCTCCTTCTTGCAAAACCTGCAGGCTGGCATGAGCCGCAGAAGAAGGAAAAAGGACAGGATATGTTTACGGTTATCAAGTCAAAGCCCATTACAAACTACATAGGCATCTGGCTGATGTTCTATATCAACATCACCTGCGGACTTGCCCTTATATCGCAGGAGAAGATGATTGTAAAGTGTATCGGTCTTGGCAGCGTCGTAGGAATCATTTCCACGGTTTCGGCTATATTCAATGCGGGCGGGCGTCTTGGCTTTTCGGCATGGGCTGATACTATGAAGGACAGGAATACGATTTATAAGATTATTTTCACGCTTTCGATTATATTTACAGCAATCATAATCGTGACGGGCGGCATCGCAAACGGCGAGGGCAATATGGTGCTTACGGTGCTTGTTCTGTGCCTGATATTTGTTGTAAACGCAGGCTACGGCGGCGGTTTCTCAAATGTGCCTACGCTTTTGTCTGACCATTACGGGATGGGCAATATAAGCGCTATCCATGGACTTACGCTTTCTGCGTGGGGCATTGCGGGGCTTACGGGTAATCAGCTTGCTACATGGATTGTAAATCATTTCGGCGAGTGGATAGACCATGACGGCACCAGCGTAAACCCTACAGGCTATCAGACTGTGCTTTATGCTACGATAGTGCTTTACATTATTGCGCTGATTATCTGTCTTTTGCTTGTAAGACCGACAGATAAGGCTTTGGAGGCTAAAAAGGCAAAGCGGAAATAGTTAAATGAATAAGAGTATTTTAACGCCCGCCTGTGTTATGCAGGTGGGTGTTTTTGGTAAATGTTTTGGATTAAATACCTGAACGCAGTATTCACTTCCGACAAAGACAATATCCAAAAATACATAGACAGACGGTTTGAAGGAGAGTTAAAATGAGCGACAAAAAAACCGAAGAAATGGGAAAAATAGCGGACAAGCTTATAAGCAGATATTCGCTTAACAATAATGCAAGCTTACTCACCGACGCTGAAAAGAACACAATCAAAGAGTACATTATGGGTTCAGCAAAGCTTGACGAGCTTTACAGCTTTGCCGACAATATGCCTGTAAAGTGGTGGTATTTCATTGATTCGGGGATTTTTGAATTTAATAAGACATACAATGACGAGGAATTTTTCCGCAGATGTATGGTTGTCAATACTCTTATGCAAATGGGCAATGAAGTGCATAGATGCTTGATTGAGCATGAAAACTGGCAGCAGTTTTCGCCCGAAAAAATCGAAAAACTGTTTGCCGATTACGAAAAAGAAGGGCTGATGCTTAAATACCAGTTATACATAATCGACATAATGGAGGAAAGAGGCTACAAGGTAAATGATGAGGAAGTATTGGCTGATGCATTAAGGAAGGTTTTTACCAGATATTTGGACGAAAGGCGCGAGGAGACGCTGGAGGCATTTGCGGGCGCAAGCGCACTGGCGCGTTGGTTTGCGCTTACGGTGTTGTCACAGAAGCAAGAGGAAAATAAGGGCGAAATCCTCTCATATGCGCAGGACAGCGCTAGTATAGTGAGAAATCTCCTGTTTGATATGCTGTGTGAAAGAAAGGACTGGGAGGAAGACATAAAGAAGCTTGCCATATCAAAGAAGCTTGTCGAACGCGAGCTTGCCGCACGCGTGCTGATAAATTGGCAAAGCGACGGCATAGACTGTGCAAAAACTTTGTCCGATATGCTTGAAAAGGAAAAAAGTGCAAAGCTGGCAGCCCTGATACGAAACTCAATCTCAGAAAATACAGCTACAGGAGAGTCTGCGGATAAAAGCACAGTCCGCAGCCAAAATGAAATTACGCCTGACGAGATTGTGAAGCAGTTACATAAGGGCGGCAGAAAGCGCTCGCTTGAATGGGCATACCAGACACCGTTTGGCACGGTACATAAAAAGGACGGCACGGTCGCTTCCGAGGAGTATATGCAGGCGTTTCTGCTATGCTATTCAACAGCGGACAAAAACGGCATAAGCGCAAGCGGTGCGCTGCTTGCGGACAGCCTTAGAGAGGATGAGCTTGCCGCGTATGTAAACGAGCTGTACAGCAGATGGCTTTCGCTTGGCGCGGACACGAAGAAACGCTGGGTACTCTACACGGCATCTATCCACGGCGGCAGTGAGATAGTGGACAGGCTTGTGCGGCAGATTGGAGAGTGGGCGCAGAATTTAAGGGGAGCGATAGCCGCTGAGGCGGTAAAGGCGCTTGCCCTCAATCCTTCCCCCAACGCGCTTTTGACAGTGGATGGCATGGCGCGAAAGTACAAGTTTAAGCAGGTAAAGGCGGCTGCTGGCGAGGCTATGGAGTACGCCGCCGAACAGCTTGGCATCACGCGCGAGGAGCTTGCGGACAAAATCGTGCCAGATCTTGGGTTTGATGAAAATATGGAGCGGATTTTCGACTACGGCGAGAGAAAATTCAAGGTAACGCTCACGCCTGCCCTTGAAGCGGAGGTATTTGACGAGACGGGCAAAAAGCTTAAAAACCTCCCTTCTGTCGGCAAAAAGGATGATGAGGAAAAAGCCAGGGCAGCGATTGATGCCTTTAAACAGCTGAAAAAGCAGATGAAAGCGGCAGTGTCAAGCCAGAAGGCGCGCATGGAATATGCGCTTATGGCAAAACGCGAATGGACAGCAGATGCCTGGAGGGCGCTTTTTGTGAAAAATCCTATAATGCACCAGTTTGCGATAGGGCTGATATGGGGCGTTTATGAGGATGGCAAGCTTATCAAAAGCTTTAGGTATATGGAGGACGGCAGCTTTAACACGGAGGACGAGGAGGAGTACATATTGCCAGAGAGCGCAGCTGCCACGTGTGCGCAGACAATATCACTTGTCCACCCAATAGAACTGACAGACGTGTCACTTTCTAAATGGCGGCAGCAGCTGGAGGATTATGAGATAGCACAGCCTATAATACAGCTGTACAGGCAAGTATATAGACTGACTGACGCAGAGAAGGAAATGCCGACCTTAGAGCGCTTTGGCGGAATTAAAATCAATGACCTTTCGCTGATGAGCAGGCTTACAGGCGCAGGCTGGTACAGAGGCTCGGTACAGGACGGAGGCGGCTTTTACACGTTTTACCGTGAGGACATAGAAACGGGGCTTGGTGTGGAGCTTCATTTTTCAGGAAGCTTCGTAGGCTCAGGCTACGGAGGCGGCGAGGAGATAACTGTGTATGACGCGAGATTTTACAAGGCTGGCACGATAGAGCGCGGGAGTTACTGCTATGATGAGGCAAAAGGCGACAAAATAATCCCGCTGAAGGACATACCGCCGAGGTATTTCAGTGAGATAGCGCTGCAGCTTGCCAATGCCACAGCGTCAAGCAACGGATACGACGAGAACTGGAAAAACAACAAAAGGCATTTATAAGTATCTTAATGCTCAGAAACTTCAGTTTTGAAAGCGTTGGAACTATCCAAGAAAAAAGGAGAATTACAATGGGAGACAGCCATTACATTAAAATGGAACAGACAGTAGACCACCTGCTTGAGTCGTACCGCCCAGGCAAAAGGACAAGCCTGCCTGCGGACGAAATAGCAATCATAAAATCATACCTTATGGGCGAAGGAACGCTTGAACCGCTCTACCCAATAGCAGACCACATAAAGCTGCAGTACAGTCCAAACGGGAATGGGGAGTACGAGTTTAAATTTATTGATGCATTTATGGACGAGTACAATGACCGTGATTTCTTGCGAAGATGCGGGGTTTTTTATGTCTTTAGGCAGGATGTCTATTTCATAGGCAGGACGATAATGAGACAGCATAACCTTGGCAATATAGAACCGTTTTTTGAGGATCTTGAAAAAGAAAAGCTTAGCCTGAAATATCAGATGGCATTGGCGGAGATGGCATGCGATGCCTCCTATGTAGGCGATCCGAGCGCATTGGAAAGAGGCAGGATTTTACGGAAAATATTCAGCAGGTATCTAAGCCAAAAACGCGAGGAAACGCTGGCGGCTTTCCACGGAGCGGGCGCGCTTGGACGCTGGTTTGCGCTGACTGTGCTGGAGCAGAACCTTGACGAGAACAAAGCCGAGATTTTGAGCTATGCGCCAGATTCGACAAATGCCGTGCGCAATCGCCTTGCAGACATACTCTATGCCAAAAAGGAGTGGGAAGCGGACATAAAAAAGCTCGCCTTGTCAAAAAAGCTTGGCGAGCGGGAGCTTGCCGTGCGCGTGCTGGTAAAGTGGCAGACAGGCGGTGCGGACTACACAGAAATTTTATCTGAAATGCTTGAAAAAGAGAAAAACGCTAAGCTTATAAAGCTTTTGCAGGACACGCTAAGCGAGAGGGAAAATATTGCGATGGCAGATAAAAACAAAGCATCAGCCCAAGAAAGCGCTGCAAATGGAAAAGCAGACAGCTGTTTATCAAAAACAGGCACAGCAAACAGAGAATGCGCCGCCGCGTCAAAAGCAGATGATGTATCAGCCGCAGGCGTAGTTACTGCAGAAAGTTTAATTGCCAAAATGCACAAAGGCAACAGAAAGCGTATGCTTGAATGGGCATACCAGACGCCGTTTACCACAGTGCATAAAAATGATGGCACAGTGGCTGGCGATGATTATATGCAGGCATTTCTGCTCTGCTATTCGACATCAGATGAATACGGCATAATCAAAGACGCGTCAATTCTTGCGGACGGCTTGAAGGAGGATGAGCTTGCGGCGTTTGTAAACGAGCTGTACGACAGATGGCTTGCGCTCGGCGCGGAGGCAAAAAAGCGCTGGGTACTCTATGCCGCGTCAATCTATGGCAAAAATGCGATTGCCGCAAAAATCAAACGGCAGATAGACGAATGGGCGCAAAATGAGCGGACATCTATAGCAATGGACGCCGTAGACGCGCTTGCCCTTAATCCTGCGCAGGACACGCTGCTCCTCATTGACAATATGTCAAGAAAGCACAAGTCGAAAGCAGTAAAATCGGCTGCCAAAAAAGCCCTTGAAAATGCCGCGTCACGCCTTGGACTTACAGGCGAGGAGCTTGCGGACAGGATGATACCAGACCTTGGATTTGATGAAAATATGGAAAGAGTTTTTGACTATGGAGCGCGCAAATTCAAGGTGACAATCACACCCGCGCTTGAAATAGAAGTATTTGACGAAACAGGCAAAAAGCTTAAAAACCTGCCCGCAGTCAATAAAAAGGACGACGAGGCATTAGGCAAGGCGGCGCTTGATGAGTTTAAGCAGATGAAAAAGCAGATAAAGCTGATAGCAGGAAACCAGAAATCACGGCTTGAATATGCGCTTATGGCAAAACGCGAGTGGACAGCGCAGGCCTGGAAATCCCTTTTTGTAAAAAATCCGATAATGCATCAGTTTGCGACAGGCTTGATATGGGGCGTTTATGAGGAGGGTAAGCTTATCCAGAGCTTTAGGTATATGGAGGACGGCAGCTTTAACACAGAGGACGAAGAAGAATATACGCTCCCAGAGAAAAAAATGCAGGACAACGGACAGCAAAGCAATGCGCAGACAATATCCCTTGTCCACCCAATAGAACTGACAGACGTGTCACTTTCCAAGTGGAAACAGCAGCTGGAGGACTATGAGATAGCACAGCCGATAGAGCAGCTTTGCAGACCGTTTTACAGGATATCTGAGGAGGAGAGGAATCAGAAATATTTAGAGCGTTTCGGCGGGTATGTGATGAATGAATTGTATCTTGGCGGCAAGCTGCTTGGCATGGGGTGGTATCGCGGCGATGTGGAGGACGGCGGAGTTTTCTATACCTATTACCGCGAGGAAACTGAAATCGGATTTGGCGCGGAGCTTTATATGTCAGGCAGCAGCATACTCGCAGGTCGCTATGGCGGCACAGAGGACGTAACGCTGTATGAAGTGAGATTTTACAGGGCGGGCGAAGCGTATAAGGGCGGCATGAGCATTCCGCCAAAGGACATACCGCCGAGGTATTTCAGTGAGATAGTATTGCAGCTTACAAACGCCACCGCCGCAAGCGGGAGCAAAGACGAAGGCTGGCGCAAGAATAGAGGGCTTGATGCCTAAACGGCTTTTGCCAAAATAAGCCAGTATTATTATTTTCACAGATATATAGAAACCCTATTGACATAATAGGAATTAAGTGCTATATATCTATATGTAGGATATTTCTGTAAAAAGGGCGCAGATTCCCAATCAATAAAACAAGGAGGCGTCACATGACCATATCTACCAAGGGCCGCTATGCTTTAAGGATAATGATGGATTTGGCTAACCACATTGGTGAGACAGTCAAGCTTAAGGACATAGCTGCGAGGCAGGAAATTTCAGAAAAATATATGGAGCAGATTATCGCCGTATTAAATAAAGCGGGCTATGTGCGCAGCACGCGCGGGGCTCAGGGTGGCTATCAGCTTGTGCGCCCGCCCAAGGACTATACCGTGGGAATGATTTTGCGGCTCACGGAAGGTTCGCTTGCCCCAGTTGACTGTCTTGTCGAAAATGCCCTTCCCTGCGAGCGCGACGGAAGGTGCGCCACAGTGGAGATATATAAGCGCATTTACGACGCAGTGAACAATGTCATAGATACGACGACAATACAGGATTTACTCGACATAGAGCAGGAAAAAGCGGCTAATTCGTATGTTATATAGCAAGGCGTTTTTCCATTTTTTATGGCATAAATACCCCATAATCATATATGAATTAAGGATAACAAATTGGCGCAATATATAATAATATTAAATGAAAAGAGGTAAAAGACAATGATTTATTTGGATAACGCGGCGACAACGCGTGTTACCGAGGAGGTTTTTGAGCAGATAAAGCCGTATTTCTGCGAACAGTACGCAAACCCTTCCGCAATATACAGCTTTGCGGGCAGGGCGATGAGCGCGGTTGACGAGGCGAGAAAGAGCGCGGCGGATTTAATAGGCGCGGCGGCAAATGAAATTTACTTTACGGCGGGCGGCAGCGAGTCCGACAACTGGGCGATAAAGGCGGCGGCAGAGCTAAACAAGGACAAGGGCAGGCACATCATAACCTCGACGATAGAGCACCATGCCGTACTCCACACCTGCCAGTACCTTGAAAAGCAGGGCTATGAGGTGACATACGTAAACGTTGATGAAAACGGCATTATCAGGCTTGACGAGCTTGAAAAAGCCATACGCCCCGACACAATTTTAATCACGGTCATGACAGCGAACAACGAGATAGGCACAATCCAGCCGACAGCCGAGATAGGCGCGCTTGCAAAAAAGCACGGCATACTTTTCCATACGGACGCGGTTCAGGCATACGGGCATATCCCCATTGATGTAAACGAGATGAATATTGACATGCTGAGCGCGAGCGGTCACAAGCTTAATGCTCCCAAGGGCATAGGCATTATGTACATCAGAAAAGGCGTGCGCATCGGTTCATTTATACATGGCGGCGCACAGGAGCGCTCAAGGCGCGCAGGCACGCTCAACACGGCGGGCATAGTCGGCTTTGGCGCGGCGGCAAAAATCGCTAAGGAAAAGCTTGAAGAAAACGCGAAAAAGGAAACAGAGCTCAGGGATTACCTGATAAAACGCGTTATGGACGAGATACCCTATACACGCCTTAACGGCGACACGGTAAAGAGGCTTCCGAATAACGCAAACTTCTGCTTTAGGTTTATTGAAGGTGAATCGCTTCTGATACTTTTAGACCAGAACGGCATATGCGCGTCGTCAGGCTCAGCCTGCACATCAGGCTCCCTCGATCCGTCGCATGTGCTGCTTGCAATCGGACTTCCGCATGAGATAGCCCACGGCTCTTTGAGGCTCACGCTCTCAGCGGAAAACACGAAAGAGGAGATTGATTTTACAGTCGATAAATTAAAGGAGATAGTAGCAAGACTCCGCTCAATGTCACCGCTTTATGAGGATTTTATGAAGAAGCAGGCATAGAGCCCTGCAGATGCTTTGTTTAAATGTTTTTTAGAAAGGAAATGAAAATATGTACAGTGAAAAGGTAATGGATCATTTCAACAATCCGCGCAATGTAGGCGAGATAGAAAATCCGAGCGGCGTAGGCACGGTAGGTAACGCCAAGTGCGGCGACATAATGCGCATGTACCTCGATATCGACGAAAACGGCGTTATTCAGGAGGCAAAATTTAAAACCTTCGGCTGCGGCGCGGCAGTCGCCACAAGCAGCATGGCGACCGAGCTTGTAAAGGGCAAGACTATACAGGAGGCGCTGCAGGTGACAAACAAGGCTGTAATGGAGGCGCTTGACGGACTTCCGCCTGTAAAGGTACACTGTTCGCTGCTTGCGGAGGAGGCAATCCATGCGGCGTTATGGGATTACGCCGAGAAAAATAATATCAAAATAGAGGGCCTGCAAAAGCCTGTAAATGATATTGAGGAGAGGCTTGAGGAGGAAGAACAATAATAAACCCAAATAAAAACATAAGGCTGTCGCAATAAGGATTATGCATACAAGATATAGCATTGTATCTGAATTAAACAATACTATATCTTGTATTTATGTTCCCTGGTGCGACAGCCTTATGTTTTTTGGCTCCGATTTTATTTAAGCTGCGCACAAAAAAGAAAATTTTGGATAAAAAATTGAGGAAAACGTGATTTAGGTATATAATAAATTAACAGGACATTCTGTTTACGCAGTATATACGGATTTTCAGCAGAATCCCAGTGAAATCGGAAAGGCGGGTAAAAAATGTTTATTAAGGGCATGGACATCTCATCACATATGGAGATGATGGACAGAGGACACAAATATTATGATTTTGACGGCAATGAGGTCGATATCCTTGACTTCGGCAAGGCGCAGGGCTTTAATTACGCTAGGCTCCGCATATGGAACAATCCCGAAAACGTAAAGGAGTCGGGCGGATATTGTAATCTTGAGTACACAAAGCAGATGGCGAAAGAGATAAAGTCGCGTGATTTAGGATTTTTGCTTGATTTTCATTACTCTGATTACTGGGCGGATCCAGGGCAGCAGAATAAGCCGCTCGCATGGAAAGACCTTACGGGAAAGGCGCTGGAGGACGCGGTATATGATTATACAAAATCAGTTCTCACGGCGCTTGATGAAAACGGCACATATCCCGATATAGTTCAGGTTGGCAATGAGATAAGGTGCGGCATGCTCTGGCCCGACGGGCTTACCTCAAACTGGGACGGGCTTGCGGGGCTTTTGAACGCGGGAATACGCGCAGTCAGGGAGACGCAGAAGGGGCGGGACACAAAGATAATGCTCCACCTGGACCAAGGCGGCAGGTTCTATTATTTCAGAGAATGGTTTGACAACGCGCTCGCGCACGGCGTGACGGACTTTGACATAATCGGCCTGTCATACTATCCGTTCTGGCACGGCACCTTCAACGACTTGAAAAACTCAATGGAAAATCTCGCCGAGCGTTACAAAAGACCGCTGATAGTGGCAGAAATGGCGCACGCATACCGCAGGAGCAGGGATAACATGTTTGGCGAGGAGCAGGAAAGAATTTCAGGCTTCCCCGCAGGCGGCGCGGCGCAAAAACAGGTTTTGGAGCTGATAATGAGCATAGCCGCTCACGTAAGTAACGGTATGGGAATGGGTGTTTTTTACTGGGAGCCGTTCATAAGACCAAGTGATGAAAACGAGGACGGCTGGGGTTACTGTATGGGAGTCGTGGACAGCGAAGGCATGCCTACGCTTGGGTTAAAGGCGTTTAATACGGACATTATGGGCATAGACGTAAACAGGACGGCTAAAATATACGCGCCCTCAGACATTGAAATTCCCAAAGGCAGCGACATATCAGAATATCTGCCAAAAACAATCAGAACACTCAAATATGACGGAAGGCTTGAACGCGAGGAGGTTATATGGGAGCCAGCGCCTGCGATGAATAAAAGTGACACTTGTGTCATAAATGGAAAGCTGTCCGAAAGCGGAGAAATGATAGAATTAAAAGCAAGCTTTGTAGAAAAAAACAGCCAAAGAAACCTTCTTGCCAATGCAGACCTTGAAAACATTTTCAAAGGGCTTCCCGAGGATTGGAATATCGAGCAGGAGGCAGAGAGTGGCAGCCTGAACCTTGAAATGCGTCAGGAGGTAAGTGAAATACCGCCCATTATTCCCGTAAATTACATATATTTTAAAGCCGAGAGCAATTTTAAGCTGTCGGTAAGCCAGAAGACGGCTAAGCTTTCAAAAGGCGCATACAGCTTTTCCGTTTATTATCAAGGGGATAACACTACAAATGTAAAGGCGGGAATCTATGTAAAGAATGAGCAGGGCGAGACGCTGGGCTCAAAGGAAATCTTCCCGTCAGCAGACGGCTGGACAAAGTACAGCGCAGAGTTTACGCTTGAAAATGACAGCGCGGTTACAGTAGCTGTAATGATAGACGCCCCCGCTATTTACGGCATGATAAAGCAGCCAAGCCTTATGCCAGTCAATCAGTGATAATGCGCATTATCTGAATATGCGACGCTAAAACAGGGCAGCAGCTCAGCTAAGCTGCCCTGCGCCTGCGACATTACATAAGCAGGCGCAGATATTTTTCAAAGCAGATACCATAATTGCGGTCAATATTTTCGGCAGATGCCTCCTCAATGGCAGGCTGCAGAAATTCAGCCGCCTTTTTCATCGCGCAATCAACAGAAAGCCCCTTAACCATCGCCCCGCAAATCACAGCCGCAAACAAATCCCCCGTACCCGAAAAGCTCTTGCCAGTATAAGGTGTTTCCAAATAGAAACTCTCGCTCCCACTCACTGCAAGATTACCCACATACGCCGCACTGTCCTTCCGATGTATAATTCCCGTGACAATCACAGTCTGATTTCCATAAGCAGAGCTTATAAGCCTGCGCGCCACCTCGCAGATGCGCTTATTATAGTCATCGCCATCAGCAAAACTGACAATAGTGTCATAATTATCTCCCGCAAGCAGACACAACTCCGTAAGATTTGGAGTACAGACGCTTGAACGCCGCACAAGCTCGCGCACACCGTCAAGCAGCCCGCCGCTGAAAGCTTTCATCTTAACTCCACTGTCGCCAAGCACAGGATCAGCCAGATAAAGCGTGCCGCTTTTCTGAAACACATCAAGAAAACTCATCACCTTCTCTATCTGCGCAGGATTGGCAAGAAACCCCGACTGTATCCCGTCAAAACACACCCCCATTTTCGCCCATTCATCTGTAAACAACCCCATCTTATCAGTGTAATCATCAAAAAAATAACTCTCAAACCCCGTCTGAGCCGACAAAACAGCCGTAGGAAGCGGACAAGCCTCCACCCCCATAGCAGAAATCACAGGAATAGCCGCCGTAAGCGAACACCGCCCCAACCCCGACAAATCATTAATCAACGCAACTCTTTTCATAAAGCAATCTCCTTTGAATATGAAAATAGCTGTAGTCTTACCTTGATAACTACAAATACTTTCACACTTGCATTATATATCTGTTCATTATACACTGTTTAGGCAATTACAAAATGTGCTTTAGATTGTACGAATTTAAGCAAAATATACAAAACACGACACGCTTCAACACAACAAGCCGTGACGCAATACGCCGCTTATTATGTCCATTCTACCAAAATTCTACATTACTGGTTAAAGTTTAGCAACCGTCACCCCAATCCAAACAATCATCATATCTACGAAACTGCCAAAACCCTAGCCCGAACAGTGATATATATCCCCAAAGGACCTTGTGAAGCGTCGGCACTTAGCGAAACAAGCTGTAAAAGCGTAGCTCCTTTTACAGCGCCGTTGAGCTTAGTACCGCTACGCTTCACACTGAGCGCAAGCGATGTCCGCAGGGGGATATATATCACTGTTCGGGCGACCTGACACCAATTCACCCTCAACATTATACCACATTTAAAAATTATTCCAACATATTCGCTTGTTTTATACAAATTACCATATTATAATAAAAAATATATAACATTTTCCATACTTCCACAAAAAAGCAACAACAACCTACCATCACCAACACAAGGGCATTAAAAATGAAAAACAGCAAATACCACACTGATAATATATATAATACAGACAACATAGACAAATACACCCTAAAAAAGATAACCATGGGCAAAACTGACATATATGTCATTTCCACAGAACGCTGCAAAGCCCTGCTTAACGCCCTAGACAGCAACGGCGCGCTAATGCACACCATAAATCTCACCCCAAACAAACATAATTTCCTACGCGCCTGCACAGAAATATCACAAAAAATAACCACAGTCAGACTCTATCCAGCCCTAAGCCATAACAGAATCCTAAAGTCCAATAAGCTTTCCTGGATGCCAATGCTGTGCTTGAAAACAGGAGAAAGCTTCTACCCCGTAAAATATACGCAAAACTGGATATGCCGCGACTGCATGGGCGGCAACGGCGAAACACTCATACCGCTCATCGACGTAGAAAGCGAATATTTCATAGGAACAGACTACGATTCAGTAAGGAAAAACGAACCGCCGATTTTTCATAATATAACCTGCAAATACTGCGGGCATATGCTGCAGGGAAAACTATTAAAGATATAGAGGATAAGAAACGGAGGAAAACTTATGCAGAAAAACAACCAGGAATTTCACCAGACAACACCACAGCCGCAAAACCCCCCACATCAGCAGGACTTTAACAATACAAACCAGCAAACAGAGCCCGACAGCTGCAAATCAAGAAAAAAAGTGCTGATTCTGCTCGGCGTGATATGCATCATGATGCTGATAGTCTCATCATACTATGCATCTGTATTCAACGATTCCCGCCTTTTAGAGCCGATGAAACTCTCCGAATACAAATTTACCCCAAGAGACCTGCCAATGCTCCTCTCCACAGCCCTGACAATCATATACTTAGTGATTTTATTCATCTCAGTAGCAGACGCAATAATCGGCGAAAACAAAGCCATACGGCAGGAAAATATTGTCCGTACAGTAAACCCAAAGCGCGGATATCTCGGCTTCTTGGGCTTCCTAGGACTCTTCGGCTTCTGGCGCAGCGATATTTTTATCGCATTTGTCCTCTTAGGCTTTTTTGGCTACTTTTATGAGACAAAAATATCAGGAGCAATCATGGACAGCCATTTTTACGAAATCCAACGCACAGCCCAGCTCGCCGCCTTCAAAGTCACGCTCGCGTTTACATGTTTTACACTGATAATAATAACCCGCATACCGCTCTTACATATGCATATAAAAGCGCTGATTATCATAGCAATCGCCGCCTCGCTGGCGCTCGTCATATTCCTCGACGAATACCTTTTGTATCGCTATATTACCGAGGCTCAGCAGACCAGCGACATCCGCGGAAAATAATTTTTACAAAACCTATTGACATACTAGGAATAAAGGGTTATGATATAACAAATTAAGACGTCGAAATTTAAAACACATTAAATTTATTAAAGCTTTCAAACAGCTTTATGCTGTGAAAGCAGATTTTATATCAGCCTGATTATTGATTATTCAGACGGAAACGGAGAAAATTATGAGCAAAAAAACCTATAATGAAAGAAACCTAAAATTTGAGACACTACAGCTCCACGTAGGACAGGAAAGCCCCGATCCAGTGACAGACGCAAGGGCAGTGCCCATTTACCAGACCTCGTCATTTGTATTCAAAAACTCAGCCCACGCAGAAGCACGCTTCAACCTTTCTGACGCAGGCAACATATACGGCAGACTCACAAATCCCACAGAGGACATATTCGAGCAGAGAATGGCAGCGCTCGAGGGCGGCATAGCGGCGCTTGCGGTAGCGTCTGGCGCGGCGGCAGTCACCTACACCATACAAAACCTCGCGCAGAACGGCGGACATATCGTAGCCGCAAAAAACATTTACGGCGGTACATACAACCTCCTCGCCCATACGCTTGTAGACTATGGCGTAAACACGACATTTGTAGATCCGCTGGATGTAAGCAATTTTGAAAACGCGATTCAGGACAACACAAAGGCATTATATATAGAAACGCTCGGCAATCCCAACTCAGAGGTGTCCGACATAGAGGAAATCGCCAAAATCGCCCACAGACACAACATCCCGCTTGTCGTAGACAGCACCTTTGCAACGCCCTATCTCGTAAGGCCAATCGAGTACGGCGCAGACATAGTAGTGCACTCAGCAACAAAATTCATAGGCGGCCACGGCACGACAATCGGCGGCGTAATAGTGGACAGCGGCAAATTTGACTGGAAAGCAAGCGGCAAATTCCCGCAGCTCACAGAGCCTAACCCAAGTTACCACGGAATAAGCTTCTGCGATGCGGCAGGCGCGGCGGCATTCGTCACTAGAATACGCGCAATACTCCTGCGTGACACAGGGGCGACGCTCTCTCCCTTCCATGCGTTTATATTCCTGCAGGGCTTGGAAACACTATCACTCAGGGTAGAGCGCCACGTTGAAAACGCGCTTAAGGTAGTTGACTACCTCTCAAAGCACCCTCTTGTGGAAAAAGTAAACCACCCCGCCGTAACAACAGATCCCGAGCAGCAAAGGCTCTATAAAAAATACTTCCCCAACGGCGGCGGCACAATCTTTACCTTTGAGATAAAAGGCGGCGAGCAGAAGGCGAAGGATTTCATAGATAACCTCGAGCTGTTCTCGCTGCTTGCAAACGTAGCCGATGTAAAGTCGCTTGTAATCCACCCCTACACCACCACCCACGCAGAGCTTAGCGACGAGGAAAAAGCGCAGCAGGGCATCAAGCCAAACACCATAAGGCTTTCAATCGGCACAGAGCATATTGACGACATAATCGAGGACTTAGACGAGGCTTTCAAGGCAGTATCAGAGAAATAAAAAATTATAAAAGCAAAATTGTTCATTGCAATGTAACATAATGATTGATATAATGATAGCATTGGGCAAACGCATAAGGGCGCATGAAACAGTCGCTGGCTGTAATCCATGTGCCCTTTTTGCGCCCATGTGGAGAAAGATGAATGACAATATTCGCTGACATTATGACAATAAAAATTGTCAATAACTGCGAGATGGAACAAAAAGCGCTTAACGGTGATTATTAATTGCATTTTCGCTAGACTTTTGCTAGAATATATTAAGCTGATTCGGAAACGGTTTGGCTGAAAATTATGCCCAGGATTAAAAAGTTTCCTGTATTAGATTGTGTATAACAACTACAGGGATTTTCAAAGGCAGGCATCCTGTCAAAATGACAGGGAAAAAGCATCATCAGATTTAAAAACACATAAAACCCAGAGAGGAGAAGGCATCAGATGCGGGAGAAAAAACTGATAGAATTTCGTAACATTGTAAAAAGCTTTGATAATCAGGTGGTATTAAAGGGCGTGAGCCTTGATATTTATGAAAATGAGTTTGTGACTCTTTTAGGTCCCAGCGGCTGCGGAAAGACGACGCTGCTGCGTATTCTTGGCGGCTTTTTGAATGCCGACGAGGGGCAGGTGATTTTTGACGGGCAGGAGATAAATGACATACCGCCTTACAAAAGGGAGGTCAACACCGTATTCCAGAAATACGCCCTGTTTCCGCACTTGAATGTGTATGAAAACATCGCGTTCGGGCTCAAAATCAAGAAGATGGGCAAGGACGTCATAGAGCAGAAGGTAATGAAGATGCTCAAGCTTATCGGGCTTGAAGGATACGAAAAGAAGAATACGACGCTTTTGTCAGGAGGGCAGCAGCAGAGGGTGGCAATCGCGCGCGCGCTTGTCAATGAGCCAAAGGTGCTGCTTTTAGACGAGCCGCTCGCAGCGCTTGACTTAAAGCTCCGCAAGGAAATGCAGTACGAGCTGAAGCGCATTCAGCAGGAGGTAGGCATTACCTTTATTTTTGTCACGCACGATCAGGAGGAGGCGCTGACTATGTCCGACAAGATTGTCGTGATACGAAACGGCGAAATCCAGCAGATAGGCACGCCCCAGGAGATTTACAATGAGCCCGCCAACCGCTACGTCGCTAATTTTATCGGCGAGAGCAATATCATTCAGGGCACGATGATAGAGGATTACAAGGTGCGCTTTGACGACATAACATTTGACTGCGTGGACTACGGCTTTAAGCCGAATGAACCCGTTGACGTGGTTATCCGCCCAGAGGATATCGATATCGTCGGCGCGGCGGAAGGCAAGATGACGGGCGAAGTCCTCAGCGTATTGTTTAAAGGCGTACATTATGAGATTATGGTGGAAACCGTTGCGGGTACGAAGGTAACGGTAAACATGCACGTGACGCAGAACAGGGACGCTGTCAGCGACAATGGAAAAGAAAAGATGAGCGCCACAGACTTTTATGTGGATATCGAAGATGTGAAAAAGCTTGATGATAAGGAGATTATCGCCCGCTCAAACGCGCAGGCGTGGAATCCTGCCAGCGACGAATACATTTCAATCGCCAAAATTGAGTATGAGCTGGAGGAAAAGGAAGGGGACTATCCTGTCAAATTTTCGACGTCAAACGGTCTGAGCGTAGAGCGCACCATACACGTGGTAAACCAGCCGTTTGTCAGAAATGAAAAGGCGAATGAAGGCGTGATGGCGTTTAACTTTATGACAACAGTTGATGAAATCAAGGAGTCGCAGGCGCTTGACGTAGACATCAAGACATGGGCGAATGCGCAGGCATGGAAACTGAGCAATGAGAATGAGTTGGTGGACATCACGGTTGATTATGACTTCGATCCTGACACTATCACAGAGGGAATTTATCCGATAACATTCTGGACACCAGGACGCGAATTTAAGATACATACCACAGACTACACGGAGGAAGGACAGGAGGTCGGGCTGACATTTTTCCCAGAGGATATTCATGTAATGTCAAGACTTCTTGTATAATTAAGAAATTCCAAAAGCTCACGCCCAAGCGCGTTTCACGAAGAATTTCTAAATCTCACACGCAAATTTGTGTTTAGGGCACAAATTCGCAGGAGCATTAGGAGGATTAGTATATGAAAAAATTTTCGCAGCTTGCAATTCCATATATTGTGTGGGCAGTGATTATGCTTGTGCTTCCGATGGCGCTGATTGCGTTTTATTCAATTACAAAGCCTGGAAACAGTATTTTTTCATTTTCTGTCACACTGGAGCATTATATCACTTTTTTTACCGACAAGGATTTTTTGAAGATACTGTGGCGTTCGCTGTGGATTGCGGCTAAGACGACGGTTATCTGTCTTTTGATAGGGTATCCCGCGGCGTATTTTATATCAAGGTGCGGGGAAAAGCTGCAGAGCGGACTTATACTCTGCATCACGATTCCCATGTGGATTAATATGCTTGTGAGGACATACGCATGGATTGGGCTTCTCACGGAGGGAGGGCTTATCCAGAGAATACTGTCCGTCTTTATGCCAGGCGGAAAGGAACTGCTATATACTGAGGGCGCAGTTCTTCTTGGAATGGTATATAATTTTCTGCCGTTTATGATTCTGCAGATTAATACGTCACTCTGCAAGATGGACGGGGCGCTGCTGGAGGCGGGTTCGGACTTGGGCGCAAATCCTGTGCAGACATTTGCGCGCGTTACGCTGCCTTTGTCGCTCCCAGGAGTGGTAAACGGCATTACGCTTGTATTTCTGCCGGCGGTAAGCTCATTCTTTATCCCAAAGCTTTTGGGCGGAGGGCAGTATTTCCTGATTGGAAATATGATTGAAAATCAGTTTATTACAGTGGGCGAGTGGAATTTTGGCAGCGCTGTTTCGATGGTCATGGCGCTTATCATGATGCTGCTTATGGCAGTGGTGCGCAGGCTTGAAAACAAAAACCAGGGCGGGCAGGCTGAAAGAAATTTCTGATGATTCTGCCTATGCGGGCTTAGCGGGGACAGCAAAGGAGGTTTTTATGAAAAAAGGAAGACGTTCGGCAGGAAAGATACTGATGGCTCTGATTATTGCCTTCTTTTATCTTCCTATTATATATATGATTGTATTTTCCTTTAACGACGGCAGGTCACTCACAAGCTTTACGGGATTTTCGCTGCGGTGGTATGAGCGCATGCTGGAGTCAAGGACAATGATGGAGGCATTGTACACGACGTTTTCGGTCGCCTTGATAGCGACACTGGTGTCAACTGTAGTCGGTACTGTGTCAGCGATAGGGCTTAGCAAGTCAAAAAAGGTGATTCGCAATATTATGGAGCAGGTGGATAATCTTCCCATGATGAATCCCGAGATTGTGACGGCAATCGGTTTTATGCTGCTTTTCATCACTTTCAGGGTAGACAAAGGCTATATGACAATGCTGCTTGCGCATATTGCATTTTGCATACCGTATGTTATTTTATCGGTGATGCCGAAAATCCGCTCATTGGATCCAAACGTGGCTGATGCGGCGATGGATTTGGGGGCGACGCCCCTGCAGGCGATGACGAAGGTTATCATACCGCAGATTACGCCTGGAATTGTAGCTGGGGCGCTGATTGCGTTTACTATGTCAGTTGACGATTTCATCATCTCATATTTTGCGACGGGCGGCGGCGTGAAAAACCTAAGCATGGTGGTCTACACCATGAGCAAGCGCGTCAATCCAAGCATCAATGCGGCGTCTACCCTGATGGTAGTCATTATTACGATTGTGCTGGTGCTGGTAAATATAGTGCCGGCTGTAGCGGCGAAGCGCAAAACTTCTGACGAGATAAAAAAGCGGAAGGTCTTGATGCCCGCGGCGGCGGCTGTAGCGGCATTGGCTGCGCTGGTAATATTTTTGAAGGCAGGCGGCGATTCGGGAGAGCGCCCATTTGAAGGACAGACCTTGCACATATATACATGGGGCGAGTACACGGGTGAAAATATCATCAATGACTTTGAGGAGTTGACAGGCTCGAAGGTGGTTTTGGAGACTTTTGACTCCAACGAGCAGATGTACATAAAGGTTGCAAACGGTGAATCCTTTGACATTCTTGTCCCGAGTGATTATATGATACAGAGGCTTATTTCGGAGGGGTATCTGCAGAAGCTGGATTTGTCAAAGCTTGACGGATTGGATAACCTGACTGCATCTGTAAAAAATCTTCCATATGATCCTGGAAATGAGTATTCCGTGCCGTATTTCTGGGGCACTGTCGGCATAGTGTATGACAAGACGAAGGTTGACATGGAGGATTTGGAGCGTGAAGGCTTCAATATCTTTTTGGATGAAAAATACCGCGGTGATATTTATCTGTATGATTCCGAGCGCGACAGCTTTATGATGGCGCTGAAGGCTCTGGGGTATTCCATGAATACGGAAAATACGGACGAGATTGAGGAAGCCTATGACTGGCTTGTGAGGTGCGTGCAGACGATGGAGCCTGAGATTGTGACGGACGAGATCATCGACAATATGGCGCAGGGAAGAAAGGCTCTGGGGCTTATTTACTCGGGAGATGCGACCTATGTGATGTCCGAAAATGAGGACATGGGCTTTTATCTGCCAGAGACGGGCACAAATATCTGGTCTGATGCCATGGTAATCCCCGCGAATGCCCAGAATCCTGCTCTTGCCCACGCATTTATGAATTTCGCCTGTGACTATGAGGGGGCATACGACAATTCAAGCTATGTGGGCTATACATCGGCAAATGAAGAAGTCATGGAGGTGCTGTCAGGCGAGGGCGGCGATTTTGAAGGAATAGATGCCTATATTCCGAGGACAGACAACGATATGGACGAGGTATTTGAATACAACGAAAAGACGAGAAAGACAATCAGCAACCTGTGGAGCCGCGTGAAGATTGCCGCGAGCAATGCGGATTAACAAAAGCATTGAGGAGGCGGCTGGACATTGCAAGGAATGATACTGCGGAAAGAAATGCGGAAGAAATGAACAAACCTTGACACAGCGAGTTGTCATATAGTAAAATAACGCTATAATATAGAGCTTTAGGCGCACATTTTATTCCCGCGCGTCAGTGAACCAAACCTGAGGCTTGACTGCCGATTTGGTGAATGCCGCGCGGGATTTGAATGTAATGCGCCTGTAATAAGACAGGCGTGTCATCTGAATTTAGAGGAAATGAATTTAGAGGAAAAACATATGCTTAGGGAAATTCCATTAAATACTCTCACGGAATTAAAGGTACACGGCAGAACTACTCCATGCCGTTCTCCGCTCACGCTTTTCTGGACAGCGAGCGGTTTTGAGTGCAATGTTTCAGGCACGGAGCTTTCGGTCGAGGTTGAAGTGACCTACGACACATATGAGCCGTGGTTCAGCTACACAATAAACGGCGACTGGATAGGCAGGCAGATGCTTCCAAAGGGCAGGTACTGGGTGCCGCTTTTCAGGGGTATGAGCGCGGACAGCATAAAAAACGTGCATTTTTATAAGGATATGCAGGCAATGAGCGACGACGGCAATTCCTACCTTCATATTCATGCCCTCAAAAGTGACGGCGAATTTTACCCTGTGGCTGACAAGGCGCTTAAGCTTGAATTTATCGGCGACAGCATAACATCAGGCGAGGGACTTTTCGGTGCGAAGACGGAGGAGGACTGGGTGCCGATGTTCTTTTCGGCGCTCCGCGATTACGCATATCTCACAGCTAAGGAGCTTGACGCGGAATACAGAGTTTTTTCACAGAGCGGCTGGGGCGTGCATAACAAGTGGGACAACAATATAAACGGGGCGATACCAAAGTATTACAGGGAAATATGCAGCCTTATGCCTGGCGCGGAAAATGAGCGGCTTGGTGGAAATCGAGCGCATGATTTTAAAAGCTGGCAGCCGCAGTTTATAATCGTAAATCTGGGGACAAACGACGTGAGCTCCTTTGACGAGCCCGCTTGGACAGACGAAAGCACAGGGAAGCAATACAAAATGCGCAAAAACCCTGACGGCTCATACTGTCAGGAGGATGTAAAAGCAATACAGGACGCCGTAAAGAGTTTTCTTTATATATTGCGCGAGTGCAATCCGAAGGCTAAGATTATATGGTGCTACGGAATGCTTGGGACAAAGCTGCAGGCGGAAATACGCGGCGCGATATCGGAATACTCGTCTGAAACAGGCGACGGGAATGTGTCATATCTGCAGCTGCCAGAGACTGATGACAGCAATGTCGGCTCACGCAGCCACCCAGGGTATTTATGCCATAAGCAGGCGGCGGAGGTTCTTGGCAGATACATCAAGTCCCTCATGTAACAGGTAAAAACCATACAGTGAAAGGAAAAATATATGTTTAAGGATAATTTTGTCTGGGGCGTGGCGACGAGCGCCTATCAAATAGAAGGGCATGACGCGGACGACGGCGCGGGCGCATGCATATGGGACGAGTTTGCAAAAAGCGGCGGAGTGTACGAGAGACATGACGGGAGCGTCGCGTGCGACCACATTCACAGATATAAGGAAGACTTTGCGATGATGCGTCTGCTTGGCATAAAAGCGTACCGTTTTTCGATAAGCTGGGCGCGCATTATGCCGACGGGCACGGGCAGGGTAAATGAAAAGGCGATAGCGCTCTACCGCGACATGATGCAGGAAATGATAAAAAACGGCATAACTCCATACATAACAATGTACCACTGGGAGCTGCCGCAGGCGCTGCAGGACAAGGGCGGCTGGCTGAATGAGGATTTGATAGGCTATTTTGGCGAGTACGCGCGGGTAGTGGCGGAAAACTTCACTGATTTGTCTGAGTATATTGTCACCTTCAATGAGCCGCAGTGTTTTATCGGACTTGGCTATCTCACGGGAGGACATGCCCCAGGGCTAAAGCTTGCGCCGAGCGCCGTTTTCAGGGTAGCGCACAATGTCCTGCGCGCGCACGGGACAGCCGTAAAGCAGCTTAGAAAATACGCTAAGCGCCCGATAAAGATAGGCTTTGCGCCGACAGGCGATGTGCCTTATCCTTATACGGACAGCAAAGAGGATATAGAGGCGGCAAAGAGCTTATACTTTGGCTGCGGTCAGCCGATAGACAACTGGACATGGAACACAAGCTGGTTTTCAGATCCTGTATTTCTTGGCAGATATCCCGAGGAAGGGCTTGAAAGATTCAAGGATTACCTCCCCGAGATTACAGATGAGGACATGGAGCTTATCCATCAGCCGATAGATTTTATGGGACAGAATCTTTACAATGGACACCCCATAAAATGCGGAAAGGACGGCAAGCCCGAACACGTTGAAAATCCCAAAGGCTCTCCAAAGACAGCAATGAACTGGCTGGTAAAACCGCAGGCGATGTATTGGGGAGTGAAGTTTCTCTATGAGCGCTACAAGATGCCTATTTACATCACGGAAAACGGAATGGCGGCAAACGACTGGGTTTCAGAGGACGGGCGCGTACACGATTACAACAGGATTGATTACCTTGATAAATATATTTCAAGTCTGCAGCGCGCAAATGACGAGGGCGTTGATATAAGGGGATATTTCCACTGGTCGTTTCTCGACAACTTCGAGTGGGAGAAGGGCTACAGCGACCGTTTTGGCATGGTGTATGTTGATTTTGCCACACAGAAAAGAATTGCCAAGGATTCCGCTTATTGGTATAAAGAGGTCATGGAGACAAACGGCAGGACACTCAGCATAAACAGCACAAATGCAAAAGGCGAAATATTGTTTACAAACCCTGTATTTAAGTCAATGCTCTGGGGCGGGAACAGGCTCGGCACGGAATGGGGATATGACATACCCACGCAGACTACAGGCGAGTGCTGGGCTGTAGCGGCTCACCAGCATGGCGACTGTACCATAAAAGAAGGGCGCTTTGCAGGCAGGAGCTTAAGCGAGCTTTGGACACAAATGCCAGAGCTTTTTGGAAATTCGGGAAATTTACTAGGCAGCATTTTCCCGCTTCTCGTAAAGATACTGGACACGAAAACCGATTTGAGCGTTCAGGTACACCCTGACAATGAATATGCCTTTAAAAATGAAAACGGCTCGCTTGGAAAAACAGAGAGCTGGTATATACTTGACGCGGAGGAAGGCGCGCAGATAGTAGTAGGGCATAATGCAAAAGACAAGGCGGAGCTGGAAAGCATGATTGAGAATAAGCAGTGGGACAGGCTGCTTCGACGCATAACCGTCAAAAAGGGCGATTTTATACAGATTTCACCAGGCACTGTTCACACGATAAACGGCGGCATACAGATACTCGAGACACAGCAAAATTCCGACATAACCTACCGCTTTTATGACTACGACCGCCTGACAGACGGAAAGCCGAGGGAGCTCCATCTTGACAAATGCCTTGATGTCGTAAAGATACCTGCCGTCAGCCTTGACGAGTGTACGATAGAGGCTGGTGAGCTTGTAAAAAAGATAGAGAAAAACAAGCTCAGTCTTTTGTTTACCTGCGAATATTATAAGCTGTGGATGCTTGAGGTCAGCGGTTCTGCAAAAATAGAGCAGGAGTACCCATTCCTCATCATGAGTGTTATAGAAGGTGACGGATTAATAAATGGGCAGTATATTAAAAAGGGTGACCATTTTATTCTCCCAAATGGATTCGGCACGGCAGAGTTTACGGGCGGGCTGAAGATAATGGCATCGAGCGTGAATGTGTAACGGCGGATATTATAATGAACACAGAATATAGTCCATGAATTAAATGCTGAATATAATAGAAACGAGGAGGTTTTTCATGAAAAAATCGCACAGGAAACTGACAGCGTTATTTGCCGCATCCGCTATTTGCGTATCTTTAATACAAGGCTGTGGCGCGGCGGACAGCAGCCCTGCTGTAGACGCACAGACACAGGAGCAGCCACAGACATCAGACACACAGCAACAGGCGGCTGAACAGACAGAAGAAGTAAGTGAATTAAACACAATGTTCCCTCTCCCAGACGCTTCGGAGGAATCAGACATCTTTGTAGAGCCGATTCCCAGCCTCTCCGACAATTTTATCAGAGGAATGGACGTTTCCTCCGTGCTTGCAGAGGAGCACAGCGGAGTGACCTATTACAATTACAATGGCGAGGAGCAGGACATATTTATGACGCTTGCCCAGTCAGGCATAAACTACATACGCCTGCGCGTGTGGAATGATCCGTATGACGCGGACGGCAACGGCTACGGCGGCGGCAACAATGATGTGTCAACGGCAATAGAGCTTGGAAAGCGCGCGACAGAGTATGGAATGAAAGTATGCATTGACTTCCACTATTCAGATTTCTGGGCGGATCCCAAAAAGCAGTTTACGCCGAAGGCATGGGAAGGAATGAGCGCAGATGAAAAATGCGACGCGCTCTATGACTATACCAAAGAAAGCCTCACTCAGCTGCTTGACGCAGGCGTAGACGTGGGAATGGTGCAGATTGGCAACGAAATCAACAATGGCATGGCAGGCGAAACGCTTATGCCAAGCGTCATGAAACTTTTAAGCGCAGGCAGTAAGGCGGTGCGCGAAGTATCGCAGCAATACGGCAAGGACATTCAAATTGCCGTTCACTACACAAACATAGAACAGGCGGACAATATAAACAAAACCGCCTTGAATCTGCTAAGCTACGGCGTTGACTACGATATTTTCGGCATGTCCTATTACCCGTTCTGGCACGGCACTATGGAAAATATGCAGGAGGTAGCAAAAAACATACAAGACACCTACGGCAAAAAAGTCGCCATAATGGAAACCTCATATTGCTACACCTCCGAGGACGGCGACGGCTCGGGCAACAGCGTATCAGGCGAAGGAGATCTGGTTGACGGCTACGCCGCAAGCGTGCAGAGTCAGGCGACAATGATTAGGGATATATGCGCCGCCGCAAATGAGGCAGGCGTAATGGGCGTATTTTACTGGGAGGGCGCATGGATACCCGTCGGCAAAGCAGACGCGGACAACTCCCCCATATGGGAAAAATACGGCAGCGGCTGGGCGAGCAGCTATTCCGCCGATTATGACCCAAATGACGCAGGACTGTATTACGGCGGCAGCTCATGGGACAATCAGGCAATGTTTGATTTTGAAGGACACCCGCTCGCGTCGCTGAACGTATTCAAATACCTAAAATACGGTTCAACAGCCCCGCTTGCAATTGACTATATACCCGACACCTACATCACGGCGGACGTAGGCGGCGAGCTTATCCTACCCGAAAAAATAGACGTAGTATATAACAACCGCGCATCAAATGAACAAGCCGCCGTAAAATGGGACGAAGCGCAGCTTGCCGCAATCGACACAGGCACAAGCGGCAGCTACGAGATAGAAGGCACCCTCGAAGACGGCACAAAAACCACCTGCCACGTCAAGGTGGAAATGCTAAACCATATAAAAAATCCAAGCTTTGAGGAAACAGACACCTCAATGTGGAAAGTAACCTATGAAGGCGCAGACAACCCCACAGACTTTCAGAAAAAGACAGACGACGCGCACTCAGGCGACATAGCCTTCCACTTCTGGTCAGAGGCTTCCATGGAATTTTCAATCGAGCAGGAACTTACAGGCTTAGAGGCGGGCACTTACCAGCTCATAGCCTACGCCCAAGGAGGCGACGTCACCCCAGACGCGGAAATGGAGCTTTACGCCATCACAAGCGAAGACGAACAGACAACGCCATTTACACTGTCAGGCTACGCCAACTGGCAAGATCCGACAATCCCCGAAATAAAAGTCACCGACGGCACCCTAACAATTGGCGTGCGCATAAAAAGCAATCCCAAAAGCTGGGGAACAGTAGACGACTTTACATTAAACAGAATTTCAGACTAAAATCCAGCCAACAAATGCCCCATTGCAGCCTAAGAAATATTGGGCTTGCAATGGGGCATTTAATCTGCCACGAAAATATATGTGCAAAAATACCAAACTAAGCATAGCATCATTGTAGACAAAGTGACGAAATGCACAAAAACAGCCAAATTTTTCTTACGAAATCAAATTATTTAAGTTATAATATTCCATATAAACGTATTCAGTTAGCGTAAAAAGGGAGGCAAATATGCTATGGATTCAAAGAAGTTAGTAAATCAGACAGTTATGCATAAAACCTTAGGAAACGGCATTATCCGCAGCGCAGACGAAGAACATCTGGAGATATATTTTACCGAAAAGGGAAAAATAAGCAAATTCTCCTATCCAAGCTGCTTTTACGGTTTCCTAACTGTTGAAGACAACAGCCTGCAGCCAGAAATAGAAACAGTAGTAGAAGCTTGGAAACAGAAAGGCGACATTGTGCATAAAGAAGAACTAAAGAAACGCTACGAGAAAACCATACACGACATTGAAACAAGACGATTAGCAGCCGAAGAAAAGAAATTAAAGGCAGCACAAAAAGCAATAGAACACCATTCCACATACATCAACACAAAACAAAATGTACAAATAAATAAAACATCATCAAATTCAAAATAAAATAAATGTGAAAGCATTTTCAGTTACCAATATAAGATTACCATCATTTTTAAATCAAAACAAAAGGATTTCTAAGGAAAACCAACAACCTAGCCAGAGCATAAATATACACCCCATGAAGACCTTTGGGAGGCGTCGGTACTTAGTGAACATGCTGCAAAGAGCGCAGCACGCGTAAAAGCGTAGCTCCTTTTACAGCGTAGCTGAACTTAGTACCGCTACGCCTCCCACTAAGCGGGAGCGGGTCTGAATGGGGTGTATATTTATGCTCTGGCGGACTGAGAAAGCAAAACTTCCCCCCATCGCACTATCTTTAAATATCTTCCGCCCCCTCCACAAACCTCTTTCTCTGAAAATTCCAATACACAGCTAACGACAAAGCCACCGTCAAAATATCCGCCGAAACCTGCGCCCAAACAATCCCCTGCATACCAATAATCCAATTAAGCAGAAACAACATCGGAATATTAAACCCAAGCCACCTAGTAACGCCAAGAAACAGCGCATATCCGCCCTTCCCAAACCCATTAAACAAATACACATGGAAAAAGCTCAAAAACATAAGCGGAGTGGCAAGCACCCTTACCCTCAAAAAACCAGTCCCAAGCGCCACAGTCTGCGCATCATCAATAAACACATTCATAATCTGCCCCGCAAAAATCTGATACAAGGCAATGCTCACAGCCGCGCAGACAAGCCCCAGCTTCAGCGAGTAAAGCCTTGTCTCATTCATACGCTTAAAATTCCCCGCCGAATAATTATACGCAATAATCGGCATCATGCCCTGGCAGATGCCAATCCCCACATTAAGCGGCAGCCTCTCCGCCTTAAGCACAATCCCGATAGCCGCAAGCGCAATATCACTGTACTCCGACATCAGACGGTCTATCACGATATAATCCATATCAAAAAGCAGCGTCGAAATCGCCGAAGGCACGCCCACGGAAAACACGGCAAGAAGATTTTTCTTCATAGGCAGATTTGACGGAGCGCAAAGCCTTAATACAGAATTGCCCTTCATTCTAAGCAGCGTCACAATAAAATAACCGCACGCAATACAGTTTGAAAGACAAGTCGCAATTCCCGCCCCGAAAATCTCCATGCCGTCAGGCAGCAGGACAAACATAAACAGCGGATCAAGCGCGATATTGATAAGCCCGCCCATAGTAATGCCAAAGCCCGCCTTCTTGGACTCGCCCACACTCCTAATCAGGTTGGCAAGTATGTTTGAAAGCACAGTAGGCACGCCGCCGCAGACAATTACCATAAAAGCATATCCGCTCGCATAAGCGTATGTATCAGCCCCCGCGCCGAGAAATCCCATCAGCGGACGCATAAACGCAAAAACAAGCACGGCAAACAGCGCCGCCGAAAAAATTCCCAGATATACGCAAAAACTGTAAACCTTCCTTGCCTCGTCAGCCCGCTTTTCACCAAGCAGCCTCGATATAAGCGCACCGCCCCCTATGCCCGCAAGCCCCGACAGCGAAAGCGTAATGTTAAACAGCGGCAGTATAAGCGATGCGCCCGCCACCATATGCGGATTATTCGTGCGCCCTATGAAAAACGTATCGGCAATATTGTAAATCAGCACAATAAGCTGGCTTATAATAGTAGGCACAGCCATTGTCATGACCGCTTTAGGGACAGGCAGCCTTTCAAAAACCTCGATATTATTGTTTTTACCGTCAGATTTAACTAATGAGCCCATTTCCAGCCTAACCCCTGACAGCCGCTTCCAAAAGCTTTACGGACAAATCAATCCCGAGCTTTCCGCTGTCGATGCATATTTCAAAATAATCGGGGCTGCCCCACTCCCAGTTCGTGACTGAATTAAAGAAACCCTTCCTTCGCTTATCCACCTTTTTCATCGTGCTTTCAGCCGTGGCGCGGTCAAGCTTTTCATGCTGTATGCCGCGCTGTATTCTGTGCTCCTTCTCCGCATTCACAAAGACGCGCAGGCAGTCCTCCCTGTCCCGAAGTATATAGCTTGCCGCACGCCCCACTATCACGCAGCCGCCCTCGTCAGCCGCCTGCTCTATAATGTGTCTCTCCTCCGCAAAGAGCTTTTCGGCAAGCGGACGCGAGTTCTCGTCAGTGTCATTTCTCTTGTATGCCTTGGAGAGATTAAAAATAACGCCTCCCGAGCTTGTTTCCTCAAGGTTTTCAATATAAATCGGGGAAATATTAAGGTTTTTCGCCGCCTCAATAAGGATATTCCTGTCAAACAGCTTATATCCAAGAGCCTTCGCCAGCTTTTCGCCAATCTCATTCCCGCCGCTGGCGTAAGAGCGTTCAATCGCAACAATATGATACATACTAATCTCTCCCTTCCATTTGTGCATATTCAATAAAATTTCCCAATTACAAAGCCCTGCTTTGTCTAATATTATTATATTCAATTACCATATTCATTGCAAGATTTTTTTCACTCCGCGCACATTCTCCTGCCTTGGCAGCCTGTATAACCTATTTTTAGAATACGAATGCTCGGACATCCTCTATTTTTAAAGTGTTCAAACAGATTCGGGTTTCGGACATCTGGCGGACAAATTGCTGCTGCGGCTTTTTTATTTTATAATGTGATATAATAATATGGAATAAAACATAAATAAAAATGCAACACTTTAAATAAAATGTTGCATTTCTAACGGTAATTTATCTTTACATTCTATATATCGGTTCATAATCGAAATACTTTACACCTTATTTGAAAAAATTTTAATTTTATTTGAAAAAATTATTGCCTGATGTGATTGAGATTGCCTTAAAATGCTGTAGACATCTTAAAAAAGGGCATAGCAGCCCCCTGATGAAGCAACCCTTTCTTTAGGAAAGGGCATTTCACGCGCATAAAACATAAAATAACACAAGCTATGCTATCCAAAAAATTACACCGTCAGAGTGCAACTTTCATAAATACCCTGTCGCGCTCATCCTGGTCTATTCCAAGATAGCGCTTCGTGATTGCAAATGATGAATGATTGTATATATTCATAATCAAAATCGAGGAAATTTTGCAGAGCGCGGCAAAATATCCAAAGGTTTTCCGCAGTGAATGACATCCGATGTTTCCCTCTATTTTGAGTATTTGGGAGGCTTCTTTTATAATCCTGTATGCCTGTGAGCGGCTAAGAGGCTTGTTTACACTCTTTCTTCCCAGAAAAATGTAGTGTTCCGCGCTGATTTTGACATTTTCAAGCTTGTAGTGTTTCATCAGCTTTTCCAGCGCGTACAGTGCGCCTTTATTTAAAAATATCATATTTTTCTTATGTGTTTTCTTTTCCGTAAGCTCAAGGTGCTTTTTAAACCGACGTCTGTCAAAATCGTAAACATCTTCCCATTTTAAATTAAGAATATCGCTTATGCGCAGCGCGGTATTTATTCCTACGCAGAATAAGGCGTAATTGCGTATCTCATTTTTCCCTAA
>CANQPM010000021.1 GCA_947625775.1 uncultured Lachnospiraceae bacterium | reverse complement strand
CTGAACTTCTCTTTGACTTTCTTTTCTCTTAGAATTTTCAGGTCTGCATTACTGTTTATTTGTCAAGGTGCTGCTGTTGTTTTATTTGACACAACTCATTTATCATATCACCATTCATTGCGTCTGTCAACAACTTTTTATTTTTTATTTTGTCTACCGAATAACGGTAGGCTTTTATATTAACATAGGTTATGCCTATTGTCAATACTTTTAAATTTTTTCATCTTATTAAGGCGAAAAAAAAGAATCTCAATATTTATAAGATACTTTTTTCACGTTAATAAATGAACGGAGAAGAAGGGATTCGAACCCTCGCGCCGGTCGCCCGACCTACACCCTTAGCAGGGGCGCCTCTTACAGCCTCTTGAGTACTTCTCCTCGGTACTGTATTGATCCTCTACCAATATTTCAATGGTGCGCCGTTTGACTTGACGCAAAAATTATTATACATAACAGTCAAATGATTGTCAATCCCTTTTTTCAAAACTTTTTAAATATTTTCGGGCTAGTCAATTATTTCTTTTACTGATGTTTCGTATAGATCATTTCCTTTGGAATCAATAACTACTATCGCGGGGAAATCCTTTACTTCAAGCTTTCGGATTGCCTCTGTGCCAAGGTCGTCGTAGGCTACTACCTCTGATGCGGTTATTGATTTTGACAGAAGCGCTCCTGCCCCTCCTATGGCTGCGAAGTATACGGCTTTGTTTCGCACAATTGCGTCTTTTACATTCTGATTTCGTTTTCCCTTGCCTATCATTCCCCTTAAGCCCAAGTCGAGGAGTTTTGGCGCATACTTGTCCATACGGCTTGCAGTTGTAGGACCTGCGGAACCGATTGGACGTCCTTCTCTTGCTGGAGACGGGCCCATATAATATATAATATTTTGGCGCATTGATATAGGAAGTTCTTCATTTCTGCCAAGCGCTTCGTCCATTCTGAGGTGGGCGGCGTCCCGTGCCGTGTATATTGTGCCTGATATGTATACATAATCTCCTGCTTTTAAATCGTTTATGGTTTCATCTGTGAGCGGGGCTTTGATGCGCTTATCCATTTTTATTTTCCCTTTCTGTTTTGGTGTATCGGTTTGTGGCGGTACGCTTATATTGTCCTGACGGCGTGGCGGTTTACGTGGCAGCATATGTTTACAGCTACGGGAAGACCTGCTATGTGGGTGGGGTAGGTGTTTATGTTTACTGCTAATGCTGTGGTGGAGCCGCCCAAGCCTCCTGGACCTATGCCTGAATGATTTATTTTGTCGAGGAGTTCTTCTTCCATTTCTTTTATATATGGTATGGGAGAATGTTCGTTTATGGGGCGGGTTAGGGCTTGCTTTGCCATCAGCGCGCATTTTTCAAAGGTGCCGCCTATGCCTACTCCTACTACCATTGGGGGGCAGGCGTTGGGGCCTGCGTCTTTTACGGCTGTAATGACAGCGTTTTTTACGCCTTCTATGCCGTCGGCGGGCTTTAGCATGAATACGCGGCTCATATTTTCACTGCCAAAACCTTTGGGAGCTACTGTTATTTTTACTTTGTCGCCTTCTGTTATGTCGTAATGGACAATGGCGGGGGTGTTATCCTTGGTATTTTCACGCTGCAGAGGATCTTTTACTACTGATTTACGCAGATACCCTTCTGTGTAGCCCTGACGGACTCCTTCGTTTATTGCGTCAAAAAGGCTGCCGCCTTCAAAATGCACGTCCTGTCCTACTTCCATAAAAATCACTGCCATTCCTGTGTCCTGACAGATTGGAATCATGTCCTCGCCTGCTATTTTGAGATTCTCCTGAAGCTGGCAGAGGATTTGCCTACCGAGGGGGCTTTTTTCTGTGTCTGTTGCCTTTTTTAAGGCGTCTTCCATATCGGGCGTCAGGTAATGATTTGCCTCTATGCACATTTCCTTTATGTTTTTTGTAATTTCTGCGACGTTTATGGTTCTCATTTATTTTGTCCTTTCGTTATTTTGACATTATTATATCGGCGAACTCTGCCTGCGCGGCTTTTGCCAAATCCTGCGGGGAAAGCTCAAGCTGAGTGCCTATTCTGCCGCCGCTTACTATTATTTTTTCCAAGGACTGAGCGCTTTGCTCTATGCGGGTGGGATAGGACTTTTTCATTCCTATGGCTGTGCAGCCGCCTCTGATATAGCCTGTGACGGCGTTTATGTCCTTTACGTGAAGCATTGAGACTGATTTTTCGGAGACGGATTTCGCGGCTTTTTTCAGGTCAAGTTCTTCGGCTATGGGGATTACAAAGACGTAATAATTTCTGCTGCTGCCCTGTGTTACGAGCGTCTTGTACACTTTTTCGTGGGGAAGCCCCAGCATGTCCGCAATCTGTATGCCGTCTATAAATTCGTCACATTCGTAGGTGTGGGTTATATATGGGATTTTCTGTGTGTCCAGTATGCGCATTGCGTTTGTTTTGATTTCCTTTTGTTTTGCCACGTCTTTGATGCTCCTTTTTGTCTGATTGTTTTTTATTATAGCAAGGCTTGGCGGATAATTCAACCTGTTTTGGAGGTGGCTTTTGTGAAGCCCCACGAGTTCCAAATCCAGCTGCTTGTGTTTCCTAATAAATCGGTTAAAAGCAGGCGGTCAGTCACGGTCATGGCTGATACGTCCTGTCCGATATATGATGACATCCATTTTGGCTTGATTTTGCCCGCGTTTAGGGAATAGATAAATATGTGCTGCGACCACTGCTTTTCGTCTTTTTTTATCCAAAACGGCCTGTTTTCGCCAAAGCGCCCTACTTTCCAGCAGAGAAGTATCAGCTCGTCACTGCCGTCTTTGTCTATGTCGGCAAAAGCGGCTGACTGTACTTTTATGTTTGAGGGCGATGTCCATATGACATTTGTGTCATAATTCAGCGTGACCTTTTTGCGCCTTAACGTTGCTTGGTATTCGTGTGACGTGTCTGATAAGGCTGAATTTTCCCAATTAATCCAACTCGGCAGAAGGCAGCCGCCGTTCCAGAGCAGATATAATATTCCTGAAACGGCGACTGCTGTTATAAACAGTGTTATTGCGGCTGATATTATTTTTTTGCGTTTATTCCCATTCATATTTAAATCTGTAGCTTTCTGTCCAGCTGGGCTTTTGAATTGACGAGTCAGTTGAATAGCTGCCGTCTTCTCCAGGATTTATTCCCATCATCTGACGCCATTTTGCGTCTGTCAGTCTGTCGTCCATAGGCCATGCAAACTGATAGAAGGAGTACACGCTGCCTCTGGCGATTTTGAGCTTGCCGTCTACCTTCACTATTACATATATATATGAGGGGTTGTCTGTGGCGACTTCAAGGACTTCTCCGCTGTCGGGGTTTGTCGCAATATCCACGACTATCGCGGCGGGACATTCCTGTGTGTACACGTATTCTCCGCCAGTCTGGTCTTTTACGGTTTCTGTCCAGAAGTGCTCTATGCTGCCGCCGTATGATTTGATAAATTCATACTCGTCGTCTGTAAGGTTCTCCTCCTGAAGCTCTTTTTTTGAAATTTCAAGGAGCATGTCAGCCATTTGTGACAGCAGTGTCAGATTTTCTTCGTCAGTCTGGGACAAAATATTGTATGCTTTTAACCCCGACAGTGTTTTGTCAGAGAGCTCGGCAAAACGGGCGTAAACCAAAGGCTCGGGCTCGACATAGCCTCTGTCGTCAGGCTCCTGCTCCCATCCGCCGCCGCCCATTTCGGCTATTATCTGCTTTGAGTACAGGACTGTATCGTGCTTTAGCTCGGCAAAGCTGCCTGCGAAGCACTCCAAATCTTTTTTCAGCCATTCCTCGCTTTGCATAAACATTGGATAGCCTTCGCCCTTTGGCTCGAGCAGCGGGCGCAAGGTGTCAAGCCAGCATGAATAAAGGCTTGCCGACCATATCTCGGTGCTGCTGCCTGCAAAGTATGTTTTGAGCTTGTCCATATTCTCAGAATAATTTTGATAGTCGGAGGCTCCGTTTTCATTCAGGATATTGAGCGCTGCGCTGCTGCCAAGAGCGGCGGGCACATCAAGAGTGTCGGGAAACATCCGCTTTTCGCCTTGGCTGTTTTCTGCTACTTCGCTGTATATGAGACGCTGCATAATCGCCGCGTCGATTGTGAAACGCTGTCCCATAAAGCGGAAGCCTCGGATTGTGTTGTCTTCGCCTTGTCCTATTGGTATTGAATTTATATGCGGAAGCGGAAGGGTTGCGGTTTGTTTGTGGAAACGCTCAAATGCCTTGTCGTCTGAAATGAGCGTGTCTACTGTGGCGTCTTTGCCATATACATCCTCCAGTGCCTGCATATATTCATTTACGCCTAAATCGTCGCTTGCTCCTGCAAAAAATGAGGTGGTTTCATAAATGGCTTTCCACAAATCGTATGATGCCCTGTCCTCTGAAAGCATCATCGCTGTCAGGCAGGCGCATTTGTCCATTTCTTCGTCTTCCTGCCTGAAATGTATTCTGCCGTACCACATCATTGCCTTGAAATATTGTTCAAGCTGCTTGTCGCCCTCGTAATAGCCGCGCGGAATGTATTGCGTGTAGTCCTCGAAATCGCCTGTTATGAGGGATTCTTTTATGCCCTCGTGCGCATTTATGCTGTCAAGCTCGGCTGTGACTATGTCCTGCGCTCCCTCGTATATCTCCGCGCTGTCGTCGAGAAGTTTCAGCGCTACGTTGAAAAAGGCGGCATCTTTTTGGGCGGCGTTTTCCCATTGGGTGCCTTTTAGCTTTTCGCAGGCTTTTATGCTGTTGTCAAGCATTTGGCTGCTTAATTGCTTTAGGCTGTCTGCGAGGTAATTTTTTTCTGTGGTTTTCATCAAGTAGCTGAAATATAAGTGGTATGTGTGCATTAGGGAATCGACTGTTATAAAGCTTGCAAGCTGGTCGTAGCGGTTCTGCTCATATACCTCAAAAAATTCATTGCTTTGACTGCATACCATAAAGCTGTTTTGGGCAAGCAGCTCCTTCTGGCTGTCGCCAAGATATTCGTACTGCCATAGGTTGTCTATGTTGCTTAGGTCGGGCTCTACTGTGTATGGTGTTATGCTGGGATTGACATTTGTGTCTCTGATGTCTATGGTTGAGTTGTCAGTAAATGATGTTTTGTATAGGGATTCTGTTTGAGCGGATTCATGGTGTTCGGTCGCCGTGTCATTGTCTGATTTTGAGTCCGATTGAGTGGAGTTGATTTGGATTTGCGGCAGAGTTTGATTTCCTTCCAGCCGAATGCCGCAATAGCACAGTGTGCTTACTATCAGGCTGATTAATGTAAGAGTTTCGGTTGTTTTTTTCATCATAAAAATTTGACCTTTCTTGATTTTTTTATATAGACAATGGCAGAACGCGGTCTAAGCACTCCAAATTTGTACTAAAATGTCTTTTTATATCAAGTATTTGCAAATATCTGCCTAACAAGTCCCGATTATGAGGCAACTAGTTATTTTTTATATTTTATCATAAGTGTGCTTGTTTTTAAAGCAGAATCGTAATGTGTATTTTTATATATGTATTTTATATTGTAGCATGGATTTCTTTAAGTTTTTTCTAATGGGCGCTTTTACAAGATAATATATTTGTTTGCTGCTTATTGCAGAATGACTTGTTGAGCCGTGAATAGTGGAGTATAATACAATAAAAGCGGGCGGGAGCGGCTTCTGTGGACAGAGGCTTGATATACGAGTGATAGGGGGATTAATGCGCTTATGAAAAAATGTTTAAGGCTTTTGGCGGCTGTGTTTGCGGCTGTGGCGGCTGTATGCGCCTGCGGGGCGGACAGGGTGAATTTTTCAATGAAGGCTGCGGCGGCGCCTTTTGATAAAACGGTACAATGGGCGTATGAAAAATATGCGCGGGAAAAAGTCGCGGACATTGCGGAATATGCGCGAAGGGCGGGGCATACCAAGGTACGCGGGATTTATGTGACAGGTCCGATTGCGGGGAGCGCTTCTATGGATAAGCTGATTGAGCTTGTTGATGAAACAGAGCTTAACGCTATGGTTATCGACATCAAAAATGATGAGGGAATTATTACATATGACGCTGAAATTGACAGGGCCCGTGAGCTTGGCGCGTGCGTGCGCTATATTCCCGATATAGAGGGGCTTATGGACAGGCTTAAGGAGCATAATATTTACACTATTGCGCGGATTGTATGCTTTAAGGATTCTTTTCTTGCGTCCGTGCCTGAATATGCACTGAAAAAATCTGACGGCTCGCCTGTTACTGACGCAAACGGCGCTGCCTTTGTCAATCCGTATAACCGTGAGGTTTGGGAATATATAGCCGATGCGGCGCAGGAGGCTGCCGAACTGGGATTTGATGAAATACAGTTTGATTATGTGCGTTTTCCTGTGGGGAAGGAGGCGGCTGACGCCGATTATGAGGTGGATATATCGAACTATACAAAGGAGCAGGCGATAACGGATTTTCTTCAGTATGTTTCAGAGCGTCTGCGTGATTCAGATATACTGCTTGGGGCAGACGTGTTCGGCACTATTATCGGCAGCAGGGTTGACACTGAACAGGTGGGGCAGAATTACCATACGCTTGGGAAAACTGTGGATATTTTAAGCCCGATGATTTATCCCTCGCATTACGGGGTGGGAGTATTCGGATTTGATGTGCCTGACGCGCATCCTTACGGGACTGTGCTTGCCGCTTTGAATGGCTCGAACAGTGAATTGGCGGATATACCTTTGATGGAGCGCGCTGTCGTGCGGCCATGGCTGCAGGCGTTTACGGCGACTTGGGTTGACGGGCATATAACCTATGACGGCGACGCGGTAAGGGAGCAGATAAATGCTGTGTATGATGCTGGATATGAGGAATGGATATTGTGGAATGCCTCGAATCGGTACTCATATGATGGGCTTTTGCTGGAAAATAGCTGATACTTTTAAGGAAGCAATATCAAATGAAACTCCCCACTGCAGAGCTGCGGGGAATTTACCCTGATGAGAGATTAAATCAGCCTCTAATTCGACGAAAAATCATTATCACACGGATTTTTTGCCGAATTTAGAGGCTGTATTTAAAAGCTGTGTGTCTGTTTTCAGCTTATCACAAACCAAACAACCGCCGCTGAAATCATTATCTGGATTATAGCAAACTTGAATACTGTCTGCGCGTTTGACCATTTGCGGTTTTTGCGGACATGGTCGTGGAGAGGGGTTCTTACTTTGGTGAGAATTTTTATTTTGAGGAAGCGGAGGAGGGCTACCTTTACAAGCCCTATGCCGCCGTCTACCATGAGCACAAAGGCTACGGGCACGTAGAGGAACGGGCTGCCTGTCTTCATAATGGCTATCGCTATGAACAAGCCTATCGCGCGCGAGCCCGCGTCGCCCATCATAAGGCAGCTGGGCGTGGCGTTAAACCATAGATAGCCCAGTATGCACGCTATAAACAGCAAAATTAGATATGAAAAATCTGATGCCGTGTCCCAGGAGGTCATTATTAAGTATATTGTCGCGAGGGTGATTGTCGCAAGCGTGCCTGAAAGCCCGTCTACGCCGTCTGCGCAATTTGTCACATTTATTGACGCCCACACCAGAATGACTGCGAGCACTCCGTAAACTAGCGGGTGTAGGTGGATTGTGGCGCCTGTGAGCGCTATATATACGTCGCTGCCGTTGAAGTTGACTACCGTGATGGCTGTCATTATGGCGATTACCAAATCGAGGAGACCTTTTCGCAGCTCGCCCCATGAAACCTTGGCGCAATCGTCGAGAAAGCCTGTCATCATTGCGGCTACGGTGAGAATGAGGTATATAATCATTTCTCTTTCAAGGTTGCCGAATATCAACGCGGCGACGACAAACACCAAAATAAATATAAAGCCTGCGCCGCGGGGTTTGCCTGCGGAAAGAACACCGTCGTGGGCGTAGGCGCGTCCGTGGTCACGCGGGAGCTTGTTTATGCTGGTGCCAAGCAGCAGGCAGGTGGCAATGTATGCGAAGGCTACTCCCAGAAAGCCCAATATGCTGTAATCCGAAACGCTCAGATAGTTGTTAATCATTTTCTCCAATCTCCTTTTATTTTTAATTTAACCCGTAATTGTGATATGGGTTAGAACTGGCTTTGGTACAGGTTTGCGTAGAAGCCGTTTTCTTTTGAGATAAGCTCGTCGTGGCTGCCCTGTTCTATGATGTTGCCGTCTTTCATGACGAGAATTATGTCAGCCTCTCTTATGGTGGAAAGCCTGTGGGCTACGATAAAGCTTGTTCTCCCTTTCATCATAGTATTAAATGCCTGCGAGATTTTTATTTCGGTGCGCGTGTCTATTGATGAGGTTGCCTCGTCGAGTATCAGCATGGGGGGGAGGCAAAGCATTACCCGCGTGATGCACAGGAGCTGCTTTTGTCCCTGTGAGAGACTGCCGCCGTCTTCTGTGATTACGGTGTCATAGCCCATTGGCAGGCGCTTTATGAAGCTGTGGGCGTGCGCGGCGCGGGCGGCGGCTATTACTTCGTCGTCGGTGGCGTCGGGCTTGCCCATTACTATATTTTCGCGGATTGTGCCTGCGTGCAGCCATGTCTCCTGCAAAACCATGCCGAAGCTGTCGCGGAGGCTTTTGCGGGTAAGGTTTCTTATGTCTGTGCCGTCTATTTTGATGCTGCCGCTGTTTACGTCGTAAAAACGCATCAGGAGATTTATGACTGTGGTTTTGCCACAGCCTGTAGGCCCTACAATGGCTACGCGCTGCCCTTTTTTAACGTTGAGGTTAAAGTTTTGTATGAGCTTTTGCTCGGGATTGTACGAGAAGCTTACGTTGTCCATATTTACCGCGCCCTGCGTGTCAGTGAGGGTAACGGCATCGGGACTGTCGGGGATTTGAGGCTTCTCCTCTATAAATTCAAATACCCTGCCCGCGCACGCAAGCGCGGTCTGCAGCTCGGTTATTACACCCGATATTTCATTGAAGGGCTTTGTGTACTGGTTGGCGTAGCTCAAAAAGCTTGTGAGCTGTCCTACGCTTATGCGGCCTGTTATCGCAAAAAACGCGCCCATTATGCCTACTCCCGCATATACAAGGCTGTTTACAAAGCGCGTGCAGGGGTTTGTGAGTGAGGAGAAAAATATTGCTTTTACGCTTGCCTTTTGGAGCCGTCCGTTGATTTCATCAAACTGCCCTATGACCTTTTTTTCACGCCCAAAGGCTTTTACTACCTTTTGGTTGTCTATTATTTCATTTATGAGTGCGGTCTGCTCGCCTCTTGTTTCTGACTGGAGCTTTGACATATTGAATGTTCTTTTGGCTATGAAGCCTGCTATAAAAAATGACAGTGGTGTCAGTATTACTACAACTATCGTCGTGGAAACATTGATTGACAGCATAAAAAGCAATGTGCCGACTATAGTGACTACGCCCGTAAAAAGCTGGGTGAAGCCTAAAAGCAGACCGTCGGAGAACTGGTCTACGTCAGCTATTATGCGGCTTACTATGTCGCCGTGGGAATGGCTGTCAATGTATTTGAGCGGAAGGATTTCAAGCTTTTCAAACGCCTCCTGCCGCACGTCGCGCACTACCTGATAGGCGATTTTGTTGTTGCTGGTATTCATAAGCCACTGGACTACGGCTGTTATCAGGATTATTACCGCCATTGTTTTAAGGATTTCAAACAATCCCGCAAAATCGACATTGCCCGCGCATACTATACAGTCTACCGCTTTGCCTGTCAAAATCGGGATATATAAGGTCAGCACTACGGAGGCTGCCGCCATTAAAATTGAAAACAGCAGGTAAAATTTATATTTCCCTATATGAAATAATACTGTTTTTATTATATTTTTATTCGTATCTGTGCCCTGCTTAATACCATTTATTCCTTTTTTTTGCATTTTTATCTCCATTTTATAACATTTATGCGGCGGCTGGGGACTGCCATCAGGAAAGCTTAGGCTGTGGTTTGCGCTGCCTTATGGCTTATTAATGTTTTCGCCTGTTTGTCGTCTTTGTATTGGGAATAATATATTTCCTGATATATCTCATTATTTTCAAGCAATTCGGCGTGCGTGCCGATGCCTGCGATATGTCCGTCGTCCATTACCACTATTTTATCGGCGTGCTGTATTGACGAGGTGCGCTGTGACACGATTATTACTGTCATGTCTTCGCGCATCTGGCGCAGCGCCGCCCTAAGTCTTGCGTCCGTGGCGTAGTCCAATGCCGATGCGCTGTCGTCAAGTATCAGTATGTCAGGGTTGCGCACTATCGCGCGCGCTATCGTAAGGCGCTGGCGCTGGCCGCCTGAAAGGTTTTTGCCGCCCTGCGCTATCATAAAATCAAGCCTGCCCTCTTTTTCGTCCACAAATTCTTTTGACTGTGAGATGTTGAGGGCGTTTTCAATATCGTCTAGCGAGGCGTTTTCATTGCCCCATAGGAGGTTTTCCTTTATCGTGCCTTTAAACAGCACTGCCTTTTGGGGGACTACGCCAATCTTCTGTCTTAGCGCCTGTGTGTCGTATTCTTTTATATTTTTGCCATTTATAAGGACACTGCCTGATGTCGCGTCGTAAAAGCGCGGAATGAGGTTTACTAGCGAGGTTTTGCCTGAGCCTGTGCCGCCGATTATTCCGACTGTCTCGCCTCTTTTTATTGAAAAATCTATGTCCGTGAGCGACTCCTCACTGCTTTGGCTGTAGGCAAGCCCTGTGTGCTCAAATTTTATTATGTCGGTTTCGGGCTGATTTGTGACATTTGTGTCACTTTGCAGGGGGGGTGGGGTGCCGTCTGACATACTTGGGGTTATTGCAAATACTCCCTCGACGCGCTTTGCGCAGGCAAGCGCTTTGGTGAGCTGTATTATGAGGTTTGCAAGCTTGACAAGCTCTACTAATATCTGCGACATATAGTTTACGAGGGCGACTACTTCTCCCTGTGTGATTATGCCGCTGTCAACCCTTATGGCGCCTGTTTGCAGGAGTACGACTAGGGCTATGTTTACGATTATATATGTCACGGGGTTCATCGCCGCCGAGATTTTTCCCACAAATACCTGTAAATCCAGCAGGGTTTGATTTTCCTCCGTAAACGCGGCTATTTCCTTGTCCTCGTTGCAGAAGGCGCGGATTACGCGGACTCCTGAGAGATTTTCGCGTGTCCTTCCAAGTATCCTGTCGAGCGCGGACTGTACCTTTTTGTAAAGCGGTATGCTTACTATCATAATGCCGAACACGACTATGGCAAGAAGCGGTATTGTGACTGCAAATATCAGGGCGGCTTTTACGTCTACCGTGAATGCCATTATCATCGCGCCAAAAACTATGAAGGGTGAGCGCAGGAGCAGGCGGAGAGTGAGGTTTACGCCGTTCTGGAGCTGGTTGACGTCGCTTGTCATGCGCGTGATGAGCGTGTTGGTGCCGATTGTGTCAAGCTCTGTGTAGGACAGCTCCTGTATGTGTGAAAACAGCGCGTTTCTTAGCTTGGTCGCAAAGCCGACTGCCGCCTTGGCGCTGAAATACTGCGCTGTGACGGCGCTTATAAGCCCTACTGCCGCTAAGAGGAGCAGGATTGCGCCCATTTTGAAAATATATGGGGTGTCGCTGTCTGCTATGCCTTTGTCGATTATGGCTGCCATCACGAGGGGCACCATAAGCTCAAAGGATGCTTCGAGCATTTTGAATAATGGCGCAAGTATGCTTTCTTTTTTATAGTCTTTTATATATTTGAGTAAGCTTTTCATTTGAGCGGGAGTCCTCTCTTTGTTTTTTGGCGTGTCTGCTGTTTTATATTGTTGACAGAATATGATTTTTTAATTTCGCTTTTCCAGTAAATTCCTTTGTATTTTAATATATCATTATTGTTGCGGCATTGCAAGGAGGTTGAGAACGTAAAATATTAGATTTGCCCATTAAGTGAAAAATAAGTAGTGTTCAGCCAAAAAGCGTGGTATAATAAGCTGAATATTTTATTTTTTATCAAAACATACAGCGCCAAAAACGGGGGAAATGATGAACGAGAAAGCATTACGCATACTTGAATATAACAAAATAATAAATCTTCTTACGGAAAAAGCAGGCTCAGAATCGGGAAAGCGCCTTTGCGAGAGGCTTGTCCCTATGACTGAGCTTTCAGCCATAGAGGAGGCGCAGGCTAACACTGCTGACGCCTTTACGCGGCTTGTAAAGGACGGGCGCATAAGCTTTGTAGGAAATAAGGACATCAGCCGAAGCGTAAAGTCGCTTGAAATCGGAAGCTCACTGTCCGCAATTGAGCTTTTGAAAATTGCCGCCTCGCTGGAGTGCGCGTCAAAGGCAAAGGCTTACTCGCGCACGGAGCATGACGAGGAAACTATCGACACCCTGCAGGCATATTTTGAAGGGCTTGAACCGCTCACTCCTCTGCAGAACGAGATAAACCGCTGCATAATTTCCGAGGAGGAAATCGCTGACGACGCAAGCCCTGCGTTAAAGCACATCAGGCGCAGCATAAGCCTCACAAACGAGAAAATACACTCGCAGCTCACAAACATGGTAAACGGCAGCTGCCGCACATACCTGCAGGACGCGGTAATCACAATGCGAAACAACCGATACTGTATTCCTGTAAAATCTGAGCATAAAGGCGACGTGCCCGGCATGGTGCATGACCAGTCCGCGACAGGCTCCACGCTTTTCATCGAGCCCGCCGCCGTGGTGGAGCTGAACAACCGCCTAAAAGAGCTTGACGCAGAGGAAAAAGAGGAAATTGAGCGTATTTTCGCGGAGCTAAGCGCCGCTGCGGGAGAACACGCAGAAGAACTGATGAATAATTACAGACTGCTTACAAAGCTTGACTTTATCTTCGCCAAGGCGGGACTTGCGATTGACATGAACGCGTCGCGCCCTGTTTTCAACGACCGCCGTTATATAAACATACGCAAGGGCAGGCATCCGCTCCTTGACAAAAAGCGCGTCGTGCCGATAGACATACGGCTTGGTGACGAGTTTGATCTGCTTATCGTGACTGGACCGAATACGGGCGGGAAAACTGTGTCCTTAAAGACCGTCGGGCTTTTTTCGCTTATGGGACAGGCGGGGCTGCACATTCCTGCGCTTGACCGCTCGGAGCTTGGCGTTTTCAATGAGGTTTATGCGGATATCGGCGACGAGCAGAGCATAGAACAGAACTTGTCCACATTTTCGGCGCATATGACAAACACTATTTCCATATTGAATAATGCCGGCGAAAATTCGCTGTGCATTTTTGACGAGCTTGGCGCGGGGACTGATCCTACAGAGGGCGCGGCGCTTGCGATTGCGATTTTAAAGCATCTCCACGACAAGGGCATACGGACAATGGCGACTACGCATTACAGCGAGTTAAAGGTTTTTGCGCTGACTACGCCTTATGTCGAAAACGCCTGCTGCGAATTTGACGTGGAGACGCTTCGACCGACCTATCGGCTTTTAATCGGAATCCCCGGCAAGAGCAATGCCTTCGCCATTTCCGCAAAGCTTGGGCTTTCAGAGGAAATCATCAATTCTGCGAGGGAGCATATCAGCGAGGAGGAGGAAAGCTTTGAGGATTTGCTCGCCGATTTGGAGACAAGCCGCAAAACCATAGAAAATGAGCGGAATGAGATACAAAGCTACAAGGAGGAAATAAGCTCGCTCAAGGCAAAGCTTGAGCAGAAGCAGGAAAGGCTTGACGCGCAGAAGGACAAAATCCTGCGCGAGGCAAACGAGGAGGCGCGCAAAATCCTGCAGGAGGCAAAAGATGTCGCAGACGAAACAATACGCGATTTCCAGAAGGTCAATTTAAACCACGCCTCGGCAAGCGATTTGGAAAAGAAGCGCACAAAGGTACGCGATAAGATAAGCGAAAAGGACAAAAAGCTATACGCTGCGCAAAACCAGCCCACGCACAAGCTGCTAAAGCCAAACCAGATAAAGCTTGGCGATATGGTAAAGGTGGTGTCAATGGGCTTAAAGGGCACAGTTTCCTCAAAGCCTGACGCCAAGGGCGATTTGTTTGTACAGTGCGGGATTATCCGCTCACGCGTCAATATCAGCGATTTGGTGCTTTTGAAGGAGGAAGACGCGCCAAACGTTTCAAAATACAAGAAGGAATACAGTTCAGGCTCTGCCAGCGGGCATATCGGCATGGCAAAGACCTCCGCGTTTTCCATGGAAATAAATCTGATTGGAAAGACTGTGGACGAGGCAATTTCCGAGCTTGACAAATATCTTGACGACGCATATCTTTCGCATGCGCCGAGCGTGCGCATTGTACACGGCAAGGGCACGGGTGCTTTGCGGCAGGCGGTACAGCAGCATTTAAAACGCGTTTCCTATGTAAAGAATTTTCATCTGGGTGAATACGGCGAGGGTGACGCGGGCGTGACAATATGTGAATTTAAGTAACCGCAGACACGCGAAATGCTTAATTTGAGGACATAAACCACTTTTTATAAATGCTAAACAAATATTGGAATAGAGGGATTTTTTATATGGCGAACAAACAGAAAATTTTGATTGTTGATGATGATGAAAATATCGCGGAGCTTATCTCGCTGTACATGACTAAGGAATGTTTTGAGACGAAAATCGTCTACGACGGCGAATCCGCGCTGAAGGAGGCGGCTGCATTTTCACCCGATTTGATTCTGCTGGATCTTATGCTGCCTGGAATTGACGGCTATCAGGTCTGCCGCGAGGTACGCCAGAAATCGCAGACGCCGATTATCATGCTTTCCGCAAAGGGCGAGGTTTTCGACAAGGTGCTGGGGCTGGAGCTTGGAGCTGACGACTATATTGAAAAGCCGTTTGACACAAAGGAGCTTGTCGCGCGCGTAAAGGCTGTGCTGCGCCGCTATAAGACTGCGCCCGCGGAGCCTAAGGCGGCTGCCGCAAAGGAGGTTAGCTATCCGAATCTTACGATTAATCTGACAAATTATTCCGTAATCTACAACGGCAAAAATATTGATATGCCGCCAAAGGAGCTTGAACTGCTGTATTTTCTTGCTTCCTCGCCAAACCATGTGTACACGCGCGAGCAGCTGCTTGACCAGATTTGGGGGTATGAATATATTGGGGACACGCGCACTGTGGATGTGCATATTAAGCGCCTGCGCGAGAAAATCAAAGACCATGATACATGGCGGATTGCTACTATATGGAGTGTGGGGTATAAGTTTGAGGTCAAAGCATGAAAAGATTTTCTAATGCTCACACCAATGGGTGTTTCGCAAAGAAAATCTAATTTCATGCCGAAGAACGCAAAGGGCGGCGTTCTTCCCGCTTTATCTGTGTCGGCAATTACCGCCTAAAGGTTTCTCAATGTTTATATAGACGCAAAATGATTACTTATGGGGTTTTGTGATGAAAAGGACACTTTATTTGAAATTTGTTTTAGCTTATCTTATTTTTGCTTTTTTCAGTTTTGTCGTGGTGGCTACTTTTACTTCTAGTATGACGCTGGAGCAGCTGAAACGCGAGAGGGCTGATGCTTTGTATAGGGAGGCTACGCTTATTTCCAATTCTTATGCTGCGGATTTGTATAACAGCGAGATAACCTTGGAGTCGGTGTGGCGGCAGATTGAAGCTATAGGGACATTTCTTGATGCCTCGATTTGGATTATTAATCCGTCGGGGCTTGTGGTGCTTGATTCGGATGCCGCTCCTGATATTGAAAATCCTACTACAATCCCTAATTTCACGCCTGCGATAACAGGCAGCTCGTTTTACACGGTGGGGAATTTTTTCGGAATGTTTGATGAGGATATGATTTCCGCTTTTGCGCCAATCACTTCACAGTACAAGGTCAAGGGTTATGTGGTAATACATGGCTCAATGGCAAAGCTGCAAAGCTCGTGCAATACCCTGCTCAATATTTCGTACCTTACAATGGTGATTTTGTTTCTGCTCTCGCTCATAATACTGCTTTTTTTCACTGAAATGGTATATGTGCCGCTGCGCAAAATCACGCGCGCTACAGAACAGTACGCGATAGGCAATTTCAGGTATGAGTTTCAGGTGGACAGCGAAGATGAGATTGGATATCTCGCCGCCTCCCTTGCGTATATGGCAAGCGAGGTCGCCAAAAGCGAGGACAACCAAAAGCGTCTTGTGGCTAACATTTCGCACGATTTCCGCTCGCCGCTCACGTCGATGCGGGGCTATCTGGAAGCTATGCTTGACGGCACGATACCGCCTGAGCTGCACGAAAAATATATCGGAGTGGTGCTGAATGAAACTGACAGGCTGACGAAGCTCACAAACTCCCTGCTCACGCTCAACAACTTAAACACAAACGGAATGATTTTGGAGCGCACGGATTTTGACATCAATCAGGTGATAAAAAACACGGCAGCGTCCTTTGAGGGAACTTGCCGTGAAAAATATATTTCCATAGAGCTTGTGCTTACTGGGGAAAAGATGTTTGTAAACGCTGATATGGTAAAAATCCAGCAGGTGCTTTACAATCTGGTGGACAACGCGATAAAATTCAGCCACAAAAATTCTTCCATTAAAATCGAAACGATTGAAAAGTCAAATAAGCTGCTTGTGTCGGTAAAGGATAATGGTATTGGCATACCGAAGGACAGCATCAAGCTTATTTGGGACCGCTTTTATAAGACTGATTTGTCGCGCGGGAAGGACAAGCGCGGCACGGGGCTGGGGCTTTCGATTACGAAGGAGATTATTCGCTCGCATAATGAAAACATTAATGTTATCAGTACGGAGGGGGTTGGCACTGAGTTTATTTTTACGCTTGAAAAGAGTAAGGGCGAGGATTAAGGCTACAACTTGAAGTCAATATCCCAATAAAAATTGTAACGATCTCATAAGCTGTCATCGGCGCCACCTCCCTTCCTATGTATTCCGTTTTCCCGGTATCATAAAACTCGGGATGCTACCACCCTGTCATGGATACTTTCCTTAGATAGTATCCTAACATATATATCATGCGCTCTACAAGAACAATAACAATTTAACTCTTTCTTTATAGCTTCATTTCCAATTCTAGGCAATTCCATTCTTCTCCCATTACAGTATACTTTTCTATTTCATCTTGAGATACATCCTCAAAACCTGTTGCTTTATAACAATAATATGCTGATTTATTGTTCTCAAAAACACCTAATGAAACCTTGTTTGCACCAAATATTTCCTTGGCATATTTCAATCCTAATTCCAGCATCTTTTTTCCATATCCCTGTCCACGTTTTTCTGAATCAACAATCACAAATCCAAACCGCAACTCCTCAAAGAATTCATTCGGTCGTCTCATAGTAAAAAATCCTATTATCTCATTATCATCAATAGCAGTAAATGCCATAAGGTTACTTACCGCATTGAACTGTTCCACAGAAATTGGATATTCCCCTAGAATTCCTGCTGTCCATTTATAAAAAACTTTCTCGTCCTTTATCCATGACAAAATCGTTTCTGCATCATCTTTTTTGTACGGTCTTAATCTTAACATACTTACATTACCTCACATTTTATTTTCTTCTGTTTCATATCCACTCTAGCCATAGCACCATACTGCAAAACGCATCTTGGAGTTGCATGTCCAAAATTCACATTGTAAACAATCGGTAAATCCAGATCATTTACTACCTTCACAAGAATATCCTTATATTCTTCGTAATATTTCTCATCCTGTGGCTTTCCAACCAGAACTCCGCTGACAACATCAAATACCCCCTTCTTTTTAATCATAGCAACTTCTTTTTCAAACTGCTCTGGCACTGGTTTTTCTTCACAGGTTTCAATAAAAAGAATCTTCTCTTTCCATTCCGCTATATCAGGAAACAGTCCATATTTTTCACATACTGCTTTTTCGTTTTCATATCTCGTTGTTGTCAAAATATCATATAAACTCTCTAAACATCCACCTAACAATCTGCCCTCAAAGTAGTCTTTTCCTTGTAAAAGCTCAAACCCATGCTCTTCTTTATGTGAGATTCTCTCTGTCCCAACTGCCTCTTTTGAAAAATCAGTTCTTTCCTGATACCATATTTCACTTGATGTAATCTCACGATATTCATTTCCTTCTATATAGCTTTCAAATGCCTTCTTACTATATGGCAGCATTTCATCAGAGATTTCTGCTAAGTCGCATATAAAATTAGGTCCATAATATGTAGATAGTCCCAGCTTATAAAACATCAAATGATTAATCGTAGTATCTGAAAAACCCGTGAACAATTTTGGACTCTTGTGAACTGCATCAATAAATTCCTCATCCTCTAGCAAATATGGCAAAAGTCTGTAAGTGTCATCGCCGCCTATTGCACATATAATGCCAGCAATTGAATCATCCATAAAAGCATCTTTTAAATCTTTTGCCCTTGCTTTGGGATTAGCCTTCAAATATTCAATTCCTTTTAGCGAATTTGGCATAAACGATGGTTCTAAACCATATTCCCTTAATCTCTTAACACCGATTTCAATATTATGACTACAAAATGCTTCACCTAACATTCCACTCGATAAACTCACTATTGCAACTTTGTCACCTTTTCTTAATTTCTTTGCATATTTCATAACTGGTCTCCTATAAAAAATTCAAAATATCAGATAGATTATTAACTTCAATATCAGCTTTTTCATTCTCATCCATTATATTCCATAAACTTCCAAATCCTTGTTTCACCCAGATAGTTTTCATTCCAAGCTGTTTTGCTGGCACAATATCATTATCAATACGATCTCCAATCATGACAGCATTATCTGACTTGCAGCTGCTTCTTTCCAATGCAATTTCAAATATATGTCTATCTGGTTTTGAAACGCCTTCTTCTGCTGACGCGACGATCAAATCAATATATTTTCGTATTCCATAATTTTCTAATCTTATAGAAGTTCCTAATGACTGGTTTGCAATTACACCAATTTTATAAATTCTACTTAACTTTTTCAGACAATCTTTGGTATCTGTATACAGTCTCTCGTATTGCGATTCCCATTTAGGTAATTTCACACCCAATTGCCTTGCTACCTCTAAATCTCCTTTTTTGTTTCCTTTATAAAACGACATGGCATATTTATAAATTTGCTCGTAAGTTAAACCTGATATTTCTGCTATCCTTTTCATCCTGTCTTCATAAACTTTGCTTTCATCAACCAATGTCGAACCAACATCAAAAAATAACCATTTTATTTCGTCTTTCTTAGGCAAAAATCCTCTTTTCCTTGCTTCTTCTAACAGTTTGGGGTGAATTTCTGGATATGTCCAATTAATCGGTAATTCATCCATAATTGCTATTTTTTCTATTTCACTGTGAAGCTCTTTTTCAAATGTATGTATTTCTGCAAAAAACAGTTTACCAAACGTCTCTATTCCATCGAAATTATCTGGTGCAGTCACAGAATATATACATATTGAACTAATATCAAAATCTATTGCACCCGTTTCTTCAAATAGTTCTCTTTTCGCCGTATCAATAATATCCTCATTGGCTTCTCTATGACCTCCCGGCACCTCCCATGTATTTCTTTCCTTGTGCTTGCAAAATACCCATTTACCATTATGTCTGGCAATAATAACTGCAAACTTTAGCATTGAATCATCAATATTATCATAAAAATTTACTTTCGTCATATAAGTCTCCTCATCATCAGTTCCTTCTATCTTCCAATCATTACTCTCCACAAATAGAGCCAAACTAGAGCCATTTTGTAAAACAAATGCCGGAAACCCGCATAAATACAGGCTTTCGGCATTTTAATCCGTTATTCAAACTCAATGAGTTAGAATGACAAATTATGCAAATACACGCCTGTTTTTACTTCACTTACATCATTTATTATGGCTTGATAATTTCTGTTGACAAAATGTTGCCGCTATGTTTGTTCCACAGGCAAAATATCTTATATAATTGATTAAAGACTCTAATGCTTATACCCACTGCCATATATAAGCGATGTCATATCAACCTGCGTTTCATACTCGCCTGCTTTTATGGTATATGTTTCTCCCGCCTTAATATATGGACAGCTTAATACCACGCAATTAAAGGCTTTGTCTATCCTGCTTTCGATAAGGGCATTTCCGCTGCTGTCAATAAGCTGTACGAGCGCGCCGTTTGGCTGGTTGTCGAGCTTGACAAGGATTGAGCCTTGAGACGATGCTTCGCCAAAGTTCTGCGCTTCGCCGCTGTAGCCGAATGCTGCGACTACTCCGCCGCTTATCGTCGCTGAAAGGTCATAGTCGATCGGGGCGTTTTCATTGTCTGACGGTCCCATTATTATCATATTGCCGCCGCTTACGGTTATGTTTCCGTTTGCATCTATGCCGTCGCCCTGCGCGTCGATGGTGATATTGCCGCCCATTATGTTTATGCTGACATCATTAGTTTCTGATGAATTTTTGTTGGCGGCGTTTATGCCGTCATTTGCCGCCGTAATGTCTATATTTCCGTCAAAAATATTTACCACAGTTGCCTCAATGCCTTCTTTGCCCGCGTTTATGGAAATATCGCTGCCAGTAATGCTAAGCTCGTCATTTGCCGATAATCCGTGCGATGCTGTTTCAAGGCTGTATGTCCCGCCCGCAATTCTAAGCTCGTCTTTTGACTCCACTCCATGACCTGCGGGAGAGGCAATGCTGAGCGTTCCTGCGCCGTTTAGGGTTAAGTCGTCTTTTGAAAAAATAACCGCGTCTATTTTGTCGTCGCCTTCTGAATTGAATGTGCCGCCGTTTGAAAGCGTGTTTTGAGTGCCTTCCGCCAGAGTTACGAATACTTTATCAGCCTTTTTGACATATATTGCGGCGGAGCTTTGGCTTGTCAAAGAGGCATTGTTTAAAACAAGCTGAATTTTATCCGATTTGCCCGCGTCAACTATTATGCGCCCGTTGTTTATTGAACCGCTAAAAATATATGTGCCCTCCTGCGTAAGGGTGATGTCGCCCCCGTCAACCGTAACTGTATCTGACGAGGCAGAGATACTGCCGTCTGAAAGCTCTATGCTGATGCTCTCGCCCGCGTCATATTCCCCGCTTAAATCACGCTTTGAAAATATGTCGTCTATAGTAATTCCCTGCGATATGCCGTTTTCATTTTTTTGAGCTGCTGTGTCGTCTAAGCCGCCTGATGCCTGAGACGAATTTTCGCTGCTTGGGCTGTCCTGTGTTGCCTGTGCGTTTCCACTTCCCTTTTCCCCTGAAAATGAACAGGCTGTGAGAAATGCAGACATGCATGTCAAAATCAGTATTCTCTTATATATCTTCATATTAAGCCTTGTGTCACCTTTCCATATTAATTAATTCCGAAGACCAAATTCACTTCCCGCAAAAAGGCAAAATTAAAAATACCTGCTGTATGCCTGCGGAATTAAGAACAATTTTACTACACAATTTTCCGATTATCAACAATCAATCCGTAAAATCCGCAGACAAATCCACAAGCGGAGTTATTCTTCATTAAAATACGCACACAGGACATTCATTTTACATCATTACATCACTTTTAAGCGTTTCAGCCAAACTGATATTCCGCACATTCCGCCATGCAAGATAATACGCCAGCGCCACAAAGCCTAAAATTGCCAGCATAAACAAAGCAATCGGCATATATGGTGCATTTGCCACGAATGTTTCGACCTCCATATAGCTTGCGCGCAGCATAACCGCGACCAAAACAAACACAATCGGAAAACATATCAAAATCGGGCGTATGGAAATTGTCAACGCCTCTATGCAAAACATCTTTTTTAGCTCTCTTGGTGTCATTCCTACCGACATATACCTTGCAAATTCCCGTTTTCTCTGACGCACAAATCCCATAGTATTGGAGAACACGCTTCCAATGCCGATAATTGCAAGCAGAACACAGAAGCCGCCGAAAACAGCCATCATTCCATGTATCTGTCTGTCATTTGTCTCATACTCCTGAATACGGTTTTCCTGTTCTATGGCGTATTCTCCGTTGACAAGCTGCGCTATTTCATTCTGTACATCATTTAATTCCTCAAGCGACGCGCCCTCACTGCATTTGACACAGATATAACTGTCCTTCTCTGCTCCGCCTATCCGTCCTTTAATTTCATGCCATAAATCCGTTGGCATAAAATGCACCAGCTCATAATAATCAAGCGTTGCATACTCCTCCCGCAGCGCAGGCTCCTCCTGCACATACGACAGTGCGGAAAGCTCTGCCGCCAGCGTCTCATTGCCCGCCTGTCTCAACACGCTTATTTTATTTTCGCCTTTTATATAAGGCATGAATACAGGGTGGCGGAAGTCGGGATTTGTCACGTCCCTAATCCTGTTGAGAATCACAGCCCCGTCAAGACGCGGAGTAATGCCAAGCTGTTCACAATAAGCCAAAAAGCTTTGATTGTCCATTATAACAATAGGCGCATTTACCAGCCAGCCGCCTTCCGTCTGCGCCACATAGCCTGCAGGCGCTCCATTGAACCCGCCAAAGGACTTCATATCTTCGCTCATTTCGTCTTCGGTAACAAGCCTCTTTGCATACGCCTTCTGGTAGACAATGGCGCTTTCTACGCCGTCAAGCCCGCGAATATCCGCTGCCTTGTCAAAATTATCCGCCTCTGTGTCCTTTACGACAGTCATGATATCCCAAACATTCTGATACCTTTCAAAATAAGTTTCTTTTGTGCTTATTGTGGAAAGAGTAAAAAAGCACTGCATGACCGTAAATGCGAAAAAAGCTGCCGCAAGCGATAAAGCCGCTGTTCTGAGAGCCTTCTTCTGCGCTTTCAAGGCATTTCCCGCAAGCTCCCCCTCCACGCCAAACAACATGGAAAGCAGACGTGAGCTTTTTTTACGCTTTAGCTGTAATTCCCCAGTGTTTTTGATTGCCTCAAGGGGCGTCAGCTTACTCAGACGCGCAGCGGGAAGCCATGCGGAAATCCATATCGTCATGACCGTTACAAGCAATGTCAGCGCAAAAACAACAGGGTGATAGCCAAATACTGCTTTATGCCGCCCCACATCTATACTGCCAAGCCAGACATTTGTGAGCTGCACAAGTCCTGCGCTCCCCGCAATGCCAAGCAAATTCCCGACAATTACAGGCACAGCGCAAAGCGCAGCCGCCTCCTGCAGAAGAAATGTCCGTATCTGCCTTGGCGTGGCTCCGACGCTTGAAAAAATGCCGAGCTGGCGCACCTTAGCATTCATAGACACGGCAAAAGAATTGTGGATAATAATAATCAACGAAAAAGCTGCCACCAGCGTAAGCAGAATAAATAGTGGAAACACCAGCCTTGGAGCTGTATCGCCAGAATCACGGATTAGGTACATGGCAAGCAACTCATAATTATAAACGATTTTTTCCTGCGGAACGCCGAGCTGTTCTGCAATACGGGGAGTATCTGAAAAAACAGCTTTTTTATCGCTGAAATATATGTCGACTGCCGGCTCCGCCCCATTATAGCCTTTATCGTCTGCCACAGTGTCTTCCACATTTGCAAAATTCTTTATCGTTTCTATATCATCCGACGCAAAAGCGCCAATGATACGACTGTGCCAGCCGCCTTCCTCTAATTCTATTCGCTCCACTTCATATTTCCACGCGTTATAAAACAGCCCGCACAGCATAGACAAAAGCAGCGCTGAAATAAATGCCGCAATTCTGACGGAGCCGCCAAATGAGCTGTCATTTTTGAAATACTTATTTTGCATGCTGCTTGTCACCTCCGCCGCTCATCACTGATAATGCGCCCGTCCTCAACCGTAACGATACGCTCCGCCTCCATGGCAGCCTTTTCATCATGCGTAATCATCAGAATAGTCTGCTCCAGATTACGGTTCGAGAGCTTCAGCATATCAAGGACTTCCTTTGAGTTCTTTCGGTCTAAATTGCCAGTCGGCTCGTCGGCAAGCAGCAGCGCGGGGCGGTAAACCAGCGAGCGCGCAATAGCCGCTCTCTGCTGCTGCCCGCCTGAAAGCTGGTTTGGCAGAGCGTCAAGCTTATCTGCAATCCCAAGAGAGCTTACAATCTGTTCAAAATACTCCTTATTTGGCTTTTTCTTATCCAGCGCAAGGGGGAGCAGAATGTTTTTCCGCACCGTGAGTGTCGGGATAAGGTTGTAAAACTGGTACACCAGCCCCACCTTCCGCCGTCTGAAAACCGCCGCCTGCGTCCTGTTCAGCTTTGACAAATCAGTCCCGTCAACTGTAACTTTTCCGCTTGTCGGCTTGTCCACACTGCCCAAAATATGCAGCAGAGTGGATTTCCCTGAGCCCGAAGCGCCGAGGATTGCCACAAATTCGCCCTTATTTACGGACAGGTCGATTCCATCAAGGGCTGCCACTTGGTTTTCTCCAGAGCCGTATGTCTTTCTTACTCCTTCACATTTTAAGATTTCCATTTTTATACCCCTTTTCATGTTTTAGCGTGCATGTCAATCAATAGTTTGAATGTTTACCTTCAAACTTGTCACTTTCTGTTTTTAGGCGGCTGCGAAGCTATATCCTGTTAGCTGTAATCGTACTATGATATTTTCATATCTCTTGTATTATATCATAAAAAGGTTATAATCTGAATACGCTGTGGGTGTTATAAAACATTAAAAACTCCCGTATCATCAGCAGCGAAGCAACAAATTTTGATAAGGTTATGATAATAATATATTCTCCCTTGTCATTCCATCAGAAAGGTATATGCCAAAACCGCCAAAAATTTCCGCCATCCTGTCGGCGGCAATGGGATATTCGTTTAAGTGCGTTATGGCAATGGATTTTTTGTATTTACAGCCATTTGCGGACAAGTCCTTATCTATTCGGCGTTTTAAGTCCGCTAAATCCAGCGCCCCGTACCGCAGGCTGTCCTGATATGGGTTTGGCACATTAGTCATATCAACTATGTCCGCGTTTATATCAAACTTCGGACATTCCGTGTCAAATCTGCCCGCGCCGTGCCTTGTCATATATGTCCTTGAAACATAGCAAGCCTCAATATCCGCTGTCCTCGCTTCGATAATTTTTCGCGGATTTTTCAAGCCTGTATTGCTCGGCGTAAGATGCGGCATATAGGCGGTATTGCTTTGGTCGAGCAGCAGCCCCTGTGCGCCCTCAAAAATAACATACGGATAATCATCAATAATGCCGTCGTCTATAATCTCCATATTGTCAAGCATGGCATAAAAATCACATATATAATTTTCTATAATGCTGTCGCGGCAGCTTAAAATCTCTGTCCACTTGGGCGGAAGCCTGTCAATGCCAAGTTCTTTTAATCTATATGGAAAGTATTCTGCGGCAATTTTTTCAAGCATTTTTGCGGTTTCATCTGCGGACATTTTAGCAAGCCCTCCAACAGTAAGCCGCAAATCTGTCCTTGACCTTACTATCGTCTCAAATATTCCCAAGCCGCAGCTCCCGTGCTTATCCCTGCCACGACATTCCTCCACAAGCTGGTTGAGCATCATATCAAACGGCGTCGTCACAAGACACTTTCCATTTACAAAGCATATACCCGCAAAGCGTTTATCTGCACTGGCTTTTTCCGCACTGGCTTTGTCAATGCTATTTTTATTTACATTGCCTTTTTTTATGTTGTCTTCAATCGCACTATCCTCCTTCGTATTGCCTTCGCCTGCAAAATGCCCGCTTACTTCGCCAAGTTCAGTCATTTCCTTATTAAATATAATCGGATTTACAATAAACTCCTCCGACAAATACGTATCCGCTCCCGCAAACATTCCTGCTCCAAAATGGTGAAATACGTGCCGCACTCCTGTCGGAGAAACGACTGTATGTCCCCTCTGACTGCCTCCGTTGTGGCATACGACAAGACACGGCTTTCCTTGCTTTTTCGCCTCATACGCAAAATAGTCCGTCATAAGCCCCTTGCCCTCGTCTCCGAAATTTGCCCCAATCACAATTTTTGCCGTTTCCATACAACCGTTTCTCCTCTCCTGATTAAAACTCTACCAGTTCCTTTGACGCATCAATATTCGCCAGTCCGCTGATTGCCTTGCTCACCACGACAGACGTAGAGCCGTCCCAGGATGCCGCGACCTCGCCTGTGTCTTTTCCTGATGCTACCTCCAATATCGAAACAATGATCTCAGGGATCTTAGTACAGTCCGAAACAAGCACAGCCCTCTGCCCGATAAGGTCAGTCCATCTTTCAATCACATTGTCCCTGCGCCCCATCATGCCTGCGCCCTCCTCAATCATCAGGTGGTACACTTCATACCGCCTTGAAACCTCGGTGAGCAGCTCGACCGCTGACAAGTCGGCTTCCACGATGTCGCCGATAAATCTTTCTATATCATTCTTTCTAAGAATGTCCAGAAAAGGCTCGTCTCCGATAGTGAACAGAAAACCCTTTTTCCCGCGCTTGTCAAAAGAATCAATTTTTGTGTGCCTTGCCGCGAAATACCAGGGAAGTGTGTACGACTCGCCCTCGTTTGCTCCGCCCCCGCGCTCGAAATATATGTCGTTTAGCTGCTCGGCAATCCTTATGTCCGATTCAAACTGCGATACCTGCAGCGGGTGGCTGTCGCACTCGACATCGCCAAACGCCATTATCATAATCTGCGGATCTTCTACAGGCTTCCTGTCGTAAATCTCCAAAATAAGCGTGTTTAGCTTTTTTGACACTGTTTCCAGCACGCGCCCCATTGAGCCTGTCACATCAAGCCCCAGAATAACTGGCGTTGAATTTGGGTGCTCGTCGGAGTCGCAAGACTCCCTGTATGATATCCCTCTAGGCTCCATCTCTGGCTTTACCGAACCCGCCCTGTACAAATCCCTTGCCGTAGAGCCTGCCGTAAATCCCCTGCTTGCCGTATAACGGCTCCAATCTTTGCTTGTAAATGTCCCACATCCCATAATTTTAATCTCCCTTCCTGTACAAATCATTGATTTCCATTTTTACAAATCTTCTCTCCCCATATGAGGCGTACAGCGCCCTATCCCACTTTTCATATTCCTCATACGGGCTGCTGCCCGAGCCGCCTGTCAGAAAATCCATAAACGGCTTGGGGGCTTTTGCGCTGCTGCCTATAAGCTTCCGCCCGATTAATTTCACGCTCTCCAAGTCCGTGACTGCCGAAGCCCTTTTCGTGCTTTTTGCCGATACGGGCATAATCTCAAAAATTTCTTTTGCAGCGCCAAGCATACTTTCGCCTTCCCTCACCGCATACCACCACCCGCCCAACAGCAGAACGGAGTGTGCGTTTGGCGATATAAAACAGCTGTCTATGCTGATGCCGTTATGCACTAGCCCGCTGTATTTTAAATAGCATGCCAGATTGCACAGCCTGCTGATTATCCATGCCGCATGCCTGTCGTCAAGGCTGCCGCCGAAGTATCCGCACACGCTTCTGAGCGGATATACGTCTTCGTGCTTATCAAGCACAAGGACAAACTCGCCGCCCTTGGTCTTAAAGTTTTGGTACGGCTTTGGAAGAAATCTGCCCAAGTCCTCCTCCATTTTTTTATCGCCGTAGCGTATGGCGCTGATTCTTTGGACTGCATTTTTATAGTATTTTTCCTTGTCACTGTCGAATACATATATAACCTTTGTTTTTGACACATAGCAGCGCCCCAGCTCAAACCCAAAAAACGTATCATAATTTACCGCGATATGTTTTCCGTTCTCCTTAGTGAGCAGGATAAAGTCTGTCTTTTCCCACTGTCCGTTTTTAAGAAGCTCACGCTCCCTGTCGTAAAGCGCATTTATTCTGTCGAATACCTCGAGCGCCTCCGCGCTTTTGTTCGTATCGGGGTGCCAAAGCTTGACAAGCTCCCTGTATTTTGCCTTTGCAGCGTCCTCGCCGTATGGAAATAAATCGCCGCATTTGTCGATGGATAAAATTTCGTCAGCGCTCATCGCCCACCCTCTCGTACTTTAAATTCTGTCTGCCATATAAATATATTTCTTCAAACGCCAGCCACATAAGGTCTTTCTTTGGGCAGCAGCGGGATTATATCCTCACCCTTGTTCCTTTTGGCATACAGCTCTTTGACATAATCGGTAATGTCAGTGATGCCCACTATCCACTCGCTGACGTATTTTTTCACTGCCCCGCCCCTAAGTCCCAGTTGTATTGAACGGTAGTTTAGAGGATTTCCGTGTATATCCCTTTCGGGATCCCATTGACACCTGATTTCGGACTTTTTTACCTGCGCTCTCCATTCGTCGTGACTGATTTTCATGTCCGCGCTATATGAAGACATTACTGCATTTTTCACGATAAAGTCAAACGCCTCACGCTTTATATCAATGGCAAGTACGCGCTCCTGCCCTTCCTTTGTCCCCCAGCCGCATCGGTACATCATCCACAAAAACGACGGCTTTATCCAAGTCATTCTTTCCATTTTAAAGCTGCTGCCAAATGTCCCCCTGCGGACTGCCTCGTCTGCAATGGTTTTATTGTATGCCTGATATATCCTGATTGTGTCATCTATATATACTGCCCTTATTTCCCTGTCTGCAATATGTTCACTCATAATCTTTTCTCCCTCCTGCGCATAAAGAGCTTTGCGGGGCGGTGGCCTGAGCCTGTGGTAAATTCGTCAGTCTCCACCACGTACTCAGCCGCTTTTTTGCGAAAATTGGCGGGCAGCAGGGATACATTTGCGATAACCTCCTGGACTCTCTGCAGCGCAGTCAGCGTAAACTTTTCGGGCAGAAAGTCAAGCGCCGTCTCAAAATCATTTCCGCTGCGCCTAAGCTCCGAAAGCGCTACGGCTATGATTTTTGCGTGGTCGAACGCGAGTCCGCCGCTGTCGATAAGCTCAAACTCTGTGCGCCCGAAGCGTGTCCTTGCCTCTCTGAGCTTTGCCGAAAGCTGAGTGATGCCGTCTTTTAATGTCAGCTCGTATATGCCGCTGTCGTCGCACTCAAATGAAACGTCAAACCACCGCGCGTCGGCGGCATCATCGCCTCCTGTTATGTCTTCACTCCCGCTGCTTATCACGGACATAAACGCGTTTGAGATAATGCGCCCGCGCGGATCACGCTCAACCTCGCTGAATACGCCGACTGGCATAAGCGACACGGGCTCAAGGTTGCATTCCTCGCGCACCTCCCTGTATGCGCACGCTTCTATGGTTTCATTCATTTTTAAAAATCCGCCTGGCAACGCCCAACAGTTTATGTACGGATTCACGCCGCGCTTTACCAGAAGTATGGAAAGGCTTACCCGCGGATCATGGCGGTAGCTTTCCTCCTCGTGCGCGCGAACTGTCACGGCGACAATGTCCGCTGTCACGGAAGGACGCTCGTAGTCCTCCATACTGTACGAGGACAGGAACTGCTCCTCGCCTGACCTCTCGGCTTCTGTTTCTGTCTTATCCGCTGATATTTCATCTGCTGCTTTCGTCTTAGCCGCCGATATTTCATCTGCTTTGGCAGACTTCTTATTTTGCTTTTTGTTTGCGCTCAAAATAAAAACCTCCCGGCTTTTAGATATTATGTATTTGTTATTATCAAATAGATAATATCATTTATATAATATCTTGTCAAGAGGTTTTCTATAATTTTTTATAGCTTGCCATACACGTTCACCGCACACAAAAAGAAGCTAGAGATTTGCTCATCTAACTTCTTTATACTTATTTTTGACTTTGTTTAGTTTACTTGTTTCTAACTCTTCTACATATAATATAACATAATATAATATATTATATTATGTTATATGTATCGGCTACGGTAAATATTTAGGATTACTTAAGATAAGAAAGCGCTTCTTCCTCTGAAAGCTTGTAATTCTTCTGTAGCGCTTCCTTAATTTCAGTATTTCCTAAGTTTAGGCTGCGAAGCATTTCAACTGCCACTTGAATTGCACGTTCTGTTGTTTCCTTTAGCTTCTTTTCAGCTTCCCTTTTGACGCGTTCTGTTGTTTCCCTTTCAACGCGTTCTGTTGTTTCCTTGCGTTCCTGCAATACTGCTGTATTTACTGCCTTATTAACAGCTTCTTCAATCTCTGGTTTCATTATCTCCATCAATGCCTGGCACATATCCTCATCTCCCATCTTTAATTCTTCTACTACATTTTTGTTTGATAATGCACTTAATTCAAATATAGCATCTATCAGTTCCTTCTCGTTCTTGTTTCTTACCTTCCTTGAATATTCTATGACTCTTGCCATTTCCTGCTTTGTTACCTTATCTGACAACAAATTAAACCATTCATGGTTTTCATGGGTAAGCTCTTTTCCTACTATTATCTGTGTCGGGAACTTTAACCCGCTTTCTATGTAATATATCCCCTTGTAGGGATTTGATACTATATAGCTATTTTCATCAAGATACTTGAATAATCCCACAGGTTTTGACTCGCGTATCAATGTGACTGATACTTCATCAAACCCTATTGCATTAATGCTTTCGCCATATGCCTTATATAAATGAGCATACCCCTGTGTCTTTGCCACATCATCTATCGACAGGGAATCTCTCGCTGATTTGTATTCGATTATGTTGTACTTCCTAAAGAATTTCCCTATCTCATTCTTGATGACTACATTCTTTTTTATTATCAGACAATCTATAAGAAGCGGCTTTCTGTTAAGGTTATGCTCCCTCTCAAATTCCAAGTCGTCTTTATTCTCTAAAAGCTCCATTTCAAGGGCTGCCGCAAATGCGGGATGCCACTGGAGCTTTTGTTTATTTTCTGCCTTTGGTTTCTCTTTTGCCATTCTGCTCCCCTTATAGTATTTTTATTAATCTGTAATTTTATTATATCCTTTAGCAATTCTGATGTAAAGAATATTTTGCTGGTACACGGCATTTTCCAGTTTTCCTCATTTGCAAACGTCTATTTTTATTCTGGTTCCTATCGTCTTATTCCGCCTGATTTTGGATAAATAATTAATAACTCTCTATTTATACTTACTGTATTCCGCTTTGACTTTATCTGTTCTCCCCAGCCATAATTGCCTCAACCGCACTCCGCTTTTCATACAGCACGCAGCCGCCAGCGTGATCGTCCGCCAGAATATCGCCCTCGCGCAAAGCTGTAAACAGCGGTGATTTCAATGCTTCCCTCAAAGAAGCGTCGCGCACATTTACATCTGAATAGGGCGAAAACGGGCAGGGCTCTGCCCCACCGTGGGAATTGATATGGAAAAATCCTCTGCCTGCGGCTATGCAGCCGCCCGAGCTTTTCTCATCACCAGGAAATGAAACAAACACCATCTCCTGATATTCCTCACGCAGACGCGCAATGCCTTCTTTTAAAATTGCGCGCTCCTCATCTCTCGGCGCTAACTCCCTGCTTTCCTCTGTCACTGGCACAAACTCCACATAGACTACAAGCTTGCAGCCACGAGCCGCCAGCGTGTCGAGAAATTCCCCAGAAATTACCTCCTCCACATTCTGAGTCGTAACCGTGACAGACACGCCGAATAAAAGCCCCGCACTATGCAGCTTATCCATATTTGAAATCAGCCTCTCGTAAACGCCCTTGCCGCGTCGTTTATCAGTTTCCTCTTTGCCGCCTTCAATGCTCATGACGGGAATAAGGTTGCGGCATCTGCCAAACAGGTTAAAATAGGCATCGTCCATATATGTACCGTTTGTAAAGACTGGAAATATTATGTTCGGCATTTTGCCCGCGGCTTCAATGATGTCCCTGCGCAGCAGCGGCTCTCCGCCAGCCAGCAGAATATAGCTCATTCCAAGCTCATCGGCTTCCTTAAAGATTTCAAGCCATTCCTCACTGTTAAGCTGTCCTGTCGGCACGGTATCTGCGGTGGCGTGATTGCAGCGTGAATAACAGCCCACGCAGTGCAGGTTGCAGCTGCTGGTAATGCTGGCAATCAAAAACGGCGGAATGTGCTCTCCCGACTTTTCCGCTTCCGCGCGACGCTTAGACGCTTTTTTGCTTGCCGCCGCAAACTTTACCATAAAGGCACTCTCGCGGGGATCTTTGAGCGTGGCTTTAAGCGAGGCGGCGACAATGCTTTCAACGCCTTTGGTCATGTATTCCTGAATGTCGAATTTCTCGTCCATTTTTTATGCCTCCTCAACAATCATTTTGGCAAATTTCTTTACATTTTCCAAATCATTCTGATCGGGCTTACCCCTATGGAGCGCTGCAAAGCTCCCGCGGCAGTGAAACTCCCGCTTGTCAAGCGCAATGCCTGCTTCCGCGGCAAGGGATTTGATTTGCTTATATGTGGATTCAATCAGCGCCGCAGTGCTGACATTGACTATCTTGCCTATTTTATGTCCAGGAGCCTTCAAAAAGGCTTTGACCTTTTCATCTACGCCAGCCCAGTAGACAGAGCTGCACAGAAACAGGATATCCACGTCCTCAGCAAGCGGCTGCTCCACGCTTTCTGCCACTGCTCCCGTAGCCTGTGAAATGGCATCTGCGAGTTTCTTTGTGTTACCGCCCTTCGTATAGTATCTGATTGCAATTTTCATTTTGTTTTTCCCTCCTGATGGTTTTTTATTATTATTTTTCGCTTTACAATTTTTTCCATGATGATTTCATATAATCTGCTTTTTTATTCGCAAATAATACCACAATTTTATGACCTTTATGTGACTTTTTCAATTATTATTTATAAAATTGCTTTTTCTGACAATTCATCATTTGTCTGCGTTCTCTCGGATAATTACCCTCATTCGAGTGCCCTGACCCACCGCGCTTTGACATTCAATGCGCCCGTTCAACAGCTCCAAAATCCTTTTTACAATGGACAGCCCAAGACCGTTTCCGTCTTTTTTGTGCGACTCCTCGCACTGATAAAAAGCGTCAAAAATATGCGCCTGTTTTTCCTCGGGAATGCCTATTCCCTCGTCGCGCACGGTTACCGCGATTCCATTTTCAGCCCGCTCTCCTGAGATATGTATGGCTTTTTCGGGAGATGAATACTTCATTGCGTTGTCAATCAGGTTGAGCCAAATCTGCTGCAGGAGGTCAGGATCGCTCTCAATATGCATTTGGGGCAATTCGATGTCAAACTCATACTCCCGCCCCTCCCATTTTCCCGCCAGAAGAATGACGCACCTGCGTATCTGCTCGTCAACTGCCACAGGCTCGTGCCTTGTCACAAGGGCTTGATTTTCCAAGCGCGACATCCGCAGCATGTTTTCGCACAATCTTGAAAGCCGCTGCGCTTCGTTGTAAATCAGCGTAGTGTATTCTTTCTGCTCCTGCGCGGACAGCCCGCCTTCCAAAATCAGCTCCGCAAAGCCGCGCATGGCGGACACTGGTGTTTTTATTTCGTGGGAAACATTGCTGACAAAATCCTTGCGCATATATGCCATTCCTTCCAGTTCCGATGCCATGCGGTTTACATTCGCCTCCAGCTCATCAAGCTCATGGACATACTCCGCGCCGTGGCTGCGCCCTTCCCTGCGGGCAATGCGGGATGAAAAGTCGCCCTTGGCGATCCGCTTCACTGCATTGCTGATTTCCTCAATAGGCCGCACAAAATACGCTGTCCCGTAATAGAGGGCAGCGCCGCCCAAAACCATTGTGAGCGTGCAGACCAAAAGGCAGAGCAAAATAACCGCAGGCAATGTCAGCTCCCCGTGATAAAATAAAACCGTTCCCAGAACCACAAGAGCGCACGACAGCAGACACGCCGTACACAGCGTAATAATGGACACTATGGCAAAATACGCCCGCAGGCGAACGCGGTATTTTAATGAATGTTTCATGTTTTCATACTCCTTATCAGTTTCGCGAATCCTTCAGCCGATTTTCACCTGTCCTTAAACACCGCCTTATACCCAAGGCCTCGGACTGTCACGATTTCAAAATCGGCAGTCCCGTCAAATTTTCTGCGCAGCTTTTTAATGTGGGCGTCTACATTTCTCTCGTCTGTATCGGACTCCATGCCCCATATCTCGTCAAGCAGCTCCAGCCTTGTAAATATCTTATTGGGATTGTTCAGCAGCTTGAACAGCAGATAAAACTCCTTTGGCGGCATATTATACACTGTTCCGTTCACCGTAACAGTCAGCCCCGCATAATCCAGCTCCGTAGCGCCAATCGTGATATGCTTCTGATTTTCAAGCTGGGCTCGCCGCAGCAGGGCTTTTATGCGCAGAACCATCTCTTTCAGGTTGACTGGCTTTATCATATAATCATCAGCTCCCGCAATAAAGCCTTTCTCCATATCCTCTAACTGGTCTTTTGCGGTAATCATCAGAATCGGAAGATAATATCTGCTGCCGCGCAGAAGCTTTGTGATTTCATAGCCGTCCATCTTAGGCATCATAACGTCGCTGACGACAAGGTCTATGTGCTCCCTGTCCATAACCGCAAGCGCCTCCTCGCCGTCAAATGCCGAAACCGTCCTAAACTGCTCCTTTGCAAGCTTTGCGCAAATCATTTTATTGAGCGAAGCATCGTCCTCGGCGACTAAAATTGTAAACATAAGCGTTTCACACTCCTGTTATTTTGGGATTGTTGATGACTTGTCTATATTAAATTAACATAAAAATGTGACTTTAATGTGACTTTTTGCTTAAAAGAAAAATTATGTGATATAATGTTTTGTCTGTCAGCCGAATTTACCTATGCCGAAATATAAAGCAACTGGTTAGCCGTCTATTTTTGAGCAATATTAAATGCATATATTAAACAGTATCTCATACTTGAAAAGCATTGTTTTATAGAATATAGTAAATATATAAATACTGAAAGCGGCTTCTTTTACGCCTATTTAATCCTAAACCACTTTTAATCGGTGTAAAAAAACAAAAAAGCTTATACTAACCAAAAACGCAAACTAAAAAATATTAAATTTCACACATGACATATGATATATTCGGAGAGTTAAATATGGATATCAGAGTATTACAGTATTTTCTTGCAGTGGCAAGGGAGGAAAGCATTACAAAAGCAGCGCAATCCCTGCATATGACACAGCCCCCGCTGTCAAGACAGCTAAAGGATTTGGAAGATGAAGTCGGAAAGCAGCTTCTCATCAGGGGCAGCAAAAAAGTCACCCTGACGGAAGACGGCATACTTCTTAGAAAAAGAGCGGAAGAAATTGTGGCTTTGGTGCAAAAGACAAAGTCGGAGCTGGCGCTTTCTGATGAAAATATTAGTGGCGACATTTACATAGGAAGCGGAGAAACAGATGCCATATCCACGATTGCTGAGGCTGCAAAGGATTTGCAGAATGACTTTCCGCTTATCCGCTATCACATTTACAGCGGTGATGCGCAGCGCATACTGGAGCGGCTGGATAAGGGATTAATTGATTTCGGGCTTCTCGTAGAGCCTTTTGATACCTCAAAATATGACTATATCCGTCTCCCTGTGAAAGACACATGGGGAGTGCTTATGCCCGCGGATTCCCCTCTCGCCTGTAAGGAAAGCGTCTGCGCGGAAGACTTGTGGGACAAGCCTTTGCTAATATCACACCAGACATCGCACAGCGAAGAAATGGTTGCATGGATGCGCAGGGATTTTTCAGAATTGAACATCGCCGTATATTATGACCTGCTTTATAATGCCTCAAAATTTGTGAAGGCAGGATTTGGATACGCCATAGCCCTTGACAAACTTATTAATACAGACAATGACAGCTGTCTTTGCTTTAGACCGCTTTTTCCCGCTTTGGGCGCAGGACTATGCATAGCCTGGAAACGATATCAGGTGTTTTCCAGAGCCGCAGAAAAATTTTTAAAGCAAATTCAAATCAAATTCAGCATTAAAGAAAATATTTAACGCAAAAAATATTTTTGTCTTTCAAATTTTAACTACATTTTATTTTCAGCACTTATAATCTATGCAGATGACAAAAATATATAATGTCTGTACATAAAAGAATGTTTAAGGAGGTACTAAGATATGCGCATACTTCTTGCCGAAGACGAGCGCTCGCTCTCGCGTGTATTAGTCACGATATTCCAGAAAAATAATTATTCCGTCGATGCCGTGTATGACGGCGAAGAGGCGCTAAGCTACCTGCAGTCAGGAAACTATGACGTGGCGGTGCTTGACATTATGATGCCCAAGATGGACGGGATAACCGTCTTAAAAAAGACACGCCTGTCAGGAAACCAAATCCCGATTTTGATGCTCACGGCAAAGGGCGAGGTTGACGACAAGGTTTTAGGGCTTGACAGCGGCGCCAATGATTATCTGCCCAAGCCCTTTGACACAAAAGAGCTGCTCGCGCGGCTGCGCGCCATCACGCGAAGCCATATATCCGCGGACACAAAGCTGCGTATAGGGAACATTTCGCTTGACCGCTCGACCTTTGAGCTTTCCTCGCCCACAGGGAGCTTTCAGCTTGCCAACAAGGAATTTCAGATGATGGAATTTCTCATGTCAAATCCACACAGCATCATTTCCTCTGAGCATTTTATGGAAAAAATATGGGGCTTGGACTCGGAAGCGGAAATTAATGTCGTATGGGTGTATATCTCATACCTGCGCAAAAAGCTTGCGGCGCTAAACGCGGACATTTGCATAAAGGCATCACGTAATGCGGGCTACTCTTTAGAACAAAACATTAAGAAAGTCTAAGGCGATAAAGGACATCGCCTAAGACTTTCTAAATGTTTAGAAAAACGCAAGGGCAGCGTTTTTCACCGTGCTTCTCACAACATTTATGGTAAAAGTCTAAGGCGATAAAAGACATCGCCTAAGACTTTCTAAATGTTTAGAAAAACGCAAGGGCGGCGTTTTTCACTGTGCTTCTCACGACATTTATGTAAAAGTCTAAGGCGATAAAAGACATCGCCTAAGACTTTCTAAATGTTTAGAAAAACGCAAGGGCGGCGTTTTTCACCGTGCTTCTCACGACATTTATGATGAAGTTACATGGCGATAACGTAGAGTTTGGGTGAAATATACAAAATAAGCGACGATTCGCATCGCGCACCAAGTCGCGATTTTGTATATTTCACACAAACTCGGACTCATTATACAAACCTCCGCAAATACCTAACAATTTCAACCAAACATTTACGAACCTGTATTTGATAACGTAGAATTTGGGTGAAATATACAAAATAAGCGACGATTTGCGGAGCACCTAGTCGCGTTTTTGTATATTTCACCCAAATTCGAACGCCTTAGAACACCCTTATTAACCATTCAACAATTTTAATACCCTATAATACAGAAAAATGGAGGACTCTATGATAAAAAAACTACGAATTAAATTTACAGCCCTTGCCTTAACTGCCCTTTTTGTTTTGCTGGCCGTTATTGTTGTCGGAATGAATCTTCTTAATTATAAGTCTGTCGTTGACGAGGCTGACGCGACACTTTCTCTGATGTCACGTAATAAGGGCATATTCCCAAACCTTGAAAAAGGCAGACCTAATACCCTCCCGCCCGATATGTCGCCAGAAATCCCTTTTGAAAGCAGATTTTTTTCCGTATTTGTAAATGAAACAGGCGAAATTGTCCACACAGACACCAGACATATATTCACCGTAGACGATTCCACAGCGACACAATACGCAGAAGAAGTCCTTGAAAAAACCAACACCTACGGCTTTACCCAAAATTTCCGCTATATCCGCACCTCCGAAACAAACGGCACGCGCATCACCTTTCTTGACTGCGGCCGCAAGCTCGATTTGTGCCGCGACTTTGCGCTGTCCAGCATTGCCATATCACTTCTGGGGTACGCCCTAATCGCCATAGCAGTCTGCTTCTTTGTCGGCAAATTTATCCAGCCAATCGCGGAAAGCTATGAAAAACAGAAACGTTTCATCACCGACGCAGGACATGAAATCAAAACCCCACTCACAATCATCAGCGCCAATGCCGATGTCCTGAAAATGGATATAGGCGACAACGAATGTCTAGATGATATACAGCAGCAGACCAAAAGACTGACAAGCCTTACAAATGAGCTCGTGTACCTTGCGCGCATGGAGGAGACAAAAAATCCCATGCAGATGATAGAGTTCCCTGTTTCCGACATCATACAAGATACCGCCACCCCCTTCCAAACACTCGCACAGACGCAGGGCAAGGAGCTTTCATGTCAAGTGCAGCCCATGCTCTCCATGTGCGGAAACGATAAAGCGATTTCCCAGCTCGTGTCCCTGCTTTTGGACAATGCGCTCAAATACTCCCCGAAAGGCAGCCGCATCATATTGAATTTTAAAAAACAAGGCAAAAAACTCGTGCTGACCGTGAGCAACACCTCGGTCATGGAACTGTCCAATGAAAATCTGCGCCATGTTTTTGACCGTTTTTACAGGACAGATGCCTCACGCAATTCCGAAACAGGCGGACACGGCATCGGTTTATCCATAGCGCAGGCAATAGTGTCCGCGCACAAGGGCAAAATCAGCGCCGCCGCTTACGATGATGACACCTTCCTCATCACTGCAACATTTCCCGCGCAGAACACATAAATCACCCGCAAACAGCCTCAATACCAGTCATGCTTCTCGCCCCTGTCCAGCGCATTTATGCGGTTCATCTCGTCATCAGTCAGTTCAAAGTCAAATATGTCAAGGTTTTCGCGGATATGGTCGGAATTGCCTGAGCCTGGGATTACGACTACGCCCTTCTGCAGATTCCACCGCAGGATTACTTGCGCCGATGTCACTCCATGCGCATTGGCAATATCTGATATTACCGAATCACCAAGCAATTCCGCCGTATGCCCCCTGCCACCAAATGGATACCAGCCCTGCACGACAATTCCAAGTCCCTGAATATACGGAATCACATCATTTTCCTGATAGTACGGATGTATCTCATTCTGCACAAGCGAAGGCTTTATTGTGACCTGCGGCAGAAATTCCTCAAGCTCCTCCACGTACCAGTTAGACAGTCCGATAGAGTGGATTTTCCCCTCCGCCACTGCCTGCTCCATAGCCTTATATGCTTTCACGTCATTTTCACCTGGGTGGTGAAGCAGCATCATGTCAATGTAGCCGATATCCAGCTTGTCAAGCGCGTCCTGTATCGCTTTTTCGGGATTTTGGTACTGCTCGCCAGGATAAATCTTCGTGATTACAAAAATCTCCTCCCGCGGCACTTTGGAGTCACGCACCGCGCGCCCGACAGCCGCCTCGTTTCCGTACATATACGCCGTGTCAATCAGCCTGCCACCCGCTTCCAGCAATGCTGTAACCGAATTGTAGCACTCCTCGTCAGAAAGACTGTATGTGCCAAGCCCCACAATCGGCATTTCATATCCGCTGTTAAGCATAACCGTGCGCTTTTCAAAATCAAATTCCCCGACCTTTGCGGCGGCAACGGACTCAGCCTGCATTGAAGTGACATTAATGTCATTTTTTTCAAGCCATTTTTCAATTTCCTCCATGGAAGCGCCTTGCGCAAACCGTTCGCCGTCAAGCCATACCGCATCTGGCGCGAGCGAATGAAGGTCATCAGCGCTTGAACCTATTCCGCTGCTGTGTGAAGTGCAGAAAGGCAGAATTGTTTTCCCTGAAAAATCATAACTTTCAAGAAAAGTGCTTATAATCCTGGGTGCCTGCCCATGCCAAATCGGATAGCCCAGCAGAACCACATCATACCGCTCCATATTTGCGACAGAGCCTGTTATCGCAGGGCGCGCGTCAGGATCATTCTGCTCCTGATCTGCCCTGCCGCCTGTATAATACGCCAAATCATCAGATGTATAAGGCTGCTCTGGCGTAATCTCATAAATATCGGCAGACAAAATATCAGCGGCATATTCCGCAAGCTCCTTCGTCGTGCCTGTAGCTGAAAAATATGCCACAAGAATATTGCTTTTCTCTATATCAGGCGTTGCCTGTTCTGTGCTTTGTGTCTCGGGTAAACTCATAGCATTTTCCTCCTCGTCTTTGCTTCCCAAGTCTGCCGCCTTTTTTACCCTGCCCTGCGCCTCACTTCCATTGCAGGCAACAAGCCCAAAGACCATTATAAACGTAAAAATCACTGCAACAACACGTTTCATCATACCAATCCTCCATTCTTAATACACCTGAGAATTTATACACCAAGCACAAATTTGCGTGTGAAAAATTTATTTTTCACACTGTTCACCTTCTACTCGCCTTATTATTTTTGCAGGCACGCCACCGACAACTGTATAAGGCTCGACATCTTTCGTGACTATCGCGCCCGCTCCTATTACCGCCCACTCCCCAACCGTCACGCCTGGAAGGATTACAGCGTTTGAGCCAATCCATACGTGTTCCCTTATTTTAATCGGCGCATAATGATTTTTTCGGCTGTTCTCGGGTTCAAGGTCGTGGTTGATAGTAGCAAGCGTCACATTATGCCCAATCAGCGCACCATCTCCAATCCAAATGCCGCCCTGATCCTGAAAATGGCAACCCGAATTGATAAATACGTCATTTCCTATTACAATATTTTTCCCAAAGTCTGTGTAAAACGGCGGAAACATACGAAACCCGCCGCCTATATGCCTGCCCGTCAGACGCTCCATAAGCGCTTTAAGCTCATCTGGCTTATGATACTGGCAATTGATTTCCATTGTGATCTTTATTGCCTCCTGAAACAATTCACCGTCAGCCATCAGCCTATCGCTGTCCGCGTCTGTGCCTTCCCCGAAATATATCATTTTTTCCGTGCCCAACAGCAATACCTCCCTCTATGATAAATTTTTAGGCGCTTGCAAAATTCTATTGACAGCGTGAAATTTTGCGAAATATGCGTAAATAAATGCCGCATTGCTTAATTTTATTATACCTAGGTGATTATTTAATATCAAATACATATATTAAATGAATTTCTATACTTAAAAAGTATTACAAAAAGTATTTATAATAAAAATTTTTTCTTAAAATTCTTTTTTATTATTTTTCTTTAAGTTCATTTAAGGTTACGCTCTTATAATCTCCAATAGTACAGCCAAAACAGCTTAAAAAGCTGCAATTTAGAATGGCTTTATACTTGTCCGCGGTTACTTTTATTCGCGTGACGGAAAGGAGAAGCAGAAGATGGTTTACAGGCATGAACTAAAACACGAAATCAACAACGCGGATCTGCTGACGCTACGGCTGCGGCTGCGCAGCATTATGCAGTGCGATTCACATGCCATTGACGGAAAATACATTATACGAAGTCTATATTTTGATACACCGTCAGACACCGCGCTGCGTGAAAAGCTTGACGGCGTAAGTGTCCGCGAAAAATTCCGCATACGCTACTACAACGGAAATATTCAGGAGATTCATCTGGAGAAAAAAAGCAAGCTGAACAGCCTCGGCAATAAGCAATCCGCCGCAATCACCGCCAAAGAGGCGCAGGCGATTGTTGACGGAAACCTTGACTGGATGAAGGAACACCCGCACGGGCTTGTCCGCGAATTGTACGCAAAAATGCAGACGACAGGTCTGTGTCCGAAAACAATCGTGGATTACACGCGGGAGCCTTTCGTATATGCCCCTGGAAATGTCCGCGTCACCTTTGACTACAACATACGCACGGGACTTAGCTGCACGGACTTTTTAAATTGGGACTGTATCACGATTCCCGCGGGCAATGCCCCGATTATTATGGAAGTGAAGTGGGATAATTTCCTTCCCGACATAATCCGCGACGCAGTACAGCTCCCCAGCAGGCACGCAGGCGCTTTTTCAAAATATGCACAGTGCCGCATATACGGTTAAGCTTGCAACTACAAAAGCATTTGAGAAAATTCTACTCGAACGGCTTAGAACACCTTTCACAATTACCTACAATATTAATGAAAAATAAAAGGAGAGCAAAAATTATGAATTTCAACGACATTTTTAAATCAAGCTTTATGGAAAACGTAACTGCAGTAAGCCTTCTTGACATGGCTATTGCCTTGGTTTTGGCTTTTTGCATAGGATTGTTTATCTTTATGGTGTACCAAAAGACATATCAGGGCGTGATGTATTCGTCAAGCTTTGGCGTGACACTCATTGCCATGACTATGATTACGACAGTCGTAATCCTCGCCGTCACCTCCAATGTGGTTTTGTCCCTCGGCATGGTGGGCGCGCTGTCCATTGTCCGTTTCCGCACGGCAATCAAGGAGCCGCTTGACATCGCGTTCCTGTTCTGGTCGATTGCCGTAGGAATAGTGCTTGCGGCAGGCTTTATCCCCCTTGCCGTAATCGGCAGCGTGATTATCGGCGTAATTCTTCTCATATTTGTAAATAAAAAGTCCCACTATAATCCATATATCGCAGTCCTGTCCTGTGACGGCAGCGAAAGCGAAAAGGCAGCAAAGGAGTATCTCAGCAAAATGACAAAGCGCTGCACAGTCAAAAGCAAGAGCGCGCAAAAAGGCATGGTGGAGGTCAATTTTGAAATCCGCCTGAAAGACGACAATACGGACTTTATCAATGAGCTTTCTGAAATGCAGGGCGTAAAAAGCGCAGTGCTTGTAAGCTACAACGGCGACTACATGGGATAGGGGGCAGAACAATGTCAACCAGCAGACATATGGGCAAAATCTGCATTGCCGCCATTATAATATCACTCGCGCTTACCATTTTAATTTTATGCGGCGCAGCCCTTAACTCCTCCTCGGAGGGCAGGACAATGGGCTATGAGGATATGATTTTTGACACATCTTCTGTACACACCATCGACATCGTGATGAACGACTGGGACGAATTTATTGAAAGCTGCGAAAATGAAGAGTACAGTCCGTGCGCGGTCGTTATCGACGGCGAAAGCTATAAAAATATAGGAATACGCGCAAAGGGAAATACCTCGCTTAGCTCAGTCCGTTCTATGGACAGCACGCGCTACAGCTTTAAGCTTGAGTTTGACCATTATGAGGACGGAAAAACTTACCACGGACTTGACAAGCTGTGCCTGAACAATTTAATTCAGGACAACACTATGATGAAGGATTATCTTGTCTATCAGATGATGGACGATTTCGGAGTAGATGCGCCGCTCTGCAGCTACGCCTATATCACGGTCAACGGCGAGGACTGGGGGCTGTATCTTGCCGTCGAAAGCGTGGAGGACAGCTTTCTGCAGAGGAATTATGGAAATGACAGCGGAAATCTGTATAAGCCTGACAGCATGAGCTTTGGCGGCGGACGCGGCAACGGCAAGGACTTTAATTTTGATGACTTTGATTTTGATGATGATACAAATTCACAGGATATGTCACAAAAAGACTTAAATGGTGAAATGGCAGACGGCGACCTCCCCGCGCCGCCAGATAACCAGGACAGTGATTTTCCTGCACCGCCAGACGGACAGAACGACACCGAGCAAGGGCAGTGGCAGGCTGGTAACAGCGACGCCTTTGGGGAAAGAGGGAATAGCTTTGGCAGTGGAATGCCAAACGGTGGTGGAATGCCAAGCGACGGTGAAATGCCAAATGGCGGTGGAATGCCAAACGACGGCGGAATGCCAAACGGTGGCGGAATGCCAAACGGCGGCGCCAGAGGAAGTGATGATGTAAAGCTGAAATATATCGATGATAACTTTGAAAGCTACAGCAATATTTTTGACAACGCCAAAACGGATATTACATCTTCCGACCAAAAACGCCTAATATCGTCCCTCAAAAACCTCAGCGAATACACAGACCTTGAAAACACTGTAGATATCAACGAAGTAATCCGCTACTTTGTAGTACACAATTTCGTGTGCAACGGCGACAGCTATACAGGCTCAATGATTCACAACTACTATCTGCACGAGCAGGACGGACAGCTTGCCATGATTCCATGGGACTATAACCTTGCCTTTGGCTCTTTCCAAAACAGCAACGCCGACAGCTCGGTAAACGCGGATATTGACAATCCTGTTTCTGGGGGCAGCGCAGACGACCGCCCAATGGTTGGGTGGATATTTTCCGATGAAAAATATGCGCAGGAGTATCACGAGCTTTTTTCCGAATTTGTCGAGCGGTGGTTCTCCGACGGACAGCTTGCGCAGATGATTGAGGATACACAGGCGCTTATAAAGCCTTATGTCGAAAAGGATCCGACAAAATTCTGCACAACAGAGGAATTTGACGACGGCGTACAGGCTCTTGAAGCTTTTGTGACACTCAGGGCTGATGCCGTAAGCAGACAGCTTTCGGGCGATACCTCCGCAGTAGATACATCAGGGCTTGACATCTCCGATATGGGCAATATGGGAATGGGCGGGGGCTTTGGCGGCAAAGGCGGTGAAAAGCACAGCCGCCGCAACGCTCAATTTTCACAATAATAAAAACACGGTCTAAATACAACTCCCGCGGTACTCTGCTCGGGTATGGATTTAGACCGTGTTTTTATTTTTCAATCCATATAGAGCCGACATCAATCCCATTTTTTATAAGCCAGTCATCCTCGACGCTCAAATGCCTGCGCTCGCCGCTTTCGTCTTCCAATGTCACAGTGACTTTAGGCTTTTCGCCAGGCGCTAATTCCTCGCAGCCGTAGTCGCCGTCAAATATCTGCGCTATTTTCCACATTTTTCAGTTCCTCATTTTTTTGCCAGTCCTGCTTTCTGGCTAATCTGTTTCCTTTCCGCCGACAATAATTCTGCCCTCAGTGCGCCTTTATGCATACTATTTAAACCGTGTTTATCATTTTATCTTTGGCATCAGACGAATATTTATATATACTCTATCGGCAGCGCCACGAGATTTTCCCTAAGAAATGTTTTCCTGTCAGCTAGGCACAGTATCACGCCCATGCCTCTTGTCTTATCAGGTATCTTATCAAGTATTGTATTCGCCGCTGCCATATTAGCCTTTGGGTTTCCAGTCATCTTAATTTCTATGGGATACAAAATTCCGTTTTCCTCAATAATTAAGTCAATTTCATTCTCCTTCCCTTCCCTCTTGTCCTTGCCCCTGTAATAGAAAATACTGAATTTATAATCTTTCCCCTCATTTGCATACGACTTCAATATCTCAGATACCACAAAGGTTTCAAACATGCTGCCCGCGACCGCCGAACATTTCAACGCGTCCGCCGCAATCCACCTTGTCAGGTAGCATGCCAGTCCCGTGTCCCTGAAATACATTTTAGGGGCTTTAATCGCACGCTTTAACGCGCTCTGACTATATGGCTGCAAAAGATAGACAATCCCTGTCCTCTCCAAAATCGAAATCCAGTTCTTGACTGTCGGCTCGCTTACGCCTACCTCGCTTGCTATATTAGCATAATTTAATATTTCACCCGTCCTCGCCGCTACAGCTGTCAGAAATTTAGTAAATGTAACACCATCGCTTGAAATAAGCTCATTCACATCTCTTTCAAGATAAGTAGATACATATGACGAATAATAGTCCTGCCAGTCCCGCTCCACATCATATAATTCAGGATATGAGCCTTTGTGTATTATCTGCCAGATGTCTTTATATGGCTTTATTTCCTGCTCGCGCTCCTGAATATAATCATCTGTCGGAACAAAATGCCGATTAAACTTTACCCCGCATATTTCGCGCAGCGAAAGACCCAGCAATTCGGAAACCGATACTCTGCCTGCCAAAGATTCACTCATTCCTTTCATAAGCTCCAGCCTTTGTGAGCCCGACAAAATAAAGAGACCTCTCTGCTCCGTCTCGTCAGCAACAAGCTTAATTTCCTCCAAAACCGAGCTTTCCTTTTGCACCTCGTCGATAAAAAGCGGGCATGGATTATTCTTGAAAAACAGCTTTGGCTCCTCCCTAGCCTGAAGCCTTGTCAGCCTGTCGTCGAAATTGGCTCTGTTAAATTCGGGAAATTCGTGCCTGACAGCCGTGGATTTGCCCACCTGCCTCGCGCCCGTCACAAGCACGCATTTGCTTGATTTTACCCTTTCCTTCAACACTGATGTGATTGCTCTTTCGATGTACGCCATAAACAGTTGCCTCCGACTAATCTAAAGTATGATTTTATTATAGTCTTTTGAGATAAAAATATCAATAATTTGCAGATATTTTAATTGCTTTGAAAAAAGTAAAACTTCGCTACCTCGCCCAAAGCCTATACGCGGACTCGCACATCAGGCTTTATAAAAACGCCATACCAATAATCCGCACAGCAAACGCCGCTATCCACGCAATCACGCACTGCCAGATTACGACGCCTGCTGCCCATTTTGCGCCAAGCTCGCGCTTTATTGACGCGATTGCCGCTACGCACGGCGTATAGAGGAGGCTGAACACAAGCAGGCTTGCCGCCGCAAGCGGAGTGAGTACGCCCGCAAGCGCCCCCGTCGTGCCAAACAGCACGGACAGCGTCGCCACCACGCTCTCCTTTGCCATAAATCCAGAGATAAGCGCCGTGGAAATGCGCCAGTCGCCAAGCCCAAGCGGTGAAAGGAGCGGCGCTATCACGCTTGCCACCGCCGCAAGCATACTGTCCTTTGAATCGGTCACGATATTGAGCCTGAAATCAAAGGTCTGCAAAAACCATATGATTATAGTCGCAAGGAAAATAACCGTAAACGCCCGCTGCAAAAAGTCTTTCGCCTTATCCCAGAGCAGATGCCCTACGTTTTTTGCCCCAGGCATACGGTAGTTTGGCAGCTCCATCACAAACGGCACTGCCTCGCCTTTAAATACTGTGCCCTTAGTCAAAATCGCCATTAAAATGCCTATCATAATGCCAAGCAGATAAAGCCCAATCATAATCACCGCGCCATATTGCGGGAAAAATGCCGCCACGAAAAAGCCGTAAATCGGCACTTTCGCGGAGCAGCTCATAAACGGAGTGAGCAAAATTGTCATTTTTCTGTCGCGCTCAGACGGAAGTGTCCTTGTCGCCATGACACCAGGCACTGTACAGCCAAAGCCAATCAGCATAGGCACAATGCTGCGCCCTGACAAACCTATTTTCCTAAGCAGCCTGTCCATCACAAACGCTACCCTTGCTATGTAACCGCTGTCCTCCAAAAGCGACAGGAAAAAGAACAGCGTCACTATTATAGGCAGAAAACTCAGCACGCTTCCCACGCCGTTGAATATGCCATCGATAATAAGCGAATGGAGCGCGGCATTTACGTTTGCCGCCGTAAGCGCGGAATCCGTCAGATTGGCAAGCCAGTCTATACCCGTTTCAAGCAGCCCTTGAAGCCATGCGCCCACGACATTAAATGTAAGCCAGAATACAAGCGCCATTATCGCGATAAAAGACGGTATCGCCGTGTATTTTCCAGTCAGGATTTTGTCAATCTGCGCACTTCTGTGGTGCTCTTTGCTTTCCTTTGGTTTTACAACTGTCGCCGCGCATACCTCGTTTATAAAGGCAAAACGCATATCCGCGATTGCGGCTGCCCTGTCCATTCCGCTTTCTTTTTCCATCTGGCAGATAATATGCTCCAGCATTTCCTTTTCGTTGTCGTCCAAATCAAGGCTGTTTAAAATGTCCTCGTCGCCCTCGCCAAGCTTGCTTGCCGCAAAGCGCACTGGTATGCCTGCCCTTACCGCGTGGTCTTCTATCAAATGCCTGATAGCGTGAAGGCATCTGTGTACGGCGCCGCCGTTTTTGTCCGCGCCGCAGAAGTCAATGCGTTTGGGGCGCTCCTGGTATTTTGCCACATGAAGCGCATGGTTTATAAGCTCATCTATGCCCTCGTTTTTTGCTGCGGAAATCGGCACGACGGGTATGCCGAGCATCTCCTCCATCTCATTTATCTGGATTGAGCCGCCGTTGCCGCGCACCTCGTCCATCATATTGAGCGCAAGCACCATGGGAATGTCCATCTCCATGAGCTGCATGGTGAGATAAAGGTTTCTTTCTATATTTGACGCGTCAACGACATTGATGATTCCTCTCGGATTTTCCTTCATTATGAAGCTTCTCGTCACTATCTCCTCGCTCGAGTACGGCGACATTGAATATATTCCTGGCAGGTCTGTAATAAGCGTGTTGCTGTTGCCCTTTATCACGCCATCTTTTCTGTCCACAGTGACACCTGGGAAATTGCCGACGTGCTGGTTTGAACCTGTGAGCTGATTGAAAAGCGTGGTTTTTCCGCAATTCTGATTGCCCGCAAGCGCAAATGTGAGCTGTATGCCGTCAGGCAGCGGATTTTCTGTCGCCTTCTCGTGATATCTGCCACCCTCGCCAAGACCAGGGTGCTCTACGGCTTTTTTCCGCTGCGCCTTTTCTTTCGGCACAGACGCGGTTTCATCAGCAATGCCTTCCCGTATGTCCTTTATCTCTATTTTTTCAGCATCCGCCACGCGCAGGGTAAGCTCATAGCCATGCACCATAAATTCCATAGGATCGCCCAGAGGCGCATATTTTACAAACACGATATCCGTATTCGGTATAATGCCCATATCCAGAAAATGCTGCCTAAGCGCCCCCTCGCCTCCTACCGTTGTGACAGTAGCTTTTTTTCCTACAGGCAACTCTTTAAGTGTCATAAGTACCTCCCCTTTAACAACATATTTTTTATTATGCCATTTGTATTATTTCCTTGCATATTTTTCCAGCAAATATGCGTCCATATTAATTCCTGTTGCAACAAACCTGCCAATATATTCACAGGAGTATGCTGAGCTATATTGTTCATCAGGCGCTTGCCCCACATCTAAAATCAACATTGCTCTTTTATATCTTGATGCGTCAAAATTCCTAATGTCAACCTGATTTTTAAAGGTGCCCTTAGGTCCGACGCTTGAACTGCAATATACTGGCTTGTCTGTTTCATAATAAGACAATATGGCTGAAACATGCTCTGTTATGCTTTCAGGTACCATCATTACAATATAACAGTCCACATTATCGTATTCGGAAACAAACTCTGTGCATAAAGCATTTTCCTCTATAATATATTCATTTTTAAGACTAACTGCGTAGTTACCCACCCCACCCAGTATTGCAACCAATAAAATGCTTGCAAACATTATTTTGTTATTTATGCCAGAAAGCGCAATTGCCATAAACGCAATAAGCATTGGCAAAGCAGGAATAATATAGCGAATCACAAACACAGGGCGTATAATTACCGATGCCGTTATACCTATTATAACTGTTCCAATCGGTACAGCCAGAGAACAGCAGCATAAAATGGCAATTTGTTTTCTTTCAACAGTAACAGCATAAATGAATGCCCAAAAATAAGTAAAAAGAAATACAAGTGAATACAATGTAATTCCATAGAAGATCTTTACTCCTGTAAATCCATTAGAGCCGAACACCGTCCATACATATTCGACTAAACTATATCGTGTTATTTTTTCAATCCAATAATCCCCCGCCACTTCACTAAGCTGAGACATTAAAAACCTTAGCCATGGCAAATATAAGACAATTGTTGCTGCTGAAGCAATGAGCCATTTTGCTACACGCATTCTTTTCTTAATAATTATCGCAAAAAACAGCAGACAATATGTAACCGCCACCGATACTAACGCGAAATAATGGGTATATGCAGCAGCTAATCCAAATAAAACAAACAAAATCCAATTAAGCTTTCTGTTTTCCAAAAAGCACCTGTAGGCGAAAACAGCATTTGCAAATACAAAGGCAGCCGCATAAGAATACATCCTTATTTCAATTGAATATAACAGCATATATGGAAACAGAAAAAATAAAAGCATAAACAAAATTGCTGTTTTCCCGCCAAACAACTTTTTGAACTGAAATCCACCAAAAACAATGATGAACATAAACGGAAGTATTGATACAATCTTTGCTGCAAACAGGCTGTATGCAAACGGCTTTATCAAAGTTTTTAAAATATAATAGTAAAGCGGTGGATGGACATCTGCCGCTGTAATGCGCCATATATCAGCATAACTGTGTTTAATTAAAGCGAATGTATATGCTTCATCCGCCCATACATACTTGCCGCCAGTAAGCGCCAAATACAAAAATGCAGACACAACTATCATCAATACATATATTTTTCCAAAATGCTTTTCAACAAAATTATTATTCATTTCTGTATTGACCTCTCATAAATTTTACGCTAAATTATAAACAAGAACGCCGCTCTCGTATTTTTCTAATCATTTAGGACAAATTATGTCCAGCCAAATGTATTGTAGCACACTTTCTTATGTTTGGGTAGGATAAAATTTTCTGTCAAAATGCGTTCCAAATAAACATGTAAAAAGGCGCGCAATTTTTATGCGCACCTTTTTTCTTTTCGCAATAACGTTTCAAAATATATTGAGTTAATTAAAATCCATTCATTGCGGATTGCCTCGCTTGACTTGTGTCCCCCTACAGTTCTCCCAACATTTTTTCAGCATCCTCCGCCGCCTTTACTTTGTCATTCGCCTTGACGATAATGCCATCTTCGTCAATAAGGTATGTGGTGCGCACTACGCCCATTGACACTTTTCCATAGTTTTTCTTTTCCTTCCAGACATCATACGCCTTTATCGCCGACAGATTCGTATCTGAAAGGATTGTAAACGGCAGCGAATAATTTCCCTCAAATTTTTTGTGCGACGCTACTGAATCCCTGCTTATGCCGAGCACCACCGCGCCTTTTTCCGCAAATTGGGGATACCTGTCCGCATACCCGCACGCCTGCTTGGTGCAGCCAGGCGTATTGTCCTTTGGGTAAAAATAAAGAATTACCTTTTTGCCTTTATATTCCTCAAGCGTGTGTACAGTTCCATTTTGGTCAGGCAGCTCAAAGCCTGGCGCCTTTGTTCCGATTTCCAGCATTTTTTAATCCTCCGATTCCTAATTGTTCTCTTTTTTCAAATATTTTACAGGCACTTCCTTAGTAAGCCACACCCCGTTTTTTGACAGGTAAAATTTATAGCCGTCGCCGTGCATTTCCCTACTCTTTACAGTGTAAAGCACTGGTCTGCCGTGGCGTTGTCCTACCTTTATGGCAGTTTCCTTATCCTTTGACAGATGCACATAAAGCCTGCTCTTAGGAATAAGCCCCTGCGCGTCAATCGACGCTGTATATTTTTCGCCTGTGCCGTGCCATAGCGTCTCGGGCGGTTCTTTTTCTTCAAGCTCCACGTCCACCTGAACGGAATGTCCCTGATTTGCCCTAATCAGAGTTTTGTCCTCATTGAAGGAATAGCGCTGCTTGCTGTCCGTGCGCACGATTTCTTCCAGCATATGCATATCAAATTTATGCGTTTTTGAAATGCCCGCTATCAGCTCGTCCACATCCGCCCAGCCATGCTCGTCAAGGTTTATGCCGATGGTCTCAGGCTTGTGGCGCAGGATTAGACTTATGTATTTGCTTATTTCTGTCAGGCTCATTTTGCATGTCCCCCATTTTAATAAACAACAGCGCATATTTACGCTTAATCCTATAAATTGCGCTCAATTATATGTATTGTAGCACACTTTTTTATATTTGAACAGAAGCATACAAAATTCTTCTTGTGCTTCACCTATTCTTTCCTATATAATATATATTATCGGAAGTCCCGTCTTTAAGCTTTAGCACTATATTTTTTCAGAGATAACTTTATATCAACTTATTGCCAGTCGGCTTAAATGCCGGCTTTTTTTCATT
>CANQPM010000020.1 GCA_947625775.1 uncultured Lachnospiraceae bacterium | reverse complement strand
GAGGCTATATGCGGAAGAAGAAAGTGAGGAAAGCCAATACCGACAGTACCGAATGCTGCGGCAGGCGGAAGATGAAAGCAGAAGGAATGACGAGGAAAGTACGGCATTTGTAGAGGATAAGGTTCTTGATTCGGATGCAGACAGTCACTCATATGTTTTGTTTGATGATTTTTTCGGCACGTTCTGTCAAAGCTTGTGCTGGAGGACAGGCATTATGAATACCTTCGCAAAGAAGGCTGGACTGATGACATGATAAGGGAAAGCATGATGAAATCATTTCCTGAGAACGATTATGCCAGAAGTAACGGCTATGTGCCGAAGCCTTATAAATCATCAAATCCTACGCATATGCAGCTTGTCCGGGATATCCTTGATGAACTTGGCATATCATCGCTGAAAGGCATGCCTGGGGCATATTACAAGCCTGATATTGACGCATGGACGTTTACAGGCTGCAGCGGTCTGGCAATGCCCGTCTACAATGTTGAAGGACAGATTAAAAGGCTGCGAATAAGGATGGATTATATGGGCATCAAAAAGTGCCGTATGAAAAACGGATTTCCGAGCTTTAAGGAAAATGGTGAGGACATTTATCTTGATATGTCAGGTCCGTTTCTTATTAAGGATGGAGCAAAAGAGCGCATTAAGCTGGAGTCATTCAGCGGCAAGGTACGCCCGTTCCAGAGCTTTTACGCAGACACAGCCTTAAAGGAAAAAGGCATTATAAAAAATACCTATATGTACGGGTGCGAGTCGAAAAACCACTGCAGCATATACTGTAACAGTGGCAACAACATGGAGCTCTGCATCATTACCGAAGGAGAGAAAAAAGGGCAGTATTCAAATTTCAAACTGAATGTGCCTGTCATATCCCTTCCGGGGGTAAACTCGTATATGCTTCTGTTTGAGAAAGACGGAAGCGGCAGATGCCTTCTTGATTATATGGCAGGGAAAGGAGTAAGGATTTTTGCGGTGGCATTTGATGCGGACAGGGACACGAATGCCGCAGTCATGGCATACTACAATGCGCTGCTTGACAGGCTTGTTGAAAACGGCTATGCCGCAGCAGGGACAGAGTGGAGCATGGAGCTTGGAAAGGGGCTTGACGACCTGCTTGCAAAAGGCGGATTTCCGCAGTTTATTATGCTTTAATCTAAAAAGGAATGGCTCGTATGCTATTCCCTTTTTATGTAGGAAATGGCTGTCGTTAATTTGTTAAAATTTATAAATATCAACATTCAAACTCTTTTAATTCGTCAAGTGGATCTTTTGAAGTATCAATTCCCATATTATCTTTCAGCCAATCCGCTTTGTCGTAACCAGTTCCTGTCAATTCAAATATTATACCTCCTTGTCCTACAGCTTTAACCCATCCCCATTCTATAAGTCGGTCTAACGCCTCTACCCATCTTGCGGATTCTCTTTTTGAATTATTAGCCATAAACTGCTTACCCGACGCAGAAACTTGAGTATGCGAATCCAGAGTTTGTGTCTTCATTATTTGACCATCACCATCAGCTGCATACACTAATAGAAACGCTGATTCCACAGGAATGTTGCCAACATCATCTAGACCTACAACAGGATTTCCAATAATTAACGTTTCTTTTTCAACCCGAAAAAATTTATTGATATCTTTACTCGTTACTGTGGGATTTTTCTCTAATTCTTCATTGATTACATATACTATATCTCGATATCGAATCCATCCGGCATTATCGTCAACATAATTAATGGCATTTCCAAATGTCGGTGATGCCACATACTTTAAATTGTTTATATCCGTGAAATAATCAACAGTATTATTATCTTTTTCAACCCTTTCTCTGAACTCATCAAGTCTTTTCATTTTATCATATTTTCCATCGCCAGTATCCTTTTCACTTTCAACAATAGCTGAAGGTTTCTTAATCAAGACAAGCACTGGTAATCCCTTAGCCTTTGCGTAATTATATTCTTTCTCTGTGTAACTTATACCAGTTTCTTCATCGATTGTTCCATACCGACCTCCAATAACAAGTAGGTAAAAATCACACTCATCGATCATTTTTGTTATAACATTCCATTGGTTTGTAGGAGCAGCATGAAATTGCTCCATTCCTACAGGAATAAAATTATTCTCTAGTGCTACACCTACTAATGCCTGTCTTTCGTTTTTAAGGTCTTCATAGGTAGAGCTTATAAAGACAGAAAACTTTCGTCTGTTCTTCATATCAATATTCTCCCTGCCATTTTTTTCTTTTATCACTTTACAATATGTTTAATCATCCGAGAAGTCGGAACTTACCGACTCTGCAAATTGATATTCGTAGAGAAGCATAACTTTCTCTAAACAAGGAAAAGTATAACATATTTTCAGGCTATGAACAATACGAATTATGTATTTGAGTTTCCCCATCTTTTTTCAGGGATGACTTTAGTGTCCGCTTTTATTCCATTAAAAAATGCAAACACTGAATCTTTGTTATAAAGGGATAAACAGCCTTTTCCCGAAAAGAGGTAAATCATAACAGCTAAATCTGTTTGAACGCTTTTAAATAGAGGATGCTGGGGCATTCGTATTCTAAAAATGGGGAAACTCAAAATAAATTCAAATATACTTTATTTATAATTGAAATAAAGCTGGTATTAAGATAAAATGGAACAAAAATATACTAAAGTGGAGGAGGGGAAGCATGGAAAACGCTTCTGATAAGAATACGATCACAAGAAGGTGGTCTGTATGGATGGCGGATTCAGCGATGGAAAAATTCCCAAAGCTGCGGAAACGCTGGGCGTATGATTACGGCGTACTCTGCAAAGGCTTGGAAAAGGTATATTCTGCCACAAAAGACAAAAAGTATTATGAATATATAGAAAGCAATATGGATTATTTCATATTGGATGACGGAAACATAAGATTTTATGATAAAAAAGCCTTTAACCTTGATTTTATAAATAACGGAAAAACATTGCTTTATCTATACCGTTCAACGGGAAAGGAAAAATACAGAAAGGCTGCCCAAACGCTGAGACAGCAGCTGGCGGAGCACCCGCGCACGGCGGAGGGCGGATTTTGGCATAAGAAAATGTATCCAAACCAGATGTGGCTTGACGGTCTGTATATGGCACAGCCGTTTTATGCAGAATATATTTCCACATTTGAAGACAAAAAAGATTTTTCGGATGTTATGCTTCAATTCCGACTGATTGAAAAGAATATGAAAAATCCGAAAACACATCTGCTGTATCATGGCTATGATGAGACAAAGGCGATGTTCTGGGCGGATAAAGATACGGGCTGCTCGTCACAGTATTGGGGTAGGTCGATAGGCTGGTATGCATGCGCTTTGGTTGATACTCTGGATTACATTGACGATGGGAAGATATGCGGGGAACTTATACAGATGGCTGGCAATCTGGCTCTGGGGTTAAAAAGCGTACAGCATCCGCAGAGCGGGCTGTGGTATCAGGTGCCTGACCGATATTCGGAATATGGCAACTACCCAGAGTGTTCCTGCTCATGTATGTTTGTATATTTTCTCATGAAGGCTGTGCGCAAAGGGTATATCGGTAGTGAGTATGTGCAGATTGCCAAAAAGGCGTATTATGGCATTATAAGGGAGTTTATTGAAGTTGATGAAAATGGAATGATGAACCTTAAAGGAACTGTTTATGTGTCAGGGCTTGGCGGCGGCAGATACAGGGACGGCTCCTATGAATATTATATCAGCGAGCCAAAGCAGATAGACAATTTATTGGGAATAGGTGCTTTTTTAATGGCAAGCACAGAAATGGAGGCGTAAATGTACAATTTTAACATACCGGAATCAAAGAAAATCAGGGTGATCCTCAATACGGATTTAAAGAATGAAGTAGATGACCAGTTTGCGATGGTTCATGCCATCTTGACACAGTCTTTTGATTTAAGAGGCATCATTCCTGCCCATTTTGGCGAGGGGAAGTCCGCCATCAGCCAGCAGGACAGTTACAAAGAAGGAATGCTTATTCTCGAAAAGATGGGAATGACTGGAAATGTAAGGATTGAAAACGGCGCTCCAAAAGCTATGCCAGATGAAAAAACGCCAATGGATTCTCCAGGAGCAAGGCTTATCATTGAAGAAGCTATGAAAGATGACAAAAGACCTTTGTACATAGCGTCACTGGCTACTCTTACGGATATAGCGTCGGCAATCCTCTTAAAACCGGAAATATGCAGCACGAACACGACCATTGTATGGATTGGCGGCAGGGATTATCCGGCGGGTGGCTGGGAATATAACCTCAAAAATGATGTATGCGCGGCGAATGTATTGTTCAAGTCGGATATGAAGGTCTGGCAGATACCAAGAAATGTGTACCGCATGATGCCTGTTACATTTGCGGAATTATATGACAGGGTAAGGCCGTATGGCGAGATAGGGAAATACCTTGCGGAAAATGTTGTGGCATTTAATAATGAATGGGAATCAAGACCTGCAGAGTACAGGATTCTTGGAGATTCACCGTCCATCGGGGTTATGATGTTCCCGGACTGTGGGAAATGGTCCTATATGCCTGCGCCGGAGTTTGATGCCAGCATGCATTACATTCATAATGGATTACATAGGCCTATCAAGGTGTACGAAAGCATAGATGCGAGATTCATACTGGAAGACTTTTATGCTAAGATTAAAGATTTCTCCAGGGAAAAAGGTTAAAATAATGGCAGTATTAAAATGTAACAAAAAAATTGGAAGAGGGAATTAAACCAGAGGGATTGCGGATTGCTTTTCAAGGTTGTAAAGTGGAAACAGAAAAGATGTTTTTTTGGATTTTTTGCTGAATTATAATTCAAATTTAATGGTTGAATTAACAATATATTTATGCTATTCTAATGCGGTAATTTATTAACTTATGTATACCCGTATATTATGGGTGTTCAGCAGCAGAAGCACAGGGAGAGCGGATATGCATCTATGTATTTGGCATAGGTGCTTTTTTTGTGCTCATTTTGAAAGGAGGAGAACGATGGGGGAAAGGACCATCAATCAAAAAAGCTTTAAGGAGGTATGGGAAAAGATAAACGTCCCATTTCCTGAAGAAGCGTATGAAGCGACATCTGCAGGCCAGAGGCGCATTAAGGAAAAATGCATTAAACAGCGCCTTGATGATGTATTTGGGTGCTGCAATTATGACCTGCTGATTGGAAAACCGATGCTTGAATACGGTCCTGGCGGGCAGAATAACGGCCGTATGGCTGTCTCATGCAGGATTGCCGTCAGGGATGACAGCGGAGCGGTTGTCTGTATTAAAACGGGCATGGGAATAGCAGAGACATTAGAAGGCAGGAGCGTTACTGCATTAGCCAGGATGTGTATTGGCGATGCCTTAATGTATTGTATGGAAAGCCTTATGCATGTAAAAGCCACATGTATGGTAGGTTCTGATGCGGTAAATCTACGAAAAGGCGGCGCTGTCCAGTGCATTGCGGGTTCGGATTCGGCTGAGGCGGCTTTGTATCTGCTGAAAATAACAGGTAAAGCCCATGTGAGGGAAAACTTTGGGTATTTTGTTCCCGTGGAGGTAAAAGGCGGAAGGAAAATCAATATGTATATTCCGTTTAATTTGACCGAAAGCATGACGGCAATCGAACAGGACAAGCTTTTAAACAGCCTGATGCCCGGACTAGAAATGCAGGCTAAAGCTGTGACTGACCAGGTTGAAGATGAGCAGGTGCTGAGATATGTTTCAGCAAAATGCAGGACGTGAGCCTATGGACAGAGTACACAGGTATTCAGCAGCGAAAAGATTATGATGCGAGCTGTCAAGAACAGGGAAATAATGATGCTGTATGTGTCAGATAATGAAAAGGATTTGGCTGTAATGTTGCCAGTAAAGCCTTATTCTAAAAAGGATAATGAAAAATCCAATGAAAAGCCTAAAAAGACATATGAAAAAACGTGAGGGAAAAAGAAGAAATAAGGATACTGTATAGTCGTTCAAAAATCAATAATATTGGATGAGATACAAAAAAGGGACATATGGCGTAATGCTGTATGTCTCTTTTATTTTATTAAATTCTGATACATTTTTTTATTTTGCCCGTCTGCCTATGTTTTTCACCGCAGATAGAGAAATTTGTGGCACAAATAGTAAGGCTGCATCTATGGTTGTATAAAGTTTAACCTATGGCTGCATAAAATTATAATTGATTTGGCAATTTCTTTATGGTATATTCTGGAAGTGATTAGTAAATTATGTATAATAACCCTTTGGGATACATCATCTGTGCAAAATATAGGCTATGAGGCATCTGCAGAAAATATGCAGATGTCTTTTTATTTGTATAAAATCTTAAAATGAGAGGGGATAAAAGATAAAATAAAAACATAAGGCGGATTTGAAGATAAAATAATACGAAATACCAAAGAATATACAAAATTCATCAAAATTTCCAGATGGTTTATGTTCTGTATGGAAGCTCGTATTTTTAAGACAAAATTGAAGAAGATTATTTATGGAATAATAATTTTGAAAAGCGGTTGTTTATTAGATGAATAGTATATAGAGAGGCATTTATGAGTATTAAAAATACGATTCAATTTTATATTGTTTGTGTGATTGAAACCATAATGAAAATTGTGGAAAAGCTTGTGATGCACCATGATTTTCTTATGGTTGGTTATAAGACAGGAGGTTGTTAATATCGCAGTTTATGGTTATATTCGGGTAAGCACTAAGGAGCAGAATGAAGATCGACAACTCGTTGCTCTCCATGAAAAGGACATTCCAGAAAAAAATATTTATATGGATAAACAGTCTGGCAAGGATTTTGAACGTCCGCAATATAGGAGGCTGGTGAAAAAACTAAAAGTGGGTGATTTGCTGTATGTTTTAAGTATTGATCGCCTGGGCAGAAATTATGTGGAAATTCAAGACCAATGGCGAATCCTTACGAAAGAAAAAGGGATTGACATTGCGGTGCTTGATATGCCGCTATTGGATACTCGTCAAGACAAGAACTTAATGGGAACTTTCATTGCCGATTTGGTGCTTCAAATTTTGTCATTTGTGGCGCAGAATGAACGTGAAAATATAAAAAAGCGTCAGGCTGAGGGGATTGCAGCTGCAAAGGCAAAGGGTGTACGCTTCGGCAGACCGGAAAGAGAAATACCAGCGGATTTTGGAAGAATTGTGCAGGATTGGGAACAAAAACGGCTCACATTTGAAAAAGCTTTAGAACAATGTGGTATGAGTGAATCAACATTTTACCGCAGATTGAGGGAATACAGGCTGACACGCAAAGAATGAGAACTGTCAAAAGGTGTACTTTTTGATAGATTATTACATATGTCAATTTATCACAATAAGAGGCAAAAATCAACCTTTTTTTACGACATTTGACGAATATTTTTAGATGTTTTGAAAATTTTTTGTGAAGATTGAAGTTTTGTTTTAAGAAATCGAATATTGTCAAAAAGTACACTTTTTGATAAAGCTTCATGGTGATTAAAGTTAAAAATGACAGGCATTGCAAAAGCATTTAAAGCATATGGGAGCCTGTTAATAAAAGTTAAGTGTTATTGAAAAAATTCCCAAAATTACAAAAATTTCAAAAAGACAAAATATGACATTAAATACGGCATTGCCGAGAACGGATGAAATATGATTGTAACATTGATGTGTGAGGACAAATTATATGATGTGCTTCTTCCAGAAAAAGTGCGTGGGCGTTATTGGATAGAAGATACAGAGCTGGAGCTTACAGATATTAAAAGAAAGCTTATCAGTATTGAAGGAGAAGCTGAAGTTTGGAAAATAAAGGCAGGGCGTGGTTTGAAACTGCATATGCCTGACACGGATAGAGAAACTTCAATGCTTGAGCTTGAGGTTGGAAAGATTTATCCAGTTATTCTTCAAAAACAGAGAGGTTATATTTTTACAGAGTCGTACACGCAAGATCGCTGTACTTTTAATAAGTATTGTATTGACTCAAATAGGACTATTAATATAGGAACGCAGTCTGATAATCAGATTAGGATAAATAATCCATATGTATCGCCTATTCATGCACAGATTTCTTTGGCAAATGATACATGGACTCTTATTGACAATAACAGTAAAAATGGTATTTATGTAAACGGAAAACGGGTAAAAAAACCCGTATCCTTAGATTATGGGGATATTTTATATATTCTTGGCGTAAAAATTGTATTTGGCTATCACTTTTTGGCGATAAATAATCCTGACCAGACAGTTATAATAGATGACAGGATTTTTAAACCTTACCAAAGTGAGACGATAGTCCCCTACATAGAACCAGATGAAATTGAGGAAAAAATTTATTACCGTTCTCCGCATTTTAATAGAGAAATTGAACCATTGATGTTAAAGATTGATGCTCCGACAGCGCAAGAAAAGGGAGATGATACGCCATTAGTGCTGGCACTGGCTCCTTCTTTGGTAATGGGGGCAGCGTCACTTTCATCAGGTATTTTGACAATGACAACAACACTGCGCAACGGTGGGGAATTTATAAGCGCTGTTCCAGCTTTTATTACCTCCATTTCCATGTTGGCGGGAATGGTTTTGTTTCCGTTTATTGTAAAAAAGCGTGACAAAAATAAGAAAAGGGAAAAGGAGCAGGAGAGAAGGAAAAAGTATTTAAAATATTTAGAGAATATTCGGGCTGAAATATACAAGGCATCCAAATGGCAGCAGGAAATACTGGAGGAAAATCATCCTTTTATATTATCGTTGATGAAGCGTAATGATTTTTATGATATGTTGCTTTGGAATCGCGTAATTGGCAGACCAGATTTTCTGGTATTGAGAATAGGAGTCGGAAATACTCCGCTTTGTGCTGAACTATCGTTTCCTGAACAAAGATTTTGTATAGATGATGACGTTATGCGTGAGGAAGTCTGTCGATTCAGTGAGGAGAAACAGATTATTTCAAATGTTCCAGTGGTATATTCTCTTGTAGAGCATAGAGTGTCTGGAATAGTAGGCGACAGAAGCGCTGTAAATGGAATATTAAATAATCTGCTCATTCAGATTGCCGCGCTTCACAGCTATGATGAAGTAAAGCTTGTATTTATCTGTGATGAGTCCCATTTGGAGAGATACGGTTATGTCAGATGGATGCCACACATATGGGACAATGATTTTAAGCTGCGCTTTTTGGCTGTAAATCCGGAAGAAGTGCGGGAATTGTCTGCTTATTTTCTGCGGGAGATGCAGAAATACAAGGAATATGGGTTAAAAGCGCCACATTATGTTGTCGTATCAACCAGTAAGACACTCTCCGACAGCTGCGCCTTTTTATCAGAAATGTTAAAGGATGAGGAACTGCCGTGCTTTAGTTATCTTGCCGCATATGATACTATGAGCAACCTGCCTAAGGAATGCACGATGATTCTTCAGGTAAACAGTAAGCAGGGCATGATGTTTAATTACAAGCTGTCAGGAGGAGCGCCAGTTAATTTTGCGCAGGATATAGTATCAGAAGAGGAAGCTGAAAAAGCTGTTAGAAATATAGCAGATTATAAGCTTGATCTTCAAGGCGGTAAATATGCGCTGCCTGATATGCTGACATTTTTGGATATGTATAAGGTAGGCAAATATGAACATTTAAATATTATCAGCAGATGGAAGACAAGCAATCCTGTTACTTCTCTTCAAGCGCCAATTGGCGTTAATTCAGATGGCGGGCTGTTTTACTTGGATTTGCATGAGCAGGTGCATGGTCCGCATGGATTGATTGCGGGAATGACAGGATCGGGGAAATCCGAATTTATTATAACGTTTGTACTGTCACTGGCTGTAAATTACAGTCCTGAAGATGTTGCATTTATATTGATTGATTATAAGGGCGGTGGACTTGTAGGCGCTTTTGAGAGCGAACAGTATCATCTGCCGCATCTTGCGGGAACCATTACAAACCTAGATGGTGCGGCAATTACTAGGTCTTTGCTGTCAATACAGAGTGAATTAAAGCGAAGACAGAAAATATTTGCGAGGGCAAGACAAATTGCTAATGAAGGGACAATGGACATATACAAGTATCAGAAACTTTATCGCAATAAGGTTGTTGACGAGCCAGTTCCACATCTTTTAATTGTAGCAGATGAGTTTGCCGAGTTAAAAAGCCAACAGCCCGAATTTATGACTCAGTTAATTAGCACCGCGCGTATAGGGCGCAGCCTTGGGGTGCACTTAATTCTTGCAACACAGAAACCAAGCGGTGTCGTGAGCGATCAGATTTGGGCAAACTCCAAATTTAAAATATGTTTGAAGGTTCAGGACAGGGCAGACAGTATGGAGATGCTAAAGCGTCCGGATGCTGCGGAACTTGTGGAAACGGGACGTTTTTATCTGCAGGTTGGATATAATGAATTGTTTGAACAGGGGCAGTCAGCATGGTGCGGGGCTCCGTATCTGCCTTCTGATATGGCGGCGGTAGAACGGGATGAATGTGTACAGATGATTGACCATCAAGGAAATGTCTTAGAAGAGGCAAAACCGCAGAGGGAAATTGCAAATTCAGGAGAGGCGAAAAAACAAATAGTAGAGATTGTAGAGTATCTTACGCGGATTGCCCAGGAAGAGCAGCTTGATGCCAGACCGCTGTGGCTTCCTGAGATTCCAGCGCGTATTACTGTGGAACGGCTAGAGAAGAAATACAAGTATAAAGATATCCAGAACAAATTTGTTTTAAAACCAATTATAGGTGAGCTTGATGATCCATTTGAGCAGGATCAGCGGCTTCTTACAATGCCGCTTGCGGAGATGGGAAATGCAATCTGCTATGGTTCGGCAGGAAGCGGAAAAGAAGAATTTCTTGCCACAGTGTTGTATTCATTGTATCGAACACATACGAGCAGCGAGCTGAATACGTATATTATGGATTTTGGCTCTGAGACGCTGCAGATGTTTGAAAAGGCTCCGCAGACGGGAGGAGTGGTGCTTTCAGGCGATGATGAGCGGATTGCCAACCTGTACCAGCTGCTTAGCCGTGAGATAAAGCAGCGCAAGAAGCGCTTTGCCTCTGCTGGAGGAGATTATTTGTCTTATTGTCGGCAAGGAAATACGGATACGCCAAGCATAGTGGTTATTATAAATGAATATGCAAATTTTGCCGAGCAGTATGAAGCATTTGATGATCGTATGGCTTCTATAACAAGGGACTGCACGAAATACGGCATTTACTTTATCATTACGAATTTGTCACAGTCGGGAATAAGGTTTAAGCTGCAGCAGAATTTTTCACAGGTATTTGTCCTGCAGATGAATGATAAATCGGACTATACAGCAATTCTTGGAAATACCGGAGGAGTGTATCCTTCAAGAATTGCGGGACGCGGCATTTACCGTGAAAAGCAGGTTTATGAATTTCAGACAGCATGCGTATCGGTAAATCCTGAGGAAGCAGCGGATGTAATAAGGAGTTTCTGTCAGGAGCTTATAGATATGGGGCAGAAAAAGGCAAAGCAGATTCCTTCTATGCCTAGGGCAGTATATAGAAAGCACTTGGAGGAGGTCAGTGTTTCGTTTGAAAATGTGCCTATCGGACTTAATACGGTAACAGCTGAGCCAGTCTGCATCAATTTTCGTAAGGGAAGCGTGGAGCAGGTTCTTGCAGTGGACAGGCAGGATATCACCGCATTCGCGGAAGGGCTTGCAAATATGCTGCAGCATAACACTGAGATTGAAACATATGTGTTTGATCCAGGCAAGGTACTGTACTTGGATAAAAAGGATAGTGAGCATTATCTGACAGAAAAACCAGAAGCTGCGGTTGTAAAGCTTTTTGAGATAACAAGGGATCGCAACAATGAATATAAACTGTCAAATGGAGTGTTGCCGGATTCTTTGGACATGCACCCAATTGTCGTGCTGCTGATGGGGCTGCAGCAGATTAAAGAGCAGCTTAGCAGTGACGGTGTAGATAAGTTAAAGGTGATATTAGAAAAAACAAGCGGCAAGTACGAAATCTTTTACTGGGTATTTGACGATTACCAGTCGTCTAACCGTTACAGTGTGGAAAGCTGGTGCAATGGTGAGGGAATCTGGATAGGAAATGGAATTGTAGATCAGATGCGGCTGAAATATAACAGGAAAAATGCGGCGCTGGCAAAAAATATAGATTTTACTGGCGGATTCTATATCAAAAAAGCAAATACCCAATCAGTGAAACTGTTGGTTTCAGAACGTATGGGTAAGGAGGCAGAGGAGGATGAATAAGAATAAGGTTTTAGTGCGGCTCTGTATTCCGGCGACTGGTGCAGGATATGATATTCTTCTGCCGCGTACTCTGTGTGTGCATCAGGCGGTGCGTCTTATTTCTGGCTTTTTTGAAGGGATAACAGGCGGTGCATATATGCCTGATGACACAACAGCGCTGTGCAGTATGGAAGATGGCAGGATTTATAATGTAAATTCTTCAGTTGAGAGCCTTCATTTAAAAAATGGTTCAAAACTGATGTTAATTTAAAAAGTAACTATTAACAAAGAGCAGTGAAGCGGCAAATGACCGTATGACTGCGATAAGCTTTAATGCAAGAAAGGAGAAGAATATGGAAAGTATTCTAGTAACACCGCGAGAATTGAGGAAGGCGGCTGATACGGTGGATGCGTATGCAGCAGACTATTATAATGAGTATCAAGGTCTGTTTAATACGGTGGAAACATTTACTACAACAGATTTTAAGGGAGCTGATGCAACAGCATTTTGTAAAAAGGTAAAAGATTTTGAACCTGATTTTCGCAAAATGAGAGAACTTATGAATGAGTATGCTACTTTTTTGAGGCAAGCAGCAGATGACTATGAACGAACACAGCAAAATGCAATTACGGCGATTAATAGTTTGAGATAGAGGAGGAAAAAAATATGTCAGAGGAACAACAATATATTAATTATGGTAGTTTTGAATCATGGGCGGGAGAAATTGATAAACACAATAGTACCTTGATAAATAAGTTGCACGATATTCAGACAACGATTAAAAATCTTGCAGGTATATATGAGAGTAATGCGGCAGAAACAATTAGAAACAAAATACAAGGAATGGAGCCCAGATTTGAGGAGTACTATAATGTAGTAGAGAATTATGCAAAATTAGTGCGCAATACGGGCTACGATTTTGAAGGAACTGAACAAAAAATTACATCAAATGCAGAGCAATTCATATAAGATTCATTCGGAGGGAGAGCATATATGAAGAAACGAATAGTTTTCCTCCTGTCGGCTCTGATGCTTCTGACAGCCATATTGTGTGGCTGTCAGAGTTCTTCCGAAACAGCTAAGACAGGCGGAGATTTGACTAAAAGAGAATGGGCAGGGCTATTAGGAGATAAATTTGGCTATAATGCATATGAAAACGAACAGGATTTTTATTCGGACGTAAATTCTGGGAGTGCGTACTATGACGAGATACAGGCATGCGCCGAATGGGGAGTTCTGCCTGAAAAAGACAAGTTTAATCCAGAAGATGGTGCAACATGGCGCTACGCGGTAGAGACAGCCGTAAGGGCAATAGGGATAGAAAAAATAAACAGCTGTGACACGGGCATAGAAGTGACTGAGGACAATCTCACAGACTTTTTTGCCAGCAAAATTGCAAATATAGATGAGGCAGCTCTTGACGCAAGTCTTACAGAGGAAGATGCTGCGCTGATTTTGGCGTATGCATACGATTATGCCAATAATCTGGTGCTGCCACAGAAGTTTGAATATAAATACAATGAAGGAGTGAAGGAGGCTGAAGCTACAGCAGTCACCCTAAAAGGTGATGGAACTACGGCAGTTGTGCGTGATGGTACGACTTATCAGACAGGAGATGTAGTTTATATCAAACCGTCTGAAGAAAGCCCTGCATATGCAATCAAGGTAAATTCTGTATCGGGAGATGAAATTACATATACGAATGCAGGATTGGAAGACGTGTATGAGGAAGTGCAGGTGTCAGGCACTTATGAGCCGACGGTGATTAATGTAGAGCCTGCTGAGGGCGTGACAATCAGTAGAGCAGATACACCCGACAGACCGCTTCTTGCATTTGCGGACTACAGACCAAATGCACAGTCTGAAATAATTGCTGAGCATCCTGTACTTTCAAATAATGATAATTCAGTTATGCTTACTGGATTTGATATAGACAAAAATAGCATAAACTTTAACAAGGATTTAGGGAATGGTGTTTCCTTTGATGTAACTATTTCCAATATTAAAGTTACCACTGATGTGGATTATGGAATCTTTAAAGGGCTCAAGAAAGCAAATGTTACATTATCCTTTGATGACAGTGTGAAAGCAGAGTATAAATCAGATCATTTGTCAAAGCAAGTACCTTTGGGAACAATGAAGCTTCCTATAGGCACTACTCCCTTGAATGTAAGAATTTCGCTTGTGGCAAATTTGGGCTTTGACGGACAGATTACGCTTACATATACTTCAGAGATTGTGGCAACAGTAAATTATGAGAAAGGAAAAGGGCTGGCAAAGTCTTTAGAAAATCAAAACCCCAACTTTGATTTTCACGCGGATGCCACAGTTACTGTAGAACCCTGCGTTAAGGCGGAACTTTGTTTCTTAGAAGAAAGCATTGTAAACATAAAGGTAACATCAGGAGTCGTCGCAATCGGAAATGTCGATGTTGACCTGTTAGGTGATGAGCCAGCCTGCATTGACATATACCTGTATGTGCCGCTGCGATGGGCTGTAAATGAAGACGGTTGCATAATGACGTTTATCAGCGACAAGCTTAAATATTCAGCTGTAATATGGGATTCTGAAAGCAGCCGCGTCAATAAGCGGTTTCACTGGGAAAACGGCGTGTTGGTAGAAGAATGCACAAGAGGTAAGGAAAAGGTAGAAACAGCCCCCACGGATGAAGAAGGCAAGCCGTATGATGAATACAAAATTTTTGATTTTGAGGAGATTGTATTCGGATTCATTAAGACATCTACACAGATGCTGTATCTGCAGGAGGGCGAGACTATGACTGTAGGAATCGTGTCTGTACCAGATGGCTACAGTGCGGGAGATTTGATATTTGAATCGCAAAATCCGTCTGTCTGCAGTGCTGGTTCGGGAACAGTGACAGCAGTCGGTCCAGGAAGCACTACGCTTAAAATTTCCACGCCTGATGGCAAGTTTAGTGTATTTGTAGGCGTGGTTGTAGAAATCGAGTATAATGATACCTCTGGTTTCCAGCCATTATAATTATAACGAATGTAAATGCATTAATTTTTCAGTATATATCCGAAGCGTGTTTCGTACACGCTTCGGGTATAGCTGATTTTGTGATGAAATGGATGTTTTGGTATGTGTACTGACGCAAAATATGAAGAAATCATGGCAGAGGTAAGGAAACTTCGGAAGATAGAAGAGGAGCTTATGGATATCCGAAAAGATATGCTGCGGTATAAGGTTTTAGTGAATGAGTATTGGGTTTCAGGTGAAATAGAAGGAATAAATGATCTGATAGACAAGCTTCTTGGCACAGTAAAAAGAAACGCGGATGAGTTGTATGGCATTGGACATGATATGATTAGGTTTTACGATGGACTGACTGAGGAATAGGGGTGTAGGAATGCCAAAAATATATGTGAATTTCAAAGAAGTGAGAAAGGCCAATTATGTTCTGCCGTCTTTAAGCATAAAAATAAAAGCAATTCAAAAGCAGATTGACAGAGTGAAAAGTGAAATGCCAGAGGATATAAGAAGAAGTTATCAAATTGGACAGCGGTTGGAACAGATTCGCAGCAGTATTGGGACAGTTGAGGCACGGCTGGATCAGCTGCATGAAACAGCAAATTACTGTATGGAACAGTATGAGGCTGCTGAATATGAAATAAGCAGAAATGCCAAGGCATTTCTTTAAAATAAAAGGCAAAGGTGGTAATTATATGAAGCAAAAAGGCAAAAGGCGGAAAATGGCAGCGGCAGTGATGAGTATTTTTGTTATAATGCTGGCATCATTGACGGTATATGCCGAAGATGCAAAAATTTTGGAAACAAATGTATATGGCGGTGAAATTTATATCTATATTAAAGGAGTTACAGAACTACCATCTGATACTTCTGTTCAAATTGGAAATACAGTATGTCCTGCGGAACAGATTGCGGCTTCCGCGTTTGAGCAGCTGAATCCCTTTATGCGTACATTGATTTTGGTGGATAATTCAAAATCTATTCCTGAAAAAAAACACGCAGATATTCAGGCAATTATAAAGGGAATAATAGCAGGCGCAAAGGAAAATGAGCAGATTAAAATAGCCACGTTTTCAAAGGAAGCTATGTTTTTATGTGATTATACAAATGACCATTCGATTTTGGAAAATATTGTTGATAATATTTCTTATAATGATCAGGACACATACCTGAGTGATGTCCTATATAATGCAATATTAGGACTTAAATCAGAGGATACATATGCGTACAGAAGAATAATCGTTTTGTCTGACGGGGCTGACGACAACTTTATCGGCTACACAAATGACGAGGTGCGCAGATACATTGAGAGCAGCCAGTGTCCTGTATATACGATTGGCATACCGCAGAAAAATAATTCAACTCAGCTTGAAACCATGTTTTCGTTTTCCAGGGCGGCAAAAGCGGATTATTTTCTTTTGGATGAAAATACAGCTAATGAGGATATTGTAAATGCAATTATGACGGATCAGACAGGCATATGTTTAAAGCTTAATCCTGATGAGAGCTTAAAAGATGGCAGTGTTAAAAGCATTTTGCTAAAGCTGGGCACGTCAGAGGGAGCTGTGGAACTAAAGACCAGCGTGGAGATGCCGTTTGGAAATGCAAGTCTTGTGCAGGCTGAGCCTGAAACTGTGGCAGAACCAGAATCAGAAATACAGACAGAGCCAGAAAGTTCTCTTCCAAGCTTAAGCCCCACAGCATTAGATGAAGAAACCGATAATGATGATGAGAACGAGCAAAAAAGCGAAACTCCGCAGACTTATATAGTAGTTTTAATAGTGATCTTGGCTGTTATTGCAGTGCTGGCTATAGTGGCAGTTGTTTTGATTGTACTTAAACAAAAAAAGGGAAGAAAAGCTCCTGCTGCTGCGCCTGCGCCTGAAAAGCCACCAGAAGAGCCACCCGCTGACACAGTTATGACACGTTTGCCAGATACTGGTCAGAATGGAACACCTGAAAAGGAGCTTTGGGGAAAAAAACAGTTGATATTGCGCAATCTTGACAATCCAGGCATATTTTTTAAAGTGCCGATTAACGATGCCGTAAGCATTGGACGCAGCAGTACACAGAATATTGTGATAAGTGATGATGAGGAGCTTTCAAGGGAACACTGTAAGATATTTTTAAGGGGAGAATTAATGTATTTGAAGAGATGCGAGAGTAGCAACGGTACATATTATGAAAATGTGGCGTTGCCAATAGACGGAGAAGTGCCAATTATAAGCGGTGGGAAAATAAGAATAGGCAAACACCGGTATTGCGTGGAACTGGTTGACGAGATTTAACAGGAGATGGAGCTTGATACGGAATATTATATCGTTATCTGAAACAGGTCTGCAGCGTCTTAACAATCAGGATGCAATATTTGTGGTAAATGCAGAGCATGTGGGGATTTTTGCGGTGGCTGACGGAATGGGCGGACATTACAGGGGAGAGCTTGCCAGCAAGATGGCTGTCACATTATTGGAAGAGTGGTGGGAAAAAATTAGAGATTGCATTGGTGCAATGCCATTTTATGATGTAGTTGATGAACTGGAGAAAAAAGTCAGAAGCATAAACGAAGGCATCTATCAAATGTATTATGAGATGGGGCAATTAGGCGGTACCACACTGTGCCTGTTGTTGATACAGAAAGCTGCATATGTCGTAATAAATGTAGGCGACAGTAGAATGTACCGTTGCCAGGGCTGGGACTGTATGCAGGCAACATCAGATGATGTGCAGGATCAGTTTCAGGGAGGTCTGACACAGGCTCTGGGCGCACAGAAAAGGATTTCTCCTAATATTTTTTCAGGGGTAATTAAAAAGAAAACTTGTTTTTTCTTGTGCAGCGATGGGATTTACAAATATTGTGAAGAAAAATTTCTTTTTTCACGGCTTAGAAGCCTTATGTGGAGGAAAACAGCGTCTGTGGCGGAGCAGATTAGGAAGCGGGTTTATCAAAATGGGGCAAAGGATAATTTATCCATGATATTTGTGGAAGTTGACACAGGGAAAATTAGGTAGGAGATATGTAATATGGCTGGGGTTTCAGAGAATGAGTTTAAAGGGCTTTATAGCGAGATAACCGAGATTGGTTCGGGCGGGGGAGGCGTGATTTTTAAGGCATATCACCAGCGACTGCGAAAATATGTTGTCCTGAAAAAAATGCATGCGTGGGTTGATGGGATATTGGATGAAAGAATGGAAACGGATATCCTTAAAAATTTACACCACGAGTATCTTCCGCAGGTATTTGATTTTATAAGCATAGGGAATGATGTATATACAGTAATGGATTTTGTCGAGGGAAAATCATTTGAGCAGCTTATTGAAGAAAACACTCTGTTTACAAAGGAAAAGGTGTTGAAATATACACGGCAGCTTTGCGAAGTAATGGCGTATCTTCATAAGCAGAAGCCTCCTATTCTGCACGGCGATATAAAGCCTGCAAATATTATGCTAAAGCCTGATGACAATATATGTCTGATTGATTTTAATATAGCTGGATTTTTAACAGAGGGCAAGATGGTTACGGTAGGCTATTCGGAAGGATATGCGTCACCGGAGCAATGTCAGGCGGTAGAAACATTGGAAACAAGTGTTAATACAGATGATAAAGCGACAGTGTTGTCACATAAAAATTTAAGTGAGACAGCAACGGTATTGTCAAATCGTCAGGAAAGCAAAAACAAAAATGAGGCATTTACTGTATTGTCAAATCAAAATATAAATAATGGTGTAAGTAATGAGGGCACAGGCGAAAAAATGACAGTATTGTCAAATCAGTATGGCAATACAGTCGAAGAAGGAGGAGTGATTTCCACCAAAGCCCGAGAAAGTGTAACAATAGACAATTCTGCCATAAAAATAGACCTGCGCGCGGACGTATATAGCATAGGCGCGACAGTATATCATCTTGCTACAGGAATACGTCCGTCTTCACAGCCAGGGAAAAATCCGCCGATTGAAAATGCAGCCCCGCAATACAGCAATGGCTTCAGCGTTATAATCAATAAGGCTATGGAAGCCGATGCGGGCAAAAGATTTGCGAATGCTGAGGAGATGCTCCGTGCAGTCAAGCGGGTACATAAATATGACAGGAAATATAAAGCAATGCTGATAAAACAGGAGCTTGCTTATTTTGTGTTAATGCTTTTTATAGGGGCATCAGTGTTTATGTATTTTTCGGGAGACCAGAAGATGAAGCAGGAGCGGCTTGAAAAATATGAGGCAATGATAGAGAAGCTTATTGCTGCAAGGGAAAGTAATTCAGATGATTTTGAGGAATTGTATGAAGAAGCCAGCAGTTATATGCCAGAAAAACTTGACGCAAACTACCAAAAAGCAGTTTATTTGGCGGAGCAGGGTATGTACGAGGAAGACACAGATTTTATTCAGGACACGTTGCTGAATGAAGAGGATTTTTTAGGTCAGGAGTTTGCGGATGATACATATTACCTGCTTGCCAATTGTTTTTTTGAATTGGAGCAGTATAAAGACGCAGTGGTATATTATCAGGCAGCAGTCGGGTTAAACAGCCAGGTAAGTCAATATTATGGCGATTATGCGATTTCGCTTGTTTATTGCGGTAAAATCGACAATGCGGAGGAGGTGCTGCGTCAGGGACGTGAGCGGGGAATGGATTCCGATTATGTTCTGCTTGTCAGTGCGGAAATAGAATCAGCTAAGGGAGAGTATGATGAGGCAGTTGCTCATTTCAACGAGTGCATTGAGACAACAGACAATGCTGAAATGAAGCTGCGTGCATATGTGCTATATGACAAGACGCTGCGGAAGATGGGCAATACGGAGGAAATCTTACTTGAGTCCGAGGAGCTGCTTATGCGGGCAAGGACAGACATAGAGGAAGCCAATCAGATACTGATTTTAGAGCGGCTTGCCCAAGACTATATAGATTTGGCAGCTGTTACAGGAAATGATATGTATGATGAAACCGCGCTGTCCGTATTTGATGAGATTATCGCTCACGGATGGGGCAATGCCACGACACAGATGAACAAGGCTGTTCTGCTTGAAAAATTAAACAGACTGAGTGAAGCAAAAGAAATTTTGGAAGAACTTGCTGAGAGCGATGAGTCTAATTATGTGTATTATAAGCGCCTTGCCGTTCTTGAGGCGGACATTCAGGGAACAAAGGCTAACGAGGAGAGGGATTATAAGCAGTTTATTGAATACTATGATATGACAATGGATTTATGCGAAAAGGCAAAGCAAAGCGCAAATGACGCGGAGCTTCAATGGCTTCAGCAGATGTATCAGCAGTTGATAACGGGAGGGTGGATTGATGGATAGTGAAATAACAACGGGAATGTTAATGCATTATGGCGGCGCAGCGGGTGCTGCGCTGGGCATTTTGATAATATTGATATTGTCAAGGGTGTTTGCAGTCCAAAGGAACAGGTTAAGAAATGACATAAACGGAAAAGAAGAATAATTTTATTTATGGAGGGATTACGATTATGAAATTTGAACAGGTGTGTCAGTCAATCAATGCTTTTTTTGCGCAGAATCCGATTATAAGAGTGATGCTGCCGCTTAGTGTTCCACTTATGTTTGTCTGTGTGGCGCTGCAGGTACTGGGGAATTTTATTTCACTGGGAAGCGTAATGTCTGCGGTGTCTTATATCGGATTTTTATTTATGCTGATTCTGGCATTGTCCGAGTGTAAGTTTAAGATGGCGTCAATAGGACTGGCAATATATGCAGCAACATATGTTTACAGCCTGCTGCGCAGCATTTTTAAGTATCATACAGTGAATTGGGTAAGCGTTATATATCTTTTGCTTTTCGGGTATTTCGCTTTTCAGAGTTATCGTAAATCATTGCAGATTAATAAATAGGAGGAAAAAGAAATGGCAGGATGGGGTGAAAAATTCAGTAAGGCTACACAGGCGGCGATATCTAAGAGTAAGGAAATGGCAGAGGTTACGCGTCTGAATGTAGAGATTAGCACATTGAAACAAAATATAAAGGACTTGTATATGCAGGTGGGGGAGTATGTAATTCAAGAAGGGCTTTTGGCAGATAATGATGATGTCGCAGGCAAAAGGAAGGAAATAGAAGGCATACAGGCTAATATACAGGCAGATGAGGCTAAAATAAATGAAATTAAGAATATAAATATTTGTCCCAATTGTGGCAGTGAGGTGTCCAGAAACAGCAAATTCTGTGACAAATGCGGAACAGAAATGATTAGGGAAACGATAAATGCGCCTGAGAATGTAAACGTCTGCAAAAATTGTGGCGCTCCTTTGGCGGAGGATGCAGTATTTTGTGGGAAATGTGGCAGCAGGCAGGAGTAAAAAATGAAGTGGAGCAAAAGATTTAGGATAATTGCGGCAGCACTTATATTAATCTGCGTGGCAGTTCTGAGTATAGGAGGCTATCTCAAAATCAGCAAAGTAAGGAAAACAAGTGAAAATATTGAGATGGGCAACCAGTATCTGTCGGAGCTGAACTATGAACAGGCGATAGCATCATATAGAAGCGTATTGAGCATTGATCCCAAAAATAAAGAAGCTAAAATGGGATTGGCTGAGGCATATGAATCAAGCCATATGTATTCTTATGCAGAAGAGACATATAAGGACTTGCTTTTGTCTGGCAGCAGTCAGCCGGATGTGTATTATAAGCTTGTTAATCTGTATATTAGTCAAGGTGAATATGAGGAAGCAGGCGCGCTGCTGGAGGAAGCTGTAAGGGAAACGGATGATGAAGGCATAGAGCAGCTGTATGCGGAAGCACATCCTGCCATGCCAAAAATGAATTATGATTCAGGAACATATCAGGAAAGAATTAAGATAGAGATTTCCGCAGAGGAAGCAGGGCAGATAGTTTATTATACAACGGATGGCACAGAGCCTGATAAGGAAAGCTTGATATACGGCAAGCCGATTGTCCTGCCAAACGGCAATACGGATATAAAGGCTGTGGCTGTCAATTCATTGGGATTCAGCAGCGACATTGTGGCGAGCAATTATAATATTGATATACGAGATGAAGAAGTAGAAATCCAAGAACCGATTATTGAACAGATTGTGCGCGATGAGATGCAGATACCGTATGGCGAGCCAATATATAATGATGATATTGAGCGTATAACAGAGCTGTATGTTATTGGTACGATGGTCGCATCGGGAAGTGACAAGTACAACGTATCTCTTGAGGAAGAAGCATATACAGTTGATGGATATACATATACGGTAGATGGTTGGACAGTTATTTATTCCCTGCAGGATTTACGCATGATGCCATTTTTGGAGCGGGTGGTAATAGCTTATCAGCCCGACCTTGATATTTCAGGAATTGCTGGTCTTGAAAGCTTGAAGGAGCTGTCTCTGGTGGGAGACAATCTGACGAATAATGATATATCTGCGCTATCCGGGTTAAATCAGCTGCAGGTTTTGAATCTGGGATGGAATGACATCAGTGATATCGGCGCAGTTACGGGCATGAAGGACTTGGTATCTCTGGGATTATGGGGAAATAATATTCGCAGCATACAGGGAATTGAGAATATGGAGCTTTTGGAATATTTGGACGTTTCTGATAACAGCATATCAAGCGTATCGCCTGCACAGCAGCTGGAAAATCTGCAGCAGCTTTGGATGTATTCAAATAAAGTGGCGGATATCAGCGACATTGCAAATTTACCGAGACTTAATGTATTGATGTTATATGATAATCCGATTAACAATATGGAAACGCTCCGCAGTATATATCCCAGATTGAAACGGATAGACGTGGATGTATTAAATTTAAAGGATAAAGAATCATGAAAAAGAAAAAGACGGCTTTTAAAGCGGCTGTACTCGTATTAGTGATAGGCATAGGAATTATGGCGGCATTTATCCTGATAAAAATGTATGGCATAGAGAAACTGAAAAATCAGCAGAATTATATGGCTTCGAGGCTGATTGAGATGGGCGCGTATGAGCAGGGGAGAGTGCTTGCGATTCAGAATAACCAGATGAAGGAAAACGCAATTGCGCAGGAGCTGATTGTCTTGTCTTCCGGATTTCAGTCGGATTATGAGTCAGGAATACGCAGCGCGGAAAAATTTATGGAGAAGTCTTCTGATGCCATACTGCAGGAAACAGTGCAGCTGTACAGTGAACTGATGGAAGATATAAATGAATTGACATCGGAAGATGAATTGGTGTATCAGGACGAGAAGCAAAAGCTGGAGGAAGATGCCTTTGAGGAGCTGATGGCTGTTTTATTCCGCATAGAGGATAAAATAAACGTTAAAGCGGATAAGGAAACGCTGCAGACGATGCTTGATATTATGTCTTCCGTGGATATGGTAAGCTATGAGGCGCTTGAAGCGCTGCAGGATGATAATTCTGTTCTGGGCATGAAGGTGCAGGTTGCGGGCAATCTGAAAAACAGAAATTACAGTGGCGCGTTTGAAACGGCAAAGCTGCTGTATAAAAAGAACGATTCATTTGAGAATAAGGCTTTGCTGGCAAACATAACTGCCATAGACGGAAAGTATCAGGGAATGACAGAAGGGAACGGAGAAAATTCAGGAGAGGCCGCGCAGAGGGCAATCAATTTTATAGAAACAACAACTGCAATTGGGGATCGTAAACAGGCGGCATATGATTTGGAACGCGCATATTTATATTTCTGTGCGGGAAATGAAAATAAGTCAAAGGAATTATTAAAAACAGTATTAGGTGCGCAAGCTGACCATGATGATACAATCGCGGTTATGCTTGATGATTTTTTGTATAAATTTAAAACTGGCAGTAGCGTCCAGACAGAAAGGCGGCAGTATCAGGCGTATGAACAGGACGATTTAAGCGAGTGCTGGAAACAGATAAGCCAGGCGCTGTACTTCATAGAAACAGACAATTCCTTTTATGAGTTTGTGTTGGGTACAGCTGATGAATTATACAATGGCTTGATTATAAGGAATATAGATACAACTCTGTATCCAGAGGTGCATATTACGGTCAATATAGCATTTGACACAGAAAAAGAATTTAAAAAAGAGGATTTTGTATTAAAGGATATGGGGGCTGAAGTGGATGATTTTTCTGTCACAAGCGCGGAAGAATTGTCTAATATAAGCGAAGCTTCTGTAGTTTTAGCTGTGGATCACAGCGGTAGCATGGACGGAGAGCCATTGGAAGCTACCAAAAAGGCTGTCGTTTCTTTTGTAAACAGCATTAGCCACGATATAAATGTGGGTTTAGTTGAATTTGATGATATGGCGCAGGTAGTCACGCCATTGACAGGAAACGCCAGTGCGGTCGTTCAAGGAGTGCAGACAATAGAATCGGGCGGTGGGACAAGCATCTGGTCAGGGCTTCAGACGGCTGGCGATGAGCTTATGTCTGAAATGGGAAGAAAAATCATTATTTTGCTTTCTGACGGCGAGGATGGAGACACATCCAAGATAGATGAAGTATTGAATCAGCTTAGGCAGAACAATATTTATGTATATACCATAGGCTTTGGCGGCGCGGACACGGAATACCTCAGCTATATTGCAAACAGCTGTCAGGGAAAATTTTTACAGGCGCAGTCAAGTGATATGCTGGGAGAGATTTACAACGAGATCGGCTCCTATATGGTAAATGAGTATATGATTGTTTATGAAGCTGTATTGGAACCAGAGAATTTTTCAAGAATATGTTCCGTTGCATTAAAACAGGAAGGGCTTTTTGCAGAAAAGGAATATCATGTAGGAGTTGATTATAATGAAATCGAGGCGGAAGAAGGAAAAAGACCTGTCGCCGACTACTTCAGGGAAATCGGCGGCTCAAGAAAAGACGCGGAGTAAAAACGGATATATTGAGATTTTTATCGGAATAATCGCGCTGCTTGCAGGAATCTGGCTTTTCAGCCAGACATGGGGAATTACGCTCTTATCGGCGGATGTTTGGATTGGGAGAATCAGCAGATATTATGTGGCAGTCTTTATGGTGGCGGGTATTTGCTTTGTGGCAGGGATTTGGACAATTAAGCATGCAGGCGGATTGTCAGTAAAGAACGTTGCCGTAAAAGATACAGCAGTGGAAGTCATGCATAAGAAAGAAAGAATCTGTCCAGCATGCGGTAAGCCTAATGATGCGGAAAACGTATTTTGTCGATTTTGTGGCAGTATAATAGGCGAATTTGAAGAAAAGGCATTATGATAGATGTTGAAAAGAGGCAGAAAATGAATAAAAAGGTAATACTGCGTTTTTTCCTGAGTGCTTTTATTGTTTTGGGAAGCCTGTATTTCCTGCAAAGGCTTCTTGTTCCTAAGTATGCGTCAGGCATTGTGGAAGGAGCTATGATTGCGGAATACTATCAGGAGGAGAAAAACCATGATGTGATTTTTATAGGCGATTGCGAGGTATATGAGAATTTTTCTCCGCAGGTGTTATGGGATGATTTCGGCATTAATAGCTATATCAGGGGGAGCGCTGAACAGCTGATTTGGCAGTCTTATTATATTTTAGAAGATACATTGCGGTATGAGAAGCCGAAAGCGGTTGTTTTTAATATTCAGTCAATGCAGTTTGACAAGCCGCAAAAGGAAGCTTACAACAGAATGACGCTTGACGGCATGGAATGGTCGTGGTCAAAGGTGAAGTCGATAAAGGCTTCGATGACTGACAAGGAGAAATATCTGGATTATGTATTTCCCATTCTGCGCTATCATTCCAGATGGAACGAGTTGTCAAAGGACGATATAAACTATATGTTTAAAAAGCCGAAGGTGTCACATAACGGATATTATATGCGTGTAGACGTGAAGCCAGCGGGAAATATCCCTGATCCAAAACCGTTAGGCGATTATCATTTTGGAAAAAACGCATATCGATATTTGGATGATATTGTGGAGCTTTGCGATGCCAACGATATTCAGCTGGTGCTGGTTAAAGCCCCGTCCCTATATCCTTTCTGGTACGATGAGTGGGAGGAGCAGATAGTGGAATACGCCAAGGAAAAAAAGCTTCCGTATATCAATTTTTTAAAGCTTACGGAAGAAATAGGGATTGATTACAATACTGATACATATGACGGCGGTCTCCATATGAATTTGTCAGGGGCAGAAAAGCTGTCAAGATATATGGGTGCGTATCTGATAAATGAAACAAATGTCAGTGATAGGCGCGGCGACGCAAAGCTTTCTAAAAGCTGGGAAGAAAAACGCAGATTGTATGAGATGGATGCACAGAAGCAATATGAAAGCATAAATGAGGGGGAGTACTGATTCAAAATGAAAAAGAAACTGGTTATTTTAATGCTTTTTCTGTTTATATCAGGCTGCAGTAAAGACAATGGCAAGACAGCAGCATCAGTGGAAGTTTATGAGAGCGAGAGCAGCAAGGAGCAGAATACAAAACAGGAAATCGAAAGTAAAGAGGAGAAAGAGGCGGATTATAAAGGGTACGCATTTGTCTATGATGATGTCGTAATAGAAATTAATGCCCCTGCGGCTCCTGTCTTGGAGAAGCTTGGCGAGGCTAATTCATATTTTGAAGCGCCAAGCTGTGCGTTTGACGGGATTGACAAAATATATACCTACAACAGCTTTGAACTGGATACATATCCGCTTGACGGGGAGGATTTTGTTTCTTCTGTGCTGTTTAAGGATGACACCGTCGCCACTATGGAAGGAATATGCATTGGCGATTCCGCAGAAAAGCTGGCAGAAGCATACGGGGAGACATCAACAGAAGAAGACGGAAAGACAGTATATTGTAAGGATGGTATAAAGCTTTGTTTCATCATAGAAGATGGCTGCATATCATCCATAGAATATAAAACAACAATATTGGACGAATAGGGAGATTATATTTATGGAAAAATTATTGGAAATTTTAAACAATCTGCATCCTGATGTGGATTTTTTAAACCAAGAAAAGCTTATCGGCGATGCGATACTGGATTCCTTTGACATTGTAACATTAGTTGCGGAAATTGGTGATACATTTGACGTGACAATTTCGGCAAAGGATATTGTTCCCGAGAATTTTAATTCGGCAAAAAGCTTGTATGCGCTTATCCAAAAGCTGGAGGAGGAAAACTAGAGCCATGCTTTTCGCGTCCTATGGTTTTTTGGCTTTTTTAGCTGTATTATTCTGTGTGTATTATGTTGTTCCTATAAAATTTCGGTGGTCAGTTCTGCTGGCGGCAAGCTATTTCTTTTACTGTATGTCGGGTATTGAAAATCTTGCTTATATTTTAGTGACGACAATTACTGTCTACTTTGCAGCCATCTTCATAGAACGTGGTATGGTAGAGCAGAAAAAATACTTAAGTGAACATAAGAAAGGGATGACTAAGGAGGATAAAAAGGCTTATAAGGAAAAGCAGCGCAGGAAACACATCTGCCTGCTTGCAGCGACGCTTTTGTTGAATATTGGAATCCTTGCAGCAGTAAAATATGGGAACTTTTTTATTGCTAATTTTAACACGGTTTTAAAAATAGCGGGGAGCGGTAAGCGGCTTTCATTTGTAGATGTAGTCCTTCCTATGGGAATTTCTTTTTATACACTTCAGGCTATAGGATACTTGATTGACATATACCGCGAAACAGTGTCGGCAGAAAAAAATATATTTAAGCTTGCTCTGTTTATATCATTTTTTCCGCAGGTTGTCCAAGGACCAATCAGCCGCTTTGAGGATTTGTCGGAAACATTGTACAGCGGGCATTCTTTTAACGCAAGGAATTTTTGCCACGGCTTGCAGAGGGTGTTATGGGGATATTTTAAAAAGCTGGTTATTGCGGATCGCGTTATGATAGCTGTCAATACAATTATTCAAAATTCGGATAATTACCGAGGAGTATTCTGCCTTATAGGAATGTTGTTTTATACAATAGAGTTATATGCGGATTTTACGGGAGGCATTGATATAACGATTGGCGTTGCGGAAGCATTGGGCATCCGTATTCGTGAAAACTTTATCCGTCCTTATTTTTCAAAATCCTTGAAAGAATATTGGCGCAGATGGCATATATCAATGTGTTCGTGGTTTAGAGATTATGTTTTTTATCCCGTTTCATCGAGCAGGCTGATGAGGAAGTTGTATAAGTATGCAGGCTCGCACATGGGAGATAAGCTTGGCAGGCGTATTCCGGTATATGTATCATCGTTTATTGTGTGGGCGGCTACAGGCATATGGCATGGCGCGAGTTGGAATTTTGTCGTATGGGGGATAGCGAATTGGTTTATCCTGATGGTTTCAGAAGAGCTGGAGCCTGTTTATACGCGTTTTCACAAGTGCTTTCCTAATTTAAAAAAGCGTAAGGCATATCTGCTGTTTGAGACAGGGCGTACCTTTGCATTGGTATGCTGCTTGAATCTTTTTGATTGTTATGACAACATTGCTGACACGTTTCGTATGCTTGGCTCTGCTTTGACTGTCCATAATTGGCATATTATATGGGACGGCTCGCTGGCAGGCTTGGGATTGTCAGTATATGATTATGCGGTTTTGTTTGTCGGGGTGGCGCTGATGGTTATTGTAAGCCTTGTCCAGCGCGGAGCAGGTGTCAGAGAGCGTATTAGCCAAATGCCATATGCTGTGCGTTTTGCATTGTGGTATGGTTTATTTTTGGCAGTGCTTATTATGGGGGAATATGGCATCGGGTATGATGCAAGCCAGTTTATATATAATCGGTTTTGAGGGGAAAAAGAGGTATGTGCGCTATTTGCGGAATATTTAATCTGACGAATGAGGAAAAAAATGAGAGGCATATTTTAGAAAATATGCTGCGGGCGGTGCTTCATAGGGGACCTGACGGCAGCAGCATACTGATGATGGACGAAGCTGCGTTTGGATTTAACAGGCTCAGCTTCATTGACCTGCATAATGGCATGCAGCCTATCCAAAATGAAGACATGACGGTTTCCATGATTTGCAATGGGGAAATATATAATTATCAGGAACTGCGTACAGAGCTTAAAAATAAAGGACATTCCTTTCGCACAAATACAGATGTGGAAGTTATGCTGCATCTTTATGAGGAATGTGGCATGGATTTCGCAAGGCGGCTGAACGGGCAGTTTGCAGTCGCACTGTATGATGATAAGCAAAAAAAGCTGCTGTTGGTGCGGGATCAGATGGGCATTGCGCCTTTATTTTATACTACAGTCAATGGAAAATTGGTATTTGCGTCTGAAATCAAGGCTATTCTGCAATATCCTGGGGTAAACAGGAGACTGAATTTAAAAGCTGTTGATCAGTTAATGAATTTTCCCGGCGTTGTTTCGCCAAATACATTTTTTGAAGGCATTTATTCCCTGCGTTGCGGTCATATGCTCTGCTGCAGGCTCAATCAGGAAATAGAGGACATTGAGTATTGGGACTTGATATACTCTGAGGAGGATAAGGACGATAAAGGGGAAACATATTATATAGAAGAATTGCGGGAACTGTTGAAAAATGCAATCGCTAGAAGGCTGGTGGCAGATGTTCCTGTTGGCTTTTATATTTCGGGCGGTCTCGACAGCTCTATGGTGGCGTGTTATATAGGGCGGTATATGATGGATAGTTGCTATTCCTTCTCGGCTGAAATGGACTCTGGAGAATTGGATGAGAGTAGATTTCAAAGGCTGATATGCGAGTGCGTGGACTCGACTCATTACAGCGCCAGGATTGCGGAAAAGGACTTGTGGGAAAATCTGGGACAGGTTATTTACCATGCGGAAACAGGATTAAAGGAAAGCTATGACGTGGCGGCGTATCTGCTGTCTGGTTTGGTAAGAGAATCGCCTGCCAAGGCAGTTTTGACAGGACAGGGTTCAGATGAGCTGTTTAGCGGCTATGTAGGATATATGGTGGATCAGTTCCGCGGAATGCAGAAGGATACTATGTCTGCTAAGGAATGTGAAATAAACGAAAAACTTTGGGGTAATCCGTATTTCCGCTATGAACGTAACCATTATAAGCTGAGGGAGCTTCACAATCGGATTTACAGTAAGGATGTGCGCGGTGAAGCGGAAAAATTTTCTGCTATTGCCGAGAGCCCTATCAATGTGGAGCGTGTCAAAGGACTTAGCAGTCAGAAAAGGCGTTCTTATATTGATTGCAAGCTTCGTCTTTCGGATCATCTTCTAGGTGAGCATGGCGATCGCATGTTTTTTTCACATTCTGTTGAAGGGCGCCATCCTTTCCTTGATATGGAGCTGCTTTCCTTTGTTTTGAGCATCCCTGATAAATATAAGCTGAACGGAGTGAACGAAAAATATATCTTAAAAAAAGCGGGCGAGGGCATTGTGCCTGATGCGGTTTTAAAGAGGAAGAAATTTCCGTTTCAGGCACCAGGTATGTCAGCTATGATTAAAAAATCCTGTAGGATAGAATTTCTTGAGGACAGCCTGATTAAAAAATACAACATATTTGATGCGGACTATGTCAATGAGATGAAAAACATATATAGGCAGGACAATTTTAAGCTGATGGGAGCATACGAGATTGATTATTTGTTCATCGTGATGACAGTTACTATGTTATGCGAGCGTTTTCATCTTTCCGTTTAGTGACCGATGCGCATTTGGAAATAAATAATTTATAAAATGAAAGGTATTGTAAGGATTAATGGCAAAGTTAGGAATAATAGGTGGGATGGGACCTATGGCAACAGCATATTTTATGCGGCTGCTGACGCAGATGAGCGATGCGCGGACAGACCAGGAGCATATGGAGCTTTACATAATCAGCAAGCCGTCCATACCGGACAGAACCTGTTATATATTGGGCAAGTCCGCGCAGTCGCCGCTTCCTGAGATGGCATCAGTGGGAAAGCAGCTTAAACGGATGGGTGCGGACGTTCTGGCAATTCCCTGCATCACATCGCATTTTTTTCACGACAGACTTCAGGAGGAAATAGGACTGCCTATAATAAATGCGGTAGATGAAACGGCTGCACGCCTGCAACAACGAGGCATCACACAGGCGGGTGTTTTAGCGACGGAAGGCACAATAGGAAGCGGGATGTTTCAGAAGGCGCTGGACAGCCGCGGCATTGGCAGCATTATTCCTGACAGGAAAACTCAGGAAACTGTCACAAATATTATTTACCATGATATCAAAGCCGGCAATACGGCAGATATGGAAGCATTCGAAGGAGTGTCCACAAAAATTAGGGAGAAAGGAGCACAGGTAATCATTCTGGCATGTACGGAGTTGTCGCTGGTCAAGCGGGACTTTCCCATTGGGGCAGGCTATATTGACGTTATGGAGGTGCTTGCGGCAGAGGCTGTACGCAGGTGCGGGCGGTTAAAGCTTGGATATAGTGAGTTGATTACTAAATAATGATGAAAAACAATGTATTGGATTATTTAGATGAGATTGTTGAGAAAAAGCCAAATAAAACGGCGTTTTCTGATGGCACGGATGCATTGACATTCCGAGAAGTTCATCAGCTGAGCATGGCTGTAGGGACATGGCTTTGTCAAAGGGGATGTTTCAAGGAGCCGGTAGTGGTTTTTATGGATAAGCATCCCAAAACAATAACCGCCTTTTATGGGGTAGTAGCTGCGGGTTGCTTTTATGTGCCTGTAGACGCGGAGATGCCGCGTATGAGAATCGAACTTATTATCAAGAGCTTGAATGCCAAAGTAATGATATGCGATAAAAACAATTACGAAAGCGCGAAGGAATTTCAGTTTAAAGGTGAGATAGCTCTTTATGACGATATATGTCTGACAAAAATAGACGAACAGGCATTGAAAAGGTCACGTGACGCGGCTATTGATACAGATCTTGTGTATGTAGTATTTACATCAGGCTCTACGGGGATTCCTAAAGGAGTGACAGGATGCCACCGCAGCATTATTGATTATGTTGAGCAGCTTTCTAAGGTGCTTGAATTTGGAGAAGATACTGTGTTTGGCAATCAAGCGCCTCTATATTTTGATGCATGCCTAAAGGAAATTTATCCCACGCTTAAATTTGGCGCTACGACGTACCTGATTCCAAAGGAGTTATTTTCGTTCCCGATAAAGCTGGTAGAGTTTTTAAACAGTCGTCAGATTAATACTATATGCTGGGTTGTTTCAGCGCTAACTATGGTTTCGGCGTTTGGGACCTTTGACGAGATTGTGCCAAAACATCTGCGTACGATTGCGTTTGCGGGCGAGGTGTTTCCTGTAAGGCAGTTGGAACGCTGGAAAAAAGTTCTGCCTGACGCGATGTTTGTAAATTTGTACGGACCTACAGAGGGGACGGGGGTATGCTGCTATTATAAGGTGGAGCGTGAAATTCAAACCAATGAAGCCATACCAATCGGCAAGCCGTTTAAAAATACGGAGATTATTCTATTAACAGAGCAGAATGAGAAGGCGGAGAATGGTGAGAATGGAGAGATATGTATTAGGGGAACCTGCCTGTCACACGGATATTACAATGATTCGGAAAGGACAGAAAGTGCATTTGTCCAAAATCCTTTAAACAGTGCATATCCTGAAATCATATACAAGACAGGCGATATAGGGCGTTACAATGAGCGTGGGGAATTGGTTTTTGTATCCAGAAAAGATTCTCAGATTAAGCATATGGGACACAGGATTGAGCTGGGTGAGATAGAAACATATGCCAACACGATAGAAACAGTCGAAATGACAGGATGCGTATATGATAAGGAACATGATAAAATCCTGCTTTATTATGTGGGCTGTGCTGAAACAAAAGAAATAATGGCAGCGTTGAAAAATATGATTCCAAGATATATGCTTCCGAACAAAATCATAAAGCTTGAAAAACTGCCAATGACGGCAAACGGCAAGATTGACAGAATGGAATTAAAAAAAAAGATTCATGTGGAGTGAAGAAAAAAACATGGAGACGAACTGCATGTAAAATATGCCTTGCAGCTGTTATGTTGGCGTTTCTCTTGATTATCGTATGGTCGGCATACAGGCTGCTTCCTGTGTACTGCATAAAAAGTGAAATAACTGTTGAGGCTGGGGATGCATATCCTGAAATTTCAGTGTTCCTGAATTGGAAAAATGAAGCTGCTTGCTTTGCAGACGACGTAAATGTTGATGAACCTTTGAATAGTATAGGGGATTATGGAACTGTTATTTGCGCATATGGAAGGAGGACTGCTTCTGTAATACATGTAAGAGATACAGTCCCGCCGACAGTCACAATAAAGAATTTACGCATATATTCAGGTACTGATGTTGCTCCAGAGGATTTTATCGAGACGGTAGAGGATGTCACAAAAACTTCAGTACGTTTCCAGAGCCCTCCCGACTGCGTGACGATAGGCATCCATAGCGTAATCATTGAGGTTGAGGATGAAGGAAAAAATATAACTGAAACGCAGGCGCAGCTGGAGGTCGTGCGGGATGAGGAGCCGCCTCAGATAAAGGGAGTAGAGGAGATCACAATTACCGCAAATGAAAGCGTCCAATACAAAAAAGGCGTTACTGTTACAGACAATTGTGATAAGGAGGTCAGGCTTATAATAAACACAGACACTGTAAATACAAGTGAGCCTGGTGATTATGAAGTGACGTATTCTGCTTCTGATAAGGCTGGAAATAATACAACAGTTTCCACGATACTGCATGTAAAGCCTATTACGGCTGAAACGGTAACGGAGGAGGTTATCAATGCGGAAGCAGACAAGCTGCTGGCGGAAATACTGGATGAAGGGATGACGCCGTATGAAAAGGCAGAGACAATATATTGGTGGTGCCATGACCATATTTCGTACTCTAACGGCGCGTCAAAGGAAAACTGGGTGCAGGGGGCATATCAAGGCATAATAGAGAGAGAGGGCGACTGTTATACATATGCCATGACGGCAAAATGCCTGCTGACCCGGGCGGGGATAAAAAATATGGACATTGAGAAGATAAGGGTAAATAATTCGATGCATTATTGGAATCTAATAGATATTGGCGAAGGCTGGCATCATTTTGACACTACGAGAAGGGCGGGCGGAGCTACATTTTTTTATCTGACGGATGAGGAGCTGATGAAGTATTCCAAGGCGCATAATGGTACTCACAATTATGATAGGGAGTTGTACCCCAAGATAGAATAGCTATGCTGGGAACTGGAAGGGTGATATTTTGAAGAAACGCGTCACAAAGGGCAGGAGACATAAAAACAGGAGGACTGAAAAAAAGCTTAATATATTTTTGTGGGTGTCTGTTGTAGCAGGAATTGTTGTAATTGCCGCAGTTTATATGTGGCGGCTGCGTCTTGCAACTGCCTTGGGTGATATAGACGTTTCTATTCGAGACAATGAATTGGTTATTTTAATGGAGCCGACTTCCAAATCGGATGCATGCCGTCTCTATATATATGATAAAGCTACAAGGAAGTTTATGCCATATGGGGAGTATGTTGGAAATATGATTATTTTGGATGATATAGCTGATATGGCGAAAATGAGGTTTCGGTTGCAGGCTGTCAAGCACATAAAAATATTTGGACATAGAATAACGCTTTCAGGAGCTGTGCAGGAGCTTATAGTAGCGCCGATAATGCAGGCGGATGTTGAAAGTGAGGAGCATTATTCGTCTGAGGATGAATTATCTTTGGAATGGGAGCATATCGGCGATTGCCGGTATGCCATTACATGGAAGCCTTGCCAGGCTAAGTGGTATGAAGTGCAGCAATGGGCGCAGAAAGAAGAATGTTGGGAAAGCAAAAGTCTTTTTACTGAGGCGGAAGATATGCTTTATCAGACGGACAGGCTTCCTTCTGGCATGGAGGTCTGCTTTCGCGTCGTGGCTTATGATAATGTCAGCGAGCGTGACAGGGAGGAATATAAAGCGGTTTACCCAGAGGCATCATTTCATACGGATATTTCTCCACTGTATTGCACTGTGTGGCCAATAGAGCCGCTTTCGCTGCTTGATGAGCCACAGTCTGGAAAAAGTATAGATACGATTCCCGCAGGACATGCTCTTTGCGTCTTAGAAGAAAGGGACGAATATTTCAAGGTATATTATGACAGGCATGTCGGATTTGTGGATTCGTCTTTCTGCCTGATTAATCTGCCTGAATTTATAGGCGATTTGTGTGAATATGAAATTACGGGCAGCATTCATTCAAAGACTGCTGTTCATGGGTACAGTATCCCGGGGATTACGGGAAATGTGATTCAGGGATATGAAAATGTATGTCTTGGTAATGGCGAGTATTTAGTGCCGTACCTGTACCCATGCGCCCAAAAGCTGCGCAAAGCTATAAAAGCTGCGGCAGATGATGGTTATCATTTCCGCATTTATGATGCTTTTCGACCTAACGAGGCGACGCGGTATTATTACGATACGGCGGAAGCAGTGATTGACAGTCCGATTGATGAGGATGCGGCTTCAGGAGCGACGCTGCGCGAAATAATGACGGATAATGGCAGATACAGGCTTTCAAGCTTTTTGGCGGCTTCAGTATCCGCGCATAACAGGGGAATTGCTTTGGATTTGACGCTTGTAAGGACTGACACGGGCGAGGAGCTCAGAATGCAGACAGATATACATGATTTGAGTGCGTATTCCGTAATTTCACGAAACAATGATAATGCGTATCTGCTGGCAGATTACATGAAGGGGGCAGGTTACAATGATTTGTTTTCGGAGTGGTGGCATTTTCAGGATGATGAAACGAAAGAAGAAATCGGGCTAAGCTCATATCTTAAAAGAGGGATATCGTGTGAAGGGTGGAAACGTGATGATGCAGGATGGCGGTATCGGTTTAAGGACGGCGGTTTTTGTAAAGATGCGTCAAAGAGCATAGACGGCATAGAGTACAGCTTTGATGCGGAAGGTTATTGTGTGCAGGATTTGCAGGATTAAGGGATAAAAGGCGTTTTATGAGTTTTTTGCTGCTTGCGTCACTGGCATATATCTGGTATGTGGCGGTAAAGAAGGGAAGCTTGTCTATAGATGATAAATATGGAATATTATGTAAAGCGGTTATTTTGCTGGGTGGTATTTTTTCTGTTTTTTTCGGAATAGACAGGGGAGAAAGCATACATGGCGTTTTGCGGCTGTGCGCATATTTGGCAGCGGGAATGGCATCTATGCAGATGAGCGTGGAGAATAAGAGGCGCATTTTGATAACACTGCCTGTTTTGGGTATTTTATTTTCTGTGTGCAGCCTGTTTCGCAAATGCGATACATTCAAGTTTTGGATTGCAACTGAAACGGGGAGGCTGGCGGGACCGTTCGAATATCCTAATACGATGGCATTGTTTCTACTGATTGGAGTGGTGGTTTCTGAGCGGCTTTGGAAACGGGGTAAGCATATCATACAGCTTCTTTTGATAATCTGTGTGATGGCAACTGGAAGCAGGGCAGTGTTTGCGGCGCTTTGCGTATATCTGTTTTATTGCTTCATAAGGCATCGCGGGAAAAATAAAGGTTTTATTATGCTTATGGCAGCGGCAGGCTTGATCATATTTACCGCTAATATATGCAGTCAGGACTTGTACGGATTTGGTAGGTTTATGACTGTGGGTATTAATTCAAGCACTTTGCAGGGAAGGCTGCTATATTGGGAAGATGCGTTGAAAATGTTGGTAAAGCATCCTCTAGGTTTGGGGTATATGGGATATTTTTATCTTCAGCAGGCAGAGCAAACAGGGGTGTACAGTGTACGGTATGTACATAATGAATGGTTACAGTGGCTGCTTGATTATGGAATACTGGCGGGAGCAGGAGCTGTCTTTTATATTGTCAGGCAACTTAGGCTAAATAAAATGGGCGCTGTGGAAAAGGAGCTGCTTTGTATAATCGCGGCGTGCAGCTTTTTTGACTTTCATTTACAGTTTATAAGCATTGTATGTATTGTGGCGCTGCTGTTTCCAAAAGAAAGAATATGTCGCGGTAAAAGGCTGCAAAGCCTGCGGATTGCCGCCGCTGTGGGAATGTTTGCCGCGGCAGTTCTGGTTACTGCCGATGTAACAGCGCGGCATCTGGCGCGTCAGGGTGATTACGGACAGGCGGTGCTGTGGAATCCTCTGTCAGCGCAATATAAGCAAGAGTATTTGCTGCAGTCAAAGGATTTGGACAGTGCGGAGATTTATGCCGACAGGCTGTTAAAGGATAATAAGTATCTCTATGCGGCATATATGATTAAGTCAAATGCGGCGGCAAATAAAGGACAGGCGGGGCTTTTCATTGAAAACCGAAAGCAGGCACTAAGGCTTAGAAAATATAAAACAGAGGAATATGAGGATTACTTTCGGATTTTATTATCCTTGTATTTGCAGGCAGACACAGATAATAATGTGGAGGTGATGGAGCAATGCAAAAACGCGATGAAAGAGATTCCGAAAATTATTACAAAAGTAAAGAAACAGACAAGCGTGCGCGCTTACCGAATACAACAGAAGCCGGAACTGTATTTTAATAAAGAGTATGAAAAAATAATCAATGCATTATAAGGAGAAAGTATTTATGGACAAACAAAAAAAGAGAAGAATATTAATCGCGGGCATTGTAATCTTGTTAGCGTTGGTATTGATACCGGTAATCAGCCTGCAGTCAAACAATAGAAAGCTGCGAGATCTTTTGGATTTAGGAGAAAAGTATCTGGAAGATTTAGATTATGAATCTGCGATAGCTGTATTTGATGAGGCGATTGCGATTGAGCCGAAGTGTGCTGAGGCATATTTAGGAAAGGCGAAGGCGCAGTATGCTTTGGAGTTGTATGAGGATGCGATGGACACTCTGAGGGAAGGGATAGAGAAAGTAGATAATCCCGAAGAATTGGAGGCATTTCTGCAGCAGATTTTGGATGAGCTGTCGGCGAAGAATAATACAGATGATGAACTGGGACAGGAGACTGATGTAATAGAGACAGAGGCGGTCGTTGAGCAGGCAGATATGCCGATTGTATTAAATTATAAGAGGATTTCACGCAGAGTAAACACGGACGATCCAGATATTCAGCTTGAAGTATTGGGGGATGATAATGAAAAGTATGACTGGCAGAGCAGCGATCCGCAGGTTGCCACAGTGTCTGATACAGGACTGGTTACGTGCCAGCCGAATGGAGGATATGCCTATATTACTGTGATGTCAAAGGAAGAACCAAGTAAAAGCGATGACTGTGAGATTTGGGTTGTAGGTGAAGGCGAAGAAGAATCTGAAAGCATAAGAATTGAGATCGGTGAAGAAGATAATGGACAGAAACAATATCTAGTGGCGGAAGTCCATGACGAAGACGGCAGTGAGAAAGCAAAGATTATAAGAGATGTGTATTATTCAGGAGATATTTTGATTCCTGAACAATTGACATATCATAATAAGGCAATACCAGTTACAAATGTATCAAACGACGCATTCTACTGGTCTAATGAGCTGACAAATGTTTTTATACCAGCTTCTGTGGAAAGTCTAGGGGAAAATGAATATTATTATCGTAGTCCTTTTGGCTTCTGCCTAAAATTAGATGAGATAAAGGTCGATGAAAAAAATGAATTTTTCCAGGTAATAGACGGAGTGCTGTTTTCAAAGGATGGGAAAGAACTGATTGCTTATCCTGCTGCTAAGAAGGAAAGCACATACATGATACCTAGCAGGGTGGAAAGGGTTTATGAAGATGCCTTTGCAGGGTGCGCTTATTTAGAGGAAATATTGGTCGAGGATGGAAACCAGTATTATGAATCCGCAGACGGTGCGCTTATAGATAAGCGGGAAAATGAATTGATTGCATATCCTATGGGAAATAAGTCACTTAGCTATACTGTGCCAGAGAATGTTACAGCTATGGCAGATAATGCTTTTTATGGAAGCAGGCTGGAGGAGATAGTGTGCAAATCAGTTGAATGGATTGATACTTGGCGGTTTGACAGCTGTGATAATTTAAAAAGGATAGAATGCGGTCAAGGAACTAAGAGTATCTATGCATATTCAGCGGATATAAAAATTATAGGATTGGACGAAGCAGTAAATTTGGAAAATTTGAATATAGTTCTTTCTGAAGCACAGGATATTGATGTGATATCATCGCTAAAAGAGTTAAAAAGCCTGTCCTTGAGTTTAAACGAAACAGCGACAGATTTACAGCCTCTTGAAAATTTGCCTAATTTAACGAGTTTAGAAATATATGGGGCGGGCGGCATAGAAGATGTTTCATGGATTGGCAAATTAGAGAACTTGGAAAGTTTGGATATAAATATTAACACATTATCAGACATTTCATGGCTTACAGGCTTGGATAAACTGCGGTATTTCCATTGCAATATGAAAAAATCAGAAATTAAGGATTTGCAGCCGCTCTTAGAACTGGAAAGCCTGACGTCAGTTTCAATATACAGCCAAGAAGAAGCCATGAATGAGGATATTGAGGAGCAGATTAACAAGCTTAAAGAGGAAAAGCCCGATGTAACTTTTTATATTTTTGAATAGATTTGCGTTAATATTGATTATGCAGAAGGGAGTATGGAATGGTATTTAGCTCTATTTCTTTTGTGTGTGTCTTTTTTCCTTTAACAGTTATAATATATTACCTGCTCCCTTCTGTGACTGTCAGAAATTATTTTTTAGTGGCATCAAGTCTGGTGTTTTATGCATATGGTGAGGGACAATATGTGCTGCTGATGATTGCATGCGCGTTTTTTAATTATGTGTCAGCAAGGCTGATGACACATTTTGTCAAGGCAAGGAGGCTGCTTCTTTTTGGGGTTGTGGCGTCAAATTTAGGAATGCTTGGCATATTCAAGTATTCAAATATGATAGCTGCTATGGTAAATAAGCTGGTGAATTGGAGGCTGATGCTGCCTGATATCCGTCTTCCAGTAGGAATTTCGTTTTTTACATTTCAGGCGCTGTCTTATGTGGTGGATGTTTATAGGGGAAAGGTGCAGGCGGAAAAAAGCTTTTTGAAAATTCTGCTGTACATATCGCTTTTCCCGCAGCTTATAGCTGGACCGATTATCAAATATCACAGCATTTCAGAGCAGATTGACAATAGAAACGTGAATTTGGACAAGATGTGCCAGGGAATGAGACGGTTTATTATAGGATTGTCCAAGAAGGTGCTGCTGGCTGATACGATGGCAGTGGCGGCGGATTATGTATTTGCCTTGGAACAAGGCGAGCTTGGAATGCTGGCGGCATGGACAGGAGCTGTTTCGTATATGCTGCAGATTTATTTTGATTTTAGCGGTTACAGTGATATGGCAATCGGAATGGGCAGGATATTTGGGTTTAATTTTGCGGAAAATTTTCAGATGCCGTATGCGGCAGCAAGCATTCAGATGTTTTGGAAAAGATGGCATATTTCTCTTACAGATTGGTTTAGGGAATATCTCTACATTCCGCTTGGTGGCAACCGCAAAGGGAAGGCAAGGACGTGGCTTAACAGGATGATTGTGTTTTTCTGCACCGGATTATGGCATGGCGCGAATTGGACATATGTCGTGTGGGGACTGTTTCATGGCGCTCTTATATCTTTGGAAACAGTGTTCCCTAATTTCCCGAAAAAATTAAATTTGTTCAGCCATGCTTATGTACTGCTGGCAGTATGCATCGGCTTTGTGATTTTCCGCGCTGATACAATGGGACAGGCTATGGCGGTTTTATCAGCTATGTTTGGGTGCTTTGAATGGAATGCGCAGATTGAGGCCGCTACGATGAAAACATATAATGGGCTGTTTTTATTCGTGTTTGTGGTATCTGTAATCTGCACCATGCCAATAAGAGAATGGGTAGAGGCATCAGGTGTGCAATGGATTATGATAAGAAATCGACAGGTTATAAGCGGCATTGGTTATTTATGCACTATAATACTACTGGCACTATGCATAATGAGTATGGCAGGCGGCACGTATCATACGTTTATTTATTTTAGGTTTTAGGAATATGCTTGTGCAGAGGTTGATTATGGGGAAACAGACAAAAAGATGCTTATGCGTTTTATATTTAGCAGTTACATTTGGAATGTGCCTGATACCGCTTCTTGCGATGGGAGCGGGAGCAGATAATGGCGAAAAGGAAAAACGCAGCCTTGCTGAACTGCCGCGGTTTTGCAGCCAGAAAAAATGGAATTGGGATTATCTGCAGGAGCTTGGGGAGTATTTTGAAGATCATTTCGCATTTCGGCAGGAGCTTGTGACAGCAGATGCTGTGATTAGGGCAGAAATTTTTGAGACATCACCAATAAGTAATGTGATTGTTGGCAAAAACGGATGGCTGTATTATACTGCTACGCTGGATGATTTTCAGCATAAAAATTCATCTTCGGACAGAATGTTGTTTAATATTGCGCATAATGTGTCAATGATGCAGCAGTATGCTGAAACACTGGGTAAAGAATTTATATTTACAGTTGCGCCAAATAAAAATTCGTTATATGGAGAAAATATGCCAGATATGCTGTCTTATCATATAGCGGAAAAGAGTGATGTTGAACGGCTGAAACCGTGGCTTGAAAAGAATAAAGTAAATTATGTTGATCTTTATGAGCTTTTTGCCTCACAGGATGAAATTCTTTATTATGAAAGGGATTCACACTGGAATCAGAAGGGTGCTCTGTTGGTATATGATACGCTTCTTGATTTTTGCGGCAAAAAACATACAGTTTATGACGAGAGCAGTGCGCGGATAACGAATGACTATTATGGAGATTTAAGCTTGATGCTGTTTCCAATGGGCGTGAAACCAGAGGAATATATTAATTACGCAGGCGGAAATGTATGGGAGTATAGTCTGGGGGAAAAGGTAGATAATGATTTGGTTATGACAGAATGTGAAAGAGGTAGTGGAAATCTTCTAATGTATAGGGATTCTTTTGGTAATTCGCTACTTCCGCTAATGGCAGGAGAATTTTCAAAAGCGGTATTTTCAGAAGTAGTTCCATATACAATGACAGATTTAGTTGTTTATGAGCCAGATATTGTGATTTTGGAAAAGGTAGAGCGCCATATTCAGACTTTGGGGAAGATTCCGCCTGTGATGGAAGCACCAGAGGTTGGGCTGAGCAAAAGCAAGGTTATTGTGGATAACAGTGCGGAGTTTAATGTTGTAAAAGAGGGAAGTTATTGGAAAATTACAGGAGTTGTAAATAGTGAATATGCGTCTGTGGACAGTCGAATTTTTGCAGAAATAGAAGTTGGGGGGCAGAGTAGGGCATATGAGGCTTTTTGCATAGAGGCTGACAAAGAATATGGGGAAAGTGATTTTGGCTTTACATTATACATATCAGAAGTTGTTCTGGATACCGATTCCTTTAATGTAAATATATTGATTGAGTTATGAGTTAAGTATGAAGAATTAATATAGTGAGGTTATAACAATGAAAAAATTTGTGGTATATGCAGTTGCTGGAATTTTGATTGTAGGAAGCATATTTGCATACAGTGAGGCGCAGGATATGGACAAAGAGGAGTATATTAATACTAAAGAGGCAGGGGCGGAAGAAGAGCTGGGGGATAATATTCAAAAACAGAGTGAGCCGGAAACGGAAAGGCAAGAAGAAACTGTACATGAAACAAAAAATGGGATGATTTTGTATTCGGAAACGGAAATACAGACGGTGGACGAGACAGGGGAAGAATTGGAGAATGAAATGTCTGTAGAGGAGGCATCGGAAGAAGATGTGGCACAGATGAAACCAGATGAAACACATATGAAGTCAGTAGAACAGACAAGAGCTGAGGAAGAAGCTAAGGCAAAAGCTATTGAACAGGCGAAAAAGGAAGCCGAAGCACAGGCAAAAGCAGTAGAGCAGGCAAAAGCAGAGGAGGAAGCCCTACAGACATCCGACACACAGATTCAGAATGAATTGCAGACGGAGAGTGATATTATGGAGGTTGGCAGACGGTACATAGAAGATTGTGGCTCTGACAGCGGTTACTGGGAGATTACATATTCCGATGGACATATAGAGTACATAGACGACTAATATATTGCGGGAGAGACATTTTTATGAAGAAATATAAGATATATGCTGCAATGGTAACTTTTATAATTGCCGTATGGCTTCCTGCTAAAGTGGCGCAAGCAAATGAAAATACGATATCGGGACAGCTCATCAAATTGGAAGATAAAATATACTATATGTATTCTGACGGCTCATTTGCCATGGATTGGCTTCAAATTGGCAGCGACTGGTTTTTCTTCTGCCCTATAGACGGCACTATGGCGATAGATACCACAATAAACGGTTTTATGTTTGGCAAGGACGGCAGGTTTATTGGAATGGCGGAAGAGCCTGATGAAAGCAGGATGCTGGAAGATACCGTTTATAATATCCTTTCTATGATTATTAGACCTGATATGTCAGAGGAAGAAAAAATTAATGCTTGTTATATGTATATCATTGATAATACTTCATATAAAAGAACATATGATACGCCTGCAGGCGACTGGACTGGGGAATATGCAATGCAGCTATATACCTCTGGTGAAGGAAATTGTTACAGATATGCGTCTGCATTTGCTTATTTAGTATCAGGGCTTGGTTATGAAGCGCGTGTGGTTACAGGAGAAACAGGCGCACGCAGAGGAGGCACAACTCCACATGGATGGGCAGAAGTGAAGCTTGACGATGAATGGTATATTTTTGACACGGAGATGCAGGATGCAAATGGAAAGGATTATTACAAAAAGACATATGAAAATTATCCGTCAAAGCCGCTTATAAAAATGTCGGAATGGGAGGTAGCTTTGGGAAGTAGTAGAATTGAAGGCGGATTATGAAAAAGCTTACAGGAATATTTTTAATAGTGGTGGTAGCCATAGCAGTAGCAATGGGTATAGGCATTTACAACACGCCGACAAACCGTATAAACAGACACTTGGATTTGGGACAGAAATATTTAGAGGAGCAGAACTACGAGCAGGCACTTATAGAGTTTAATAAGGCAATAGAGATTGATCCAATGAATGTTGAGGCGTATTTAGGTAAAGTGCAAGTATATGAAAATAGAGGAGATATAGAAGAAGCAATTAAGGTATTGCAGACGGGATATGAGGTTACAAATGATATAAGGTTAAAAGACTATATAGATAAATTAAGTGTAGTGAATGGAAAAGATACAATACAAGTAGAAGATGATTTGATTGACAACATTGAACAAAACGAAGAATTAAAACAAAAATTAGAGCAATCTATATATGATTTATTGCATAATGAAGAATATAATTATTTGGATATTCAAGAAATGTGTAGGGGTTATATTTGTCCCATTTATTCAAATTGTTGCATAAGTGATGAACAGATGATAGGGATATGTACTCCATTGGTGAGTGAAATTGAAGAGTATATAGAGTTGACTGGAGATAGGGGGATTAACGAATATGGGTATATGCTGCCATTGTGTTATTATGTCTTAGGTGAGTATGATAAGTGTTTAGAAATGAGAAGACAGTTATATAAAATTACAGAGGAGTCTATATATTCACCTGAAGGATATACATTAGGAGATACTATCTATGATCAATATGGGAATATAATAGCTACTGGTAATGGTGAGAGTGAATATATCTATGGTGTCAATGGAAGGCTTTCGTGCATTGAAAGTAAGGACAGAATATCTACATATGAATATGGAACGGACGGAAGGTTATTTAAGTCAACAACTATGTTTAGCAATGGGGATAAACAAGAATGTGTATATCAATACATGGGAAATACTGTTGTAATTCATAGTTATAGTGATAACCGAGAATTGTATTCCAATGAATATGAAATAGATAAATATGGAGACATTGTATTGGGTGATTGATAGAAATGATCAGTCTAAATTACATTTAAATGAAATAACTTTAGAAAACAGTCAAAATCGATGGGTGATTGTTTTGAAGTGGTGTTTGGAAAATAAAAAATTAATTGATACACGAAAAAGAAGACTTTGAAAATATGAAATATATTATGATGATTTGAAAACTCATTGCTGAACTTTTCGGAGGAACAAAATTACATTGGACAATGGCTTCAATTTTATGAGATGAATTATGAAAAAATTTACAGAGATATTTAGAGGAGCAGAATTATGAATTGGCTATTGTGTAGTTCAATAAGGCAATTGAAATAAATCCATGAATATTGACGCATATTGCATATTTAGAGTTATCACGGGCATATCAGAATAGGGAGTGTAAAATAGAGTGTGTAAGTTACTAGTAAAAAACCCTACACACTTTTTTTATTCTAAAGTGCGATACACTAAAAGAAATTGAAAGGATTATGGGTAACGAACTTATGGTACCAAGAAAAAATAAAAGAAACAAAGCCGGAAGTAGTGTCAATGTGTCATAGGCACTACAATCCGTAGCAAATCACATAAACAGATATAAAAAAGCTATTAAAGGCTCGAAATTTTCTACGAAAACAATTATAATTATCTTATGAAAGAAAATTCAAATAAATTGGGAAGTGATAAAAATGCCCCTAAAAATAATCCGCAACGACATCACAAAAATGGACACACAGGCAATCGTCAATACAGCCAATTCCCATCCGGCTGTAGGCAATGGATGTGACAGAGCCGTATACAACGCGGCAGGTTATGACGAGCTTCTTAAATACAGAAAAGAGCATATTGGCTCTGCCGCAGAAGGCACAGCTTTCATCACGTCTGGATTTAACCTGCAGGCGGAATACATAATCCACGCCGTAAGCCCCCGTTATATAGACGGAGCACACGGTGAGGAGGAAAAACTAAGAGCCTGCTACCGTAACAGTCTGATGATTGCCAAGATGAACAGCATCAAATCCATTGCATTCCCCCTGATTTCCACAGGCAGTTTTGGATATCCAAAGGAAGAAGGCATGAGAATAGCGGTTGAGGAAATAAATTCATTCCTTATACATGATGACATCCAAATATACCTTGTCGTCTTCGATGACCATTCTGCACATATAGGTAATAAATTGTCCATCAATCTTGAAGCTTATATTGACCAAAATTATGTGGCGGAAAAGCAGGCAATGGAATACGCATCTGTCCGCATGGCTCCTCAACATACGATAGCTATGGCATCTTCTGTTCAAAAAGAAGGACGGAAAAAAAAGAAAAAAAGCACAGCACAAAATAGCGCGCCTGTTTTGGAAGCACCGCGTGCACACAAAGCAGACAGACCTTTGTTGTCATCAAATCTATGGAATGGCGCCGCAGATTTTTTTGCATCAAAACATGAGAGCAGGCTGGAGGAACGGATAAAACACACCACGGATACTTTTTCGCAGTATCTTATGTATCTTATTCATGACAAAAAAATGGAAAACGCCGAAGTATGGAAACGCGCCATCATAGATAAAAAGGTCTTTTCAAAGATAAAAAATAATCCTGACTACCACCCGCAGAAACTGACGGCGCTCTGCCTATGCATTGGCGCCAAGCTTAATCTTGACGAGGCAAAAGACCTTCTTGCAAGGGCGGGCTATGCCCTGTCCCCATGTGACAAGACGGACATTATTTTCTCATATTTTATAGAAAATGAAATATATGACATGATAGAGCTTGACATACAGCTCGAAGAACACGGTCTGCCCTGCATTATTTCATAAAAATATAAAGTCGCTTCGCAGGCGACCGTTTTTGCATAAAGCTTTGGTATAATAAACCCATCAGGAGAAACGTTATGAGGCAACATAAATAAGGAGGGCGATATTATGCGCAAAGGTTTAACGGAGGTTGTTTTTATTCTGGACAGGAGCGGTTCGATGAGCGGTCTTGAGTCTGACACAATCGGAGGTTTCAATTCGCTGCTAGAGAAACAGCGTAAGGAAGAAGGGGAGGCGTATATTTCAGTCGTGCTTTTTGACGACGTTAGCGATGTGATATATGACAGGGTTCCCGTAAGCAAGGTAGAGCCAATGAATGACAGGCAGTATTACGTGCGCGGCTGTACGGCACTTTTGGATGCGGTAGGAGGCGCGGTTCATCATATCGCCAATGTCCATAAATATGCACGGGAGGAGGACAGGCCTGAGAAGACGCTTTTTATTGTAACGACTGATGGTATGGAAAATGCCAGCCGTATTTATACATATGCTAAGGTTAGGCAGATGGTAGAAAAAGAAAGAAATGAATACGGCTGGGAATTCTTGTTTTTGGGCGCAAACATTGATGCGGTTAATGTAGCGGATAGATTCGGCATACAGGCTGAAAGGGCAATCAACTATGAAAGTGACAGCATTGGCACGCAGCTCAATTACAATGTGCTTTCTGATGCATTATCCGCGGTGCGTAAATCAAAGAGCAGAGCTGAAACATCCGCAGTGCTGAATGAATGCAGTGCGCCGATAGTGAATGACTACAAGAAAAGGCATAGGTTTCATAGGTTTGGAAAACATTAATTATTTTGAACCGCCGCACGAGATGCGGCAGAATGGAGGACCATGATGAAGAAAAGAATTTGTAAAATGATAACAGCAATTATGGTGGCAGTATCTCTCTGCTCCATAACAGTATGCGCAAAGGGCAATCCAGAAGCGGACATCCTCAATGCAGCGACAATCACGCCGACGGATACGCCGACAGAATCGCAGCCTTTGAATGATGTAATAAATTATCTGCTGTCACAGATAACTACCCCTGAGATGTCAACTTACGATAAGGCTAAGGCGTGCTATGACTGGCTTATAGCGTATATGCAGTATGGTATGCCTGATTATGATATGGTAGATACAGATTCTTTATATTTTGCAAATTTTTATGACTGTATAGAGTATGTAGCGCTTATGAGTGCAACAGGAGTATGTGATGATTATTCATTTATATATTCAAAAATGCTTAATGCAATCGGGTTAGACAGTTACCTTATATCAGGGCTGACACACAAGGCAGGGGGCGGATACACAGGGCACACATGGGTTGTTGCGAATATTAACGGCGTTGAATATGTTTTTGACCCACAGGTGGAAGATAATATAGCTAAAGGCGGTACGGTATATTATTACCGTTTCTGCAAAACATATGCCCAAGTGCCAGATAAGTACATACCCTATGGTACACAGGATTTTGATGACCTTTGGGCTTATTATGTGGAAGGTACAACTACGCCAGTTCAATGACTATTATAAGGAAATGAGAATGAAAAACATATCAATCATAGGAGATTCAATCAGTACATATGAAGGATATAATCCTCTTGGATATGCTGTTTATTATGAAGCCGATATAATAGAGGAAAACGATATGAGCACGGTCCAAGATACGTGGTGGGCACAGGTCATTCAGGAGCTTGGGATGAAGCTTTGTGTCAATAATTCATATTCTGGCAGCAGGGTTACGAGTGCGGGTTTTCCGTCTGCCTGCAGTGACGATCGCCTTTCAAATCTGCATACTGACGCTTGTAAGCCTGATGTGATAATGATATATATGGGATTTAATGATTTTGGGAACGGAGTAAGGGTAAAGAGCCGAATGTTTCAAAAATATTATTTATGCTTTGAAAGTGCGTATCAGTATATGCTGGAAAAGCTGAAGTATTTTTATCCGTCAGCAGACATAATATGCGGAACGCTTATGAGGAGCGCATTAAAGGGTTATGATGAGTGGATGTTTCCGGAACAGCTTGCAGGCGTAGGAATTGAGGAATACAATAATGCCGTCCGTGAAGTATGCAGAAAGGAAAAAGTATATCTGGCAGACATTTCAAAAATGGGCTGCAGGTATGAAACGCTTGATGGAAGCCATCCGACTGTACGAGGACATGAAATTATGGCGCATGCGTGGATTGATTGCTTAAAAAATTTATGATGAAGGGCATTGACAAATATTAAAAGTAAAATGTTTTGATTGATATTGTATTAATTGTGATCGTTTCATATGTTGTGTAAACACAAAATTTTATATAAGATATGTGAATGAAAGGCCTAATAACCCAGCTATGCTGGGGAGAATAGGGTGGTTGAAAACGGTGAGGATATTAATAAAAATCCTCCTATGCTATAATAAAATTGGTGTCACAAGCCAAGTTTCAAGCATAGGAGGATGTCCAAATGGACAATAAAAGTTTATCACATACCAAGTTTATCACATACCAAATGGAAATGCCAGTACAAGAATGTTGAAATCATAGCGGGAGCAGTGTGCATCAATCATGTACATTTAAGTGTAGCGATACCACCGAAGATTAGCATATTAAATTTTATGGGATACCTGAAAAGGGAAGAGTATGTTAATGCTTTACGACAGGCATCTAGAATTGCAAAGCAAATGGGACAAAGCATTTTGGGCAAGAGGATATTATGTTGAGACAATCGGTAATATTACAGAAGAAGCAGTACAGAAATATGTAAAAGGGCAGGCAGAGGAATCTATGAAAGAAGATTCCAGAAGCACCGCTTTATAAGCGGACCAATAACGATGCTTGCGACACTGCCCTATGGGGCAAGCAGTAACAGTAGCCCCTTGGAGGACTGATAGTAAACCACCAGTTGAACTGGTGGTTGCTGACTAGTTATTAAGGGGAAGACTGTCCCCAAACTCAAGATCCAAACTTGAAAATAGAGGACAAGGTTAACAATATGAGATTATGTGAGAGCAAAGTGAATTCAGCGAGCGATTATAATGTTAATTTTAAACAAAAAGTGGAGGCTATTGATCGAGATAAAGTTTTCGGACAAGCAAGTGAAAATATGGGTATATGTTTCAGGCAGTGTGATTTGAATTTGAAAATGGGCATATCACACTAAGTTCAATCAAAGCGACAGTCTCAAAAAACAATGCCTTCGAACCGAAAATGGCTCGAAGGCATTTTACATATGTATTGGGTTTATTCTATACTTTTCCTGCCGCATTTCCACCGTGCCATTGGATGTTCCGTTACCATTGACAGGATTTCATAATCATCAAACAGAAGCTCTGGCTTATATTTTCCCTTTGTTTTTATTTTAGCGCAAAACAAGAGTAATTACAATGTTTTTGAGCAAATTAAGAAATGATAATTTCTAAAAATGCCCAAAACCATAAATGAAACATCGGTTTTGAGCTTTTTTAGAAACAATGCAGTCTTTTTTATAAAAATCAGTCTCATACACATCCGCGCAAAGCAACACCCCCTTTTTTCTGCTTAAGATGGGAAGTGCAATTTATGCCTATATTCTTGCAATCAGTTCAGAAGGAGTGAGTGCTGTTATCCTGCTTTTGGCAAAATCCCTTACATTCCTTGTAATTATATAGTCTGCGTGTATCCGTTCAGCAGTTATGCTCTGTATGGCATCTTCAAAATCATTCCAGTTTAACTGTGCTGCACGCATAAGGTCAGACGGACTGACTTCAGTAAACTCAAAAATTAAGGACAATGAATGCAGGATTTCCTCAATTTTCTTCGGAGTCATTTCTTTGCGCATAATATAGACTAAATTTGCAAAAGTCAATGCTGAAACATAACCGTCAGCCCTGTCAGTTTCGCACAGTTTTCATATAACAGATGAGTCACAGACATATGGCTTGCGGTTTTGAAGAACATCAAGCAGAATGTTTGCGTCAATCAATAGTTTCATACTTTTCTTTAAGTCTTTCCGATTTTGCTTCGTCTAAGTCATAGTCTTCCTTTAAAATGCCCGTCAGGGAATCGGTCAAATATGATACGGCGGCAGCCCTGGGGATGAATCTTCCTACCTCGCGCCCGTTTTTCGTTACGACGACTTCTTGTCCGTTCATAACAAGGTTTAAATATTTTCCAAAATTATTTTGAAATTCTGTTGCAGTAGCGGTTGAAGTAACCATGTCACACCTCCTTTAGCTAACTTTAGCATATCAGATTTTAACTATTTTATCAATAGAAGGAGCAGCCGTAATTAATCCACACATTATTATGGACTAAACATTCCATTTATGTTAAAATCACAAGCGTAACCATTAATTTATGTATGTCTTAAAGACGGTCACTACCGAGAGGTAAAACAACGCATACAGGCGCTGATGCTTTTTGCATTGGCGCTTTTTTTGTGCGAAAAAAGGAGGAAAAGTTCTATGGACAATGATTTTGACATTATCAATGTCAGGAAGCTGGAAAAGCTTTTAAAGTGTGAAAAGGCATATGAAATTTCAGAGAAAAACATCAGCGGGGTTTACTCAAAGAGATACGAATTCCTGATGAAGTTGCTGAAATGCTTATGCGGATGTCTGCATGAGGGGGAAATGGCATCATATGAAAAGATTATGGACAGGCTTGCCCATATGTTTGACAGGGAGTATTTAGAGGAGTGGTTTCATTGCAGAGCTGAGTATAATGCGCTGAAAGACAAGGACTTTAGGCAATTTAGGCGGCTTGCGCATTTCCTTGAAGAGAGCGGGTATGTCATATGCCAAAAGGACCTGTGCCTTACCACAACACTGCCGACGAGAATACGCGGATACGGCTTCCAGTCATATTCAGTCAGGATTGATGCGGTTGCAGAACGGAACAGCTGTAAGGAGGCAGTCATATTTTCAGTGGAAAAGCCAGAATATAACGACAGAGCCAGAAAGAAGGAAAACAGACCGTCAAGCTGTCTGGAGCTTATGGCGGCAGCGTGCGCATGCATTGAGAACAATAATGGATTTGACGGCACGGACGTATCGCTGTACAGGATTTTTGCCGTTCTGGGGAAAGAAAGCCTTCTGCCGAAAAAAAGGGCTTCGGAAACACTCTACCAAAAAATGTGCCGCGACGGCAGCATTGAACCGATAAATTTTGACTCCATTATGGACTGCATCCCATACCAGTGTGGTGGGACATATACAGGTCAAATGGAAATAATGAAAAGAATTTTTGACGCGCTGTATTTCCTGAAATATTCATATTATGCGGATATGGGAGTGCTGATAAAGGCGCTCACAGGGACATTGCTGGGTGAAGACGGAGGCTATGCGCTTGGCAGCCTTTCCAAAAAAATAAGGAATGCCCGAATAAATACCGTACAGGAATTATATGGGCTCATGTCCAAAATGGCTGAATACAGGGATGATACTAAGAGCGACTGGGAGCCTTGCGCTGACAAGGTGAACCTGCTTACAGTACATGAAAGCAAAGGGCTTGAATTTCCCGTTGTGATTATACTTAATTCTGAGGAATTTCAAAAAGACGAGGAAGAGAGGAAGCTGTTCTTTGTGGGAATGACACGCGCCCGCAGGGAGCTTCTGATTGCGGAAAGCGAGTATAAACGGTTTGAAATGTTTGACGAAATAGCTTCAAGCTGCAGACTGGTTGATGCCGCTTATGAGATTAAATAGGCAGTTTTTATCTGCCGCAAGGCTAAAATTAATACAGCATAACATAAACAAGGCATATAGAGGCTAATCTATATGTCTCAAAACAACTCCTCACTTCTACATCGGATGTGAGGAGTTTTGATTTCGTATTCTGTTCATTCGACTATCTGACCGTCTGTGGAAATAGTCACAACACTCCACGGAATAAACTTTCCGCTAGTCTGCAGCGCCTGCTTTACCGCATTTTCGATGCCGCCGCAGCAGGGTACTTCCATTCGAACAACAGTCACGCTCTTGATATTGTTCCCGGCAATAATCTGCGTCAATTTCTCAGTGTAGTCCACCATATCTAGTTTCGGGCAGCCAATCAGGGTGATCCTGTTTTTGATGAAATCGTTGTGGAAGTTACCGTAAGCGTAAGCAGTGCAGTCTGCGGCGATAAGCAGATTTGCGCCGTTAAAATATTCCGCGTTCACGGGAGCTAACTTGATTTGTACAGGCCACTGAGAAAGACGGCTGTGGACTGTCACATTTTCAGCCTGCGTATCTTCACGGTGAATTGCTTTTGAAGCTGTGCCGGGGCAGCCGCAGGGCAGTTTTTCAGCGCCTTTATTCTGCTTTGCCGCATTTACCGCAGCTTCGTTGTATGCTGGCGCTTCACGTTCCTCAAAAGTAATTGCTCCTGTCGGGCAGGCAGGTAAGCAGTCACCAAGACCGTCGCAGTAGTCCTCTCGGAGCAGTTTCGCCTTGCCGTCAACTATACCGATAGCTCCCTCGTGGCAGGCTTCAGCGCAAATCCCGCAGCCAATGCACTTGTCCTCGTCGATTTTGATGATTTTTCTAAGCATAATATATTCCTCCTTTTCTGAAACGTTTCGGTGTCTCTTGACTTTCTGGCTTTATCATAATACAATGAAAGCAACAAGTATGTTGTTTTTACAACGGAAAAGAGGTTTTTGTGAAAAAGTATGTCTCTATTCTAAAAAGAACAAAGTTGTTCTCCGGTGTAGGTGATGACGACATTCTTTCCATGCTGAATTGCTTGAACGCAACAGTCCGAGGGTATAATAAGGGTGTATATGCATTTCGTCAAGGTGAGTACATTCGCAATCTGATGATACTTTTGGAGGGCAGACTTCACATTCAGAAGGAGGACTATTGGGGCAATCTTAACATTCTGAATGAAATCTGCCCCGGAGAGATGTTTGGAGAAGCATATATTGTGCCGAACAGTGGAACTCTTATGAACGATGTCATAGCTGCGGAAACAAGTACGGTTCTCTTTTTCGATATAGAACGGATACTGACGGTATGCCCTTCTGCCTGCCCCTTTCACACCCAGCTTGTAAAAAATATGTTTTATACGATTTCGGATAAGAATAAAAGCCTCGTTCAGAAACTTAGATATATGTCGCAGCGCTCCACAAGAGAAAAACTGCTGTCTTATCTTTCCGATGAAGCGAAGCGGCAAAACAGCAGTTCTTTTTCCATTCCCTTTAACCGACAGCAGCTTGCGGATTTTCTTTCGGTAGATCGAAGCGCCATGTCCAACGAGCTATGCAGGCTGCGTAATGAAGGTATGCTTGATTTTCATAAGAGCGAATTTACATTATACGAAGTATGAAAATCTAGGCCTTACCCGACACACACTTTGCACCGCAAAGGCATACTTTTCAATTACTCCTTGGCTTTGTATCAAAGGCTGCAAGATTATAATTCATGTCCATTCTTCCCTCTACTACAACTGAAAGCGATATTGTACTTTACAGCGGGAATCAGATTGTCATATTTTACGGTTCCAATTCATGGAGCTATACCCAAATCGGAAAAATCGACGATCTTACAGACTGGAAAAGGCGCTTGGCAGCGGAGATATAACCGCAGTGTTTACTATAGCAGAATGAAATCAGGCGGGATACGGAATCCTGGCAGTGCAATGAATAAAATTATGAATCTATTGACAAACTTCTTGTTTTTACATATGATGTATTTGTATCAGATACTTATACAAGAAAGGGGCGGTTTGTCATGAGCACTCTTGTAAAAGACATTATCCGCACGAGGTGAATCACTGATGGATACCAAATTTTCTTCCGCAATTCATACGCTGATTTTGATTTCCGAATCCGCGAAGCCCCTCACTTCGGAGGAAATTGCCGCAAGTGTCGGAACCAACGCCAGTTACATTCGGAAACTTATCAGTATGCTTAATAAAAAGGACATCATTGAAAGCCACCGCGGGGTCAGCGGGTATACATTAAAGCCAAAAGCGGAGGGACTTACTCTACTTCAAATCTATCAGGCTGTAAATGAAACAGAAACGCCTCGCATCTTTGACATTCATCAGAATCCAAGCGATGAATGTATCGTCGGGCGACATATCAAGCCAGTTTTAACCGATATGTTTACGGAGATAGAAGACACATTTTCACGCGCACTTGCGGAGAAAACGCTGGCCGACTGTATCAGCCTGATGCGGAAAAGGCTTTAGGCTATCCCATAAATCATCATTAAGGAGGATTTCTTATGAACATAGTAGAAATTGTATTCAGCCCTACAGGAGGCACTGAAAAAATCGCCGATATCATCGGAAAACACTGGAGCGAAAACCCAGCAAAGATTGATTTGAGCGATGCAACAGCAGACTTTAACAAATGTGAAATTACTGATCAGGATATGGTCATTATTGCCATGCCGTCTTTTGGCGGACGTGCGCCAGCCGTGGCAATCGAGCGGCTTCGGACAATTCGCGGAAACGGAGCAGGCTGTGTCCTTATCTGCGTCTATGGAAACCGAGCCTACGAGGATACGCTTGTGGAGATGGAGGACGCCGCAAAGGAATGTGGTTTTAAGGTAACGGCGGCAATATCCGCTGTTGCCGAGCATTCGATTATGCCGCAGTATGCCACAGGCAGACCGGATGAGGCTGATCGAAAGCAGCTAACGGATTTCGCTGAACAAATCGCAGGGAAAACAAAGTCAGTTTCTACAATTCCAGGTAACCGTCCATATAAAAAAGCGGGTAGCGCAGGTCTTGTGCCAAAGCCGGATAAGTCCTGCATAAAATGCGGGTTATGTGCGAAAACGTGTCCTGTTCAGGCGATTGATTCCAACCAATTTATTGCGGATTCTAAAAAATGTATCTCCTGTATGCGCTGCATGAAACTGTGTCCGCAAAATGCAAGGAAGGTAAACGGAGTGATGGTTTCTGTAGCGGCCTTGGCAATCAAAAAGAACTGCTCTGGAAGAAAAGAAAACGAGTTGTTCCTGTGAGGCAGAACTGATGTAAAGGCGGTGTCCTATGGATCTGTTCATGTTCAGTACCAATCAGGTTTAAACAGACAGTTTTGGATGTGTTGCATTATGAATTTGTTGGTGGTAAAATAAAAGTACGGATGTATGGGATACTCCGTCAGTTTTGATTTATACGGGGAGGTATGGAGTATGAGTTCGTCCGACAGGGAAAAGAAAACAGGAACCGTGTATGTGCCAAGTGAGATTGCGCAGAACTTAAAAGCTGCGGATGAGGATGCCACATTTAAGTATGATGAAGCGGCGAGGAACATCGTGGCACAGAAATCGGTTCTGGCATATATATTAAAGAGCGCGCTTGACGAGTATGCGGAGTATACGGTGCAGGAGATCGCGGAGAGGTTTATCGAAGGCGAGCCTGAGCTGAGAAAAACAGCGGTTCATCAGGATCATCCGGATAAGGAAGGCGATACCAGCATGATGAGCGGAGATGACAAGATAGAAGGTGAACCTACTGCAGACAAGTCGCAGAAGGATGGCACAGTTTATTATGACATTCGCTTTACCGCGGTGCTTCCGTCAGATGGAGAGCTGATTGAAATTTTATTAAACCTGGAAATTCAGAATAAGGACACGCCCGGTTATCCTATTCCGAAACGTGGGATATATTATACGGCGAGAATGATTTCATCGCAGCGTGGCACAATATTTAAGGATCAGGAGTATGGGAAGATTAAGAGGTGCGTGAGCATCTGGGTTTGTGAAGACACGGCAAATTTCCGCTCCGACACCATCAACAGATATTCTTTCACGGAGGAGTGCCTGAGAGGGAGTTTCAACGAGGAGAAAAAGGACTATGACCTGATGACGGTCGTAGTGATGCGGCTTGGACGCAAGGGAGAAAATAGTGAGGACAATGCGATTCGGCTTTTGAGTAAGATGTTCTCTACAAACCTCAGCTATGAAGATAAGTTGGACGCATTGCAGAACGAGTTTAAAATCAGTGTGAGCAGGGAAATGAGCGAGGAGGTGCAGAGCATGTGCAATTTGAGTGCAGGTGTTTATAATAAAGGGTATGATTCAGGTATTTCCGTGGGTGAGATGAAAAAGGCTAAATCAACAGCGTATAAGCTTCAAGATAAGGGAATGTCCTGTGAGGAAATTGCGGATGCGGTTGAAGTTGATACGGATACAGTCCGTGAGTGGCTTGTAGAGCGCGAAGCGCTGCTTGTAAAATAGCGGGCGGAAGCTCATGCAGAAAATACAATATGACAGTCTTATGGAAAGGTGCGTAGAAATCTGTGCATTTTTTTCATACCATAATTATATAATGAAAGCGAGAATTGGATTATGAAGGGACTGGAGTGGGACCATACAGGATTCGCACATGGAAGGAGCTTGTAAACTGGATAAACGAGATAGGCTTCCTGCCATTGTTTGCAAATGAGACTGAAGGCTTTTCCGCTGAGGAGCACGTATCGCGGGATTATTAGTGGACAGGCATTGTGGAAGAAGATCCTTGAGAGTGGCGGGAAATAATCGCCCGCAGCAGGGAGGTCGCATATGGAAAGTTTTTTGACAAAAAAGCAGGTTATAAAGGAATATAAGTCATGACAAATGATTGTGGTAAAATACAAGCATTCGTTAATTAAGACCAGCTGGTTTTAAGTACATCTTCATAATCCGTATATTTGAAAGGATTTGAATTGCTGAAGAATGGCAGGCGCACTTGCTTTGTCTACCACAAGGGAGAGCTGTTGCATGATAGGTGGTGGCAGTTTTGGAAAAAATAGTTTTTAAAGATTTTTCTGTAGGAGGGGCATGTGATTTATTTCAATATGGTGTCACACAAGATTGTTTGCGAGGTCATGGAACTGTTTTTGAAATGTATGCAGGAATCCTTAATGGTATTGTTGGAGAATTTGGAAATGGAGGAGCTATATTAAGCTATATTCTAGCAAATAATACAAATTTATACGAGGGTAAAATCTATATTGATGATAAAAAAGAAACGATAAGCCCTATTGTAGAAAATAGCTGGTATATTGGTTATGATATATATGGTTTTCGTAAACCGCTTAAAAGAAAAACAATTAGAAAGCAGATTATGGACGGGGTTCGGGAATCCCAGTGTGACCTGAATGCGGATGCTATACAAAATATGTTTGAAGTTTCGGAGGCAGGAGCGAGAAAAAGTATTCAGAAAGTGGGAATGGAGCGTTGGAAAGCTTCCATTGCGATTGGCTATGCTTATCAAAAAAAAATTTTCTGCTATCCGTGGATGAATTCCAGAGATGTAGAACTTTTAAGAGAGCAGATGACAAAAAGCATTCAAATTTTAATTGAAAACAATTGTATTGTAGTATTACCAACAACAAAAGAAGAGAATATTAAGAAATTATCAGCAAAATATAATATAATAAATGTGGACTAATATACCCTGATGTATTGACCGCATTATATTTAGCTAAATCAATATTGCCGCAAACAAATTTTTATTAATTTTGGATATTATAGTTATGCTAAATATCAACAGGTCAGTACACTGGCATCGCAGGGATTGGTTATTCTGAAAGCATAGGGCATTTTACATATGACTGTCAGGGCGGTTAGTATAACAGAGAAGAATGGATTACTAAGGACTTGAGAGAGGAGGCGGCAGCTCTGGAAAAAATAGTTTTTGAAAATTTTTCTGCGGGAGGAACATGTAAAATATTTCATCATGGTATTGTTAATGAATGGATACAGGATAAAAGTTTTGAACTTCATATAGGAATTCTTAACGGTATTATAGGGGAATTTGGAAATGGGGGAGCTGCTATAAGCTGCGGTTTAACGGGTAATGTACGTTTTTATGGAGGCAGGATATATGTTGATGATAAGGAAGAAACAATAAGTGCTATTTTAAAAACCAGCTGGTATGTCGGTCACGATATATATGGTTCTCATAAGCCACTTTTTGATATATATGGTACGCGTAACCCACTTTTAAGGAGAAAATCAATAAGAGAGCAGATTATAGCCGGGGTCAAGGCAAATCATTGTGACTTGAGTGCGGATATAATCCAAAATATGTTTGAGCTGTCCGAGCCAAGAGTTGGGAGAAGCATTAAGTACGTGAGTGGTGTGCGTTGGAAAGCTTCTATAGCGATTGGTTATGCTTATGGAAAAAAAATTTTTTGCTATCCGTGGATGAATTCTTATGATGTAAAACTTTTTGGAGAGCAAATAACAAAAAGCATTAAAGTGCTGACTGATAACAATTGTACTGTAATATTTCCAACAACAAAAGAAGAAAATATTTTAAAATTGTCTGAAAAATTCAACATAATAAATCTAAATTAATGCATATAACGCCAGTCATAAGAGGGACTCAGATTTAGGTAGTGTAAAATAGTTTGTGTCTTTGGTAAATAATCCCACATATTTTCTGTTATAATATTTTTAGATTTTGTTAAACCCAGAAAGGTGGTGGGCTGCGCATGGCAGACCAGAACCAGTATATCGCCATAGACCTAAAATCTTTTTATGCATCCGTCGAGTGCGTGGAGCGCCAGCTTGACCCTCTGGACACAAATCTTGTAGTGGCGGATACCAGCAGGACGGAAAAAACCATATGCCTTGCAGTATCGCCATCCCTGAAGTCTTACGGGATTCCAGGAAGGGCGCGC
>CANQPM010000019.1 GCA_947625775.1 uncultured Lachnospiraceae bacterium | reverse complement strand
GGATTCATTTTCAATCCTATGGGTTGATTAAAATCTGAAAGCTTGAACTGATGATTTCTATCAAATTTGTACATTGGTCATCTCCTAAGTGCAAGGTTTTTTCAAAAAAGTGCTGTTTTTCTTGCACTTATATTATATCAGATGGCAACCATAAAGTCAGTATTTTTCAATGGTTTTAGGCATTTTTGTGGCATTAAGCAGACACTATTTATCGCTCGGGAAAAGGCAATATGCCAAACATTATCCTGATCACTGCATTTCAAAAAAACTGATTTTAATATTAGGCAAAAATTGCTCCGTCGATAATCTTCGTTTGTTGACAATTTTGTAATTCCAAATATCTGCTCTAAATCCATTCCATTATTTATCTTATTATATAAAAAAACTGAAAATTCATATTCGCACTTGTTATAGTCCCATTCATCTTTTATATCTACTTCACATATTTTTGCATAATATTCTATACGCAATCTTGCAAATTCTTCTATATTAATCGATAATGTACAATCATAATTATCATCGAATTTTTTAATTTCCTGCAAATATACTGTATTATTTTCAAGTGCTTTTTGGGAATAATTTATTCCTTGAATTACCGTATTTGAATAATATTTATATAGCTTAGATGGCTCTCTAGGCATTACTTTCCTTTTTGGGCTTCTTGCCGGATTGTTCCTATCTTCTTATCACTACGAGTATCTCGTCCATTCTTATTTCGTATTGTTCCTGCTGGTAGACCATGCTTTTTTTCAAATGTTCCCACTGTACAATCACTTCTTGTTTTTCTCATAACTTTTCCTCCCCTTGTATTATATGCTCCATCAACTTTCTCCTTATTTGAATTTCTCACCTAACTTTAACAATGCATCTGCGGCATTAGGATTTCTGATTAACTCTGGCATTAATATTTTCATCATCTCTGCTTCAAGAGATTCCGGTTCCCTCTTCTGTGCATTAAATGATTCAATTACTGTTTTTATAGTTTCATTCTCTTTCTTTTTGATTTCTTCAGTTAAAACATCAATTTTATATTGTATATCATTTAACGAAGCAACAATCATATTATTTTCAAAGTTATTGTTAGCCCGTTTGGACTCTTTAACTTCGTCATACTTGAAATTCTTTATTACCTGCTCTAATCTATCTTTTGTTGCAGTTACCATATCTAAATCGGTCAAATCATATTCAAAAGTGCGAATAGCCGAAACATCAAATGGTATCGTTTCATCTTTGCGTTTTAAATGAATTATGGGTTTCTGACTTTTAGTTCGATATCCAATTTCAAAAAAAACATTTGGATTGTGCCCCGTCAAATCTGCAATAACCAAATCACAATCATTTAATGCATCCAATATCTCTTGCGTAATTGAATTAGATGTATTAAATTCATCTACTCTTTGTGCAACAAAACCGCATTTTTCGCATACTGGTTTAATTATATGTTGATACAACTGATCAGCATTTTTCCTAATATCTGTGCCCGCATCACCTATAGGAGAAACGACAAAACATTTTTTCATAAATACCCCATTCCTTTCTTTTGTCAAAATCATCTCTGTCCCCGCTATCCTATATGTACCTCTATCTATTTTTTCTATCTTTTTGTTCTTTAACAAATTATCTACAGCCCCTGCAAACTGCCCTTCTGAATAATCTTCCGCATTCCTTTCAGCTAAATATTCTTTCATTTCAGAAACAGTATGAGGACTTCCATCTGATAACAATTGTATTACCATTTCTTTTATTATTGCGCTTTTGGTCATTGTTTTCATCTCCTTTACATACAGGATATACCATGTCAATAAACTTGTCAAGATTTTTATTCTTCTTTTATTTTTTTGTTGCTTCAATACATTTTCTTGTTGTTTCTAAATTTATTTTTCACTATTTCTTGTGAATTTTTCACTAATTCTTGCAGTTTATACTTCTTAATCAAAAAATCCACTTTTCAAATAGTAAAAATGTTTTTGGTACCGTTTGGGCGCCACTCACGCTTATTCCATTCTTTCAGTACGTAAAAAAGGCTCCCGAGCATACACTCGGAAGCCTTGATTTTACTGCATTTTTTCAATTACTCAATGATAGAAGCAACCCTACCGGAACCAACCGTTCTGCCACCCTCACGAATAGCAAACGTAAGTCCCTGCTCCATAGCGATAGGATGAATCAACTCAATCGTCATCTCAACATTATCACCAGGCATGCACATCTCTGTACCTTCAGGAAGGTTGCAGACACCTGTTACATCCGTTGTTCTGAAATAGAACTGAGGTCTATAATTATTGAAGAAAGGTGTATGACGGCCGCCCTCGTCCTTTGTCAGTACATAAACCTGAGCTGTAAACTTCTTGTGGCATGTAACTGTACCGGGCTTAGCAAGAACCTGTCCTCTCTGGATTTCTGTTCTCTGAATACCACGGAGCAGAGCGCCGATGTTATCACCAGCCTGAGCCTCGTCAAGAAGCTTACGGAACATCTCGATACCTGTAACAACTGTCTTCTTTGTCTCCTCGCTGATACCAACGATTTCAACTTCCTCATTGAGGTGGAGAGTACCACGCTCAACACGACCTGTAGCAACAGTACCACGACCTGTAATTGTAAAGATATCCTCGATAGGCATAAGGAACGGCTTATCTGTATCACGCTGAGGATCAGGAACATACTCATCAATTGTATGCATAAGATCCATAATCTTGTCGCCCCATTCTCCTGAAGGATCCTCAAGAGCCTTCAGCGCAGAACCCTTAATGATAGGGCAGTCATTGAAGCCATACTCCTCAAGCTGCTCAGTAACTTCCATCTCAACCAGCTCGATAAGCTCCTCATCGTCTACCATATCGCACTTGTTCAGGAATACAACGATATAAGGTACGCCAACCTGACGTGAAAGAAGGATATGCTCCTTTGTCTGAGCCATAACGCCGTCAGTTGCAGCTACAACAAGGATAGCGCCGTCCATCTGAGCCGCGCCTGTGATCATGTTCTTTACATAGTCAGCATGGCCCGGGCAGTCAACGTGTGCATAATGTCTCTTTTCTGTCTCGTACTCAACGTGTGCTGTAGAGATAGTAATACCACGCTCTCTCTCCTCAGGAGCTTTATCAATCATATCGAATGCAACAGCCTCGCCTGTGCCAAGTCTTGCATTAAGTGTCTTGGTGATAGCAGCTGTCAGTGTTGTCTTACCATGGTCAACGTGTCCAATGGTACCAATGTTACAATGGGGTTTACTTCTTTCAAATTTAGCCTTTGCCATTTTAAAAGTCCTCCTTAAAAAAGTTATAGATTATTTTTTAGTTTCATAGTTAATAAAACTTTACTCAACTAGCTTGATTATATTAGAAAATACTGGTTTTTTCAAGTCTTATTTGCAAAATACTGCCTTAAAAATATATTATTTGCTCCTTGCGGCAAGCACCTTGTCCTGAACTGACTTCGGAACCTGCTCATATCTTTCAAAGAACATTGAATAGTTACCGCGTCCCTGCGTCTTAGAACGCAAATCCGTAGAGTAGCCGAACATCTCAGCAAGCGGAACATAGCCTTTTACCATCTTGCCGCCGCCAATGTCCTCCATACCCTCAATACGTCCGCGGCGCGAATTGATATCGCCGATAACATCGCCCATATATTCCTCAGGCATTGTTACCTCTACCTTCATTATCGGCTCGAGAAGCACGGGAGCTGCCTTCTGCATAGCCTCCTTAAACGCAAGCGAGCCTGCGATATGGAATGCCATTTCAGACGAGTCAACCTCATGGTATGAACCGTCATATACGTTTGCATATACGCCCACTACAGGGAATCCGCCAAGGATGCCCGCGTGTGTCGCCTCCTCAATGCCTTCGCCGATTGCAGGAATATATTCCTTAGGAATAGCTCCTCCGACCACAGTAGACTCAAACTTAAACAGCTCCTCTCCGTTGGCATCCATAGGCGCAAACTTAACCTTACAATGTCCGTACTGTCCGCGACCGCCTGACTGCTTAGCATACTTGGACTCGATATCAACCTCTTTTGTGATAGCCTCCTTATATGCAACCTGTGGCGCGCCAACGTTTGCCTCAACCTTGAACTCACGCAGAAGTCTGTCCACGATAATCTCCAAGTGAAGCTCGCCCATTCCGGCGATGATAGTCTGCCCTGTTTCCTGATTTGTATGGGCACGGAAGGTAGGATCCTCCTCCGCAAGCTTTGCAAGCGCCTCGCCCATTTTGCCCTGCCCTGCCTTTGTCTTAGGCTCGATGGCAAGCTCAATAACTGGCTCGGGAAACTCCATAGACTCAAGGATAACAGGATGCTGCTCGTCACAGATCGTGTCGCCCGTGGTTGTAAACTTAAAGCCTACCGCAGCCGCGATATCTCCTGAGTAAACCTTGTCAAGCTCCTGACGCTTGTTTGCGTGCATCTGCAGGATACGTCCTACACGCTCCTTCTTGTCCTTTGTAGCATTAAGCACATATGAACCTGAATTCAATGTACCTGAGTACACTCTAAAGAATGCAAGCTTTCCTACAAACTGGTCAGCCATAATCTTAAATGCAAGCGCCGCAAACGGCTCATCATCTGAAGAATGGCGCTCAATCTCATTTCCGTCTAAATCCACGCCTTTGATAGCGGGAATATCTGTAGGAGCAGGCATAAAGTCAAGTATAGCGTCAAGAAGCTTCTGAACGCCCTTATTTCTGTACGCTGAACCGCAGCATACAGGCACTGCCGTACACTCGCACGTGCCTTTTCTCAAAGCTGCCTTAAGCTGCTCTATAGAAGGCTCCTCGCCTTCAAGATACATCATTGTCAAATCATCGTCAAGCTCGCAGATCTTCTCAACCATCTCTGAATGATAAAGCTCTGCGTCATCGGCCATATCTGCAGGTATATCAATAACGGAAATGTCATCTCCCTTATCATCATTATAGATATAGGCTTTCATTTCCATAAGGTCTACAATGCCCTTAAAATCATCTTCCTTGCCGATAGGCAGCTGAAGAATAATTGCATTTTTACCTAATCTCGTCCTAATCTGATCTACAGCGCCATAGAAATTAGCGCCTAAGATGTCCATTTTATTGATGAACGCCATTCTCGGTACATTGTAAGTGTCCGCCTGGCGCCATACGTTTTCTGACTGTGGCTCTACGCCGCCCTTTGCACAGAATACGCCGACTGCGCCGTCAAGCACGCGGAGCGAACGCTCAACCTCTACTGTAAAGTCAACGTGTCCCGGAGTATCAATAATATTGATACGATGCTCCAGAGCGCCGTCAAGAGGCTTCGCAAACTCCTGATGTGTCCAGTGGCAGGTAGTAGCGGCTGATGTGATTGTGATACCTCTCTCCTGCTCCTGTTCCATCCAGTCCATGGTAGCAGTACCCTCATGCGTATCGCCAATCTTGTAATTAACACCGGTATAGTACAGAATACGTTCCGTAAGAGTAGTCTTACCCGCATCTATGTGAGCCATAATACCAATGTTTCTGGTCCTCTCTAAAGGATATTCTCTTCCAGCCAAGGTCTTTCCTCCTCTTATATATTGAAACAATACTATGCAGCTGACAAACAGCCCAGATAATTAAAATCTGTAATGAGCAAACGCCTTGTTCGCCTCTGCCATTTTGTGCATATCTTCTTTTCTCTTGACAGCAGCGCCGGTATTGTTAGCTGCGTCAAGGATTTCATTCGCCAGTCTTTCTTCCATGGTCTTCTCGCCTCTCTTGCGTGAGAACATCACTAACCAGCGAAGTCCTAATGCCTGACGACGGTCCGGCTTAACCTCAAGCGGTACCTGATATGTCGCGCCGCCGATACGTCTTGCCTTACATTCAAGCATAGGCATGATATTGTTCATAGCCTCCTCGAAAACGTCTACCGCAGGCTTCTGAGCCTTTGCTTCAACTCTCTCGAACGCACCATATACAATCTTCTGCGCAACACCCTTCTTACCGTCCAGCATAACGTTGTTGATAAGCTTGGTAACTACCTTGTTATTGTAAATAGGATCGGCCAATACATCTCTTTTCTGAATATGTCCTTTACGTGGCACGGTTCTTCCCTCCTTAATTAATAATAGCGCACAGGCACTATCTGATTAAATCAACGGTACTCACATTAAAAAACCCTGTGTTCGTGCGGTTTTCTATTTTAATAGAAAGGTATTAAATAAGAATCCCAACACTAATTAGTTTTTTGTGGTACGAGGCAAATCAAAGATTATTTGCCTGCTTTAGGCCTCTTTGCTCCATACTTAGAGCGGGCCTGCCTTCTGTTAGCGACTCCTGCCGTATCAAGAGTACCTCTGATAATATGGTATCTTGTACCAGGTAAGTCCTTAACACGTCCGCCTCTGATAAGAACAACGCTGTGCTCCTGTAAATTGTGGCCTTCTCCCGGAATATAGCTTGTTACCTCCATTCCGTTTGAAAGACGAACTCTGGCAATCTTTCTAAGAGCTGAATTGGGCTTCTTAGGTGTCGCAGTCTTAACCGCTGTACATACGCCTCTCTTTTGGGGAGCAGATGTATCAGTTACCTTCTTCTTCAAAGAGTTGTAGCCTCTCTGCAGAGCGGGAGCGTTAGACTTCTTAGCTGACTCGTGACGTCCTTTTTTTACTAATTGGTTAAATGTTGGCATTCTTTTCACCTCCTGATTATATACTATATGCCATTTACACACATACTAGATTAGTATAATTTCCGTCACTGGATTTGTCAATTGTTTTTTTATAATTTACAATAATTTTTTCCAGTTTTTTTAAGAATACCCGCCTGCACGGTTGAATTTCCCCGCCAAATATATTATAATTTCATAAAATCTAAAATTATTGCTGATTATTGCTAAACTATGGCGTGAGGGCTGAATCTTTATATGAATGTTAAAAATTTACCTGCCATTTTTTTATACGCCGCCTGCCCTTTAATTTTTATCGGCTGTTCACGCGCGGATAAATCGACGGCTGATGAACCGCAGCTTGTTGACGCGGTTTACTGGAGCGCGGCTTTTGAGGAGGACACTCCTGCGGCGGACTCCGTCGCAGGCGCAATCCGCGACAATACTCCCGTGTGTCTTGTCCCGCAGGCTTCAGGCGTTATAACCTATTCAAATGAGCTTGCCGCCATCGACGCATCAAATGTGTCCGAGGGATATATTATGGTTAATTACAAGGGCGCTAATCCGCAGGTAAAGCTGCAGATTTCCAGGGATAACGGCGTGACCTACACATATAATCTGCATGGCGGCTATGAAGCCTTTCCATTGTCTGAGGGCAGCGGGGAATACAAAATATCCGTCTATGAAAATATTACGGGCAGCCAGTACGCTACTGCCATCTCACAGACTATAGACGCGGATATTTCCAATGAATTCGGGCCTTACCTATATCCCAACCAATACGTAAACTTCAACTCCTCGAGCGCGGTTGTGGAAAAGGCGCGCCAGCTTGCCGAAAACTGTTCGAGCGACTTAGACGTAGTGGCGAATATATACAACTACGCGACGACTATCGTTTATGACCATTCAAAGGCGGAGCTTGTCGAGTCGGGCTACACTCCAAACGTTGACGCTGTTATGGAAAGCGGCACAGGCATCTGTCTTGATTACGCCGCTTTAATGGCAAGCATGCTGCGCAGCCAGAATATACCTACGCGCTTAGAGGTCGGCTACGCGGGCAGCGCCTATCACGCATGGATAAGCACATATATAACGGACAAAGGCTGGATAAACGGCGTCATTGAGTTTAACGGCAAAAATTGGACACTGATGGATCCGACATTTGCCGCAAACTCCAGCGAGGCTTCTCTTAAAAGCTTTATCGGTGACGGGAGCAATTACACTGCAAAATACATTTATTGAGCCTTAAACACAGCTAACGGGGGCGCTGATGAAAAAATACAAGTCTCTAACCAATAGTGAAACCGCGTCGTTCTGCGGACAGCTCGCCTTGCTCCTTCCTGCAGGCATCACTCTGCTCGAGGGTATTCAGCTGATGGAGGCAGATGCCGCGTCAGATGAGGGAAAAGAGCTCCTTGCCCAGATAGAAGCCTCTCTCATAAGCGGGAAAAAATTCTGCGAGGCGCTGGCGGCCGCCAATGTTTTCCCAAATTATGTCATCTCGATGTCGCTTTTAGGCGAGGAGGCAGGCAAGCTTGATATTGTCATGGCAAAGCTCGCCGACTACTATGCGCAGCAGGCCTCTATTGCCGCCGCCATAAAAAACGCGGTCAGATATCCGATAATAATGCTCTGTTTAATGACAGTTATATTAATCGTGCTTTTGGCAAAAGTGCTTCCTGTGTTCAATCAGGTCTTTTCACAGCTTGGCAGCGGCTTGACAGGATTTTCACTTACGCTTATGAAAATAGGCGGCGGCCTTCAAGCCATTTCTGGCGTTTTTGTATGCATATTTGCAGCTTTCGCCGTAGTCCTTTTTATTTTATCCAAAAACGCAAAATGCAGGAGGCGTTTACGCCGCATTTTACATTCCTGCTTTCTTACGAAAAACCTTTTTACTGACATAGCATACAGCAGGTTTGCGGGCGCTATGGCGATGATTGTTTCAAGCGGCATAGACATTTTTAAGGGAATAGGGCTTGCCGACGCCATTATTGAAAATGAATTAATCTCCAAAAAGCTTGTGACACTCCAAAATGCCCTGCTTGACGGAGATGATGTGTCCGAAGCGATAAAAAAGGCGGAAATTTTCCATGCCCAGCACAGGCGGCTGCTCCAAATCAGCTGCAAAACAGGCGACAGCGACCGAGTATTTACAAAGCTGTCCGAATATTATGAAAATGCCGCCATGAACCGCCTGCAAAGGCTGGTAAGCGCCATTGAACCCTGTCTTGTGATTATATTTTCATTTACAGTAGGCATTATACTGATGTCGGTCATAATGCCGCTTATCGGCATTATGTCAAATATACAATAGCTTTATATGTTTTTTAAGGAGCTGATTTTTCTGAACCGCTTTTCTATGGACAAAGAAATAAAATCTAGCAGGCTTTTGCAGGTTATGCCAGTTTTGCTTATTACGGGGCTGATTGTTCTGTTTAATGCCGCGGCAGCGTTTATTGAAGATGCCGCCGACAGCAGACAGCGCAGGGAGCTTGAGACAGCGCTTCGGCGCAGCATCATGCAATGCTATGCAATAGAAGGAACATACCCCCCGAGCCTCAGCTATATAGAGGAAAATTATGGTTTTTTCTATGATACCGACAAGTTTTACATTGACTATGCCGCCATCGGCTCAAATATTCTGCCCGATGTAACAATACTGCCGAAAGCCCGCTAAACCGCCGTAAAATAACATTTCAGTGCTTATAAAAACAGAAAGGCATTATGTGCATAATGAACATTAAAAAACAGCGCCATGCAATAGATATTGTATTTATTATATGCCTTTTTTTGATATTTGCTTTTTCCGCCGTGATTGTAATTCTTTTTGGCATAAAAATATATTCCCGTACCGTTTCTTTAATGAATGCAGACTATTCCTCACGGACCTCTGCCGCATATATTACGGAAAAAATCCGCCAGTCCGACAGCTGCGGCGCAATATACATAGATACCTCAAATGGATATGAGCGCCTTGTCATGGCGCAGGACATAAACGGCGAAGTCTATGCTGCGTCACTGTACGAATACAGCGGATATTTATATGAACTATACTCCAAAATTGATATATGCCTTTCCCCGGATGCAGGCCAGCCCGTCGTTTCCTTGTCAGGGCTCAGCTTTGAATTTGTTTCCCCTTCGTTATTATGCGTAAAGTATACTGATGAATTTGGAAAAGACACCACACTTTATATAAGCCTGCACAGCGCGGCGGCGCAGTAAAATGACACTCGTGTCACATTTGATGAGGTAAGCTGTAATGACAAACTACAGTCCTTCGCGGAACGGATTATTTCTGATCGAATTAATTATATCCATATTTTTTTTCATTATTTCCTGCGCAGCGGCTGTGCAGATTTTCGCAAGATCATACGCCATAAGCCAAGAAGCTGTAACCTGCAGCAATACAGTCCTTTACACGCAGAACATAGCGGAGCTTTTCCTTGGCAGCGGCGGGAATTTTGATGCCGTAAAGCAGGCATATGCTGATGCCGATATCCAGCGCGATACAGACGATTCCAGCCTGCTTTTATTGTTTGACAAAGACTGGAGCTGCACAGACAATGAAGAGCTTGCGGCGTATGCGGTTTATGCTGAGGGCTATTACCGCAGCCCGTTCTCGTATATTGACATATACATTTATGAATACAAGGCGCTTTACACGGAAAATTACATCAATAAACAGACAGTTAAAAAATATAAAAATAATTTTGAATTCTCACGCCAATAAGCTAACTAAAGGAGCGGACAGCATTATGGACAAAAAAAATAATTTCAGCCCCCATATCGGCCTGCCTTCAATAATGCTCATTTTAATAGTATTATGCATAGTTTCCTTCAGCATATTATCGCTTGTCAGCGCAAGCTCAGACCTTCGCCTCAGCCAAAAGGTCCTGCAGCGCTCGGCAGCCTATTATAATGCCTGCAATGCCGCCGAGGAGGACATCAGCAAGTTTGACGCAATGCTCAACGACGCATACAAAAAAGGCGCTTCAAATCAGCAAGAGCTCATATCAGAGCTCAGCGGTGCCAAAAACGCTGACAGTTATTGCGAAAACTTCACTTACTATATCAGCGACATACAACGCCTGTCCGTGCGGCTGTCCGTAAACTATCCTTCAGCCTATGATGAATGCCTTTACAGAATTGACGAATGGCGCATAGTGACAGACGACAGTCTTGAATACGATACCAGCCTTCATATCCCGCAATAGCAGAAAACGCGCCCCTACGCCGTAAGGCATAGGAGCGCGTCAATATATTATTCCTCGGTAACGCTTACATTTTCCTGCACATTTTCTGACTCACTGACATCATAATCCGCTTCAATGTCCTCATCTTCCTCATCGCCAAACGATATGACATCATCTAAATTCTTGTCACAGTCAAGCTTGACATTCCTGTACCTTCTCATACCTGTGCCGGCAGGAATAAGCTTTCCTATGATAACATTCTCTTTAAGCCCGACAAGCGGATCAATCTTGCCCTTAATCGCCGCCTCCGTAAGCACCTTCGTCGTCTCCTGGAAAGATGCCGCTGAAAGGAAGGAATTAGTTGCAAGCGCCGCCTTTGTAATGCCGAGGATAATATCCTTAGCCTCCGCGGGCTGCTTGCCCTCGGCAACAAGCTTTTCGTTTATGTCTTCAAGCTCCAGTCCGTCTACAAGCGTTCCAGGCAGAAACTCCGTATCGCCGCTTACCTCAATGCGCTTCTTTTTCAGCATCTGGCGCACAATGACCTCAATATGCTTATCCGCAATATCAACGCCCTGCAGACGGTAAACCCTCTGAACCTCGCGCAGAAGGTAATTCTGCACTGCGCCAATCTTCTTTATTTCAAGCAGGTCATGAGGATTAACGCTACCCTCTGTGAGCTCGTCGCCCGCCTCAATAGTAGCTCCGTCCATAACCTTAATACGAGAGCCATACGGAATAAGGTATGTCTTTTCATTTACGCCGTCTGAAACAATAATCTCGCGCTTCTTCTTTGTGTCCTTAATCGTGGCAACTCCGCCAAACTCCGCGATAATCGCAAGTCCTTTAGGCTTTCTCGCCTCAAAAAGCTCCTCTACACGCGGAAGACCTTGCGTAATATCATCACCCGCAACGCCGCCTGTATGGAAGGTTCTCATAGTAAGCTGCGTACCGGGTTCACCGATTGACTGGGCCGCGATAATGCCTACAGCCTCGCCTATCTGAACAGGCTCGCCTGTCGCCATATTAGCGCCGTAGCACTTTGCGCAGATGCCTACACGCGACTTGCAGCAGAGAATATTTCTTACCTTCACCTTCTCAATAGGCTCGCCCTTTTCGTTTACGCCCTTGGCAATTATTTTTGCCGCGCGGCTCGGGGTAATCATATGATTTCTCTTTACAAGCACGTTTCCATCTCTGTCAGTTATATCCTCGCATGAAAATCTGCCCGTAATTCTGTCCTTTAAGCTCTCTATAGTCTCCTTGCCGTCCATAAATGCCGCAACATCCATGCCCGGTATGAAATCCTTGCCCTCACAACAGTCAACCTCACGGATAATCAGCTCCTGGCACACGTCAACCATTCGGCGCGTCAGATAACCGGAGTCGGCTGTACGAAGCGCCGTATCAGAAAGTCCCTTGCGCGCGCCGTGAGCGGACATAAAGTATTCCAAAACGTCAAGACCTTCACGGAAGTTTGACTTGATAGGAAGCTCGATAGTACGCCCTGTCGTATCAGCCATCAAGCCTCGCATGCCCGCCAGCTGCTTAATCTGCTGGTTTGAACCACGCGCGCCCGAATCCGCCATCATAAAGATGTTGTTGTACTGGTCAAGACCGTCAAGCAGCGTCTGGGTGAGCTTTTCGTCTGTGTCCTTCCAAGTCTCCACTACCGCCTTATATCTCTCCTCCTCAGTCATAAGACCGCGTCGGAAATTCATCGTAATATGGTCAACAGTATTCTGCGCCTCCGCAAGCATCTGAGGTTTTTCAGCGGGCACGGTCATATCAGAAATGGAAACCGTCATTGCCGCGCGCGTAGAATATTTATAACCCATAGCCTTGATGCTGTCGAGCACTTCCGCTGTCTTTGTAGCGCCGTGAATATTGATAACCTTTTCAAGTATCTGCTTTAAGCCCTTTTTGCCTACGTGGAAATCCACCTCAAGCAGCAGCTTGTTTTCAGGCTTTGTCCTGTCCACAAACTCCAAATCCTGCGGAAGTATCTCGTTGAAGATAAATCTGCCAAGCGTCGATTCCACTATCGCGCTTATCTCGCTGCCGTCCGCCTCCTTCTGCGTCACTCTTACCTTAATCCGCGAGTGAAGCGTGCAGGCGCCGTTTTCATACGCAAGAATAGCCTCGTTTACATTCTTAAAATATTTGCCCTCGCCTATTGCCCCAGGACGTTCCTGCGTCAGATAATAAATGCCAAGCACCATGTCCTGTGAAGGCACGGCAACAGGACCTCCGTCTGACGGTTTAAGCAGGTTGTTCGGAGAAAGGAGCAAAAATCTGCACTCTGCCTGAGCCTCCACTGAAAGCGGAAGATGCACAGCCATTTGGTCGCCGTCAAAGTCTGCATTAAACGCCGTACAAACAAGCGGATGAAGCTTGATAGCCTTGCCCTCCACAAGAATAGGCTCAAATGCCTGAATGCCAAGCCTGTGAAGTGTCGGGGCACGGTTAAGCATTACGGGATGCTCTTTAATAACCTCCTCAAGCACGTCCCATACGGTGTGGTCAAGCTTCTCAACAAGCTTTTTGGCATGCTTTATATTCTGTGAAATCTGCCTTGATACAAGCTCCTTCATAACAAAGGGCTTGAAAAGCTCAATAGCCATCTCCTTCGGCAGACCGCACTGGTAAATCTTTAACTCAGGCCCTACGACAATAACTGAACGCCCTGAATAGTCAACACGCTTTCCAAGCAGATTCTGGCGGAATCGCCCTGACTTTCCCTTAAGCATGTCAGAGAGCGATTTAAGCGCCCTGTTGCCCGGTCCCGTAACGGGACGTCCGCGCCTGCCGTTGTCAATAAGCGCATCTACCGCCTCCTGCAGCATTCTCTTTTCATTTCTCACAATAATGTCGGGAGCGCCAAGCTCCAAAAGCCTTTTAAGACGATTATTTCTGTTGATAATTCTTCTGTACAGATCATTCAAATCCGACGTGGCGAACCTGCCGCCGTCAAGCTGTACCATAGGGCGCAAATCAGGCGGAAGTACAGGTATCGTGTCCATTATCATCCACTCAGGCTTATTGCCAGAGCTTCTAAATGACTCAACTACCTCAAGCCGCTTTACTATTTTGGCACGCTTTTGCCCTTTCGTACTGTCATTTTTGAGCTCCGCGCTAAGCTCCTCACACTCTTTTTCAAGGTCTATGGCGCAAAGCAACTCCTTGATGGCCTCGGCGCCCATACCTACACGGAAGTGGTTTCCCCACTTCTCCCTATTATCCTGATATTCCTTTTCAGACAATACCTGCTTATACTCCAAATCAGTGTCCATAGGATCAAGCACGATATACGACGCAAAGTACAGCACCTTTTCAAGCACTCTGGGCGTCAGATCGAGAATAAGCCCCATGCGGCTTGGAATACCCTTGAAATACCATATATGCGATACAGGAGCCGCAAGCTCAATATGTCCCATTCGCTCTCTGCGCACGCTTGATTTCGTAACTTCAACGCCGCATCTGTCGCAGATAACGCCCTTATACCTGATTTTCTTATATTTACCGCAATGGCACTCCCAGTCCTTGCTCGGTCCGAAAATTCTCTCGCAATACAGACCGTCGCGCTCCGGCTTTAATGTCCTGTAATTGATAGTTTCAGGCTTTGTTACCTCACCCTTTGACCACTCCCTGATTTTCTCAGGAGATGCAAGGCCAATCTTAATGGCATCAAAGGTAATAGACTGATATGATTCGTTTTTATTCTCAGACATTTTGGCACTCCTCCCAATTATTCTTCAAAGTCATCATCATCTTCTTCACTGAAGTCTTCATCATTAAAGTCGTCGTCAGAATAATCAAAGTCGTCATCATCTGCGGCATCAACCAAATCCCCGCTTTCAGAGTCAAACTCCTTCTGCTGATAGCCCTCCAAATCTTCTTTTGTATCGTACTTGCCGTCGCCCTCCATCTCAACTCTGAAGTCGCTGTCCGTATAGTCAACCGACTCCATAATCTCAACCTCGTTGCGGTCTTCGTCATATACCTTGACATCAAGTCCAAGAGACTGGAGCTCCTTGAGCAATACCTTGAATGACTCAGGTATGCCCGGTTCAGGTATATTTTCACCCTTTATAATAGCCTCATATGTCTTGACACGCCCGACAACATCATCTGACTTGACTGTCAGAATCTCCTGCAGAGTATGAGACGCGCCGTAAGCCTCGAGCGCCCAAACCTCCATCTCGCCAAATCTCTGGCCGCCGAACTGCGCCTTGCCGCCAAGAGGCTGCTGCGTAACCATGCCGTACGGTCCGGTTGAGCGCGCATGGATTTTATCGTCTACCAAGTGATGCAGCTTTAAGTAATGCATATGTCCAATAGTGACAGGACTGTCGAAATACTCGCCCGTCCTTCCATCCCTAAGCCTTACCTTGCCGTCTCTTGATATCGGAACGCCCTTCCAAAGCTTTCTATGATCCCTATTCTTATACAGATAATCCATAACCTCGGGGAGCAGCTCTGCCTTATGCTTAGCTTCAAATTCCTCCCATTCAAGGTTTACGTAATCATTTGCAAGGTCGAGAGTGTCCATAATGTCATTCTCATCTGCGCCGTCAAATACAGGCGTAGACACATTAAACCCGAGCGCCTTTGCCGCAAGTGAAAGATGTATTTCAAGTACCTGTCCGATATTCATACGCGAAGGCACGCCCAACGGGTTAAGCACGATATCAAGCGGTCTTCCGTTTGGCAGATACGGCATATCCTCGACAGGAAGAACCCTGGAAACAACACCCTTGTTGCCATGGCGGCCTGCCATCTTGTCGCCTACTGAAATCTTTCGTTTCTGCGCTATATATATGCGGACTGACTGATTGACGCCGGGCGCAAGCTCCGTGTCGCCATTAGCCCTTGAAAATACTTTTGCGTCAACAACCACGCCGTACTCTCCATGCGGAACTTTTAGCGAGGTGTCCCTCACCTCTCTTGCCTTCTCGCCGAAAATGGCCCTCAATAACCTTTCCTCCGCCGTAAGCTCCGTCTCGCCCTTTGGAGTAACCTTTCCGACAAGGATATCGCCTGCGCGGACTTCCGCTCCGATGCGTATGATTCCCCGCTCGTCCAAATCCTTCAGCGCGTCATCGCCTACGCCCGGCACATCCCTTGTGATTTCCTCCGGGCCAAGCTTAGTGTCGCGCGCGTCTGTCTCGTATTCCTCTATATGGATAGATGTGTAAACATCCTCCTGAACAAGCCTCTCGCTCAAAAGCACGGCATCCTCGTAGTTGTAGCCTTCCCATGTCATAAAGCCGATAAGCGGGTTTTTGCCAAGCCCCAGCTCGCCGCCGCTTGTCGAAGGACCGTCGGCGATAACCTGCCCCGCCTCAACATGATTGCCCTTTACTACTATAGGCTTCTGATTGTAACAGTTTGACTGATTGCTCCTCACAAACTTAGCAAGCTTAAACTCAGCCTTTTCACCGTCGTCATATGTGATTTTAATACATTCTGATGACACATATGTGATCGTGCCCGCCTTTTTTGCTACAACGCACACGCCTGAGTCAACCGCCGTCTTGACCTCCATGCCTGTGCCTACAACGGGCGCCTCCGTAAACAGCAGCGGCACTGCCTGACGCTGCATGTTTGAGCCCATAAGCGCACGGTTGGCGTCGTCATTCTGCAAAAATGGAATCAGCGCCGTAGCCACTGAAAACACCATCTTGGGTGAAACATCCATGTAGTCAAACATAGCCTTGGGATACTCCTGCGTCTCGTCAAGGTAACGCCCTGAAACAGAATTGCGCACGAAATATCCGTTTTCGTCAAGCTGCTCATTAGCCTGCGCTACATGGTAATTGTCCTCCTCGTCAGCCGTCATATATACAACCTCATCTGTGACGCGCGGATTTTTAGGATCTGACTTATCTATCTTTCTATACGGCGCTTCAATAAAGCCGTATTCATTTATTCTGGCATATGAAGCAAGCGAGTTAATCAAACCGATATTCGGGCCTTCTGGCGTCTCGATAGGACACATTCTGCCGTAATGCGAATAGTGTACATCTCTAACCTCAAATCCTGCCCTGTCTCTTGACAGACCGCCAGGACCTAACGCTGACAAACGCCTTTTGTGCGTAAGCTCGCCCAACGGATTGTTCTGGTCCATAAACTGTGAAAGCTGTGAAGAACCGAAAAACTCCTTGATGGCGGCCTGCACTGGCTTTATATTGATAAGCGCCTGCGGCGAAATATCATCTGAATCATGCGTAGTCATTCTCTCGCGCACGACACGCTCCATACGCGACAGACCGATACGATACTGATTCTGCAGAAGCTCTCCCACAGCCCTTATGCGCCTGTTGCCTAAATGGTCAATGTCGTCACTATTGCCAAGCCCGTACTCAAGATGCATATTGTAGTTGATTGAAGCCAGAATGTCTTCCTTTGTAATATGCTTGGGTATCAGCTCAGATACGTTTCTGGTAATGGCAGCCGCAAGCTCCTCGGGATTTTCCGCATATGCCTCCAAAATCTGCCTGAGAACAGGGAAATAAACAGGCTCTGTGATTCCAAGGCTTCTGGGCTCGCAGTCGACAAAGTTAGTTATGTCTACCATCATATTGGAAAGTACCTTTACAACTCTCTCCTCTGTCTGAATCCACACAAACGGAACTGCGGCATTCTGAATAGCCTCAGCCATCTCAATCGTCACCTTATCGCCCTTCTGGCCGATGACCTCTCCGCTGAACGTATCAATAACGTCTTCCGCGAGTATCTGGTTTTTAATTCTATTCTTCAAAGAAAGCTTTTTGTTGAACTTATACCTGCCCACCTTGGCAAGGTCATATCTTTTGGGATCAAAAAACATTGCCGTGACAAGATTTTCCGCGCTTTCCAAGCTGAAAGGCTCGCCCGGGCGGATCTTGCTGTAGAGATCCTTTAAGCCCTCCTGATAATTCTCCGCCGTGTCCTTTGTAAAGCTTGCATTAATCTTGGGCTCATCGCCAAAAAGCTCTAAAATTTCTTCGTTTGTGCCTACGCCAAGAGCGCGTATAAGCACAGTAATCGGAACCTTCCTTGTCCTGTCTACGCGCACATAAAACACGTCATTTGAGTCTGTTTCATACTCAAGCCATGCGCCACGGTTAGGGATTACAGTGCATGAAAACAGCTTCTTGCCCAATTTGTCATGGGCAATGCCATAATATATGCCCGGAGAACGCACCAGCTGGCTGACGATAACACGCTCCGCGCCATTAATTATAAACGTACCTGTTTCTGTCATAAGAGGGAAATTGCCCATAAAAATCTCATGCGTGGTTATCTCATCATTATCCTCGCCGGTTATTTCGTCCTTCTTCTTAACACGGAGACGGACTTTGATTTTTACAGGGGCTTCATAGTTCAAGTCTCTTTCCTTGCACTCCTCAATCGTATGCTTGATTTCGTCTTCTGCAAGAACATAGTCAATAAATTCCAGACTAATGCGTCCGCTGTAATCTTTAATCGGAGAGATATCTGCCAGTGCCTCACGAAAACCTTCCTTAAGAAACCAATCATATGAATCCTTCTGTATTTCGATAAGATTGGGCATATCCAAAACCTCTTTTTGCCTTGAATAGCTCATACGCATCGTCGTACCTGTGACCACTGGACGTATTCTGTTCTTTTCCATGACAATTCACCCCGTTCTTTATGATAACATCTGTTTTTATTACGCCATTTGGGCATAAAATGAGTACATTTTTTCACAATAGCGCACATTACATATTACCACAAGAATTTTTGGAAGTCAATAACAATTTTGGAAAACTATGAATATTTTGCGAATGACGCGTGCTGAAATGGAATTGAGAATAATTATTATGGGGCTGGGACACAATATCCCAACCCCTTATTTTAGAAAAAAGATTATTTAAGAGTAATCTTAGCGCCTTCTGCCTCAATCTTAGTCTTGATTTCCTCTGCCTCTGCCTTGGAAGCGCCAGCCTTAAGCACCTTGGGAGCGCCGTCAACCAAATCCTTAGCTTCCTTTAAGCCAAGACCTGTCACTTCGCGGACAACCTTGATAACCTTAACCTTGTTAGGACCTACCTCTGTAAGCTCTACGTCAAACTCGTCCTTCTCCTCCTCTGCGGGAGCTGCCGCTGCGCCTGCTGCCACTACAACGCCTGCAGCCGCTGATACGCCGAACTCCTCCTCGCAAGCCTTTACTAAATCATTTAACTCTAATACTGTAAGCTCTTTGATAGCTTCAATAAATTCTGCTGTTGTCAACTTTGCCATTTTTAATTACCTCCATTAATTATTGTTTCTGAAATATTATCCTGCTTATCTTTTACTCCGTCACAGGAGCTTCGGCCTCTGCTGCAGGAGCAGCTTCCTCTGCTGGAGCCGCTGCGCTCTCACAGGCTGATGCGCCGCCTTTTTCCGCAATCTGGTTAAGCACACGGGCGATATTTGTAATAGGCGACTGTATGCTGCCGAGGAACTTTGAAAGAAGTTCTTCTCTTGAAGGAATGCTTGCGATGGCAGCCATTCCCTTAGCATCATAGAGTGTGCCCTCCACAACGCCTGCCTTTATCTCAAGGGCAGGGCAGTCCTTAGCGAATTTGCTGATGAGCCTTGCGGGCGCTGTTGCGTCAGTCTTGCTGACAGCGATTGCGTTTGTCCCTTCAAGACATTCCGTAAGCCCTTCAAACTCAGTGCCCTTAAAAGCGCGCGTCATCATCGTGTTCTTGTAAACCTTGTAGATAACGCCTGCCTCACGCAGCTGCTTACGAAGCTGTGTGTCCTGGGCAACAGTAATGCCGCGGTAGTCAACAATCACAACTGTGGCAGCGTCCTTGATGGCAGCTGAAATCTCATCAACAACAGGCTGTTTTAATTCAATCTTTGCCATTATTTTACCTCCTTATAGATTCTTGTGGATTTGGTCTCCCTCCTCCTGCCGAAAAGGAGCTTATGATATAAAAAGCCTCTCTGTCCGCTAAAGACAAAGAGGCATAAGCATCATCAAAACTCTTTCCCTCGGTAGGCGTCACGCTTACGCTGTTAAAACAGCACCTACTGTCTTCGGCATGGTTTTGCAACCTTCTGTATATTATCACATAGTAATTTGCTTGTCAACACCTTGATTATCTATTTATTAAAATTCTGGCAAAAAACGTCAGAAAAAGTCCACATATCCATCGCTGTCTATTGTGACATTAGGCGAAATGCTCTGCATATATGAAAGCATCTCCTCCCTTTTCTCCCCCTCAAGCTCTATAGTCCTGCAGTCCGACTGCAGGCAGGGAATAAACTTGAAATATTCCATTTTTTTGTCCTTTATCGACACTTCGACAAGGCAGGTATTCTGTGTTTTTGAGTTGAACCAATAATTGCCAAGGCTGTATATCACAGGTACGCCGTTGACGGCATCAAGCCTTTGGAGACAGTGGGAATGATCTCCAATTATAAGATCCACTCCCGCATCGGCATACAGCGGCGCCTGCTCATTCTGGAGCCAGTCCGTATCCTCCTGGCTTTCCGTGCCCCAATGTATGTATAATATCGTAAAATCGCTGTTGGCTTTTGCCTCCTCTATCACTGAAAGGAGCTTTGCCGGATCCATGCACCTCAACACGCCCGCGCTCGTCTGCGTTGCCTCTTTTGTGTCAGGCGAACCGTTGCGCTCAATCTGAGTGGCGCTTACTATCGCGATTTTAGCGCCGTTTGCAATTATATACACAGGCTTCATCGCCTCATCAATATCAGCTCCAGCGCCGACATACTCAATCCCCGCGTTCTTTAATGTTTCCATGGTATCAATTATGGAAATCTCGCCAAAATCAAAGGCATGGTTATTCGCAAGTGAAACCACGTCTACTCCCAAATCATTAAAGAAAGAGACATTCTCAGGCTTAGCCCTGAATGTATATTGTTTGCCCTCAAGCGGAGCCCCGTTCGTCGTAAACGTAAACTCATTATTGAGCATAAACACGTCGGCGCTCCTCATCTTTTCAAGCAGCGACGGCGAAAACGTGTCTTCAAGGCTGCTGCCCCTTGCCCTGAAATTGCTCATCATCGCATAGCCGTCATCCAAAAGTATGTCCCCCGCAAACCGAAAAATTATCCTCTCGCTGTCCGCACATTCCACAAGCTTTGCCTTTTGCCCAAGTCCCAGAGCTTCCTCATACAGCTGCTTATTTATGTCCGTTTCTTCTGGCTGCTGGGGCTCATCATGGCTTTCCCCGCTCTCTGCCGCTTCTTTTGTCCATGTAAGCACTTCCGCCTCGCTTTTTGAGGACTCGGCTTTTTTTATGACACCACTGTCATTTTTGCCGCTGTTGCTATCCAGATAATTTGAGTATATGGTCATTGCGCCAAAACCTGCTGTTACCACCAAGACAAGCACAATCACAAAAAGCGCCAAATGCTTTTGAACCCTGCTCCTTTTTGTCCCCATAACCATACCTCCAATAACCTCTGCTATTAAAAAGACCTCGTTTATGCCAAACGAGGTCCTGATATATGCTTAATTAAAACTTAGCTACGCTTACCTTAACGCCGGGGCCCATTGTGGAAGCAAGCGTGATGCTCTTTAAATACTGCCCCTTAAGAGTTGCCGGCCTTGCCTTTACAATGGCATCAAGCAAAGTCTTAAGATTTTCATTGAGCTGCTCCTCCGTAAATGAAGCCTTGCCAAAAGGACAGTGGATAATATTTGATTTATCCAGCCTGTACTCAATCTTACCAGCCTTGATATCCTTAACAGCCTTTGTAACGTCCATCGTTACAGTGCCTGCCTTGGGGTTGGGCATCAGGCCCTTAGGTCCCAGAACCTTACCAAGACGTCCTACAACGCCCATCATATCAGGCGTAGCTACAACTACGTCAAAATCAAGCCAGCCGTCATTCTGAATCTTGGGAATAAGCTCCTCGCCGCCAACATAATCAGCGCCTGCCGCCTCAGCCTCAGATACCTTATCGCCTTTGGCAAAAACCAAAACCTTAACTGTCTTGCCTGTACCATTTGGAAGCACAACGGCTCCCCTAATCTGCTGCTCTGCATGGCGTCCGTCACAGCCTGTTCTGATATGAACCTCGAGAGTCTCGTCAAACTTCGCGCCTGCCGTCTTCTTAGCTAACGCTACTGCCTCGTCAACCTCATAGAAAACTGAACGGTCAACCAATTTTGCCGCTTCAATATATTTCTTTCCATGTTTCATTATTCCTTACCTCCGCTTAATCCTGTACTGTGATGCCCATGCTTCTCGCCGTGCCTGCTATCATGCTCATAGCAGCCTCAAGGCTTGCCGCATTCAAATCCGGCATTTTTAACTCAGCGATTTCCTGAATCTTTGCCTTTGAAATAGTCGCAACCTTTGTCTTATTCGGTGCTGCCGAAGCTGTCTTAAGATTGCATGCCTTCTTTAATAAGACTGCGGCGGGCGGAGTCTTTGTAATGAAACTAAAACTTCTGTCCGCATAAACTGTAATGACCACGGGGATTATCATACCCTCCTGATCAGCTGTTCTTGCGTTAAACTGCTTTGTAAACTCAACAATATTAACACCATGCTGTCCAAGCGCGGGACCTACTGGTGGTGCCGGTGTCGCTTTACCGGCGGGAATCTGTAATTTGATATAGCCTTCTACTTTCTTTGCCATTTTAGGCACCTCCTGTTTTATTCTCAGCCATAATCAGGCTGTTTTGTGGTTGTAAGGGCGGATATACCCTCCCACCTTAATTCAGACGCGTTTCGCAATCCGCTAAACATTTTATAACAGCCAACTTATTATGTCAACTTTTTTTTGATATAAGCCTTATAAGTTTATAAGCTTCTACATTTTTTCGACATCGGCGAAATTAATCTCTACCGGTGTCTCGCGGCCAAACATCTCAACATTTATAGTAAGCGTCTGGCGCCCTGCATCAATTTTTTGAACAGTGCCGACCGTGTCCTTCCATACGCCTGCGATGACATTTATGATATCGCCCTCGGAATACTCTACGCTTACCTCGCGGCCAAAGTCAAGCGCCCTAAGCTCCTCCTCCGTCAGTGGCACGGGCTTGCTCCCCGGACCTACAAAGCCTGTGACGCCTCTGGTATTTCTGACCACGTACCATGCGTCGTTGTTGTCAGCGTCCATATGGAGAAGCACGTAACCTGGAAACAGCTTTTTCTGTGAGCTTTTCTCGACGCCGTTCTTTAACTCCATGACATCTTGAAGCGGAACTCTAACCTCAAGGATTTCATTTTCAAGATGCCTGTTCTCGATTGCTTTCTCGATATTTGCCTTGACCTTATTTTCGTATCCGGAATAGGTATGGACAACATACCAGCCCATTCCCATACCGCTCTTATTGTCGCTCAGCGCAACTCTGCTGTGGGGCGTATCGTCAACCGGTTCCTGCTCCTCCTCGACAAATGTCTCAGGGGCTTTTACCTCGGGCTTTTTTTCCTCATGCTCCATAGGCGGAAGCTGCTTTTTGGCAACTGCCTTGAGTTCTTTCTTTTTTTCCATACCAATATCCATACCCTTTCCAAAAAATGTTCTGTTATTCACTCCGTCAATTTCATTATAGGCTTGTTATAAAATTAACGCCGAACTGGATAAGAGTGTCCATAAAGGTAATAATAAGCCCCAACACTATTGAAATGCAAAGCACTGCTATTGACTGTCTGTAGGTTCCCTGCTTATCGGGCCATACAATCTTGCCAAACTCCGCCTTTACGGTTTTAAAGAAGCTTGTCTTCTGAGCATTCTTTTTTGATGAATCTCCCATAGCTATCCTCCAGAATCTGACAATTACTTTGTTTCCTTGTGCAATGTGTGAGTTCTGCAGAATCTGCAGTACTTCTTAATCTCCATTCTGTCAGGATGAGTCTTCTTATCCTTTGTAGTATTGTAATTGCGCTGCTTGCACTCTGTACAAGCCAATGTAATCCTTGTACGCATAAATCCACCTCCTAATTGTGATACATAAAACACTGCGCGTCAAAATGCGCATAAAAAAAAGACCTTTTCACATCTTGCTTTTCAACTATATCATAAGATAAGCCGCGCGTCAATTGTTTTTTTCATATTCTGCTTACATATTCTGCTTACGCCTGCTTATTATGTCCTGTATTATTCCAATATTTTCTTCAAAACCTCTTGATTTTAGAGTGTATTCGTGGTAAGTTTAAGTTAATAGATAATTTATAATTTAAAATTAAGTTTACTATGTATTTTGCAGGCTTTTGATAAATCATTCATATTATATAATATGGAAGGGAGGGGCATTTATGGCAGTTTCAATGGCTACCTTGCAGATTTATGATCATTATTTAACTACCTATAGAAATAAGAATAAAAACAGCGGCAATAACCAGACGAAAAACAGCAGGCGTGCCGCGCGCACTGTTACTCACGATCAGAGCGAGCTTAAAAGCGTTTACAGCGCCATCCAGTGGAAAAACCGCTTTGCCCCGCTTTATATGAATGAGCCTGCGCCCAAGTCCATCGCTTACGCGGTGCATTTAAAGGAAAGCGCGCAGGACTTAAAGCAGACTATCAATTCACTCAGCGAGGAGGACGGCGAGCTTTTTTCCATTAAGACGGCTTACAGTGACAATGAATCGCTTGCCAGCGTTGACTATGTTTCTGAGGATTCCGTGGCTGACGCTCCGACTTCATTTGATTTAAAAATAGAAAGCTTTGCATCCCCGCAGGTAAATACGGGCAGCTACCTTGACGGCGACGCGCCTGTAGGGCTTGCGCCCGACAGCTATTCATTTGACATACTGACAAACAAGCTTCATTATGAGCTCCAGTTTGTTGTGGGACGCGGCGAGACGAACAAGTCCCTGCAGAATAAGCTTTCGCGCCTTATAAATAACTCCGATCTCGGAGTCAGCGCAAAGGTGCTTGAAAAAGACGGGCAGACTGCGCTTGAGATAACCTCTGATTCCATCGGCATGCCGTTTAACAATAAAAATCATTTTACCATCACGGAGGAAAATACAAGCTACAGACGCGGCGTGGTCGATTATCTGGGGCTCAATGCTTCCGTTAAAAGCGCTACCAACGCCGTATATACCGTCAACGGCTCGCCAAATTCATCATACTCAAATATATTTGACGTGTACGGCGCATACCACATAACGCTCCACCCCGAAAACGCCGATACGGTAAACACCGCAAAGATTGGCTTATATCCCGATTCAGAATCGCTTTCATATAATATAGAGACATTCGTTGACGGGTACAACAGCTTTTTGAAGGACGTCGCTCCCGATGTTTCCGATGAGGCGGACGACAAAAATCAGGATAATAATTTTGCGCCGCTCACGAGGCTTCTCACGAATGACATGAGCAAGTTTCTGAAAGCGCACAGGCGTGATTTGGAGCAGTACGGCATTTCGATAAATGACGATGCCACGCTTGAATATTCAAAGGTCGATGAGATGGCAGATCCTGGAATGTTGAGGAGCTTCGGAAACCATGTGCTCAGAAAGCTCAACGCTATCTCGCTTGATCCAATGGAATACGTAGACAGGCGCATATGCGCTTACTCCAATCCTTCAACAAGCTACATTAATCCGTATATGACAAGCATTTATACGGGTATGCTGTTTAATACATACACCTGAATTTCACGGTAACGTAATATTTTAGGCGGCTCCTCAATTTTGAGGACACCGCCTTTTTTATTTTTTATTTATCTATTTTTCAGCCTGCGCCATATCAAGCGCCTCCGCTATTACCTTGTCCATGTCATAATACTTATACTGTCCAAGCCTTCCGCCAAACAGCACATTTTTCTCCTTTTGGGCAAGCTGTTCATATTTTTTGTATAGCTTCGCGTTTTTGTCGTCGTTTACGGGATAATACGGCTCGTCGCCTTTATGCCACTCCTTGGGATATTCCCTTGTTATGACTGTGTCGGGCTGCCTGCCAAACTCAAAGTGCTTATGCTCTATTATGCGCGTATATGGGACTTCCCTCTCCGTGTAATTCACCACGGCATTTCCCTGATAATTTTCCTCGCCCTCGATTATTTCAGTTTCAAAATTAAGCGAACGGTACTCCAGCGCGCCCTCGATGTAGTCAAAAAATTCGTCAATCATTCCTGTATATAACACTTTTTTGAAGCTGTGCGCGCCGTCAAAAGTGACATATGTGTCATTTTTTTCATCTTTCCTCACAAAGTCTTTAAACTCTGTGCCCAGCTTTACCTCAATACCGTCTAAAAGCTTTTCGACAAGCTGTGTATAGCCCCCTTTTGGAATGCCCTGATATACGTCATTAAAGTAATTGTTGTCATATGTAAAGCGCACGGGCAGGCGCTTTATGATAAAGGCGGGCAGCTCCTTACAGTCCCTTCCCCACTGCTTTTCAGTATAGCCCTTTACAAGCTTTTCGTAGATGTCGCGTCCAACAAGCGAAAGCGCCTGCTCTTCAAGGTTTTTGGGCTCAGTGATGTTTAAGTCCGCAATCTGTCCTTCTATTTTCTGCGCCGCTTCTCGCGGGGTTTTTATGCCCCACATTTTTGAAAAGGTGTTCATATTAAACGGCATATTGTACAGCTCGTCTTTGTACACCGCGATTGGAGAATTTATGAAATTATTGAACTCTGCAAGCGAATTGACATAATCCCAGATTTTTTTGTCCGAGGTATGGAAAATATGCGCGCCGTACTTATGGACATTTATCCCCTTGATGTTTTCCGTATAAATATTGCCCGCAATGTGGCTGCGCTTTTCTATCACAAGGCAGCTCTTATTATTTTTTTTCATCTCATTTGCAAAAACCGCGCCGAAAAGCCCTGCGCCCACTATCAAATAATCGTAATTCATTGTTCTTAAAACCCTCATTTCTTATATCAATATTGTCATATTTAATATAATTCAGTTATCAGGCAGCGGCTCTTTCGCCACGCACCTATCGTCTACACGCCCGACGCTTGCGGCTGCCATTCGGCGGCAAGGCGGCTGTATTCCCGCGCTTTTTCACAGTCGCCCAGTTTCGCAAGACACTCTGAAAGCGCTATGTACGCCGATTTGCCGCTGCTTGCAATGTCAAGCTCGCTCTCGCAGCTGTGCGCCGCGCGGTAAAACCACTCCGCAGCCTCGCCATTCTCTCCCTTTTCCATGAAAAAATATCCAAGCTCTAAGCATACTTCCGCGGAGGGCACGGTTATTTCCTCCCTCAGTCCCAGTTTAAGCAGCTGCACAGGCTCGTCAAGCTGCCTGTAAAGCTTCATAAGCACGGCGATTATCTGCCGGCACAGCAGGGTATTTTCTTTTCCGCGCCGTTCCTCAAGCGCCGCCTCAAGAAACGCCCTCGACCTGCAAAGCGCCTCTGTGCCGCCCGCCTTGTACAGCTCGCGCACATACATTCCAAGAAGCCTGTCCGACATCTCTCCCTTTTCCCTCGCCAACTTCTCAAAAACGAGAAAATCCCTGCCGCTGTGATTACCCTGCGGGAAGTGAAGTATCTCAATATCGCTGTCGTAAACTATGGGCTCCAAATTAACCGTTTCGTGTACTGGCTCTATCCATGTAAATCCGCGCAGACGCTTGAAAAGCTTTGGGCGCAGGTCACGCTCGAAATTTTCCGTGGGGTGGTTTTGCTGTTTTGTGACATATACCATCTGGACAATTTCCACATCGGGTATAAGCGCCTCCTTTAGCTGCAGGAAACGCGCCTGATTTTTTTCGTCTATTACCTCGTCTGCGTCGGCAGAATAAATGTAATCGCATGATGCCTTTGAAAACGCAAAATTTCTCGCCGCCGCAAAATCATCATGCCACTCGTAGTCATATATTTTTGACGTATAGCGCGCCGCGATTTCCTTTGTGCCGTCCGTAGAGCCTGTATCGACTATTATTATCTCGTCCATGAGGTCTTTTAGGCTGTCAAGGCATCGGGCAAGCGTCTGCGACTCATTTTTAACTATCATGCATAAGCTGAATTTCGTCTAAATCACCCCGCTTAAAAAGCTTTTTTATTATTATAGCTTAATCGGGCGTATTACTCAACTATTTATTGCGCTTTGCGCGCCGTTTATTGGCTGATTTATTTTTTATATTTATCTGTTTTTGGCGCTGATTTCGTGTTATACTTGTATAAGAAAAGAGAGGGACAGGGTATGCTTGGAATAGTAATAAGTAATTATAATAAGGGCAGGGAAACGCTCTCCTGCCTTGAATCGGTTTTTGCCTCGCGCGGGCTTGGCGATTACAGGGTTTTTGTGATTGACAACGCCTCGACCGATAACTCGTATGAGCTTATTTTGGAAAAGGTGTCGGAATACAATGCAGGGGATTATGGGACAGGCGGGATAATTTCGGCGGTTCGGTGCGAAAATGATTTAGGCAGCTGCGGCGGATTGAATCTCGGCATTAAAAAGCTGCTTGATGACGGCTGTGACTATGTCTGCTGTCTTGGCGAGGCTGTCACTGTCGATGAAGACGCGCTTGCAAATATGCTCGGCTTTATGAAAAGCAGCCCGAATGTTGGAATGCTCGGCGGAAAGGTTTATCATAAGCATATGCCCCACTACATACAGCAATACGGGATTTCCATAGATTTCAGGAATTTCAGGGCGCAGACGCTGTATGCCGATGCCTTGGATGATGACACCGTGCCAAGCGTTGTTTACTGCGATGCCGTGAGTGCGTGCGGCATGATGGTTTCCGCGAAGGCTGTCGAGCGCGCAGGGCTTATGCCCGAGGAGAATTTTCTTTACTGGGATGATACGGAGTGGGGGTACAGGATAAAGCTGGCGGGCTTTGACGTGGCTGCGCTTGGCGATGCCCGTCTGTACCACTCCGCAAGCCCTATGCGGCGCTATGAGAACACAAAGGCAAACTATTACCTGACGCGCAACTGCCTTAATTTTTTTATGAAATATACAAAGCCTGAAAGCTGCGCAAAGATGAGCATTGTGCTTCTGCGTTCTGTTTTTGACGCGTTTTATCTCCACAATATGGGAAACGCCCACAATATGGCGCAGTCGGACATTTCCGCGCTGCTTGACGCCGTATATGGAATACTTGGGCAGGCAAAGTCAAGCCGAATACTGGAAAATGACGAGAGCGGCCTTGGGTTTGTGAATTTTTTTGAGGAGCAGGAGCAGGTCTATATGGAAGACGATGATCCGTTTCTTGAGCAGGTTATCCGCCAGATTAACCCTGACATTGTCTTCGTGCAGCTTCCCGCGCCTGATATAATAACTATTGTGAGGTGCGACTCTATACTCAACCTGAAGGATTTTAAGTTTTCCATGGATTTTGATGAGACTGTAGTTTATATTGACAAAAGCTATCATATGCTCGCAACGCGCGAAGACGCGGAATATGTGAAAAATTACGAGCCGAGCCTGCAGCTTTTTCTGTCCGCAATGCAGCCCGCTGTGCTGAGACGGATTGAGGAGATGCGCGGGATTAAATCATGACGCTTAAATAATGACGCTTAAAATAATGATGGGGAAGGGCTTATGAATTATAACCGCAGGTATGAAAATATATTAAAGGATTTATGCAGGCTTTATAAGAAAATGCTGCCGCTTATAGAGCAGCTTGAGGGCTATGACAAGGCGCTTGCCACCGTCGCGGGCGCTGGAAAGCCAGATGTGCATAAAATACGCGTTATTATTGCGCATAAGGAGAGGATTGTCAAGGCGCTCGACAGCCTTTCGATTGATATTGCCAAGCTTCATGTAAAGCTGGGCGCCATTTCTGAATTTTGCCTTGATGGAAATGATACTTCGCTGTACCGCTATATGCAGAAGCTTCATCTTGAGGCATATAGCGGTATATGCAGGGTAAATGAGAGGGAGGATGTTGATAATCCGTTTATTATTAAGAGGTTAAAAGAATTTGGTCGATATTTTGAGGGCAGGATTTAGGCATTAAGTATTCTTTTCTTTTCATCCACCAACGCCTCATACTTCTCAACAAACATATTTGCCATATCATTCTCACCCATCTTTCTGTAAATAGCGATTATATTCCTATAGCAATCCGTGAGATTTTCTCCCAGTTTCTGCGCATCAGGCAGTGTAGTCGCTTTTATGAACAACACCAGTGCCTTTAATATTTCATCATTGTCATAATTTGCAATTGCATATATAAATGTGAATTTAGCGCTTTTGCATACGTCAACATAAGGAAGCAATGATTGTAGCTCCTCATTATACCTGCCAAGCCGCTTGTATGCATTTGCCCTTCCCACTATCAAAAGCTGTACATATTCAAGTCCAAGACTTGGGTTGTAGGAAAGCGCCTTATCATAATATTTGATTGCCTCCTCATAATTTCCTAATACATAATGAGACTGTCCTATCTGAAAACATGCATATGGATCCTCAGGATTATTCTCCAAACTCTTCAACAACAGATTAAGATTTCGCTCCTGCTTCTTTTTCATCTCCTCAGGACCTATGGCATAACCATGATGAATCAACTCCATAGGCATAATAAATCTTTCATCGTATACTTTTACCTTAGAAGGATCATTTACCATAAGCTGTTCATGTATCCTATTAATAAAACTAAAATGCCTTCTATTATAAAATCTTACCACCTGCTCCCTGCCATATTGCTGTTCACCATTATTTAATATAATATTGGTAATGTTTATAATGCCCAATGCATGTGGAAATTTTTGTGTAAGTATTCTTATTTTAGGGACATCCACATCATTTACGTACTCATCACAATCAATAGACAAAATCCAGTTATTTGATGCATTTTTCGCACAGAAATTCCTTGCCGCGCTGAAATCATCAATCCATTCAAAGTCAAGCACTTTGTCAGCGTATTTTGCCGCAATCTCCTTTGTGCGGTCAGTAGAGCCTGTGTCTGTCACTATTATCTCAAATCCATAAGGCTTAAGCCTTTGAAGGCATCCCTCCAAATATTTCTCCTCGTTTTTTGCTATCAGGCAAGCTGAAATAGGAACCTTCGACATATCTTTTCTCCCTTTTTGTTAATTTTTTCATACTAAAACACGCAAGCCGCCAAAACAGCCCGCGTGTTTATCTACGCTATTTTTTCTTATCCATCAGCTGTGGGTCTACATTATTGATTTTCTGTGATGATTTATAATACTGGAGCGCAACGTTCTGTGAAACCCGTTTCTGCCTGAGCGCCTTGCGCGACATTGCAATGGATGCCTCCAACGAATTTTTGTTGCGTTTCTCCTGTACTTCCACCTCAACTCCCTTATCCACAGCCTTGCGTACAAGCTCCTGAAGCTTAAGCACCTTATCACGATACAGCGCAGGATTGGCATTCACTTCATCCTTAACCAAATCGTATGTAGATGTAAAGCCCTCGTCCAGAGTGTTAATCTCATCTATGAGCCTGCCCTTTTCTTCCATGATTTCATCATATTTTTCAGTGTCAAAGGGCTGAACAGATGATGCCTCAAGCTGGCGCGTATTAAGCTCTGCAACCCTATCCAATACAGCAAGCTTTTTTTCAAGGCTTTCTATCATAATCTGTATATAATCCTCTGTCATACACTTTACGCCCCTGTCTTTTTCTCGCTCGCCGCTTTTTTGATTACTTCCTTCCAGTTGTCCCTCATAGAGCGCAGGTGCTTTAATACCTCCTCCATAATTTCGGGATCCTTTGCGACATTAGCTTCATGACAGCGCCTCAGGAGATATACATATACGTTTTCGAAATCCTGCCATACAGGATATTTCTTGTCAAGCGTCTCCCTGAAATTTTGTATGATGTTCTCAACTCTTACAATATTTTCATGCGCCTTGGCAGGGTTTTTGTTCTCCATTGCCACAATTGCAATATTGCCAAACTTAATCGCCCCTTCATACAGCATAAGGGTGAGCTCGGCAGGCGATGCTGTCATAATCTTATTGTTCTGGTATTGCGCGTAAGCATTCTGCTGCAGCATTTGAATCCCTCTTTCTTTTATCTGAAACTATTGGTTACATACCCAGCATGCTTGAAATAGTATTCTGCTGTGACTGGAGCTTAGAGAGCGCTACTTCCATATCTGAAAACTTCTTGTACCATTTGTCCTCGTAAGCGCTGAGCTTATCCTCCGCCTCTTTAATCTTCTTGGTGTAATCATCATACTCGCTCTTTAAACGCTTATCATCGTACACTTTGTAGATGCTTCTGTAATCCGTAGCCTGCATGGTATCATTAAGCTTTTCATACATATCCTTGCAGAAAGCAGCAAAGAACTCAATAGTGCCCTCCGTATCAGTCGTAAGTGCCTTCATCAGCTTATCTTCCTTGTCGGCCGTGTTCTCATCATCAGCGTCGCCGTTGATATGAAGCGATTTTCTTTCACCGTCTGCCGCCTCGAAATAGTTAAGCGTGCCAATGCCAAAATCAAACAGGTATTTCGTACCGCTGCTTGTTTCAAAGCCCTTAGTTATGCTACCCGTAAGGCAGTCCAAAACCTTGCTCAGGTTTGTGTCTTTACGCAGGAGACCTTCCTTAATGTTGTCTTCCCAAGCCTCAATCTCCTCGTCAGACATTGCCTCCTTTTCCTCGTCGGTAAGCATATCATACTTCCAGTATTTCTTGGAGCTGTCAGGATTATACCTGCTATATACTTCATTTACAATGTCATTATACTCTGATATAAAGTCTTTGATGGTATCATAAATACCCTGATAATCCGTCTTTGTACTAATAGTAATCTCGCCCTCTGTGAGAGCTGTAGCTTCAACTGTGAGCCCGTTCACGGTAATAGAATTGGTGGAATCCGTAAATGATGCCCCATTAAGGATAATCTCTGAATCCTGCGCATCAACTATACTAGCTCCGGCAGCCTCAGTAAGTCCAAGCTTTCCAAGCGCTGCCTCTGATCCTCCAGCATACCCCGATACGCTAAGATTAAATGAATTTTCCTTGCCTGTTTTCTTTGAATTTATGAATAATCTCTGATTGTCCTCATCATATGACGCGTTTAATCCAGCCTCGTTGAGTTTTGCAACAAAATCAGATATCTTCATATCGCTTGTCACTTCTATGGCTGTGGTCTTTGCATCATCACCCGTGCCTGCCGTGACATTGATGGTGCTGCCTATAAGGCTCGGATCAAGTGAACCCAAAGTATTGTCTGATTTCACTTTTAAATTCTCGCCATATGCCGATTTCAGTCTGCCGCCCGTGATATATTTTGCCTTGGCAAGCTGCTTAACCTCCAAGGTCTGTGTACCGTCTACAGCATTGCTGTTTGCTACTACGGTCGCCTTGGTGGGATCTGAAACAGTGGTCGACTTTTTATTGTAACCACCTGCCAAACGCAGGTTTGATAAGGTCTTGCTGTATAAATTATAAATCTTGCTGTTTAAATCCTGCCATATATTCTGTTTCCATTCAAGCTTCTTCTGGTCATTTTTTAAATCTGTGACCTTTTTCGCCTTCGCGCTGACAAGAGACTGTATGACTGCCTCCGTGTCCATGCCCGAATACATACCCGTCATTCTCATTAAATCTGACATAGCTATACCTCCATAACTAATTACAGCTTCTGATCAAGCAGGACGCCCGCAAGCTCCAGCCTTTTTTCCATAAGGTCTAAGCTCTTTTCAGGCGGAATCTCTTTGATTACCTCTTTGGTATCCCTGTCAACAATCTTTATGGTAATACGGTTTGTCGCTTCATGAATACCAAATTTAGCCACTGAATGTTTGAGTGCAGCTGACACCTGCTCCATCATTTTTTTACGTTTTTCCTGATTTGCTTCCCGCTGCTCGTCTGTGAGCTGCTCGTCATTTGACTGCTCACTGGGATAGCCCTGTATCTCGACTACTACCTCCGCGGGCTGCTGTGTCTGCTTATTGTACTCTCCGTCCTTGGATTCTGTTTTTGGCGCTTCAACGGTCTTTGTCACTGTAATGGGGCTAACCGCCTGAGGCGCTACACCTGTCATAGGTTCTACATACATGCTTATCACCTCCATGTCACGCACGTTAATAAATATTGTCTGGCTGCTTGATGTCATTGGGCAAAAAAGCACATTTATACACCAAACAGCTATTATTGTTCATATTTTATATCGGCTCATAGCTTAAAAATATTAATAGTAAAACATAAAAAGATTTATAAAAGCGTTGATAATTAAAGGCTTATATATTAATATAATAATATCAGCTGTATCAATTCACTGCAATTGCTAAATGCATTCCAAACCAATCCGACAAGTTTTAGCAAATGCCTAACACTGAATCAAGACGAAAGGAGAGAAAATGGACGAAACAATTTTGAATGAAATCCAAGAGCTAAAGCGCTCAGTTAAAGAAATACAACTGACACTTGAAAATGAGACAAACAGAAATATCCGCATAATTGCCGAGGCGCATTTAGATCTGAGCCGAAAGTTAGATGAGGCACTGAAGGTGGATAATGAAAAAGAAATGCTGTTAATCAGGGTAAATCATTTAGAAAGCGAAGTCAGACGGCTCAAGGAAAAAATAGAGCAGACAGCATAAACAAGCGTCATATGACTGACATTAATTAAGTTTTAAACCATAAAAAGGGCTGCCACATATGTGACAGCCCTTTTATTATGGTTATACTTAAAAACTCTATCAGATGCCTGATTAGCCGAGTAATGAAAGTACGCCCTGGTTAGACTGGTTAGCCTGTGCAAGCATTGACTGACCTGCCTGTGAAAGGATGTTGTTGTTAGAGTATCTAACCATCTCATCAGCCATATCTGTATCACGGATTGCTGACTCTGCTGATGTCGTATTCTCAACAATGTTATCCAGGTTGTTGATTGTATGCTCTAAGCGGTTCTGTACTGCACCAAGTGCTGAACGCTGTGTAGATACAATCTTGATTGCCTGACTAATTACAGAAATAGCATCTGTTGCCTTGTCACCATTCTCACCATCAACTCTTAAGCCATTAATACCAAGACCCTTAGCTGTAAGCGCCTGTATGTTAATAGAAATCTTATTATTTGATGTACCATCAGCACCTACATGGAACTTAAGATTCAATGCACCAACCTGATCCTTGGCAGCTTTAACCCTATCTGCATTAAGTCCTATTTCATTGCCAAGAGCGTCATATACTTTCTTTGAATCAGCTCTGCCTGACGTAGAAATTGTTGTGCCACCACCTGTAATAGTATTACCATCTTTATCCTTAGTTGATTCAACCGAAGTAAAGTAATCCTTCAAGGCATTAGCAGCTATCTTATTTCCATCTTTATCATAGTATGAATACAATTCTTGCGTGCTCTCCGCCGCCGTTACTGTAGTAGCAGTAATAACACTATTTATTCCCGATTTAACATCTTTCAGGTTAACAGTAATATTACCTATAATCTTACCTTCCGAGTTTACAACAGTGAATGTAACTGCACCCTTATAATCACCAGATACACCGTTAATTGTAACACCAGTTTTACCTGTCATATCAACAGTACCGCTACCAACTATTGAATAATTACTCTTTGCGTCACTACCATTAAGCTGAATTGAAACCTTAACCTTCTCTACATCCTTACCATTCTCAGTTACCATAACTGTTGATGTTGTAATAGTAAGACCCTGATTGCGAAGTGCTTTTGCAAGGTCATTCTGCTCTGCAACTGATGGAGTTGTTGTGCCATGAACGCTTAAATCAGAAAAGCTTACAGTTACGGTAACACCATTTGCATCTGCTACGCCCGAGAAAGACGCCGTTGCCGCGGTATCTACTGAACCCATTGTGTACGCATAGCTGTATGTCTTCTCAACCGAATTATCGCCCTTCAAGAGGTATGTCTCATTGAACTTGGTTGTCTCTGCTACACGGTCGATTTCCTGTGTCAGCTGGTCAATCTCATCCTGGATGTATGAGCGGTCGTCTTCTGAGTTTGTGCCGTTAGCTGCCTGAACTGCCAGCTCGTTCATTCTCTGGAGCATGTCGTGAACTTCCGTCAAAGCACCTTCTGCTGTCTGTACAGATGAGATACCGTCCTCAGCGTTTGCAGATGCCTGTGTAAGTCCCCTAATCTGCTTTCTCATTTTTTCAGATATAGCAAGGCCTGCCGCGTTGTCAGCCGCTCTGTTAATCTTATAGCCAGAAGAAAGCTTCTCTGTTGACTTTGATAAAGACCCCTGTGTGATTCCTAACATTCTGTTAGAGTTCATTGCCTGTAGATTGTGCTGTACTACCATAATCTTACCTCCTTGTTTAACCGATATATCCTTTTATCGGCTGTGTTTATGGGCAAATCCTTTCACCCACTTGTTTCAACACCATATTCAATTTTTAATATTTAATAATCCAAAGGCTCCTGTCGTTTGGCGCGCCTGCTGTGACAGACGCCCTTGGTTATTAACCCCGTTATGGTCTTACATTACATAAGACTTTTTTGATTGTAAGATTTGTTTATCTTTACACTTTATATATCGGCACTTAAATTAAATACTTTATAGCCGATTTTAAAAAATTTGAAATATTTTTATTTATTATTTTTCTCCTCCGAGAAGACTTGCAAGCTGCTCCATGTCGGAGGTGTTGCCCGATGCCTTGTTTGCCTCCTGCACCTGCGCATACAGCTCCTTGCGGTACACGGGTATCTGCTTGGGCGCATTTATCCCAAGCTTTATCTGATCGCCGCGAACGTCGAGCACGGTGATTTCTATGTTGTTGTTAATTACCAGAGCCTCGCCCTTTCTCCTTGATAATGCCAGCATATCACTCACCTGCCTTTTTCTGCGCCTGCAGGACATCATAAATCGCATACTTGACGCTGTAGGCTTCGCCCTCGGTGATGACCTGTACTGCCTTGCGGTTTTCGACGCTTACAATTATCGGCGCTTTCAGATTGACTGTGGTTTTGGTGATGTCGTTTTTGGGTATGGTGACTGTGACAAATATCAGTATATTTTCGCTGTCGAGGTTATCCCCGAGCAACTCTATAAGGCTCCTGTCAAACACCGGCGTATAGCCTGGCATAACAAGCTCAGGATTCATTACGGGAAGCGCAAAGCCTGGCTCGTTTATGGACTGGAGCCACTTTATGCTTGCGTCGCTCCCCTTATCCGCATCATAGATAAGAGTAAAGTCCGTCAAGTCAGGGAATCCTAAAATGCCCTCCTCAAAGCGGATTATTTTTTCGTCCTCCACCGCAATTTTTCCGAATACCCTCGTATCAATTTCTACCATAATTTATTCTCCATATTATTTCCATTTTACCCGCAGGATGACTGCCAAATACAAGCTATGCGCCAAAATGCCGCTCCTGCATTTTCAGCGGATATAATCAAGCAGGGAATTCTGCATTACAAAGGCGATTGATGACAGCGCCGCATTGTAGGTAAGCTTTATGCTTTGAAGCTGTATTGTAAGATCGTCATAATCAGCATCCTCGTTTGTGCTTACAAGCTCCTCAAAGTTGGTCTGCTGTACTTCAAGCCTGTTTTTGACAACCTCAAGGCGCGCGCTTCTTGCGCCGTTGTTGGTGGCGGCGAGGTTTGCCCTCTCATGCCAGTTGTCGCACAGCGTCTGGGCATCCTCAATGCTGTCCTGTATCTTGTCATTGATGAGGTTTTTCGCCTTTTCAAGCGCCGCCTTCTGGCTGTTCAGCTTTTCAAGGTCATCGCCAGGATAGTCTCCTGATTCTATCATGCGCTTGACAGTGTCAAGGTTGTCGCTGATTGCGTAATACTCCTCAAGCGTAGCTACAAGCTCCTCTACATCTCTGCCTATATCGTGCGTGAAAAGCTCGTCAGGCGTGGTGTTCACGCGTATTCTCTGGTGGTTGCCCACGTCGTATTCTATAATCTGCCTGTCGTCAGGCAGGAGTTTATCGTTTTCAAGGTACTGCTTATTGTATATGAGGTCATCCTTGCCTTCGCGCGGATATTCGGCATAGAAATAGTGGATTGGATTGAGGTCGCCCTCCTCCCAGTTGGATTTCTCATAGGTCACGCGCACTTCCTCCGTAGGAGAAAGCTTGGAAATCCGTTCATTCAGATTTTTTCCAAGCAGCAGCTCTCCTGTATCTGCCACATAGACCGCTTCATCTGCATGCTTTAGCGCATACTGATAAGCATCGCATACGCTGCCGTCATCATCAATAATCGTATCCGTCGCATTGTTAAAGTATTTGATTGTTCCATTTGTGCGAATATTGCCATCTACATCATACTGCGGATTGATGCTGTAGGTAACCGTCTTGCCATCTTTGTCTCTAAAGCTGAGCGTGACATCTGGCTCGACTACAAACTCCCCACCCTTTATAGTGACTCTACCTGTCGCATCGGTATATGTCACATTCACTTTATTGCCTTCGCCGTCAAGCAGATAATCAACCCTGTCCAGATTATCATACGACAGCCTGATACGCGGTATCTCATATACATCTACGTCATATTCTGTCGTTTGACTTACGTAATCCTTTGTCTCTGCACCAGCAGCATCTTTTATCTTAGCAAGGAAATTCCCTTCATTCAACTCAGCCAAGTCGCCTTTTTTCACATATGTCACGCTGCCCAGGACCTCATTTGTAAGCTGCTCCGTAATGCGGTACTTGCCCGGTCCATCTCCCGCGACGTCTTCCTTTGTGAACGCAAGCGGCAAATCCGTGCGGAAGCCTGTGAAAATACTCTTTCCGGCGCTGTCCGCATTGCCCGTGGCATAAATTTCCTTTACCTTGTTTAACAAATCCTGCATGATTGTCATGCGGTCCTCAGCCTTATTGTACTGCGCAGCCGCCTGAGTCAGCATGTATTTGAGACCTGTATCGCCTCCTATTATATCAACCACCGTGGTTATTGCCGATTCTGTCAGCTTAAGCCAGCTCTCCGCATCCGCCGCATTTCTGTCCGAATACTGCATTATTTTGTCCAGTGATGAATTTAGCTTTAAGGAACGTATCGCGATTATGGGATCATCCGACGGCTTTGAGATTTTCTTGCCCGTTGCCATCTGCTCAGTAAGCTTCTGCTCCCGCGTCTTGCAGGTATTAAGGTTACGGAGCGCCGTATTCTGCATCATTTTAGTGGTTATGCGCATTGCCATATATTTTTCCCTCCTATACTCCCGTTTGAAGTATCAGCTGCTCATAGCACTCGTTCAGCACCGAAATCATCTTGCTTGCCAAGCCGAACGCCGTCTGGTATTTCATCATATTAGCCGCTTCCTCGTCATTGTCCACTCCGCTGATGGATAAACGGTCGTTTTCTATGGACTCCTCTATCTTTGAGAATACCGCCGTGAAATTTTCCGCGCTGCTTGCGTTCAATGCCGAGTCGCCCATAAGACATTCAAGAAAGCTCTCCGCGCTGCAGCCGCGAAACTGCATTTTGTCAATATTCGTAGAAAGATCAATGAGGTCTTCTATTATGTCGTACTTCGATTCGCCGTCCGTGTATATCGTATGCGTAGCCATATACCGCGGCTCATCTTCAAGACGCTTTGAAACATTAAAGTTGCCCGCCGTAAGCTGGAAATAGCCTTCATCTGTAGAACTGTACTTCATCGCGCCGCGCTCCACGTCAAGCCCGAACTGCCCGCCAAGCTCCCTGTCGCCCGTAAAGAATACAGAGCCTGTTTCATTCTGTCCAAAATAGTCTGTCGCGCCCTCCTGCGAATATAAGCCGTTGAAAATGCTCGCGTACTCGCGCACCCACTCATTCATCTGTTCCAGATAATACGGTATTCCCTGATAATTGATCTGGTCTCCAATCTTCGCGGGCTGCCCAATCTTATCCATAGGCACAAACCGCGGATTTCTTTCAGGGACATCGGACATCTTGAAGGTATAGAAGCACTCGCCGTTTGAAAGCTTCTGTACCTCATAGCTGTCATAATAATAATATTTGCCGCCTATGGAAATACGCCCCTCCGTAAGCGGGAGCGTGCTTTTTGACATATCCTTAAGGTAATCGTCAGTAACCTCTATGGTGACTGTTCTTTCCACCGTATCCATGGAGCTGACCGTGCCGTTGAAGGCTTCGTTATTGTTGCCGTCACGCATTTCGAGCAGGCCTTTAAGCTCTCCCCTTGCTGTCTTGCCGCTGATATTGGCGTCCTGCTTTGTGTCAGTCCAGCGTATGTCGTACAGGCCGCCGACGTCATTCTGGTTGTCCTTCTGCCATCTCTCCCTGGGCACACATTCAAGCTGGCGGTAATTTTTGCCGTCGACAAGAATCTGTCCGCCCGCAATCCTCACAACATACTCCCGCAAGCCCGAATCCTCGCCCGTGGCCTCGTTATACACTACGCGCTCCTCGCATTTTACGTCTATGTACTTTGAGAGCTGGTCAATAAGGAGATCTCGCTTGTCACGCAGCTCGTTTGCCACTGCCGTGCCGTTTACCTCAATCATATTTATCTGCTGGTTAAGCGTGGACAGCTGCTGTGATACGCTGTTTATCTGGTCGATCTCTATTTTAATCTCATCATTTACGTCTGTCTGCATTTTCTGGAAATTGTTGTACAATATATTGAAATACTCGCAGAGGTTGCCGCCATAGCTTAAAGCGGTACGTGCATAATCTATGTCGCCCGTGTGCGTGGCAAGGGATTCAAGCGAATTGTGGAACTCGTTAAACAAGGTCGTGAAACCTTTTACAATTGACTGCGAGCCGTCAGCCTTTGTATCCCTCACATCCTCCAGATATGTCTGGATAATCTCTGCATAATATGATTTCTTTTCGTACTCGCCAAGCTTTGAATTGTTGTTCCAGTATTTTTCATCATAATATATGTCCCTTATGCGCTCTGCGCCGAGCGTATCAACGCCCGCGCCGATGCAGCCGTAGCTTGCAAACGCGCGCATAGCCGATGCCGCGCTCTGGTTTATCTGCTGCCTTGAATAGCCTTTAGTCTCTACATTTGCTATGTTGTTCGCCGTGGTGTTCAGGGCTGCGTTGGCTGCCACAAGACCTGTATATGATGTATTTAATCCCAAAAATGTTGATGGCATTATCCTTCCTCCTTTACCATGCCTGCTGCGTCAAACATCATGATGCCATGGCTATCAGCGCGTCAAGCAGGGAATTGACTACATTTATATAGCGGCTTGAAGCATTGTAGGCATTCTGGTACATAATCATATGCTCCAGCTCCTCCTCCTGCGATACTCCTATTACTGTCTGGCGCTCATTATCGGCGTTTTCAACCGCGAGCTGCTCATATTCGTACAGGAACTGGTACATATTTCCCGACGTGCCTATCTGGCTCATAAAGTCTATGTAGCAATTCTCGTAATCACTCATCGCCGTAGCGAGGGGATTGAGGAATATTCCCTGATCCTCAAACGCCTTGACAAGCCTTTCACCGATATTGAAGTCGGCTGATTCATCCTCCAGCTTAAACTGCAGCAGCGACGGAATCTGCATAAGCTCCTGGTTTGTCCTGATATTTACGCAATTGTAAAGCGAAAACTCGCTGTTTGGCTCCTCGTCTATCAGTTTCCAGTAATTGTTCGCTATCGGGTAGCCGTTCTCATCACAAATCTGTATGTACCGCCCGCCCTGCGCATCAACATATACATTGCGGCTGTCCTCCAGCTTTGTCAGGTTTTTTATCTGCGTGTTCGTAAGCATCACATGCTCATACGCGGGAGTTGCAAGCTTTTCAAACATCTGCATCGGAGTACCGTCCTCATTGCACAGATAGCCGCTTGCAGGATCACATGCCTCGGCGAGCACATTATTTATTTTCGTCACAATAGAATGGACAAGGTTATCAAATTCCGCCTCAACGTTCATCATTACGGAATTGCTTATATATTTGTCATAATATTTAAGCCCGTATGAGGCATTGTACTCATCTGCCGTGATGTTGAGCGCGTCAAGCTTTTCATCCGTGCACGCGTCTGTTGTGAGGTCTGTGTAATTCGCCACATGATCCCCCCTGGCAAGCAGAAGCGCACGCAGAGAGCCTATGTCCGTATCGCGCTTCGTCGCTATCTCCTCCGTCGGATCAAAAACCATGGCTGACTTGAAATCCTGCACGCGTTTACCGTCTTTATCAGTAACCCATATCAGGTTGTGTTCCCAGTACGGCGTGACAAAGCCCGTGTCCTTGTCCGTGAGCATCGACATCTCAAAGTATCGGCTTTCCGTGACGAAATTGACGCCGTTGAACATTACCGTCATAACGCCCGCGGAGTTTTCCGTGTAGCTTACGTTGCCGTATGTCGAGAGCGTGTCTACGAGAAGGTCGCGCTCGTCGCGCAGGTCATTCGCCCCCTCTATGCCGCCAGCCTCTACCTTTGAGATCTGTTTATTCAGCTCGCTGATGCGCGCGCCGATTGCGTTTATCTCATTTACGGCGTCCTTTACCTGAGTGTTGAGGTTGTTCTGGTACTCGCCGAACGCCTGATATATTGACACGGCATTTTCCGCAAAGGTGTATGCACTCTGCACAAAAAGGGAAAGATTTGTGACGTCATTGGGCGATTTCGAAATCTCCTGCATTGACTCCCAGAGTCCTGACAGCGAATCCTTAAAGGCCGCGCCGTCAAACTCGCCCATTATGCTTTCCACCTCTAAAATTGTCGAATATGATACATCATAAAATGAATATCTGCCGGATTCCTCGCGATATGCCGCGTCGAGGAAAGCGTCGCGCACGTGGCGGCAGTCTGCGTATTTTACGCCTGCGCCCACCTGGACTGCATTTCCTCTCTTGTTTCGGCTGAGATTTGTATAAGTGGTGTCGGACTGTGCCACCTGCTGGCGCACAAAGCCCGGCGTATTTATATTGGAAAGGTTGTGCGCTACTGTGTTGAGCGCGTTCTGAGACGCTCTAAGTCCGCCTTCACCTACATATAATGCCCCGAATAATGACATGGTATCTCACCTCATAATTTCCGCTTTATTGCTTTGCGTCGAAGCCGCCATTATTTTGATATAAGACACCAAGCTTATCCCCGCTTGTGTATGCGTCCTTAGAATAATTGGCTGTCTGCGGCGCAGTTTTCAGTGCTGTAATCATATCAAGATTAAAGTTTATCATCTCAAGCTTATCCTCAATAAGCATCTGGTTTTTGGCATTTATTGTCTTTAGGCTGTCAATCGTCTTCTTTAATCTCTCATGCACGTCGACCAGTTTGCTTTGCTGGTCGGGCATTTTTTCAAGCATCTGAATCAGGTTGCTTAATTTTAGTGTCGTAACATCCCTGTTTACTACGTTGGCAATATCAGCCAGAGCTTTAGCTCGTCGTTTTTCCAGCTTCTGGATTCTGCCTACGATTTCCTGTTCATCCTCCGTGATTTTACCTAAGCTGTCTATATCTCCCCTGACTATGACGGGCGTTTTGTCGTCGGCGAGGATTATAAGCTTCTGGTACTCCTTATCCTCCTCGTCCAAAACGCTCACCAAGTTTTCTAATAAACTAGCCACGCTTATACCTCACAAATATTAGAATAGACCGTTGTATTTTGACAGCAGCCTGCTTGCGAAGTCTTCTGTGCTGACCTCATATGTCCCGTTTGCAATACGCTCCTTTAGCGGGTTTACAAGCTCCGCCCTCACATCTGGGGCATTGTCCGCCGCCTGCTTTGCCAGCTGGGCATCCTTTGCCGCATCGGAAAGCATAAATTTGTCAGTAAATTTTGACGCCGCGGGTTTCTTCCCCTCGGTTTTGTTAAGCTTGCTGCTCTTGTAAAACTGCTGGATTTGGTTGTAAGCATCTATACGCATATCAAAGACTCCTCCCTTCTTTGAATGGTCCATAATCATGCGAATTTATTTCTTATGTAATATTTATCGGACAATTTTGGTTTTACTTTATAGCTGGAGGAGAAATTTTATTTTTCAGCGTTTTTTCTTCTCGTACTCTAAAATATCCCCACAGGCTTCCCCGCTAAGGGCGAGTATGCAGATTAAATTCGGCACTGCCATAAGGGCGTTCATTATGTCCGAAAAGCACCAGACTGTTTCCAGCGTGCAGACGGCGCCGACAAATGTGGCGAGGGTGTATGCGAAACGGTACGCCGCGCACAGCTTTGGGTTGCGGACAAGATACTCAAAGGCACGCTCGCCCTGGTATTCCCATGCTATTATTGTGGCAAAAGCAAAGAGAGTTATTCCTATGCTGACAAAATATGCCCCCATATCGCCAAATACCGTGGAAAACGCGGCTATCGTGAGTGCGGCGCCTGTGATTGGCAAGCCTTCCTCGTCGCACTTGCCGAGTACGCCTGAGGATATGATTGTAAGACCTGTGAGCGTACAGATGATTATTGTATCGAAAAATATTCCTGTCATACTGATATATCCCTGCCTTACGGGACTGTCCGTGTCAGCTGCGGCGGCGCTTATGCCACCTGCCCCGAGTCCCGCCTCGTTTGAGAATACTCCTCTTGATATTCCATAGCGCATCGCGTCCTGCATTGACACTATTATTGCGCCGCCTATTCCGCCTGCTGCCGCCCGTGGCGAGAATGCCATTGTGACAATTTCCTTTATGCCTGCGGCAAGACCGTCTATATTTACCAGTATTACCGCAAATGAGCCGATGATGTAAAAAAGCGCCATGACTGGCACCATGTACAGTGAAAATTTTGATATTGATTTTATGCCGCCGAGAATTACAAGAATCACGAGAACGGACATTACTATGCCCGTCTTATGTACGGGTATTGAAAAAGCTTCGTGTAATGCCGAGGTTATTGAGTTTGACTGCGCCATATTGCCCATGCCAAATGACGCCAGTACTGCAAAAAACGCAAAAAGCGCGCCAAGGACTGCACCTGCCTTTTTGTTTGGAAATGCCGCCTTTAACGTGTACATCGGTCCGCCGACTGTAATCCCGTTTATATTTTTTGTGCGGTATTTTACTGAGAGCAGGCTTTCGGCAAGCTTTGTTGAAAAACCGATGAATGCGGAAATTAAGAGCCACAGGAGCGCGCCTGGACCGCCAAGCGTCATGGCTGTCGCAACGCCGACTATGTTGCCTGTGCCAATCGTGGCGGCAAGCTCTGTGGTGAGCGCGGCTATCGGCGAGATTTCACCCTCACTGTCTGTGTTTTTTTCTGATTTTATGAGGCATTTCAGGGCATAGCCCAGATTTCTGATGGGGAGGAATTTCATTTTGATGAGGAGATATATGCCTGTTCCCAAAAGGAGAACAAGCATATATGGTCCCCAGAGGATGGTGTCTGTTTTTTGGAGGAAGTCTGCCATATGCTGTAAACCTTGTTTTTTTATCAGTATATGTGCATTTATGTCTTAATATCCTTATTCTATATAATCACTTATTGTCCAGCTGTCCAAGTCTGCGGCGTGACCGTTTACGCTGAATATGGTATCCGCCGTCCTGCACTCAACTACTTTGCGCTCTATCTGCTCGTCCTCTGAAATCTCGCTGAAGGTTCTTCCGTATTTTTCCCAGTCCAGTCCTACGGCCTTGATATAAGTCGGCGCCAATTGCGACTGGGAAACGGGAGCATTACTTATTACCATTGCTTCATTATGCTCATACGGCTCCTTTATTATGAATACAGGTCGCGATGTCCTGTCCGGTCCGCCTGATTTTCTTGAAGAATCATCCATAATCGTACCTTGACCATGATCGGCCGTTATAATAATCGTGGCATCATCATATTTTCCAAGCTGCTTAAGCTGTTCAAGATACTCATACACTATTTTCATGCTGCCGCGCCCCTGCGAGTGCATTGAACTCTCCCGTCCTGTCGCATCATATCTCAAATCTTCCGTAAGGCAAAACGGTGCATGCAGGCCAAACATATGATAAAACCTAAATGCCTTGTCAAGTCCTTCCTGAACACTTATTCCTTCACTTGCCAGGTAATTATGGAAAAGTGAGTCATTTTCTATATTCCACGCATCTTTTCCTACTATATAATTAACGATGTCGCCAGAATAATAAGAGTGCATTAACTTCATACAGAATGGGGACATTTTGTACAAAGACGCATTAACCATCATCTTAAATACTTTTGTGACATTATATTCATACTCCATATTATCATTATAATTTGGCAGCATAGGATAAACCGAATCCGGAATATATCTAAGGGCTGTATATATTCCTAAATCAAATCCCTGTTCATATATTGTCTTAAGCAAATCGCTGGTTCCATAAGCATAATCATAGTAATCGTCTTTGTGCGCTTCATCCCACTCAACTCCCGTCAGCATATATGGAATGGCCTGAGCCGTATGGAAGAATTTTGCCGTGCCATTCCTGTAATAAGTAAAGTCAGCCAATGGCGCCGTAAAGTCTTCATCCTCCTCTAAAATTTCCTCAAACCAATCTCCCTCATAACAGTCAAGCACGAAAACCAGCACATTGTCATTCTCCGCTATCTGAAGCGCCCCTTTATTCGTTAACGCCGCATATTCCTTTGTACTCAAATCACTTGTTATAACTAAATATACAAGCGAAAAAGCCTGTATAAGGGCAATATACCAGCACAACAGTTTGCATGCCTTGAATATCACATTCTTTTTATGACCTATCAGAATAACGGCCATGATTACGACAATCCATATGACAGCGTTAATAAGCTTTGTGGAAAACTCCCAAACCTGATCGACTCCATCCATGCTTTGAAGCTCGCCATTCAAAAACATATTCTGTATATATCCCATAAGCACCATAATTGACAGCAGAATATTCACCGCCCCATAAATGCGTTTAGGCAAAAACAATAAGCCCATAAGCATAAGCGCCGCACCAGTAAGCAGGCTTGCAATAATCATTATGACAAGAAATACCCAATAGCTGCCAGGAAACTCCACTGGATTGTTCAGATACAGTTCATTTGGCAAATATATTCCTACAGTCATAACACATGCGCATATAACAGGTAATGCGTCCGATATATAGCTTTTATATTCTTTTATGGATATAAACTCAATATCTTTTTTATACAGCAATGCCACGATTGCCGCTATTACAAATGATATTGCGTAAATAAGGCAATACCACATAATACTAATATGGCATCTTAATATAAAAGCAAAAAGCAGCAAAACCAAAAGAGAACAGTCAAATATTCTAATAAACTGTCTTCCATTTGCCCGAAATATAAGTTTGATTAATACCGGAAGAATAATTCCAATTAATATAAGCGGAATACTATAATGGATATAAGTTATAGCCTCTATGTCCCAAAAGCTCTCATACAACGAATTATTGTTATCGCCAAGATACATCTTAACCGCCGATATTACAAAGTAGTGACTGGCATAGAAAAACAGGAGCGTTTTTAAAAATACCCCCCCCCTCCTATTTTCCTGCAAATATTTTTTATTTATACATTCCCATATTACGCTTGACAAAATTCCAAACATAAGGATATATATCAAAATATATCTCTGCATTTTCTTTGTCCTCCAAAATATCTGTTTGCCCACCGTTTTTATGCAAAATTCTTCATAAACGCGTCACGATTTTCTTTTGCGGTCTCTTTTGGTCTGCCTAAGTCTTTGCGCGAGTCGAGTGAAACCATGATTTCATAGAGGGCAGGTCCTTTTATGCCAGCAAGCTTATTTTCAAGCTGCTTTAAGCCTTCCTCATCTGTAATCCTCTCTGTGTATGCGTAGCCTGCCGCCTTTGCCACTTCTGCAAAGCTTGTTTCCTGACAGCCTGTAGGCATCGCGCCTACTGATTCGTGGGCTTGATTGTTGATTACTATATGGCGGAAGTTTTCAAGCGCCTGTGACGCGATAAACGGCAGCGCGCCCATATGCATAAGGGCTGCCCCGTCGCCGTCGATGCACACTATTGTCTTGTCCTTTTTCTCCTGCGCGACGCCGAAGGCAATCATTGAAGCGTGTCCCATGCCGCCTACTGTCATAAAGATATTGTCGTGGTTTCCAAACTGGGCATTGCTCTGCTCGTACAGCTCGCGTGATATTTTGCCTGTGGTTGATACGATGTATGCCTCGCGCGGTATTATTTGCAGCAGCTTTCCTAAGACTGTCTCGCGATTAAGTGTATTACCGTTCTTCCATACAAATTCTTTATCGGGTTCAAAGGTGCCTTTCTTTACGATAATGGCAAACTGCAGGTTTTTGTCAAGGTATGTTTTAGCGAGTGTTAATATTTCCTGCCACTGTTCATCTGTTGTGTTCTTATCTACAACAGAATAGGGCACGTCAAGCGTGTCAAACAGCTTGCAGGTGATTTTGCCTTGAAAAACGTGCTGGGGCTCGTCTTTAACGCCCGGCTCGCCGCGCCAGCCTACGATAAACAGCATTGGTATGCCATAGACGTCGTCATTTGCAAGGGATGCAAGCGGGTTTACTATGTTGCCTATGCCTGAATTTTGCATGTATATGCAGGCGGGGCTGCCTGAGGCTAAAAATGCGCCTACTGCCAAGCCTACTGCTGCGCCTTCGTTTGCTGTCACGTAATGCTTTAATGCGCCCTTATGTGTCTGTAGTCCGTCGCAGAACTGCTTTAGGGTGGAATCGGGCACGCCTGCGATTACTTTTATTCCTATATTTTCTATTTGGTTTAACAGTTTATCTGCTTTCATTAATTTTTTTCAGCTCCTCTACTGTATCAATCTCAACCAGTTGTCCTTCATTTACGGGTTCTATTGTTAAATTCAGCTTATCCAGATTTTGGTTCACTATGTCGTCCCAGAAAAGCTGGCTGTTTTCTTCCTTATCATATGCTTTTTCAATTTGTTCTTTGAGGCAGAGCGCTTCCTTTTGTTTGAAATAGGCTATGCCTACCATGTTATAGGTGTCTGTGCCGCCTTTGCCTACTCGTGTAATTCTGCCGTCCTGCAGGTCAAAAACCCAGTCGTCTGAATAGCCTGTCTGCATTCTGCCATAGTAGCAGGACTGGGGAAGCGGTTTTTGGAAAATTGATGCGTCGGCGACATATAAATCCGACTCACAGATAAAACAGTTACCTTTTGCCAAGACTTCTCTTGCCGCGTATATGGAGGAAATGTTGTTTTTCTCTCTGTAATCCTTATTATTAACCAGCTTTACCATGGGATATTTGTGCTGAAGGTAGTCAAACTGTTCTCCTAAATATCCTGTCACTACGTATATTTCATCGACTGGCCTTGAAATAAGTCCTTCGATTACTGTTTCTATCATTGGCCTGCCGAATACCTTTATCAGTGGTTTTGGCATTTTTTCGGTCAGTGGGCGCATTCTTGTGCCTAGTCCTGCTGCCATTAGGATTGCTGTTTCGTTCATGTTGCCTCCGTGAAAACTTTAGTTAAGCCTGTGGGGACGATTTTTAGGTTTTTTAAACCGTCCGAATTTGGATGAAATATACAAAAACGCAGCTTCGTGCTTCGCAAGGCGCTGCTTATTTTGTATATTTCATCCAAATTCTACTTTATTGAATAGCCTGTAATTATGATTGTGGCTGTTGCGTAGTTTTTTCTCAGTAGGTCGAATTTAGTCAAAATATATAAAATCGCGACTTGGTGCGCGATGCGAAACGTCGCTGATTTTATATATTTTGACTAAATTCTTAGGTTGTGAGATATGCGGCAATAACTTATAATTCATCTATTAGGCGAATTATGTCTTTGAAGGGCATTAGTTTTGAGTCAACCTCTAGGGCTCTGTGGTTTTTTAGGATTTCTATTGCTGTTTCCTGCATTGCGGGGAAGGCGCTTCTTGTGAGCTGGTTGGCGTAGATTACTATGTTTACTCCTGCCTTGGCAAGCTCCTCCTCTGTGATGCTGTTGAAGGAGGTTGGTACTACTACGATGGGGGTGGATTTATTTTTTTCTCTGAATAGGCGGCAGAACTCTAAAATCTCGTCGGGCTGTTTTTTGCGCGAGTGTATCATTATGCCGTCGGCGCCTGCCTCCACATAAGCAAATGCGCGCTCAAGCGCCTCGTTCATGGGCTTTTCCAAGATTAGGCTCTCTATGCGGGCGATGATCATAAAGTCGTCTGTGCGTAGTGCCTGTTTGCCTGCCTTTATTTTTTCACAGAAGTTTTCTATTGTGTCTTGTGTCTGCTCTACCTCTGTGCCAAACAGGGAGTTCTTTTTGAGTCCTGTTTTGTCCTCTATTATTACCGCTGATACGCCCATGCGTTCCAGTGTGCGTACATTGTACACAAAATGCTCTACCAGACCGCCTGTGTCGCCGTCGAGGATAATGGGCTTGGTTGTCACGTCCATTACGTCGTCGATGGTGCGGATTCGCGAGGACATATCGACGAGCTCTATGTCGGGCTTGCCTTTTGCGGTCGAGTCGCACAGGCTTGAAATCCACATGGCGTCAAACTGGTCGAGCTCTCCGTTGCTCTCCACGATAGTTTTTTCGGCAATCAAGCCTGTCAGGCCTGAATGTACTTCAAGCGTTTTTACAATAGGGCGCAGCTTTATCAGCTGGCGCAGGCGCTTACGCCTAAATTCGGGCATCGCAAGCTTTTCCTTCATGCGGTCGTCAATCTTTTTGACCTTTTCATTGTATGTATATGGCACTTCTATGAGCTGCCCGCCGTATTTTTTGAGATTGTTTAATACATTTTCCCTGATTGCACTCTCGGGTCCGTTCTGCCAGTTGTCGCCGTGAATGACATAATCGGGCTTTAGCTCATTCAAAACAGCGTCATACATGATATCCTGCTGTATCATCACCTTATCCGCAAGTCCTGTAGCCTTTACAATATCTATACGCTCTTCAAGTGAAATTGTCGGGAAACGGTTGTAGCGCACCATTGCCTCGTCTGCCAGCACGCCTACGATAACCTGACCGTATTTCTTCGCTTCATTTAATATATTCAAGTGTCCCTCATGGATAACATCTGTGCAAAAGCAAGTGTAAATTTTCCTCATATCAATCTCCATTCCCAGCGTTTACACAACAGGACAATGAAAAATCAAAAAATGTGACTTTTCATCTGCCGTCAGAGCCATTGCAGCATCACAGCACAGGCTGCCGCGTGAAAACACCAATACTCATTATCTAATTATATTTTACAGGCGTTGCCACATTATATTTTTTTAACGCTTCCTCAAAAACCGCAAAAAAGTCCTCAATGTCCTTGGCTGTTATCGCTCCCAACGCACAGAGGCGGAACATTCCCATTTTTTCAACCTTGCCGGGATATATCGTAAAGCCTCTCTCATAGCAATAGTCGTGGATTTTGGCAAAATCCCAGTTTTCATCATCAGGATAGAGCGCCGCCGCGACAAGCCCTGACGAGTGTTCCTTGGGGATATAGGTGCGAAAGCCCAGCCTTGCCAGCCCGTCACAGATAGCATTGAATACTCCTAAGTGGCGTTCCCATTTTGCTGTCTCTCCCTCCTCAAAGTATTCCTTCAAAGCCTGCCTTGCCGCATAAATCACCTGTACTGGCGGGGTAAAGTGCATCTCGCCGTGCTCCTTTGCATATTTATACTGCATATAAAGATTACAGTAATATGAACGCTTGGGGTACTCGGCTGACGCCTCTATTACGGCTTTATTTCCTATTATGAAAGAAAGTCCCGTCATCGCCATTATTCCCTTTTGCGCCGACGCCATGCAGAAGTCAATGTTGTCCTTTTGCATATCTATGGGGCGCATAGCATAAGTAGAGGTCGTGTCCACCACAAATAGGGCGTGGCGCTTATGCGCTATAGCGCCTATCTCACGGATAGGGTTTAAAAGCCCTGTGCCTGTTTCGTTGTGGGTGGTGTAGACGAGCGCGACATCAGGGTTTTCCTGCAATGTCTTTTCAACTGCCTCCAAATCCATAGGCTGATTGAGCGGAAGCTGCAGGTTTATATGCGCAAGTCCGTAATATTCGCATATCTCAACAGCCCTGCTGCTGTATGCGCCGTTGTTGAGTATCAGGATTTTCTTGTCGTCCTTCGGCAGCAGGGAATTGAGGCAGATATCCATATTTATAGTGCCTGAGCCGCAAAACAAGACAGCCGCGTACACAGCGGGATCGGCATGCACGATTTTCAAAAGACCGTCGTCAATCTCGCGCATAACCGTCACAAACTCTTTTTCCCTGGGACAGATATCCGGCACAACCTGCGCCATCTTTACGGTATCTGTAGTTGTCGCAGGACCTGGATTTAATAATACGTTTCTCTTTACCATAACAATATTTCTCCAATAAACTACATTTCATTTTTTATCATAAAACAATTATAGACATAATCGTTATTCCAATATTCCTTCATGCTCGGCTTTGAAAATCTAATGCTCATATTATGTGTTTCGGCAAAATTTAAAAAGAACTGTTTTTCATAGAAAAATTTAGGCAAGTCCTTATATCGTTCTTCGTAATTTTCTATAACCTGTTTCCTATACGAAATAAAGGCGTCTTTTTTGTCCGCATCATGAATATCTATAATTCCAATTGAATATTCCGCCTTCTTATACATTTTTTCCAACACTTCATAAGCATAATCATATCCATCAAAATATGAAAAAACACTATTTGAAAGTATGGCGTCATACATAATCTCATATGATAAATTTGATGCCTCATCACAAATCAATTCCTTAGGCGCTTCCAATACTCCCTTTGCAATTTCAATTTCTGATGACGAATAATCTATTCCGCCCACTTTTATTCCATCTCTTTGAAACAAATATAAATTTGCCCCACAGCCACAGCCGACTTCAAATATGCTTTTTATTTCCTTTTTTTGCGTCGTTGCGTTAAATTCTAATTCATTCTTAGTTTGTATATATTGGGAGTAAAATTCATCATACGCGAGTTCGACTTTATCATACCCCCCCCCTGGTATTGACTGAGTCCCATCCCGCAATGCGCTTTAGTTCCATAAATACCCTATGCGCATCTCCAGACTTTAACTCCTTTTCATCCGCCTTTCTCTTTTCCCATATTTCATGCCACTTACCATTTGTCATTTTTGCTTTTCTCCCTTCCTTATTTTTCAGAGCGCTTAACCAAACGGTCAATTATATATTTTGCGCCCACCTTACCGCTTGTTCCAATGTTATAAATATACTGCTCTTTTAATTTTTGCAAAGAATCGCTTGAAAATTCCGCGTCTCCTAACAGCTTATCTACTGCTGGCGCAATTCTGTCCCCTGCATCTTCCAAATTGATAGATATGCCTATTACATTACGTAGTTCTATATCAATTGGCACGGTTTTCAATTCCTGATAATCAGGATTAAGAATTTTCATTGGCGTATCGATAAACAGTACAGGTTTCAATGTTGAAAATGCATACTCAAATGCGATGCTCGACCAGTCTGTTACAAGCAAATCCGCCATATACACAGTCTTATTGGAAGAAAAATCTTTTTGGAAAACAACATCATAAGTGCTGTACTTAGCTGCCAATGCATCAATCTTACTCTCAAAATGGCGCACATACTGCGGGTGCGGTCTTACAATAATGTGATAATCCGTCTTCACAAGCTTGTCCAACATACGCTCAATGCATGAATCTAATATATTGTCCTTTTGCCAAGAAGGCGCTATCAAAATTGTCTTTTTATGGCTGTCATCAGTCTGCATATTTTCTTCCACAAGCATTTTATTATAAGATGCCGTCATATCATCAATAACTGAAGAGCCCCATTCGACAAGTGTCTTTAATGGCAGTCCATATTTTTGCTCCCGTTCAGCAATTTCTGCCCTATTTTTCGGTCCTGATGTATAGATTGTATCAAAGTGATCAAGCGCGTCTTTGTGGAAGGACAAATTTGCACTGTTCACATCATGCGGCACATAGATATACTCAATGTCTTTTTTCACATATGAGCGTTTTAACTGAAAATTTTCCAAATCGGGCGTGGTCATCACACAGATGTCGGTCTCAAGCTTCATCATCAGCACAATCAAACGGTTCTCGCCAATGTAATATGGCTTGAACTGCTCGCTCTCCAGGCTAAAGACTTCGTCAAGCGGATCGCTTGTGATATAATGCACCACGATATTAGTCCTGCGTATTATCTCCTCTATTATATTCTTGTAATATTTATAAAAGCCGTTTTTCTCCGAATAGAAGACTACGCGCTTTCTGCCAGAGGAAAAGAAGCGTTTATAATCCGCTTTTTCCTTTTTGCGGTACGGATTTTTCCTGTCCGCCTTCTTTTTGGGTGCCATAAACTGTTTCGCCTGTTTCAGCTCCTCCTTGCTCTTTTCCAAAGCGTCATAATCTATATAATTTTTGGGATTTATCCATATGTTTAAAAGCACAAGCTGAAGTATGGAAAGCAGGTTGCTGTAGCTCCAATATATTCCTACTCCTATTGATACAAAAAATCCAAGATACAGGGAGAGACCTACGGAAAATATCATAGTGCCGTACTGGTTAAGCGCCCCCTGTTCTGCCTGCAGGACATTTATTTTGTTCTGCACATAGCACATCAAAAAGGCCGACACTGCCGCAATCACAGGCACGAGCAGCGTAAGCCCCATAGTTTGTATAGGCACAGCGTTTAAGGTTGTCCCGCGCTTTACCGCCTCCACGACGCCCATCAACAGCGCAAGCTGGACAAACAGCGGTATCAAATCCACAAACGGGCTGTACTTCTCCCGCTTAAAAAGCTTGTACTGCTCCTCGGAAATCATCTCCTGATTGCCCATATACGCCGCCTTTATGTGGTTCATCTCAGGCTGCATTCGGACTGTCTTGATGGAATTTTTCTGCACCCAAATGGAAAGGGGAAGCAGGATAACCTTTGTCAAAAAAGTAAATATAAAAATCGCAATCCAATAATTATGGCAGACGGCATAACAGGCGTTTATAAGCCATACTAAGCCGTTTACTATCGCGTCAACTGCAGCGCCCATATTTTTTAATCCTCTGTGTCCTTAAATTCGATTTTTTCTTCTTCTTCGTTTCCAGATTTCTTTCTATTAAAGAAGCTGAAAATCTTATGCCTGAAAATTGTGAGCGCGGCGCCAAGCGCAATCAGCACTCCCGCTACGCCCTGAATGATGTACGTCACTGCCGAAGGATCAATGTACGCATAGACGGGCACGGTGAAAAGCGCATGAAAGCAGGTAAAAAAGTAAAGAAACGAAAATATTTTTGTGACTGTTTTTTTCATAATTTCTATCCTCCATTAATACACAATAATTAGTATTATATCACCCTCCAACAGCCATGTCCAGCCTAAAAATAGGAATCTACCATCGGAACAATCTGATCGGGTCCATCCCCTACTGTGGTTAAAAGATCCCCTATATCACCAGTATAGGTATATCCAAAATATACATTAGATTCTCCATCTTTATCGCCAGTGTAGCAAGGCACTTCAGGATAATTGGGATTGTGCGTGCGCATCCAAACCGTTCTAGTTCTTTTTTCGCCTTCTCCATAATCATGTATTGACTTACCATACTCAGCATAATCAACGCCTGCCATTTCCGCGATAGTAGGCAAAAATTCATTGAACGAAACCGGTGAAGTATTGACAGGTGATACATCATGCTTTTCCTGCGGTTCCTTCATATAAAATATCACCTGAGAATCATACGGTCCACCATGGTCTGATGTAACAATTATAGTGGCGTCGTCATATACTCCTAAATCTTTTAACAGATTTAGATACTCCTCTACAATTACCATACATCCTTTTGCTGTTTCCTCAATCGTTGAATCTTCTTTATAATTCCCCGATTCGTCAGTCGTATAAAGGTGCGTACCCATTAGATGCTGAACAATGTAATAATTAGACCTCCTGTCCACAGACAATCCATTTTCTTTCAATCCATTATAAAAATCATAATTTTCATGGTTTATCCTGTTATCCTTTACCTCCACAATCTTAGAATATTCATCAATGTTTGCGTAAAAATACGGTTTTACAATATCAGGAAACATACGGTAGCTTGACATTTTAGCCATAGTCTTAAAAAGCAACTTATAAAAAATATCTATCTCCTGCGATGAATTTACTACATTTGACAATTTGCCATTCAAAATCTCTGCAGAATTAAGCCCACACAAAATATTTGTGTCCGGCGTGTACACATTTGTAACAAAATTTTGTTTTAAAAGCATTTTATAAAATTTATCTGTCTTCTCATTATTCCAAATCTTTTCACACCATTCGTTGACACCACATGACATATCAACATCATTTCCCGTCAGCATATGCGGAAGTGAAGGAAATGTGCCAAAATAAACGCAATCCATATTGCTGTAGTACGTAAAATCATGCAGGAAATCCACAGAATCAGGATACTCAGCAAGCATAGGCTCAACATACTGATTGCTGAAATAGTCCAATATTATGACGATTATATTTTTATTGGCAGAAACCATATACTGATTCTCACCCGAAAGATGCCAGCTTCCCTCCTGATAGACATATGCCTCCTCTTTTGCCGATACAGTCAGCGAAATCAACGCAACCGCCTGTATAAGCAAAAGGAAAACAGACAGATACATAACTGCCTTTTTCCAAAGCTCCAACTTACGAAATGCCAAAATGAGAACGCCAAGCATTATAACAAGCCAAATAACAAGATTGCCCATAGACTTTCCCATGCTTATTTTATATCCTTCGGGGTTTACGCCAAGCAAATCCAAATTTTTGTTCAAAAACATAACCTGAATATACCCGCCAACTGAAACAGCAAATATAACAGACACTGCCAGCCTGTACGCCTTATCTGGCAGCAGAGAAAACACAAGCGAAAAAATAACCGCGCCTGCTGCGGCAAACAATGTCATATATCCTGCAAATTCACCATATACAAAGTCAAATTCGGTGACATTTGAGAAAAAAATCTCAGACGGTCCAAAAATCAACAGCATAAAGAATAAAAGAAAATTAATCAAAAAAGCAAAACCAAATTTTTTTATAGTGTTCCTTTTCATCGCATCCTTTCGCCCCCGTTCATATTTATGCCATATAAGCAGCCATTACATTATCCGATTATATCCCTTATCTTTTCCCGCACCTTCGCCATAGAAGCTGTCGGCTCAAAGCGCGCGATAATGTTGCCGTTCCTGTCTATAAGGAATTTTGTAAAATTCCATTTGATGGAGCTATTGTTTTTGTAGCGCCTGTCCTGCTTTTTGACAAGCTGGCTCAGCATCGCGCCCATTGGGGTGCCTGTATCAAATCCGACAAAAGCCGTATTTTCTACAAGCCATTTGTACAAGGGTATCGCGCCCTGACCGTTTACTTCTACTTTTGAAAACTGCGGAAATGTGATGCCGTATCTTTTTGTGCAGAAGGAATGGATTTCCTCGTCCGTGCCAGGCGCCTGCTCGCCGAACTGGTTGCATGGAAAGTCAAGTATCTCAAAGCCCTCCTTATGATATTGCGTATAAAGCGCCTGCAGCTCTTTGTAATGCGGCGTGAAACCGCAGCCTGTAGCCGTATTTACAATAAGAAGAACCTTTCCCTTATAATCAGAAAGGGAAATATCCCTGCCGTCGCGCGTCTTTACAGTAAAATCATAGATTTCCATGGCTAACCCTCCCAGTATATTTTTATGCGTAAGCCATAGCCGACAGCTTTGCGGCTATGGCTGATAAACTTATGCTTATTATATCATATTTTTGGTGAAAAATCACTATTTTTAGCAAAATTTTATTCGTGCATTGTGTAATTTTTATCCTCTTTTATAAGCTCAAGCATGATGTCCGCTATTCTGGGATCAAACTGCGTCCCCCTGCAGCGCTCGACCTCGCCCAAAACCTTTTCCTGGGCTATTACATCGCGGTAGCTGCGCTTTGAGGTCATAGCGTCGTAAGCGTCGGCAACTCCTATAATCCTTGCAAGCTCGGGAATTTCCTCGCCTTTAAGGCCGTCGGGGTAGCCTTTGCCGTCATACCTTTCATGATGCCATCTTGCGCCTATGGAAATGTCGGGAATCTCCGTTATTTCCTTTAAAATATTCGAACCGATTACGGGGTGCGTCTTTATTACCGCATATTCCTCGTCTGTGAGCTTTGAGGGCTTGTTTATTATTTCCTTTGGCACGCCGATTTTGCCTATGTCATGGAGAAGGGCGGCATATCTTAGACGCTCCAGCGCATCGCCCGTATATCCCATTCTTTGCGCAAGCATAACGGAATATTTCGCCACGCGCGTGGAATGTCCGTTTGTATAGGAGTCCTTTGCGTCGATTGTGTTTGCAAGCGCCTGAACCATCTGCAGCGACATGCGCTCAACCTTACGGCGCCTTTCCTCGGCTACTGCCGTCTGCTTTTCGACCTCGCTGCGCAGGTTCTTTTTTAGGTATTCAAGCTCTATTATTCTGCCTATTCTCTGACGCGCCACGTCTTTTCTAAAGGGCTTTCTTATAAAGTCGGCTGCCCCTTCCTTGAAGCCCTGCAGCTCTGTGTCCTCGTCTATGTCCGAGGTCAGGAATATCACTGGAATGTCCTCGTATTCGTCGGTGGATTTCAGCTTGTGGATCAGCTCTATGCCACTCATATCGGGCATATGGACATCAAGCAGGATAAGCATTGGCTGGCGTTTTTTGAGGCGCTTTAGCGCTTCCTTTCCAGACATAGCGGACATTACGCGGTAGTGCTCGTTTAGCATGCCTGTCACCGCGTGAACGTTAATCGCGTCATCATCAACCACCATGATAAGCGGCTTGTCGGCGTCCTCGCCTTCCAGCTTCTTTTCCTCGAGCCTGTCGCACATATTTTCCGTAAGCTCAAGGATTTCCTCCATCGCCACATCTGCCATAAAAATATCAAGCTGCTCAAGCATTGTGCGCATATCATCTGGAAACGCGTATGTCTCAAGCTCCCTCATCGCCTCATCCGCTTTGTCCATATCGAAGGCATCTATCGAATCATGCAGGCGCATCAGGGTTTCCTGCATAAGCTCCGTGGAAACGGTCTGTTTGCCGCCGTCACCGCTCTGCGCGTATTCTGCCAAAATCGGCTTATAGCTCTGATAAAGCTCCAGCGTGCGCGGCGTAAGTCTTAACAGCTCCTCCTTATTGCCCGCCTTGCCGAGCATCTCAAGCTGGTAAAAAAGCGACGAAAGCTCTGTCGCGCCGACCATTCTTGCGGTGTTTTTCAGAGCGTGGACTTCTATGGTGTATTCGCGGATTTTTCCGCTTGCAAGGCAGCTTTTCAATTTTTCAGTCTTTGAATCTATCAGCTTGTAAAAATCCCTGAGCAAATCAAAGAAAAGCTTTTGCGTGCCGCAGTTTTTTATTCCCTCCGCCACATCTATGTTTTCTATGACAGGAAGCTCCTGCATTTTTTGTTCCTCCTCCTGCTTACGCCCTTCCCATTTTTTCCGCAAAGCTATGCAGCGTCTCAGGAATATGTATTGACTGCGGGCATACCTTTGAACAGCTGTGGCAGCCTATGCAGCACTCGGGCTGTTTGTCGGCGTCAACCGAGGCAAGCGCCATCGGGGCGATAAAATCTCCTGAACCTGCCACCACGGCTTCATTGTACAGCTTTAACAGGAAAGGTATGTCAAGCTTTTGTGGACAGTGGCTTACGCAGTAATGGCAGCCTGTGCAGGGGACTGTAGTTTTGGCTATCATGTCGTCTGCAATGCCAAGGATAAGCTCCATTTCCTTTTCGCTGAGCGGCTTCTTTTCCTCGTATGTGGCAATATTGTCTTTAAGCTGCTGCATATTTGACATTCCTGACAGAGTGACGGCTACATTTGGAATGGATTGTATAAACCTGAATGCCCATGCGGGGATTTTTTCATCAGGTCTTGCAGCCTTTAGTTTCGCCTCAAATTCATCTGAGAGCGATGCGAGCTGTCCTCCGCGGACTGGCTCCATTACCCAGACGGGTATGCCGCGCTTGTTTAAAAGCTCTGCCTTTCCCTTGGCGTCCTGGAATTTATAGTCAAAATAGTTGAGCTCTATCTGGCAGAACTCCATATTTTCACCGTATGCGTCTAAGAAGCGTGTCATGCAGCTGATATTGCCATGCGCCGAAAAGCCCAGATGCCTGATACGGCCGTTTTTCTTCTGCTCTAACAAATATTCGTAAATTCCGTATTTGGGATCAAGGTAGTAGTCTATGTTCATCTCGCAGACATTGTGGAACAGGTAAAAATCAAAGTATTCAACCTGGCACTTTTGCAGCTGCTCCTCGAATATTTCTTTTACCTTTGGCATATTTGCGAGGTCGTAGCCTGGGAATTTTGAGGCGAGGTAAAAGCTGTCGCGTGGATATTTTTTTAGCAGCTGTCCGACTACTTTTTCGGAATTGCCGTTGTGGTAGCCGTATGCCGTATCGTAGTAATTTATGCCTGATTTCATGGCATAGTCGAGCATCTCCTCTGCTGCCTTGACGTCGATTTTCCCGTCGTCACCGTCAAGTACGGGAAGGCGCATGTTGCCCATTCCTAATGCGGATAGTTTTTTGCCTTTAAATTCTGTGTAGATCATGTTAATCCCTCCATTTTTGGTTTTTGGTTTCTGGTTTTGACTGGCTGTTGTAGTGAAATTTTTATTTATCTATAGATGCTGCGTTTTATAGTGGGTGTGTATTTTTGTTGAAAGAAAGGTTTGGGTATGTAAAAAGTATAACATATTTAAGATGTGTTGTCACGAGAAAAGCAGCCGAATATGTATATATCCCGGAGTATCCTGGCGTATATTCTCATAATCCCTAATCAGTAGGGATGATTTGTTCAATGCCATGGTTCTTTCATCACATTCTAATCATTTATTCCTCGCTTTCCAGCTGACCATTCTTTCCGTATGTCCTTCCATCAAGCAACGTCCATTCTTTCCGCCCATTTGCAGATCTTCCTGTCTTTGTTTAACAACATCAGTAGTCCACTTATCAATGTTGATAGCCTGCGTTGTCAGCTGATATGAAGATGTCCCGCTCTTCGTCGTAAAATACTTTGTTTTCTTCTTATCAAAATCATAATTTTGTGCAGCGCTGTTCCTCTGTCTGATGAGCAGAACCAAGTTGGCAATACGATTTAACCAGTATTGACAAGCCTTCCTTCAACTTGTCCGTAATCTCTTTTACTTTCTGCTTCTCTGTTTTTGCATCTGCCATATTTTCTTCCTTTCTTTTTACACAGAAAAATACCGCCCTGCATATTTCACAAGACGGTATTTCCCAAAATAAAAAGGCGCATAATAAAACTTCTCATGTTCCTCGTTTGCAAAAACCATGTGTGTTGTTGGCGCTCTGCGCCTCTGCTCTTAACGCTGTGTTGTTCATCTTCTGAACCCTCCTACTTGTTTATTTTTTGACCATAACAAAAGGACACTCCCAAATTCTCACTTGGAAAGTGTCCTTAAAGGTACAACCTTATAAAATTGAATGCCGCACAAAACGTATTATCAGGTATTATTCCGTATTATGCGTAGCAAATTTGTAGTAAATTTGTAGTAAATCATAACTTCAAAACGCTGAAACCCTTGATTTTACTGGTTTCCTCACTCCAGCGTTCTCATTGTCGGGACGAAATGGTACATCATTCACTTGCTGTTCTATCATCTGCCAAGTTCTACTGATATGTTGTTTGAAGCCCA
>CANQPM010000018.1 GCA_947625775.1 uncultured Lachnospiraceae bacterium | reverse complement strand
GCAAAAACAAGGGAAAAGGATACATATATTAAGGTTAAGCATACCGCAAAGCCTTGAAAATCAAGGAAAGTTAAGACAGTTAGTAGATAAACGGGAATTTATAGATGAAAGGTGTCTTTAATCATTTTTTCAACTTCATCAGGCTCTTTATCAGAATTATCGATTCTAAGATAGTTGTCAAAAACAATCTCGCCTTCATAACTGACACACCTGTGATTTTTATCATCATTGATCAAACGCTGGTTCGAAGTCTCTATATTTCTTTTGGAAGCCTTATATTTCAGCCTGTTCTCTGAAACATTTCTTTTCAGCCTGATTTCTTGCGGAGCAATCAATTCAACGTAATAGAAATCTGTCCCATACGGCTCAAATATACCCTTGACGTGCTCCAGATACTCCCAGTCTGAAGATAAATCGAAATCCATCATCAATGTAAAAATCATTCCATAATTGTCAGAAGCTGCATAGTTCCTGAAAATAATGTCTCGCATTTCTGATATCGTTTTCTCATCGTATCTGCCGAAAATTTCTATCACAGGTTCGATGGTAATGTGATTGTGAAAGAGCCTTAATTCAGTTATTTTCATCAGTTCTTGGCCAACTGTCATTTTTCCGACTGCAGCATCGCCAATTATAAATAATAATTTCATAGGACGCCTCCACAACCTTCGATTTGTTTCACTAACATAATACCACAATCATGCTCATTTATATATCACATTCTCATTAAATTTGTTCCACCACCCCTTTTCGGAAAATCCAAAAATCAACCATACCTAATACCTATCGGGGAGCATACCAAATGGGCAGAGCTTCGACCAGACCCACAATTCCGAAAAGGGACTTCAAAAAAGGGACTTTTTATTTTGAAAAATTTAAATCATATCTCACAATAATACTCTCTGCCGACAATTTCGATTTGTTTCATTAATTTTACCACAATCACATTTACTTAAACAATCACTATAATCCAATCTAAATAATTTTTTACAAAAATGTTTCACGTGAAACATTTTTGTGCAAAGCAAAAACTTTCCATTACTTTCTACACAGATTACATCCTATACACATATTCCAAAAAATTCCAAGCTGCTTTTCCCTCCTGCGCATTGTATTCCCAGCCCAGCTTTTCCCCAACCAAACGCGCCGTATTATCAAACAGCTCACACATACGAAAAACAGACTTCCACGCATTCTCAACATCACCGTCAAAATAAGTCGATAAAAGCATCTTCCATTCTTCCTCCGAAAGATGCCTATACAAATATTTCGACGATTTTCCCACACTCACTTTCCAATCTGTCAAAATACCTGCCTTCCAATTAAGCATAGTAATAAGCTGAGGTCTTACACAATAATTCACCATATCCTGCACATACGGAATTTCCTTCCGCCAAATCCCTTTTGCTACATTATTGGTACACCACCAAAATTCATTGCAGACTGCAAAATACTGCTCCTTCGCAGGCTTTTTAACCCAACGCTGACAATCCGTTGCCTCTCCGATTTCAGGAAGTATATTTTCCTTGTCCATCAAAATCTTACAAAGCCTGTCCTCCATAATATGGTGCAAAGCATAATCTACAGTCTGCAAAGTCAAGTCAATCCTCACACCATCAGCAAACTGCATCAGATAACCGTAACTATTTTCCTTATCACTCGGATAATTCGGATTCTCATCAGGGTACTGCATATAAATAATTTTACCAAAAACATTAATCCAGTCCCTGTCATCTATAAAGCTCTGGGTATTCTCCACAACATAAACAATATCATAATCTTGAAAAATATCCTTCGGAGCATTTATATTCGTCCTCGAACCATTCATATAAACAGCCTTAATTCTAGCATCATTTTTTGCTATTTCTAAAATCAAACTGTAAATTTCATTTTCTGACCTCATACCTGTACCTCATCTTTAAAAAATAATCCGCTTTACTTCCTTAATTTAATCCAAACAGCCAGACAACTAATCTCCAAACCGCCAAGTAAAAACATAAACAAAGCCATAACATCCCTTATCTGCGAGTGCCGCTCCTCCAATGGATTAAACTCAAAAGAGCCGTGAATAAAATACAGCATGCATAACAAAAACAGCAATGCAAATATCAGCATAAAAATACCTATAACAAATCGAACAAATTTTCTCATTGATTTAATTCCCAAACTTTTTCTTTAAAGCCCTTTCAGTCAGAAAAACCGAAACAAAAAGCACTGCTATCTGCACAAAATAAATCAAAATTACTATAACAGAAATAAAATTATAGCTCCTATCCGTAAACAGCAGAACAACTAACGACAACGGCATAAGAACTATTCCAAATTTAACCCAAATCTTTCCACAATATTCCTGTGCAAATTTCCACGTATCCATATTTTTAGAAGAACGTGTTGACCGATATCCATACAATCCATTGATTTTTTTAGGCGGATTTTTCTTTAACATATTTCCAAAAACAATCATTAAGACAGGCATAATCAATGAGCTTATTACCATAAAAATAATGAAAAACATATCGTACCTGCAACTTTCTCATAATAATAACCTTCTTGATGCACTTATGAATTTGTGCCTTAAGCACAAATCTGCGTGTGAAAAATTTATTTTTCACTTTAATTTAATACTATTTTACATAATTTCTAAGCTTCTGATAAAGTTTGTCGCTTATCCGTATGCCATTTTCCTTCAGCTTTTCAATATATATCTCAATATCTTCCCGCGACAGCAATTTTTCATCAAATGCCTGTATCAAAATTCCAAGCGTGCCAGTTATTTTTATATCCATCTTTTTGGCAACTTGTCTGCCCTTATGCTCATCCATCAATAATACATCTGAACATTTTTCATCCGCCAAAATGATTGACTCGCTTTCCCCAGCATCTAATCCAGTAAATTTTTGCAATATATCAACAGATTTTTTATTGCCTACTTCTTCTACATATATAAACCCACATTTTTGTATTGTTCTCACTTCTTCTTGAAATGATTTGTTTTCCGTTAATTCCCGATATACTGCCATTGGAATGTAAACTACATTAAACAGTTTCTGCAATAGCCCCAGCTGCCCTGCTTTCATAAGTGCGATTATCGGCGTAGTATCTGATACAACAATCATACTGTCGTTCCTCTTATTTCTCTCAGCACTGACAAATCTTCCTCAAGCTCCTCCTCTGTTTCATCAAAATACGGCAATCCCAATTTACCATACAATGCAATTAAATCTATTTTATGAAGTCCAAGCATTTCCGATGCTTTTCCATATGATATTGCGCCGCTTTTTATATATGGATATACCAACATTGCATTTCTTATTAACTGTGCATCTTTATCCTCTGGCATTGTGTATGGCACTATTTCTTCTGGAACATCAAATTCTACCCTCGCCATTGTCATAAAATCATCTCCTTCAATATAAAAATCTGCTCATTTTTAATTAACCTCTCACCCATTCACCTTCACAAGACCATTGCGTATAGAGAAAACCGCCGCCTGCGTTCTGTCATTGCAGTCAAGCTTTCTGAAAATATTAGCCATATGATTTTTTACTGTACGCTCTGAAATATCAAGCTTTTCGCCGATTTCCTTATTTAAAAGCCCCACTGACGCAAGCTTCAGCACTTCAAGCTCACGCTCCGACAAAAAATCAATTTTTTCCTTATCAATATCACGTGCGATGAGACGCGAATTTAGCATCGGTATCAGCGAAGGCTGTATAAATTTTTCTCCTTCATTTATAATATGAATCGCACGAATAAGCTCCCTCGAATCCGCGTCTTTTAACACATATCCGTCAACTCCCATATCAATCGCTTTTATCAGATACTCAACCTCACTATACACGGTAAGCATCAATATCTTAGGACAACTTTTCCTGCTGTGCAGCTCCTTCAAAATCTCAAATCCGTTTTTCCCAGGCATATTTATATCAAGCAGCACAACATCAGGCTTGACGCTGCGAATTTTATCAAGACATTCCTCACCGTCACACGCCTCATCAGCAACGCAAATATCATCATCAAACTCTATCAGCCTTTTAATCCCCTCACGCACCAATTCATAATCATCCACAATCATTACCCTAACCATACAATCACCATTCCATAATAAAATTAAAATAACTCATTTAAAAACTCTTAAGCAATATCTTTTAACGACTTAAAATTCATAAATTTTTTCAATATAACACTCTCATCCCTACGCTTAAGCAAAAAAATAAATCATTCAAGAAAAACGCCATCCTTGCGTTTTTCATAAACATTTAGAAACTCTTTGGCAGCGTCCTTTGGCGCCTTAGAATTTCTTAATGTTTTTTTCTGGGAATTTCCACAAAAATGACAGTACCGTCACTATTTGACTCAATATCAATCTTCCCCGAAAGCAGCATAACCCTCTCCTTCATAAAAGGAATACCGAAATGCTTTTCCTCCTCCTTTGACTGAAAACCGTCACCGTCATCTTTGATTATAAGCCTGATAACCTCATCACCAAACCTGAGCGACACCCACATATTCTTCGCGCGCGAATGTTTTACTACATTCTGGCACGCCTCTTTTATAATCCTGTACAGCGAAACCTCAATTATCTTATCATCAACCTTCACGTCATCAATATCAAAATTCACCTGTATTCCGCTGTTATTTTCAACAAGCTCATTGTAAAGGCGATTTATCGAAGTCTCCCACCCTATATCATCTAAAGTCACGGGGCGCAAATCATAAATCGTCTCGCGTATTCCTCTGATTATCTTTTTCACGTTATTTTTCGCGGACAAAATCTCAAGCCGCGACTGGATAATGTCCTTATCCATATACATAAGCGCAAGCTCCAGCTGCTGTGACAAATGCACAAGCTCCTGAACAGTAGTATCGTGCAAATCCTCCGCAATCCGCCTGCGCTCATACTCATTTAAATATAAAATCTCTTTTTTCTCTTTGTATTCCTTCATAATGGCTCCTTCGACGGCACTCCCGCTCTTCTCGGATATTTCTTCGGCGTGGGTTTGACCTTTTTTATCATAAATAAATTTCTGTAAATATCAGAACACGGCAATGTGAATTCAACCTGCCTAGAAATCTCTCCGCCTAAAATTTTTACCGCGTTTTGCGCCGATTTCACTTCCTCCGCAACTTTTTCAGATTTATAAGAAACAAAAAATCCTTCGATTTTTACATATGGCAGACAGTATTCCGAAAGCGTAGAAAGATTTGCCACGGCACGCGACACGCATATGTCAAAACGCTCGCGGTATTCACTTTTCACAGCCAAGTCCTCCGCGCGGGAATGTACCGCGGTTATCCCTTTTAAATTCAAACTGCCGATTACTTCATCTAAAAACCTGACACGCTTTCCAAGTGAGTCCAACATTGTAATTTTAAGCTTTGGAAACATAATTTTCAATGGAATTGACGGAAATCCCGCACCCGTTCCTATATCAATAAGCTCAATTTCCTTGTCGCAATCTATAGCCTTACAGAGCGATACACTGTCAAGAAAATGCTTTACGCAAACCTCATCAGGCTCGGTAATCGCTGTCAAATTCATAAAGCTATTCCACTCAATCAGCAAATCATAATATTTTTGAAAAGCCTTCCTCTGTTCATCATTCAGTGAAAGTCCAAACTCTTTTAAACCTCTTTCCAATATTTCCATGCAATCCCCCAGACATTTAAAAACAAAATGCAAACACATAATTTTTAATAAAAATACCAAATAAAAATTTCTACAGCCTGTAATCTTATAAATATTAATACCAGCCTAATACCGACGTATATTATTTTTATAATCTTTATAATGCATTTCTTATTTAAAAAAATTATTCTTCCGACAAAACTGCTTAAAAACCTACATCAGCTAATACAACATATAATTTCATTTTTATAGCCTCTTTATCTGGCATCTCTATTCCGCTGTTCAAGATACACCAAAAGCACAGAAACATCAGCTGGCGAAACTCCGCTTATCCTTGATGCCTGCCCGACTGAAATAGGCTTAAATTTTTTAAGCTTTTGCCGCGCTTCCAGACGCAAACTCTTTATATCGTCATAATCAATATCAGGCGGAATTTTCTTCTTTTCAGTTTTTTTATACTGCTCGACTTGCTTTAGCTGGCGCTTGATATATCCGTCATATTTGATATTGATATTCACCTGTTCGATAACATCTGCAGGCAGAGGCTTTCTGTCCTTATCAATCTCCGAAAGCATTTCATACGAAAGCTCAGGTCTGCTGATCAGCTCTACAAGCGATGCCGCGGTTTTCAAGCCCGTACTCCCTTTGCTTTCAAGAAATTCCTGCATTTCCCTGTTTGCACCGACCTTTATATTTTCAAGACGCGCTATCTCGGCAGAAATCATTTCTTCCTTCCTGCACACATAATCATACTGCTCCTTTGTGACAAGCCCGACCTCATAACCAATCTTCCTAAGACGCAAATCCGCATTATCCTGTCTCAGCAAAAGTCTGTACTCTGCGCGCGACGTCATCATTCGGTAAGGTTCAAAATTCTCTTTCGTCACCAAATCGTCAATAAGCACGCCAATATAAGCCTGCGAACGGTCAAGCACTATTTGTTCCCTTCCTTGTATAAAAAGCGCCGCGTTTATCCCCGCAATCAAGCCCTGCGCCGCAGCCTCCTCATACCCGCTGCTTCCGTTAAACTGCCCTCCGCTGAAAAGCCCTGAAATATCCTTAAATTCAAGCGTAGGATAGAGCTGGTCAGGATTAATGCAATCATATTCTATAGCGTAAGCATTTCTGACAATCTTACAATTTTCAAGTCCCGCGACTGTCCTATACATAGCAAGCTGGACATCTTCTGGAAGCGATGAACTCATTCCGCCGACATACATCTCATTTGTATGAAGCCCTTCTGGCTCAATAAATACCTGATGCCTTTCCTTGTCGGCAAATTTCACGACCTTATCCTCAATCGAAGGACAATATCTCGGACCTGTCCCTTCTATTATTCCAGCATAAATCGGTGAACGGTCAAGATTCTGGCGTATTATCTCGTGCGTCTTTTCATTCGTATAAGTAAGCCAGCATGATGCCTGCTCAATCTGCACGTCATCGGGATTTGTAGAAAAAGAAAACGGCACTACTCTCTCGTCGCCGAACTGTTCCTCCATCTTGCTAAAATCTATAGAACGTTTATCCATTCTGGCAGGCGTGCCTGTCTTAAACCGACGCATCTCAATGCCAAGCGCCTTCAATGAATCAGTAAGATGATTAGCCGCCTGCAGACCATTTGGACCTGTATAAGTAATAGCCTCGCCGCACAGACAGCGTGCATTTAAATATGTGCCTGTACAAAGCACCACAGCCTTAGACTCATAAACCGCGCCTGTATATGTTTTAACTCCTGTTATTTTCTTTGTAGCTATGCCTTTCGATAAATTTCCAGAATTAGTCTGTATATCAGATACATTTTTAAAATGTGACATATCTATCATATTTTGTATTCTTTCTTTATCAGACATAATTGTCATATTTTGTGTACTTTCTTCATCAGACATGTTCTCTATATTTTGTGCATTTGTTTCATTAATCAAATGTGACATATCTGTCATATTTTCAATATTTTCAGTCAAAAGCTCGACGACCTCAGCCTGCTTGATAGTCAAATGCTCCTGGTTTTCCAAGACCTTCCGCATAGCTCGAGAATACTCAGCCTTGTCAGCCTGCGCCCTGAGCGAATGAACAGCGGGACCTTTTGAAATATTAAGCATCTTTGACTGAATAAAGGTCTTATCAATATTTTTGCCCATCTCACCGCCAAGCGCGTCAAGCTCCCTTACCAAATGCCCCTTGGAAGTGCCTCCAACATTCGGATTACATGGCATAAGTGCAATGCTGTCCACGCTCACAGTAAAAATCACAGTTTCCAAACCAAGGCGCGCACACGCAAGCGCCGCCTCACAGCCCGCATGCCCCGCGCCTACTACGCACACGTCTACCTTTTCCCTAATCTCCACACTAATCCTCCATTCTCAAGGCACCTACGAATTTGTTCTATATACCCTAAAAAAATATTTCCTACTTTCCAATACAAAATTTACTAAATATCTCCTCCACTAAATCATCACCGACTTCTTCCCCGATTATCCTTCCAAGCGCTGCATATGCGCTCATCAAATCAATGGAGTAAAAATCCTCGGGCATATCATCATCTATGCTTTTCCTTACCATCCTCATACTGTCAAGCGCCTCAATCAGAGCTTCCTTATGCCTTTGATTCGTAATATACACTTCATCATTCAAATCAATATCGCCATTAAAAAACATTTCCTTAATTGCATTTTCAAATTCTTCAATACCTTTTTTCTCTTTAACAGAAGTCTTAATAATCCTGACCGCAGAAAAATTATTTTCTGACATATATGTCATTTTATCAGCCCTTCCGCAGAATTTTTCTTCTATGTCCTTTTCAGATACAGCCTGCTCTAAATCCGTCTTATTTAAAAGCACAATAATCTTTTTGCAGCATATCATCCCAATAATCTCATCATCATCATCATCAAGAGACTTTGACGCATCTGCAATATACACAATCAAATCGGCATCATTAGCATATTTTCTCGCCTTATCCACGCCTATCTTTTCAATCACATCATCAGTGTCGCGTATTCCCGCAGTATCAACAATATTCAGGCTTATTCCGTTTAATATTACTGTTTCCTCCAAAACGTCCCTCGTAGTTCCAGCTACGTTTGTGACAATCGCCCTGTCCTCGCCTAAAATCAAATTCAAAAAAGATGACTTTCCGACATTCGGCTTGCCGACTATCACGGTATTTATACCTTCCTTCAAAACCCTGCCATTATCAGCGCTTCCGATAAGCTTTTCCAAATCACCGCAAATTCTGTCCGTCTCTTCACCAAGCTTAGCGCTAAATCCGTCAAGGCTTATATGCTCAGGATCATCAAGTGCCGACTCAATAAACGCTATTTCATGCAAAATTTCACTCCGCAGCTTAGATATCTTATCAGAAACAGCGCCTTTTAACTGTCTTACAGAGCTTTTGAGGGCAAACTCGTTTTTCGACTGAATGATATCCATTACAGCCTCCGCCTCGGACAAATCTATTCTCCCATTCAGAAAAGCGCGTTTTGTAAACTCGCCAGCCTCCGCAATTCTGCAGCCGTTTCTGACAAGAATGTCAAGTATCTTATTTATCACAAGCGCGCCGCCATGACAGTTAATCTCGACAATATCCTCTCGCGTATAAGTATTAGGAGCCCTCATCACGGAAACCATAACCTCATCAAGCATTACTCCGCCATCATAAATAAAGCCATAATGAATAGTATGGCTTTTGACATTTATCAACCGCTTTTTATTATTTTTTGAACAGTAAATCCTGTCCGCTATCTCAACAGCCTCATCTCCGCTTATCCGTATTATGCCTATGCCCGAATTGCTCATAGCCGTAGCGGCGGCGGCAATTGTATCTGACCTCATAAAGCCTCCAAAAATAAATCCATAAAAAAATCAACAGATTTTCTAAAAAGGCTGTAACAAAACAATCCCTGTTTTGCAACAGCCTCTTTTTAAGTCTTAGGCAGCGTCTTTTACTGCCTTAGAATTCTTTAATGTTTTTTTATTGTCTTTTTAAAGTAACTACCACGCGTCTGTACGGCTCCTCGCCCTCGCTGTGGGTTGTGACATATCTGTCATTTTGCAATGCGGAATGAATAATCCTTCTCTCATAAGGATTCATAGGCTCAAGCGCTACAGGGCGTTTTGTCCTCTTTACCTTATAAGAAATATTCTTTGCAAGATTTTCAAGAGTTTCCTTGCGTCTCTGCCTGTAATTTTCAGTATCAACCTTTACTCTTATGTATTCCGTCGTACCCTTGTTAATTACCAGTGAAACTAAATACTGAAGGGAATCAAGCGTCTGACCTCTCTTGCCAATCAAAACTCCCATCTCATCACCGCTGAGCTCTATATCAAGAATTCTAAGCTGTTCATTATATTTTGTATCAATCTTAACAGTAAGCTTCATAGCGGCGAAAACATCATCTAAAAATTTCCTGCATACTGCCTCAACCTCCGCGCTGTCAACAGGGGCGGATTTTGTGACATTCTCCGAACGCGGCGCAGCAGCATTGTTTGACGCATAAGAATGTGGCTTGTCAGAATTATTTTGAGCGCTCTTAGGATTTTGATAATTTGAAACCTCAGGAATTTTTACAGGCTCTATAACCTCCTCCTGCACATCCTCCTTAACCCTTGCCTTTATAATGGCAGGCTTAGCGCCAATACCTAAAAATCCCGACTTTTCCTCCTCAACAACTACATAATCAAGCTTATCACTTGGAACTGAAAAATGCCTGCACGCCTCTGTTATGGCATCATTTTTTGTCTTACCTTTAAATTCCATATAATCCATTGCAATAACCTCCCATTTTTTATGAAAACCTTAAATATAAAAACCCTAAAAATAAAAATACTGAATTATTTGTTATTTCTCTCATTATACTGCCTTACCATATTCGCCTTTGCCGCAAGGCTTCCAGGCTTGGCGTTTTGATTGTAATATTCTGTAGATTTTCTAATTTCTTCTGCCCTTTCCTCATCTGTCTTTGTAGGTCTCGCCGCTGCCTTGGCTGAAATACTCTTGGTATTTGTCCTCGCCGCCGCATTAAGCTTTGCGGGATCTATGCCCTGCTTTTTAAGCTTTTCATTATATTTAGCGGTATTTTTGGCAATCTCAGCATCAATATCCATCTTGTCAATATGCCTGTTGATAACCACCTGCTGAATACTTCTCACCACGGCGCCCACAACCCAGTACAAACCCATACCTGCGGGAAGCGTAAGGCAGAACCACGCTGACATAATAGGCATAACCGTATTCATCATCTTCATCGACTGCTGCATTGATTCCGCCATATCACTTGAAGGCTGCTGCTTCTTTTTATTGTTATCCTCCGATGCGGGCTGCGGTATAAGCTTATAATTTATCCACTGCGTAATCGCGGAAAGCACAGGTATCGCTATCGCTCCCGCAAGCAGAAGGTAATTGCCCGCCGCAAAAGCAATCTGAATGGTAGCCATAGGGGAATTGCCCATATTCAAGCCAAGGAAATTATTGTAAGTATCAATAAGTCCCATCCGCTGCGTACCGTCTGCAAGGTAACTCGTAAGAATAGCATCGCCGTTGTAGGTAAGGTCAGCAAGTCCGAACTTATCTGACAAATTTGAAAGCTCAGTAGTTGACATCTTATTGATTGTATCAATTACGGCGTTCCTCGTATTGCCCGCAATCTCAAAATTTTTTCTGAAATAAGCCGCCGCCTGCGAATTTTGGACATATTCGACACCGTCTGAAAAGGTCATAATCTTATCAGCAAGAATACCAATCACGTCTTTTATTCTGGTAACATACGCGGGCATCGAATTGATTACGCGGTAAAGGGCAAACAAAATAGGCATTTGGATAAGGAGCTGCACGCAGCTTCCCGAAGGCGAAACGCCGTATTTTGCATAAACCTGCTTTGTTTCATTGTTCATTGCAAGCATTGATTCCTGATCCTGTTTGCCCTTGTACTTATCACGTATGGCGTTTAGCTCAGGATTCATTCTGGCTGACAGCTTTGAAAATTTCTGCTGCTTAATTGTAAGCGGAAGCAAAAGCAGATATATCACTATTGTAAATAAAATAATAGATAAGCCAATATTTGGAATCCCAATCAGATTGAGAAACTCAAATATAATTCTCATAATAAAGCCAAGAATCGCAACTACATACTTAAATATCGGAGTTGAATTCTGTGTCAATAGAATAAAGTCCATTTTTCCTCTCATTCTGCCGCTGCAAACGGCGCTTTAATAAAACTAAAGCTTGTAAAAAGCTTTTAAACTTTTTCCTTTTTTCATAACGGGAACTGGATCATATCCGCCGCTTGAAAAAGGATTGCATCGAAGTATTCTCCATACCGCAAGCATACTCCCCTTTACGGCGCCGTACTTTTGTACAGCTTCAAGGCCGTACTGTGAGCAGGTCGGATAATACGGACATTTTGTTGACTTTAGAGGAGACAGGTATTTTCTATAAAACAAAATCATTTTTATAATAATAAATTTCATAATTAAATATCACTAAACATCACTTTTTAAAATCAGAGTCCGACGACCTTAAAACACTCTTGTGGAGCTTCGACACATGGAGCAGCGCACTCTCTATATCAGCATACTTTGCATCGCGCGCGCCTGCCCTTGCTACGACCACTATATCTAAACCACTATTAAATATATCTTCATGCAGCCTGTAGCTTTCTTTTATTAACCTCTTAACTTTGTGCCTTACGACACTGTTTCCTATCTTTTTGCTAACCGAAATTCCAAGCCTGTTTATGTCCGTGCCATTTTCTGATACATACATTACAAGATACCTGTTTGCGCAGCTTTTTCTCCTGCCATAAACATTCTCAAAATCCCTGTTGCTTTTCAACGATTGCGAAAACTTCATAATATAATACTCAAACCAAAATCATAGAAAAAAAGGCCACAAAATTGTGACCTGTTGACTATGCAGATAATCTTTTTCTTCCCTTCGCGCGCCTTGCTGCCAAAACCTTTCTGCCGCCCTTAGTGCTCATTCTGGCTCTGAAACCGTGAACCTTTGATCTCTGCCTTCTTTTAGGCTGATATGTCATTTTCATCTAAAAACACCTCCCTTTCAAACCGCATTACCGCCATATAAAATATCAAAAACCGCTTAACATATTAAATGTACAAACTCATAATGCACAAATACACAGCGTATCAGAAAATATCATAAAAAATTATATAATAATGCCCCTTATTAGTCAAGAAAAATTTTTTTAATTTATTAATGTTTTATTAATGTTTTGTACACAATGTTATACACATTATCCACAACCATGTGGGTAACTTGTGGATATATGGTTGAAAATATGTAGAAATCTTGTCCAAACACCAAAAATTTCCATAAAATACTTGTGTGGAAATTGTATATATTTATTCACATAGTTATCCACAATATTGTGGATTTATACGCGGTTTTTGCTATATTTTATCAAGTTATCCACCATGTGAACAATAACTTGTCCACAAATTCCATACAAAAATCCCACGGCTTTTACAAATTATTTAAGATATTTTCCATTAATATTTGATTTTTTTTCATATTTGGTTTACTATTAAAGTGTATGCTTTTAATTTTTTTTATTACATTTATTACAGAGGTATATTTGAATGAACGAGATTAAAAACAGATGGGACGAAATAAAGGAAATAATCAGACACGATTATGAACTGACGAATATTTCTTATGACACATGGGTAAAACCGCTCAAATTTTACGAGGCGGAAAACAATACAGTCACCATTTTAGTCCCACAGGAGCAGGCTCACCTTATAAAATATATCCAAAAGCAATACAAGATACCATTCCAGGTAACAATCTCAGAGCTTATGGAAGACGAATACGAGGTCAGCTTTACGGCAGAAAACGAACACACAAACGCAAAGAAAAAAAATGCCTCCTCGGATATGTCAAAAAGCGTAAGTAACATAAATTATGAAAACGCCAATCTTAATAATAAGTATAAATTCGACACCTTTGTAGTAGGCAGCAACAATAAATTCGCTCATTCAGCGGCGCTTGCGGTAGCGGAATCGCCAGGCGAAGTATATAATCCCCTTTACATATACGGGGGAGCTGGGCTTGGCAAAACGCATCTTATGCATTCAATAGGTCATTTTGTATTGGAACAGAACAACAATAAAAAAGTTCTTTACGTGACATCAGAGCAGTTTACAAATGAGGTGGTTGAGTCCATCAGAAGCGGTAACGCAGCGGCAATGACAAAGCTGCGCGAAAAGTACAGAACGGTAGACGTGCTTTTGATTGACGATGTACAGTTTATAATAGGAAAGGAATCGACCCAGGAGGAGTTTTTCCACACATTCAATGTCCTTCATTCGGCTGGAAAGCAGATAATCCTTTCATCTGATAAGCCCCCGAAGGAGCTTGAAACCTTGGACGAGCGTTTCCGCTCACGGTTTGAATGGGGACTTATAGCTGATATCCAGCCGCCCGACTACGAAACAAGAATGGCAATTTTGAGGAATAACGCCGAAACCTACGACAGGGAAATAGACGACGAAATTATCCAGTATATCGCCACAAACATAAAATCAAACATCAGAGAACTTGAAGGCGCGCTCAACAAGGTAATGGCAAATTCGCGCCTCAACAATAAGGAGCTGACTATTGCGCTCGCGGAGGACGCCCTAAAGGACATCATCTATCCCGACCAGGTGCGCGAGATAACTCCGAATACTATTATAGATGTAGTTTCAGAGCATTTCAACGTATCAAGGGACGATATAACCTCCAAAAAACGCAGCCAAGAATATGTCCTGCCGCGCCAGATAATAATGTATCTTTCACGCACTATGACAAACGCATCACTCCAGACAGTGGCAGCTCTCCTTGGAAAAAAAGACCACACTACAATTATCCACGGTGTGGATAAAATTGGGGAAATGATTAAGACAGACGAGGATTTGAGGAACAAAATCGAAACCATCAAGAAAAAGCTTTCGCCCTCTTAACATTTGCATTGTGAATAATTATGAATAACTTCATATTAAACTTAAAGGATATCCACAGGCTGTTAATTGAGAATTTCCTTTAAGCGCGGGGCTCTTAAGGCTTATTCACATTTCCACGGCTGTTATTATTACTTATACTAAAATAATATATTATTTATATATTTTTGCGCGCAAAAAATTCCGCTTTTTTGGAATTTGCAAAATTCATCAGAAATGGGGGATTATTATGAAAATAATATGTTCAAAAGCTAACCTTTTAAATGGAATAAACATTGTCTCAAAAGCTGTGCCAAGTAAGACTACTATGTCTATACTTGAATGTATTCTGATAGACGCATCAAGCGGGCAGATAAAGCTTACCGCCAATGATATGGAGCTTGGCATAGAAACAATTATTGACGGTGAAATAATAAGCGGAGGCATTATAGCCATTGACTCTAAGATGCTGTCGGAAATGGTAAGGAAGCTTCCTGACAATGATGTCACCATAGAGACAGATGCGTCATACAAGACAACTATCGTATGTGAAAAGGCAAAATATGAAGATATTATGGGAAAATCGGGCGAGGATTTCTCTTATCTTCCGCAGGTTGACAGGTCTGACTTCATCACGGTTTCTCAGTTTACGTTAAAGGAGATAATCAGGCAGACAATATTTTCAATTGCGGATAATTTTACGAACAAGATACTTACGGGCGAGCTTTTTGAGATAAACGGGGACACCTTGAAGATAGTTTCATCAGACGGGCTTAGAATTTCATTGAGAAAGGTGCAGCTCAAAAATTCATATCCGCTCAAAAAGGTCATTGTGCCTGGGAAGACATTGAGTGAAATCAGCAAGATTTTGACAGGTGAAACTGACAAGGATGTCAATATTTTCTTTACTGATAAGCATATACTTTTTGAGTTTGATGATACGACGGTGGTTTCAAGGCTTATTGAGGGTGAGTATTTAAAGATTGACAATATTTTGTCAGCTGATTATGAAACGAAGATAAGCATTAATAAGAGGGAATTTCAAAGCTGCATAGACCGATCTACCGCTCTGGTGAAGGAAGGCGACAAAAAGCCCATTATTTTAAATATCCTTGATGACGTGATGGAGCTTAAAATGAATTCGTCAAAGGGAAGGCTGAATGAGGAGATTGACATCACAAAGACTGGCAAGGATTTGATGATTGGCTTTGATCCTAAGTTTCTGATAGACGCATTGAAGGTAATAGATGATGAGGAGATAGAGATTAAGCTTTTAAATCCGAAGGCGCCGTGCTTTATTAAAAAAGATGATGAAAGCTATATTTATTTAATCCTGCCTGTAACCTTCAATATGGTGTCATAATTTTTAAGTTCTTTATCGGAAATAAAAGAGCCAGTGCATAACAGTAAAGAAAGATGCGGGAATGATTGAAAAATGGAAGAAATATTTATTAAAGATGATTTTATAAAGCTGGGGCAGGCGATGAAGCTTGCAGGATTTGTGGATTCGGGAGTTGACGCAAAGTTTGCGATACAGGATGGTCTTGTCAATGTAAACGGAAGGACAGAGACTCAGCGCGGTAAAAAGCTTGTGGAGAACGATAAGGTTACATATAAGGGAAAGAGTTTTGTAGTCAGACGCGGTTAAAATATAGGAATGAGTTAGATATATGATAATTAAATCGTTGGAGCTTGAAAATTTTAGAAATTATGAAACGCTTTCCATGCGCTTTGACAGCGGGACAAATATTTTGTACGGCGACAACGCCCAAGGCAAGACAAATATTCTGGAAGCTATATTTTTGTCCGCTACTACAAAATCACATAAGGGCAGCAAGGACAGGGACATAATAAATTTCAGCGCTGATGAGGCGCACATACGCACCTATGTAGAAAAAGACGGACTTGAAAACCGTGTCGACATGCATCTTAGGAAAAGCAAGTCAAAAGGGATAGCCATAAACGGACAGAAAATAAAAAAGGCGGCGGATTTGCTGGGGCTTTTGAATGTCGTGTTTTTTTCGCCAGAGGATTTGTCAATCATAAAAAACGGTCCTGCCGACAGACGGCGTTTTGTAGATATGGAGCTGTGCCAGCTTGACAGCTTTTATCTTTATAATCTGAACAATTATAATAAAATAGTAAACCAGAGAAATAAGCTTTTAAAGGAGCTGTACAGTAATCCAAGTCTTAGGGATACGCTGTTTATATGGGATTCGCAGCTTATTTCTTATGGGAGCAAGATAATCGAGCGGCGTAAGGCTTTTGTGGAGCAGCTAAACGAGATAATTTATGACATACATTTAAAATTATCGGGGGGAAAGGAAGAAATAAAAATAATTTATGAACCTGATGTTTTGCTCGAGGATTTTGAAAAGAGCCTGAAAAATAATCAGGAGAGGGATATACGCTTAAAGCAGACTTCGACGGGACCTCACAGAGATGACTTTTGCTTTATGGCGGGCGGCATTGACATAAGGAAATTTGGCTCTCAGGGACAGCAGAGGACTGCCGCGCTTTCCTTAAAGCTTTCGGAGCTTGAGCTTGTGAAGAAGCTTACGAAGGACACTCCGCTGCTTTTGCTTGACGATGTTTTGTCGGAGCTTGACAGCAGCAGGCAGAACTATCTTTTAAACAGTATCGGCGATATTCAGACGATAATTACCTGCACGGGGCTTGAAGAATTTGTGAATAACAGGTTTGAGATAAACAGAATCTTTAAGGTTTCAAATGCTGTAGTAATACAGGAAAACTGAAGTTTTTTGATTAAGCCTGTAATTTGCTGCTTGGAATTTGCAGACTGAATAAGAATGGGGGATTTTAATGAATAACGAGTACGGAGCTGACCAGATACAGATTTTGGAGGGGCTTGAAGCGGTGAGGAAAAGGCCAGGAATGTATATAGGCAGCACTTCTTCAAGAGGTCTGCATCATCTGGTGTATGAGATTGTCGATAATGCCGTCGATGAAGCGCTTGCGGGCTTTTGCGACAACATAGATGTGACGATCAACACGGACAATTCGATAACGGTAATAGATAACGGGCGCGGAATCCCTGTAGGCATCAACCACAAGGCGGGTATTCCTGCGGTAGAAGTGGTATTTACGATTCTCCATGCTGGCGGCAAATTTGGCGGCGGAGGCTACAAGGTATCGGGCGGTCTTCACGGCGTGGGCGCGTCTGTCGTAAATGCGCTTTCAAGCTGGCTTGAAGTGGAGATATATTCGGAGGGCAAGATTTACAAGCAGCGCTATGAGAGAGGAAAGGTATGCTATCCGCTAAAGGTGATAGGCGACTGCGAGCCTGAAAAGACTGGCACTAAGATTTCGTTTATGCCTGATGACACAATCTTTGAGGAGACAGTGTATGATTACGATATTTTAAAGCAGAGGCTGCGTGAGATGGCTTTTCTCACGAGAAACTTAAAGATTACTCTGCGTGATTTACGCCCTGAAGATGGAATTATAGAAAAGACCTTTCACTATGAAGGCGGCATAAGGGAATTTGTAACTTACCTTAACAGGAGCAAAACTCCGCTCTATGAAGACGTTTTATATTTCGAGGGAAAAAAGGATAATGTGTATGTAGAGGTTGCAATGCAGCACAACGACTCATACACGGAGAGCGCTTACAGCTTTGTAAACAATATAAATACACCCGAGGGCGGCACGCACCTTGCGGGCTTTAGAAATGCGATAACGAAGACCTTCAATGATTATGCAAGGAGCTTTAAGCTGTTGAAGGACAGCGAGGCTAATCTTAGCGGTGACGATATAAGAGAAGGGCTTACGGCTATTGTTTCAATAAAGATAGAAGATCCGCAGTTTGAGGGGCAGACAAAGCAGAAGCTTGGCAATTCCGAGGCGAGAGGAGCTGTGGACAGCGTAGTCAGCGAACAGCTTACTTATTATCTCGAGCAAAATCCGACTGTTGCAAAGCAGATTTGTGAGAAATCTATTTTGGCGCAGAGGGCGAGGGAGGCTGCAAGGAAAGCGAGGGATTTGACAAGAAGAAAAACCGCTCTTGATGGCATGGCTCTGCCAGGCAAGCTTGCCGACTGTTCTGATAAGGATCCTAAGAATTGCGAGATTTTTATAGTCGAGGGAGATTCCGCAGGGGGCAGCGCAAAGTCTGCCAGAAAGCGCGATACGCAGGCTATACTCCCGCTCCGCGGAAAGATTTTGAATGTCGAAAAGGCAAGGCTTGACAGGATTTATGGAAATGAAGAAATTAAGTCTATGATTACGGCGTTCGGCACGGGCATTCATGAGGATTTTGACATTTCAAAGCTCCGCTATGACAAGATTATCATTATGACTGATGCCGATGTTGACGGGGCGCATATCGCTACGCTTATGCTTACATTTTTGTACAGGTTTATGCCTGAGCTTATAAAGCAGGGGCACGTTTATCTTGCGCAGCCGCCGCTGTTTAAGCTTGAAAAAAACAAAAAGGTCTGGTACGCATACAGCGACGAGGAGCTTGCAAAAATTCTTGACGAGGTAGGCCGTGACCAGAATAACAAGATACAGCGCTACAAAGGACTTGGCGAGATGGATTCTGACCAGCTCTGGGAGACGACAATGGATCCTGAAAAACGTATACTTTTAAAGGTTTCTATGAACGAGGAGGCTGAGTCGGAGATTGATCTTACCTTTACTACGCTGATGGGCGATAAGGTAGAGCCGAGGCGTGAATTTATAGAGACGAATGCTAAATATGCTAAAAATCTTGATATTTAGTGAGGTTTGGATAAATTTTTAATATTAACGTCTTTTTTGGAATTGTGGGTTTGTCTAGAGATTACTAGGTTGATATTTAAGCGGAGATATTTATTATGTTAAAAAGAATAAATAATATTTTGAACACAGTGATTGGTACATTTGTTGGCGTTTTTATTGGAAATGCAGTATATATATTTTGGGATTTTAATACCCGTCCTGGTTTATATGCCATGCAGTCCGCTCCGTGGTACACAAGCATTTTGCTTTATGGCATAGTTACAGTTGTTGTTTTGATTGTGTCCATTATAATAAAGCTTATTATTCGTTTCAAGCATTAGGGACACTTTTCTAAAAATGAGATATTAATTTGAGCCACTAAAATTGTATGAAGTATTAAAATGGAGGATTTAGATGGACGATACAGTTTTTGACAAAATTCAGGAGGTAGATTTGCAGAAGACTATGGAAAGCTCTTACATAGAGTATGCAATGAGCGTAATAGCTTCCCGCGCGCTTCCTGATGTCCGCGACGGATTGAAGCCCGTACAGAGGAGAGTCCTTTACTCAATGATTGAGCTGAACAACGGTCCTGACAAGCCGCACAGAAAATGCGCGCGTATTGTCGGTGATACAATGGGTAAATACCACCCTCACGGCGACAGCTCTATTTATGGCGCGCTTGTAAATATGGCTCAGGAGTGGTCTACACGCTATCCGCTTGTTGACGGTCACGGCAATTTTGGTTCAGTGGACGGCGACGGCGCTGCGGCAATGCGATACACGGAGGCAAGGCTCAGCAAGATTTCCATGGAGCTTCTTGCGGATATAAATAAGGACACGGTTGATTTTGCGCCAAACTTTGATGAAACTGAGAAAGAGCCTACAGTCCTTCCAAGCCGTTATCCAAACCTTCTTGTAAACGGCACTCAGGGCATAGCGGTAGGCATGGCTACAAACATACCTCCGCACAATTTAAGGGAAGTGATAAATGCAGTCGTAAAGATGATAGACAACCGCGTGAATGAGGACAGGGACACTGATATAAGCGAGCTTCTGCCTATCGTAAAAGGTCCTGATTTTCCTACAGGCGGCATAATACTCGGCTCGCGCGGAGTCGAGGAGGCATACCGCACAGGGCGCGGCAAAATAAGAGTGCGCGCCGTCACAAATATTGAATCTATGCCAAACGGAAAGAGTAGGATTATAGTGACTGAGCTCCCGTTTATGGTTAATAAGGCAAGGCTTATCGAGAAGATAGCTGAGCTTGTCAAGGAAAAAAGAATTGAGGGTATTACAGAGCTTAGAGATGAGTCTGACAGGGAAGGTATGCGCATCTGCATAGAGCTTAGAAAAGACGTAAATGCGAATGTGATACTCAATCAGCTTTTCAAGCATACGCAGCTTCAGGACAGCTTTGGCGTGATTATGCTTGCTTTGGTTAATAATCAGCCAAAGGTAATGAATTTAAAGGATATACTGACTTATTATCTGGTGCATCAGGAGGAAGTTGTTACCAGAAGGACACAGTATGATTTAAACAAGGCTGAGGAACGCGACCATATTTTGCAGGGCTTGCTTATTGCGCTTGACAATATTGACGAGGTAATAAGGATAATCAGAAACAGCGAGAATACGCAGGCGGCAAAAGACGCGCTGATTGAAAGATTTAAGCTTAGTGACGCGCAGGCACAGGCGATTGTCGATATGCGTCTCCGCGCTCTCACAGGCTTGGAAAGAGAAAAGCTTGAAAATGAGCATTTGGAGCTACTTGAAAAGATTAAGGAGTATAAGGCTATTCTTGGCGACAAAAAGGTACTTCTCGGCGTTATAAAGACTGAAATAATGGTTATTTCTGAAAAGTATGGAGATGACAGGCGCACTAAGTTTGGGTATGATGAGGTGGAAATCGAAGACGAGGATTTGATTCCGCGTGGAAATACGATTATTGCTATGACGAGCCTTGGCTACATAAAGCGCATGACTGTCGATAATTTCAAGACACAGCGCAGGGGCGGGCGCGGCATAAAGGGTATGTCTACGATTGATGATGATTATATTGAAGATTTGCTTATGACTACTACGCATCATTATCTTATGTTCTTTACGAATTACGGGCGTGTGTACAGGCTTAAGGCGTATGAGATACCAGAGGCTGGGCGGACTGCTAGGGGTACGGCGATAGTTAATCTGCTGCAGCTTAATCCAGGCGAGAAAATTTCCGCTATGATTCCTATAAGGGAATATGTGGAAGGCAAAAACCTCTTTATGATTACTAAGAAAGGCATAGCGAAGAAAACTCCGATTATGGAGTTTGCCAATATGAGAAAGACGGGGCTTAATGCAATTACGCTTAAAGATGATGATGAGCTTATAGAGGTAAAGACGACTAATGAAAACTCTGAAATTTTCCTTGTCACAAAGTATGGAATGTGCATAAGGTTTAAGGAAACTGATGTGCGCGCAATGGGCAGGGGCGCAATGGGCGTTATCGGTATGAATCTTTCTGATGGTGATGAAGTGGTAGGCATGCAGCTTGACAATCAGGGAAGCGCGCTGCTTGTCGCGTCTGAAAAGGGAATGGGAAAAAGGACGCTGCTCTCTGAGTTTACTTTGCAGAAACGCGGCGGTAAGGGCGTCAAATGTTATAAGATAGCTGAGAGAACGGGTAATCTGATTGGCGTAAAGGCGGTAAATGATGATCATGAGATAATGATGATAACTACTGAAGGAGTTATTATACAGCTTCCTGTGAGTGATATTTCGATAATAGGCAGGAATACGTCGGGAGTAAAGCTGATTAATCTTGACGAGGGCGTGACTGTCGCTAAGATTGCCAAGGTAAGGCAGAAGTTGTCTGATGGTACGAATGAGATTGAGACTGAGGAGGTTGAGGGAGATACGGATGATGAGAATGCTGATGATGAGAATGTTGATGAGGAAAATATTGATGAGGAAATTGGCATAAATGGTGATGATACGAAAGATAATGACGGTGAGGTTTAATAGGGATTAGGAATAATTTAATAAGTAAGTTAAGTTAATCCTAAATGGGGATGTCACATCAAGGGTTATGTATACAATATATGGTATTGAGTCTAAATCAAATAATACTATATCTTGCACTTATGTCCCTTAGTGCGATAGTTCCCCAATTTGGCAAATGCTGCAAGAGTCAGATGCACATTTCCGTTGTAATACGACGTTTACAGAAATGATTACATCTGCACTTCACAACATATTACGTCTGCGAAAATCTTACGTTATATAACTGTCAGCATTTATAACTTTTGTATGTGCCAAATCCTTTAAAGCCTCTACTACGCCGTCAGCATTATCTGCTAAGTTGCCTATGCGTGCAACATTTACGGTGATTGCGGCAACAGAGCTTTCTTACTCACTGCCGCATTTAACCCTCGCACAGTTAGCAACAGACAGTTTTTCAAGTATCATTTCAGGTGTGACATCCTCGGTAATTACGATATCAGCCGCATTGCACACTTCAATGCCGTTTGGCGAATTGTTAAAAATCGTCCTGTTAAGGTACACCCTTACGACATCGTTAAAACGGCGGCAGTCCTTGATGATTTTAAGCTCGTCAAATTCCACATTAAGCCTGTAAAAAGCCTCCTCCTTCCTGATTAGTCATTAACGAAACAGTCCCTTTAACAATCAGCCTTTGTATCTGCGGCAGCAAGACTTCCATATCGGCACTCCTGTCAACTTTGTCACCTATTCGGCTGGAGCTTGGCTCCTCGAGATAGTGCATGGAAAATATGATGTCCTCCATATCAGGCAGCGAGGCAAGCAGCTCCCTCCATTCAAGGGCACAGAACTCCTCGCATAAGCACCGCTTTTTGGGCAGCTCATTGAAGGCTGTTTCGTGCGAGGTGTGCCGCACGCGGTCAATATACACGTTTTTTGCCGTGCGGTAAAGCCATGCCCGCTGCTGCCTGTCGCTAAGAGAAGCAGGCAGCGCCTCATTTTGTATCGCGCGGAAAAATGCCTCATGCACTATATCCTCCGCAGTCCGCTGATTCTCCGTCATTCTCAGACACCACTTTACAAGCTCTGTGTGATATTTTGTATAAAGCTCCTCTATCATTTTCCACGCCCCTTTCCGCCCCTTTCAATTATAAAACGTATCAAATAAAAAAAGTGTTGAAAATTTTTGAAAAAAATGTGATAAGCTCCCGTTTCCTTGCAATCCGACGGCGATAATGATATATTTAAGTAATAACAAAGTTTTTTAATTGCTATAATTATTTAAGCCACAAAATATGGTGCAGAAATGAGGTAAATTATGAAAACCACAAAAACAGGAAAATACATCATGGCGCTTGACCAAGGTACGACAAGCTCCCGCTGTATCATATTTGACAAGGCGGGCAATATCGTGAGCATGGCGCAGAAGGAATTTACACAGATATACCCAAAGATAGGCTGGGTAGAGCACAATCCCATGGAAATATGGTCAAGCCAGCTTGCAGTAGCGGCGGAGGCTATGGCAAAAGTTGGCGCAGGCGCATCGTCAATAGCAACGCTCGGTATCACAAACCAGCGCGAAACCGCAATCGTGTGGGACAAAAACACAGGCGAACCAGTCTACAACGCCATCTGCTGGCAATGCCACAGGACAGCGGACATGATAGAAGGCCTAAAGTCAGAAGGCTACGACAAAATAATCCGCGAAAAGACAGGCTTAATCCCCGACGCATATTTCAGCGCGACAAAAATAGCATGGATACTTGACAATGTTGACGGCGCAAGAGCACGCGCCGAGAGCGGCAGCCTCCTATTCGGCACAGTAGACACATGGCTTATATGGAAGCTCACAGGCGGGCGCATCTTTGTGACCGACTACACAAACGCATCGCGCACCATGCTTTTCAATATCCACGAAAGACGCTGGGACAATGAGCTGCTTAAAAAATTCAACATACCACACACAATGCTTGCCGAGGTAAAACCGTCAAGCTGCATCTACGGCAAAACAGACGCAGAAATCCTAGGCGGCGAAATCACCATATCAGGCGCGGCAGGTGACCAGCAGGCAGCGCTTTTTGGACAATGCTGCTTTAACGAAGGAGACGTCAAAAACACCTACGGCACAGGCTGTTTTATGCTCATGCACACAGGAAACCGAGCAGTATCCTCAAAGCACGGACTTCTCACCACAATCGCTGCAAGCGACAGCGATACCCCCGAATACGCCCTAGAAGGCAGCGTATTCGTAGCAGGAGCGGCAATACAATGGCTGCGCGACGAAATGCGCATGATACGCACAGCCGCCCAGTCACAAGAATACGCCCAAAGCGTACCCGACACAAACGGCGTCTACGTAGTCCCCGCCTTCACAGGACTCGGCGCCCCATTCTGGAATCAGTACAGCAGAGGCATGATAGTAGGAATCACGCGCGGCTGCAGCAAAGAACACTTCATAAGGGCAACCTTAGAGTCACTGGCATACCAGACCTACAGCGTACTAGACGCAATGCAAAATGACACAGGTGTCACAATCCGTCAACTCCGCGTTGACGGCGGCGCCAGCGCAAACGACTTCCTCATGCAGTTCCAGTCAGACATCCTAAACAGCGAAGTCATAAGACCAAGTTGCATAGAAACCACAGCACTGGGCGCAGCATACCTCGCAGGACTAGCCGTAGGCTACTGGCAGGACAAAACCGAAATCCGCGACAACTGGCAGCTCTCCAAAAAGTTTAAGCCAACAATGGACCACCAAAAACGCACAGAATGTCTAAAAGGCTGGGAAAAAGCCGTAAAATGCGCCCTCTCATGGCAGGATAACTAATAATAATTACAAAACCTCATTCAAAAACGTAGAATTTGGGTGAAATATACAAAATAAGCGGTGCATTGCGAAGCACCGCACCGCGTTTTTGTATATTTCGCACAAATTCGGACGGCTTAAAATACCTTCCGCAAATAAAACACATTAGGCATTGCAAAAGTCTAAGAGATAACGTAGAATTTAGACAAAATATATAAAACTCGCGACGCTTCGCATCGCGCACCAAGTCGCGGTTTTATATATTTTGTCTAAATTCGGACGGTTGAAAACACCCATGCATAACCTAAAAACTAATCACACATAACAGGAGAAAACCACCATGAAAACCAAAAAAGAAAGCTTTAATTTCAAACTCGACGAAAAACGCGACTGGGAAAAAGAAGAACAGGAGTTTATTGATAATTTCAAAAAAAACAAAAACAGCAGCATAAAAACACTTGTCGGACTGTATGACGGACATTACATCTCACTGTTTTTCTCACTCCTGTTCTTCTTTATAAAGCACTCACCAGTATGGATTCTGCCGCTCGTAACATCAAACATAATTAACATAGCGACCAGCCCCGACGATAACTTCGCCATCGCCATAATCATAAACGTAGTATTTATGAGCATAATGATTATACAAAACGTATTTTCAAACTATGTCCACGTATATCTCTACTCAAAAACCATCCGCAACATGGAATGTAAGCTGCGCGGCGCGCTCGTGCGCAAACTCCAGCAGCTCTCAATATCCTACCATAACTCAACGCAGTCAGGCCGCCTGCAGTCAAAAATAATGCGCGACGTAGAACAGATAGAAACCCTCTCAAGACAAGTGTTCATATCAGTCCTGAGCATAGTCCTGAACATCGTCGTAGCGCTGGGAATAGTAGTCAGCAAAAGCCTCACAGTCTTCTTCTTTTTCGTAATCACAATACCAGTAGCCGTCATAATCATGGCAGTATTTAAGGATAAAATAAAGGCACACAACCGCCAGTTCAGAAAAGACATGGAAGAAACCTCAGCGCGCGTCATGGAAATGGTAGAGCTAATCCCCGTCACCCGCGCCCACGCTCTTGAAACCACAGAAACCACCCGCATGCAGTACCAGCTTGACAATGTGGCAAAAAGCGGACTAAAACTCGACATAATCCAGTCATATTTCTCATCAATAAGCTGGGTGGCATTCCAGGTATTTCAAGTGCTCTGCCTTGGCTTTACAGGGTATCTCGCAGCGAAGGGCAAAATAAGCGTCGGAGAAGTAGTGATGTACCAGACATACTTTTCAAGCATAGTGTCGCAGGTGTCAAGCGTCATAACGCTTCTCCCCACAATTTCCAAAGGACTTGAATCGGTAAATTCAGTAGGTGACATTCTGCTATGCTATGACATAGAGGAAAATGACGAAAAACCAGACATCAAAAACGTAAACGGAAACATTACCTTTGAAAATGTCTCCTTTAAATATCCCGACAGCGACGAGCCAGTGCTGAAAAATTTTAATCTCGACATAAAGGCAGGCGAGACAATAGCCTTCGTAGGCGGTTCAGGCGCGGGCAAGACCACGCTTTTAAACCTCGTGATTGGATTTATACTCGCGGACAGCGGCAGGATTTTGATAGACGGGCAGGATATGAAGGACATAAACCTGAAAAGCTTCAGACGTCATCTGGCGGTAGTGCCGCAGACATCAATCCTCTTTACAGGCACGATACGCGACAATATTACATACGGCAGCGAGGACATATCAGATGAGTTTTTGGAGCGCGTGATTGAAGCGGCGAATTTAAAGGAGTTTATCGACACCCTCCCCGACGGGCTGGATTCGCATATCACGGAGCATGGCAGTAACCTGAGCGGCGGGCAGCGCCAGCGAATCTCAATCGCGAGGGCGTTTGTGCGCAATCCCAAGATACTGATTCTTGACGAGGCGACCTCCGCGCTTGACAGCATTTCCGAAAAGCAGATACAGACTGCCGTAAACAATCTAGTCAAGGACAGGACCACGCTCATAGTAGCCCACAGGCTCTCCACCATAAAGGATGCGGACAGGATAGCCGTGATTGGCAAAGGCGGACTGGAGGAGCTTGGTACATATGATGAGCTTATGGCAAAAAAAGGGCGGTTTTATGAGCTGAAGGAGCTGCAGATGTGAGTTAAAGAGTCACGTTTTTGTACTCTGATTTGAATAAAAGTGGGAGCTTTTCATAGTATTTGCTTAATATTTGTGATATAATTAAATTAAGAGTTAAAACATTATTTATAGCTTAGATGTGAGCATGATATAAAAGGAGAGAATAGCCATTGAAAATATACCTTGACAATTGCTGCTATAATCGCCCTTATGATGATCAGTCGCAGCTTCGTATATCATTGGAAACACAGGCGAAGCTGCAGATACAAAGTATGATTCGGGCTGGTGAGATAGAATTGGCGACATCATATGTATTGTTATATGAAAACAGCAGGAATCCGCATGAATCAAGGCAAAAAGCCATTCGTGGCTTCATTAGTGAAAATGTTGCTGTGCATGTTGATGTTGACCGCGCTGATGAGGTAAAGGAGCTTGCGGATAAGATTATTGCTACAGGAGTAAAAACAGCAGATGCCCATCATGTGGCATGCGCCATATTGGCAGAATGTGATTATTTTCTGACTACAGATGACAGACTGTTAAAATATAAGACAGACAAAATCCGCATTGCTGATCCGACAGAATTTATAAGGGAATGGGAGGTGCTTAAAAATGAAATCGATGAATAATGCAAGTACGGCTGAAATCATGGATATTGGCATTAGCTGCCTGATTGAAAAGCTTGGTACAATAGAAACAGAACGATTTATTTCTGTACTCCTGCGTGAAAAATCTGATTATACTAAGTGGAGACAGAGGTATTTCGCAGACGTAAGCTCTGATAAGTTTCACAATGCTGCTGTAGCATATGGGAAGGCGAATCCGCTGTAATCAAAACAATACGCCTGATTTTTGGATTGTCACTCCAAACGTCAGGCGTTTAAATTATAGTAAGCCAAAACACTTTTTCACAGCAGCGCAAGTCCATGCTTATAAAGCATCTCATTTACTTCAAACAGCGTATTATTCTGGTTCAGGGCAAAAAGCATGACTGAGTCGCGCTTGCTTCGGGCGTACAGCTCTTTATGGCCTGAAATCTTCAGCATAGTCTGTGTTTCGTCGGCGGACAGCCCAAGCCCGAATGCCAGCGTAATCAGCTTGTCACGCGAGGGCATTCTCTCCCCCGAAAATATCTGATATACATAGGCTTTTTCAAGCTGCGCCCTGCGCGCGACCTCGGCTCTGGTGAGATTTTTCTGCGAAAGCAGTTTTTTTAAATGCTCTGGCAGAGCTTCTGACAAAAAGCTGCTCTTATTGTCTGAAAGATAATCCTCAATATCCGTGGCGGCGTATATCTCATGGGTTAATTCGTCAGTGGTTTTACATTCTGGCTTATCTGACGGTGTCTTTGATTTTTCTGGCTGTAATTGCGTACACATTATTTCCTCCGTTCCCGCGCATGCTGTCAGTGCGGCTGCAGTATTTCTGCCGATTGCTATGTAATTAATTATAGCATACCATAATCCGACAGGATATGCCAAACTGTTATTTTAAAATTTTTTCGCTTTTTTTGCATTTTTCTACATTGTTTTGCATTATTTTTAGTGTATAATAAAAATTATGAAATATATCATATTTTTTCACAAATCCGAGGGAAATTACTGATAAGAAAAGTCCGCCCAGACGGACAAGAGGTATAAAAGATGAATTATGAACTTGTCAGGCGTATAAAGGAAAGCAGCAAAAGCAAAATAGACATTGTGCGTAAAATTGATGAGAGCGGTCAGGACAATGGGCGGGTGAAAAATGAGGATTTATATGTACGCAAAACACTGCAGGGAAAACATTCGGTTTACGCCCTGCTCCTTGACAACCCGCACCCGTATCTGCCAAAGCTTTATGAGGTCAATGAGGCGGACGGCTGCGTCACTGTGATAGAGGAGTACATAGAAGGAGAGCCGATAGGGAGCTTAGACCTGCCAAGGGAGCGTCTGCTGCAGGCTGTCGGTGAGCTGTGCGATGTGCTGGAATTTCTGCATGGAAAAAATATCATACACAGGGACATTAAGCCGTCAAATATCCTAATGGCAGATGATGGGCATATCAGGCTTATAGATTTTGATGCCGCGCGTATGCCAAAGGACGAGCTGGAGCAGGACACCAGCCTGCTTGGCACGAGAGGCTATGCGCCGCCTGAGCAGTACGGCTTTGCGCAGACCGACAGGCGCGCGGACATTTACGCGCTTGGCATGACGCTGCAGAATCTGCTGGGGAGCGAGGCGGATAAGCCGCGCTATAAAAAAGTGATACGAAAATGCACGAATCTTAATCCCGACAAACGCTATGCCTCCGCAAAGCAGGTAAAAAAGGAGCTGTTCTGCGCCAAAAGAAATATCCTGCGCGGCGCTGCCGCAGTTCTCCTGCTTTGTCTGGCAGGGCTGTCGGCGTACCTTTGGGCGCAGGCTCAAAAGCCGAAGCTGATAGTGCTCCCCGCTCCCGCCAATCCGCATTGGAAGGGTGAAAGCGGCATAGGCGAGTGGGGGTGCGTGCCTGAATCGGGGAGCAATGGGGAAGAAACTTATGCGTATATGATGTTTAGAATGGACGAAAACAGGGAGCCCGATCCTGAGCATGATACCTGCTATATGCAGAGCGGCATGAGCGGCAATTCCTATACTGATGATGAAATATCGATGTTTTCGGTCAGTCTTGTCCAAAATCTGGAGCAGAACGGATATTATTATTTTGCTGTTCGGGCAATGGGCGACGGCATTGAATATGCGGACAGCCCATACACCGTGTCGGATGTCTTTGAATATACGGGCGAGGATGCTCCCCCGATGTCCGCCCCCGAAGGACTGTACTGGAACGTTGGTTTGGGCAGTAATGGCGGTAAGTCGTATTATGCGGCTTTTACCAATTTGGCTGACTATGAAGACGAAGATACGTTCAGTGTAAGGTTCTATGATGAGTCGGGCAATATGATAGCAAAAAACGAATGGAGCAAGAATGAAATTAATATGATGGGCAACAGCGGAATATGGTTCGATAACGAAAGGTATGCGCCCTCAGGAGGCACGTACCGCTTTGCGATTGAAGTATATACATCGCGCCCGAATGAGTACAGTTCGCATATTCTGACTGGCACAGTACCCGAGGAGGCATACAGCCCTTGGATAAAGCTGGAGGAGTGAAAAATCCCCGCGTCTTTTTGGCAGGAAAAGGCGCGGGGATATTTTTTTGTAAATTTTTTGAAAAAAGTCCTGAAAGTCTGCTGGGAGTTTACCAATTTTTAAATTAAACTTGCAAAATCAAAGCTAAAAGAATAATAATCCCTTGCCAAAAAATAATTTACTTAATATAATACTTTTAGCGTCTTGCGATTATCCGACAAAGTATACAAAAAGGAGCGTGCCACTCCATGAAAAAAATATGGACACAGCGCAAAAAAAGCTGGCTGGGAATAATTATTTTTGCGCTGCTTTTTATTTTCCTGCTGCAAACGGCAGTTCGGCTGCTTTATCCTTCAAACGACATTACACATACATGGCAGCATTTTTATACGCTGGAGCGCGGGGAGACTGAGTTGTTGATAGTAGGCAACAGCCACGCCTATGCATCCTTTGATCCTGATATCATTTCAGAAATGACAGGCAAAAGCAGCTATATTTTAGCTACAAATACCCAGAATACAGTCCAGACATACTTTAATGTAAAAGAGGCGCTGCATTATCAGCACCCAGATACAATCATCTTAGAAGCGTTTGCGCTGGACGACAACAACAACTGGCGCTATGGCGAAACCTTTGACAAGGACTGGAAAAAGGAGTCAAATATCGACGGCATGCGCTTTGGCATATGCAAGCTTGAAGCGGTAAGGGAGCAGTACCTTCCGCAGAACTGGGCATATGCGCTCCTGCCGATTGCACGCTGCCACGGCAACTGGGCAAGCGTGGAGACAATCCTTGCAAACCTGTTTTTTATGTCGGAAGGCAACAGACAGTATTCCTCTTTTCACCCAAGCGAGACAAAAATGTCAGATGAAATAAAAGCCCAGTATGACAGCGCGGAGTATAACCCTGTCGCAAAGGCAATCTCGGAAACAAACGTTGAACATTTCCACAAGCTCGCCCAGCTCTGCCGCGAGGAAAATATCACGCTGTATTTAGTGATGGCGCCAATGTACGACGGGTATATACGGTCGATTAATTATGACGGTTATGCGGACAAAATAGCGGAATTGGCAAAAAGCGAGAATTTGATTTATCTGGACTGTAACAGGCATTATGATGAAATCGGCTTGACGGCGCAGGACTTTGAGGATTTGTACACGGGATATCATCACCTGAATAAAGACGGCGCGGATAAGGTGACGCGGTTTGTATTCGGGGAGCTCTATGGCAATGACAGATAATTGCAAAAATCCATTCTCGCAAACCAAGACTGTTTGGAGGGTGTGTTGCGATTATAATAATCAGGCTTTGAGGGGGGATATTTGTGCTTTTTAATTCGACAGGCTTTTTGATTTTTTTCCCGATAGTGGTATTGTGCTATTTTCTGATACCTCGCAAATATAGGTATCTTTGGCTTCTGGCGGCGAGCTATTACTTTTACGCAAGCTGGAATCCTGCCTATCTTCTGCTGATTTTTGCCACCACCGCCGTGTCGTGGGCGGGAGGGCTGTTGATAGATAAGGATAACAGGAGTGGTAAAACACATAGCAGGAAATGGTATTTGGCTGTATGCGTGATTTGGAATTTGGGCGTTTTATTTTTCTTTAAATATATTGCTTTTATAATCAATGCTTTTACAGAAGGTATGGCGCTGTTTGGCGTTTCCGTGACGATGCCTGTTTATGACGTGGTGCTTCCTGTAGGCATTTCGTTCTATACCTTTCAGGCGCTGGGCTATGTGATTGATGTCTACCGCAGGGATATACCCGCTGAAAAGAATTTTCTGCGCTATGCGCTGTTTATTTCCTTTTTTCCGCAGCTTGTGGCGGGACCGATTGAGCGCAGCAAAAACTTGATGCACCAGCTGAAAGAAGAGCATAATTTTGATTTGGAGCGGATTAAAAGTGGCCTGCTGCTGATGGGGTGGGGCTTTTTTCAAAAGCTGGTGATTGCGGACAGGATTGCCATTTTGGTTACGGAGGTTTATGACAATTATCCAAGCTATTCGGGGCTGCAGATTTGCCTTGCGACTGTGCTTTTTGCGTTTCAGATTTATTGCGATTTTGGCGGGTATTCCGATATTGCCGTGGGCGCGGCAAGGGTTTTGGGCTTTAATTTGACAAAAAATTTCAAAAGCCCTTATTATGCCACGTCAGTGAGTGAGTTTTGGCGCAGCTGGCATATTTCCCTGACGACGTGGTTTCGTGACTATATTTATATTCCGCTGGGCGGCAATCGATGCGGCAGATTGAAAAAGTACCGCAATATTCTGCTGACCTTTTCACTGAGCGGACTTTGGCATGGCGCTGGCTGGAATTATGTGGCGTGGGGGCTGCTGAACGGTCTTTATCAGGTAGTGGGCGATATGACAAAGCAGCTTCGCGGCAGGCTAAAGAAAGCGCTGCATATACGCACGGAATGTGGCAGCTACCATCTGCTGCAGGGATTGATTACGTTTGCGTTTGTAGATATTGCGTGGCTGTTTTTCCGCGCGGACAATATGACGGCGGCGTGCAGAATGATTTGGCAGAGCGTGACAAATATAGGGCTGCTTACGTTTTTTGATCCAAATAATATATTCGGCATAAATACTATGGCGCTGCCGCAGAAGGACTTTTTTGTTCTGCTTGTGAGTCTGATTGCGCTTATGCTTGTGGATTATTGGAAAAAGCAAAAAAGGGATATAAAGGGCGCGCTTGACAGGCAGAATATTTGGTTCCGCTGGCTGGTGTATTACGGGTTGATTTTTGCCGTGGTGATTTTCGGCGTTTACGGTCCTGAATATGATGCGTCTACGTTTATTTACTTTCAGTTCTAATGGAGAAAATGACAGAAAATTGCATTGTTCTGAAAAAAGTTGCAAAAGTCTGCTGGGAGTTTACCAATTTTTGAATGGAATATGCTAGAATGTTTAACGGCAGCTAAGGTGCTGTTAATTTTAAGCAGAGGAGAGAAAATATAATGAATTATTCAAAAATGAAAAAGGCTGTGGCAGTTATTGGCGCGGCAGCGGTGCTTGCCTGCTCAAACGGCGCATTTACCGTGATGGCAGAGGAGAGCGGTGTCAAGGCGGAAACAGCAGAAAAAATGGCAGGCGCGATTGAGATTGCGTGGGACACGACGACAGGGACAGGCACATTCATAAATCCCAACAGCTTTCAGTGCGGCTGGTGTGCAACGCTTTACAAAGATGGCAAGGCATACGGCAATTACGGCTATTACAATAGTAAGAATGACTATTATAGCTGGGGAGTAAATGCGGGGGAGACAGGGCAGATAGACTTGTTTAATATGATAAAAGAGAATGGAAGCTATCAGTTTACTGTGACATTGATAAATAAGCAGGGTGAAGCTGTTACATCCGGCAAGAGCAATGTCTGGAATTATGCCAAACAGCCGGGACTTTTAGTGCCGACTGTGCAGAAAGCGGCTGACGGTGTCGTTTATTGTGAGCTCCCTGATGAAATGCCGCTGCTGCATTTTAGCTATCAGGTGGCAAAGGGAAGTAATAAAGAAACAGTAAAGGAATGGGGCGGTTCCCATGATGTTGCCCAGAACTCAAATTCCGAAACAATGGACTGCATACATACGCCGTATGGTAATGTATCCGTGGATTCAAAATATGACTATTATGTGCGTGTAAGGGCTATGAGCAGCGACCTCGGAAAATACAGCGAGAGCGCGTACTCTGACTGGGTTAAAATTCTTGATGCAAAAAACAGCAGCAACAACAATAATAATAACAATGCCAGCCAAAAGGACATCACGCCAGAGGATATGGCACGCTATTCAGTGGCAGGAAATGAAAGTGTTAAATATACGTCAAACAGTGCATATTCTGTTGAGATAAAAAATTCAATACAGGGACCGAAATGTTTTGACGCTTTTAACGCAGTGCTTGGAGATTACACTATAGGCAGGACTTATAACATTCTGCCGTCGGGGAAATATACATATCATATGGACAGCAAGGCAGTCATTACGCTGACAATACCTAAGACATTACAGGCAGCAGACAGGGATTATAAGATGATATGCGTTACCGAGAACGGTCAGCCTGTCGAACTGGCGGACATAGATTCAGACACGAATACCATTACATTTGAAACAGATACTTATTATGCATTTGCACTTATATACAAGGACAAGGCATTAAACCAGTAAGTAATAAATGATGAGAACAGGGCAGCCTCTGATAAGCCGTTGGGCATTATCGGAGGCTGTTGCTATTAACGGAAGGAAGTGGAAAGGCTAATATTTTGTTTTAAGAAATTTGATACAAATTATTTCTCCTTAAAAATCCCATATTCCGGCATTTTTATTCCCTTTGAAACCTTTATAGCCCTAAACAGCGCCGGCAGGTACAAAACAAATATCAGCGCATAGCCTACCGACATAATAAGACCTTCAAGTCCGCCCTTTACATAATCGCCGACAATTGGTTTCGATGTAAAAATACTGGTCTGGAACGGGAAAAAGTCGTTTAGAGCATGCAAAAAGGCGATTGCCCAGAAATTTCTGGTTTTTAAATATGTAACAGATAACAATACGCCAATTATTCCTGTCTGCAGAATTTTGCCTATTGTCTGCACAATACCTGCCAAATCATAGCTGCCGCCGATAATATAGCCGACAACGTGAAAAAACCCAAAGACAAGGGAGGAAACAAGTATGGCGCACCACATTCCGCCGCGAGTCTTTCCCGTTTTTCTCAGTATTCCCTGCAGAAATACCCCTCTGAACAGACTTTCCTCAAAAATTCCTACCGAAATGCTCAGCAGAAAATAAGAAATTTCCGCCTTCAGAAGACCCTCGGGCGCTCCATCCGAGGCAATAGAAGGAATAACTACAACAATGCCGATGATTATCGAGACAATCAAAAAAAACAAGCCGTTGAGCAATGAATATCCGAAGTCCTCCTTGAATTTCAAGAGCGTTTGCCCCGCTCCCATTAAAACCATAATTCCAACCAAAATGACGCTCAAAAAAACACGCACCAGCATCATCGATATAGGGTCGGCTCCGTAAGGAATATACTGGATTCCGCACCAACCGATTACTAATCCGATAATCGCGACTAAGATTGGATATTTTCTTATTTTTTCTGTCATAAATACGCACTCCCTTTCTTAATTCTTATATTGATTTTTATATTTGGCTGTCAAACGGCGGCAAAATTGCGGCTGTTTGAACAAAATGCAACTACAATTATAACACATAACCCAAATTATTCAATGCCTTGACAAAAAGCAGAATAAAAAAATTGAATAAAAAACTACAATGAATTTTACAAAGAATTTTTGAAAAAACAGTTGACAAATCGCTTTCAATAATGTAAACTAATTAAGTCTGATACGGATACACAGATAAGAATATGCGATAGTGGCGTAGTTGGTAACGCGCGACCTTGCCAAGGTCGAGACCGCGGGTTCGAGCCCCGTCTATCGCTTTTTTAATGCCCGCAAATCTAAACTGGCTTAGGTTTGCGGGTTTGCTTTAGTCTACGGAGGGCGCACCCAAAATGAATATCGGGATTTTTGATTCTGGGATAGGCGGAATGACGCTGCTGCATCAGGCTATGGCAGCGCTTCCGCTTGAAAACTATATATTCTACGCGGACACAGACCATGTCCCGTATGGCACTAAAAGCAAAGAACAGGTAATCGGCTTTGTTGACGAGGTTATGCGTTTTATGACAGCGCACGACTGTAAGGCGGTGGTGATAGCCTGCAACACGGCGACAGCCGTAGCGGCGGAGGAGATGCGCCGAAAATATGATATCCCAATAATCGGCATAGAGCCCGCGGTAAAGCCTGCCGTTGCGGCAAGCCACGGCAGGCGCGTGCTTGTAGCCGCGACGCCTCTTACAGTCAGGGAGAAAAAGCTCCAGAAACTGGTCGAGCGCGTTGACTACAGCCATCTGGTGGACTTAGTCGCGCTGCCACGCCTTGTCGAGCTTGCAGAGCGTGGAGATTTTGACACTGGCGAGGCAGGGGAATATTTGCAGAAGGAGCTTTCGGGCTATAATTTGGAAAACTACGGCGAGCTTGTGCTTGGCTGCACGCATTTTAACTTTTTCAAGGATACGTTCAGAAAGCTTCTGCCCGCCGATGTGGCGCTGATAGACGGCAGCGACGGCACAATCAGACATTTAAAGGAAGTGCTTTGCGCGCGCGGTGAGCTTGAAAGCGAAAAAAGAACTGAAAGCCCAAGCGTCAGATATTTTCGCTCGGGCAGAGAGCTCACCGCGCAGGCGGAGCTTGAATATATGCGCAGGCTTCATGAAAGGCTTGAGCGTATGCATGAAATTTCCTAATGAAATAGACTGGCTGAAAGCGGAAACTTAATAATAGCTTTCCTCAAAAACAACAATATCCTCCAGCCCTGCCATATCCTCAATAGGATTTTTTGTGCATATGACAAGCTTCAGACATTCCGCGCCTTTAAGCTCACTTAGGCTTGTGATTGAATTTTCCTGTATATCAAGCAGCTCAAGCTCTGGCATTGCGCCGACAAAGGCTAAACTGTCGATTTTGTCATCTTCGGCATAAAGCTTTTTCAAGCCTGAGAAGCACTCCAAAAACCGCTCAATTTCATCTGTAACCTGATTGTCATTATTTGAATTTCCCTCTTTTGACAAATCATAAATATCCGCATTGCTCAAGTTAAGGCACTCTATATGCCCATAATCTGACAGACTTGTCATATTTATGAAAAATGAAGTGTTTTTGGCATATATTTCCCTTATGTTTTCCGCCTTTAGCAGAGGCTCAACGCTTCCAGTAAAATATGTATATTCAAAATCCAGCGTTTCAATATTCGGCAGCGCGGCAATCTGCGCGATAATTTCATCAGAAATAGTGCCGCTTTCAATGTTCAGCCTGCGCAGGTTAGGGAATTTCAAGAAAATATTTTCACCGTTTTCCCCAAAACAGTAGTAGCTGGGATAGTAAATCGTAAGCTCCTCGATGCCGTCAGGCACGGATAACACGCTTAAATCATTATATCCGCCTATCCCCAGCTTTTTAAGCCCTTCAAGCGCCGAAAGGTCAGGCAGGTTTTCCGAGTTGTAAGAGCCGTAAATATTAAGCTCAGTGAGGGCGCTAAGCTTCGACGCAAAGCCGTAGTCTGCCGCGTCTTCATTGTAAATCAGATTAAGCTTTTCAAGCTTTGTGCAGGCGGCGAGCGGGGAAAAGTCAGCAACATTGCTTTCCGTGATTGTAAGCTCTTTTATATCGGGCATATTTTCCGCGATAAATTCCACGCTGTCCATATCGGGCGAGTCGAGATAAAGCCCTTCAAGCCCCTTGAGCCTGTAAAGCGCCGATATGTCACCGACATAATTAAGCGATTCGAGCGAGGCGTTTTTCAGCTTGGGAAATTCTTCAAGTATATCCAGATTTTCCATAAAGCCGCAATCCAGATACAGTGTTTCAACATTCTCGAATGAAGCAAGCTTGTCATCTGAGCCGTAGAGCCCGTAAATGCCAAGCTCGGTTATCTGTGAAATATCAATCATGTTTCCTATGCCGTTTGGCACATCATCTGTGTAAAGCGCGGTAAGCCTGTCTAGCCCTGTCAAATCAAGCCCATAATCCGAAACATCGCTGATATCAAGCCGTTCAAGCTCCTTAAAGCAGACGATGTCAGATGCGTCAAAATCCTGGCTTACAGGATAGACTGTGCCTGACGAGCCGTCGGAAAGCGTGTAGTCCACTGCTATGTAGTCATAATCAATCTCATATATTCTAAGTTCTGTAAACGAGTTCAAATCACTTCCGCTCAGAGCCGATATGTCCCTGCCCAAAATTTCTGAAACGGCTTCCCTTACAGCGGGAGACTCAGGCAGCAGCTTCTGCGCCGTATTGCTGGGAAGGCTTTCATATAATGCGCTTTCAGAACTGTCGCCCCTTGCCCTTTTGGTATCAGACGAACTGCTTTTATATTCAGGAGAGCGTGATTCAGGCGTGCGTGTGCCAATGCTGCTTACTAACAAGCCTGCAAGTCCCACTATTATGGGAATGACAAAATTCAGGGCGAACCATATGCCAAGTACAATGAAAATTATGGTAAGCCGCTTATTTCGAGGCTTTTTTTGCCTGCCGTATGCGTCATTTTTATTTGTATAAACGCTTGGGTTAAAGCCAGACTGCGCAAAGGACTCATTATATCCGCAATCGGTACAGCTCAGTACCCCGTTGACGCGCACCATTTTTTTACTGCATAAAGGACATCGTTTGCTTTTCATTTTTCCAAATACATACCTTTCAGTTAATCTATTCAAGGTTAAGCCGCTTAGTCATCATATGGTAGCTTGCAAAAATCAGTCCCACGGCAATCGCGATACTTATTAACATGGCTATAAAAAGCGTTACCTGAATCGAAAAATTGGCGGAAAACATTACATCATTCCATGTTTCGGAGCCATGTCTGCCAGTAAAATTCCGCGTGCCCGAGGAGAGGTAAAATATCTGATAACCTCCAAGAATTATAATCTGCGTAAAGAAACGCTTTACGAATCTGATGACAAGATACGCTATTACAGCGCCGGCTATGCGGTGCTTTGTATAGAGCTGGCCGAGGCTTATCGCGCCCATAAGTCCTATCACGGAGCAGATAAGCGAAATAATACAGCAGCAGCCCCAGTAAATAATATAAAGCGGGTATGCATGGAGTCCCAGACTGTCGCGCAGCAGCGACACAAACGCATCAATCAGAAAATTCCAATCCTCATCAAACGTCCGCATGAAAAAAGCGGACAAGGTCACATAAACCGATACATATACCAGTAAAATAATTATAAGGTAACTCAAAACCGCCGTTACAGTTTTGGCTATGAGAAGCTGCTTTGCGCTGACAGGCAGCGTGTGTGTCAGATACCCCTGATCGGTGTAGCAGGTTCTGTAAAACCTTACCGCTATGACTAAGGTTATGCCGATTACGCATCCGACAATGCCCGCATAGTAAAGCAGAAAAGTCATTGCGCTGACAGTGGCGGAAAAATTTTCTATGATTTCGTCTAATTCAGTATTTATATTCATTATTACAGTGTATGTAAAAACCGTAATTACCGAAATCAGGCACGCCATAATGACAAGCGGCGCGAGCATGCCTTTCCATTCGTGCTTCATAAGCTTTCCTAGCATATGTACACCTCCCTGAAATACGCGTCAATTGTCTTTCCCGTCTGGCTGCGTATCTGCTCCGCCGGCATATAGAGCATAAGCGAGCCGTTTTTCATAAAAATAACATCGTCAAGTATATTTTCAACATCAGTGATTAAGTGCGTGGAGAGCAGGATTGACGCGCGTTTGTTGTAGTTTGATATAATCGTGTTCAAAATATAATCCCTCGCCGCGGGATCCACACCCGCAATCGGCTCGTCAAGGATATATAAATCCGCGTCGCGGCTCATTACGAGTATAAGCTGCACCTTTTCCTTAGTTCCCTTTGAAAGCATCTTAAAGCGTGCGTTTACGTTTACGCCAAGCCTGCCCAGCATATCGTAGGCGCGCTCGGCTGAAAAGTCGGCATAAAAATCCGCGAAATAATTTACCGCGCTGCTCACCCTCATATTGTTGTCAAAATACGTGCGCTCGGGCAGATAAGAGATTATCCGCTTTGTCTCAGCCCCTGGCATAAAGCCGTTCACGAATATGCGCCCGCTTGACGGCGCAAGCAGACCGTTAATCATTTTTATCAATGTGGATTTGCCGCAGCCGTTCGGTCCCAGCAATCCGATAATGCGTCCGCGCGGAATGGCAAAGCTCATATGGTAGACTGCCATATAGTTTCCGCTGCCCGGGTACTTCTTGCACAGGTCGTCTACCTGCAGAAGCGGCGCAAAGCTCTCATTAAATTGTAACTGTTCCTCCATAAATTTCCTCCCGTTTCTGCCGACATAGCGGCTTTTCATAGATAAGGACACAGTGCCAGTCAAGGGAAAAAGCAAGTTCCCTTTTATCATAAGCAATGGTTGACTGGTTATATTATTACAATAATTAAACATAGGCAATATGTCAATAAATTTCAAAAAACAAAAAATTTCCACGCGCAAATATCACCAAAAAAGTTGACAATGCGCGAAAAATATATTATCTTATTATAAGAAAGTCGGACGATGATGAACGGCAGTAGGGCATCATCGTCTTTTTTTGCAAATCCTTTTTGAAAACGCACAGTTTAGCCGATATTGCGGAGATTCGCGGCGCTGCGCAAAATATGAGACATAAGGAGTTGAGAAGATGTACAGATACATCATTAAGAGGATCATCCTCGCCATCGTAACAGTTTTTATAATCGCGGCAATCACTTTCTTTACGATGAACGCTATCCCGGGCGGGCCGTTTGCGTCGGAGAAGGCGCCGAGTAAGGAGGTGCAGCTTGTGCTTGAGGCAAGATATAACCTTGACAAGCCTGTGCCAGAGCAGTTTGTTATCTATTTAAAGAACTTTCTTAAAGGCGATTTAGGCGTATCTTTAAAGAACGGCAGAAGCATTTCCACGATTATAGGCGAGTCTTTCCCTATATCGGCAAAGCTTGGAGGGCTTGCGGCGCTCGTTGCCGCCGTTATCGGAGTGGTGCTTGGCAGCCTTGCCGCATTAAAGCGCAATACTGTGATTGACCGAATTATCGTATTTTTCACGACATTGTTTACGGCTGTGCCGAGTTTCGTGCTCGCTACGGTGCTGCTGTATGTGTTCTGCCTTGCCCTCAAATGGATTCCCGTGTGGAGCGTGGAGAACACAAACTATACTCTCCCTGTAATAGCGCTTTCGCTTTATCCTATGGCGTACATCACGCGTCTTACAAAGACGAGCATGCTTGACGCGCTCGGACAGGACTACATCAGGACTGCAAACGCGAAGGGCGTGGCGGGCTGGAAGGTTATCTTTAAGCACGCGCTCAGAAACGCGGTTATCCCTGTTATCACATATATCGGACCGATGCTTGCCTATATCATTACGGGAAGCCTTGTGGTGGAGAATATTTTCACAATCGGCGGTCTTGGCTCTAAATTCATATCAAGCATAAACAACCGCGACTACACTATGATTATGGGGACTACAATGTTCCTTGCTATTCTGATGGTCACTATGAACCTTATAACTGATATCGTCTACAGTATAGTCGATCCCAGAATTAAGCTTGACGATTAAGGAGGAAGAACCGTGGCAGAGCAGAAAACAGTTTCTAAAAATATTTTCAGCGCACAGATAGACCTTTCAAAATTTGAAAAGGCTACAGAGGAGGAAAAACGGCAGCAGGACGTTATGAGCGAGTCCACCACCTTTTTTAAGGACGGTATGAGAAAGCTTATGAAAAATCCGCTTGCGGTTATGAGTATCATAGTGCTGGTGCTCATTGTCGGCGTAATTGTCATAGCGCCCCATGTAGTGCCATACAGCTATTCCGAGATTGTTTCAGTAAACGGAAAGCGTGACAAAACGGCGAAAAACCTAAAGCCCTTTGAGTATTCCGAAAACGAGCTTAAATACATAGAACAGGGCGGCGAGGTATTCCCTCACATAATGGGCACTGACGCTATGTGCCGCGACTATTTCATACGTGTGGTTTACGGTACGCGTGTGTCGCTTGCGGTAGGGCTGTTTGCGAGTATCATAGTTTTGGTGATAGGACTTTTGTACGGCAGCATATCGGGATATATGGGCGGCAAGGTCGATTTGATAATGATGAGGATTGTCGATATAATCTATTCATTACCTGACATGCTTGTCATAATCCTGCTTTCGGTAGTGCTCGACGAGACATTAAAGCCGCTGCTTGAAGGCACGGTGTTCCAGAAGCTTGGCGTAAATATGATTTCGCTTTTCATAGTTTACGGACTTCTTTACTGGGTAAGCATGGCGCGTCTGGTGCGTGGACAGATTCTTACTATCAAAAACAACGAATATATCCTCGCGGCAAAGACCACTGGCGCAAAGAGCGGCAGGATTATATTAAAGCATATTATTCCCAACTGCGTAAGCGTTATCTTTATTTCGACCGCGCTGCAGATACCGTCGGCTATATTTACGGAGAGTTACTTAAGCTTTATCGGACTTGGCGTACAGTCGCCGATGCCGTCGCTCGGAAGCCTTGCAAACAGCGCGCGCGAGGGCTTACAGAGCTATCCGTACAAGCTGATAATCCCTTCAATAGTTATCTGTCTGATAGTGCTTTCGTTTAATCTGCTTGGCGACGGGCTTAGGGACGCGTTTGATCCTAAGCTGAAAAAGTAAAATGGAGGGAAGATAGATATGGGCGAAGAATATATTTTACAGGTAAAGGATTTACATACATCGTTTTTTACGGATTCGGGCGAGGTGAAGGCTGTAAACGGAGTGACGTTTAATCTGGCTCCTGGCAAGATACTTGGCATTGTAGGCGAGTCGGGCTCTGGCAAGAGCGTCACGGCGTATTCGATTATGCAGATTCTGGCATCGACAGGGCGCATCGTGAGCGGCGAGGTGCTTTACAAGGGACAGGACATCACAAAGTTTGACAAGAAGCAGATGAAGGGCTTTAGGGGAAAGTGCTGCAGCATTATTTTTCAGGATCCCATGACGAGCCTTAATCCTGTGTTTACGATAGGCAATCAGCTTATGGAGGCGATTCTGCTCCACACCGACAAGGACAAAAAACAGGCAAAGGACAGGGCGATCGAGATGCTCGAGCTTGTAGGCGTAAACGAGCCGCAGAAGCGTATCAAGCAATATCCTCATGAGCTTTCGGGCGGTATGCGGCAGCGTGTCATGATAGCGATGGCGCTTGCGTGCGAGCCTGATATACTTATAGCCGATGAGCCGACTACGGCGCTTGATGTGACGATACAGGCGCAGATTCTGGAGCTTATGCAGGAGCTGCAGAAAAAGCTTGGAATGGCGATTATTATGGTTACGCATGACTTGGGCGTTATAGCGGATATGTGTGATGAGATTATTGTTATGTATGGCGGGCGCGTGTGCGAGAGAGGCACGGCGGAGGATATTTTTTACAGACCTGCCCATGAATATACAAAAGGTCTGCTTCGCTCCATACCAAAGGCTGACGGCAGCAAGGAGCGTCTCGTGCCGATTGCGGGTACGCCGATAAATCTTTTGAACATGCCAAAGGGCTGTGCGTTCTGCGCAAGGTGCGACGAGGCAATGAAAATCTGTCTGACCGAGGTTCCGCCGCAGGTGCAGATGCCTGACGGACATTATTCGTGCTGCTGGCTTGCTTACAAGCAGCTTTATGAGGCACAGAAGGGAGAAAGCGCCAGATGAGCAGTGAATATTTGATAGAGGTTGAGGATTTAAAACAGTATTTTCCGATAAAGACAGGCTTTTTCAAGACTACGCCGCTTAAAGCCGTAGACGGAGTTACCTTCAACATAAAGGAGGGCGAGACTTTAGGGCTTGTAGGCGAGTCGGGCTGCGGCAAGACGACGGTAGGGCGTTCTATTTTAAGGCTTTATGAGCCGACGGCGGGCACTGTAAAGTACAATGGCGAGGTTATAACGGACAAAAATATGGCTGAGCACAGGAAGAATATGCAGATGGTTTTCCAAGATCCGTATTCGTCGCTTAATCCGCGAATGACGGTGGAGGACATCATTGGCGAGCCGCTTGACGTACATAAGCTTTACGCCGACAAGAAGGAGCGCCGCGAAAAGATTTTGGGGCTGATGGAGCTTGTCGGGCTTAACGCCGAGCATGCGACGCGTTATGCGCATGAGTTTTCGGGCGGACAAAGACAGCGTATCGGCATCGCGAGGGCGCTTGCGGTGAACCCTAAATTTATTGTGTGCGACGAGGCTGTTAGCGCGCTTGACGTTTCCATTCAGGCGCAGGTTATAAATATGTTTGAGGATTTGCAGGAAAAGCTTGGTGTGGCGTATCTTTTTATCGCGCACGACCTGCTTGTGGTAAGGCATATTTCAAATAGGATTGCGGTCATGTATCTTGGCAAGGTGGTTGAGATTGGAGATGCCGACGAGGTTTATGACCACCCTATTCACCCATATACGGAGTCGCTTTTGAGCGCGGTGCCCATACCCGATCCGATTACAGCCAAGAAAAGCCAGCGAATAGTGCTTTCGGGCGATGTGCCAAGCCCTATGAATATGCCTACGGGCTGCGCTTTCCGCACGAGATGCCGCTATGCGACAGACAAGTGCGCGGAGTCTTGTCCTGCGCTTACTGACAAGGGCGGCGGGCATATGGTGGCGTGCCACAACAGATAGGCATTACAAATTTTTACACAATAAATTTTTAAATTTGGTATTGACAGATGCGAAAACATCTGCTAAAAATACATTGTATTCCAAACGGAAGTTTTAAAAGGAGGAAATATTATGAAAAGAAAGACAGCAATGTTTTTAGCGCTTACTTTGGCTGTAACTACACTGTCTGCATGCGGCGGCTCAAATGCGCCAGCGGACACGTCTACAACAGATAGCGCTGCAGAAACAAGCACAGCAGACACAGCTTCAACAGAGGCATCTACTGAGGCTTCAACAGAAGCGGGCGCTGACGAGAGCGCAGAGGCGGTTGACCCTTCTGATTGGGAGAGCTACAACGACTTGATTAAGGAGATTAAGACTACCACGGATTATGCGGCTCGTGAGGCGCTTATGCATGACGCGGAGGATATCCTTATGGAGACAGGCGCGCTCCTGCCCCTCTATTACTACAATGACATTTATTTACAGAAACCGAATGTTTCAAACATTTACTCTAACTTATACGGATTTAAGTATTTCCAGTTCGCTGAGACTGACTCAGATACTTTGAGAATCAATCTTGCGTCTGAGCCTGATTACCTTGATCCCGCGCTCAACAGCTCAGTTGACGGCGCGTGCCTTGCGGTAAACAGCTTCGCAGGTCTTTATACTTATGATTCAAACGCTACATTACAGCCTGATTTGGCTGCTGATTACACGGTAAGTGATGACGGCTTGACATATACCGTAAACTTGCTTCCCGACCTTAAATGGTCTGACGGCTCAGAGCTTAATGCAAACGATTTCGTATATTCATGGAACCGTGCGGTAGCTCCCGAGACGGCTGCAGACTATGCATATATGTTTGACGCAATCGCGACAAACGATGATGGCACTCTTAATGTTACTGCAAGCGAGGACGGACAGTCGCTTACAATCGTGCTTAACGCTCCCTGCGCTTACTTCCTTGACCTTTTGGCATTCCCTGCTTACTATCCTGTAAAGCAGTCAGAGGTTGAGGGCGCTGCAGACTGGCAGACAAATCCTGGCGCTTGGTGCCAGGAGGCTGGTTTCGTAAGCAACGGCGCATACACTCTTTCTGAGTGGGTACATGACGAGTCAATGACTTATGTAAAGAACCCTAACTACCACAGGGCAGATGATGTCAAGGTAGAGACAATCCACTTCATGCTGAGCGCTGACGATACGGCTATCTATGCTGCATACAACGCAGGCGACCTTGATTTTGCTGATACTGTTCCTACAGATGAAATTCAGGCGCTGCTTGACAACCCTGAGTTCCACATTGTTGACAACCTTGGCACATACTATGTAAGCTTCAACGTAAAGAGCCCGCTTTTTGAGGGCAAGACACCCGCGCAGGCAAACGCTATGCGCCGTGCATTTGCGCTCCTTGTAGACCGTGACTACATCGTTGAAAATATCGGTCAGACAGGCCAGCAGCCCGCAAACACATTTATTCCTGCAGGTATGGCTGACGGCAACGGCGGCGTATTCAAGGCAAATGATGATGCTTACACATATCCTAACGCTGATACAGAGGGTTACTTTGATCCCTATGCGCTTGACGAGAACTTAGAGCAGGCCGTTGAGCTCTTAAAGAGCGCAGGCTATGAGTTTACAGACGACAATATGCTTTCAGACTCTACGCCTATCACGTTTGAGTACCTTACAAACGAGGGTACAGGCCACGTAGCAATCGCTGAGTCACTTCAGCAGGATTTTGCTGCAATCGGCATCAACATGACAATCAAGACTGTTGACTGGAACGTATTCCTCGAGGAGAGAAAGTCAGGCAACTACGATATAGCGCGTAACGGCTGGCTTGCAGACTTCAACGATCCTATCAACATGCTTGAGATGTGGACAACAGACAGCGGCAACAATGACGCTCAGTTTGGCAGATAATAATTATTAAAAGTTTTTTCAGACCGTTTGGATAAAAAAGCTTTATGCTTCCAGTGGGAGGCATAAAGCTTTTTAAAATATGTGTGAAAGGCAGATTTTGTGATGGAAAATTTAATTTTCAGCCTTAATGCCACGATTCCGATATTTCTTGTGATGGTGGCGGGCTATGTGCTCAGGCAGATTAATATGGTAGACGATGGTTTTGTGGCGACTCTCAATTCTTTTAATTATAAGGTGACGCTTCCGATACTGTTGGTGGTTGATATTTCGGAGGCGGATTTTTATGCCGTGTGGGATTTTAAATTTGTGGCGTTCTGCTTTGGCGTGACGCTCTTGTGCATACTGGTTATATCGCTTTTCACCGTTTTATTTGTGAAGGAAAAGGAGATAAGGGGAGAGTTCATACAGGCATCCTACAGGGGCAGCGCCGCCGTGCTGGGCGTGGCGTTTATCCAGAACATATACGGCTCAAGCTCCATAGCGCCTCTTATGATACTTGCCACTGTGCCGCTTTACAACGTGGCGGCGGTCATAATACTGTCGTTTACCGCGCCAGACAGCAGCGGCTTTGACATGGCGGGGCTTAAAAAGTCGCTGAAAGGCATAGCGACAAACCCGATTATCCTCGGAATACTGCTTGGAATGATAATATCGGTCGCAAGGATAAATATGCCTGTAATCATAAGCAAGACGTTACATAATTTTTCGGTGCTCGCGACGCCGCTTGCGCTGATAGGGCTTGGCGCAGGCTTTGAGGGCAGGAAAGCGCTTGCCAAGATAAAGCCGACGGTTATAAGCACGATTATAAAGCTGTTTCTGATGCCCGCGATTTTTCTGCCTATGGCGGCAAAGCTTGGCTTTACGAATGAAAAAATGGTGGCGATTTTGATAATGCTTGGCGCACCGACTACGGTAAGTTGCTATATTATGTCAAGGAATATGGGGCATGAAGGCGTGCTTTCGTCAAGCTGCGTCGTATCAACAACCTTTTTGAGCTCAGTATTTATTACGCTGTGGCTGTACCTGTTAAAGCTTTATGGCTTGATATAAATTTTGAAAATTCTGCAGAAAAATATGCAGGAGAATGTAAGAAAATGCAAGAAAATGCAAAAAAACGCACGAAATTAAAGTTTTCAAAATATTTGTTATTGACTTATAAATGTACAGGTGATAAAGTTATTAACTGGATGCGATGACATCTAATTTTTTTATGAAAAGGGAGAAAAAAAATGAAAAAAGTAAAAAAAGTCGCACTTTTATTAGTGTGCGTACTGGTAGTGGGTGTTCTTGGAGGCTGCGGCAATAAGTTTGACGCCAAGGCATATCTCCAGGCTATGCTTGACCTTAGCTACAAAAATGATACGGCAGCATTTATGGATTTAAAGATTGGCACGGCTGAGGAGGCGGCTCAGGTTTATGAATCGGGCATTGATACAGCGATGACAAATCTTTTGACAGGCGTTACGGTTTCAGATGAGCTTAAAGCGGAGTTTCGTCAGGTAGTACAGGATATGTACGGCAATGTCAAGTACACGGTGGACAGCGCTGAAAAGCAGGACGACGCATGGGTAGTGACTGTGACATATGAGAAGATGATGATTTTTGATGCTACGGTTGCAAGTTATGAGACGGCTGTTACGGATTTATATACAGAGTGGTCGAGCGCTACGGACGAGACACAGATTCCCAGCGAGGAGGAAATGACAGATGCTCTGCTGACAGCTTTGAAGGACTGTATGAAGGACAGCATAGCTAACGCGGAGTATGCCGAGCCTGATACGACGACTATAAGGATTGAGCTGGTCGACAACGTATGGACACCGAACTCACAGGATATTGAAAATTTGGAAATGTTACTCTTTGATACAGAGAACGCAAATTTTTAAACAGTTGTAAGCAGGTGGGAAAATGAAAAGGGGCTGTTGCATTGATACATTCAGTGTAACAGCCCCCTTTTTAATTAACCCATTATCTCGTCGCCGCCCATTCATTATACTGGCGGAAAAATTCGTCATAAACCTCCTGCAAACCCGCGTCATAACATTTCTGCATCATTTCATCAAGCGTTGCATCGACATCATCGACAAGCCCAAGCTCAAGCATCGGCACATAGTTGTCAAGCACCATCTTTACTGATGCCGTATAAGAACTGACACTTGTGTCATCAAATACGAATGTAATCGTAGGATTATTTTCCACGCGCTCTGCCCATGCATCCGTAATTTTCTTTTCGCGTTCGCTTACGCCTGCTTCGTTTAAGTCCCCGTTCTTTATTGCCCATGATGCTGAGATTGCAAATGCCGCATAATCCGCTGATTTTTCGAGCTCCGTATAATATCCTTCATCATCAAGGCTGTAATGCTCTCCCTCAATACCGAGGATCAAGAGCCTGTTTAAATACGTATCAAACTTAATAAGGTCAAGCACCATTGCCGCGCGTTCGGGATTTTTAGAGCCTGCCGCGATTGCCATATCATTGTTTGAAAACGCTTCGCATCCTACAAAATGGTCTGTAGTCAAATCATATGCCATGCACTTTACGCCTTCTGTCTGCTCAGCCTGTTCCATATATGTAAATACAGAGCCGTTCCAAGCGATTGAAGCGCCCTGCAAAGCCCCGAAAGCATCATCATCAGTTACTGTTTCGTTGAGCGCGCTCCTGCTCCAGCAGCCTGCGTCAGCCAAAGTTTTCATGTCATGCGCATAGCTGCGGAAATAATCGGTATCATAGGCAATCTTTATATCGTCCTGAGAAGGAATGGAACCATTATATTCATATATCATGTCAAGATAATCGCTGTCAAGCGCCAAAAATGTGTCATACTGCTGGCGGTAAACGTCCCAAAGCTCATTGTTGTCACCAGACGCCGCCTCAGCATAGATGCCGCTTTCAGGCGTTTCATTCTTTGCGACTGTCTGCATATAATTCATATAGTCTTCCCAGTTTTTCAGTTCATTGATGCCGTATTTTTCGGCAATATCCTGGCGGATTGCGACAATCTTGCCCATTGCCTGCGCCTGGTTTGCGGGAACGGCCACAGTCTGTCCCGAAATTGTTGTCTCGTCCCAGCTTTCCTTATCCTGATACTTGTTTGCAAGCGGCATATGGTCGGCGATAAAATCATCGGTCAATACATAAAAGGAGCCTTTTGGAGCTTCGCTGTACATATAGCACCACGGCGCCGTGAATATTAAGTCAACCTGCTCTCCTCCCGCCAGGACAAGCGAATACATTGTCTGGTAGTCGCTCCAGCTCATAAAAGTAACGGCAAGCTGTGTGTTAAACGGTTCAAGATATTTGTTCGTAAGTTCAAGCACTCTGTCCCAGTCATTTGGCGTGTCGCCGATAAGGTACATATTTACCGTGTATGGATTGCTTAAATCCGTGTTTGCATACATTTCAGGGGTAGCCGTGATTGTGCCTTCCCCGACTGCGGCAGGCAGGGCGTCAAGAGCCGCAGAAATATCAGCCGATGCCGTAGAATCTGCTGAATCCGACGAATTTGCCGCTGACGTATTCGCTGCGGTGTCTGCGGCGGGCGCGTCATTTGAAGAACTGCCGCAGCCTGTAAGGGCGGTTAAGGTCAAGCAGGCGGCTAAGATTAATGAGGTGAGTTTTTTCTTTTTCATTTTGTTTCCTCCTTGTTTTAAGAAATAATACAAACCAAAAGTTTATCGTAAGCATACAAATGCTTATGAACTGTTCAGCCCTTTACGGCGCCGATTGTAAGGCCCTTTACAAAATATCTTTGTACAAACGGGTACAGCAATACGATAGGACCTGTGGCAATTACGGTCATTGCCATTTTCATGCTTTCAAGGGGTACGCTTGGCAAAGCCATTCCCGATTTTTCCGCCACAATGCGCATGGCTTCGGCGCTGCCGAGTACGCGCTGCAGGTAATACTGCAGCGTAAACATATTTTCATCTGTGACATAGAGCATACAGTTGTACCAGTCATTCCAGTACGCGAGCGCCGCGAAAAGCCCGAGAGTAGCCAAAAGAGGCTTGCTTAAGGGGAGAATGAGCTTTATAAAAATTGTAATGTCATTTGCGCCGTCTATTTTGGCGGATTCGCTTATTTCCGCAGGTATTCCTGCCATAAAGGATTTGGCGATAATCATATTCCATACGGAAAACATAAGCGGCAGGATAAGCCCAATGTACGAATTTTTAAAGTGAAGGTAACGCACGCAGAGCATATACCAGGGAACAAGCCCTCCGCTGAAAAGCGTAGTGAAGAAAAAGAAGAACGAAAACTGGTTTCTCCACGGAAAGTCCTTGCGCGAGAGTACATAGCCTGTCATGGTTGCGAGAAAGACTGAAAGCGACGTGCCAATCAGGGTAACGCTTATTGTCGTGCCATATGCGCGGACTATGGCTATAGGGTTTTTAAGGCATAACAGATAGCTTTGTATGCTGAAGTCAGTTGGTATAAGCGGATATCCGTTTCTTATAAGTGAAGTTTCTTCTGTGAAAGACGCAATGATTATAAGGTAAAACGGCATGAGGCAGACAAGCGCGAACAGACCGATTAAGATGCCGCCCACAATATTTACGGAAAGCACGTCTTTTCCTATTTTTCTTTTAACTGGCATAATAAACCTCCATTCTGCCTTTAATAAAGCGCGTAATCAGGATTTGCCCTTTTGACAAGCGTATTGCAGATATTAATCGTTATAAAGCACAGTACCGACTGATAAAGTCCTGCCGCGGCGGAAACCCCGATATTGCCGTTGTCTATCAGCAGCCTGAATACATACGTGTCGATTACGTTCGTCGAAGGCTCCAGCAGCGCGCTGCTTCTTACTGTCTGGTAGAAAAGCCCGAAATCGCCCCTGAAAATATTTCCAATCGCCATTAAAACTAAAATCATCATTGTCGGGACAAGCGAGGGGATTGTGAGGTAGCGTATTTTCTGCCATGCTGATGCTCCATCAATGGATGCCGCCTCAAACATTTCCTGGTCAAGCCCTGTGATAGCCGCTAGATATACTATGGAGCCGTATCCTGTCTGTTTCCAAAGCTTTAGGAAAATAATTACAAATGGCCATGCGTCTGGCGTATTGTAAAGGTCAAATGAGCCTGCGCCGAAAGCATTTAATATATGGTTGAAAACGCCGCGCTCATAATTGAAGATGTTGTACATAATCGCGCCTGCTACAACCCAGCTTATAAAGTAAGGGAGAAACATAAGCGACTGCGTTATTTTTTTAAAGATTTTACTCAGCAGTTCGTTTAGGAGAATGGCGCTGCCCATCTCAAAGATTACGCCGAGGAAGATAAATGCCACATTATAGAGAAATGTGTTTCGCGTTACCTGCCAGAGCTTTCCTGCCGTAAGAAGCGCCTTGAAATTGCTAAGCCCGTTCCAGGGAGAGCCGTAGATGCCGCCAGAATATTGATAATTTTTAAAAGCAAGCACAATGCCTGTCATCGGTATGTATGAAAATACCAGTACATATATGACCGCTGGAGCAAGCATCAAAAGCAGCATCCAATGTTTGCGCGCCGTTTTGAGAAACGGCGTTTTCGGTGGTTTGTTTGTGGTCTTGTTTGCCATTTTTACCCCTCTTTCCATTATTTATGACAATATTTTTACATTATTTTATGAATGCGTCGCGGTACGCAGAGAGCGCTTTTGTGTAGCGCAGGGTATTTTCTGATATTTCAGGTACGGGAAGCGCCGCGCCAAGAGGATACCTGTCGGGCAGCAGCTCCGCCCCGACTTCAGGCTCCCAGTAAAATACGCCCACGCCTTGATGATTCGGCACTTGCTTTACAGCCTCTATGGTATTTAAGAGCAGATTGTAGGTTTCTTCTGCTTCTGTCTGAGGTCCTCCCACTTCGCATACCATGACGGGCTTGTTGTATTTTTGCGAATAATATATCAGCGGATTGTAAAACAGGTCACAGTCATTTGCGTTTGAAAACATGCGATACCAGTACGGATAATAAGAAAAGCCTAAAATGTCAGTTTTTCCGCCTTTTTCAAAAAACGTGGTGAAAAACGGATCGCACCATTTTTTTGAATGTACGCACGCGATATGTGTCACTACCTTTGTGTCAGGGCAGCATTCTTTTACGGCATCGTACCCTGCGTTAAGCAAAAGCGCCAGATTTTCGGGTAAATTTTTGATATCTCCGACAGGCAGCAGAATACCAGGGTTGATTTCATTTCCCACCTGTACCCATTCGGGGTATATACCGCTATTTGCGAGCAGTCCGAGCACGTCTTTCGTATGCTGCCTGACCTTTTCGCATAATCCGTTTATGTCGTCATTCTTCCAGCCTTCGGGAATGTCCTGATACTGCGGATCTGCAAAATGGTCGCTGTAGTGGAAGTCTATCATAAGCTTCATTCCCGCGTTTTTTGCCCTAAGCGACATTTGCAGCACGCTTTGGGCATCGGCAAAGCCGAGCATGCAGACAGTACCGTCTTTTTTTGTCCAGAGAGCGCTGTCTGGCGGATTTACAAAGACGCGGAGCCTGACCGTATTTGCCCCTTTTTCCTTTGCCGCGAGTATCGGATCTATCGGATTATTGCTGTCGTCAACCCACCGCACCCCGCGCGCTTCAAGCTGGCTTACCCAGCCAAGATCTACGCCAAGCGCAATTTCATTTTCCATAAATTCCCTCCTATCATTATAAATTTTTAAAATAATTTACTTTTTTTGTGCGAATGTGTATAATATTTTGTAAGTCTTTAATAAATTATAGGCAATTTCAACAATTAGGCGCAATGTCATAAACGGTTAGCATGTGAGAAATTTGTAACATATTTGGACAAAATAAAAGGCCTTGCATGGTCAAATCTTGAAGAAACGGGGTACGTGATTATGGAAAATAAAAAGTCCCTGCGCGGCGTATCAGGTTCGCTGGATTATTATGAGACGGACACATCAAAATCTCCGCTGAAAATTGACAATGCCAAAAGTGAGTTTGGGGCATTGTTCAATATTAATTCGCCGTATCAGGTCACGTATGAATATTGCAGCGGCACTTCAAGCGATGACTACTTAAACTCCATATCGCTGTCGGCTAAAGATACTTTTTTCTGTCAGGAAACATATGATTTGCATAATCACCATTTCCACGAGGCGGCGCCGCATTTCCATAATTATTTTGAGATTATGATGATTTTGAGCGGGACAGTAGTGCAGCGGATAGAAAATAAAAGCTACCTATATACCGCGGGCGACTGCTGCCTGCTTAACAGGAATCTGCGCCATTATGAAAATTTTCTTACGGAGTCGAGGGTAATTTTCATCGGTTTGTCCGTAGACTATGTGAAAAAGCTTTTTATGTACTTCCAAAATGCCGCGTTTAATGAGGAGAAAGCTTTTTTGGACAGTGAATTGTACAGCTTTGTTATGGCGGACATTGACAATGACAAGGGCGCGTTCAAAAAAGAATACCTTGATTTTATTCCCACAGTGCAGGAGCAGGAAAAGATAGGGGTTAAGATGCGCGACATTGCCGAAGATATGATTTTAACCCTGCTTTTTCCCAGCTTTGGGGCAGCGCTTAAAATGGACAGCTTAATGTGCGGGTTTCTTGGAGCCTTAAGCAGCCCCTCCAATTATCACCATACAAGAGTGACGCTTGATTATGGCGGAGATTTTCTCCTGTTTATGCGCATCGGGCGGCTTCTGGAGGAGTGCAACGGCAGGATTACGAGGGCGGAGCTTGAAAAGCGCCTGAACTACAGCGGGCATCATATAAATCATATTGTCAATAAGTATTCAGGCATGTGTCTTTATGACTATGCAATGACATTCTGCCTAAAAAGGGCGGCGAAGGATTTTGCGGATACAGGCGACAGTATAGGGGATATTATAGCAAGGCTTGGATTTACAAACCGCACCCACTTTTACCATATGTTCAGGCAGATGTACGGGGTTACGCCAAAGCAGATGCGCGCAAGGCAGAAGAAAGATTAAGACTGCAAAACAGATATAAAAGCCTTGTCTTTCTGTTTTCTGCTGTCTGTGGTATGATTATAATAATAAGATAGCAACTGAGGGGGATGCAAATGTTATGGCAGAAATAATTTTTTCGGATTTTTATAGAACACTTTTATTATGCATATTGTCTGTAATAATTGCTTTCGGCGCAAAAAAAGCTGGTGTCAAGGAAAAAATAGTTGTGTTTGTCGGCTATGAATTTTTTGTCTTCTTTGTTTTTTCATGGATATTTATTGTGAGTGTTGTATTTCTGGAATCTTTTTATGAAGCGCTCATATTTATCATACGATTTTTTGGAAAATGGATACTTTATTTTACAATTAATATGTTATTGCAGCTTATGATTTATCATTTTCTTTGGAAAAAGAATATAGCGTTAAAAATAGTAGCTTTATTATCCAATGTTGTTATTATTGCTATTATTGGCTCATTGTATATATATAACCTTGAATAGCCAGCAACATCATTTGGGAGGTAAAAATGTTTACAGACTATTTCACGGAATGGACATGGCAGAATATATTAATAAGAATACTCGCCGCGCTGATAATCGGCGCTGTTATCGGTATAGACAGAGGCGCCAAGCGGCGCGGAGGCGGCGCGCGCACTACAATCACCGTATGCCTTGGCGCGGCGATGGTTATGCTTATCGAGCAGTACCTCGAGCGCATATACGGCGGCAATGTAAACGTGACGAGAATAGCTGCCCAGGTAGTAAGCGGCGTAGGCTTTCTCGGCGCAGGATCAATACTTGTGTCGGGACACCAAATCAAGGGGCTTACCTCCGCCGCCAGCATATGGACATGCGCGTGCGTAGGGCTTGCGATAGGCATAGGCTTTATCGACGGCGCGGCGGTTTTGACGCTGTGCTGGCTTTTGGGCGTGCATATTGTGCCGTTTATAGAGGATAAGCTTTATAAACACTCAAAATATATGACGCTCTATATAGAGCTTGAAGACGGCAAGGCAATCACCGCCGTGTCAAGAAGGCTGAAAGACGACAAGTGCGTGATAGACACCTTCGACGTGGATAAGCCAAAGGCAAAAGGGCAGAAATTTCAGGTAGTGACGACCTTCAAAATGCCAAGACACATCAACAAGGAGGAATATCTTAGGTTGATACAGGATATGAAAGGGGTGCTGTCAGTTACTGAGGTATAGAAAAACAAAAATACTAAGACATTTAGACTTCCTAAAGTTGAAAATAAATGCATTAAAGCATAGAAATCCACAGAAAACAATGCTACAATATAATTGTCGGCTGTCAAAAAATGGTCGCCCATAAAATAAAGAGAAGGTGAAGACCGATGAAATTAATACACTGCGCGGATTTACATCTGGATTCCAAAATGGATACCAATCTGGAAAAAGAGAAGGCTAAGGAAAGAAAAAGGGAAATATTGGACACCTTTGAGCGAATGGTTGCATATGCCGCCGCGAATGGCGTATCAGCTATTTTAATCGCAGGGGATATGTTTGACGTAAAAAATATTTCAGCGACAGCCAGAAATACGGTTCTTCACAGTATTATTGAACATTCGGGGATAACCTTCTATTATTTAAGGGGAAATCATGACAGCGACAATTTCCTCTCAGGGCTTGAAAATATGCCTGAGAATTTGAAAATGTTTAATTCCGAGTGGACCTCATACAGCGAGGCTGGGGGAAAGGTTTCCATCTGGGGGATTGAGCTGTCGGACAAAAATACGGGCTCAATTTATACGTCACTTTTACTTGAACCTGATAAATTCAATATAGTGATGCTCCATGGGCAGGAGTCCCAAAGCGCGGCAAAGGATAAGGCGGAAATAATCAATCTGAAGGCATTGAGGAACAAAGGGATAGATTACCTTGCGCTGGGGCATGTACATATGAATAAGGTGGAGAAGCTTGATGCGAGAGGAACTTACTGTTATGCGGGCTGCCTTGAGGGAAGGGGCTTTGACGAATGTGGCGAGCGCGGATTTATGCTGCTTGACATAGATGAAAACTCAGGGACATATACATATCAATTTATTCCGTTTGCAAAAAGAAGACTATATACCGTTGATGTTGACGTGACAGGCTGCCAGACTACTGCGGAGATGGCGTCAAGAGCCAGACAGGAATTAAAAAATGCAGGCTGCGGCAGTGACGCGCTAGTCAAAATCGTGCTAAAGGGCGAGCTTGATGTTGAGTGTGAGAAGGATGTCACATATCTTAAAGCCCAATTCGGAAGCCAGTTTTATTTCATAAAAGTATATGACGAAACAAGCCTTAAAATAGACGTCGATGACTATATGCTTGATCAATCGCTGAAGGGAGAATATGTGCGTCAGGTAATGAACGATGAGGCGATTTCCGATGAGGATAAAAAGATTATAATCCGTTATGGACTGCAGGCAATCGCGGGAGAGGAGGTGCAGTAGTTTGAAGCTTATATCATGCCACATAGAAAATTTCGGTAAAATCCATGATTATTCCATAGATTTTAATGACGGAGTAAATAAAATGTGTGAAGAAAACGGCTGGGGCAAAAGCACCATTGCCGCATTTATTCAGGCGATGTTTTACGGCTTTGAGGGAGATAACAAGAGAAGCATTGAGGGAAACGAGCGGAAAAAATATAAGCCCTGGCAGGGCGGCGCTTTTGGCGGAGAGCTTGTATTTGAAATCGGGGAAAAAAGGTATCTTATTTCGAGAGTATTTAAGGACAAAAAGTCAAATGACGAATTTGAGCTTAGGGATGCGTCGACTAATCTGCCGTCAAAAGAATATAGCGACAAAATCGGAGAGGAAATTTTCAAGATAAACAAGGAATCCTTTGCGAGAACAGTTTTTATTGCGCAAAGCCAGTGTGAGACTGCGCCCACTGACGACATTAACGCAAAGATTGGGCAGCTTGCGGATAATTCAAATGATTTGAATAATTTTGAGGCCGCCGCTGCAAGGCTCACAAGCATTATAAATGAGCTGAATCCGAACCGCGCCACGGGCTCCATATCAAAAAGAAATGATAAAATTGCCGAATATAATATGTATGTGAAAAACGGAGAGAGTATTTCTGACAGCATCAGGCAGTATCAGGAGAAACTCCATGACGAGGAGGATGCCTATGATAAGCTGAAAATGGAAATAGATGAAACAGGCAGATTACAGGAAAAAGCTTCCAGACAGCAGGCGCTGACAGCAAGGAAATCTGAGTGGGAAAGGCTAAAGGGAGCTGCCGACAGGAAAAAGAAGGAAAATGAGGAATGCAGGCAGACCTTCCCAGGGGAGCTTCCCGACTTGGAGGAGGTAAAGAAAAGGGTATCGGAATGCAGCGATATGGAAAGAGCCCGTGACAGAATAGAAATGCACCGCGTTACGCAGAGCGAAAAAGACGAGCTTGCCGCATTAGGAAATACCTTTGCCGAGGGTACGCCCGCAGCCGCGGACTTTACGGAAATGCTCAATGATGCCAAACAGCTTGAGGATTTAAGCAGAGAGCTTGCATCAGAGCAGATGACTCCCAGCGAAAAAGAAAGACTTGGCAGACTGGAGCCGTATTTTGAACATGAGACAGAAAATATAGCCGTCGTTACAGAAAAATGGAACAGCAGAAATACTAAAAAAAATGCCCTGCCGTCAAAAAGGGCGGCGCTTACGGCATTAAGGGCATCTATGGGCGCACAGCCGCAGCAGTCAAAGCAGACAGGAAAGACGCCGATATTGATAATTATAGGCATATTATTAGTGGCGGTTGGCATGTTTGCCGTTATGGCAAATAATTCTTTGTTACTTCTAGGCATAGCATTTGTGGCTGTCGGAATTGTTATTATTGTCGGCATATTTTTCGGCAGGAAGGCGGAGCCTCCCGTACAGCAAACAGCCACTCCAGAATATGAAAATTTACAGCGTGACATTGAAGACGATGAGAAATTTATCGCCAGGGCAGACGAGGAAGTGGCTGCTTATCTGAGCGCGCACGGCAAAAGCTTTAATGAATATAGGGTATCCTCCATTTTGCAGGAAATTACCGCGGAGGCGGTCGAGTATTCCTCATTAAAGAAAAAAATGCAGAATTCCATGGAGAGCACAAAGGCAGCTGACTTGGAAAATATACGTCAGAAGCTTGATGCGTTTCTCGGCGCATACGGGGCAGTGTCCGCAGACGGGAAATTCACCAATGATTTGTATATGCTCAAAAATAAGGCGGAGAGCTATAGCGCATTGAGCAGAAAACAGGCGGACATGGAAAAGGCGGAGAATGAATATCAGACGCTCAGAAATGAAATGACATTATTTTTGGAAAAATATAACTATCAGGCATCTGATAACATTTCCCAGCAGCTTAGTGATATCCGTGACGGGCTTCTTACATACCAGAGCTCATTAAGGGCGCTGGAGGAGGCATCGAAGGAGCTGGAGCAGTTTGAGGCGGCAAATGATATTTCCGAGCTGGAGGAAATACAGGAAGATGAGTCGCTGCCTGCGCTTGATGATTTGAACCGTGCGCTTAAACAGTATGCCGAGGACAGGGAAAAAACACATAAAAATATAACTGACTATAATAAAATGCTTGAGAACCTTCAAGAGGAATATGATGAGTGGGAGGAAAAACGCGCAAGGCTGGAGGAGTTAAATTCCCTGCAGTCGGTTGAGAAGAAAAAGTATAAATATGTCAACATGGCAAAGAAAAAACTGGAGCTGGCAAAGGAGGCAATAACCGCTAAATATTCAGCTCCGATATTGCAGAGCTTTAGCCAATATTATGAGATGATTACAAATGCCGCGGCAACTAATTTCCATATTGACGCAAATACGAAGGTTACTGTAGACGAACAGGGCAAGCAGCGGGAGATAAATACGCTCAGCCTAGGATATAAGGATTTGATAGGAATCTGCCTTAGGACAGCGCTTGTTGACGCTATGTATCAGGAGGAGACACCTCCCCTTATAATGGACGATCCGTTTACGAACTTAGACGACAGAAAAGTCAAGGCGGGAATGGATTTTATAAACGAACTTGCCAGGAAATACCAGATTATCTATTTTACCTGCAGCAATTCAAGAAAATAGTGCCCTGCGCGGCAATTAAATTTCGAAAGGATTTTTGCAGGCAGGTTTTGAATATTATGGAAAATAAGGGATATGCATAATGGAAGAACAGTCACACGGGTATTTTGAGCAGGCGCTCTCAAATTTCACAAAGGACTTTGCCTACGGGGGCGCGATACGCCACCTCGTAGACCATGGTTATACGGTTGATAGGATAATTAAGGAATTTAATTATCCTATTTCTCGTGAGTCTATTGAAAAAACGGTTAATCAGTACCTTGCCGAAAAGGAAAGGAAAAGCTCCAAAAAATAAGGCTAATCCTTAAAACGCGGCAGGCTGACAATATAAATCAATATAAACACAGAAATGGGGCATAAAAAATGGACAAATCAAAGGCATACTATGACAAAATGACGCAGACGCCGCTGGTAAGGCTGATTGTATCGCTCGGCATACCTACGACAATATCTATGCTGGTGACAAACATCTACAACATGGTAGATACATATTTTGTAGGCACGCTTGGAGAAAGCCCACAGGCTGCCACGGGCATTTTGTTTACCCTGCAGGCAATCATACAGGCGCTCGCCTTTATGCTCGGGCAGGGCTCAGGCACAATGGTGTCAAAATCGCTTGCCGACAGGAATGACAAGGAAGCGTCGCAGTACGTTTCCACGGGCTTTTTTACAGGTCTTAGCTTTGGGCTTGTGCTTATGGTATTAGGTCTTATATTTTTGGCGCCTTTTATGGTGCTGCTCGGAAGCACGCAGACAATCCTTCCGTATGCAGAGCAGTACGGCGCATGCGTGCTTTTGAGCTGTCCCGCGGCGATAGGCTCGTTTGTGCTTAACAACAATCTCCGCTATGAGGGCAAATCCTTCTATGCCATGATAGGGCTTGTCACGGGCGGCATTTTAAATATATTCGGCGATTATGTGCTGATAGTGGTATTTGATCTCGGCGTGCTGGGGGCGGGCATATCCACGGCAGTTTCGCAGATTATCAGCTTTTTTATATTGCTTTATTTCTTTGAAAAAATGGCGCAGAGCAGCATAAGGCTTTCGTTTGTCAGCAGGAAGGCGGGCGTATATCTCACGATATGCAGGGTTGGATTTCCCGCGCTGATAAGGCAGGGATTAAGCTCAATCTCAAACGGTCTGCTGAACAACCTCACAAGACCATACGGAGATGCCGCGATAGCTGCGATGAGCGTGGTAAATAGGTTCAGCGCGTTTGTAATGTGCGTAGGTCTTGGCATAGGACAGGGGTATCAGCCCGTCGCGTCCTTCAACTATCAGGCAAAGGAGTACCAGCGCGTGAAAAAAGGTCTGATTGTCACTATGGGGATAGGCTTTATTTTCATATCGTGCCTTGCCGTGCCAGGCTTTATCTTTGCGGATAAGATAGTTTATCTTTTCCAAAAGCATCAGGAGGTAATAGATATAGGCACGCCCGCGCTCAGGTGCGCATGTGTGGGCACGGTGTTCCTCACGCTGTCCGTGCCTGTAAATATGCTGTATCAGAGCATCAGAAAGGCAGGGCTGTCGTCGTTTTTGTCGCTTCTGCGCTCGGGACTGATGTTTATACCGACGCTTTTGATTACGACGAAGCTTTTCGGGCTTACGGGCATACAGGTTTCGCAGCCTGCGGCTGACATAATGACAGGGATTGTCAGTATTCCGTTTATAGTGGCGTTTTTGAGGAAGAAATTTGACTGACGGCGGTTTGAACGGGCAGGGATTATAATTGACAGGGATTATAATTAACAAAAATTTTAATTAACGGAGATTTTGGGGGCGGCTGGATATGGCGCTGACACAGCTTCAAAAGCTTGAACTGAATAAGAGGGTGGATAAAATATTGAACGCCCCTGTGAATGTGACTATAAAGGGGCAGCAGCCAGAGATGGCGTTTGTGCTTGACTTGAGCTCGGATATGGAATATATTAGTGATACGCTAAAGGATTCAGCGGCGGCGTTAAAGGCGCATGATAAAATTTTCCAGAATATACGCAGCAATATAGTCTATTGGGGAGCAGGCAGGATAGAGACAAAAGTGACGCCAATGTCATTTATTCAGATTGGAAAGGCGACGGAGAATTTAAATGTAGTAAAATCCGAAGAAGAAAAAGGTGAACAGCCAATAAGCCTTAACGAAGATGAAACGATGCAAGCTGCGCTTAACGCGCAAGGCTACAGCAACGGTTTTGATGATTTATGCGCATACCTAAAGCTTTACCACGCAAGATGCAGATGCCTCCTGCTGTTTACCGATAAGCCTGATAAGCTTATTGAAAGTTCGGTCAGGGATAAGGCAATAGAAAGCTTAAATCCTTTTTTAAAGCATAGGCTGCTTATAATCACTCCCGAAAAAATGATAACAGGGGTGGAAATTTTGATAAAGCTTATAAATTTGCCTAATCATAACATATAAGTAATTGTGAAATGTGTAATTTTAAGTTTCTTATTTTATATTTATAGGTGCATTAAAATTTTGTTTATTAGTAAAAATAAGCAAAGCCAAATTTTTAAATAGTTCAATTAAATAATACAAATTACATTTAAATTCGCAAGGAGAAAATGAATATCCTTTTTATTTCAACAATTCTTCTGACAACCGCATAATTTTCGGCGCAAGCTTCGCCCTCTTGCGTTTCACCATATAAGTATAAATCGGGTAAGCAGCCGCCACACCGATGATACCGATGACACCGATGATAATGCCGAAAATGAAATATGTTTCCCATTCCGAAATCATCGTGCAGCACATCCCTACGCCAAACAACAGGGTGCTGACAATTCCGATAATCAACGATACCACCGTTGCAGCTCTCGTTGTGCTGGCATCCAATCGACGAAGCTGTTCCATAGAAATTTCCTCTTTCGTTGGCGCTGCATATTTGTCCCGTATTTTTTTGATTTCTTCCTGTTC
>CANQPM010000017.1 GCA_947625775.1 uncultured Lachnospiraceae bacterium | reverse complement strand
GGGAACAGAATGGCAAAAGAGAAACAAGAGGCAGAAAAGAAACAGAAGCTGCAGTGGCATCCCGCATTTGCGGCAGCACTTGAAATGGAGCTTTTGGAGAATAAGGACGACTTGGAATTTGAAAGAGAACATAACCTTAACAGAAAGCCCCTGCTGATAGATTGTCTAATAATAAAAAAGAAAAAGGATGTAGTCATAAAGAACGAGATAGGAAAATTCTTTAGGAAGTACAATATAATAGAATACAAATCAGCGAAAGATTCCCTGTCCATAGATGATGTGGCAAAGACACAAGGGTATGCCCATTTGTATAAGGCATATGGCGAGAACGTTAATGCAGTAAAGTTTGATGAAGTTTCAGTCACACTGATACGCGAATCAAAGCCAGTTGGATTATTCAAGTATTTTGAAGAAAACAGATACATTGTATCAAATCCCTACAGAGGGATATATTATATAAAAAGCGGTTTAAAGTTCCCGACACAGATAATCATAGGAAAAGAGCTTACCCATGAGAACCACGAGTGGTTTAACCTGCTGTCAGATAAAGTGACAAAACAGGAAATGGCAAGAGCCATCGAATATTCAAGGAATGTAAGGAGCAAGAACGAAAGGGAACTGATAGATGCCATATTTGAAGTGAGCGCGATGGCAAACAAGAATGTGGTGGAAGAATTAAAGATGGGAGATGAGGATATGTGTCAAGCGTTAATGGAGATAATGAAACCAGAGATTGAAGAAGTAGTAAATACAGCAGTATTGCAGGAACGTAGGGAAACCACAGAACGCGTTGAAAGAGAAACCACAGAACGCGTTGAAAGAGAAACCACAGAACGCGTTGAAAAAGAAACAACAGAACGCGTCACAGAACGTGCAATTAAGGTAGCAGTCAAAAGTTTAAGACGTTTTAACACAAGTGACTTAAATATTAAGATGACTCTGATGGAGGATTACAATCTTTCAGAGGAAGAAGCACTTTCTTATTTGAAATAAACCCTAAATATGTACCGTAGCCGATACATATAATAATAGAAGAAGTAGAAACAGTAAACAAATAATAAACAAGTAAAAATAAAACGGAGGTAGATTATTATGAAGATTAACACATTAGATAAAATAACAGCAGCAAAGGTAACAGCGCTCCTGTCGGCAGCAGTTGTGACAGCGTCATCTATGAGTGGTGTGACAGCATATGCAGAGGAGCTGCCTGATGCATACAACGCAGCAGAGCTGGCAGAGGAAGTGCTTGCGCCTACAGTGGCAGATCCTACGAAGTTTGATTTCTTTGGTACTTGGGTAATAGACCACGACAAGGTAGGCAATCCTGATCCGCAGATAGTAAGCAATGGGGACGGTACATATACGATTATTATATACGAGGGACAAAGCGTAGCGTTTCCAGTTAATAATCCGTGGGCTGACTTGGGTGTAGTAAATACAGTACCACAAGGGGCAGATGCATGCGTTATTACAGAGAATGATTTGGTTGATTCGGGTGGGAATATAGTAACAGACTGGACTAACAATCTTATTATAGAGGGAGTAAAAGCTGGTTCAGCTGTAGTAGAGGTTGGCGCTATTAATATATGGGATGAAACGGATGTTGTATCTAACAGAGTTACGGTCGGTTTATTCGTGCTTCCAGCAGTACCTGGAGCACAAGCACCTACGCTTACACAGAAAGAAATTAAAAGCATAGCTTCATATGAGCGTGATAAGGAGTATTTTAAAGATCACACGCCAGAGAATGGTTGGACATTCGAATTTGGTGCTGATTTCTAATCAGAAGTGAAGAATAGAATAAAACAAGCAAACAAAAAGAAGTTAGATGAATCATTCTCTAACTTCTTTTTGTTATGCAATTAAATCTTTTAAATCAAATCAAAATTTAAATCAGATAGGAGATGATTAAAATGAAGTATAAACATAAGCGAATATGTAAATCGCTAGTCAGTCTGTTGCTAATTTTGACATTTATATTAGCACCATTTGAAGATTTATTCGCAGAAGAAGATGATTATGATGAAGCACATATAAATGATAACCCTCCTTCAGAACCAGTTAATTCACCAGCAGACTCAGCGGGAAAGATATTGCCGGTTGATAGTCAGGCTATTATTATTGGAATGTTAGAAATAGACAATACGGCTCAGGAGTATCGTAGCCAGATAGAAGCACATAATGCAGCATTGTCTGAGGGAAGTAACGATTATTGGAGTGAGTATCGTGTATCTATAACAGACCAGTATCTTTATTCGCACCCAGAAGAAATGTCGGCACTTAGTAATGTTGGAAATCTTGCACTTATACGATTGCGTAAGAAAGGTGAATCAACTCCAAATAAGAAGTATAGAGCTCTTGGACAGCGAGGTACTAGGTCTTCTGAAACATATGTTAAGACTTATTATGCTATTCGTAAGGGTGGCTCTCAACATTCTTCTTATAATGTAGATGTTGTATTTAGTAAGATTAAGAGTAATGAGGCGTATTACGAAGCTTTTAAGTCAGGAAGTTTAGATGCGGATCTCGTTATGGCTTTAGCAGATCAGAACAAAAGTGCTTTGGAAGGTGGGGTTAACGACTTCGTTGCATTATGGGAACAGTCAGGAGATGTTGATGATTGTTTGAATAAGTTTGTCTCTCAGGAAGCAGATTCTTATGGTAATGCGTTAAGGTATCTTGATTTCTTATTGGTAATAAACAAATTATGTGATAATAGTTATCCTGATTTAATTAAAAAGTATCTTAATGGATTAAATCGTGACGAATCTGATACATTTATAACAGTATGTGCCGCAGCGGCTGTTACTTGTAAGATAGATACGTCAAAGACTAATTATGTAACGACATTACCTAATTATTATTCTGCTATAACAGGAGAGGATTTTGAGCGTTATCAGACATTCTCTTTTAACAGTAATTTTGTGACACCAGTGGAGCCAGGCACAGGTGGATATGATGCGGATCCAGAGGGGTTTATTAGTGCGCTCCGTAGTCAGTATAACGCTGTAGGAAAACAAATTTACTTATCAGTCCTCTGGGATAATATAAGAGATATTTTCTGGTGGGTGGATAGTTCATATGACCATAAGATGGGATGGATGCTGCAGCCGACAGACATAAATGGTAATGCAACAGGAAACACAGGTTATACGTTCTTAGGCGTTCATGGCAAGGAAACACCACCAGTACCCGATGATGACGATGACGATGATCCAGACCCAGATCCAGATCCAGACGACGGCGGTGACTTAGCCAACGATGCATACGCCAAGTTCTATATCAGTGCTTCATCAGATGAGTATGAGGTAATGCCAGGTGATACGGTGGCGGCTAGGATAGACATCAACTTAAAGCAGTCAGCCCAGATGCTTTATGACCTGAAATTGAAGTGGACAGCTAACGGCATTAAATACCGTGACTGGGACCCGTCGTTCGGTATCGCTCTTGTAAGAGAAGGTGGTGACAGTGATATTGCCGTAGACACTATGACATCAAATCCGTCAGGCTCGGGAGGACTCGACCCTACAATGCAGTCAAGTACGCAAAGTGGCTTTACTGTAATGGATGTAAGCTGGGAAGAAGCGCTTGAGATATTTAACGGGCGTAAGAATGTTACGGTCTATGATGAAAACGTCACAATCAACAGTGACAAGGAGCAGCGTTATGTCGCTGTGGTTAATCTTTATTGGTTTTATGACAATGCAAATGTTGAGTCAGCCACAGCAGCCACAATGAATTTCTACTCATCAGGTAAGGAGATAGTTACCGAGTACCAGGGTGCAGACGAAGTGCCATGGATAGTCAGGAAAGATGATCCAAATAAAGGGCATTTCTATTCGCAGCTGCGTGACGGCAACTATGTGGAGATGAAGGACAACTCTCCAGGTAGTGGTGAGACTTACGAAGCAATGGCAGGCGTACCTACTACTGAAAACCTTTACGCTGGATTCGGCGCTAATGAGTTTATGGTAAACATGAACTGTGAGCTGAAGTCCGACACGGGCATGCAGAGGAAATATACACTGACATCAGCACGCATGGGTGTGTTCTGGTTAGATAAGCAATTGTCTGACTTCTTTTTTGTAATGTAAAAATTCAAATCAGTAATGGGATGATTACTTTGCCGTAGCCTTTTGCCTATGATATCCTATTCAAGTATAAAGACATTTGCCTTGCCGAAGACAGGCGCATACTCATTTGCGTTATATGTGGTTGAAAATAGAAAATGTTTTTGATATACTCAAATAGACGGACTTTGATAACTGCCGCAGGAATAAATTTGATTTTGTTGATTGTATATGGAAGGAATTCAAAACATGAACGTTATAATTATCACAGGCGCATCATCAGGCATGGGCGCGGAATTTGCGTTTCAGCTGGATTATTCTGTCGGCAATATTGATGAAATCTGGCTGATTGCGCGGCGCAGGGAGGCTATGCTCGAAGTCGCGCAGAATATGGAGCATACGACAAGAGTGCTTGACATGGACATCACAAACGCTGCCCATATCGCGAGATTTAAAAATGTACTGGAAAAAGATAAGCCTGTAATCAGAATGCTTGTAAACTGTGCGGGCTACGGCGTGATGGGACAGTTTGCAAAGCTTGATATGAACGAACAGCTTGGAATGGTAGACGTAAACTGCAGGGCATTGACGCAGCTTACCTATATGTGCATACCGTATATGCGGAAAAACAGCCGCATCATACAGCTTGCGTCAAGCGCGGCATTTATGCCGCAGCCAGGATTTGCGGTTTACGCGGCATCAAAGGCGTATGTATTCAGCTTTTCACGCGCCTTGGGCAGGGAGCTTAAGGCAAGGAAAATATATGTCACGGCAGTATGTCCTGGTCCTGTGAACACGCCGTTTTTTGACACAGCGGAAAAGAACGGCAAAATACTTGCCGTCAAAAAGCTTGCCATGGCGCAGGCGGACAAAGTAGTGGAAAAGGCAATATCGGACTCTTTCCATAAACGCGAAAAGTCGGTTTACGGCGGCTGGATAAACGCGTTTGGCATAGCGGCAAAGCTTATTCCGCACAGGCTTATTCTTGCGTTCCTTCCAAATAAATAAGGGGTATTTTTTGAAATGAAGAAAAAACAAAAAGGGGAGTACGATTATCCCGCATATCAGACAAGGTTTGTAATAGCACGGACTGTTTGCTATTTTGCGCTTGCCATTGCTATATTTATACTGGGATATGTTTCCACGCGGACAAGGGAAAATCTGCTTACGGTAGTGTCCGTGCTTGGACTTTTGCCCGCAAGCAAAAGCCTTGTTTCAGTAATAATGTACCTGCGCATGCCAAAATTCGGCAGTGCTGTATATGACAGGCTTTCGGCGGCGGCGGAGGGAATGTCCGCGCTGTATAGCATGTACTTGACATCGTACAAAAAGAATTTTCCAGTCAGCTGTTTTTGCGTGGCAGGCGGAAATATTATCGGTTACACAGAATTTAAGGAATGCGATACAGCAGCGTGCGAGGAGCATATCAGAGGACTTTTAAAGCAGAATGGCTTCAAAAATATCACGGTAAAGATATTCGGCGCAAACGAGCAGAGAAATTTTGAAGACAGGCTTACACAGCTCCGCCGATTTGATGAGCAGGGCAGGGAGAGTGAGATTTTAGAACTGTTGTGTAATATTTCATTGTAATTTGGGGGATTAGTATTATTGATTTTATTACAGGTTGACGAAAAAAACGCGCAGCAGAGGTTTGACAAGTATTTAAGGAGAATTTTGCCAAACGCTCCCACAAGCCTTATATACAAGCAGCTCCGCAAGAAAAATATAGTCTTAAACGGCAGAAAGGCAGACGGGAGCGAAAAGCTTCAGGCAGGAGATGAAGTCAGGCTTTTTTTGGCAGACGAGACATACCAGAAGTTTACAGCCGTTCAAGACGAGCAAGGCAAAGACAATGTTTGCGGGCAGTACATTGACGCATATGTCAAGCTAAGGGACAAGATATCAATAGTCTTTGAAAATGAGCATATTTTAGCCGCTGATAAGCAGGCAGGCGTACTGTCGCAGAAGTCAAAGCCCGACGATATAAGCGTGAACGAATGGCTTATAGGGTATCTTATGGAAAACGGTAGCATATCCACGCAGACGCTTGCCGCTTTTAAGCCTTCAATCTGCAACCGCTTAGACAGAAACACTTCTGGAATGATAATATGCGGAAAGACGCTTGCGGGAAGCCAGTACATAAGCAGCATCATAAAAAACAAGACGCTTGAAAAATATTATTACTGTCTTGTAAACGGTAAAGCGATGCTGAATGAGCGTATCACAGGCTGGCTTTATAAGGATAAGGCGTCAAACACAGTGCGCATTTACAAAGATGCCGATGAAATCCCTGAGAAAATTCGGGCAGACGCGGATTTTATAGATACATCATTTATGTCGGTGCGTTTCGGCTCGAATGCCACGCTTGTCGAAGCGCGCCTGTTTACGGGTAAAACTCATCAGATAAGGGCGCAGCTTGCGGCAATGGGATATCCGATAATAGGCGACACAAAATATGGAGATGGGAAAATAAACAATCAGTACCGCGCGTTGGGCATAAAAAGCCAGCTGCTGCACTCGCATAAGCTTGTTTTTCCGCCCACAGACGATAGGCGTTTTGCGGACATTTCGGGCTTAACGCTTGAAACTAAGCCGCCAGCCATATTTGAGAAAGTTATGTCTTATTAAGCTTTAAAATGAAAATACAATGGCATTGTTTTTTATTAATTTAAGCCGCTAAAAGCAATATAGGGTATAGTGTGAAAATACTTCTGAATGTCAAAAGATGCCGTTTAAGAAGTAATGGTTTTCACACAGAAAAACGCAAGTGCAACGTTTTTCGCAATTATTTGATTTGTTAAAAGCGATATAGGGGGATAAATGGCAACTTGGAACTCAAGGGGTCTTAGGGGCTCGCTTCTGGAGGAGATGATAAACCTCACAAATGAAAAATACCGTGACGGCGGGCTTGCGCTTATCCAGAAGGTGCCTACGCCGATTACGCCGATTACGATAGACAAGGAGACGCGCCATATTACGCTGGCGTATTTCGACCAGAAAAGCACGGTTGACTATATAGGCGCGGTGCAGGGAATACCTGTGTGCTTTGACGCGAAAGAATGTGCGGCGGACACATTTTCTCTGCAGAACATACACGAGCATCAGGTGCAGTTTATGCGCGACTTTGAAAAGCAGGAGGGCGTCGCCTTTTTCTTGATTTACTATACGTCTAAGGAGCTGATGTACTATATGCGGCTTAGGGAAATGAACATCTACTGGGACAGAATGGAAAACGGCGGCAGAAAAAGCTTTCGTTTTGAGGAACTGGACAAGCGCTTTTTTATGAAGCCGAAAGTGGGGCAGATGGTGCCTTATCTGGATATGATACAGACTGATTTAGATGATAGAGGTTGACACGATTGTAACAACAGTGTTATACTACGAATAATGCACTGTGCTAATCTGGTAACGAATTAGCACTTTAAAGCAATAAAGTAAAGCAGAGCGCCTGCTTGGATTTAAGCAAAACACAAGGCAGACAGGCGCGGAAATGAGGTAGAAATGAATAAACGTCTTGTTCATACCCCTGAGGGGGTACGTGACATATACGGCGCGGAATACGCCTGCAGGCAGAATGTTGAGCGGCTTTTTAACGACAAGCTGCACAGCTTTGGCTATCAGGACATACAGACGCCGACATTTGAATTTTTTGACGTGTTCAGCCGCGAGGTAGGCACTACGCCGTCTAAGGAGCTGTACAAGTTTTTTGACAAGGAGGGCAATACGCTTGTCTTAAGACCTGATTTTACGCCGTCAATAGCGCGGTGCGCGGCGAAATATTTTATGGACGAGACAATCCCGCTGAGATTTTGCTATACAGGCAACAACTTTATAAACACAAGCGACCTGCAGGGCAAATTAAAGGAGACGACGCAGACGGGCGCGGAGCTTATCGGCGACGTATCGCCCGAGGCTGATGCCGAGATGATAGCGATGCTTGTCGAGGCGCTGATAAACTGCGGTTTGAAGGAGTTTCAGGTGTCAATCGGGCAGATAGATTTTTTCAAGGGCTTATGTGAGCAGGCAAGGCTTGATGAGGACACGGAGCTTGAGCTTAGGGAGTTTATTTCCAACAGGAACGACTTTGGCGCGCAGGAGCTTTTGACGCAGAAGGGCGTTTCGGAAAAATCAGTAAATTCCCTGCTTAGCGTCAGCAGTCTTTTTGGAGGTTATGACATACTTGACAGGGCGCTTGAATGTGCCGACAATGAGCGCTCCATAAAGGCGGTGGACAGGCTGCGCAAGGTATATGAGCTGCTAAAACTTTATGGCGTTGAGGGATATATTTCCTTTGATTTAGCGATGGTAAGCAAGTATAATTATTATACGGGAGTGATTTTTAAGGCATATACATATCAGACAGGAAGCGCGATTGCAAAGGGCGGCAGGTATGACAGGCTGCTTGAGCATTTTGGCAAGGCGGCGCCTGCTACGGGCTTTGTGGTAATCATAGACGACCTGATGACTGCGCTCACGCGTCAGAATATCTGCCCCGAACCTGAAAATAAAAACTTTCTGCTTGTCTATTCTTGCTGTACGGCAGAGGCTGTCAGTGAGGCAAAAAGGCTGCGTTCAGAAGGTTTTCACACGGTTATGCTCAAAAAGGAGAAGTCAGAGGATGAATATAGGGAATTTGCACGGAGGAACAATTTCCTGCAGGTTTCCTTTATATAAATCAAATAACCGTGACTTCACGGGGCATAGTTTTACGGGCATAAAATTTATTACAGTGAGCTGAATAGGCATACTGCCAAAATTTTTTATAAAATCACGCCTGCATATTCGTAATAGGTAAACGCAAAGAGTTATTTGATTATTAGAACAGATGATAGCAAAACACGAAATTACTTATATGCTGCTGCGTGGAAATGAGGTAATGATGAGGTATCTTACATTTGCGCTCGGCAAGGGAAGGCTTGCCAATAAAACCTTGGAGCTGCTTGAAAAAATAGGCATCACATGCGAGGAGATGAAGGACAAGGACTCGAGAAAGCTTATCTTCGTAAATGAGGACTTAAAGCTGAAATTTTTCCTTGCGAAAGGTCCTGATGTTCCTACATATGTAGAGTACGGCGCTGCCGATATAGGCGTCGTCGGCAAGGACACGATAATGGAGGAAAACAGAAGGGCATACGAGGTGCTTGACTTAGGCTTTGGCAAGTGCCGCATGTGCGTCTGCGGTCCCGCCTCTGCGAAAGAGCTTTTGCAGCACCACGATATGATCCGCGTGGCGACGAAATACCCAAAAATCGCAAAGGACTATTTTTACAATCAAAAGCACCAGACCGTGGATATCATAAAACTCAACGGTTCGGTGGAGCTTGGTCCGATTGTGGGGCTAAGCGACGTTATAGTGGATATCGTGGAGACTGGCTCGACGCTGCGTGAAAACGGGCTTGACGTGCTGGAGGAGATATGCCCGCTTTCCGCGCGCATGATTGTCAATCAGGTGAGCATGAAAATGGAGGCTGAGCGGATAAAGAATATTCTTCAAAGATTAAAGGAGGAGCTATGAGAATTATCAGTTTAAATAATGAGGCTAAGAAAGATTTGCTCGAAAATCTGTTAAAAAGAAGCACGAATGATTATGGCGAATATGAAAAAACAGTGGCTGAAATTATTGAAAACGTAAGGCAGAGAAAAGAGGAGGCGCTGTTTGAATATTCCCTGAAATTTGATAAGTGTGTAATTACAAAGGAAAATTTCAGGGTGACAAGGGAGGAAATAGACGAGGCGTATAAATCGCTTGATGAGCATTTTATACAGGTTATGAAAAATTCTGCCGCCAACATACGCGAGTACCATGAAAAGCAAAAGCGCAACAGTTGGTTTGAAGCGAAAGCAGACGGCACAATACTAGGTCAGAAGATAACGCCCATGCAGACTGTAGGCGTGTATGTCCCTGGCGGAAAGGCGGCTTATCCGTCTACTACGCTTATGAATGTAGTCCCTGCTAAAGTAGCGGGTGTGCCAAACATCGTGATGGCCACGCCCGCGGGCGCGGACGGCAGGGTAAATCCAGCGACGCTTGCGGCGGCTGACATTGCGGGGGTTGACACTATTTTTAAGGTTGGAGGCGCGCAGGCGATAGCGGCTATGGCATACGGCACGGAGATGATACCAAAGGTTGACAAGATTGTAGGACCTGGCAATATTTTTGTCGCGCTCGCAAAACGTGCGGTGTACGGTCATGTCAGCATTGACTCCATTGCGGGACCGTCGGAGATACTTGTGCTTGCGGACGAGAGCGCAAATCCGCGGTATGTCGCGGCTGATTTGCTTTCGCAGGCAGAGCATGACGAGCTTGCCTCCGCGATACTGATAACCACAAGCATGGAGCTTGCAAAAAAGGTTGAGGAGGAAATACAGCAATTTGTAAACGTGCTGGAGCGCAGAGAAATCATACGTAAGTCGCTTGACAATTACGGCTATATTCTGGTAGCGCCTGATATGGATATGGCTATTGACACGGCAAATGATATCGCGTCGGAGCATCTTGAAATACTGACGAAAAATCCGTTTGACACTATGACGAGAATAAGGAACGCGGGGGCGATTTTCCTCGGTGAGTATTCGTCTGAGCCGCTTGGCGACTATTACGCGGGACCTAATCATGTGCTTCCGACAAACGGCACGGCGAAGTTTTTCTCGCCGCTCAATGTTGACGACTATGTCAAGAAGTCGAGCATTATTTCATATTCAAGGGAGGCGCTTGAAAAGGTGCATCAGGATATAGAGCTTTTTGCCGAGCAGGAGGGGCTTACGGCGCATGCAAATTCAATACGCGTGCGGTTCGACGGGAAATAATTTAAGGCGTTTAATCAAAACAGAAGGGAAAAAGATGATATGAGTAGAAGCGCAGAAATAAAGCGTGTTACAAAGGAAACAAAAATACAGCTTACATTTGAGCTTGACGGTGCAGGAAGATCTAATGTTGATACGGGAATAGGCTTTTTTAATCATATGTTGGAAGGGTTTTCAAAGCATGGTTTTTTTGATATGGATATTCTGGTGGAGGGCGACCTTTATGTAGACGGGCATCATACCGTGGAGGACGCGGGCATTGTGCTTGGGAGCGCCATAAGGGAGGCTGTGGGCGATAAAATAGGAATTAAACGGTATGGGTATTTTATTCTGCCGATGGACGATGCCCTTGCGCTGTGCGCGGTGGATTTGTGCGGCAGGCCGTATTTGAGCTTTGACGCGGCATTCCCAAATGATATGGTGGGCGACCTTGATACCTCGCTGGTGAGGGAATTTTTCTATGCTGTTTCATACAGCGCGGGAATGAATATCCACATTAAAATTATCAGCGGTGAAAACAGCCATCATATGATAGAGGCGGTTTTCAAGGCGTTTGCAAAGGCGCTTGACGAGGCGGTTTCTTATGATGAGAGGATAACAGATGTGCTTTCCACAAAGGGAAGCCTGTAAAGGAGAATGTGATGAACTCAAAGACAATGGTTAGAGAATGTACAAGGTTTATTTGCCTGCTGCTTGCGGTCTGTATGCTTTCGGGTGTCCCAGCCGCCAAGGCTGACGCGGCTGTCGGGGATCAGGGCATTGACGTGTCAAAATGGCAGGGCGCTGTCAACTGGGCGGCGGTGGCGCAGAGCGGGGTTAAATTTGCTTTTATAAAGGTCGGAAGCCTGAAAAGCGGGATTGACGAGTATTTTTATTACAATATGATGGCGGCTCAGGCTGTCGGGATAAAGACGGGAGTGTACATATACTCATATGCAAGGAGTGTTGAAGAAGCGGCGCTGGAGGCGCAGTTTGTTTTAAACGCCATTCAAAATGTACAGGTTTCTTATCCCGTGGTCTGGGACGTGGAGGACGACACTCAGGAAAATCTTTCGCCAGATATGCTGGGGCTTATGGCAAACACCTTCTGCGCGATTATAGAGGCAGAGGGGTATTATCCTATGGTTTACGCCAATAAGTATTGGCTTACGCAGAAGATAGGGCCTCTTTTATATGATAAATGGGTGGCGCAGTGGGGGCCTGCCTGTGAGGTGCCCGACGCCGCAATATGGCAGTACAGCTGTAAGGGCGTTATCCCAGGGATTTTGGGAGATGTCGATTTGGATATCGCGTTCAGGGATTATTCGACGAGCATTGTAAATACAGGTTGGGTGCCGAGGAAGGGATTTTTGTACTACTACATAAACTATAAAATGCAGCGCGGCTGGCTTGATTTAGGCTTGGCAAAATATTATCTTGATGCGCAGGGGCGTATGATTACGGGCTGGCTGCCGCTTGAGGACGGCATTTACTATATGCAGCCTGACGGCGCAATGTCAGTGGGCTTTACGCCGATAGGGCTTGGAATGTATTATTTCGGCTTGGACGGCAGAATGCAGACAGGGATGCAGGCTGTAAACGGCTTGTATTATTACTTTGCGCCTGACGGGGTTATGTATGTCGGTTTTCTTGATTTGCCTGACGGGAGACGCTTTTTTGCAAATGACGGTCATATGCTTGTGGGGCTGAATCCGATAGGCGATAAGCTTTACTATTTTGACGTAAACGGCATTATGCAGACGGGTTTCCAGAATATCGGCGGGCTTACGTATCTGTTTGGCGCAGACGGCGCAATGGCGCTTGGCTGGTTTAATGACGGAGTGTACAGCTATTACTTTGCGCCCGAGGACGGCCATATGGTTACGGGGCTGCAGATTATTGACGGAAAAACGTATATGTTTGACGCAAACGGGCGTATGATTACAGGCGTATTTAATATGAACGGGCTTTCATACCTGTTTGGCGCGGACGGCGCAATGTACACGGGCTGGCTGAATGACGGCATTACGGCGAAATATTACGAGGCTGACGGTCATATGGCTGTCGGGCTTACAACAATCGGCGCGGATATATACTATTTTGACATAAACGGAAATATGCAGACAGGTCTTGTCGACATAGGCGGCATGCCTTATCTGTTCGGGCTTGACGGAAAAATGGTAATTATGCAGTAAAAGCAATATGTGGGGAAAATATTAGGAAAATATGAGAAAACTGGCATTAAGCGATGATATTTTAATGCGGGTTGAAAAGCCTGCGCGGTATATAGGCAACGAAATAAACAGTGTTATGAAGGATAAGGAGGGCATAGCGGTAAGATTTGCCATGTGCTTTCCGGATGTGTACGAGATAGGCATGTCGCATCTTGGCATACAGATTATATATGATATGCTTAACCGATTTGAAGACGTATGGTGCGAGCGTGTCTATTCGCCGTGGCCTGATTTGGACGCTGTTTTGCGAAAGAGGCGCATACCGCTGTTTGCCCTCGAGTCGCAGGAGCCGATTAGGGATTTTGATTTTTTAGGCATCACGATACAGTATGAAATGTGCTACACGAATATCCTTCAAGTGCTTGATTTGTCAGGCATACCGCTTATTGCGCAGGAGAGGACATGGGAGCACCCGATTGTGATAGGAGGAGGTCCCTGTGCCTATAACCCTGAGCCGATTGCCGACTTTTTTGACCTTTTTTACATAGGCGAGGGGGAAACGCAGTACCGCCCTCTGATTGACTTATATAAGCAGTGCCGTGGGGACAATGTATCAAGGGATGAGTTTATTGCGCGCGCGGCAAGGCTGCCAGGTATATATGCGCCGCAGCTTTATGAGGTTTCGTACAATGATGACGGCACAATAAAGGCTTTTACGCCAAAGAGAGATGACATTCCCGCGGTTGTTACCAAGGAGATTGTTACGGATTTGACAAACACATATTATCCTGAAAAGCCCGTCGTGCCATTTATCAAATGCACTCAGGACAGAGTGGTGCTGGAGATACAGAGGGGCTGCATAAGGGGGTGTCGCTTTTGCCAGGCGGGGCAGCTTTACCGCCCTGTGCGTGAGCGCAGCGTCGATATGCTGAAGGATTATGCCATAAAAATGCTTGACAATACGGGCTATGAGGAAATTACGCTGAGTTCGCTGAGCTCTAGCGACTACTCAAAGCTTGAGGAGCTTACGGGCTTTTTGATTGACAGCTGCCGTGAGAAAAAGGTAAACATTTCCCTGCCGTCGCTGAGGATAGACGCATTTTCTCTTGACGTTATGGAAAAGGTGCAGGACATCAAAAAGAGCAGCCTTACCTTTGCGCCAGAGGCGGGAAGCCAGCGGCTGAGGAATGTCATCAACAAAGGGTTGACCGAGGAAGTCATACTAAATGGCGCTGCCATGGCATTTCAAGGTGGCTGGAACAGGGTAAAGCTTTACTTTATGCTCGGGCTTCCGACTGAAACAGACAATGATATAAGAGAAATTGCAGAGCTTTCAAATAAAATCGCGGCGGTGTACTATGAAACCGTTCCGAAGGAAAAAAGAAACGGAAAGGTGCAGATTGTGGCGAGCACTTCATTTTTTGTACCCAAGCCGTTTACGCCGTTTCAGTGGGCGGCTCAGTGTACTAAGGAGGAGTTCCTTGATAAAGCGTACAAGACAAGAAAGGCAATAATGGAGCAGCTAAACCAAAAAAGCATAAAGTACAACTGGCATGAAGCTGACGCAAGCGTGATGGAAGGAATTTTCGCCAGAGGCGACAGGCGGCTTTGCAAGCCTATTATGGAGGCGTACAGAAAAGGGTGTATTTTTGACGCGTGGGGCGAGTATTATAAGCATGATGTGTGGCTTGAAACCTTTGAGGAATGTGGCATAGATATTGCGTTTTACACGACCAGGGAGCGCGGGCTTGATGAGGTGTTTCCGTGGGATTTTATCGACTGCGGCGTGAGCAAGGAGTTTTTGAAGCGTGAGTGGCAGAGAGCGCTCGACGAACAGGTGACGGAAAACTGCAGGGAAAAATGCAGCGCCTGCGGGGCGGCGAAATTTGGCTGCGGCATATGCCGTGTGGAAAGAAATCCTAACCACTGACGGAGATTTTTCCATGCGTCGGAGGCTGCTTTTTAATAGCGATGAAACGCCTGCGGATTTAAGTTTTTCTGAGCGAAATTATGGGAGGTATTATGAGGCTGCGTGTTAAATTTTCAAAGCATGGCGCTTTGAGGTTTATAGGACATCTTGACGTGATGCGCTATTTCCAGAAGGCTATACGGCGCGCGGATATTGATATTGCGTATTCTGAGGGGTTTAGCCCGCACCAGATAATGACGTTTGCCGCGCCGCTCGGGGTGGGGCTTGAGAGCAATGGCGAATATATGGACATAGAGGTAAATTCCATTACAAGCTCAAAACAGCTTGTTGACGCGCTAAATGAGCAGATGGCAGAGGGCATAGAGGTGCTTGAGGCAAGGCTTTTGCCAGACAACGCGGGCAACGCTATGGCGAGCGTGTCCGCAACGTCGTATTCAATCCGCTTTCGGGAGGGCTTTAAGCCTTCATTTTTAAGCGCGCAGAGTTTAAATGACTTCTATAGTCAACAAGAGATTGTTGTGACAAAAAAGACAAAGCGCAGCGAGACGACGTTTGACATGAAGCCTTATATATATGAATTGGCGCTTGATGATGACGGCGAAACGGTCAGGCTTACGGCTGACGCGAGCAGCGCGGGCAATTTAAAGCCTGCGCTTGTCATGCGCGCATATTATGAAATGAATGGCGGCGTGTTTGACGAGTACGCGCTTTTGATTACGAGAGAGGAAACTTATCTAAACGCGGGAGACGCAGAGCGCCCAAGGCTTATGCCGCTCGGTTTTATCGGGAGTGATTATTGATGCTTGAATACAAATACGCTTTAACTAAATATGGCAGCGGCATCTTGTCATTTACGCTTGACACAAGGGAGAACCGTCTGACCTCAATAGCTTATACGGACAGCTCATCTAAGGCGGACAGCATAAGCATTGGGGATATTTTTGTCGCCAAGGTAAAAAATGTTGTAAAGAATATAAATGCCGCTTTTGTCGAGTATGCGCCTGATAAAATGGGGTATGTTTCGCTTGAAAACAAGTGTAAGCCTGTGCTGGTAAACCGAGCTTACGACGGCAGGCTTATTGCGGGCGACGAGGTGATTGTGCAGCTTGAAAAGGAGGCTGTGCGCACAAAGGAGCCAGTGTTTACTACAGGCTTGTCGATTGCGGGAAAATACTGCGTAGTGTCTAATGCCAAGCCCGAAAAGGGCGTTTCAAATAAATGCACGAGGGCAGAGAAAGAGCAGCTTATTACGGCTGTCCCTGATGACATAAGCTATGGCGTGGTGGTGCGCACAAATGCCGCGTCGCTTTTGGGCGCGTCGCTCGAGCCTGTCACAGATGAATGTATTAAGCTTTGCGCCCGTATGGATAAGCTGCTGAACGACGGGCGGCACAGGACTTGTTACAGCAGGATATTTAAAGTGCCTGAGCCGTATTTTACTTCATTGCGCGATGACGCGAGAATTGCGCAGAATAGCGGAGACTGCCAGATTATTACCGATGACAGGGAGCTTTATGAACAGCTTATTGACTTTATGGAGCTGAATATGCCTGAGCTTGTGCCGTTGGCGGCATTTTATGAGGACGAATCATATCCGCTTAAAAAGCTTTACAGCGTGGACACAAAAATCAAGGAGCTGCTTGCGCCCAAGGTATGGCTGCGTTCGGGGGCGTATCTTGTGATTGAAAAGACGGAGGCTATGTATGTCATTGATGTCAATTCGGGGAAAAATATCGTCAAAAAGGAGAACGCTGAGTTTATCTACAATATAAACTGTGAGGCGGCTGAGGAGATAATACGGCAGATACGGCTTAGGAATTTGTCGGGAATTATAATGGTGGATTTTATAAATATGGATTCTGGCTATGAGGATATGCTTATGCAGCGGCTAAAAGGGCTTGCGGCTAAGGAGAAGGTGCTGACAAGCGTGGTTGATATCACGCCGCTTGGGATTGTGGAAATCACAAGGAAAAAGACGACTAAGACATTGGCGGAACAGTTAAAAGGAGTTCGAGGCTAGGTCACATTGGCGTACATATAATAAGTACGAATTTAGAAAAAAATATGCAGGACACCGACTGGTTTGTACATTTTGTCTAATCCATGTTATGAGATGAGAGGGTATAATAATTAATATCTCAAGAAGTAATTTATTGGAGGAGGTATATAATATGCTGTGCCATAGAATAATTGATTTAAGCATTTTACTCTGTGCAAGGTCTGGTGGAGGGCGATAGCTGCACAGAGGCAAATTTGAAATCGCCCGCATTGGATTTTGTACATTATAGAATATTTTTTTGTTTTTTATACATTTACACAAATTCGGACTGTTTAGGATACGTTTAACAATTACCTATTAATAACAGATTTTCTATAAGGAGATAAAATTCAATGAACAAAAATTTTAGAAAATATATTATTTTTTGGCTGAGCCAGTCAATATCTCAGCTGGGCAGCTCTATGACGGGTTTTGCGCTTATTTTGTGGATATTCGGGCTAAACGGCTCGGCAATGACAGTGTCGCTTTTGACGTTTTTCTGGTACGTGCCTAATATCATACTCAGCCTGTTTTCAGGCGCTGTGGTGGACAGGTTTAGCAAAAAGAAACTTATGCTTATAACGGACAGCATATCGGCGGTCTGCTCTGTGGCTGTGCTTGCTCTAAATGCGACTGGCGGCTTGGAAATATGGCACATTTATCTTGTTAATTTCATTATCGGCGTGATGAATGCCTTTCAGGCGCCCGCATCATCTGTGGCGACAGGTCAGCTTGTGCCAAGGGAAAGGCTTGCGCAAGTGAGCGGAATGAATTCGTTTGCAAGCAACCTCAATACGGTCGTTTCGCCTGTGCTTGCGGCGGCGCTTTTTGCATTTGGCGGGCTTAGGCTGATTTTGGCGGTTGATTTGGCGAGCTTTGCTTTCGCGTTTTTTGTGCTTGCCGCGCTGATAAAAATTCCTGAAAGCCACGCAGATGATGGAAATAGCCAGTCCATATTCAGCGGCTGTGCCGAGGGATTTCGGTTTCTGAGGCAGAATGAGGGCATTTTTATGATTATTGCCACGCTGGCAACGCTTAATTTCTTTTCCGCGCTTACGTATGAAAATATTCTCTCGCCGATGATACTTTCGAGAAGTGGCGGCAGCAGCGCCGCGCTTGGCATTGTCAATGCGGCGACGGGGATAGGCGGCATTTTGGGCGGCATTATTGTTGCGGGCGGCAGATTTTCAAGGGACAATATCAAGATGATTTACGTTTCGGCGGGGCTTTCGTTCCTGCTTGGCGACATTTTGATGGGGCTTGGAAGAAATACTTTGATTTGGGCTGCCGCAGGGTTGGCGGCGTGTCTGCCTATACCGTTCATAAATGCGGGACAGAACGTGATTTTATACAAAAATGTCCCCGAAAATATGCAGGGGCGTGTGTTCGCCGTGAGAAATTCGCTGCAGTTTTTTACTATACCTGTAGGAATTCTGCTTGGAGGATTTTTGGCGGATTATGTGTTTGAGCCGTTTATGCAGACGGAAAGCGGCGCAGCTGAAATATTTCGGCGCATTGTCGGCGGCGGCGCGGGCAGCGGGATGGCTTTGATGTTTCTCTGCACGGGAACGCTAGGGAGCATTTTCAGCTTTGTGCTGTATCACCAGAAAAACATTCAGAAATTCAGGCAGTGAGTAGGCGGGCAGCGGCAGAAGGCTATTGTCGGATTGTGTGGCTTTGGCTGCCGCTGCGTAGCTGCATGTTGCTTTTCTTGGTTTGGCAGGGTATAATTTATGCAAGCTTAAATGATGAATTTATACTTTCAGCAGATTAGATTTGTGTAATGCATGCGCCTGATTCAGAACTTGTAAAGCATGCATTTTCAGGCTTGAAGCAGAAAAGAAAGTTGGTTATGGAAAGGCAGAAAAATATGATAGCAACGCATATTGTGACAGATGAGGACGATTCGGAAGTCGGTTTTATTGTGGAAGGTAAATTTTATACGGACTACCAGATTATAAAAAACATAGAGTATATAAATAATCTGTCCTTAACTGATGACGGGATTATCAGCCCGAAAACTGAACTTCCTAGAACGGATTATGACACAAGTGTCAACAAAAAGGCATACGCAAGGCTGAACGCCGAAAACGCATTTGCAAGAGATGTGCAGGAGGAACTGTCCAAATGGAAGAATGATAAGTCTCACAAGGTCTTGCAGCTTGAAGGCTCAAGACAGATTGGGAAGACAACGGAGCTAAAAAAATTTGCATACTGCAATTATTATTATACCATTTTTGTTGATTTATCAGATGATAAGCTGCTCTCATTATTTCTGGATGTCGTTGACAACGGCTGCAGCCCGCTTGAAATGGAAAAATACTGCCAAAAAGCGCAGCTGCCTCACTTTAAAAATAACAAAAGTACTGTACTGATTATAGATGAAATACAGATAAGCAGCAAAATCTACAATTCCATACGAAAGCTTAATGATGAGCTTGACTGTGACATAATAGTGACAGGAAGCTATCTAGGGCGGATTTTGGGCGATAAAAGCTTTTTCCTTCCCGCAGGCACAATCAGCTATGCATATATGTTTACAATGAGCTTTAGAGAATTTTGCAGGGCGTTTGGGTGCGAGGAACTATTAGATACCATTGATTTATATGGAGCGGATAATGACGAAAAATACAGCAGGTTGGAAGCGTTGTATGATGACTATATTAAAATCGGAGGTTATCCCGAAGCAGTAAAGTGCTTTAAAGCGACAAAAAATATTCAGGAATGTTACTCTATTATAAGAAAGCTGCTGAGTACATTTAAAGACGAGTCAAGAAACTATTTTAAGACAGCAAGGGAAGTGGAAGTCTTTGACAATGTTTACAGGGAAGCGCTTAAAGAGATGTGCTCGGAAAAAAGAGGTGCAGGGAAAAACATAATTGAGACTATAACCTCGCTGACAAAGGACAATACAGAGCTTATCGTAAATAAGAATGACGTGGCAAATGCTGTCATATGGCTCAGGTATGCGGGAATACTGGGGACTTGCAGCCTTGCGCTAAATGGGGATATGAGAAACATTATCCCTGACAGAAGAATATATTTCTGCGATTGCGGGATTGCGTCATATCTTGCCGCTAACAGTCTCGAAGATGAATCCGCCCTGCGCGGAATGATAAGCGAAACTTTTGTCTACAACGAGCTTCACAGGCTTTTTAAAGTGCCATATTCAGAGCGGAGAGTATTGGAAGATGAAGTATGCTTTTCAATATACAATGATTATGAGCTGGATTTTATGCTTGCAGACAAAAACAGGACAGTTTACGGCATAGAGGTGAAATCTAAGAGCGGTGATTACAAATCCCTAAAGGTTTATATTGAACGGCATTTCATAGACAAGGGAATAGTAGTCAATCCCACAAAAGGCGGGCGAGGGGAAAGAATCGACACTATTCCCATATATGCCGCAGGCTGCCGCTTCCCATATAATTGAACAGTTTTTTGGCTGTATAATTTTATAAAACGATAAGTTTTTGGTTAAAGTATTGACATACCAGTATATTTGATGTATAAAATAGTTATATATTAGATACAGAGCAAAGCTTATTAATAAAATGGCTGTGAACACACGCAGCCATTAGCTTTACCCGCACTGTATTAAATGTACTAATACAGTTATAAAATTAAAGAACAAAAACAACAGCAGAAAATAACAACTCTGGCAAGGAGGTGACAAACGGCATGATTTTAATAGACTACAAGGACAGACGCCCGATTTACGAGCAGGTAATAGAAAAGCTTCAGCAGATGATACTATGCGGAGCTCTGGAGCCACATTCGCCGATGCCCTCGGTCAGAAATCTCGCGATGGAGCTGTCGCTCAATCCCAACACCATACAGCGCGCATATCAGGCGCTGGAGCATACGGGCTATATATACACGATTAAGGGCAAGGGGAGCTTTGTGAGCGAGCTGTCCGCCGCAGCTGACAACAAGCGCCGCGAGATAGAGGCTGAGCTGCAGAAAAGCATAGACAAGGCAATGCTTTCGGGCATCACGTCTGACGAATTGCGCCAGATGGCGGAAAGATGCATAACAGCATCAGAAAGGAAAAAGTTATGATAACAGCATCAAATATAAGCAAATCCTTTGGCAGTATAGAGGCTGTCAAAGATATTTCGGTAAACATAAAAAACGGCGAAGTCTTTGGACTTATTGGCACGAACGGCGCGGGCAAAAGCACATTCTTACGCATGCTGAGCGGCGTGCTAAAGCCCGACAGCGGCGCTATCACAATAGACGATAAGCCTGTATATGAAAACCCTGCTGCCAAGAGCGAGGTATTTTATATATCAGACGACCAATATTTCCTGCCAAACGCCACGCCTGCGGATATGGCGAAGTTTTACGGCGATTATTACGCAGGTTTTGACATGGCGCGGTTTTATGATATGCTTGCCAAATTTAGTCTTGATAAAAGACGCAAAATAAATACATTTTCAAAAGGCATGAAAAAACAGCTTTCGGTAATCCTCGGCATATGCGCAAACACTAAATACATGCTCTGCGACGAAACATTTGACGGACTTGATCCCGTAATGCGCCAGGCGGTAAAAAGCATATTTGCGGGAGAGCTTACAAGCCGCGACTTTACGCCAGTAATAGCCTCGCACAATCTGAGGGAGCTTGAGGACATCTGCGACTGTGTGGGCATACTTCATCAGGGCGGAGTGCTTATGCAGAAGGACTTGGAGGAAATGAAACTAAATATCCACACAGTACAGTGCGTATTCAAAAATTCCGAAGACGAAAAATCGCTTCTGCAGCTTCTCAACACAGTAAAATCAGAGAAGCGAGGCTCACTTAGCCTTATCACGGCGAGAGGGCGGAAGGAAGAAATCATGCAGAAGGTAAACTTCTTTGAGCCTGTTTTTGCGGAAATCCTTCCGCTTTCACTCGAGGAAATATTTATAAGCGAAACGGAGGTAGTCGGCTATGACATCAAAAAACTTATTTTTTAAGCTTATTAAGCAGGACTGGAAAAAGAGGATATGGTGTCCGATAATCATATTTATAGTGTACTTTATAGCGATGGACGTAAGCCTGCTTATGAGACTTGACGCAATGAGGCAATATTCTGACAGGTATTCATATACGCCCGCCATTTTCCTTGAGCATTATTTCTTTGGCAGCAGCATTGAGGGAGCGATAGTCGGCGGCTGCCTGACGGCGATATTATGCGCGGTAAGCGGTTTCTGCTGGCTGCACTCAAGGACACAGGTAGATGCGTATAACAGCATGCCCGTAAAACGTACAGTGATGTTTGCCTCAAAATTTCTGTCGGGAATACTGCAGTTTTTAGCGCCGTTCGCGCTTAATATCGCCATATGCCTGCTTATCGGGGCTGCAAACGGCATTTTCACGGTACAGGCGCTTGCAAATGCGGTATGTTATGCGTTTTATACTTTGCTTTGCTTTTTGACAGTGTACAGCGTGGCAGTAATGGCAGTGAGTCTTACGGGAAATATAATAATAAGCCTGATTGCCGCTGGCGTGCTGCTTTCCTACAGCGTCATTATATTCATCATCAAGGAGAGCCTTTTCAATGAATTTTTTATGACGTGCATTTTAATAGGCGAACAAAAAGTGTACAGCTTTTCACCGATTGGGCTTATCGCGCAGCTTATGGACGCGGTTAATGGCGCAAGAACTTCATACAGAGCGGCGGAAATAAGCTACAGGGTATTTAACTACGGCACGCTTGGCGGCTTTGTACTGCCGTTTATCCTGCAGGCGGCTGTATATGCGGCGCTTGGCTTTGCGCTTTATGTGAAAAGACCGTCTGAGGCGGCGGGCAGGGCGATTGCCTTTAGGCGTGCCGAGCCTGTGATTAAGACGCTCATAGTCATTCCCGCGTCGCTGCTGATAGGCTTATGCTTTATGGAGATTATAGAAGGTTCATTCGGATGGTTTGTGTTTGGCACGGTTTTATGTTTTGTGATTATGTCCGCCGTAATGGAGATAATTTTCCGCTTTGACATAAGGGCAGCGTTTAATAATAAAAAACATATGTTATTCAACGCGGCATGCACTGCGCTCATCATAATAATTTTCAGGTATGACGTGCTGGGCTACGATACCTATGTGCCGCTTGACACACAGCTTGAGGGCTGCGCCGTTTCCATTGACGGGCTTTTAGATTATGATTGCAGGAATGAAGACGGACGTTACACAAGCGCACGTGAATACAGGCTGAAAAATGTCGATTTGAAAAATAATGCCGCCGTGATGGAGCTTGCAAGAAAGGCTGCCGCCCAAAAGCTGCAGGTAAAAGACAGCAGCGATTTTGAAACATACGAGATGTATGAGGAGTATGCGAGGGAGCGTGAATTTCATAGCATAGTGCTGGGCTATAAGCTTGCGCGCGGAAAGACAATTTACAGGCAGTACATCATTGACTTAAATGATGACGATACTCACAGGCTTTTGAGTGAGGTATTTGCAGACGAGGATTATAAGCTTGGGATTACACCGATTTTCAATGAAGATATTTCAAAAGTGGCTGGAGAAACATATTTATCAAATTTATTTTACAATGTGGAGCTTGATTTGGGCGAGGAGGAGAAGCGCAGGCAGCTTATCGAGGCATACAGGCAGGACTATATGCAGCTTACGCTTGACGACATAATGAACACAATGCCGATAGGGCGGCTGGACTTTGGAATTAGTGAGGAGAACCTTGCAGGTGCAGAATACAGCAGGCTCTCTTATTATACAGACGAATATAGGCAGAACTATCCTGTATATCCTCAGTTTACCAATACGATATCGCTTGCAAAGTCATACGGCTTTGATTACAACAAAGAGCTTGACGTGGAAAACGTGGAATATATTGAGGTGTCGGGCTATAAATATACAACTCAGGGCGATGGCGCAGACGCTCAGACGGATAGTTTCACGATTGCGTACACTGACAAGGAACAGATCAGGCAGATTTCCGAAGCGCTGACGGACAGCTCGCTTGCCCATTGGTCTTATGATTATAATTCATATATTTATAATGACAAATGTTCGGCAGTGATACCGAATTATAATTCATACTACTTTATAAAAGACGAAACGCCTGAGTTTGTCATGGAGGATTTTAAATAAAAAAAATTTTGACAGCCCCTCAGCTTAAAGAGTTTAAGATGGCGTGAGTTATTACGCATAAATTTATGCATCTTGGGGAAATGGTTCTTTACAATGGGCTAAATGGAGATTATAATGAAATTGTATAGACTATATGAATGATAATGAAAAGCAATAATAAACAAAATACTATAAGGGGAACGGAATGGCAAAAGAGAAACAAGAGGCAGAAAAGAAACAGAAGCTGCAGTGGCATCCCGCATTTGCGGCAGCCCTTGAAATGGAGCTTTTGGAGAATAAGGACGATTTGGAATTTGAAAGGGAACATAACCTTAACAGAAAGCCCCTGCTGATAGACTGTCTGGTAATAAAAAAGAAAAAGAATGTAGTCATAAAGAATGAGATAGGCAAATTCTTTAGGAAGTATAACATAATCGAATATAAATCAGTGAGAGATTCATTATCGATAGATGATGTAGCAAAGACACAAGGATATGCACACTTATATAAGGCGTATGGTGAAAGCGTTAATGCAATAAAGTTTGATGAAGTATCAGTCACACTGATACGCGAATCAAAGCCCATTGGATTATTCAAGTATTTTGAAGAAAACAGCTACACGGTATCAAATCCATACAAAGGGATATATTATATAGAAAGCGGGTTAAAGTTTCCGACCCAGATAATCGTAGGAAAAGAACTTACCCATGAGAGCCACGAATGGTTTAACCTGCTTTCGGATAAGGTGACGAAGCAGGAAATGGCAAGAGCCATCGAATACTCAAGGAATGTAAGAAGTAAGAATGAGCGAGAACTGATAGATGCCATATTTGAAGTGAGTGCATTGTCAAACAAGAGTATAGTGGAAGAATTAAAGATGGGAGATGAGGATATGTGTCAGGCATTGATGGAGATAATGAAACCGGAGATTGATGAAGCGGTTAATAAGGCAGTAGATACAGCGGTAAGTGCAGCAGTATTGCAGGAACGCAAGGAAACAACCGAACGCGTTACAGAACGTGCGATTAAGGTAGCAGTCAAAAGTTTAAGGCGTTTTAACACAAGTGACTTAAATATTAAGATGACTCTGATGGAAGATTACAATCTTTCAGAGGAAGAAGCACTTTCTTATCTTAAATAAATCCTAAATATGTACCGTAGTCGGTACATATAATAATAGAAGAAGTAGAAACAGTAAACAAACAATAAACAAGTCGGAGGTAATTATTATGAAGATTAACACATTAGATAAGATAACAGCAGCAAAGGTGACGGCGCTCCTGTCGGCAGCGGTGGTGACAGCATCAGCTATGAGTGGTGTGACAGCATATGCGGAGGAGCTGCCTGATGCATACAACGCAGCAGAGCTGGCAGAGGAAGTGCTGACGCCTACAGTAGCAGACCCTACGAAGTTTGATTTCTTTGGCAATTATATTCTTACGCATGATGAGCAGGGAAGCCCTGAGCCACAGATTATCAATAACGGAGATGGTACATATAATATTATTATGTATGTGGGACAGAGTGTGATGTTTCCTGTAAATAATCCGTGGGCTGATATGGGTGTAGGTGATTTTGGTCCGAACAGGGGAGTAGTCTTTATTGTTTCGGATTATGATAATGATACTGTGCATTTTGGTAACAGTGGTGACTATCCTTATGACACGTGTAATAATTTTATTGTTGAGGCGAAAAAAGAATGCGCAGGAGTATTTGAGATAGGTGTTACAGATAGCTATGACAATGTAGTTTCCAATACTGTAACAGTTGGCTTATTCGTACTTCCTGCAGTACCTGGAGCGCAGGAGCCTACACTTACACAGGATGAGATTAAAAGCATTAAGGCTAGTGAACATGATAGGGAACTGTTTAAAGATCATACGCCAGAGAATGGCTGGACATTCTTTATACCGGGTGGTGCTCATATGTAATTAAGGAAGTTAGGAATAAATAAACAATAAAATAAAGCAAGCAAACAAAAAGAAGTTAGAAGATTGATTCTCTAACTTCTTTTTTGTTATGCAATTAAGCTTTTAGGTATAGCACCTTCTATTAAAATTCTGCTCAATAGAATCTTTAAAATCAAGCTTTTAAAATCAAATTAAAAATTTAAATCAGTGAGGAGATGATTAAAATGAAGTATAAACATAAGCGAGTATGTAAATCGCTAATCAGTTTGTTGTTAATCTTAGCATTTGTGTTAGCACCATTTGAAAGTGTATTCGCAGGACCACCTTACGGGGTAAATGGTGAAGCGAGTACAGGTGATCCAGGAGGCGTTCAATCTGGTTTAGGTAGTAGTACACCTAAACCATTAAAAGGGCTTGCGGTTACAATCGCAATACTCGAGATAGACAATACGGCTTCGGAGTATCGTAGCCAAATAGCGGCACACAATCTGGCATCACCTGATGATTATTGGAGTGAGTATCGCGTATCCGTGATAGACCAGTTTCTCTATTCTCATCCAGAGAAGATGTCACAAGTAGCTGAAATGGAAAATCAGGCTATAATACTTTTAGGACAGAAAGCGGATTATAATGACGGTGAAGATAGTAAGTATCGTCCAATAGATGAGATGGGTGTACATAAAAATGATGGCAAATATTCTAGAGTGTATTCTGCGAGTGGGAAATCCTCTCCAGGTAATTTCAATATAGATGTTGTTTATAGTTCTATTAAGAATAATGAAGTACTTTATAAGAGTTTTACAGGTGGTAAACTAACTTTTGATGATGTAAATCAGTTAGGCGTAGCTAGTGGCAAAGTGTCTGAGGCGACAGACAAATTTGTTAGGCTTTGGGCAAATGCGGGCACAGTTGATGATTGCTTAAATGGTATCTTTGATGGTTTGGATCAAAACTCTGATACGTATTGGTACGATTGTGCGTTAAGGTATCTTGATTTCCTTTATGTTATTGACGTGCTCTGTGGAAATAAGTATGATAAGTTAATTGGTAGGTATCTTGAGCAATTAAATCGTGACGAATCAGACACATTTATAACAGTATGTGCCGCAGTTAATGCTGTAATGAATTTAGGTGATGGAAGATTTTATGTTGCTACATTACCTAATTATTATGCTGCTACTGGAAACGGTAGTTTTAGCGATTATCAGACATTTTCAGTTACAGGTAATTTTGTAGATGCTATCAATCCTGAGAATTACAGTGGGAGTATTGATAGTTTTGTGCATACACTTCAGGGGAAATATGATAGTAATTATCCAGTAGGCGGTGGCGATTACGGAAGCAAGCTCTCAGGTGACAACAGAAAAATTTGGTGGTGGACAGACAGTTACCCTGGATTTGGGGGATATATGGGAGCGAGAGTATGTCAGCCAACTGACATAAATGGCAATACAACAGGAAATACAGGATATACATTCTTAGGTGTTCCTGGTAAGGAGAAAGCTCCTCCTCCATATGATGAAAAGTACGAAAATGAAGATGATCCCGATGATGAGCCAGACAAGGAGGATGCAAGGCTGAAGTTTTACATCAGTGCTACGTCAGACCAGTACGAGGTAATGAAAGGTGATACGGTAGCAGCAATCATAGACATCAATTTTAAGCAGAATGAGCAGGCAATCCGTGACTTTAGGCTGTTATGGACAGCGAATGCTGCTAAGACAGGAGACGATACCCCGTTGATAGGTATAGCTATAGATCTTGATAGTGCAAACGAACCAGGTAATAATGTGGTGGATGCAGTAGTAAACAATCCTGCGCATAAAGGTGAATTCAAGACAACTACGACTGGTGCACTTCTTACCATGAGGGATGTAGACTGGGAAACAGCTCTTAAAATGTTTTACGGACGTGAGAAGTTTACCTTTCAGGATTCAAACATTACAGTCAATGAGGCAAAAGAGCGAGTTTATAGAGCAACAATAGGTATTTATTGGATGTATCCAGATGATTCTAATGAAAATATTCTGGTTTATGGCGTTGGGAAGTTTAAAGACAGTTATGCCGATTATAATGCATATGATAAAGTGCCGTGGACACCAAGGGAAGACCCACCAAACCAAGGGCATTTCTATTCTCAGATACGTGATGGCAACTATGTGGAAATGAAGGACAACTCTCCAGGCAGCGGTGAGACTTACTGTAAAGAATTAAAAGAACTTGGAAATATGCTTGACATCATATCCATACACAGTTATCCGCCGAGGACAGAAAAGACAATTGGCAAAGCTCTCGGTATTAAGCTCTCGATATTAACACAAAAGATTCTTTACATTAGAACAGGTAAAGGATATAATGAAATTACAGATTAACTAAGATACTATAAGGGGAATGGAATGGCAAAAGAGAAATCAAAGGCAGAAAAGAAACAGAAGTTGCAGTGGCATCCCGCGTTTGCGGCAGCCCTTGAAATGGAGCTTTTGGAGAATAAAGACGACTTGGAATTTGAGAGGGAGCATAACCTTAACAGAAAACCCCTGCTGATAGATTGTCTGGTAATAAAAAAGAAAAAGAATGTAGTCATAAAGAATGAGATAGGAAAATTCTTTAGGAAGTACAACATAATCGAGTACAAATCAGCGAAAGATTCACTGTCCATAGATGATGTGGCAAAGACACAGGGATACGCACACTTATATAAGGCATATGGCGAAGGCGTTAATGCAATAAAGTTTGATGAAGTGTCAGTCACACTGATACGCGAATCAAAGCCCACTGGATTATTCAAGTATTTTGAAGAAAACAAATACATTGTATCAAATCCATACAAGGGGATATATTATATAAAAAGCGGGCTAAAATTTCCAACACAGATAATCATAGGAAAAGAGCTTACCCATGAGAACCACGAGTGGTTTAATCTGCTGTCAGATAAGGTAACAAAGCAGGAAATGGCAAGATCCATCGAATATTCAAGGAATGTAAGAAGTAAGAACGAAAGGGAACTGATAGATGCCATATTTGAAGTGAGTGCATTGGCAAACAAGAATGTGTTGGAAGAATTGAAGATGGGAGATGAGAATATGTGTCAGGCATTAATGGAGATAATGAAACCAGAAATTGATGAGATAAGATTGCAGGAACGAAGTGAAGCTGAAAGGAAGATAAGGGAAACCATAAAACGCGTCGAAAAAGAAACCACAGAACGCGTCGAAAAAGAAACCACAGAACGTGCGATTAAAGTAGCAGTTGAAATGCTTCACAGCCTGAATCTAGGAAATGATGAAATTAAGAAAGCATTGCAAAAGAATTATAATCTTTCAGAGGAAGAAGCACTTTCTTATCTTAAATGAACCCTAAATATGTACCGCAGCCGATACATATAATGATAGAAGAAGTAGAAACAATAAACCAAATAAAAATAATATTGAAAAAATATTAACAAATAGATTTTGTTGTGATAAAATTACAGGTATAAGTTAAGCTATCTATTTTTTAGGAGGAAATGTATCATGGCAAAGTCAAAGTGTGTCGCTTATGTGTCAACCTATACAATGGGCGACAATCACGGGATAAGAATATATGACGTCGATGTTGAGAAGGGCAGGCTTTCAGAAAAATCAAAGGTGGAGATAACCAACTCATCATACGTCACAATCACGCACAACGGCAGATTCTTGTACTCAATCACGGATTTCGGAGTAGAAAGCTTTAAGATTCTTCCTGACGGCAATCTGGAGCTTGTAAACGCCGCTTCAATCAACGGCATGAGGGGCTGCTACTTATCCACGGACTACAGCGACAAGTACCTTTTCTGCGCAGGATATCATGACGGCAAAATCACGGTGCTCAGGCTTGATTCGGAAACAGGCGCGGTGGGCGCTATAACTGATGAGCTGTTTCATAGGGGGCTTGGCAGCGTGGCGGAGAGGAGTTTCCGCCCACATATAAGCTGCGTAAAAATGACGCGTGACAATAAATATTTGTGTGCGGCAGACCTCGGGATAGATTATGTCAATGTATACCGATTGGACCACTCACGCGGCACATTGAAGCAGGTTGACATTATCCGCTGCGATTTGGAATCCGCGCCAAGGCATCTGAAATTTTCCGAGGACGGTCGTTTTATGTATGTCATAAGCGAGCTCAAAAACTGCATAGATGTTTACCACTACCACGAGGAGAACGGTATGCCGTTTTTTGATATGGTGCAGACAATTCCTACGACAAATAAATATGAGGAGCAGGGCGTGGCGGCAAGCGCGCTCAACATTTCAGATGACGGAAAATATATAATCGCGTCAAATGCAGGTGAAAACAGCGTGTCCCTGTTTGAGATAAATGAGGAAACGGGCGAGCTTTCGCGGCTGTTCTGCCTGCCGATAAGCGGAGAGTATCCCAAAGACGCAACTCTTTTCCCAGACAACAGGCATATAGTGTCGCTTAACCATGAATCAAATACAATGACCTTCTTTACAGTTGACTATGAAAATAAATGTATGGTAATGAACGGAAAAGAGATGAAGATAAAGCAGGCAAACTGCATTATTTTTCATGAACTGTAATTTCATCGGCATAAAACAAAACAGCATGCGGGCGGAAAAGCCTGCATGCTGTTTTTTGGTTAGATTGATATTATAATGGGAAACTCTGTCATTTTGAGTGGAGCTTTTTGTATTGGGAGCATTTTGCGTGTTGAAACTATAAACTATGAGTAAAATCCTTTTATTTTATCCACTCGTGATGTCATATTTTGGAGCAGCAGGTCAAGCACCGTAATTGCTGTCATTGCCTCCACCACCACGACAGCCCTCGGGACAATAATCGGATCATGGCGGCCTTTAATCTGCACCGTGATATTTTCGCCAGAGCGGTTTACTGTCTCCTGCGGCTGGAATATAGACGGAGTGGGCTTAAAATATGCCCTCAAAATAACGTCAGAGCCGTCGCTTATTCCTCCGAGAATACCGCCCGCGTGGTTTGTAGCCTTAACTGTCTGGCTGCCGTTCATTCTAAATGAGTCATTATTTGCAGAACCGTTTGCATATGCCGCGGCGCAGCCGTCGCCTATCTCAAACGCCTTTACAGCGCCTATTGACATTACTGCCTTTCCAAGATTGGCGTCGAGCTTTTCAAATACAGGCTCGCCTATGCCTGCGGGAAGTCCCTTCACGACGCATGAAACAATACCGCCTGCCGAGTCGAGCTTTTCCATGCAGGCTTTAAGGTATTCCTCCGCCTTTTCATTGGCGGTTTTATCAGGCATGCCTGTCTGATTTCTGCGCGCCTCCTCTATGTCAAAATTTTCCATTGAAATGCGTATGTCGCCTATCGCCTCTGTATAAGCGGTAACAGTGACGCCAAGCTCTAAAAGAAGCTTTTCCGCGATCGCGCCCGCCGCCACGCGCCCTATGGTTTCACGGCCTGACGAACGCCCGCCGCCGCGGTAGTCGCGAAAGCCATATTTCTGGTCATACGTATAATCGGCATGTCCTGGGCGGTAATATGACGCAATCTCGCTGTAATCAGATGAACGCTGAGATGTATTTTTCACAAGCATTGAGATAGGAGTGCCCGTAGTGCGCCCCTCAAAAATTCCAGAAAGTATCTCGACGCTGTCCGATTCCTTTCGCTGCGTGGCAAACTGCGAAGAGCCTGGCTTTCTCCTGTCAAGCAGCTTTTGGACATCGCCCTCATTCAGCTCCAATCCCGCGGGACACCCGTCAACCACGACACCAATCGCATCGCCGTGCGATTCTCCCCAAGTAGTGATTTTAAAAATATTTCCATAAGTTGAACCCGCCATGACGAAAAAACCTTCCTTCCGAAATAAATATAATTCAAAATAAATATAATAATTGTACAATATATACTATATTGCTCTGAATATCCTATCAAAACTACCCCCAAAAATCAAGCTTTTTGAAATTTTTTGCGTTTTTTTGCGTTTTCATAGTGCAAAATAGAAAACATTGTGGTATATTATATAAAGAGTAATTGTATTTTTATATTTTTTTAATATTTTCATATATTTTGGCTGCTGCGAGAATAATTTCTAAATCTTACGCCTCAAAGCGCAAAGAGCAGCGGTTTTCATACCTATTTGAGCCGATGCGTCGGCAGGGAGGACTTTTATGAAGAATACATGGAAGGATAAGCTTATACATAAACTGCATATTTGTATAAGGCAGCACAGGCTTTTAAAGCTGCCGCTGCTGGCATGCATTGTATTCATCACGGTATTTTATAATATAGCAAGCTACTTTGCGCACAATACCAAGCGATTTGCGAGCGTTATGGCAATCATACTGTTTTTCTTCGCAAGCAGCAGCTTTGCGTATTTATCGCCAGAGGCTCAGGAGCTTGCGCTTATGACGCAGGACTGGGCGGCTATTCAGGAGAGCTACGAGTATGTCCCGACCGTGTTTAATATCCCTGCGGCGGAGGTTATTGATGATGATGATGTAATCGAGGGCTATGACAACCGCGAGCTTGACGTTTCCTCTGATGACATAGATAAGTATTCGCTTGATGATATTGTGGCTGCAAATGAGGCGATTAAGGAAACTGGCGTTTCGTATCAAACAGCCTCGTCAAAGCTTTCAAAAGATGACTGGCAGCTTGTCCTTGTGAATAAGCAGCATCCTGTGCCTGACGATTACACCTTTACGCTCGGCACGATTAAAGGCAGCATGAAATGCGACATAAGGATTATTGATGAGCTTACGGAGATGATGCAGGCGGCAAAAAAGGACGGCATTGACTTAAAAATCTGCTCGCCCTACAGGGACTACAACAGGCAGACAGTGCTGTTTAACCGCAAAATCGACTACTATATGGAAAAAGGCTATTCATATCTTGACGCGTACAAAATCGCGTCAATGACAGTCACCGTGCCTGGGGCGAGCGAGCATCAGATCGGGCTTGCGCTTGACATAGTGAGCTCTAAATATTCGGCGCTTGAAATCGGCTTCGGCGAGACAGAGGCGGGCATATGGCTCAGGGAGCACTGTGATGAATACGGTTTTATCCTCCGCTATCCGCTTGGCAAGGAATACATCACAGGCATTCAGTACGAGCCTTGGCATTTTAGGTATGTAGGCAAGGAAGCAGCGGGCAGAATTATGGAAAATGACATTACGCTGGAGGAGTTTCTGGATAGCTTGGACTGATGCGTTGGACAAATATAAGCTGTCTGGGAAAATATATTAAAAAAGAAAGAAAAGTTTATGGAATATAAAATATTAAAACAGGAAGGGCGTGCCAAGCGTGCTACAGTCACCACGGTACATGGCACGATACAGACGCCCGTTTTTATGAATGTAGGCACAGTTGCGGCTATAAAAGGAGCTGTGTCTACGGCTGATTTAGAGGAGATAGGCACGCAGATAGAGCTGTCAAACACTTATCACCTTCATGTCAGGACAGGCGACGAGACTATCAAAAAATTGGGCGGACTGCACAAATTTATGTCTTGGAACAGGCCGATTCTTACGGATTCAGGCGGATTTCAGGTTTTTTCCCTGGCAGGGCTTCGCAGGATTAAAGAGGAGGGCGTTTATTTTAATTCGCATATAGACGGCAGGAAAATCTTTATGGGACCCGAGGAAAGCATGCACATACAGTCAAATCTTGCGTCAACTATAGCAATGGCGTTTGACGAGTGCCCGCCAAGCAAGGCGGAGCGCAGCTATGTCCAAAGCTCCGTAGACCGCACGACTCGCTGGCTTGAACGCTGTAAAAATGAGATGAAACGTCTAAACTCGCTTGACGATACCATAAATAAAGAGCAGCTGCTGTTTGGCATTAACCAAGGGGCGGTTTACGCTGATATAAGGATAGAGCATGCCAAGCGCATTTCAGAGATGGATTTGGACGGCTATGCCGTAGGCGGGCTTGCCGTGGGCGAAACTCATGAGGAAATGTACCATATCCTTGACGAGACAGTCCCGTATCTGCCGAAGGACAAGCCTACTTATCTAATGGGGGTGGGCACGCCTGCAAATATTCTCGAGGCGGTAGACAGAGGAGTTGACTTTTTTGACTGCGTTTACCCGTCAAGGAATGGGCGGCACGGACATCTTTACACCAATCATGGCAAGATAAATTTATTCAATTCAAAATACGAGCTTGATGGCCGCCCGATAGAGGAGGGCTGCCAGTGCCCTGCATGCAGGAGGTATTCCCGCGCGTATATACGCCATCTTTTAAAGGCGAAGGAAATGCTCGGAATGAGGCTGTGCGTGCTGCATAATCTTTATTTTTACAATACTATGATGACCGAAATACGCGACGCTTTGGACACTGGAGAGTTTGCGGCGTATAAAAAAAGAAAGCTTGACAGCATGAACAGTAGCGGCAATTAAAGGCGTTTTAAATATTGAAGAACTTTTGGAAGTATTTTATGGTATTTAGAAATATTTTACTTGATGTATCAGGCTTTATTGTGTAAGATATATTTATGTGTTTTGACAGATTTTCACAGAATGGAGGAATTTAATCTTATGAATTTATTATTGGCGGCGACAGATGCGAATGCGCAGGCGCAGGGAACGGCGGCGGCAGGCACGTTATCCATGATTCTTATGATTATCGTGTGGGGCGTTGTTATCTATTTCCTGATTTTCCGCCCGCAGAAAAAGGAGCAGAAAAGAAAGCAGGCGACAATCAATTCGCTGGAGGTAGGCGCAAACGTGCTTACGACAAGCGGATTTTACGGGGTTGTTATTGATGTCACGGACGAGGACGTTATCGTAGAATTTGGCAGCAACAAAAACTGCCGTATTCCTATGAAGAAGGCGGCGATAGAGCAGGTAGAGCTCCCTGAAAAATAATCAAAGCATATTTAAGTGTCGCTTTAGGGCGGCACTTTTGTATTGTTTGGCTGTTACTAAAAATAGCTAAAAAATAAAGGTTGAAATTTTCTGTCGAATGTAATATTATTTAATATGTGTAAATTTATTTAGTAATTTAGCGTATTAAAAACATAATGGATATAAAAAGGAGATAGTCAGTAATGAACTTAAATATTGTATGCATACCAGGCGACGGCATCGGACCTGAAATAGTGGCTGAGGCAAAAAAGATCCTCAACAAAGCGGCTGACAAATTTGGACACACAATTTCCTATAAGGATATTTTGATGGGCGGGGCTTCCATTGATGCCTGCGGCGTGCCGCTCACTGATGAGGCGATTGCAGACGCAAAGACGGCTGACGCGGTGCTTATGGGCTCTATCGGCGGCAATACCTCAACATCGCCATGGTATAAGCTTCCTCCCGAATTAAGACCGGAGGCGGGACTTTTAAAGCTTAGGAAATCGCTTAATTTGTTTGCAAACCTGAGACCTGCGTATTTATATGAGGAGCTTAAAGAGGCTTGTCCGCTCAGAGATGACATTATTGGCAGCGGTTTTGATATGATGATCATGCGCGAGCTTACTGGCGGGCTTTATTTCGGCGAGCGTAGCACAAAGGAGATTGACGGCGTGGTTACGGCGGTAGATACGCTTACATACAATGAAAATGAGATAAGGCGCATTGCAGTAAAGGGCTTTGACATAGCCATGAAACGCCGCAAAAAGGTGACAAGCGTTGACAAGGCAAACGTGCTTGACTCGTCAAGGCTGTGGCGCAAGGTGGTTGAGGAGGTCGCAAAGGATTATCCCGAGGTAACGTTAGAGCATATGCTTGTTGACAATTGCGCTATGCAGCTAGTAAAGGATCCCAAGCAGTTTGACGTTATTCTTACTGAAAATATGTTTGGCGATATTTTGTCAGACGAGGCGAGCATGGTGACAGGCTCGATTGGAATGCTTTCATCTGCCAGCTTAAATGATACAAAATTCGGTCTGTACGAGCCAAGCGGCGGTTCAGCTCCCGACATAGCGGGCAAGGGAATAGCAAATCCGATAGCCACTATTTTAAGCGCGGCAATGATGCTAAGGTATTCATTTGACTTGGATAAAGAGGCAGACGCGATTGAAGGCGCTGTTAAGAAGGTGCTTGAGGAAGGATACAGGACAATCGACATTATGCCGCAGGAGGAGAGCAAGCGCGCGGGAGTACAGCAGGTCGGCACTGTCAAAATGGGTGATTTGATAGCAGAACGCATTTAATAATTAAACAAATAATATTTGATTTAGATAGAATGGAGGACTTTACAATGAAAAGCGATAATGTAAAAAAGGGGATGCAGCAGGCTCCGCACAGAAGCCTTTTCAATGCGCTCGGCTTTACCGAGGAGGAGATGAACAAGCCTATGGTAGGCATTGTCAGCTCCTATAACGAGATTGTCCCAGGACACATGAATCTTGACAAAATAGTAAACGCTGTAAAGCTTGGGGTAGCGGAGGCAGGTGGCGTGCCTGTAGTATTTCCCGCGATTGCCGTATGCGACGGTATTGCTATGGGGCATATTGGCATGAAATATTCTCTTGTGACAAGGGATTTGATAGCGGATTCCACAGAGTGCATGGCGCTTGCGCACCAGTTTGACGCGCTTGTAATGGTTCCCAACTGTGATAAAAATGTCCCAGGGCTTTTGATGGCGGCGGCGCGTATTAATGTGCCGACAGTGTTTGTGTCAGGCGGTCCTATGCTTGCAGGCAAGGTTAAGGGACAGAAAAGAAGCCTTTCGTCAATGTTTGAGGCAGTCGGCGCATATGCGGCAGGCACTATGACTGAGGAAGAAGTATGCGAGTTTGAAAACAAGGTATGTCCTACCTGCGGCTCATGCTCAGGAATGTACACGGCAAACTCAATGAACTGTCTTACAGAGGCGCTTGGAATGGGACTTAGGGGCAACGGTACAATCCCTGCCGTATATTCAGAGCGAATAAAGCTTGCAAAGCACGCAGGAATGGCGGTAATGGAGCTTCTCAAAAAGAATATATGCCCGCGTGACATTATGACGAAGGAGGCTATCCTAAACGCGCTCACTGTGGATATGGCTCTTGGCTGCTCAACAAATTCAATGCTTCATCTGCCAGCGATAGCGCATGAGATAGGCTTTGATTTTGACATCTCATTTGCAAATGAGATAAGCGAAAAAACGCCTAATCTCTGCCATTTGGCTCCTGCAGGTCCTACATATATGGAGGACTTAAATGAGGCAGGCGGAGTATATGCGGTAATGAATGAGCTTACAGAGCTTAATCTGATAAACACCGACTGTATGACAGTCACAGGCAGGACAATCGGCGAGAATATCAAAAATGCCGAAAATAAAGATAAAAATGTAATAAGACCTCTCGACAATCCTTACAGCAAAACAGGCGGGCTTGCCGTGTTGAAGGGCAATCTTGCTCCTGACGGAAGCGTTGTAAAGCGTTCAGCCGTAGTCGAGGAGATGATGGTTCATGAAGGTCCTGCGCGCGTGTTTGAATGTGAGGAAGACGCTATCGCGGCTATAAAGGGCGGCAAGATTGTTGAGGGTGATGTCGTAGTTATCCGCTATGAAGGACCTAAGGGCGGTCCCGGCATGCGCGAGATGTTAAATCCTACATCGGCTATTGCAGGCATGGGGCTTGGCTCAACGGTGGCGCTTATTACAGACGGGCGCTTTTCAGGCGCGTCGCGCGGGGCGTCTATCGGACATGTATCTCCAGAGGCGGCTGTCGGCGGACCTATTGCGCTTGTGCAGGAGGGCGACATAATTTCCATAAATATTCCTGAGTGCACTTTAAATCTCAAGGTATCAGATGAGGAGCTTGAAAAGCGCCGCCAGAACTGGACACCGCGGGAGCCCGAGGTTACGACAGGCTATCTTGCAAGATACCGTGAGATGGTTACAAGCGGCAACAGAGGCGCAATACTGCAAAATCCAAATAAGGCTTGACATAAAAAGGAGGAAAATTCCTCCATGGTTAGCGAAAGGTAGCATCAATTTGTAAAGGAGGAAAATTCCTCCATGATTAGCAAAAGGCAGCATCAATTTGTAAAGGAGGAATATTATGCTGTTAAATGGCTCACAAATAGTTATAGAATGTCTGAAGGAGCAGGGGGTAGACACGGTTTTTGGCTATCCTGGCGGAAGCATATTGAATATATATGACGAGCTGTACAAACATACAGATGAGATTACGCATATCCTGACTTCGCACGAGCAGGGGGCTTCCCATGCGGCAGACGGCTATGCGCGTGCTACTGGAAAAGTAGGCGTATGCCTTGCGACAAGCGGTCCTGGCGCGACTAATCTTGTCACAGGCATCGCTACGGCATATATGGATTCAGTGCCGCTCGTAGCGATTACGGCAAACGTTACGTTGCCGCTGCTTGGCAAGGATTCGTTTCAGGAGGTTGACATAGCGGGCGTCACGATGCCCATTACAAAGCACGGTTACATCGTAAAAGATGTCACAAAGCTTGCGGACACGCTGAGAAAAGCGTTTAAAATCGCAAAATCAGGCAGGCCGGGACCTGTGCTTGTGGACATCACAAAAGATGTCACCGCAAATACGTGCGAGTTTGTACCCGCAAAGCCTGAACCGCCTGAAATCAAGAACGCATATACGGAAAATGACATAAACACAGCGCTTGATTTAATCAGAAACGCAAAGAAGCCGTTTATATATCTTGGCGGCGGCGCAATTATTTCAGGAGCGTCGCGCGAGGTAAAGGAATTTGCTGAAAAGATAGACGCGCCCGTATGCGACACGCTTATGGCGAAAGGCGCGTTTGACGGTAAAAGCGAGCTTTATACAGGCATGGTGGGAATGCATGGCACAAAGACGTCAAACTTCGGCGTAAGCCAGTGCGATTTGCTTATAGCACTCGGCGCGCGTTTTTCCGACAGAGTAATAGGCAATCCCAAGAAATTTGCTGAAAATGCAAAGATACTTCATATCGACATAGACGCCGCAGAGGTAAACAAAAACATAAAGACCGACGCGTCAATAATAGGCGACTTAAAAACAGTGCTAAAGGAGCTCAACAGCAAGCTTACGCCCCAAAAGCATGAGGAATGGCACAATACAATAAAGGAATTAAAGGAAAAATATCCGCTTAAATATGAGACGGATAAGCTTACCTGTCCGTATATAATTGAGGAGCTTGACAGAGTGACTGACGGCAAGGCTATCATCACCACAGATGTAGGACAGCATCAGATGTGGGCAGCGCAGTATTACAAATATACAGAGCCGCGCACGTTCCTTTCATCTGGCGGTCTTGGCACTATGGGCTACGGTCTTGGCGCCTGCATTGGCGCTAAGGTAGGCAGACCTGACAAAATCTGCGTGAATATTGCGGGCGACGGCTGCTTTAGAATGAATATGAATGAGCTTGCCACAGCGAGCCGTTACAATATACCTATTATACAGATTATTATAAATAACCATGTACTGGGTATGGTAAGGCAGTGGCAGACCTTGTTCTATGAAAAGAGATATTCGCAGACAGTGCTTACCGACAAGGTTGACTTTGTAAAGGTTTCCGAGGGCTTGGGCTGTGAAGCAATCCGCGTCACAAAGAAAGAGGAGGTTGCGCCCGCGCTTGAAAGGGCTGTTTCATTAAATAAGCCTGTGGTAATTGAGTGCGTGATTGAGGAAGATGACAAGGTATTTCCTATGGTTCCCGCAGGCGCGCCCATAAGTGATGCGTTTGATGCGGATGATTTAGCAAAATAATAAATTATCAAGTAAAATTTAAGGTTTAATACATATATGTTAATATGTAGCTGTTCAGCGTAAAGAATAGTAACAGCAATACGTCAGACTAATTTTCACTAAGCCTGTTTTGGCGAATATCTGATGCTTTGCGGCTATACCGCGCAGGACAGTTATGATGATATAATAAAAAGATTTAGGAGGAGTATTAAGTTGGCTAGAGTGTACAATTTTTCAGCAGGCCCCGCAGTTTTGCCTGAGGAAGTCCTTAAAGAAGCTGCAGATGAGATGTTGGATTACAAGGGAACAGGAATGTCCGTTATGGAGATGAGCCACCGCTCAAAGGCTTTTGAAACTATTATCAAAGAAGCAGAAGCAGATTTGAGGGAGCTTATGAATATTCCTGACAATTATAAGGTTTTGTTCCTGCAGGGCGGCGCAAGCCAGCAGTTTGCGATGATTCCCATGAACCTTATGAAGAATGGCGTGGCGGATTATATCGTTACAGGCCAGTGGGCTAAAAAGGCATATCAGGAGGCTTGCATTTACGGCAAGGCAAACAAGATTGCCTCAAGCGAGGATAAGACCTTTTCGTACATACCTGATTGTTCGGATCTGCCCATTTCCGAAGATGCGGATTATGTATATATCTGCGAGAACAACACGATTTACGGCACAAAATTCAAGACGCTTCCCAACACAAAGGGCAAGACGCTTGTAGCGGATGTTTCATCATGCTTTCTTTCAGAGCCTGTAGATGTCACAAAGTACGGCGTTATCTATGGCGGAGTGCAGAAAAATATCGGTCCCGCGGGCGTTGTAATCGTTATTATCAGAGAGGATCTGATTACGGAGGACGTACTTCCTGGCACGCCTACTATGCTGAAATACAAGACGCATGCGGACAACAATTCACTTTATAATACGCCGCCTGCATACGGCATTTATATCTGCGGCAAGGTATTTAAGTGGATTAAGAAGATGGGCGGACTTCAAAAGATGAAGGAAATTAACGAGAAGAAGGCGAAAATTCTCTATGATTTCCTTGACGAAAGCAAACTTTTCAAGGGAACAGTGAGGAAAGAGGACCGCTCGCTTATGAATGTGCCTTTTGTTACGGGCAGCGAGGAGCTTGACGCTAAATTTGTCAAGGAGGCAAAGGAGGCAGGCTTTGAGAATCTCAAAGGCCACAGGACGGTAGGCGGCATGCGCGCAAGCATTTACAATGCTATGCCTATTGAGGGTGTAGAGGCGCTTGTTGAGTTTATGAAGAAATTTGAGGAGGCAAACGCATAATGTATCAGTATAATTGCTTAAATCCCATCTCAAAAATGGGACTGGATAAATTTACGGACAGCTATCAGAAAACAGACGATATCACACAGGCTCAGGGCGTGCTTGTAAGAAGCGCGGCTATGCATGACATGGAGCTGCCTGACGGTCTTCTTGCCGTAGCAAGAGCGGGCGCGGGCGTAAACAATATTCCGCTTGACAAATGTGCGGATAAAGGCATTGTGGTATTCAATACACCAGGCGCAAACGCAAACGGTGTAAAGGAGCTTGCTATCGCAGGCATGCTGCTTGCGTCAAGGGATATTGTAGGCGGCATAAAGTGGGTTGAGAATAATACTGGCGTTGAGACTATCGCAAAGGACGCTGAGAAGGAGAAGAAGAAATTTGCAGGCACTGAGATAGCGGGCAAAAAGCTTGGCATTATCGGTCTTGGCGCTACCGGCGGCAGAATTGCAAACGCGGCTGTGGCGCTTGGCATGGAGGTTTACGGTTATGACCCGTTCCTTTCCGTAGAAACGGCACTTAAGCTTACGCGCGAGGTTAAGCATGTTGTCAATTTAGATGATATTTATGCAAACTGTGATTTTATCACTATACATGTGCCTCTTATGGACAGTACAAAGGGCATGATTAACGCAGAGGCAATCAACAAGATGAAGGACGGCGTTATTGTGCTTAACTTTGCAAGGGATTTGCTTGTAAACGAGGCTGATATGATTGCGGCGCTTGATTCAGGTAAGGTTAGGAAGTATGTTTCAGATTTCCCCAACACGACTACGGCAGGACACAAGAACTGCATAGTAATACCTCATCTTGGCGCGTCTACTGAGGAGTCGGAGGACAACTGCGCAATGATGGCTGTTGACGAGCTTATGGATTATCTTGAAAACGGCAACATCAGAAACAGCGTCAATTATCCTGCATGCGACATGGGCGTATGCGCGACAGAAGGCAGAGTGGCAATCCTGCACAAGAATATCGCAAATATGATTACACAGTTTACAGCCGCATTTGGCGATGCCGGAATAAACATCAGCGATATGACAAATAAGTCAATAGGAGAGTACGCATATACCCTTATGGATATTGAGAAGGCGGCTGATGATAAGATTATCGGGAAGCTTAACAGTATTGATGGCGTGTTTAGGGTTAGAGTGGTTAAGTAGTATTAGTGTAGGGCATAAATGTAGTAGTTTACGTGGATTTTCATAATTTATAATATGGTGTTTAAGTGAAATATACAAACTAAGGATTGGTATGTAAATATATATTATCCTTAGTTTTGTATATTTTGCTTTGTATTCGGAGATTTTGCTAATGAAAAATTCTTGAAATTTGTTGGAAAATTATTGGAAAATGAATAATATTTGCTTGACTTTTCAAAATTTGAATGCTAAACTATATGAGTATGCCGCATAATGAGGTAAAAGTACGCAGCAATATTTAATATGCGTCACCGAAGTTAGCGAGTAATTATTTAGGAGGTGCAATATGTACGCAATTATTGCAACAGGTGGAAAGCAGTACAAGGTTTCCGAGGGCGATGTCATCAATGTTGAAAAGCTTGATGCAGAGGCAGGAAGCACTGTAACTTTTGACAATGTTATTGCTGTTAGCAATGATTCTCTTAAAGTAGGCGCAGACGTTGAGAACTCTACCGTCACAGCCACAGTCGTAGAGCACGGCAAGGGCAAAAAGGTTATCGTCTACAAGTACAAGAGAAAGACAGGCTATCACAAGAAAAACGGTCATAGACAAGCATACACACAGGTCAAAATTGATAAGATTAACGCTTAATATATGACTAAGGTAACAATTTATAAATCCAATAACGGCAGCTACAGGCGTTTCACCTGTGAAGGACATTCAGGCTTTGCGAAATCAGGCAGTGACATTGTCTGCGCGTCAATATCAATATTGGTCATCAATACGATAAACTCTCTTGAAGCTTTGTCAAATGAAGGCATAGAGGTAGACAGCGATGAGAGCGCAGGATTTATTGACTGTCGGTTTTTAAATGAAATAAACACTGGTTCAAGGCTTTTGGTTGATTCCATGATATTGGGTTTACAGACTATTGAAGAACAATACGGCAGTAAGTATCTAAGACTTAAAATTAAGGAGGTGTAAAACCATGATGAAGTTAAACCTTCAGTTTTTTGCTCATAAAAAAGGTGTCGGTTCTACTAAGAATGGCAGAGATTCAGAATCAAAGAGATTAGGCGCTAAGAGGGCAGACGGTCAGTTCGTAAAGGCAGGCAACATCTTATACAGACAGCGCGGCACAAAGATTCACCCAGGCATTAATGTCGGCAGGGGCGGAGATGATACGTTGTTTGCAAAGGTAGACGGCATACTCAGATTTGAGAGAAAGGGCAGAGACAAGAAACAGGCTTCTGTCTATCCTGTAGAGGAGAAATAAGCTACAAACTTACGAATTAATCAAAAGGCTTCAGGCTTCCTTGCCTGAAGCCTTTTGTTCAAAGTAACGGTACGGTTTGCCTTTTGCATAAAATAGAAAGGTTGGTAGTCAATGTTTGCAGACAGAGCAAAAATATATGTCAGAAGCGGCAAAGGCGGTGACGGACATGTATCATTTCGGCGTGAAAAATATGTTCCAAACGGAGGTCCTGACGGCGGAGACGGGGGAACTGGCGGCAGCGTTATATTTGAGGTTGACAAGGGCTTGAATACGCTCACAGATTTTCGCCATATAAGAAAATACTGCGCTCAGGACGGCGAAGACGGCGGCAATAAAAACTGCCGTGGAAAAAACGGCGAGGATATAATCATAAAAGTGCCCGAGGGAACTGTTATAAAGGAGTTTGAATCGGGCAAGATTATTGCTGATATGTCAGGTGACAACAGCCGTTTTGTGATTTTAAAGGGAGGCAGAGGCGGAAACGGCAATCAGCACTATGCCACGGCAACAATGCAGGCGCCTAAATATGCGCAGCCTGGACAGCCTGCAAAGGAGCTTGACTTATTCCTTGAATTAAAGGTAATAGCGGATGTAGGGCTTGTAGGCTTTCCTAATGTTGGCAAATCCACCTTGCTTGCGCATGTCACCAATGCAAAGCCAAAGATAGCCAATTATCATTTTACGACGCTTAATCCCAACCTTGGAGTAGTGGATTTGGACAATGGCAAAGGCTTTGTAATGGCTGATATTCCAGGGCTTATAGAGGGAGCCTCGCAAGGCGTAGGACTGGGACATGAATTTTTGCGCCATATAGAAAGGACGAAGGTTTTAATACATCTGGTCGATGCCGCTTCCACGGAGGGAAGAAATCCAATAGAGGATATTTATGCCATAAATAAAGAGCTGGAAGAATACAATGAGAAAATTGCGCAGAGACCACAGGTAATTGCCGCGAACAAGATAGATGCCATATATCCTGGAGCGGGTGAAGATCCTATCCAAAAAATCCGCGACGAGTTTGAGCCCAAAGGCATAAAAGTATTTCCGATTTCAGCGGTTTCAGGACAGGGCTTAAATGAACTGCTTTATTATGTAAGCGACCTTTTATCGCAGATTGATGAGCCGCCTACAATATTTGAGCCTGAATTTAATCCAGAGGAGGATATTGTAACGGGCACAGAGCCATACACTGTAGAATATGATGAAAAAAATAATGAATATGTAATAGAAGGCCCCCGCATTGAGAAGATGCTTGGATATACAAATATTGATTCTGAAAAGGGTTTTATCTTTTTCCAGAAATTCCTCAAAGACAACGGCATATTAGATGAATTGGAAGCGCTTGGAATTAATGACGGTGATACTGTCCGCATGTACGGGCTTTCATTTGATTATTATAAATAAATATTTCACATAAATTCGAACTGTTTCGATAGAATATTACGGCTTTAGAAGGGAGAAAAAATGACAAGCAAGCAAAGAGCATATTTAAAGGGCTTAGCAATGAATATAGAGCCCGTATTTCAAGTAGGGAAAGCGTCTGTAACTCCTGAAAATGTGGAGGCGATTTCTGAGGCTTTTAACACGCATGAGCTTATAAAGATTGGCATATTAAAAAATTGCGCTGACGATCCTAATGAAGTTGCAGACACCATAGCCGAGAGGACACATTCGCAGGTAGTTCAGGTTATCGGCAAAAAATTTGTGCTTTATAAGCCATTTAAGGACAAGCCCAAGATAATTTTGCCAAAATAATTATATCTAAACGCAGGGATTGCAGTGTAAATTCTATATGTGGTAAAAAATAAAGGATTAAATCGGTGAAAAATGGTTGGTATAATGGGAGGCACGTTTAACCCAATTCATAACGGGCATATTTGGTTAGCGCAGCAGGCATATGAGCGGCTTGGGCTTGAAAAGGTTATTTTTATTCCAAGCGGCAATTCATATATGAAGCAAAATGTGCTTGATGCCCAAAACCGTGCTGCAATGGTTAAGCTTGCCATTTCTGATTTTGAGCATTTTGAACTTTCAATGGCAGAAGTAGAGCGTAAGGGGAATACATACACTTTTGAGACATTGGAGGAGCTTAAGGTTCAAAATCCTGATGTAAAGTATTGCCTTTTAATTGGAGCAGACTTGCTTTTTCAGATTGAAAGCTGGTATAAGCCTGAAAAAATTTTTGAGCTTTCAACAATTGTCTGCGCAGTGCGTGATGATTATGATATAATGTCAATACGCCAAAAAGGCGCTGAACTGTCAAGGCTTGGCGCGGACATTGTTTATCTGGACATTCCGAAGTGCGATATTTCTTCTACCGAGATAAGAAACAGAGTCGAGAATGATATGCCGATTGACGAGCTTGTCCCGAAGAAAGTAGCTGATTATATTTTATGCAAAAATTTATATAAAAAAAACATTAAGGAACTCTAAGGCAGCAAAAAACGCTGCCTAAGACTTCCTTAATGTTTAAAAAATGCCAAAGGGCAGGCATTTTTTACAAGAATTTGAAAATCTACAGAAATATAAACTCTAAGGCAGCAAAAAATGTTGTTTAATGAGCATTTGATGTTTAATGTGAAAAATGGGGATTAACATGAAAAAAGTAAAAAAATATTTAAAAAAGCATCTTACAAAGGAGAGGTATCAGCACACACTCGGAGTTGCTTATACGGCAATGTCGATGGCTATGAGGTACAATCCTGATACATCTAATGATGATTTTGTCAAAAAGGCTGAAATTGCAGGAATGCTGCATGACTGCGCCAAGAATATGGATAATGGCAAAAAAATTAAAATATGTAAGGAACATTCAATACCATACAGCACTTTTGAAGAAAATCACCCGTATCTGCTGCATGGAAAGGTTGGCGCATATATAGCCAAGGATAAATTCGGTGTATATGATGAGGATATATTAAAGGCGATAACCTGGCACACAACAGGCAGGCCCAATATGTCGCTGCTTGAAAAAATAATCTTTATAGCCGATTATATAGAGCCGTCGCGCAAGCCCATTCCTGAGCTTGATGTCATACGCAGGCTTGCCTTTGAGGATATAGACAAGGCTATGGAAAAGATATTGGGGAATACCCTGCGATTTTTGGAAGAAAAACATAATCCTATTGACAATATGACAAGGGCAACATATAACAGCTATAAGCATATGCGGGCACAGTAGAATTAACTGATGTAAAACACTGCAGGCACAGTAAAAATAATAAAACGGAGGACTTATGAATAATAATACAAATATGGAAGGCCTAGACAAAGTAAAAATTATTGTGAGCGCGCTGGATGACAAGAAAGCTGAGGACATAAAAATTATTGACATCAGCGAAATATCCACACTGGCTGACTATTTTGTCATTACTAACGGTACAAATAAAAGCCAGACGCAGGCGCTTGCTGACAATGTTGAGGAAAAGCTTGCGCAGGCAAAAGTATATCCCAAGCATATAGAAGGATATAACAGCGCCGAATGGATTTTATTTGACTATTCTGATATTCTCGTGCATATATTCAACGGCAGGGAAAATCGTGATTATTACGATTTGGAGAGAATATGGCGCGATGGAAAAAGCGTGGAGCTTTAAAATGAAACTCCCCGCAGCAGAGCTGTGAGGTATCAACACGAGACTCGCTCCACTCGTCATTAGTTTGTTACGCAGCAAAGCTGCGGGAGAATTTACCCTGAGAGATTAATTTCTAAAAAATCTGAATAAAATTATATTATAGGAAATCAAGGTCAACTTCTTATAATCGTATTTTGTGACATGAAAAAAACGGAGCTGTCGCAGTAAGGATAAGCGTACAAATATGGTACAATATTCAATCAGACGACAATGTATTTTGCGCTTGTTCTCCTTAATGCGACAGGTTTCATCAACTGCTACATATTGTTATTTCAATATTTCGGATATATTTCTTATTATGACAGCCTATTTTTTCTCTCATTTTCCCAAATTATGAATAAATCAGCTTTTAAGAAGGCGGAACACACCGTAAACCTTTCCAAGTATTTCTACGTTATCAAGTATAATCGGCTCCATTGTGTCATTCTCAGGCTGAAGCCTAAAATGCCCGTTTTCCTTATAATAAGTCTTGACAGTGGCGGAATCGTCAACAAGCGCCACGACAGTATCCCCGTTTTCCGCTGTATTGCAGGAATTTACAAATATCTGGTCTCCATTATAAATCCCTACATTTATCATGCTGTCCCCTTTAACCTTTAACACAAAAGACTCACCTCTTGGCACCATCTCAGCAGGAATTGGGAAATATCCCTCTATATTCTGTTCAGCTAAAATAGGAAGACCAGCGGCAACAGTGCCTACGACTGGAACACTCACCATCTCATGCCTTACCATCTGAAAGCTGTCGTCCATAATCTCAATGGCACGCGGCTTTGTCGGATCACGCCTGATATATCCGTTTTTCTCCAATGTTTCCAAATGGGAGTGGACTGAGGAGGTTGACTTTAAATGCACTGCCTCGCAAATTTCCCTGACCGCTGGAGGATATCCCTTTTTTAAAATTTCAGATTTAATGTACTCAAGTATCTCGCTCTGTTTGGCTGTAATTTTACCATATGCCATAAACTTTTACCTCATTTCTGTTGTTGTCTTTGTTCACTAAAACCCAAAAGATATAAATCTTTTTATTATAATAACATATCCTTTGCAAAAATGCAAACATATATTCCAAAAATTTGTTCGTTATTTTTTGGAAAAACTATTGACATACAAACGAGCGTTCTGTATAATGCAAATATAAAACAGCTGTTCGGAAAACTTGTTTGGAAAATGTGTTCTTTTATTTGTGAGAGGAGTGAATTGCTATGAAAAATACAAAGGGAAATAATATATATGAGATAAGGGATGCCCACAGGAAAATTAAAAAGCATCAGAGGCAGATGCAAGTTAGGCGCAATATCGCTATGTTAAGTCTGTTTGTGACGCTTACATTAATGGCATCTGTCCTTTTTGTATCAATTTCATCACAGGCTGGGAATGTAAACGATGACATGTCATGCAAATATTTCAAGAGCATTCAGATAGAGAAGGGCGATACGCTTTGGTCTATAGCAAATGAAAATATGGACATAGTACATTACAGTAATGCATCTGAATATGTCAAGGAGGTTAAATCCATAAATTCACTTGCCTCAGACCGTATTGTAGCCGGCAATTACATTATAGTGCCATATTATTCGGAGAACATATATGCAAATGCGGCTAATTAAGCTTGGCTAATCTGTTTTCTCGCGCAGAACGACAGCCTTTGCCGCCATGCGGCGCCTGTCCTCCTCCAAAGCAGCATAATGTTTTCTGGTAGTATTTACGTCTTTGTGCCCCAATACATCAGCGACAAGGTATATATCGCCAGTCTCCCTGTATAGAGACGTACCATATGTGCTTCTTAATTTATGCGGAGTTATCTTTTTTAAGCTTGTAACAAGCGACGAATATTTTTTAACAAGATTTTCAACCGCGCGGACAGTTATCCGTTTATTCTGCATTGACAAAAATAGTGCATTTTCATGACCTTCCACAGGTATAATATGCTCACGCTGTTCAAGGTAGTCAAGCAGAGCCGTTTCAACCTCACTGCCAAAATATACGACTGCCTCGTAGCCGCCTTTCCTGCGGATTTTAATGCCATTGTTGTTGAAGTCAACATCTTGAATGTCAATGCCGACGCACTCTGATACACGTATTCCTGTGCCTAACAGCAGCGTTAAAAGCGCTGTATCACGCACCTTTGTTTTTTCATGATATTGGAGCTGCTTTTTTGTAAGTTTTTCGCCGCTCTCGACAGTGTCAAGCAATATAGCCACTTCATCAGGATCCAGACGCACGATTTCTTTTTCGTGAAGCTTTGGCATAGGCACAAGCGCCGCAGGATTTTTTTCTATCATTTCATTTCGGTAGAAATAATTATAAAAGCTCCTAAGTGACGCAAGCTTCCTTGATTTCCCTCGCTCATCATTCATATATTCCTTGCCGTCTTTTACATAGTAGGCGCAATGTTCCAGATATTCCTCTATATCAAGCCGCGTAATTTTGTCAAGTATTTCTAATGGATATTCTTTAATAGGCATCTTTTTAAATATCGGATTGCTGTCATGAAGATATTCAAAAAACACGCGGATATCATATGCATAGGCTATCCGTGTCCTTGTTGATATGTATTCCTGCATTCCCCTGAAATACTGGCCGCAAAATGCTGGGAGAGTGTCGAGGATTTCACGTAAATGCACTATGTTTTTTTTGTTAAGCTCATCATGATAGTTTGTAGTATTTTTATTTTCCAAAATAAATTTTCCGTGTAACAGTCCAGTTACTTTTCCTTTCCAAAAGTATGCAATATTAGTTGTCCAACTATTTAATATTATGTTATAATTAATGTGCTGATTATATTTTATACCAAAATTTAAAATATTCCAATACGATAGGGGTGTAGTTTTTTAAATTATGAAAAACAATAAGGATTATGTGAAATGGGGACTCACGATTTTTTTAGTTGTACTGGGGGCTTTATTAAGCTATTATTTTATATTTCATCTTGAAAATGTTTCTTCAGCGTTAGGCAGCCTTCTTGTAATTTTGATGCCGATAATAGACGGCTTTGTTTTAGCGTATATGCTCAGTCCGATTGTAAACGCTATTGAGCGCCGTATTTTAAAGCCGTTTTTTAAGCTTACTAAATTGACGGTTAAAAAAAATCATCAGCGCATGCTCGCAATTATTTTGACAGATTTGGCAGCGATAACCTGTATTTATTTGTTTTTCTCAATTATCATACCTCAAATTTTTAACAGCATTAAATCCATTATCGAGCAGTTCCCAAGTTATATATCAGCATTCAGCCTGCGTGTTTCGGAGCTGCTTGAGAATAATCCTGTAATAGAGCAGAATGTCACCAATATAATAAATGAATCGTCAATTGATATTGAGCAGTTTATACAGAACAGAGTCCTGCCACAGTTAAATAATATATTAGCTACTGTATCAGTAATATCAACAAGCGTGTTTGCGGTATTCAAGGGATTGTGGAATTTAATAATCGGATTTATAATTTCCATATATCTGCTTGCAAGCAAAGAATTATACGCCGCACAGGCAAAAAAGATTGCGTATGCCATTTTTCCGCTTGAAACAGCTAACCGTTTCATCAGCAATGTGCGTTTTGCAAATAAGACCTTTGGAGGATTTTTTGTAGGTAAAATTTTGGATTCAATCATAATAGGCGCGCTTTGCTTTGTTGTGACAAGCTTTTTGGGAACGCCTTTTTATGTGTTAATCAGCGTTATAATCGGCGTAACGAATATTATACCATTTTTTGGACCGTTTTTGGGCGCAATTCCTTCAGTTGTTCTGATTCTGCTTGTTGATCCCATACAGGCATTTTATTTCCTTATATTTGTCATTATTCTGCAGCAGATTGATGGAAATATTATAGGACCTAAGATTCTTGGGAGTTCTACGGGTTTGTCAAGCTTTTGGGTAATTTTCTCAATAACATTATTCGGCGGCATTTTTGGAATATTGGGCATGATATTTGGTGTTCCTGTTTTTGCGATAATTTTCGCGTTCTTAAAATCGCTCATTGAATCAAAACTGACTAATAAACAGCTTCCTGCGGACACAAATAAATACTTGAAGCTATTGTATATAAATACTGAAAGCTGCGAATTAGTAAACTTTTCAGATGATGAACCTAAGCCATTTAATCATATAAATAAAATATTGATTAAAGAAAGAAATAAAAATAACAAAAAATCTTCAAAATTGATAAGTACAAAGACATCAAAAGATACAGATGATGATTTGAAATGAAATTATAATATATTGTGATTTGATACAATTAGGCATAATTAATTATCCAAAAGGGACATACATGTTTATCACTGCAACAATTAATTTTTATGAAGATTAATGAAATATAAATAATATTTAATATAAATTATATTTGTTCATAGTGCTTTTATGTCACCAACTATTTGTTAAAGTTGTCTTTTGCGAATAGTTGGATGTATGCCCGAACTACTACCACACAAGGAATTGAATTTAATTTTTAATATTTTGAAACGCAAACACCCGCAAACATAAAACCATATCGAAATTGTTTATGTTTGCGGGTGCAATTTATTTCTTGATGATGAAATGTTATATACACACAAGAAAATGTTATACATAAGAAATTGAACATATATTAATTGAAAATATAAGTTACACGATAATTAGCAAATATTATACAAGAAATGGACATATAATATAAAACTACACGATAAATAAATAATTGACGCAAATTATCAATTATCGTATATATTAAACCAACTTCTTACAGCAGGCAATAGCCAATGCCCCTGGTCCTATATGACATGATACGCTGAGAGAAAGCGCATCGACATACAATATAGGATAATCAGGCAGCTGTGCGTGCAGTTCTTCTTTCAGTATATTAGCCGCCTCCTCATTTTGAGTATGCGCAATTGCAAGATATATCTGATTTTCAGGCGAAATGCCTCCAAAACGTTTTTCAATGTCGCTCTTAATTGCATTAATCATAATAGTTTTTGCCTGGCTGACTGTCCTTGCCTTTGCAAAGGCATCAAGCTTTTCACCCTGTATCTGCAGTACAGGCTTTAACCGCAGCAGCGTGCCAAGCGCTGCCGCTGCTGGCGTTATTCTGCCGCCTTTTTTAAGATAATATAAAGTATCTATCATGATATAAATGCTTGAATTAAATTTATCTGCCTCTAAAATCTCCTTTATCTCGCCGCCGCTTTTTCCCGCTTTGGCAAGCTCTAAGGCATCAATTACAGACCTTCTCTGCGTGACTGAAATGCGCTGGTTGTTTACCACATGCACTCTGCCGTCATAATCCTGTGCGAGCATTGATGCCGTCTGGCATGAGCCGCTGAGACCGCTCGACATAGGTATATGCACTATCTCATCATAATCCTTTAAAAGCTCATTCCAAATCTCCAGAACTGATTCTGGAGAAGGCTGTGAAGTTGATATGTCCGCATTATTTTTAAGCCGTTCATAAAATTCACTCTGGTTAAGCGTGATTTCCTCATAATATGTTTCGCCGTCAATCATAAAAGGCATTGGGAGTACGCGTATGCCCAATTCCTTTGCATGCTCCTGAGTGATGCCGCTGTTGCTGTCTGTAACTATTGCTATTTTTGCCATAATAATCCTCTGTTTCCCAATAATTTTTATACATTTGCAAAACCCTGCCTGACAACGCTGATTAGGCAAAATTTGCAATTCCCTAATTAATTTTTTAATAACTACTATAATTTTAACTTTAGATATTAATAAAGTCAACACCAGAAGATATATTATCTTCATAATAACGCCAAAATCCTTCATACCCATTCGGCGGCTGTTTGTCATTTTCAATATACGCCTTATAGAGCTCCGCCGCGCATTGCTGCGCATTCTGTAAAATATCGGAGTCCTGATAAATATCTCCGATGCTGAAATGAAACTGTCCGCTCTGCCTTATGCCAAATAAATCTCCTGGACCTCTAAGGCGCATATCCTCTGATGAGATGAAAAAACCGTCATTTGATTTATTCAGGACTTCAAGGCGTTCTGTAGCGTTTTCCTGTTCTGAACAATTGATAAATATGCAATATGACTGATAAGCGCCGCGCCCCACGCGCCCTCGCAGCTGATGAAGCTGTGCCAGCCCGAAACGCTCGGCATTTTCTACAAGCATAACCGTTGCATTTGGCACATTTATTCCTACTTCAATGACTGTGGTTGACACCAGCACATCTATATTGTGCGCCGCAAAGTCCTCAATGATACTGTTTTTTAAGACGGACTTCATCTGTCCGTGGAGCGCCTCTATCCGCAGCTTTGGCAGCGTTTCCTTTAGCTTTTGGGTGTAGTCGATTACATTTTCAAGCGCGGACTCTCCCGCTATTTCGTCAGACGCTTCCACCATTGGGCATATAACATATGCCTGTCTGCCTGCGGTTACTTCCTTTTCAATAAATTCATACGCCTTTTTTCTATAAGAAGTATTTACGACACAATTTTTAATTGGGAGCCTGTTTGAAGGCATTTCCTTCATAACCGATATGTCCAAGTCTCCGTATAAAATAAGCGCAAGCGTTCTAGGTATCGGAGTCGCGCTCATAACGAGAATATGCGGCTGTATTCCCTTTTGTGCAAAGGCTTCGCGCTGCTTTACGCCGAAACGGTGTTGCTCATCTGTAATTACAAGCCTTAAATTGTAAAAATCCACGTCGCTCTGCAGAATTGCCTGAGTGCCTATTATGACATTTACTGTGCCAAGGCTTATGCTTTCCTTTATCCTGCGCTTCTGCTTTGCGTTTAACGCGCTTGTCAAAAGCACAGGCTTAAACGGCAGCCCGTATTTTTCGGTGAGCTCAAGCACTGATTCATAGTGCTGGTTTGCCAAAACCTCTGTGGGAGCCATAAATGCCGCCTGATAGTGGTTCATCACGCACATAAGCATTGAAAGAACCGCCAGAATCGTCTTGCCTGAACCGACATCACCCTGGACAAGACGATTCATAAGATGCGTGGAGCACATATCATATTCTATCTGCGCCCATACGTTTTTCTGTGCATTGGTAAGCTCATACGGCAGCCTGCCGATAAGCTCCTGACAGGCATCTACGCGCATCATTGGACAGTCGTTTATCTCGCGTACTGCCATATCCTTTAACACCATTACCGACACAATAAAAAACAAAAATTCCTCAAACACCAGCCGCTGCCTTGCCGTAATCATCTCATCACGGCAGCTCGGGAAATGTATTCCCATAAGAGCTTCCTTATAATCCATAAGCTTATATTTTTGGCGCATCTCTTTAGGGAAATAATCCTCGCCAAAAGACAACGAACCAATCGCCATACGTACTGCTTTTGATATGGCATTTACTGACAGTCCCTTTGTCGTGGGATATACTGGCGAAAGCCTATGTACATTCCGCTCAAATTCTTCTGGGCTCACAAGCTTGGGATTTTCAAGCGTTATCCGATTGTTCTTTAATGAAGTCCGTCCGCGGAAAATATACTGCCTGCCCGATTGAATGCTGTTTTTTATATACGGCATATTAAAGTAAACAACATCACAAGCCCCGCTCTCATCTTTTATGCGAAACGAGGTTATACTCATATTACGCCTTGCATGCACAGTCCTGGGCTCACTAATGACAAATGCCCTGACCGCATTCACCTGCTCCGCCATCATCTCCCCAATCCCCACAATATCCCGCCATTCCTCATACCCGCGCGGATAATGCGTTATAAGATCCCTCACAGTATAAATATTAAGCTTCGCATAAAGAGCCGCCGTTTTCTCGCCAATACCGCTAATCTCCCTAATCGAATCACTTACCACCATAAAACTCCCACTCCAACGCCCGCCTAAAAGTCTTAGGGACATCTTTTGCCGCCTTAACAGCCCTCCAACACCCAGAAAAACGCAAGCCGTATGCGTTTTTCCTAAACATTTAGAAAGTCTTAGGCGGCGTCTTTTGCCGCCTTAACAGCCCTCCAATACCCCAGAAAAACGCAAGCCCTATGCGTTTTTCCTAAACATTTAGAAAATCTTAGGCGGCGTCTTTTGCCGCCTTAGATTTTCTTAATGTTTTTTATTCGGCAGACACAACATACGAATATATAGGCTGTCCGCCATACTGCAGCTCCACATCGCAGCCCTCAAAATTCGCCCTTATGCGTTCGGCAAGCTCATTTGCCTGAGCCTCCTCAATATTGTCGCCGTAATATACGCTTATTAACTCATAATCGTCCTTCATCATCTCGGCAACCATCTCATACGCAACCTTCTGTAAATCCGTTCCGACAGAGAGTATCCCCTTGTCGCCTATGCCCATAAAGTCGCCCGCATGAATTTCCTTATCGTCAATCATAGTTTCGCGCACGGCATACGTTACCTGCCCCGTAGCAACGCTTTCAGCCTCCTGAGTCATAACCGCCTCATTTTCCTCTACAGATACGTCAGGCACATAATTAATAATAGCCGTAATGCCCTGCGGTACTGTCTTGGTGGGAATTACTATTATATTTTTATCCTTTGTAAGCTGCTTTGCCTGATTTGCCGCAAGGATAATGTTTTTGTTGTTCGGGAAAATAAAAATATTGTCCGCATTTATCTTTTCTATGGCGTTCAGCATATCTTCCGTGCTGGGATTCATGGTCTGTCCGCCTTCGATAATATAATCTACCCCAAGTGAACGGAAAATTTCATTCATGCCTTCGCCGATTGAAACAGCAATGAAGCCAGTTTCCTTATGTTCAGCCATAGGCTGCGGCGCTGTATTTCCGTCAGTCTTAACAGGAAGCTCTGCGCTCTGCATCTGCTTTTCCATCATGTCAGAAACCTTCTCATCGCGTTCAAGGCGCATATTTTCAATGATAATGGTCGTAAGGGAGCCATAGAGGAGGGCTTTCTGCATGGCAAGCCCAGGATCATTTGTGTGTACGTGTACTTTTACTATATCATCATCAGCGACTACCACTATTGAATCGCCGATTGACGCAAGGTATTCCTTGAAATCCAGCTCATGCTTTATGTTGAAGGGCTTATTAAGCATGATGAGGAACTGCGTGCAATAGCAGAATTTAATCTCGGCATTCGCCTGTGCTTCAATATTGGGAGAAATTCCCTCTTTTTTGACAGATGCCTTGGGCGCAGCCTCTATGCTCAGGTCAATCTCCTTGCCCGTAAATATATCATAACCGCCCTTTAATACTTCAACAAGTCCTTGACCTCCAGAGTCAACAACTCCTGCCTGTTTCAAAACGGGAAGCATCTCAGGTGTCTTGGCAAGGACAGCCTCTGCCTCCTTTATAATTTCTTTAATAAATATGTCTAAATCCTTTTCTCCCGCCGCAGCAAGGTCGCACGCCCTCTTTGCCGCTCCCTTTGCGACGGTAAGGATAGTGCCCTCCTTTGGTTTCATGACAGCCTTGTAAGCCGTCTCTACAGCCTTCTCGCATGCGGAGGCAAGGATTGCCACGTTAAGCCCGTCATATTCCCTTATCACCTTTGTAAAGCCGCGGAAAAGCTGCGAAAGGATAACGCCGGAGTTGCCTCTTGCGCCTCTGAGCGAGCCTGACGACATTGCCTTTGCAAGCGCTGCCATATCAGGATTTTCAAGCGCCGCTACTTCCTTTGCTGCTGACATGATTGTCATGGACATATTTGTGCCTGTATCGCCGTCTGGCACGGGAAAAACGTTCAGCTCGTTTATCCATTCCTTTTTGTTTTCAAGATTTTTAGCTCCCGCAAGAAACATCTTGGCAAGCATATTGGCGTCTATTACATTTAAACCCACTTCAAAAGTCCTCCTTAATCAATCACTCGAACGCCTTCAACAAAGATGTTGATTTTTTCGATTTCGAGTCCTGTAAAATTCTCTACCTTGTACTTTACATTGTTAATCAGGTTGTCGCATACCGTGATTATGCTTACGCCATACGATACTATGACGTGAAACTCAAGAAATAATTTATTATTAACAATCTCGACTGATATTCCGTGAGTAATGCTCTCCTTCATCAGCAGCTTGACAAGCCCGTCTTTGACATTGACCGATGCCATGCCTACGACGCCAAAGCACTCCACAGCGACGCTGCCCGCATACTGCGCTATAACCTCAGGATCAACATATATGTTGCCAAGGTGAGTATTCATAGAACCTTTCATATAAAAAATCCCTCCATTCTCCTTCACTGTTCAAACATTATTGTTACTATTATAACCGTTTTTTGGAAAAAAGGAAATATATATTTCAACGGAATTTGCAATGATTATAGACTTTTTATAATTTTTGTTAAAAATTACTTGCAAAACCGCGTTTTTTTTGGTAAGATACTAATGTTGTGAATGGAGTAACTTTAATTAATTGAGGAGGTGCTAATTATGGCAAAGTGTGATATTTGTGGCAAGGGCGTTCATTTTGGAAATAACGTGAGCCATTCTCATAGAAGAACCAACGCAATGTGGAAGCCGAATGTAAAGAGCGTAAGATGCAAGGTAAATGGTGCTACTAAGAGAATGTATGTATGTACAAGGTGCTTGCGCTCAGGCTTGGTTGAAAGAGCATAAATAAAATAAAAGGACTAATCGGTGAAATAAACGATTGGTTCTTTTTTTATTTATGGCGACAGAAAACTCGCAGGGCATATTTTCTATTTTTTTGCATCAGGTGTTTTGTATCAAGTATATGCAAAGTGTAAAATTAAGCGGAAACAGCAACTTTATTATAGCCACTGTTTCCGCTGTTTAATTGCCCTTCTTTAATTTAAATATGCCTTTAAGCTTCATAATACCGCTTTTTAATGCTCTCATACTCCGCCTGTATGCGTATCAGCGTCTTGGTGTCGCCGCATTTGTTATCAGGGTGGAATATCTTTAAAAGCTCCTTATAACGTTTGCGGAGCGCCAGCTCATTATCAACGCCCCTAAAGAAGCTTGTCCCGTCTAAAGCGCCTGCCTCGTACTGGTATGTATTTGCATTGTTGCTGCGCATGTCCGACATTTTCTGGCGTCTGTACTTGCCCTTCTCGTGTTCAAAATTAAGACGCTCGCACTCCAGCGCTTTCCTGTCCAGCGCAAGCTGCTGATATGCGTCCTCTATGATTTTCTTTTTCTTTGCGATAAACAGCTCGTTGTCGTCATAGCGTTTTTTCAGATTTTTTTCCCTTATTTCAAGTATGCTTTTTTCACGGTCAATCGCGCGCTTCATGTCCTGCAGCTCGCGCTTTAAATCCTGCAGCTCGTCATTTTGAGCCTGTATTCTTACCTGCTCCTGAAACAGCCATATCTTAATCTTCTTGATGTTCTCCTCGGGCGCTTCAGTGTTTAACAGCTCCTCATCAAACTCTACCATAACAATCCTCCTGCCGCTTATAGCGGCGCCCTCTGCCCTTTAACCATTACACTGAAAAAGATTATAACCAATAATTATAAAAAATGCAATAAGAATTAATCCAATCCACACGTTATTTAAAACAAGCATAAAAAGCATACCCAGAGCGAACCACAATATCGTATAACCTATAAGCTTTTTCATAGCAGACACCGTTAAAAATGCGTTGCTATAATATATGCGGATAAATTACATTTTAGATTGCCCTGCCGTTAATTTTCTGATTTTTCGGGAAACGCTGTCGATATGGCTTCCTCGTCGCTTGGCATGTCGTTCTTCTTTGACGTAAATCTGTCTATCAAATCTGGAACCATATCAACGATTTTGTTTACTGTGTCCTGATTTTTGATGTTTACAAGGCGAACCTGACCGTTTTTGATGATAAGCACGGCGCTTGGCGACATTTTTCCAGACATACCGCCTGCCCCGCCGTTTTTCTTGTCCTGTGAAGACGCGCCCGCTCCCACTCCGAATGTGACATCGACAAGCGGAATGATAATCGTATCTCCTATCTGCGTAGGCTCTCCTACAACTGTCTTGGAAGAAAGAAAGCTCTCCATTCCATGCATCATTGTGCTCACTACTTCGTTAAAGCTATTGCTATTGTCAGCCATAATTTAACCTCCATTTATTTATAGTAATCTTATCGTTTAAGCTGTCTGTAAAAGCCCCGTATGTTTTTGTCAAAAAATATAACAAGCGCTGTCCGTACAAATACAAACAGGCTTATGCGCCCTTTAAATGAAAAATCTCCCTCAATAATCGTCTGCTCAAATTCAGGCTGAATGTTGACTCTGCCCTGATGAAAGGGATAAAGCATACCCCACACTGCTATTATATCTCCCAAGGTCGCGGGATTGTCAAAGCCCAGATGAAGGTTTGCCTGAAATTTCTTGGGAGCCAGCCTCCGAAACACTCTAAGCAGCTCGTTTCTGCATTTCAGAAATGCCGCCTTAGTGTTGTCTAGTCGCAGCAAATTAAGATAATATTCCGCATTGGACCTTATGCTTGCTATTGTATCACATATCTTATTAAATGTGTACTTTATATTTTGCACAAAATCAATTAACTTTTTTAGGATTTTCCTTACCTTTTGAATAATATTGCCTTTGGGCTGTTTCTGCTCGGAATTTATGTCTGTACCCGCAGCGTCATCAATATCAATAATCGTATCTGAATTGTCTGATTTTGTCTCACTAGCATTAGCGGCGCTCTCAGTACCAATGTCAATATTGGCGGTACTGTCATCAGAAGCTTTAGCCGTCTTTAAGTCTGCATCTGCATTTACAGATGTCTCTTTTTTGGACTGGCTGCCATTTTCTTCTATAGACGCTGCCTGTATCTCCTCTCCATAGCCTGCGCTGTTTTTCCCTTTTTTGCTCTTATTTTTTGCCGTTTTTTCTTTTTTATTCGCCGCCAGATTGTCAAATAGCGTAAAGAATAAAAACTTTACCTTTATATGCGGCTGTCCCTTGCCCTCATAACCGATTTTGGCGGATATAATATGCAGAAGCCATGAGGCGCTCATTGAGGCATTTATTATATTGTCCTTATATGTCCCGCCTGCGCGGTATCTTACTGGCACAAACAGGGCAAGACATATCAATACAAGCAATATACCTAAAATAACCAGGAGAGCTATCCCGATTATTTTCAGTATAGTCAATACTATCACAATATTCCCCCAATCCCAGATATCTGAAAATTTTACGCGGTATTAATCCGGCTTAAAATATTCCTTTACATTATAGCTGTTTGTCGCTGTCCACACGTCAGTTAGCATATCAGTCACCAAATCTACGGCGGCTCTGTAACCGCCCGCTACTCCTACTATGTATGGGGAGTTCTCTTTTTGGCGGAAATAGCGCTGTTTGAGCATGGCGCTGTGGTATATTTCAAACAAATCATTGTTTTTGGCAAGAGCTATTACATATATTGTCGGCTGCGGTCTGCCTGTCCTAAGCTTCCAGACTATTTGGCGGCGTTTGTCCTTTATTGACGGACTCATATACAGCCTTTTGTAAAAACGCATAAAATAATCAGCCCCTTTTAATTACTAAAGACTATTCTATCATAACAAGTGGGAATTTACAAACTCTATTTCACAAAAAACGCCGCTGTTTCAGCGGCGCTTTTTACCTCGGTTTTATCCATTGTTTATTTCTTTTCAGATTAATATATTCCTGATATGCCTGCTCAAGAATCTGTTTTTCGTTGGCAAATTTAAGCAAGTGATACGCCTCGTGATACTTATAATATCCCGAATCCACAAAAAATTCTTCACGTTGAGGCTTGCTGTAATAGCTGTCTGCCATCATCAGATACCAGTGTACCTCTTTTTCTACCACATCCTGCGGTACATTAAAGGAATATTCGCTTTTGCCGATATATTTCATTACAGTCGCCTTAACGCCAGATTCTTCAAAAACCTCACGAAGTGCAGTTTCAACGTGCTTCTCGCCACTTTCAACAGTTCCCTTTGGGAGCACCCAGCCCTCATACCTGTTTTTAAAGTTCTTATATAGAAGCAGAATCTTGCCCCTAAAGATAACTACGCCTCCACAACTCGTAGCTTCAATCATGGCGTTTCCTCCTGTATGGTGCGTATCTTACTTATTTTATACTCTCCATTATATTAATTATTTGGTTTGTTTCAAAAGGCTTCGTGACAAACTCCGCAGCGCCAAGCTTGATGGCGTCAAGCATTTTGCCCTTCTGCCCTGCCGCTGTTACCATTATAACCTTGGCATTGGCGTCGTATTCCTTTATTTTTACAAGCGTTTCTATGCCATCCATGACGGGCATTGTGATGTCAAGCGTGACAAAATCGGGATTAAACTCACAGTATTTTTCATAACCCTCCTGACCGTTTTCAGCCTCTGCCACTACCTCATAACCATGCTCCGTCAATATATTCCTAAGCATTGTCCTTGAAGTCTTTGAATCGTCAACTATCATAACTGTGCTCATATTTTAACCTCCATTAGCTGTTTGATTTATTGGAAATATTCTTTTTTGCTTTATTCGTACACCTCAAAAACAGCCCTGAAACCATAGCCGTGAGCGTGAATGGGAATAACATAAAGCTTTTCATTGCTAAGATACGGACCTTCCTGAGAAAACTCGGGCGAATTCATATCTATTGATACGTCGTCATAGCTTAAATTAGTTGCAAACAGACCGTTTATGCAGTTGATAAATTCTCCTACATTGTCAAGCGCGTCATCAGTAACTGTCGAATATGTATCTCCCGTAAAATGATTTGCAATGGCAAGAAGTCCGTCGCCAGGCGCGCTCATATAAACCCTTATATGGAAATCGCCTATTATTGACTGGCAGGCGTACTTGTCCAGCTGCAGCGAACGCGCCGTGTACGCCTTTTCAAGGTAAACGTCGGCATCAATAAGGCGTCTGAGCGTCTGCACCATGGTAAGGGCAAGCTCCTTAAGCTGGGGTGATTTGAGCGGCACAAAAATCTCAACGCATTGAGCCAAATCATCATGAATAAGCGCGCTCATCTGTTCTTCAGAAAACTCACTGTCCTTCTGGAAATCGTCCAATAACGGATTAATCTTTTCAGGGCTAAGATACCCGTTATCCAATATAAGCTGGATAAATTTCATAAAAGTGTTTGACTGGTACGATAATATCTGCTCAAGCTTTTCATCGTCAATATAGCCTGCCTCAATGGCGGCGTCTCCGAAACGGGTTTTGCTCTTGTCAATACTTCCCAACAGCTCCTGAGCCGCTGACGGTAAAATCATCTTCGTGATAACGGCGATGGTCTCAACTTCGGCATTAAAATTCTTAGGTACGGGAAGCAACTCATCAAGCTGCTGCGCAGTCAGAGTATTCTTCTCCACTAAGTAATTACCAAATAAGCGGTTAAGCATATAAAAACTCCCTTCTAAAAATTTAGTACAGTGCAAATGATACTATGCCAAATGCACACCTTAATAATAATATACACCTTTTTTACAAAAATTACAAAGAATAATTGTAATTTTTTATAAAAAATATATAAGTATTTATTGTACAGTTTTATTTATCGGCATAATATTCGTCAAGCACGCGTCTTGCCACAGGAACAGCGTACTCGCCGCCTGAGCCTGCCCCTTCCATGATAACTGTAATCTGCAGCGGATAGTCTGTATCGTAAGTGTAGCCTGTAAACCATGCGTGCGAATCGGAGTTTTTATTGTACTCGGCTGAGCCTGTTTTTCCCGCTGCCCCGTATTCAAGCCCTTTAAGGCGCGTGCCTGTCCCCTCCTCAACTACCGCTTTCATAAGCATGTCAAGCGCCGAAGCCTCATCAGAGGATATGAGCTGCCCGATTTCAGACGGCTCAAACTGCTTTATAATTTCATCATTGGCGTTTTCTACGCGGTCTATTGTGTAGGGCGTCATCATTACGCCGTTGTTTGCTATCATAGATGTAATCATTGCCAGATGAAGCGGCGTTATCTGGGTTTCGCCCTGTCCTATTACTGTCTGTATCATGCTGCTGTCACTGTCTTCAATATTGCCAGCCACAGCGCTTTTATTTGTAAGCATATCTACGGGCAGAGGCTTATTGAAATACAGCCTGTCAAGCGTTTTCAGAAAGCTTTTTCTGTCAAGGCTAAGACCTATATTTGCAAAGGATGAATTGCAGGATTTAGCAAACGACTGCGTGAAGTCAACTTCGCCATGCGTAGTGCCATGAAAACAGTTTATGGTATTTTCTCCGCTCGTAAAGCGCCCTGTACAGTTAAAGCTGTAAGACGCGTAATCTGTCGGATTTTCACGGATATATTCAAGCGCCGTAAGTATTTTAAATGTAGAGCCAGGCGGATAAAGTCCCTGCGTCGCCCTGTTTACAAGCACAGAGCTGTCTGCGTCGTTTATTATGCTATCCCAGATGTCGTCAATATCATTTGGGTTAAAATCGGGCTTTGACACCATGGCAAGGATTTTGCCAGTGGAAGGCTCCATGACAATAATCGCTCCGTCATATGCCCCCAGCGCATTGTACGCCGCCTTTTGCAAATTTGAGTCAAATGTGGTTATTACTGTGTTGCCCATATATTTTTCATTGGAAATCGCGTCCTGCAGCTTGTCATTGAGCGAAATATTTGACGACACAAGGTAAATATTGGCATTCAGCTCCACGCCCATTCTGCCCTTGTCCGCGTAGCCTATGGCATGTGAGAAAATATTTTCATAAGGATAATATCTTTCGTCGGAATTGACCAGTGTAGTCGCCAGTACTTCGCCATCTGAGGACATAATATTGCCGCGAGTAGTCTGTGCGGCAAGTATTTCCTGACGCTTTGCATTGTACGAGTTGTTTATCACCTGTGTGCTGTCATACTGCACAAAATGAGCCAGATATACGCTTATAGCCACGAACAGAAGGCTGAATACGCCCGCGATTACTGTCATCTGCGGCTCACGGCTGTAGTATGCCGCGTTATTGTCATAATCCTCTCCTGAATAGGCGGATTCTTCATCATTATAATATTGCGTTGAATTGTCATATTCATAATCCTGCGAATATCCGTCGCCTTCATCATATTCACCGTATTCACCGCCCTCATCATATTCGCCAAAAAATTCCGAAGCATAATCCTTATTTATATAAAATCCCTGCACCACTGCAAGCATAATCAGCGTGGCAAGCACGGAGCTGCCGCCATAGCTTATAAGCGGGAGCGTCACTCCTGTAAGCGGCACGAACTTGCTGTTGCCGCCGATAGTGAGGAAAAGCTGCACTATATATACTATGCCAAGTCCGTAAACGGAATATTTTATAAACGGCTCATAGCTGGTTTTGGCTATATGGACAATCTCCAAAAAAAGATTTACGCATATCGCTATAAGGCATATGCCGAAGATAACGCCGTATTCCTCGCATATTGCCGAAAATATAAAATCCTGCTCCACATATGGAATAGAGCTTGGCGTACCCGCGTCAATCCCCATTCCGAACCAGCCGCCTGTGCCGATGCCAAAAAGTGACTGGGCAATCTGGTAGCCTTTGGAATCTATGTCTGTCCATGGATCAAGCCATGCCTGCACCCGCACGCGGACATGCGAAAACATAAAGTACGCCGCGACTGATGCCGCGCCGCCGCCAATGAGCCCCAAAAGCATATAACGCAGCTTTTTTGTAGTTACAAAAAGCAATACGGTATATACCGAAAAATATATAAGTGCGCTGCCCAAATCCTTTGAAAACACAAGTATCAGCACGTGCGCCGCCGCCAAAGCCGCTGAAAGCGCAATATGTCCGAAATTTTTCGCCCTCGAAAGTATTCCCGCTATGAAAAGCACATATATTATCTTTACAAATTCTGAAGGCTGAAAGGAAACGCCTAAAATCGAGAAGGCAAGCTTTGAGCCGTTGTTTATGCTGCCGCTTATAAGAACCGCGCCTAAAATTGCAATTCCCGCTATCACATATGCGGGCTCACATTTTTTAATAAATTCAATGTACTTCATGAAATATGGGATAATAAGCGCCACTGCCATTGATATCGCTATTATCACAAACTGGCGTATCGAACGCGTGATTGAAAGCCGCGTCAGTATTACAAAGCTTATGGACAAAAGCATCGCCGTATGGTTAAGCACCAGCCTGTTTGAACGCGGATATATGGCGCGCGTAAGCACTATAAACGCAAAAACGACTATCACCTGAAAAAGCGGAAGGAAGAAATACGTCAAATCCTGCCTTGACGACAGCAGGACAAGGCTGCCTGTCATATGATTGGCAAAAATAACGATGTCCTGCAGGACAAAAGTAACCGAATGGCGTCTGCTGTCATCACGCCGCAGGGTTATGAAGCTTAGCAGCGTGTACAGCAAAATATTAAAAACCAATATATACTTAGATAATTCAACTACTGCCCTTAACATTTATTATCCTCATTCATTGTCGGCGGACTTATTCGGCTCCGCGCTTATAGTGTCCGTTTGTAAAGTTTTTTATCGGAAACTCTTTTCCGTTGATATAACATTCAAGTATTTTCTTTGTCTCATCAGCATTCTCCATAGTAAAATCAAGCCGCAGGGCATTAAAGCCCATCGGCGTGATGCTGTCAAGCTGCCCGAAAAGCGATAATGGGACTGTATTATATAAAATATTGTAACAATGCCTGCATTTCTGCGCTACAGGAAACACATTTTTATATCTGTCGGTAAGCCTGTATATATTTTGACCTTCGCGGTCACTCTTGACGCATTTATCAATAGTGTTTTTCACGCAATTTGCGGAGTACATAAGCGGAAGATATCCATATATGAGCATCTCCATATCTGAATGAGCCGAATAATCCGAATGTCCTCCATGCCCCAGTCTTGAAAGCTCGCCCTGATTAAGCTCCAGCGGCGCCGTAATCCTGTCAAAAAAACGCTTATATGTATTATATGCCTCGTTGTTCCATGTGTAAATTGTGTGGTCCGAGATTATTTGACCTTTATAGTCAATGTCAATAAGCCACTGCAGCTCATCAAGATTTCTGACAAGCGCGCCTTCAATGCAATCGCTTTCAAGTAACTGCCTGTATTCAGGCAAATATTTGTATGAGCGTTTCCGCAGGATATATGGAAGCGCTGCATATATTTGTATGTCGCTGTTTTCTTTTAAATCGGCTGTATATTTTTGCAGAGACGCATCCCTGCACAGCAAATCAGCGTCTGCATACAATCTTTTAATTTTCGAAAATCCGCAAACGATTTTAAGCTGCTCCGCTGTTGTCACTGACGCCGCCAGCAAATTTGTATTGTCAGATGTGGCATTTTTATTATTTATTCCGCCTGTCCGTTTTGGAATTTTATTATCATATGTAACGTGCCTTGCTGAATTTTGCGCGGTTATTGCGGATTCAAGCTTACCGCATACGCTCCTGCGCAGCTCGTTTAAAGCCTTTATCGGCGCAAAAGAATTTCCGTCTGTGTCCACAGCTATCGTTTTCATATTAAAATATGTATCGCCCAATTTGCTAAAGCGTTCCTTTAACTCCTCCGCAGAAAGCGGTCTGCTCTGCGCCGCGCTCGCTGTGCCGCCATAATCTGATACGCAAATGCCATTATATGATAAAGCATATTTTATCTGTTCGCCTTTATGCACATATACACTGCCCTCAATGTCCAGCGATGGCTTTTTATTCAGGTATTGGCTTCGTATAGAGTCCAAAGTTTCCTTAGAGCTGCCTGAGTACCCCGCATCATTTATTGTCACCATATCCTTTGAATTGTGCTGCTTATAATATCCGCCGCAAATATCACTGCGTATATACAGTCCCTTTAAAAGCTCCTCATCTTTTTTGTCAATGATATATTCGCGTTTCGGATTTGCAAGATATTTATTTATATACTTTCTATATACAGATGTAACTCCCGCCACATATTCGGCGCTTTTCATTCTACCTTCAATTTTAAAGGAGGTTACCCCCGCATTGATAAGCTCTGGGATAATCGGAAGAGTGTACATATCCTTTAGGCTAAGCGGATATACGGTTTTGCCGTTTTCACCCGTGTATGGAAGGCGGCATGGTCCTGCGCAGCGCCCCCTGTTTCCGCTCCTGCCGCCGAGCATAGAGCTTAACAGGCATTGACCTGAATATGAGTAGCACACTGCGCCGTGTATAAAGGCTTCTATTTCAAGCCCTGTGCTGTCCTTTATGTCCTTTATTTCATCAAGAGACAATTCGCGTGCGGGTACAATGCGGCATACTCCCATATTTTTTAAAAGCTTAGCGCCGTATATGCCTGTAATTGTCATTTGTGTGCTTGCATGAATTGCCATATCCGGGAAATGCCTCTGCATTATCTCCAATACTCCCATATCCTGTACAATAACACCGTCAAGCCCCGCTTTATATAACGGCGCTATATACGGGACAAGCTCATCAAGCTCCACGTTCTTTACAAGCGTATTGACGGTAAGGTATATTTTTTTATTAAAAAGATGGGCGATTTTCAGCGCCTCTATTATTTCTGTCTCTGTAAAGTTGTTTGCATATGCCCTCGCGCCAAATTTAGGACCACCAAGATATACGGCGTCCGCTCCCGCATTTACAGCAGCCATAAAGCAGGAAAAATCACCGGCAGGCGCAAGCAGCTCAACCTTTGAACTAATCATATAATACCCTCTATGCCGCCTATAAATGGCTCAAATAGTACCGAAAAATATTTGCATAAATTTTTTAATACCAGAGCGCCAGTCTGTTCAGCGATACAAAAACGGGCTGCCAAGCGATTGACAGCCTTTGTATATCACTTCTTGTTCTCCTTTAACTCTGTTTCAAGCCTTATAATCTGTTTTGAGTTTTCATTTAATTCATCTTGAAGCTCCTTGACTGATTTTGCCGTCTTGTCAAGCTTCATCTGGGTTGCTATAAGCTCATGCTTTAAATCATAAATTTCATTTTCCTTCGTCTTTAAGTCCTGCTCCAAAAGCTCTATTTGGTTTTTGGCCTTGAAATAGTCGTCTGCCATATTTAATTGAATGAGCATATTCTGCTTATCAGGGGACTGGCGCTTAAAGCTGTCCATTTTTTTGTATTCATTAATCTTGTTATTTATGTACGCGGCGACTTTTTGAAGGTATTCTGCGCTTTCATTTCCGCTGACTGTTAGTACCTTGCCGTCGATTATAACCTCTGTATCTGTTTTAGCTGACATAATTTTCCTCACCTTTTCACTGTGTATTTAAAGCCATATAGTAGCAGTATCCCACTCTCTCAATTATACCAAATCAGCTTGGAATTTCAAGCCCTAAATGGCGATAAGCAAGCTCAGTCACTATCCGCCCCCTCGGAGTGCGTATGATTAAGCCGTTTTTTATAAGGTAAGGCTCATAGACATCTTCAACTGTGCCACTGTCCTCGCCTATTGCCGCAGAAAGCGTATCAAGTCCGACTGGCCCGCCGTTAAATTTTTCTATCATTACCATAAGCAGCGCGCGGTCTGTCTGGTCAAGGCCCAGCTTGTCCACATCAAGCATATCAAGCGCGGTATTGGCGGCATCTAAGGTGATGCGCCCGTCGTATCTTACCTGTGCAAAATCCCTCACGCGCTTCAGCATACGGTTTGCAAGCCTCGGCGTGCCGCGGCTCCTGCGCGCAAGCTCCATAGCTCCGCTCTCGTCTATCTCTACATTTAATATTCTCGCCGAGTGCTGTATAATCAGCACAAGCTCCTCGACAGAATAAAATTCCAAACGCTGTATCACGCCAAAACGGTCTCTCAACGGCGCAGTGAGAAGCCCTGCCCTTGTCGTAGCGCCTATCAGAGTAAAACGCGGAAGGTCAAGCCGTACTGAACGCGCCGCCGCTCCCTTGCCAATCATGATGTCAATGGCAAAGTCCTCCATCGCGGGGTACAGCACTTCCTCTACCTGTCTGTTAAGTCGGTGTATCTCGTCAATAAATAAAATATCGCCCTCGGACAAACCATTTAAAATAGCCGCCATTTCACCCGGCTTTTCTATGGCAGGCCCGCTTGTCACCTTGATGTTGACGCCCATTTCGTGCGCTATGATTCCTGCAAGCGTAGTCTTTCCAAGCCCTGGAGGACCGTAAAAAAGCACATGATCCAATGAATCATTACGCTGTTTGGCGGCTTCTATGTAAATGCTTAATATATCCTTTATTTTCTGCTGTCCTATATATTCCTTCAGCTTCTGCGGACGAAGGCTGCCCTCCAGCTTGATGTCCTCCTCCAGCAGCTTTGTCTCAATAACTCTGCCAGCCATACAAAACCTACTTTCCTATAAAGCCTTTAACGCGAGCTTTAAAATGCTGCCTGAATCCATATCATCAGTAATCTCAACTGAATTTATAGCCTTTAGCGCCTCAACAGGCGTATATCCAAGCGCCACCATAGCCTCGGCCGCCTCGCTTTTGGCATCTGTGTCAATAGGATTGCTGCTGACAACGGCTGCGCTGCCATCATCAGGCACGGTTATGCGCAGGGCAACCTTGTCACGCAGCTCCAGTATAATGCGCTCCGCTGATTTACTGCCGATGCCGGGCGCTTTTGAGATAGCCTTGGCATCGCCTGAGACTATGGCATAGCGCAAATCGTCAGCGCTCATGGTTGACAGTATGCTGAGCGCGCCCTTGGGGCCTACGCCGTTTACCAGTATAAGCTTTTTGTAAATCTCCAAATCGTCCTTTGACAAAAATCCAAACAGATTGAAAGCGTCTTCCCTGACGCTTGTATATGTATAAATCTTGACGGTAGAGCCTACAGACGGCAGGCGCTGTATCACGCTCAGCGGCACTCTGATGTTGTAGCCTATATTGCCACATTCAAGCACAATGTTGTCCTCTGAAATGTCTACAAGCTCACCTTTGATATAAGCGTACATTAAATCCCACTCCTTGGCATCTTAGCAAATATTTAAACCATGTATAAAAACGCCCTGTTTTTTCCACATCATATTATAACACACATTTACAAAAAAGAAAAGAGAAAAATAAAACATATGTTCACACTGCTTTATTTTTCTCTTTCAAATTATCTAACTCTGTGCGCCGCACTCATCATTTCACGGAATAAACAGTGCGATGCGTCAGCATCTGTCCGCACAATGATTAGTTGTTGATAAACTTATCTTCCTCATTGTTCCAGCTGTAAAGCTTGCGGATTTCCTCGCCGACCTTCTCAGAAGGATGCTCTGCGGCAAGCTTTCTCATAGCCTTGAAGTGTACCTGGCGTCCGGCGGGAGACATGTCAAGCAGGAATTCCTTGGCAAATGAGCCGTCTTGGATATCAGAAAGAATCTTCTTCATTGCCTTCTTTGTATCTTCTGTGATAATCTTAGGACCTGTAACATAATCACCGTATTCTGCCGTATTTGAGATAGAATATCTCATGCCTGCGAAACCTGACTGGTAAATCAAATCTACGATAAGCTTCATCTCATGAATGCACTCAAAGTATGCGTTTCTGGGATCGTAGCCTGCCTCAACAAGCGTCTCAAAGCCAGCCTGCATAAGCGCGCATACGCCGCCGCAAAGGACAGCCTGCTCGCCAAAGAGGTCTGTCTCTGTCTCTGTCCTAAATGTGGTCTCAAGCACGCCAGCCCTTGCGCCGCCGATAGCAAGCGCATATGCAAGCGCTAGCTCAAGAGCCTTGCCTGTAGCATTCTGCTCAACGGCTACAAGACACGGTACGCCCTTGCCTGCCTGATACTCTGAACGAACTGTGTGTCCAGGACCTTTCGGCGCAATCATAGTAACATCAACGTCTGCGGGAGGCTTAATGCAGCCGAAGTGGATATTGAAGCCATGAGCAAACATAAGCATGTTGCCTGCTTCAAGGTTTGGCTCGATATCCTTCTTGTACATATCAGCCTGAAGCTCGTCGTTGATAAGAATCATAATAATATCGGCTTTCTTAGCTGCCTCTGCCGCCGTGTAAACCTCAAAGCCCTGCTTAACAGCCTTGTCCCAAGACTTGCTGCCTTCATACAAGCCAATGATAACATTGCAGCCTGACTCCTTTGCGTTTAACGCATGGGCATGTCCCTGGCTGCCGTAGCCGATAATTGCGATTGTCTTGCCCTCTAATAAAGAAAGGTTGCAATCCTCCTGATAGTAAATTTTTGCTTCTGACATTTCTATATTCCTCCTTAAAAATATTAAAAAATTATCTAGTCAAGAAAAATAACATCCTCCGTGCCGCGTCCCAAGCCTACTATGCCAGTCCTTGCGACCTCAAGGATTTCATAATCCTGCAGAAGTCCGATAAACGCCTCAATCTTCGTCTGATTGCCTGTAATCTCCACAATAAGGCTGTCTACATTTACGTCAATAATCTTAGCCCTGAATATATCCGCCACCGCGATAACGCCCTGACGCTTTTCAGGCGTAGAGCGAACCTTTACTAAACATAGCTCCCTATATACGCTCTTTTCGGGCTTTAGCTCGCGGACGTCCCTCACATCAACAAGCTTTGCAACCTGCTTTTCTATCTGGTCAAGTATATCCTCCTCGCCAGATGTGACTATCGTGATGCGCGTGTATTTCGGATCTGCCGTCACGCCTGCCGTGATGCTTTCAATATTGTAGCCGCGCCTTGAAAAAAGCCCCGTGATACGGCTCAAAACGCCTGCATTATTGTCAACCAAAAGCTGAAAAACCCTGTTCTGCATATTTTCACCTATCCTTATATGGTTCTCTGTACCTGTATGCCAAAATCTGCATTTAATATTTTTACCGCATATTATTTTAGCAATTCTTATGTTAATTGTCAACACATTTTGGCAAAGCAAGAGTGCCTGTCCTTGCGACTTCCACTATGCTGATTGATTTCAGCATATCAAGCATTACCTTTATGCGCTCGGGCATGTCGCAAATCTGGATTATCATCATAGTGTTTGACATGTCCACTATGTCAGCCTTCATAATCTCGCATATTTCCATAATGTCGCGGCGCGTGCCCCTATTGTACTTTACCTTTATTAGCATCAGCTCGCGGCTTATGCTGTCCTTTTCTTCAAAGGTTTTTACCTTGATTACGTCGATTTTTTTGTTGAGCTGCTTTTCTATCTGCTCGATTGTGCGCTGATTGCCTGAGCTTACGATAGTCATGCAGGAAACTGCCGGGTCTTCCGTCTCGCCGACCGCAAGGCTGTCGATATTAAAGCAGCGCCTTGAAAAAAGCCCCGATACCTTGCAGAGCACGCCTGCCCTGTTCTCTACCAATACTGAATATATTCTTTTCATAACAAGCGCAAACCTCCTCTTTATACTAAGTCCATAGGATCGACAATGCACTCCATGAGCATCGTATTGTCTTCCTTGAGGAACTCTTTGATTTTTTCCTGCGCATGCGACATGTTTTCAACCCTTATGTAAGGAATGCCGTAGGCGGCGGCAAGCTTTTCAAGGTTTGGAGTGCCGTCTTTTATGTCTACTACGGAATAGTTGTCCTTGTAATTAAAATGCTGGAACTGGCGCACCATTCCAAGGTAATTGTTCTTTATCACGATTATCTTCACTGGAATGTGGTGCTGCATTATGGTGGCAAGCTCCATCATTGACATCTGGAATGAGCCGTCGCCGCATACCGCCACTACCTGTTTGCTCATATCGCCGCGTTTTACGCCCATTGCGGCAGGGATAGAGTACCCCATTGTGCCCATGCCGCCTGATGTCAGGAAACGCCCGTTTTTGACAATGTGATAATTGCATGACCAGATTTGGTTCTGTCCTACATCAGCTATATATACGGCATCGTCCTTCATTTCCTCTGAAAGCATTGTGATGAATGCCGCGGGATCTACATAGTTTGGATTGGGCTTTCTGACCTTTACCATTTCCTCGCGGTATGTCTCGAGCGTCTTTATCCACTCCTCATGCTCACATTCAAACTCCTGATTTGAGAAGTCGTTGAAAATGTGCTTGGCATCGCCTACGAGCGGTATCGTCGGACCTACGTTTTTGCCTATCTCGGCGGGGTCTACATCTATGTGTACAAGTATTTTGTTGGTGATGATGAGGTCGGGCTGGCTTATAGCGCGGTCCGCCACTCTTGCGCCTACCATTATGATGAGGTCAGCCTCGTTCATGGCGCGGTTTGCGTATGCCTTGCCGTTGTTGCCTACCATGCCGAAATACATCGGATCGTCCGTGCGCATGACTCCTATGCCCATCATAGTGTTGACTACGGGTATTCTGTATTTGTGGGCAAATTCCCTAAGCTCCGGCACTGCATTGCTCAGATGTACGCCGCCGCCCGCGCATATGATGGGGCGTTTTGCCTTTTCAAGCTCTTTGATTACTTTTTTAATCTGTACGGCATGTCCCTTGATTGTGGGCTTGTATGTGCGGATATTTACTTCCTCGGGATATTTAAAGCTTTTTATCGTCGCCTCCTGGATATCCTGCGGCACGTCTATAAGTACGGGACCTTTTCTGCCTGAGTTGGCAATGTAGAACGCCTCCTTAAATATGCGCGGAATGTCCTCGACGTCTTTTACCAGATAGCTGTATTTGACAAACGACTCTACCGCTCCTGTGATGTCCGCCTCCTGAAATACGTCACTGCCCAGAAGCTCGCTCTTTACCTGCCCCGATATGCAGACCATCGGAATACTGTCGGCAAAGGCTGTGGCTATGCCTGTGATAAGGTTTGTAGCGCCAGGGCCGCTTGTGACGGCGCACACTCCGACATTACCTGTGACTCGCGCCTCTCCGCTTGCCGCGTGGGCGGCATTCTGCTCAGTCCTAACCAAAATTGTCTTGATGCCTGATGATATTATGCTGTTGTAAAATGGGCAGATTGCCACGCCGGGATAGCCGTAAACTGTAGTAACCCCCTCATTTTCAAGACATTTAACCATTGCGTCAGCGCCAACCATAATGTTCACTCTCATCCTTTCAAATATGTAATCATATCAATATAATAATGTTTATAAGTCAATGCAGATATTTGTACTGCCTTCTGCATTTTGCCTGCGATACTTACAAAACATATTTAATTATACAAAATATTCTGCTTTTAGTAAACCTTTATTTTAATATATTTTTTGGCATATATTTTTTACATGCAGATTTTGGGGTATGCTAATTGTTTTTTTGAATTGATTTTGCATTCATATTACCTGACTTTGGGAGTTGAACTATAAAATATAGTGCTAAGCCGCAGATTAAAATCTATGGCTTAGCATTTTTTTGA
>CANQPM010000016.1 GCA_947625775.1 uncultured Lachnospiraceae bacterium | reverse complement strand
CCGCCCTCTTTCGAGGAATAAGAAAAGCCGTCCGTATTGGGCGGCTTTCTTTTGTGATAACCTTAGAAGTGTTATTTCTGACTTTATTGACATTTCAACTTGAAATTGATATTTATATACTTTTGTACCCTTACATTGTTCATCAACCTTTTCAAAAACATAATTGCCTATTTCAAAAAAGGCTTTTGAGCCATTTCCTTGCTTTACTCTGATTTCTCTATGCATTTTTGCTCCTTATATCAAATCCTTTTAAAAATTTCTCATAAGACTTATACATATGAGCATTATTACTAAGATTTTTTTCCATCGTGATTACAGTATCACTATCGTAAAAAATAATATCTTGATATTTCAGATTCATACACTCATCAAAATATGGATACAATATATCTTTTTGCATAAATTCAGATATAAATAAATCCATTTTTTTTGTCAAATCCCTCTCACTTGGAACGTCTGTCGAAACAATAAATATTATTCGTGTATCATTATTTATCTCTACCTCAATTTTACCCTGCTTCTTCGCAATTGATAATATTCTTCCCCCAACTTGTTCTACCCCTTGCTTTATAATGTCACATAGTATAGTTTTTCTTGATATTGATGTAGCGCACAACCACTTATTTTCAAAATTTATATTATCTGCCTCAATATTGTGTTTCAAGCCTTTTACATTACTTTTCTTCTTTAGTTTAGGGGGCTTATTCCTATAAATGTCTAATACTTTCATTGTTTCCTGCGTATATGCCCTATAATTGGTATTTCCTTCAATTATTTGAGCTTTATTTATCATTTCCTTTATATCACCAATGTATTTATCCAATGTAAGATTATAGTATTTTTCATATCTTTTCAATATCATTCTAAACAGTCTGTCTTCCTCTATTTCTGATGAAAGATTTGATATTTCATATGTCATACTCGCCTTTCTTGACATAAAAGCTGGATCATCCTTAAACTCTATAGTATTATCTACAGAATCACTTTCAGCAAAAACCATAAACATATTTTCCATTTTTTTAATATTATCCGAAAAAAGTTTTATATCTTCATACATACTATTTCTAGCCTTACTGTCTTTCCATAGACAAACATGCTCATACTCATCAAATACAACCACAAGATACAAATCCTTTTGTTGAAAATAATATAAAATTATACGAATAACATTACAATAAAAATCATTATCCAAATCGTGTTTCTGCAATTTAAATTTTTTTATATAGTCTGCCTCATAATTTTTCTTCAAAATTGCAATTGCTTGAATTTTTTCCTCCGTACTTTCACCCCTTGCAATCTCATACAGTAAACGCGCCAATTTTATATCTAATTCATATTTTTCTACTATCATATTGACAACAGCAATACTTTCATAAGAAATCGCATCTTCTTGAACGCTTTCTACAATATAATTTGCACATTCCATGATTCTTTTTTGTGAAATACTTTCCAGTATTCTCTTTTTTAAGTCTGTTTCCTCTTGTTTTAAAGAAACTATTTTGGCAATTACATTCTCATATTCATTCAAGAATGTATATATTGTTCTAATAAAATGTGATTTCCCATTTCCATAGTTACTTTTCAAAAAAACAATTTCAAGCCCCTGCGACTTATTTTTATCAAAGAAATTACAAAACTTTTCAATCATAATTTTTTTTAGCTCATCTTGATTTACTAAAAAAGAAGGGCTCTCAGGAGCGGTTCCCATGGCAAAATGCTTTAATTCAATTCCCAATTCCTTACTTGACAGCGAATCGAATCTATCATTAAATATAGCCTTGCAATCATTGGCTGTGATTTTCTTTCTCATTTATCCTTCCTCACATTCTATAGCTCTTTTTTTATTTTTATATGTGTAAATAAATCATCATTCAATTTATATGCTTTACATTTGCTTGCCCATGCGGGTTTCATTAAAAGTTCCATTTTATATTTTATATTTGGTATTTTCAAAACATTCTTCAAAATCTCCACAACATTTTTATAAGGCTTATTTCTTACAAGAATACCATCAATTAACTCTAACGCAATTGCATCACCATAGCCATTAGCTATTTCCAAATATGCATTTTGCAAACACTCTTTATATTCCTTTTCTTCATAAGTATCTGTTAAATAATCTATAATTTTTAACAGGCTAATAATAGGTCTTATCCACCTAACCAAATTCTGCTTTTCAATATACGGATTTTGTTTCATAATTTCAGAAGCAATAATATCTAAATTATATGAATTATTTTTTTTAATGATTTTCTTTACAGTTCCTATCTCTTTACTCCTATTTTTCTTTACGCATTCTTTTAAGATATATTTTACACTTTCATCAGATACTTCTGCCAAAGAATAGTTTAACATAATACATTTATCTTTAATTTCAAAAAGTCCCAGGCGGCACAAATTGCTTCTATAATGGTGTTCAACCCGAGTTTTGCCTTTTACTTCAGCTATTACGGCATCAACATCCCCTAATGTCATTCCATCATGCAATTTACTTAAAATATTTATATATTCATCCATATTATTAGGTAAATGTGCAAATGATGACCAAGCCATTGAAAATCATCCTTTCCTTCTAATATCCTTGTCCAATTTTTCCGCTAAGGCATTAAGCAGCATTTCTTTATTAGCTCTGCCAGATTGCGACAGTATTTTCATATACTGTTTCGCCCATTGATTTTGTTGTTTTATATTAGGCACAAAAACAGTTATGTTGCCTAATTCCTCGCATGTAATATATCTACTGCATGAACCTTTGGCTACCCCTTTCAACTGCTTTTGTCCGATACCAGTAGCCAAAAATAAAGCCATATAATATGGATTAACATCTTGAAGACGTATCGCATAAACACAATCGCTAAAAGTCATTCTCGGATATCTTTTATGTACAATCGCAACCTTTCCTATACATCCTCGACCTACTCTGCCAATCAGCAATTCCTTTTCATCTAAAAATGCATCATCAAAATAGTGTGTATCATTATTCACAAATCGCGGTGCATTGTTATCAATATATAGTTTTTTAACATCTGTAGTATGTATGTACCTCTTTCCTTTCGTACAAACAAGTTCTTTATGTTTTGTAACAGTTTTTCCTCTCCTACAGGTATAGATATATTGTCTAAGGCTCGTTTTAATATACTGGGAATTGTTTTCAAACAACCTATTTTTCTCTTGCACATCCTGATACTCTATATCCCAACGATTACTCAACTCTATGTTGGCGCGTACCAAACTGCAGGCATTATAATTGTTATCTAAATATTCTATGCAAATTTCGCCTTGTATATTCTTTTCGCATTTATTTTTTTTCTTCATAAGAATCAAACATGTATCGGCATCTATTTTTTCAAAACATCCATCAAAAATCTTAACTATTTTTAAAATTTCGACTTTTTTAAGTAACTCCTTTCTAAATTTAGCATAAGAATCCAATGACAAAAAACCATATGGCAAAATTATACATATATACCCGTTATTACATACAATATCTACATATTTTAATAAAAATCTTATTTCTATAGGCAACAAATATCTTTGCGCATCCTGCATTAACACATATTTTTGATCAAAATAATTGAATGGCGGATTCGCAATTGCTAAATCAAAACCTTTTTCAGCTACAATATTATTATATTTGTCCCATTTGTCTAGTTCGCAAGACAAACTATCTCCATGGAATGTATTAATATATGGGCTTTTTGTCTGAATCTTTTTTATCAGCATCTTATCTATATCTACACCATATAACTCTGCATCATTCCATCTTTTTCTTGCTTCTTCCAATAATCCGCACTCCCCCATTGAAAGATCTATAATATTGGTTATTGTTTCTTCTGGAATAAGATTAACCATATATTTTGCTAATTTTTTAGGGGTAAAATATTGCTTATAATCTTTTACCAAGTTCATCTTAAATTCATTCCTTCTGCTTTCCTTCACAATTTACAGCATTTTAACAATCTCCATAAACTGATCATATGAGTATGTCCCCTCATATCCTGGCTCTTTGCTCTGAAATACCATATAATATTTATATAATCTCCCCAGCATAGAGGCTTTTGCCGCCCATTTTGAGCCAATCTCCGCTTTTACCCTGGACTCAGAATTTTCCAGCTGATCGCCCTTGGTTTCAATCAGCAGAATTTTCCCACTTTCAGTCATCACTATCAAATCAGGATATGCTGTTACTGCCCCATTTATTGCAAACCCTTTTCTAGAGCTGTTCCTGTGCCACCATTTAACATTGGATAATGCAGACAGCTCCCATGCCACTTTCTTTTCATAATCATTATCAAACTGTTCTTCTTCCTCATAAAGTGATTTTGGTATAGACGCTATTGTCTTGGCTGGTGCAATTACTTCTGGAAAATCATATGTCGGTTCGCAGTGAATACGCTCCTGCTCCAGCCACAGGCTAAACTGTTCTGCCGCATATTCCTGCAGTAATTGCTTCACCTTCTTCTCTACAGCAACTGTGTACGGATATGGCGACTGTTCTAAATCCGTCAGTTGATCTTCTGTCATATTCGCCATGATTCGGCTGACATATTCCTCCAGTTCCCGGTCATTGACTGCATTTATTTTAGATACTTTTTTACATATCATATCTTTGCACAGTCTTCTTTTCCGCTCTGACGGCTGCATATCAAACCATTCTTTCAAATATTTCCAGTCAAATCCCGTCAGCTGCCATGCCTTAGGCACTCCATCAGCTGAATCTTCTACATCAACCTTGGCAATCTCTACAGAAACGGAATTGAAATCAATTTCCGTATCTTTACTTTTTAATGAAAAGCCTTTATATAAATCTTCTTTTTCCAGCAAAGCTGTTTCGTTATCCGAAAACAGGCTTGGCTCTGTCTCAATTACAAATTGCGGAATTTTTATATTTAACATTTCATCTCTGAATTTCGGTCTGACTTCATATGCTTTCATTTTAACTTTTTCTTCTTCTGGAATACCTTCCCATAAATCTTCCTCGTTTTTATTCATTTCTTCCCAGTAAACATTGTTTTGAATTTCAGCCTGACTTAGCATTGCCATTATATTTTCTTCACCTTTAGATGCCATATCTAAAGTTTTACTTCCATATGCGGCAAATGTATCATTCAATACATTAGCAAACATTCCTTGCAACATGCCCATATTTATTTCTGATATACCATCTGATGATTCACTGTTTTGTTGGATAGTATCTTCCAGCGATGCCTGTACACCTATCGGTGTCTCTGTCAAATCCGTTTCCTCACACGCTTCCAAGACTCTATAATCTTTTTTACTAAAACCTGCTGCATTCAAGCCTTTTACAACCTGCTCGCAAGTTGCAAAGAAGTCCGCAGATGAAGTAATAACATAAGAAAGGTTTAATACATCCCGCTTACTGGCTTTTGTATAAGGCATTCGCAATACCCGCCCCAATATCTGCTCTACATCTACAACAGAACTTCTATTTGCTACTGTCGCCAGAATATAAGCAAACGGACAGTCCCACCCCTCTTTTAATGCGCTAACAGTTATTATATACCTGATTTTGCAATTTTTTGATAGCAAATCCTGTTTCTTAATATCATCCCTATCGGCTGTTTTTACTGCAATCTGTTCCTCAGGTATTCCAATATCCAGAAGTATTTTTTTTATTTTTTCATAAGTTGTGCTGTCATCCTTGTTTTTCGGTTCAGCCTGAAATAATACAATAGGGCGAATGTATTTTCCATCTTCTGTCTGAGCAGCTTCATTTTCAAGTTTTTGTCTTAACCCAATTGCGCTAAGAAACACATCTTCTTGTGTTTTTCTGTTATAAACAATAACTGGAAGTTTAATCATTTCTTCCTTTTTCAACTGCTTAGCATCAACAAATGAGATAATATTACTTTTATCCTTAGGAGTAGCCGTCAATTCCAATACAAAAGAAGGATTAAAATTTTTCAGCATATCAACACTCAAATTGGAAGTGGCATGATGGCTTTCGTCCACGATTACCACTGGATTTAATTTACGTATTACCTGTATAAGCGCCGTTTCATCAGTGTTTTCAAGCAATGTTCCTTTTTCTGCCTTGTACCCGACAAACTCAGCCAAATACCCATTTTCCTGATATGCTTTTCTGCCTTCCTTTTTGCTTGTTCGAAACGAATCATAACTTAACACAAATATGGACAGATGCTCTCCAATACTTATTGGGTTGAAATTCTGCCCTGTCAGCAATTGCTCCTTAGTATATACCTCTATATTACCGCCAAAATCAGCATTTATTTTCATTCGATACGGATGTTCACCATCCTGCAAAGCATTGACCGTCTGCCTCAAAATGGCATCTGACGGAACGAGCCATGCCACAGCCATAGGATGAATATGCGGCATAGAATCAAAAATTATTTTTATGGCATTTGCCGCTATAAATGTTTTTCCGCCCCCAGTCGGAATTTTCATGCAGACATGAGGAACCCCCGATAAAACAGTATGATAAGGCGGCATTCCTTCCAATCCCACCGAAATGCCTTTTTCTTCCCATAATGTATTGTACGCCTGCCTAATGCTTTGTTTCTCTGTCAACAAATCTAAAAAATGTTTTAAATCTCCCAATACATTTTTTTGATATCCCTTCAATTCCATATATTTGCCCCCTACAATTTGGCTATGTCTCGCGGTATTTTCTTAAAAGTAATATTGTATTTTTTTAAAAATTCATCGGATAGTGTACACATATCTGCATAAATCACATATCCATCAGCTTTCGTTTTAACTGTTGCCAAAAAATCTCTATCCAATGTAGTTACCATTCCCTTTTCATAATAAAAGTAATATGCAATATCATTATATTCAGACAAATAATAGGCGCTATCCTCCAAATCACTACGTTCATATCCTGTCTTAGTTTCCATATACCAGATATAATCACGAATTTTCTCCAGATCTGCATTTGGATTCAAATCCCCATTTTCCAAAAGCAGCCTTTCTCCCAATTCGTAAAAACTAAAATCCCCTCCTGTGCCATCTACTCTTTTATTTCCTTCACCATACCCATCAATTACTCTGCGGACACGTTCTGCAGTAATGCTTTCGGCATAATCCATCATTTCAATCAAGATAAATTTACGATTTCCGCCATCTGCTTTGTTCATGTTCAAAACCGCATGGGCAGTGGTTCCTGAGCCAGCGAAGGAATCAAGAACTATACTATCTCTGTCCATAGCAATTTGTATAATTCTTTCAATTAGTCGATATGGTTTCGGCGTATCAAAAGTTGTCTTCCCGTCAAAAATTGCCTTTAAGGTTTTTGCCGCTTCATCCGTATGTCCTACATCTGAAAAATGCCATAAATTTGTTGGCGGCTTTCCATCTACTTTGTTAAGATATGTTTTTCAACGAATTCCACCTTTACCACCATTGGTAAAATAAAAACGAGGCCAATTTCCTCTTTTATATACTCTTACAGCATCTTCTCGAGATATATCTAACGGTTTTTCCAAAACAATAGCTTGAACACCTTTTCGAACATCTTGAAAACTTAATCCGCATACATTAGCTCGTTCCTTTTCATCATGTAAATCAACTAAACAATACGAAGTCCAGCCATTCATATATTCCAACATAGCATCTTGAGAATATCTCCAACAAGCTCCACTCGATGGATAAATCATTTCCCCTGTGAATGGATGCTGAATAGCATAAACCATACCTTGATGCGTTGCCGCCCCTGGTGCAAAAGCCGATGTATTCTGCCACGCTCCCCTTTCATCATTATCTGGATTTTTATATTTAGCACCCATTTCAACCGTTCTTGACAATCTTTTAGGATTCTAGTTATATCCTTTACTATACACCAAAATATACTCTACTTCTGAGGGTATTCCTTTAGAATCGTTTCTCATAGAATATGTTCTCTGCCATGAAACATTGTTTATAAAACAATTGGCACCAAAAATTTCATCACACATCAATTTTAAATAAAAAATCTCATTGCTATCTATACTAATAAAAATCACACCATCATCTGACAATAACTTGTATAATAGCCTGAGTCTAGGATACATCATGCAGAGCCATTTATCATGTCTTGATAAATCTTCGCCTTCCTTTCCTACTACTTCACCAAGCCACTTTCTAATTTTGGGATCATTCACATTGTCATTATATACCCACCCTTCATTACCAGTATTATAAGGAGGATCAATATAAATACACTTAACTTTTCCTTCATATTTTGGCAGCAATGCCTTTAACGCCTCAAGGTTATCTCCGTGAATAATCATATTATCACTGCTGTTATTTTCACTTAATTTCTTTCCATTTGCATAACTGTATTTTCTATCCAACATACGATATGGAACTTCATTATGATGATTGATTACCTTATCTTTTCCAATCCAATTTAATGTAGGCATACTACCCTCCGTATTTGCTAATTCTTCATATTGTGCTTTCTCGGATCATGTGGCTCCTTCGCATCTTTGGGAATAGTCAAATACTATCTTTTAACATAGCCCCTTGATGAGTTCCTCTTTGCAATAAATCTGAACCCTAGAATAATACCAAACTTGTTAGCATTTAAAGGCAATCTTAAATTTAAGATAATATATTGTAAATACTAATTATCTGAATGAAATTGCAGACAATATTATTATCCTACACCCCAATAACCCCAGTAATTCCCAACACGATAACCACTAACCCGAGTGCAATCCTGTACCACCCGAATATCTGGAAGTCGTGCTTTTTTATATAGTCCATAAGGAACTTAATCACAAACAGCGATACCATAAACGACACAGCCATTCCTACGATAAGTATCGCAAACTCGTCGGGCGTGAATGAAAAGCCAAACTTCACAAGCTTTAGGAGACTTGCGCCGAACATTACGGGAATTGCGAGGAAAAATGTAAACTCCGCCGCCACCTTGCGCGATACGCCAATCAGCAGCGCGCCCACGATTGTAGCGCCCGACCTTGATGTCCCTGGAAAAATCGCGGCTATAAGCTGAAAAACGCCGATTATTAGCGCTGTCTTGAAACTTATGTCTGCAAGCTTTCTGATTTTTGCGCGTCTGCCCTTGTTCATGCGCTCCACTACGATAAACGCGACACCAAACACGATAAGCGCAACAGCCACTGGAACAGCGTGGTAAAACAGCTTTTCAAAAAGCTCGTCAAACAACAGCCCCACTATAGCCGCAGGCACACAGGCGACTATGATTTTGAGCCACAGCATTATTTTATCCTGCTCAATTACAGGCTTTGTCTTGTCCTCGAATTGAAACGGGAATATTTTATTCCAGAATAAAATAACAACCGCCATTATCGCGCCAAGCTGTATCACCACCAGAAACATTTCAAGAAATTCAGGCGTACAGTCAAGCTGTATAAATTCGTCCAAAATTATCATATGTCCCGTGCTGCTCACGGGCAGCCACTCCGTAATGCCTTCCACAATGCCAAAAAGAACAGCCTTTAATATTTCTAACATCAGCCAAAATCCTTTCAAATATTATTGCTCTAAAAACCGCATTAATTCATCATAGCTTTCTTTCGCGTCATTATAGCCAATCTCATAAAGCCACTCAAGCTTCTTTCTGTCCTTCTCAATCCTTCCTATGTCGTTTGGCTTTTTCGGGCGTATCACGAATGCCTTTCCCGCTGCCCTTTCTTTTTCCAGAAAATCCAGTGTGTCATTGTAGCGCGTGTGGCGGTCTGCCATAAGTTCATAGACCTTGGGATATCTGCCGTATTTTAGCCTGATAAGCCCTAAGTTTGATTTTGGAGCAGGCTTTCGGACATAGCCGACCTCCTTGGTGAGCACTACTACATTTTTGGCATTGCCGTCAGCGACTGCCCTTCTGATTGGCACGGCATCTGATATGCCGCCGTCAAGATAGTATTCATTGCCTATTTTCACGTTCCTTGCCACAAGCGGAAGCGACGAAGACGCGCGCACGGCTATGATATCCTTGTGAAGCTCGCGCAGCGGCATATATTCTGGCTCGCCAGTCCTTATGTTTGTGACGACGGCATAGGCATTTCCCTCATACCTTGCCGCCGCCTTGTAATCATACGGGTCAAGCTTGTTTGGCACTGTGTCATAGCACATTTTCACATTAAATAAGTCGCCCGTAGTCAAAAGACTTCTTACGCTGCAGTAGTTTTTATCGTCAAGGTAGTCAAGCGCCACCCTGTACGCGCGTTTCTTCTGTTTGGAAATATAGCTGCACAGGTGGCACGCCCCCGCGGACACCCCGTAACAGTTTTTAAAATACAAGTCCTTTTCCATAAAAAATTCAAGCACTCCAGCGGTATATACCCCCTTCATACCCCCGCCCTCTAAGACAAGCCCTGCGTCAATCATTATTTTCAGTCCTTCTTTCATTAGTTATACTCTTGCTCAACAAATCTACGCAATGCCGCAAGCGAACGCTCTACCTTTTCCGTCTCTATACAGTATGCCATTCTGAAATACCCGGGACACCCAAACGAATCGCCCGGCACAAGCACGAGGTCATATTTAAGTGCCTTCTGGCAGAACGCAACAGAATCCTCCTCCAGCGCCTTGGGGAAAATATAAAATGTGCCGCCCGGCTTTACGCACTCAAAACCAAGCTTTACAAGCTCATCATACAGAATATTCATATTTTTCTCGTACACGGACAAATCCGCCGTCACTCCAAGCACCTCAGACACAGCAATCTGTATGATAGAGGGCGGGCAGTTGTGCCCTATGCCCCTCGAAATCTGCGAACACATCACGGAGATAAGCTCCGAATCCGTGCATTTAGGATTAGCTGCTATATATCCAAGCCTTTCGCCTGGTATCGAGAGCGACTTCGCATAAGAATAGCATGAGAGCGAATTGTCATAAAGCTTCGACACATACGGAGCGTCAACGCCCGCATACACTATATCACGGTACGGCTCATCGGATATAAGGAAAATATCATGTCCGTACTCCTTCTGCTTTTCCTCCAGAAGCGCGGCAAGCTTTTTGATTGTCTCCGTAGAATACACAATGCCTGACGGATTATTCGGCGTATTTATCAAAAGCGCCATGGTCTTTGGATTCAAAAGCTTTTCAAGCTCGTCAAAGTTTATCTGAAAGCTCTTTGTATCGGCAGGCACTACCTTCAATACCGCGCCTGTCTGGTTTACATAATGATTGTACTCAGGAAAATACGGCGCGAACGTGATAACCTCGTCGCCTGGCTGCGTCACAGCGCGTACCGCGTGCGCAATCGCCCCCGCCGCGCCCGTCGTCATAAATATATGCTCTGCCGTGTAATTCATTCCAAAAGTCCTGTTCAAATAGTCGGCAAATTTCTCACGCACGGTCACAATGCCCTGCGACTGGCTGTAGCCGTGAAGCTCCATGCCGCTGCGCGTCTGCAGCAGCTCAATCATCTTGTCCGTAAATTCCTGCGGAACAGGCACAGAAGGATTGCCAAGGCTGTAATCAAACACATTTTCATACCCAATCTCCGCCCCGCGCTTTACAGCCCACGCCGACATCTCCCTTATAACTGACTTTGCACTAAGCATTTCCTTGTATTTCTGCGAAACCATAACTGCACTTACCTCCGTTTTGTGTGCGCTTTTTGCGCTGTTTTTCATTTATTGTTGAATATTTTCATAGTTTCCATAAATTAAAACAATGTTTTTAAATTTCCTCAGCCTAGCAGTATTCCTTTATATAATCCGCAAAATACGGCAATGCCAAGGATATATACGCCTGTCGGCTCTCTAAAATGCCGCGCTTGATTAACCTGTCCCTGTACACAGAATAATTGCCTGCCCTGTCGCCCATCAGCTCCAATACTTCTTCTCTTTTGTACTCTTCCTTTTCTACAAGAAGCGATGCCAAAAATCTGTCTGTCTCTGTCATTTCTTCCCATATCTTTTCATACGAGTAGGCAAATAACTCTGCCTTTAAGTCTGGTATAATATCCTCTAAGCCTTCGGTGCTTTTCTTCTTAAAATACAGCACGCCAAGCTCTTGAAACGCATAGGCATATCCCTTTGTGCTTTTTGCCATTCTGCGTGCCTCATCACTCTCAACATTAAGCTGCTTTTTGTACATTTCTGCCATTCTCACCATGTTAAGCGGCTCTGTCTTTATCGTTGCCGCTCTCCTGAAAAAAGTAAGATTTTTAACATTGCTGACTTCCTGTATATTTTCATAAAGCCCTGTACACACGAGATACACAGGATAGTTAGCTCTAAGCCACCTTCCGTATTCAGACGCAAGCTTTATCATTTCTGATGTCTTCGATACCTCATCAATACCGACAAGGATTTTCTTTCCTTTCTTCTGCGCCTGCTGAAGCATAGCTTCCACTTCCACGCCTATGTCAAAAAACTCATTCTCTTTTTCAGCTGAATATCCAAAACCGCCGCCGCTTCCTAAAATATTTGCAGAAATATTAACACTTGTATTTTTAGTATTGCTCTTTCCAAATCCCTCCCTGTGAAGCATTGCCGCGATTTGTCCCAACATATCCCTCGCAGGATTTAAGTCAAATACAAGCCAGCCATTCTCTTTATTTGCATCGCTCCTCAATTCTTCCTCTATCTTGGCAAGGATTACCGTCTTACCAGAACCCCTGACTCCCGTAATCTTGTATACAGCTTCCGAAGGACTTTCATAACTGAAATTTTCCAAAATCTCGCTTGTCTTGGGTGTAGCTATATATGTGTACTCTGGAGCTTTACTGAATGTCGTTGTAAAAGGATTTTGCATATTGGCATACCTCTTTATACTTTTTTATGCTTTTTATTTTATTTTATAACTCTTTATACTTTTTTGCAAGGAATTTAATTTGCTTAACAATATATTAATCTGCTGCAACGATAAGCATCACTCACAATCTTCATGCGGCACTTTTTCAAGAAAATCCGCCTCGTCTAAATTGGAAAAATACTCCCGCACCGCAAATTCAAGCTGTTCACGCGAAATAATATCCCGCTCTCTCGGCGTATATTCGCCATACGGCATGACAAATCTTACACGCTCACGATTTGCACAGCTTGGATTAATCATCTGATACGCCCTGCGGCCTTCCAAAGTAAACCATGCCTCACATATGAATTGATTGCCGATACCGTAAAACTGCAAAAAGCCGTCATGAGATTTAAAAATCACAAAATCCTCCTCGCCCTTCGCAACAATGTCTATAAAATAATCCGTTTCTTTGAGAGCCACCTTCTCGATTATTTTACCGCTGCCTGTCTCAACATCAGGCGCCCTCTGCACTCCCGTCTTTGGCATTTTGCCGCTATTTGCAAGGGAAAATATCACATCGGCAAAAGTCTCCATGATGTCATCCTCACCGTTCATAATGCACTTATGCGCCTTTGTGACAGGCGAAGCCTTAATTTTATTTTTATCATCCGAATTATTGAGTACAGGAATCCCGTCGCCCTTATCGTCATAATCCCACATAAAGCCCTTTTCAGCAAGACCAGAACGCAGCATTACCTCCCCGACATATATTCCAAACGTATATGCCAAGTCCCATAAAAAATCCTTGTCATCATCACTGTCAAATTTATCAAGACTATGATGATAAGCCAAAAGAATATCATCCACGCTCCTGATGCTCTCTCTTGTGTAGTCAAGTGTTCTTCCCATCCGCTCAGCCAATTTTACCGCGTCCTCAACAAGACCTTTAAATTCTGAATTCAACTCCATTATCAACCCTCCTCCCGTTCATCACCATCATGAAAAAACTCATAAATCTCCTTCGCCACTCTCTCGCTAATTCCTTCAACCGCCGAAAGCTCCCCAACATCAGCCGCCTTCAGTTCTTCAATCGACTTAAAATGCCTCATCAGCGCCTTTCTCCTGCTGGGGCCTACGCCGCTAATCTCGTCAAGCACTGAATGAATCTGCGCCTTGCTCCTAAGCGACCTGTGATAAGTGATTGCAAACCTGTGCGCCTCGTCCTGAATACGCGTGATAAGCTTGAAACCCTCGCTGTGCTTGTCGATTGGCAGCTCCCTGTTGTTAAAATAAAGCCCCCTTGTATTGTGGCTGTCGTCCTTCACCATGCCGCACACGGGAATATCAATCCCAAGCTCATCAAGCACCTGCAAAGCGACATTTACCTGCCCGCGCCCGCCGTCCATCAAAAGCAAATCGGGAAAGCGCGTAAAGCTGCCAAAACGCTCGTCAGCCTCTTTCCTCTCATCAAGCCCATGCGTAAAACGCCTCGTAAGCACCTCCCGCATGCAGGCGTAATCATCAGGCCCCGCCACAGTCTTCATGCGGAATTTCCTGTAATCGCTGCGCTTTGGCTTGCCCTTCTCGTACACCACCATAGAGCCGACATTTGCAAAACCGCTCGTATTGGAAATGTCAAACGCCTCCATGCGCGTAAGCGGGCTTATGCCGAGAATATCCTCTATTTCCTTCACCGCGCCGATTGTCCTGCCCTCCTCGCGGCGTATGCGCTCCCTGTCCTGGCTCAATACAAGCTGCGCGTTTTTTGCCGCCAGATCGACAAGCTTTTCCTTATCGCCTTTTAGCGGCACTCTCAAATGCACCCTGCCGCCCTTTTTGTCAGTAAGCCACTGCTCCACAAGCTCCATGTCCTCTATCGGCTCCTGCAGCATAATCTCACGCGGTATAAACGGCGTACCCGCGTAAAACTGCTTGACAAAGCTTGTAAGTATGCCGCCCGCCGACGGCTCCTCCACCTGTGTCATATAAAAATGCTCCCTGCCGATAAGCCTGCCGTTTCTCAGGAAAAACACCTGAACCACTGTCTCATTGCCGTCTATCGCAAGCGCGATAATGTCCTTGTCCTCGCCCGCGTTGTCGGACATCTTCTGCGTTTCGCTGATTTTCTTGATGCTCTCAATCAAATCACGGTATTTTATCGCCTCCTCAAAATCCATATTTTCGGAAGCCTTCTGCATTTTTTCCTTTAATTCCTTGACGATTGGCTGATGCTTTCCATTCAGAAAGTCTATCGCCTGCTCTATCCTGTGCGCGTAGTCCTCCTTTGAAATATTCCCCTGGCACGGCGCACAGCACTGGCTGATGTGATAATTAAGGCACGGGCGCTCCTTTCCGAAATCCTTCGGCAGGCTGCGACGGCATGTCCTAATCAGATAAAGCTTGTTTATAAGGTCTATCGTTTCCTTTACCCCGCCGCTCGTAAAAGGTCCGAAGTACCTTGCCTTGTCCTTTTTCATTTTGCGCACAAGCATAATGCGCGGATAATCCTCGCCTAGAGTGACCTTTATATAAGGATATGTTTTGTCGTCCTTAAGCAGAGTGTTGTACTTAGGGCTGTACTCTTTTATAAGGTTGTTCTCAAGCACAAGCGCCTCAAGCTCCGAGTCAGTCACTATGTACTCAAAACGCGCGATAAGCGACACCATTTTGTCAATCTGCGGGCCTCTGCCGATATTTTCCTTGAAATAAGAGCGGACACGGTTGTGCAGGATTTTCGCCTTTCCCACATAGAGAATGTCGTCGTCCGCGCCGCGCATAATATATACTCCCGGCTTTTTTGGAAGCTTGGCAAGCTCCTCCTTTATGTCAAATTCCTTTTCCTCAGACATATTTTACCTCATATCTCAAAGCTAAGCTTTACTTAGCCAATTGGGAAGCTTGGCAAACTCCTACTTTATGTCAAACTCCTTTTCCTCAAACATATTTTACCTCATACCTCAAAGCTATACTTTCCGCAGACAAAACGGACACACGCAACTATGCAAAACAGCAGGCACAATCGCATATATAAACAATCCTTCCACAGCCAAATCAGGTGTCCACAGCCATACACCCCACTTAGACCTTAAAATCAAGCGTAAACGCAAAAAACGCAAACTGACTGCGCTTAACGCAAAGACACCAGCAACGCTAATGTCCTGCCGAACGCCGCCGCTTTTCAAAGGTCTTTATGGGGTGTATAACCAATGCTTTATAATTTTAATTTCTGTCCCCGTTTATATTCCGCTCCCAGACTGCGCCAAATTTTGAGCCTTCCTCCTTCTTGCCGCCACTCACATCTTTGCCGCTGTCAAATCCGTAATTGATGCCACCATTATCAGAGCTGTCATTACTATTGTTATTATTGCTGTTGTCACTGTCACCACTGTTGTTGCTATTGCCGCTGTCGCTGCCATCATTATCGCTTTCACTACTATTTTTTCCGCCAATATTGCCGCTAACGCCATTTTCAGCATTATTTAAAGCTGCTGAAAATCCCGCTCCGCCAACATAAACTCCCGTCGGCTGCGGCTTAGGCTGCATGTCAGTCACATCTGGCGTTTCCGACGTTTCCGCATTTTCCTCTGTCTGCGGCTTATCGTCCGCCTTTGCATTTTCCCCGCTCTGCGCATTGTCTGCCGTATCCGCCTTCTCCGCCTCGTCAGTCTTTTCCTCTGGCTCAGGCAGCCCCTTCGCCTCGCGGAAAATCTTCATAAACTCCTTTCCTGTAATTGTCTCCTTTTCTATCAGATGCGCGGCGATTTTGTCCATCACGTCGCGGTTGTCCTTAAGCAGCGCAAGCGCCTCGTCATACGCCTCCTTCAAAAGCTTCATAACCTCGGCGTCTATCTCCGCAGCCGTATTGTCCGCGCAATTGAGCGCGCTCCTGCCTTCAAGGTACTGGCTCTCGACCGTTTCAAGACCGATAAGCCCGAATTTCTTGCTCATGCCGTATCGTGTAACCATAGAACGCGCTATGCTTGTCGCCTTCTCGATATCATTTGACGCGCCCGTCGTCACTGTGTCAAACACTATCTCCTCCGCCGCGCGGCCTCCCAGAAGCCCTACTATCATATCGTGCAGCTCAGCCTGCGTATTGAGGTATTTCTCGTCTTCGGGCACATGCATAACATAACCCAGCGCCCCCATTGTGCGCGGCACGATCGTGATTTTCTGCACAGGCTCCGAGTTCTTTTGCAGCGCGCTTATAAGGGCATGCCCCACCTCATGGTACGACACAATCCTGCGCTCCTCCTTGCTCATGATGCGGTCCTTCTTTTCCTTGCCGACAAGCACCACCTCTACCGCATTAAACAAGTCCTTCTGGCTCACAAAATCCCTGCCGTCTTTTACGGCGTTGATTGCCGCCTCATTTATCATATTCGCAAGATCCGCGCCCACAGCGCCGCTCGTCGCAAGCGCGATAGCGTCCAAATCCACAGTCTCGTCCATCAGCACGTCTTTTGAGTGAACCTTTAAAATATTGACTCTGCCCTTTAAGTCCGGCTTATCCACTATGATACGCCTGTCAAAGCGCCCTGGGCGCAGCAGCGCCTTATCGAGAATTTCAGGGCGGTTTGTCGCCGCCAGTATGATAATACCGTTCTTACCGTCAAAACCGTCCATCTCGGAAAGCAGCTGGTTTAACGTCTGCTCGCGCTCCTCGTTGCCGCCGCCGTATTTTGAATCACGGCTTCGCCCGATAGCGTCAATCTCATCTATAAATATGATGCACGGCGCATTTTTTTCCGCCTCTTTAAACAAATCACGCACACGCGACGCGCCCACGCCGACATACAGCTCGATAAAGTCAGAGCCTGCAAGCGAGAAAAACGGCACATGCGCCTCACCCGCCACTGCCTTGGCAAGCATTGTCTTACCTGTGCCAGGAGGTCCCACAAGCAGAGCGCCCTTTGGCAGCTTCGCGCCTATTTTGGCGTATTTTCCAGGATTATGCAGGAAATCCACAACCTCCTGCAGCGACTCCTTCGCCTCGTCCTCGCCCGCAACGTCCTTAAAGGTAATGCCTGTTTCCTTCTGCACATACACCTTAGCCGTACTTTTACCCATGCCGAACGCTCCGCCGCCGCCCGTCATTTTGCGCAGCAGCAGGCTCAAAAGCCCCCACATAAGCAGCACAGGAACAATGTAATACAAAAGCGACAGTATTATGCCCGAACCGTCAGGCACGGTGCCGTTTACCTCCACTCCCGCGTCAAGAAGGCGCTTTGTGAGCGTTTCGTCCTCCTCAACCTTGCCCGTAGTGTAGGTAATCGTCGGCTGGTAATAGTAAAAGACACCTTCCTCGGGCTCTCTTGTCTTTGGTTCAATAACTATCTGGTTCGACTCGATTGTTACCGACTCCACCTCGCCCGCATCTACCATGTCGATAAACTCATTATAGCTTATCACCCTGTTGGTCGCGTTAGTCACGGCGCGCATAAAATAGCTTATGCACAGGAGCGAAAGCAGCGCCGCTATCAGCATAATAAGCAGGCTCTGCTTTTTGGGATCTTTGCCGCCGTTTGGCCCGCCGCCGCTGCCTTTGCCGTTGTTCTGACCGTTGCCGCCATTGCCGCGGTTTGAATTGTTGTCATAGTTGTTTAACTGATTGTTGTCCATTTTTGTTAGAATATCCTTTCCGTATCGGGTACTGTTATATTATAAATTTTTCACCTTGCCAAAGTAAAAACATTCAATTCTAATTATAGATATTTGAGGTTCATAAATCAACCTAAGATATATAAATATTTTGTAAAAAACTATAGATTTTTTATGCCTTACTGTTGTATAATAAGCAAATATATTGTATTTATACTTTAGGCTGCCGCGAAAATACATTCGAAATTTTTGAATATATAAAACTATAAAAACCTCGCCCAACGGAGATTTTGAAAAATTTTCACAGACGCTTAAAGCGTTAATTATCACGAAAGGAATGAAAAGTTATGCCGGTAAAGTATGTTTTTGTCACGGGAGGAGTTGTTTCAGGGCTCGGAAAGGGCATCACCGCCGCGTCGCTCGGCCGTCTTTTAAAAGCGAGGGGGTACAAGGTGACTATGCAGAAATTTGATCCTTACATAAATATCGATCCGGGCACTATGAATCCCATACAGCACGGTGAGGTATTCGTCACTGACGACGGCGCCGAGACTGACCTCGATTTAGGGCATTACGAGCGTTTTATCGACGAAAGCCTTGACAAAAATTCAAACGTCACGACAGGCAAGGTGTACTGGTCCGTACTTCAAAAGGAAAGACGGGGCGACTACGGCGGAGGCACTGTACAGGTTATTCCGCATATCACAAATGAAATCAAAAGCCGCTTTTACAGGAATTTCACTGATCCCGAAATGCGCATAGCCATCATAGAGGTGGGCGGCACAGTAGGCGATATTGAAAGCCAGCCGTTTCTGGAATCGATACGTCAGTTCCAGCACGAAGTAGGGCGCGAAAACGCTATCCTTATACATGTTACGCTCATTCCGTATCTGCGCGCGTCGCAGGAGATGAAAACCAAGCCCACACAGGCAAGCGTAAAGGAGCTGCAGGGCATGGGCATCCAGCCCGACATTATCGTATGCAGGAGCGAGCGCGAGCTTGAGCAGAGCATAAAGGATAAAATCGCCCTTTTCTGCAATGTGCCAAACTCCCACGTACTCCAAAACCTTGACGTGGAATATTTATATGAAGCCCCTCTTGCCATGGAAAAGGAGCATCTTGCCGAGGTAGCCTGCGAATGTCTGCACCTTGAATGTCCCGAGCCCGATCTTGACGACTGGACAAAAATGGTGGAGGACTTAAAGAGCCCCACCCAAGAGGTCACTGTCGCGCTTGTCGGCAAATACACGCAGCTCCACGATGCATATATAAGCGTTGTCGAAGCGCTAAAGCACGGCGGTATTCCGCAGCACTCGACTGTCAATATAAAGTGGGTTGATTCAGAGCTTGTAACCCCCGAAAATGTCGCGGACACGCTTAAAGACGTAAACGGCGTGCTTGTCCCAGGCGGCTTTGGCGACAGGGGAATAGACGGCATGATCTACGCGATAAAATACGCACGTGAAAATAATATCCCGTTCCTCGGTCTGTGCCTTGGCATGCAGCTTTCAATCGTGGAGTTTGCTAGAAATGTGGTAGGCTATCACGACGCCCACAGCGTAGAGCTCGATCCCAATACGACGCACCCTGTCATCGCGCTTATGCCAGACCAGAACGGCGTGGAGGACATCGGCGGCACTTTAAGGCTTGGCTCATATCCGTGCCACCTCAATCCCAGCTCAAAGGCGTACAAGCTTTACGGCAGCGAAGTCATCAACGAACGCCACAGGCACCGCTATGAGGTAAACAATGATTACCGCGCCGCCATCACGGAAAAGGGTATGCTTTTATCAGGGCTTTCGCCTGACGGCCGCATAGTGGAAATGGTTGAAATTCCCAATCACCCGTTCTTTATTGCTACGCAGGCGCACCCCGAATTAAAGAGCCGTCCCAACAGGCCGCACCCGCTTTTCAGAGGATTTATTGAGGCGGCGATTGAATATAAAAAACATTAGTTATTTAGCAGGATTTTGCCTGGAAAGCGCAAAAATTTTTTTGGTATTAAAAACAGCTGTTATTGTTTGTTCAAAATAACGGCTGTTTTTTTGTTTGATTGGGTAATTTCTCCTATTTTCTCTTATTTTTTCTTATTTTCTTTGCACAGCACAGCATGACAGCCTGCAGCATAATGATAAATTCTAAACCGTCACATGCTTCAATTCAAATAATATCTGTTTTTTTATCTGATTGTACCCCTCCTTATATTTTACAGAATATTCTATATCTGCCAATGCCTGTTTTATTTCCTCTGCATTTTCACGCGTTACCTTTGCCCACATACTTCTTTTGCCTATCGCAGCATAAACGGCTTGCATATTCTGCTCTGCCGCCTGACTGCTGCTGCCCCACAGCCTTAACAGATACGGCAGGCGTTCCCATGTTGATGGCTCTATGCATATAAGCTTTATAAGATAATTCTTTGCCATCTCATCTTTACTTTTCAAAATCTCATCATATAAGCGCTTAGAACCGTAATGAATATTATGCCGTTTGGCTGCAAGATATGCTGTTTTTCTGAAGACAGCGCGGTCACCAGTCAGATATTTCCAGCAGATATCCGCTCCTTCCTCGCCCGCAAGGCTTAAATACGACGACAGCGCAGCCTTTGCCAAGCGCTCATCACTACATTCAAGATACGGCTCCAACAGGCTTATATCCTCCTGCTTTCCCTGTTCGCCTATGCCATACAAAGCAGCCGCGTCCACGTTCCCTTTAAGCTTCCCCCTGTAATATTCTATCGGCTCAAGCACATCATGTTTTTTGAGAATATACGCCGTTTCAAGCCTTATCCTTTTCGTCTTATCCATCAAGAGCCGCTTCAAGCCCTCCCAAGGCTCTTTTGCCCTTGTATAATACCAATATACAAGCGCCTCGCAGCGCACCACAGTGCTTTTATTTTCAAGATATTTTTGTATCTGGGCAAAGCTGCAGTCGTAATGTTTAAAAATACCAAGCGTTATCAAACGTTTTCCATAGCTTTCCTTCTCACAGTCCAAAAGCGTATTCATTGCCTCATTAGATAACAGTTGATTTTTATTTATGAAACGGTAAACAGCATTTTTTATCGCAGCCTCATATGTATGCACTTCGCAAAGCTCTATCTCTGGCATTTTTTTGATAATGCTTTTCGCAAAAAGTTCTTCAAGCTTCTGCAGACATTCCCTGTCACGCCTTCCCGAGTCTCTCAGCTTATCGATCATAGGAATAGAATATAAAAGCTCATATATGTCACAGCGCTCAAGCTGTCCAAGCGCAAGGACATACGCCCTGCCCCTTATCTTCTCCACCCAGTCATTCATTCTCAATATAAAAAACGGCAGCGCCCCCGAATACGCCGCAAGCTCCTCCATGCACCTTTGGCGGCAGTAGCCGTCTGAATGGAATGTGCCAAGCTTTAACACGGCAATATACTGTTCACAGCTTAGATGCTCAAAGCGTTTTCTTGACATATCCGTATTTTTCCAGTCATTTCCCTTAAAATCAAAATAGCCGTACATAGAATTGCGGCAGTTTTCAGAAATGTAAATCAAGCCCTTTACTGTGTTCTCAGCCAGCAGATGCACATAAGCGTCTGCAATCTCAATATGGAGCTGCTTTTCGTCTTCAAACGCAAACGCCTCCTGCAGTGCGCAGACAGCCTCTATTTTTCCCTCTTTAAATAAAGGCAGGGCGGTATTTGATATAAAATCGAGCAGATTGGAGCCTGGCCGGGTTTTATAATCAAATGTTTTAAGCGTTATATCTGCCTCCTTGTTTATACCTTTAAAGCGCTGCATATTGTTGAATATTTTGAGCATTATATCTGCCTCCTTATTTATGCTTTTAAAGCGCCGCAATTTGAATCTGCCTCTATAATCTTACCATATCCGCTTTAATGCCGCAAGCCAGAACAGGCTGCACTGGCGTTTCTGCCGTTCTTGTATATTCCCATTATCTGTGATATGATAGCAATAGTTTTTAATTTAATTAAAGCATAAGGATAGGAGAAAACATGAACTACGACAGAATTTTAAGCTTCAAAGGCACTTGGCGTGATTATCAGGCGCGGGTGATTGAAAATTCAATGAAATACCTTGACGATGGGCGCGTGCATATCGTAGCGGCTCCAGGTTCGGGAAAGACTACACTCGGAATCGAGCTTATAAAACGCTTAGGGCAGCCCGCCCTTGTGCTTGCGCCGTCCATCACTATACGGGAGCAGTGGGTTGACAGGATTGCGGAGGCATTTCTTATCGACGGCTTAAATGCAGGAGATTATTTATCGCAGGATTTGAAAGAGCCTCGCGTTATCACTATCGTTACGTATCAGTCGCTGCACAGCGCAGTCAAACGCCTTAAAGCTGCAGATACCCCCAATACCGAAGCAGATGATGATAATGATGATATAGTGAGCGGCGTTTCCCCCAGCGATAAAGAGGACTATTCCGACTTTGACATCTTTGCCATGTTAAAGGACAATGCGATTGGCGTACTGTGCCTTGACGAATGCCATCACCTGCGCACTGAATGGTGGAAGGCGCTTGAGGAAGTGAAAAGCGCTGTCGGCAGCTTAAAGGTTATCGCACTTACCGCCACGCCGCCTTATGATTCCACGCCGTCACTCTGGAAACGCTACACAAATATGTGCGGCGAAATCGATGTCGAAATCACTGTCCCCGAGCTTGTAAAGGAGGGCAGCCTTTGCCCGCATCAGGACTATATATATTTTAACTACCCTACCGCCGAGGAAGAATCAGAAGTAGAACGTCTGCTTAAAAAAAGCAATACAGAGCAGTCCAAAAAGCTTCTCGCAAACTCAATCGGCAAGGCAAACAGCATACGCAGCATTGTAGCACACGAATACTCCGCGATGGGCAAAGACCTCCGCCTGCTGATACTCACTGACTACATCAAAAGGGATTATGAGTGCGCAGTCGGCGACGAAACGCAGGATGTAAACGCGCTCGGCGTACTGCCGTTTTTTGAACAGCTGCGCCGCACCTTTGACGCTGACGGGCTAAAGCTCGGCGTACTGTGCGGTACGCTTGTAGTCATTCCCGCCGCCGCAAAGGAAGCGCTTTTGAATGCTATAGGCAATGAGGGTAAGGTCACTTTTTCCGCTATGGGATCACTTCCAGAAACTGAGTATCTGAGCGTCAAGGCTGTCGGTAATGCTCATTTTTTGACAGGAGCTGTCACGGACATTTTCACGGCGGGGTATATGCAGGCGCTTATCGGAACTAAATCGCTGCTCGGCGAAGGGTGGGACGCTCCATGCGTTAATTCGCTGATACTGGCAAGCTTTGTCGGCTCGTTTATGCTAAGCAACCAGATGCGCGGACGCGCCATCCGCATATTCAAGGATAATCCAGACAAGACAAGCAATATCTGGCACCTCGTCTGCCTCAACCCGCGCAAAGGCATAAAGAGCGCGGTCGGCACAGGCGACACTGACGAGATAAGCGAGGATCTCACGCTGCTAAAGCGCAGAATGGAGCATTTTCAAGGTCTGCACTACAGCAAAAACACGATTGAAAGCGGCATAGAGCGGCTTGACATCATCGCGCCCGTTTTAAGCGGTAAATATACCGAGGAAACAGTCGCTGAAATAAACGAAAAGTCGCTTGCCCTCTCCGAACAGCGCGATGAACTTCGGAATCGGTGGCAGAGTGCGCTTGCAATATATAAAAAGCCGCAGCTAAAGACAGAGGAAGACGAGCTGCAGCGCAGGAAAGGCCCAGCGCCCAAGATAGGCACGTCTGAAAACAGCAGGAGCAGAAAAACAGGCGCGGACAATGCCGCAAATAAAAACACGGGTAAAAAGCGCAAACGCAGAAAATCAGTGAATAAAAAAATCATCAGAGCAATTAAAAAGCTTGCCATTCCCGCGGGAATAGCTGTCGCAGCGATGATTGCGAAGCTAATATTTTCGCTGTGAAAAATCTTTGAATATTCCTGCTAAGAATCAAGAAACAGGACTGGGCTGTAATGCCTTGTCCTGTTTCCCACTCCAGCCAAAAGTGACTGCTTTCCTTAATTGCCTGATAATGTTTATCATTTGAACTTTTGTCAGCCATTCTCTTTACTGCTTGATATCCAATATCTTCAACTTCTGCTTCCATTAGAAGCTGATATACTTCTTGACCTGTCGTAATATCATCAATGTCAACAGCATTAAGCGTTATTCATAATAATCCCTCCTCTTTAGCAAGACGGAGAAGTTCGTCTTCGTTTCTTGACTGAGCTGACATCTCAATTCCCTGACATCCAGGATCATGCTTATATGCCTCATCAAGAAGATCTGCAACTTCTTTCAGACCTTTTTTGAGCTCAGCATCAAGCTCCTCATTTGTCATCTTACGATATTCATTGATCTTTTCTATCATAGTAATTTACCTCCTTATTACTCTGGCTAATATTTCTAAGCTTTCTTTCCCATCATCTGCTGAAAACGCTCGTAAGCCGCGTAATTGTTGAGCCGACACTGGGGACATGGGTTTACGACTGTATGTACCTGCCCAAGCTTGTAGGGGCATTGGGAACAGGGCGGTTTGAGTTTTTTTAGTAGATTTGTAATATTATTCATATGGCTGCCTCCTGAGGTATTTGTCATTGATATATTTATGTTAATTTTTCTATTCTTATATAAATCGTGCCTTGTCATCTCCTAAATCAAGGTCATGCATCTTAAAGCTTCGTTACCCTTCCTGTCGGCTCATATTTAAAAAATGTCCTGCTACCCCAAGACGAGCCTGAAAAGCACTGCACAGCAATCAACGAGGCATACTCATCAGGAATGTGACTATTCTCTTTTGCCGCACATACATATTTAAGAGATTCAGACCAATAATCATCTCTCGCATGAGCCGAACGGCATATAATAGTGAAATCATTTTTCGGCGCATCACAATGTCTTGCCGATAATTCGCTTGTAAAACGAACGTTTTTAAGCATTCCAAATTTTCCACGTCCAGACAGTTCTTTTTTTATGGCTTCAGTGTCTTCCCGACTTATCGGCTGCTCCATCTCCGGAATATAACCCGGTTCGTAAATTGAATAGAGGCGCTCGGCTATGCGAACAAGATAACATCCCACTTTTAAAGTATATGCTCCCAACTCCCCCTGCCATAATTCTGTTTCCGCCACTTTTTTCATATATTCTTTTGCACTTTTTATATCATCCGTTATAACAACAGAATCGCTCCAATGTTTGCGCAGTACGCCTTCAATCTCTGTACGTTCCTCCATAATTTCCTGCTCTGTCCAATATTCCCAGTGATTAATTCCATCTGAACTCGCAACCATATGTATCTAAGCTCCTTTCCTCTTTCTCCTTACCCGCAGTCTACCCTTCATATCCTTTAGGATATTTGATATCCATTAGCGGGCGGTCATTTTGATTTTTGATTTTAACGCTCATAATCTGCTTGTGGCACTCCATTAGCTGATCGCGAATCGTCTCGAGCTGTGCCTTACTGTGCGGGACAATATACTTATCCGAGCCGTTCTCCAACAGCTCAATATACCAGTTCACAATATCAAGCTTGCTTATACAATATGATGAAATCATCATTTTGTCATTTGAATTCTTGATTGCCTCTGTTTCAATCTGAATATATGGCACCAAGTCTGACGGTATTTTTTTTAGTTTCTTTGGTGATTTTCCGAGTCCGAATAATCCCATAAACAAACGCCTCCCCTATTCTAAATTGATTTAAAAATGCATCTCATTCTTTATTGCTTTTAAAGCAGAATATTCAGTAAATCTTTTTAATCTATTTTACATTAATTTTATTGATTTGTGGTATGCTTCCAGCAGACTTTTGGGCATATTTCATAAAATTTTTATTAAATTTTGTTTTTTCTATTAAATATATAACTGTAGTTTTGAAAAAAGTTAGCAAAGTCTGCTGCCAGCATACCAAATTTAAAACAAAATATGATAAAATATAATATAAAATAACAATTTATGAAAAGATAGGGGGATTTATTATGCACAACAAAGCAAAATACATTTAAAAGCCGCCAATACCTACTACTATATCAAAACATTTCATTGGAAAACTGGCAATACAAGAGTTTATCAGTGGGCTTGATGTGGATTTCCCAGCATCAATTGCAGAAAATTCTTGGAAGGCAATCAGATATTGTCAGAAATCTAACACACTGTGTTGAATAAAAGAACATTTAATGATTTTTAAGAACCACAAGCAAGAAGGAGGAAAAAGAAATGGTTAACAAAAGCGCTTATGATAAAATGATTAAAGAAATTGAAGAAATATATTCTCATTATGAAGGGTTTGATTTTGAAAAATCATTGAACAGAATAGAAAACCTTCGAGATAATTTTGATATTAAGCTTATGCTTGTTGGACATTTTAACGCAGGTAAAAGTTCTTTGCTCAATATGTTGATTGGCAGACCTAATTTTCTAAAAGAAGCACAGATGCCACAAACTGCAATAGCAACGGAACTAGTATATGATGAAACAGAATCGGCTTTTGCATATGACAACTCTGGAAACAAAGCAGTGATTGACTTTGGAAAAGAATATTCCGTACAAGAATATGATCATTTAGTATATAGAATTTGCTCGGAGAATTTGAAAAAGGTTAGTGATTTTACAATTGTTGATACACCGGGATTTGATGCCAATATTGAAACTCATGCTAAGGCGTTGGCAAGCTATATAGGAATCGGATCCGCATATTTAGTTGTTGTTGATCAGGAAAAGGGCGGTATTGACGAAACAACATTGGAATTTATTCAGGAAATATCTAATTACAGCACTCAAATTGCTGTATTAATCAACAAGTGCGATAAGATTACTACTAATACCGCTGAGAGTATAGCCAAATCTGCCAGAGATACCTTAGAAACGCATGGATTTAATTATAATGTTTACACAGTATCCAAAAGAGATGAAGATATAGCTAATAAGCTAATTGACATAATATCTTCGTTTAATGCACAAGCTGCTTTTGATAAAGTGATGGTAAAAATGTTAAAATCTGAATTAGATAGTTCAGAAAAAATACTCTCTGTTGTTCAGAAAAAGATTTTTTTAGATACGTTCGATTTAGACGCAGATATTGCAGTTTATTCAAGACTTGAGGAACAATTAACAAATACTTTTGAAACAAAAAGAGAAGAGGCAAAGGAAGAACTTGACAATACAGTACAAGAAGTTACAGATAGAGTTAGAAGTACATTGATAGCAAGAGCAGAGTCTGTTGTTGAGGCTCTTCTTAGTGGAAATCAAGCTGCAGCAGAAGCAATTATTATTGAAACTGTTCGACCTATCATGCTCGCCTCAATGAAGGATATAAGCATTAGACAGATTGACAGTGTTACAGATTCTCTTGATTTTACAGGTTTAGTGAATGGAAGCGAAGGAGTGGATCTATCATCAGTTGCAGTTAATATTGCTAATAATATTAAAGATATTATTGTGGAAGGCACTTTTGAAACGAAAGGTATGGAAAAACATAACAGGAATAAGAAGAATCCAACACTTTATCATGTTATTGCCGGAATTGCAGCCATTGCAACAGATATTATTGCGCCATGGCTTGAAATTGCGATTATTCTCTTGCCAGATGTAATAAATCTTTTGCAAAAAATGTTTGGTGAAAGTGATGCTGAAGCAACCAAACATAGATTTGTTAATAATGTGGTGCCACAGATAATGAATAAAATGTATCCACAAATAAGACAAAACGTTGAAGCAACAACAAAAATGGTACTTGATGAATATGAAAAGCTACTTGCGGACAAGCTTGAAAGTATTAAGACAAATATTGCTGATGCGCAAAATAAAAAAGAGAAGAAAATTCAAGAATTTGAGCAGTATAAAAGGAATATCGTAGATGATATAACTGTTGTCAAGCACATGATTGATGAATTGGGGAGGATAAAAAATGGCAATTGATTATGAAAAAGCAAACGAATATTTTGATTTTGCCGAAAAGGTTAAGACAACATTAGAGAGCCATGAAGAATTATTCGATTCAGAAAAATTAATTGAATTCAAACAGGTTACTTCTGCGCTCAAGCGTGATATTGAAGCCGCGAAGAATGATTCAAGAAAGCTTAGTATAGGAATAGTAGGTGCAGTAAAAGCGGGTAAATCATCATTCCTTAATGCATGTATTTTTGATGGAGAAGACTATTTACCAAAGGCAGCTACGCCGATGACAGCGGCATTGACTAAAATTACATATTCCGAAACGCCAAAAGCAATCATACATTTTTATACAACTGAAGATTGGGAAACAATCAAAAAACATTCGGCTTTATATGATGAAGCCTTAGATAAAGAGTATGCTGAGTATTGTCAAAATCAAAGAATTACTCCTCCAATGAGCAGACAGGAGTATGCAACACACTTTATATGTAAATCAGAGAATCAGCGAGGAGCTAAAGAACTAACAAGCATGGCTAAGGATCCAACTTTGTTAGAAAAACTTGATTCTACTGATGAAATCGAAGGAAACATTATACAAAAACTCAATGATTATGTGGGAGCCAATGGGCATTATACGCCTATTGTTAGTTATGTGGAATTACAAGTAGATAATCCCTATGTGAAGGATTTTGAAATTGTTGACACGCCAGGGTTAAATGATCCTATTGTATCACGAGGAATTATAACGAAACAATTTTTACGTTCTTGTGATGTAGTGCTCCTGTTATCACCGTGTAGCCAATTTATGGATTCAAACACTGTAAAACTTATGGCTAGCAGCCTCCCTAGCGCCGGGGTTCAAAATATCCTTGTTGTCGGAAGCAAACTTGACTCTGGTATTCTTAATGAAAATGATGAAAATTTCGGTGTGGCATATAAAAAGGCATTAGATAGTTATAAGTCACAGTTCAGAACGAATCTTGAGCAGGCTAAAAGCAGCAGCAAACATATAGAAATATTAAAAAAAATGAACCCAAAAACTGTTTTGTTTGCTTCGTCTACATGTTTTTCAATTGATAAAAAAAGCAAAGGCAATATTCCTTTGGATGAGAATGAAAGAAAAGTTTATGAGAATCTTCATGGAAGATTTCATGATTTTAAAGATGATTATTTAGCTTCATTAGGAGGAATTAATAAGGTAAAAATAGCATTAAATGAAGTGTTGGACAAAAAGATAGAGATTATCGAAGGTAAGAATACTGATTTACTGAATACTGCGAGAGATAATCATCTAAGTATTTTAGAGAAAATATTGCAGGAAACTGTATCAAGTAGAATGAAACTTGAAACAACTTCTGCAGAAGAACTAAAACAGAGATCCAACGATATTATGGATATTATTGATTCTTCCAGAGATAAATTAAAGAATATTTTTGATAACGCAGCAATACAGTGTGATAAAAAAGTGCAGCAGATATTGCCACAGTTGATAATTGAAATGAAACAGCACGAGAATTTTGCAGTAAGAACAGCGTCACACGATGAAGATAAAACTAAACATACGGGATTTTTTGGTTTGAAAAGGGAAATTGTACATATTGTTGTTACTGAGAATATTGCGGATACTTCTTCTGTAATTAAAAACATAGAAATGTATTCAGCGAAATGCCTTGCTTATGTTAATGATGAGTTTGAAAATATTTTTAATAAGGAAAAATTTGTGCGAGATATTAAGGAGATTGTATTGAATGCATTTACCCAAAGTCAAAAAGAATTTGACGAAAATGATATTTTATTACCACTACAAAATGTATTAGATAAAATATCGGTTCCTCATATTTCTGTCGACCATACACCATATATAGATGAAATTGAAACCAGGTTTAAGAGTGGTTATGCCAAAAACGAAGATATACATAAGCTTACTAATTTACAGAGTAAATTGCTAGATAAGATCGAGGATGATATTGCAGAACAATTACTTTCTTCCTTAGAAGGCATTACAGAGACGCTTAAACAACAAGCATTACATTTTGCTGATCAGATAGAAAAAGAATTTTGCGGAGAATTAGAAAAACTGCAAGAACAAGTTAAAGAAAAAGAAAAATATATCAATGAATACCGCGAATTTGCGCAAATATTAAAAAAAATGAAAGCAAACATGTAGTTCCTGCAGCATTAAATTAGGCGTCTATCTGGATTGGAACAGGTAGACGCCATTATTTTTATGAGAGGTGAAGGTTAATGTCATTTGACGTGAAAGATGATGAAATAAATTTGGATGATTTGTTTAGTGAAGTAGAAATACCAGATGAAAATATGTATATTGCCAATGAAGATAAGGCGATAGAATTGATTTCAGAGCTTATAAAGAATAAATCAGATTCATCTACATATTTTGGAAGAAGAATTGAAAAAAAAATCAACTATTTGTTTTCGTTATTTTCAGAAGTAACTATAAAAAATGAGATGTTAATTTATGAAAAATTTTTGGATTTATGTTCGAGGTTATCAGAGCAAAAAAAAATTCAAAAGCTACATGATAAAGTTGTTATAAGCTTTGGGGGCAGCGTTAGTGCGGGAAAATCAAAATTTATTAATACAATTTCCGGAATTGGAGATAAGCTTCCTGTAGGTCAGAAAACTACAACAGCTATTCCGACATACATTATTAAATCAGACGAAGAAAGGATTTACGCAAATAGTGTTTATGGATATTCGACAGAAATAAGTACAGAAGCCTTAAACGCAATGGCTCATGAATTTGATACAGTATATGGTATTGGATTCCCTGCATTTGTAGATAGTATTATTATTGAATCAAATGAATATTCATTGCCAGAAGAAATCGCATTACTCGATACACCCGGATATACAAAATATGATGAAGATAATAATTCTAAAAAAGTGATTTCAGATAGAGAGAAAGCATTTGAACAATTAAGCATATCGGACTATTTGGTTTGGTTAATTGATATAGATTCAGGCGCAATAACAGAAGATGACATACAATTTATTAAATCTTTAAGAATAAAGACGCCAATTTTAATAGTATTCACGAAAGCAGATTTGAAACCACAAAAGGAAATTTCAAAAATAATAAATATTGCAAGAGAAACAATAAGTAAAACAGGAATCGCTTGCTTTGGGATAACAGCTTATTCAGCGAACGAGAAAAAAGAATATGGCGCCAATGAAATCTGCAAATTTTTTAATCACGCAATTAGTGGTAATGTTAGGCAAAATGATATTATTTCAGAATTTAGAAATGTAGAAAATGAAATGAGCGAGGCAATTAAACTTGCAATAAAGCAATCTCAAGATACTGCACAAAAATTATTTACTTATATTTCTAAATCCAATCAAATAATGGACATAAGATCATTGACTAAGTTATGGGGGAAAGCAAATCAAGATAGTTATATTTTAAACAATTTATTAAAGCAATATGACTCGATTATCAGAAATATTAATCAAGATATTAAGGAATTCTTTGGAGAAGAGGTATAAACATTATGACAGAAGCATCTAAATATTTATCTATTCTTGCTAAAGTTATGCGCAACAAGAGCTTACCTGGAGAAAGTGAAAATAGAGATAATTACAATAAATTATATTCCCTAATTCATTCCGAACTGAACAGCAGTCTTCAGCATTCTATGTATCCGAATGCTTCGGATATTATTCAGAAGACGGAAGATATGCTAAACGCAATGGAACCATTGTACTTGTGTAGTGAAATAGTCGGGAAACAATGCCTTTGTGTTTCTTGTCATATAACTACAAGAGTATTTGAGGCATGCAGCTCTCTTATGGAAAATAAGGAGTATATTTCGTCGTTTAAGAAATTATATACGCAAATTCCCTTTATAATTTTTGACACTGATGGCACTGATTCGATTGAGATAATAAATTATGCAAATATAAGAATACCCTTAAGTTTTAATGAATTTAAATTTTTGATTATCGAGAGTGGAAAAAGAAAAATTGCGTTGAATAAAGTGGTTCAATTTGTAATTGTTCATTCTAAACTGAAAGATTCATCTCTTTGCATTATTGCAGACAATGTATATTCGAATGCTGAGCAATTATTTTCTAGAGTGTTATCCGCAAAACTAGTGTATATTGATGAAGAAGGACTAGATACTATCGAAAGAAGAAAAATAGGAAAAGGAGATTCTCTATTATTAAGCGAGAAACTTTTTACGGATACGCTTAATGATTCACGATTGCAAAAGTTTGATAGAGTAGTATTTAATGATATAGAAAACTTTGTGAAGAAAAATGTCCGGCCTATTTTGTATGGGTTTGGGGAAGAATATGTTTCAATCAAAACACAAATTATGGAATTTTATGAAACGCAGCTTAAGCAATCTAAGGCTGCTTTACAAGAGGTTGTGGGTGATATAGTTCGCATTGGTGACAGTAACGACAATACATTACAGACAATACGAGAATATGAAAAGAAGAGAGAAAATAACCTTGAAAAAGAAAAGGAGAATCTGTCAACCCAATTAAAATATATAGAAAAATTGATAACACAGATTTGTAACGATCTGAAAGATACGTTTACTACAGGGAAAAAAGTATCAAGAAAGATTTTTGATAATATGTTTTTATCTATGTTTCGGTGTAGGTCTTTTACAAAAGGAACAGGAAAGAAGATTCTTTCGAAATTGTATTCATATGGATACGATAATTACGATCTTATAAATGCGTATGTACAGTCAACAAAAGGCAAAGGCGTACGTACAAAATTTGATGCTATTGATATAGACATAAGCGAATGGGAAAAGGCAAAAATGTTAATTGCTATAAATGAACCAGATGAAATAGAAGATACGAAATTAAAACTCTATGTAGAGGCATTGGGGGATTATTGCTATACTGGAAAAGAATTGTATGCAAAGGCATTAACATTATCAGAAGATGAGAGACAACACGTTCTTCAAGAAAGCTTAAACAAAGGTTATGCGCTTGCAGGCGATAAATTAGTTGATATGTATAAGCGCGGTTGGAGAGGCGTTAACTTAAAAACATTAGCAAATTCTCTAGTCCCTGAGGCATGTATGATTTTGGCAGAGGAAGACATAAAAAAATGTAAAAATCGCAGGCGTTTGGCAGATCTTTCAGATCGTGAATTCACGTATTATAAAATTGCGGCGGCAAATCAATATGCGCCTGCAATAGGAAAAATTGTTGATGTTGTGTTTGAATCGAGATTTTCTTCATTTTCTCAAATTCCTGCAAATGAAAAAATGATAGAAAATGGACATGTAATATGTCAACTATGCCGTTATCTTATTAGCGAAATGTATAATGCAAATCATTACAGCGAGATATTAGGCATTGTTTTGTTTAATTTAAATGAAGATTTGTCGGGGGCGATGAGTTTGTTATCAAATTCCAAAAGTGCTCTTGCTTTATATTGCAAAGGAAATATGTATGAATTTGGCATGGGTGTAGCGATTGATTTAGACAAAGCGATAAAGAATTATCAACGTTCACTTGAAAAGCAATCGTCACCAATAGTAGAAGAAAGATTAGCAGCTTGTCAAAGAGAAAAATCTCGTTATGAAAAAGATAATTATTATAAAGAAAATAAGAGTTATCGTTCTACATCAACATATAAGGACTCTAAGACGGTTAATGATGGCTGTTTTGCTCCAAATACAAGAATTCTTATGGCGGATGGTTCATATTGTGAGGTTGAAAAGATAAAGGTCAATGATTATGTTATGGTCTTTGACCATTATATCGGCACTTTGCGTAGTGAGAAGGTTATTGCAAATGTTCATGAGAACTCTGGCGAAAAGGAGTTTGATATTATTAATTTAATATTTAATGACCATAAAATGCTATCCATTGTAAAGTCACACGCTCTTTTTGATGTAGATGAAAATCATTATGTGTGGATAGATAAAGACAATGTAAATAAATATATTGGTCATAATTTTGCTTGTGTCAGAAACGGAAAAGTGTGTTCTAAGCTGCTGATTAATTATGATATCGTACGACATAATACCAAATATTATATGCCGATAAGCCGATATCATCTTAATGTTTTTGCTGAAGAAATTCTGACTATGCCTCCGACAAACATGACAGTTAATATGTTTGATTGTAAAGAAAACATGATATACAATACAGACATAGTAAAACAATGTGGTTTGACAGAATATGAAGAAATAAAATCAATAGTTTCAAAAGAAGAATATGATATTTTACCATGCGCTTTTTTAAATGCTGTATGTGAATTAAGAAATCTGTCCATTGAGGATTTTATGGATGCAATTAATTTATATAGAGAACAAGAGAAATATAAAAATGAATTATATAAAGGATGACGGTTTGGCGGATATTTTAGTCAAATGCAAAGTGAGGTGACAAATATGCTGCTTACTGAATTTGATGAAAAACTGCACAAAAAGACTGTGTATAATGAAGGCTACGAGGATGGACATAAAAATGGCGTATGTGAGGGCTTTGATAAAGTCCGTGAAGATTATATCATTCACAGCATAGATATGTTGCGGAGCATGGGAATATCTGATGCCAGAATAGTCTGCCTGATTGCCGAAAACTATAATATATCAGAAGAATATATAATGCAAAAATTAATCACACTCAAGGACTTATAAAAATTCTTCAATATCGGCTCAAAAACAGACTCTTGAGAAATTGTAATTTTTTGGACACTCAATTAAAAGCAGCGCACCGTGAATGCCTTGCGCTGCTTTTTTCTTTATACCACTTGCATTCTTAGCCCCGCCTGTATCATCCAAAATCTCCCCGCGCATAAGAACCATACAAGATAACTTTTTTAGCCCTTCTCCATACAGCGTGCGTATGTCATCTACATAACTTTTTTCTTGCCCCCATTTCTTTTCTTTGATTTCAGTATATCCGTTTATTCAGCCAAATCAACTGCCACTAAAAATTTTTGCAAAATACAATTCTTCACTTGCAATTCGTCCGAAGTATTTATGCTGCTTTGCCTTATTTTTATATGCTTTAATTTCTTATACTGTTTGTATTAATTTTTACATTTCAACCGCTATTTTCACTTAGACTCTTGCCAAGCGCAGTTTCAAATGCTATATTACATACAAATGAAACAAATCAATTTATCATCAAAAGTTCTTTGTGCTTAAACAGTTAAAAAGTTCTTTAATTTTCAGTTGATTTCCATTTTACAAAAAATCCGAATTATACTATACTAAAAGGGAGAAAATATGAAAACAGAAAAACTTAATATCACCAAAATATTCAGGCGTCTGCCGATAGCCAGGAAACACAAGGATCGGCTGTTTCGGAGGGTATTCGCGGACAAGAGGGATTTGCTTGACCTTTACAATGCGATAAACCACACAAGCTATACAAATCCTGACGAGCTTGAAATCACGACTCTTGAAGATGTCATATATATGTCGATGAAAAATGATATGTCTTTCATAATCTCATCAACGCTAAACTTGTATGAGCATCAGTCAACTTTCAACCCAAATATGCCAGTCCGCGGGCTGATGTATTTTTCAAGGCTGTACGAGGGATATATCAAACAAAATGGTCTCGACATATACGCTCGAAGCCTTGTCAAGCTACCAACGCCACAGTTCATCATATTTTATAATGGCAGGGATGAATACCCTGATGAGCTGATTTTACGGCTGTCAGATGCATTTACCCCGAAGCTGTCCGCCGAGCCTGTGCTTGAATGTAGGGCAACAATGCTTAATATCAATTACGGGCATAACAACGCACTACTTAACAGTTGCCGACGGCTGCATGATTATTCCTACTTCATAGCGAAAGTAAATGAATATATCGACAGCAAATACACTATGCAGGATGCGATAGGCAAAGCAATTGACGACTGTATAAAAGATGATATTTTGGCAGATATTTTAGTCAAATGCAAGAGTGAGGTGACGAATATGCTGCTTACCGAATTTGATGAAAAATTGCATAAAAAGACTGTATATAATGAAGGCTACGAGGATGGACATAAAAGTGGCGTGAGTGAAGGCTTTGAGCGCGGACATAAACGCGGCATAAATGAAGGCTTTAATAAAGCCCGCGAAAATGACATAAAACATAGTATAGATATGCTGCGGAGCATGGGAATATCTGACGACAGAATAATCTGCTTGATTGCCGAAAACTATAATATATCAAAAGAATATATAATGCAAAAAATGAGCACACTCAGGGACTTATAAAAATTCTTCAAGAATGAACTCAGAACTGTCGCAATAAAGATTAAACATACAAGATATGACATTTTATTTAAATCAAAAGATGCTATATCTTGTGATTGTATTCTTTAGTGCGACAGCTACTTTCAATATTAGCATCGAAAAAATCCTTATTCACATTCTTAATATCTAATTTTTTCTAATTTCAACAGAATTTGTATTAATTTTTACATTTCAACCGTTATTTTCGCTTAAACGCTTGCCAAGCATAGTTTTTAATGCTATATTACATACAAATGAAACAACTCAATTTATCCTAAAAAGTTCTTTGTGTTCAAAAACTTCTTTAATTTTCAGTTGATTTCCATTTTACAAAAAATCCGAATTATACTATACTAAAAGGGAGAAAATATGAAAACAGAAAAACTTAATATCACCAAAATATTCAGGCATCTGCCTATAGTCAAAAAACACAAGGACAGGCTGTTTCAGAGGGTATTCGCAGACAAAAGGGACTTGCTTGACCTGTACAACGCGGTAAACCACACAAGCTATACAAACCCGGACGAGCTTGAAATCACGACGCTTGAGGATGTCATATATATGTCAATGAAAAATGATATGTCATTCATAATCTCGTCAACGCTTAACCTGTACGAGCATCAGTCAACTTTCAACCCAAATATGCCGGTTCGCGGGTTGATGTATTTTTCAAGACTGTATGAGGGATATATCAAACAGCATAATCTTGACATATACGGCAGAAGTCTTGTCAAGCTACCGACGCCACAGTTCATCATATTTTATAATGGCAGGGATGAATACCCTGATGAGATGATTTTACGGCTGTCGGATGCGTTTACCCCGAAGCTGTCTGCCGAGCCTGTGCTTGAATGCAGGGCGACAATGCTTAATATCAATTACGGTCATAACAACGCACTGCTTAACAGTTGCCGACGGCTGCATGATTATTCATACTTCATAGCGAAAGTAAATGAATATATCGAAAGCAAATACACTATGCAGGATGCGATAGGCAAAGCAATTGACGACTGTATAAAAGATGATATTTTGGCAGATATTTTAGTCAAATGCAAGAGTGAGGTGACGAATATGCTGCTTACCGAATTTGATGAAAAATTGCATAAAAAGACTGTATATAATGAAGGCTACGAGGATGGACATAAAAGTGGCGTGAGTGAAGGCTTTGAGCGCGGACATAAACGCGGCATAAATGAAGGCTTTGAGCGCGGACACAAATACGGCGTGAGTGAGGGCTTTGAGCAGGGACATAAACGCGGCATAAGTGAAGGCTTTGAACGCGGTATAAGCGAAGGCTATGATAAAGCCCGCGAAAATGACATAAAACACAGCATAGACATGCTGCGGAGCATAGGAATGCCAGACGACAGAATAGTCCGCCTGATTGCCCAAAATTATGATGTTTCAGAGGAATATATATCAGAAAAGATGTAAATCTCACTCATTTTCTCTGATATGATTGCGGTATATCTCAGTCAGTATATACAGCCCCTCCAAAGAGCCTTCTCCTCTATGAAGGTCACTGGCAGCTATAAGCAGATTGTCCATCGGACTGCGATTGGACCGATCTGCCTCAGGCTGATACAGCTCCAGATATATCGGATTGATATGGTCATGTCCAAATGTACCGTCGTCTCCCAAAAATTCCACCACAATCTGCGCGTCAGAGAAATCAAGCGTAATTCCTTTCTTCCGCCATTCGTCAGATCTGTATTTGTCCAGATATTCTTTCCAGTCTTTTTGAGATTCGGACACAATACCGTAATCCTCTGTACCTGCAAACCTTACAATATCCCCTTTTTCAAACGGGTTCGGCACTTCAAAGAAATCATAAAAGGCTTCGTTTATTTCTCCATCTTCATCAGAAAGCCTTCCGCAAAAATATACAGCTTCGCCCGCCTTATTAAATTCAAGCCATGTAACACTGGAAACATAACTGCTGTCAGCCCCGGAAACTGTAACCAGATACTTTTCAACCTTAAACGGCTGCCCTGTTTCATGCCCGCATTCACATGCGATCTCAAAGTCAAAGAAGTATTCTTCGGGCATTATATTAGAATATGATTCATTGTCATCATTCACCTTCAATATATAAATATATGCCCTGTCGGGATTTTCCTTAAAGGCTTGAAATTTTAAAGCTTCTGTATCCAAATATCTCGCAAGCCGCTCTTTCAGCTCTTGGTCTGAAGTGCTCTCCTGCAATGCCTGCAAATAAGTATGCTGCTCTTTCAGAGTAAGTCCGCCATACATCAAAAGTGTCGCTTTCTGTGCATCAGTGAAACGCCAGCCTGTGGTCTGCATATAATTTCTCACATATTCGGACGGGACTATCAGTGAGAGTTCGTCATTGTTTTTGTTTGCCATATTTGTCTCCTTTTATAATTATCCTTACTCCATTTTGACTGATTACAAATTTTCAACAGTTTAATATACTATATTCATTATACAACCGCAAAACTTTTTTATTATATTCAAAAAACAGGACAAAGCCCTCTCCGCCTTTGTCCTGTTTTAGCTTTAACACCCTGTATTTTTCAAAAAGCTTACGCCTTACCTACTGAGCCGAACAGCTCCATCTTTTCCTTTACAGTAGCCTTGATGGCTTCTGCGCCAGGAGCGAGGAGCTTACGGGGATCAAAGCCCTTGCCCTCAAGGTCTTTGCCTGCCTCTATATATTTGCGCGTAGCGTCAGCAAATGAAAGCTGGCACTCTGTATTAACGTTAATCTTTGCAACGCCGAGTGAGATAGCTTTCTTAATCATATCCTCGGGGATGCCTGTACCGCCGTGAAGAACTAAAGGCATAACGCCTGTCTTCTGCTGGATAGCGTCAAGCGTCTCGAAGCTTAAGCCTGCCCAGTTTGCGGGATATTTGCCGTGGATATTGCCGATGCCTGCCGCAAGCATATCTACGCCTAAATCAGCGATTGACTTGCACTCGTCGGGATTAGCGCACTCGCCCATACCTACTACGCCGTCTTCCTCGCCGCCGATTGCGCCTACCTCTGCCTCAATTGAAAGGCCTAAGTTATGCGCTACCGCAACAAGCTCAGTCGTCTTTGCGATGTTCTCCTCGATTGGATAGTGAGAGCCGTCAAACATTATAGATGTAAAGCCTGCCTTGATGCACTTGTAGCAGCCTTCGTATGTGCCGTGGTCAAGATGGAGCGCAACGGGAACCGTGATTTTAAGCTCCTCGTCCATAGCCTTTACCATTGCGGCAACTGTCTTAAAGCCTGTCATATATTTGCCTGCGCCTTCTGAAACGCCGAGAATGACAGGGCTGTTTAACTCCTGTGCCGTGAGCAGAATAGACTTTGTCCACTCAAGATTGTTGATGTTGAACTGGCCTACAGCATAGTGGCCTTCCTTTGCTTTTTTAAGCATCTCTGTAGCTGATACTAACATTGAAACCAACCTCCATTTAATATTAGATTTAATCGATCCGCTGTTTTTACCGATAAAAATAGTATATCCCTAATATTGCCAAATGTCAATTTTTTAACAGGTCTTTTTAGGACTATTTGCGCCTTATTTTTTATTTCACCATTATGTCTATAGCCTTCTGCTTATTTTTAAGCGTGACTGTCCTGTGCTTTCCGCCAAATTCTCCGTCGAGCGTCCATGCGACCTCGTCCTGCGCCTCAATATAGAGCCCGCCCGCCTTAAAGCTGTACATAAGGTTTGTGTCAAATTTCTCGCTCACCAAAGCGCTTAGTATCGCGTTCAGCTCCATGGGATTTCTCGGGCGTTTGATAAACACCACCTCAAAAAGCCCGTCATTTAAAAGAACGTTCTTTCCTGTTATTCCTTTAAAGCCGCCGACTGAAAGCGAATTAGTCACCATTCCGAATATAAAATCGTCCTCGATAGTCTGTTCCGCTGGCGAGAGCTCACCGTCTCTGCAGACCACCTTCATATGGTAGGATTTTATGTTCTGCAGGTGCTTTACGCCCTCGAGAATGTACGCCATATGACCGAGCATATTTTTCATCTCCTGCGGAGTGCCGTATGACACCTCCGTGAAAAGCCCAAACGCCGCGATATACACAAAGATGTCGTTGTTGAACAGTCCCGCGTCACATGGGAAAATCTCACCGCCTGCGACAATCTCCGCAGCCTTCTTCATGCTCGCGGGAAGCTTTAAGCTGTTTGCGAAATCATTTGTGCTGCCCGCAGGAATATAGCCTATAGTCGTCTTAAAGCCCGACTGCAGCATTCCCGTGACAATTTCATCAAGCGTGCCGTCGCCGCCGCTGCACACCACAAGCTCATATGACGCATCGCGCTCCTTTACGGCGCGTATCGCATCGCCGCGCTCCTGCGTGGTATAGACGGTCATTTCATACCCCGCCTTTACCATTATGTCAATTATTTCCAAAATATGATTTTTGATAAGCCCTTTGCCCGAATACGGGTTTACGATAAACAGGGCTTTCTTATTTTTCTGTAAGTTCCCCATTATTTTACCCCATTTCTGCGCTGCCTGCCTGACAAGCCATACGCTGTTTCAAAATCTTGCGCTTACTGCCTTCGGCTTCTCAGCCCCTAAGCTTTTCGGCAAGCTCGCTCAGCTTTCTCAGCCTGTGGTTTACGCCCGACTTGCCGACCGCGGGCGTCAAAAGCTCGCCAAGCTCCTTTAATGTGGCGTCTGGATATTCAAGACGCGCCTGCGCTGCCTCCCTCAGGTTGTCGGAAAGCCTGTCAAAGCCGTAGCGCTCCTTTATATACTGAATGTCCTCTATCTGCTTAGATGCCGCGTTTACGGTCTTTGTGATATTCGCCGCCTCGCAGTTTACGCGCCTGTTGATGGAATTTCTCATATCCTTTAATATCCGCAGATTTTCCAGATTCATAAGGGACATATGGGCGCCTATGACGTTTAGGAGCTCTACTATCTCCTCGCTCTCCTTTATATAGACTACATAATAGCGTTTTCTGAGCACCAGCTTGCCCGCAATGTCAAACACGGAAAGCGTCTCTATAATCTGCTCCGCCTGCTTTTCATCATCACACACAAATTCAAGGTGATACCCCTTTTCAGGGTTGCTCATAGAGCCGACGCTCAAAAAAGCCCCGCGCAGAAAACAGCGCTTGCAGCACAGGCTCTTTATCACAAGCGGATTGACGGTCATGGCGTTTTCCGTATGCTTTATTGTCTGAAACACCTTCTGCGAAGCGTCGCTGTCATAAACGCAGTAGTCCGCGCTTATTTCATTCATATTTATATTGAAAAGCTGTTCTATAAGTGTCCTGCTCTTTTGAGCCACAAGCGGCGAGTCCGCCGGAAGCTCTATCCTTGAATTTTTCAATGAGCGCGAATAGACAAGAAGGGCGGCAAGCTCCGCTATCCTGCAGTGCCTTGCCGAGCCCTCAGCCTTTACAAGTTCATCTTTTATATTTCCCGAAAATGACATATGCCCTGCCCTCCGCCCCTCTGCACGTCTAACCCTCTCAAATTACTTAATGTCCCTGTGGCGCAGCGTGAGCCCGTAATCCCCCTTGTCCTTCAAGCGCTTATAAAGCTCGCCCGCAAGCGTCACGCTCCTGTGCTGCCCGCCCGTGCAGCCTATCGCGATGACAAGCTGGTATTTGCCCTCGTTAATATAGTTTGGTATGAGAAAGCTTATCATGTCAGTGAGCTTGTCCAGAAACACATGCGCCTCATTGAAGCTCATCACATAGTCCTGAACCTCCTTGTCAAGCCCGGTTTTCTGCTTTAAATCGTCAATATAAAACGGATTGGGAAGAAATCTCACGTCAAAGACAAGATCCGCGTCCTGCGGTATGCCATGCTTAAAGCCGAAGGACATTACATTTATCATAAGGCTGTTATAGTCCTGGTTTTGCACAAAAATTCTGTCGAGCTCGGCTTTCAGCTCACGCGTGAGAAGGTTTGTCGTGTCGATGACATACTCCGACTGCGCCCTTATGCCTGAGAGCATCTCCCTCTCCCGCTTTATGCCGCTCATCAGATCACCCTCTATGGAAAGCGGATGCACGCGCCTTGTCTCCTTGTAACGCTTTAAAATCACATTGTCCGACGCTTCAAGAAAAAGTATCTCAAATGTATAATTTTTCCTCAGCCCTGTCACAATGTCATTTACCTCCGCAAATGACTGGCTGGCGCGCACATCAAGCCCGAGGGCGGCTTTCTGAATGTCGCTGTCGGGCATTGAAATAAGCTCCATAAACTTTTCAATCAGCGCCACGGGCATATTGTCCACGCAGTAAAAGCCCGCGTCCTCGAGCATTTTCATAGCCGTGGATTTCCCGCCGCCGCTCATGCCTGTCACTATTACAAATCTCATCGCCGCTCGCCTCCGTTATCCAATGTCAATGTCACTCAAACTCGCCAAGGCATATGACCTCCGTCTCAATATCCACACCCGCACTTTCCCTGACACGCCTCTGCACTTCTTTTATAAGCGCGTATATCTGCGATGCCGTGGCATTACCCTTATTTACAATAAAACCGCAGTGTTTTTCGGAAACCTGCGCGTTCCCGACGCTAAAGCCCCTAAGTCCCGCGTCCTGAATGAGCTTTGCCGCAAAATACCCTTCGGGGCGCTTAAATGTCGAGCCCGCGCTTGGGTACTCCAGCGGCTGCTTATCGCGCCGCCGATACGCCAAATCGTCCATCCTTGCCTTTATATCTTCATAATTTCCCATTGACAGATATATCCTGGCATCAAGCACAATAAGGCTCTCCTCCTTTAAAAGACTGTGCCTGTAGGAAAACTTCATCTCATCAGCGCTTTTTTCGACAATATTCCCTGTCTCCGTCATAAGGCGCACGCTTTTTACCACCTGCTTCATTTCGCCGTCGTAAGCGCCCGCGTTCATCACCACCGCACCGCCAAGGCTTCCTGGAATACCCGCCGCAAACTCAAAGCCTGCGAGCGAATTGTCAAGCGCAAATTTTGCGATTGCCGCCAGAGTGCAGCCTGCCTCGCAGGTAAGCGTTCCGCCTTTGCCGCCTTTATCCAAAGATATATTATTAAATTCTTTCGCAATATGAAGCACTGGCTTATGAAGCCCTTTATCGCTCACTAAAAGGTTGCTGCCGTTTCCAATAATGTAAAATCCGCCGTCGGAAAGCAATATGCCCTCCTCCGAAAGCGTTTTTATGGCATTTGACAGCTCCTCCCTTGACTTGATTTCCACAAACAGGTCCGCCGCGCCGCCTGCCTTAAACGTCGTATGCCTTGACATCGGCTCGTCTGTGAAAATGTTTTCAGGTGGTAAAAAAATCTTTAATTTCTGCGCTAAGCGCTGTGACGCTTTATTGTCCAAAAAACAATCCCACCTACTCTAACACAAGCTTTGCCGCTCCGTAAATGCCCGCGTCGTTGCCAAGCGAGGCAAGGCGGAACTCGGCTTTTCTGCTTGCAAAATGAACATATTTTTCATAATACTTTGACACGTATTCACACAGGACTTCCCCTGCCTTTGACACGCCGCCGCCAAGCACGATTACCTCGGGATTTACCACGCAGGCTACCATCGCAAGGCCTTTGCCGAGGTATTCGCCGAACTGCTCGGCTATCTCGCATGCCACCTTGTCGCCCGCCTTTACAGCGTCAAACACTGCCTTGGCGCTAAGCTCTCCGTTTCTTAAAACACTGTCGTCATTTACTGATGCCAGCTTTCTTGCGGCAAGCCTTACCACTCCCGTAGCAGACGCGTACTGCTCAAGGCAGCCAAAGTTACCGCAGCCGCACTCCTCCTGCTCATTGTCATTCATATGAATGTGGCCTATCTCTCCGCCCGCGCCCATAGCGCCCGTGAGGATTTTGCCCTCGGCTATTATGCCGCCGCCTACGCCTGTGCCAAGCGTTGCAAGCACCATGTTTTTGCAGCCTTTTCCGCCGCCGCACCACATCTCGCCAAGCGCCGCGACGTTTGCGTCGTTTGCAGACTTTACGGGAAGCTGCAGAAGACCGCCGAGCACGTCATTTATATTCATGACGCCCCAGCCAAGGTTTACCGCCCTGTGCACCACGCCGTCACTGTCTACTGGTCCCGGCACTCCGATGCCTACGCCTGTGACAGAGTCCCTCGTGATATTCATCTCAGCCATCTTGCCGAGTATCGCGTTTGCAATGTCGGGCAGGATATTGTTGCCGCTGTCGTCTTTCCTTGTAGGGATTTCCCATTTTTCCAAAACAGAGCCCTCGGGATCAAAAAGACCTATCTTTACCGTAGTGCCTCCTAAATCAACTCCAAAACAGTATTTATTCATAACCTTCTCCTTTTTGATTTTATTTTTGCCTGCGCGTTTAAAATGCTCCTTGGCAACGCAGGATTAGTCGTCTTCCCCGCGCGGGTTCGCAAGCTGGCTCTGCACGCGGTGGTAAAGCTCCTGTGCCGCGTTGTAGCCCATCTTTTTCTGCCTGTGGTTTACCGCGGCCGATTCGCAGATGATTGCGAGGTTGCGCCCCGGTCTTATGGGTATGTTGTGGCACACTATCTTATTACCAAGATATTCAGTATAGTTTTCTTCAAGACCTAAACGGTCGTATTTTTTCTCCTTATCCCAGTCCTCGAGCCTGATTACAAGGTTTATGTTTGTCGTGTCCATGACGCTTGACACGCCGAAAAGCGTCTTGACGTCTATTATGCCTATGCCCCTTAGCTCTATGAAATGGCGCGTGACGTCGGGAGCCGAGCCTACAAGCGTGTCGTCGCTCACCTTTCTTATCTCCACTACATCATCAGACACAAGCCTGTGCCCGCGCTTTACAAGCTCCAGCGCCGCCTCGCTCTTGCCGATGCCGCTCTCGCCTGTGATAAGCACGCCCTCGCCATATACGTCCACAAGCACGCCATGTACCGATATGCAGGGCGCAAGCTTTACGTTGAGCCAGCGGATTATCTCAGCCATAAACGCTGATGTCGGCTTATCCGTGAGCAGCAGCGGCACGTTATTTTTTATCGCCATATCGAGAAATACATCGTCAGGCTTCAGGCTCCTACAGAAGATTATGCAGGGAGTCTTGTCCGTGAGAAGCCTTGGAAAGACTGTTTCCTTCTGCTCCTGCGTCATATATCCGATATAAGAATGTTCGACAAATCCGATTATCTGCACCCTTGATTCCTCAAAATGCTCAAAATATCCCGCAAGCTGCAGAGACGGCTTGTTTATGTCGGGCTGCTGGATTTTGATATTTGAAATATCCACCTGCGGAGTTAAATTAGTAAGCCCGAACTTTTCTATCAGGCTTTCAATGCTGACACTTGACATATGTTTACCATACCTTTCGTTATTATTTATTTTATGACTGGTTTTATGCGTATTGGTGTGTTACATATATATTAGCATATTAATCAAATAGTTGCCATACTTTTTGATAAAGATAAGTGATAAAGACAGAATGCCTGCGCGCCGAAAACACCAAAGGGGCGTCTGACTGCTTGAATTGCCGCTGCTCATTTCTTCGCGGGCGTTTTGCGCGCCTTTCTCCCGTCAGCGCCTTTTTCCTGATAATACCTGCGCTTATCCTTATACATATTTTCCTCGGCGCGCTCCACGAGAGCGCATATATCCTTTACCGCGCTGCTTAACGACCAGCTTATTCCAATCGAAGCATAATAATTATTTTCCGCAAGCGTTCTCTTAATCTGCGCCGCCCTCTTTTCCACGTCGTCATATGCCGCATCAGGCGCAAAAGCCACAAACTCATCCCCGCCTATCCTGTAGGTATGCTCCTCCCCAAACTGCTTCTGCATAGTTTCAGCCACGAAAATAAGCATTCTGTCCCCAGCCTCATGGCCTTTTGTATTGTTTAGCTCATGCAGCCCGTTTACGTCACAGTATATACAGGCAATCGAATTTTTTCCAGCATTTTTGTACCATTCAAGCCTCTGCTGGTAATAGTTCCTGTTCAGCAGCCCCGTAAGCATATCCTTTATGCACATTTCACTGGAAATATTGTATCCCAGCCTTCCCGCAAGCTTCCCAAAACCCATTGCAAGCGCCCGCTTAATTTTCACAAACAGCAGCATATCCGTCGCCTCCGCAATTCCCTATAACTACTATTATTATATGCCCCGCAAGTCCCCCGGTGCTTTCCGCTGCCTGAAACTTATGCGCCTTTGTGCATTAACACAACAAATAACGCCAAAAAAATACAATGATATATTGATTTTTACTAATTATAATAGTAAAATTAAAAAAGACGTTATTATTAATGTCCAATAAAGATAAGGAGTGAAAAAGATGGAACAGGAAAAACGCGGAAAGAAAAAAAGCCTGACTACGGCAATAATGGTGCTCTGCCTTATTATTTCCGTAATCACAGCCCTTTGTATCGGCGCAAATGCCGTCCTATCAATCAAGAGCCTCACGTCAGATGCGTATGAGACATATGAAAAAGCGGTAAACGAAGGCTATAACACGGAGATTAAATCCCAGGTGCAGAACGCCATCTCTGTACTGCAGAGCGAATATGACAAATATACGGCAGGCGAAAAGACCGAGGACGAGGCAAAATATGACGCAAAGGAAACAGTCCGCGCTATGCGCTACCGCGACGACCAGAGCGGATATTTCTGGATTGACGATACTGACTATATCCTTGTCATGCATCCAATCCTTCCCGAAAACGAAGGAAATAACCGCTACGACCTCACAGATCCCAACGGCGTGAAGATTGTCCAGTCAATCATGCAGGTATGCCAGAGCGAAGAAAAGGGCGGCTACAATGAATTTTATTTCACAAAGTCTGACGGCGTGACCGTAGCGCCTAAGATTGCCTACTCACAGATTTTTGAGCCCTGGGGCTGGGTAATCTCCACGGGCAACTACATAGACGATATTGATCTCGCTACGGCTGAGGTAAAGCAGCAGCTTGACTCGACATACCACGCCCTTCTTCTCAGGGTTGACATCGTATTTATAGCCGTGCTGGCAATTGCGCTCGCGCTTGCTTACCTTTACAGCAGACAGCTTGTAAAGCCCCTGCGGGATATGCGCACATATGCTGACGTCTTCGCCACGGGCGACCTGACAGGCTCAATCAGCATCAAGACAAACAACGAGATAGGACAGACGGCTGACGCCCTTATGAAGGCGCAGAACAATACGCGCGTGCTCCTTCAAAATATCAACGAGGTTGTCGACGGCGTTACCAGCGCCCTTGAACAGTTTGAAAAGATGTTCGGCAATATGCGCAGCTCCATCTCAGAGGTTTCGACCGCGGTTGACTCTATCGCGAGCAACGTAAACTCGCAGGCATCATCAACAAACAGCGCTTCAAACGAGGCAGATGTAATGGGCAGCAGCATTGACAAGACAGGGCAGGAGGTCAAAACCCTTGACGAAAACGCAAACGACATGAAGCAGCTCAGTGAAAAGTCAATGAATACATTAAACCAGCTTATCGACGCAAACGACAAGACACGCAGCAACATAACGGCAATGCACGAACAGACAGAGGCGACAAACAAATCCGTGCAGAAAATCCAAATGGCCGCTAACCTTATAAATGAGATTTCAGACCAGACGAGCCTGCTGTCGCTCAATGCCAGCATTGAGGCGGCAAGAGCCGGCGAATCAGGCAGGGGCTTCGCAGTAGTTGCTGATGAAATCGGAAAGCTTGCGCAGCAGTCAACAGCCTCAGTAGAGGAGATAAGCCAGATTGTAGACGACCTGCTCCGCAACGCCTCACAGTCAGTCGAGATTATGCGTGAGATAAGCGGCGCCGTGGATTTGCAGGTGGACTGCATATCAGATACGCAGGAATGTTTCAACCAGCTTTACAAGGAGCTTGACAACTGCGTAACCGCTGTAAGGGTTATCGACAATATGACAGGCGATATCGAAAGGCAGCGTTCAGGCGTTACAAATGCGCTCGACACGCTCAACAATCTTGCGCAGGACAACGCGACAATGACACAGGAGACAGCGGCTATGTCTGCAGAGCTTTCACAGCTTGTAGAGGACTCAGGCAGCATAGTTGACGAGCTTGAGCAGAAGGTTCACACCCTTGTAGATGATATCCATATGTTTAAGCTGTAATTTTAAATTTAAAAACGCTCTCTTAACACAAAAAGCCCCGACGGAAGTCAAACCGTCGGGACTTTTATTTTTGATATTAATAAATTGACAATCTAAAGCCGCGCCTTTTTAATAATGCCAAACCCAAGCGGATACGGTCCAGTATGCACGCTTATTGTCGCTCCTATCTGATATATCGGGAGCTCCTCCTTAGTAATGGAATACCCCTTTGAATTTAAAAGCTCAACAGCGCCGTCCCTAAACTCCACAGCCTCGTCCTTATCATAGCCAAAGCCAACGGCAAGGCTGTAATCCGCGCAGTCTGCATTGAGCTCCTTTAAATACTCAAGCAGCAGCTCATAAACCTTGTCAAGGGATTTCCTGCGGCTTCTGGCTATTCCCGATGGAAATATCTCACCCTCCTTTAGCGTGATAAGCGGCCGTATGCCGAGCACGGAGCCCGCAAGCCCCGCAAGCTTTCCTATCCTGCCGCCGTGCTTTAAGTAGTCGATATTTCCTACGGTAAAGAATATCCTGCCCGTGCTCTTTATAGCCTCAAGCTCACTGACAGCCCTGTCATAATCCACGCCTGCCTCATGCATTTTCGCCGCCTCAAGCACATATAAGCCCTGCAGCACTGTGTTGATTGTCGCGTCAATGACTGTAATGCGCGCGTCGGGAAAGCTTTCAAGCACTATCTCCTTTGCGTTTAACGCAGACTGCATAGAGCCGCTGAACTTTGTCGTGATGCAGATGCAGATAATCGCTTTGTTATCCTGCAGGATAGGCGTAAAAGCATCTACGTAATCCTGAACTGACGGCATTGACGATTTGGGGAATGTCGTAGGTTCCGCCACCATCTTGTCATAGAACTTCCTGATTGGCATCTCGACTATTTCCTTCTCATACTTTTCACCGTCAAAGGACACGTAAAACGGCACTACCGTAATATCCTTCTCTCTGCAAAGCTCAGGCGGCAAATCACAGGAGCCGTCCGTAACTATCTTATACTCCATTATCATTAATCCTCCATGGCGCATAAATTATCCATAAACTTTAGTTTGTCCCAAATGAAGTTTTCAAATCAGTTTAATATCGGATATGCTATTATTGTAGTAAATGTAACATCCATGCTTGGGTTTTTAGCCCTGTCCATCACGGACTTCACCAGACGCTTTCCAAGCTCCTCCATTCTGACCTCCACCGTCAGTATGTCCTTCTTGAAAAAGTCCTTTTCGATAACATTGTTAAAGCCTGTAATCACTGTAGACTGGACATACTTGGGATCTTTCTGCAAAAGCGCAAGGGCGACATTTTTTGCCACGTCGTCATCTTCGCATATTATGGCGTCAGGCATGTACGGAAGCTTATTGATAACCTCCTCAACCATAGCATAGCTGAAGCTCACCTGATTTGAAGGATGGGTAAACTGCAATGCCTCATCAATATTTATAAAGTTCTGGTTGCAGGCGTTTAAAAAGCCAAGATATCTTGCCTGCACCATGCGCGAGCCCTCCGCGTAGCCAATGTAGGCGAGCTTTGTGCAGCCCTTGTTGTTTATGACATAATTTGTCATTCTGTTCATTGAATAAAAACCGTCTACATTTACGACATCGCCGAGCTCTATGTATTCCTGCGCGTTTACCGGACTGTTGAAAAACGTCAGCGGAAGCCCCGTCTTGCTTATGCCCTTGACAAACCTTATGGGAAATACGCTCAAAAAGATGATGCCCCTTACATCATCTGCAATCAGCTTGCGCACTCCCTCGCCGTCATAATCCTCGTCGTCAACTACATGAAGCTGCATGCGGTACCCCTCGTCGCTTACCGCCGTGCTGATGCCCGCCAATACCTTGTTCCAGAATACTGACTGATTGTGGTTTGACAGCACAAGTATTATGCCTGTGTTCGGTCTCCTGTAGCTTGTCTTAACCTCGTCGAGAAGCCGCTCGTCAAGCTTTGCATATCCCATCTGCCATGCCTTTTGGATTACCGCCTGCTTGGTCGGCGGCGACACTACTCCGCCGTTTAACGCCTTCGCAACAGTATTCCTGCTAAGCCCTAATTCCGCCGCAATGTCTTGAATCGTTACTTTTTTCATACGCTGCCTCCTTTTTACACTTTTTTGACTCCCCTAAACAATTACACAAAAACAATTGATATTTTCTTTATTTTAACATAAATTCCGCATATTAGATATATTATTTTCATAAAATATATAAATTTTTTTGTCGGCGTAAGGCATTTTTTATCTGCTTAATAACCCTATTTTTAAAAATTTACAAAAAATTATTAACATATGTAATTTTTTTGTTAAATTTACACATTTTTATTGATTTTGTGCTCCATATAAGCTATAGTTTAATTATAGTAATTGGCTAAACCTGTACCATAGGCTCTAACAAGGAACAGGAGGTACTTAATTTGATTGCTAAGATAAACGAAATCCAAAATGAAGTGCTAAAAGAAATGATGGCAGCAAAAGCTGTCGCGTATGTCCCGACGATAAATACCGAGCATATCCCGCAGGAGGAATACGACCATCTCGTAGAGCCTTACAGGGAGGCTATGACACGGCTTGAAGTGCGTATGAACGGATTAAACGAGGACTACAGAAAAAAATACCGCGACTATCCGATACATAATATTCAGGCGCGCATAAAGAGCAGAAAGAGCATTGAGAAAAAGCTCTTGTACAGAAACCTGCCTGTCACGGCATATTCCGCAAAGGATAACCTGACAGACATTGCGGGAATACGCGTAATCTGTTATTTTATTGAAGATATATTCAACATATTATCACTCGTAAAGACACAGACTGACCTGCTTATTTTAAAGGAAAGCGATTATATCCACTACCCGAAGTCAAGCGGCTACAAGAGCTACCATATGGTGCTCGGCGTGCCCGTGTACCGTATCGAGGGCATGCAGTATTACCCTGTTGAGATACAGTTTAGGACATTGTCAATGGACTTTTGGGCAAGCATGGAGCACAGAATCTGCTATAAAGGCGATACGCCAGAGGAAACTACAGACGATTTCAAAAAATATTCTGCGGAGCTGTCCGAGATGGAGCGGCGGATGAAGCATCTTCTTGACGAGGTGCGCCGCGACAATCCGCAGGAGCCTATGCAATAGTGATTTAGCGTAAAAAACGTTACCCTCATGAATGGGCAACGTTTTTTATTTTTATCTCTATGTCACAGTCCGCCACAAACTGGTAGTTTGCCTCTAAAGCGTACTCAATATGTATATCAAGGCTTTCCTGCGTCTGGACAGTTTCCACATGCTGCGTTTCAATCCCGACCATGATATTCCCAAACGGAGTGCAGTAATCGGTCATGGTCTTTCGCCCCTCCGAAAATACCATCTGCACGTTAATCGGGCCTTTTTTGGTAAGCATAAATTCGCCTTCGCGCAGCTTCATCATATTTTTTATCGGCTCGTCAAAGCCTTCTATCAGCTCCTCGTAAAGTATATAATGAGCATCGTTTTTGAAATAATACTGCCCTGGGCAGATTGTTTCCAGCCTGTCAAGGTCTTCGTCTGCCGCGGAGGAGCCGATGTCCTCCGCGGCAAACTGGAGTCCTCTTATGGAAACCAATACATCTTTTTCCATGCCAACCTCCCGTTCTTGATGCGTCTGCATTTTAAGCCCGCGCCGTTACTATTGGAACAGCTTTGACAGCGCAAACTTATATTTCACCTTTTTCTGTGTCTGCGCGCCACTGTCCTCAAAGAAATATTCCTCCATAAACGCGTCAGCCTCTTTCTGCGTGAGCGCCTCGCCGTTTTCGTCAAATATGCAGCCGCCGCCTGATTTCATAAATATTTCGGGGCTCAGCGCGCCCACCCATAGTATAACTCCCAAAGCCATCAATATTCTTTTCATTTTGTCCTGCTCCTTTTTATTTGTATAATCAGAGTATGGACATATTTTTTCCTGAATATTCACCGTCTGGCTTTTCTTTCCTCGCGTTCAAGCTGGAGCTGCTTTATTATTGCCTCCTCTTGGTTGTCAATATGCTTGCGCACAACAGCTGCCGCCGACTCTTTATCCTTGTTTACGATGCTTTTGTACATGTCCTTATGCTCCTGCACGAGCAGCCCATGCTTGCTCTCGTCTTTTAAGTATTCAAAACGGTAGCGGTACATCTGCTCGGCGAGGTTGTTTACAAGCTGTATGAGACGCGTGTTTCCCGTGGAGGCTACTATGATGTCGTGGAGTCCCACATCCGCCTCCGCTATCTTGCGCGTGTCCTTCGTGCGCGTCGCGGCCTCAAAGCTCTCGCAGGCGCCCGAAAGCATTTCCATATCATCACGGCTCATGCGCTCGCAGGCAAGCTCAATCGCAAGCACGTCAAGGGCGCGCCTTACCTCCAGCACGTCTTTTAGGCTTTTCCATGTAATCTGCGCCACCTCCGCGCCGCGTCTTGGTATCATTATGACAAGCCCTTCAAGCTCAAGCTTGCGGATTGCCTCGCGTATCGGCGTGCGGCTCACTCCGAGCTTATCGGCAAGGTGTATTTCCATAAGGCGCTCGCCAGGCTTCATTTTTCCTGTAAGTATCTCCTCCCTGAGCGTGTTGAACACCACGTCCCTGAGCGGAAGATACTCGTCATCATTCATAATATTATTCATAAAAATTCCCCATGCCGCATTAACGGCTCTAATCAATATGCTTTCCCCTTTTTGGCATCACTCATTGTAAAACTCTGTGACAAATATCTGCGCGCGTATTTTCCTGTCCTTTAGGGTGTCTTTCATGTACTTGGCGGCAGCTTTTGCCTCCTGTTCGTCTTCATATACGCCGAACACGCTCGGTCCGCTTCCGCTCATAAGCGCGTTGAGCGCCCCCTTCTCAGCCATAATATTCTTTATGTCTGAAATTATGCTGTATTTGCGCTCGGTAACATTTTCAAGCACATTTCCCATGCGGCTTGTTATGCCCTTAAGGTCGCTGTTTTTAAGCGCCTCAACCATTCCGTCTATATCAGGGTGGTTTTCTATAATTCCCGCGTCAAGTGTGTCATATACCCATTTTGTGGCAACCATCAGCGGCGGCTTTACGACTAAGAGCGATGCCTTTGGCGGCTTTGGGAGAGCCGTGAGTTTCTCGCCAATGCCTTCGGCAAGCGCCGTGCCTCCCATTATGCAGTACGGAATGTCAGCTCCCAAGCGGAGGGCAAGCTCCATCAGCTTTTCCCTGCTTTGCCCCAGTCCGAACAGCTCATTTATCGCAAGCATTGTTGCAGCCGCGTCTGTGCTCCCGCCTGCCATGCCCGCGGCTACAGGAATGCTCTTGCGCAGGTGGATTTCTATTCCGCCCTTGATGCTGTAGTATTCCTTCATAAGCTTTGCCGCCTTGAAGATGAGGTTGTTTGGCATGCTGCCGAGCTCATCATGGCTTTCGACAGACAATATTATGTCCGGGGTTCTGCTCTGTTTAAACTCAAGCTCATCATATATGTCAACAGTCTGCATGACCATTTTCACCTCATGATAGCCGTTGCTGAGACGTTTCCTTACGTCAATCCCCAGATTGATTTTTGCCCTTGCTTTGTATTTAAGAGTTTCCATTATCCCCCCGCCTTTCATTAAGACAAGCTTACCGCTTATGTATTTTTTTTAATACAATTTTAATTGATTATATCCAATATTTATGATTTAGTCAATATTTTGAGGAAATTTGCCTGTTTAGACTGTCCTCCCTTTGAATGGGCTATGTGCAGCCTTTATAGCAGCTTTTCAAATGCCTGTCTTTTATCTTTTTCATGTTTTCTCCGTTTCCGCACCTATTTTTGTAAGTTTTACATAATACAAGTATATTCTATTTGTAATATTTTTTCAGCAAAAATTTTCTTTTATTGGTAAAGTTTTCGTGTTATAATGACGATATAAATTCAAAGAAACATGTTAATGCGCAGCCACGGATGGCTATATTTTTGAGAAAGGGAAGGGATACCATATGAGCACAATTTCAACTATTAATGATACTGTTTATACTAATACTTCTGCCGTAAACGAGCAGAATCAGGCTGTTGAGAGCGCTGCAGCTTCTAAAGCGTCTGAGAGCGAGGCTAAAAAGAGCGAAACTTCTGCCGAATCCGCTGCCACCAAGCAGGACGATACCGCGGCGGTCTATGACAAGTCAAAGCTTTCTGAAGACGACAGGAAGACGATTGTGGCGCAGTTAAAGGCGGATCAGGAGAAGCGCCAGGCTCAGCTTACGGAGCTTGTACATAATATGCTTTCAACGCAGACCGATATGTACGGCAAGGCAAACAATATCTGGCGTTTCCTTGCAAGCGGCAATTTCACCGTTGACGCTGAGACAAAGCAGAAGGCGCAGGAGGCTATTTCCGAGGACGGCTACTGGGGCGTAAAGCAGACCTCTGACCGCATTGTTTCGTTTGCTACGGCGCTTGCTGGCGATGACACAAGCGCGCTTGAAAAGATGCGTGACGCGTTTATCAAGGGCTATAAGCAGGCGGAGAAGACATGGGGCGGCGAACTGCCTGATATTTCAAAAAGGACTTATGATTCTGTTATTGAAAAGCTTGACAACCTTATCAAGCCGGCAGAGGAGACAAAGCCTGACAACTCTACTACTACTGAGGATGGGACTGTGGTTGTTAAGGGCGAGGAATAAGGGAATAATAATTAGGGGGTTGTTTCCGATTTGGAAACGCCCCCATGTTTTTATTTTATATATTTAACCAATTTAATGCTTTATTCTTAACCTTTTCATACCATTCATTTTCATCTTTAGAAATTTTAGCCTGTTCCATGGAATATTCAAAAATTGCCTTTACTTGATTCGGATTAGGTGTATACCCCATGCCGTATGATTGTTCTACCATACTAATAAAAATATCCAATTCCAAAGGCACTATAACTGATATCCCGCCATAAAAAGCTATATTCATAGTATGTAACGCATAAAAATATGCGATACATGCCTCATTAATTTTAGGAGCAATAAACAAGCAATATGCTTCCTTTCCTGTCTCCTTCTTTAATTTAGCAAGATGCCGCGAAACAGGCTCACCTTCCATTTCATATTGTCTTTGCCCAGTTTGCATTGTAACTTCTACAGCCAGCCAAAAATCAAAGTAATCACAAACAATATCCGCCATATTTCCTTGTGCTGTAGACATCGGCTGCCCTTTATCATCTAACCTCAAATTTGCCCTGATGTTACCGCCGTCAAGCATAGTCATCGCGCGCCAAGTATTCCACTCCAGCATTAATGGGGCATCATATAACGCATTAGATTTAATATCGCTAAACATTGTCATTACATCATTGTATTCTTTATATTCCTTTAAATCTTTGATCTGCCGTTTAAGAATTTCCGCTTTCCTTTTCTGAACGCTTTCATCAAGAATGTCCTTTAATTGCTCTGTTGTTTTTTCCATCAATTTTTCTAATGAATCCGTAATTTCGGAAACCCGATCCATTAAGCGCGTTCTGTCGTCTGAATATAGCACTGGCAGCGATGTGTCAAATAAATATTCCTTGTATTTCTTCTCATCATTTATGTATACAGGCTCCCTGTCTATACTATTTAAGAAAAACTCCACCTCTTTTTTCTTTTCCGACATTATGGAAAGCGAATGTCCCCTCTGCGATATTTCAACTAATCCTGTTGCACGCAAGTACCTAAAACAAGCGTCTGCATAGTCTCTTAAATTACCTGCTTTAGTTTTTACAAATTTGTCCAATGACTTATCATCCGACTCTCTTGTTTTTGTTTTTCCCTCAATTATATCATTCTCATATATCTTCTCTACTTCCCTGCGCAAATATTCGCCTCGGAACGCTTTATAGCTTCCCTTCCCATATGCCTTCAGCCTTCTAAAACGCCTAATTTCTGTCTTAACATATTCGTATTTTGTGTAATGCGTCAACTGCATTCCAAATATCATCAACTCATCAAAGCTCAATGTACCCAGCTCATAAATTAACCTAAATATTTCCAAATATGGCTTTACTCCAAATGTGCCTTTAATTTCATCGGTTTCTTTATGATACGGCGACGGGAGCTGAAACTTTAATAATTGGCGCAGCAGCACTTCCTCTGTTCTTTTTCCGCTGATAAAACTTTTCCCTGCTTGTGTCAGGCTTATTTTTGGTTTCAAGTCAACAAATCCCAAAGCCTTAGGTGCGCGATTAATACGGTCACGTGCGCTAAATGCCAGTTCCTTTGCAAAACCTTCACCTTGAAAATCCTTTCCATCAGCCAATTTTTTTATAAATTCTATTTGCGTATCCTTATTCCACAATTCGCCTTCAAAATACTTCTCAAGAATCTCTATTTCAGGAATCATCTTTAAAGGCGTTCTCGGCGATGTTGTAAAAAATAATGTTTTACTCTTTAAGTAAGCCACCTGATTCTCCAATCTAATAGTTTGTCACTATAATATGCTTTGCATCTGCCTTAAACCGGTTTCTAATATTAACGGCATATGATTTATCATATTCTTCAACAATATAATTGCCATATAATTCTTCCGTCAGTTTTGTTTTGCCAATAACCAGCAGTGCCTTGCAGGGCAGATTTTTGAAATCATTAGCTAACCGCCTATGTTCTTCTTCTCCAAACCCTTCTTTATAATTCTCATTCCCATAATCGCTGAAAATACAATCATACGGCGGATCCAAAAATATGAAGTCATCATTATCCGCCATATCAAAAACCCTCGAATAATCGTAATTATAAATTTCCGCATTCTGCAGGAGCTTAAAATGCTCCTCTGTTATAAGCTTTGTATTAAAGTTCTTATATCTTCCGAACGGCACATTATATTCACCATTTGCATTATATCTTATCATGCCTGAATATGCCGTTTTATTGATAAAAAAATACACCACTGATTCAAGATACTCTGTATCTATCTTATGGTTAAAGGCATCTCGCATCTGATAATACAGCGCTTCATTTCTATTTTCAGCATATCCATTCGGATCTTTTGCTTTTAATTCTTCATAATCCTTTTGGTTTTTTTCATATTCACCCTGAAGCTGATCCAGCTGCAGCCTTGCCTTGGGGTATTTTTCCTTCATTTCCCTATAAAAACCATACAGTCTGCAATTTATATCATTTATAATCGCATTTTGGGGCTGAAGATAAAAGTATAATGCCCCGCCTCCAAAAAACGGCTCTATATATCTTGAATATTTTTCAGGCATATTATTTATAAAGTGCGCTATCTCTTTTGATTTTCCGCCTCTGTATTTAATCATCGGATTCACAAAGCATCCCCCTGTTCAAGTGCGCAGATTTAAGTCACATTTAATTATTTACATATCTGTCCGCCTTTTTATGCCGCTTTACAATATAAAATAGTTATTAACCGCACTTGCAAGCAGCGTGCCATCGTCACTGGTGACGTTTACCTCGTAGACGGCTACTTTGCTGCCGTATTTTATCTCGCGTGACTGAGCGATAAGCTTTGCCGTGTTCTCGGCGGGGCGCAGGTAGTTTATGTTGCTGCTGACTGTCACTACCGTCGCCTCGGGATTGTGCGATATTGCCGCAAGGCCGCCGATTGTATCAGCAAGTGAAAACACGCAGCCGCCGTGAGCCATTCCGAGCGGATTTAAGTGCTCGGGCTTTAGCTCCATCTCGCCCTTACAGTAACCCGAATCAAGCTCCGTGATGTTTATGCCGAGAAACGGGATGAACGCGGGCGTTTTATACATTTGATCCAATATTTCCTTGTATGTCATATATTTCATTACTCCTGTAACTTTTTAAAAAGAAACCGTCTTCATAAGCTCGGGGAGCTGCGCAAACTCCTTCAGTACATAGTCGGGCGCTTTTGCCTTGCCAAAGCCATACTCAGCAAAGACAAACGGTATCTTTGCTACTCTTGCGGACTCCTCATCGCCCGCCGTATCGCCTACATAGACAGCGCGCTCTACGTTGTTGCGCTTCATTATAAGCTTATTGTTTTCGCCCTTGGGAAGCTGGTTATTGCCCCAGCACTCGATGTCGTCAAAACAGTCCGAAAGCCCGTGCGCCTCGATAAAGCTCTCGATATACCCCTGCTGGCAGTTGCTCACCACAAAAAGCTTATAGTCCTTTTTCAGCTCCAAAAGCGTCTCCCTAAGCTTTGGATAAAGCTTTGCGCCGTGCGTACGCAGGTACTCGTTTTCAACGCTGCTGCACTCCTCTAAAAGCTCAAGCTGCCGCTCCTTTGAAGCCTTAGGAAAAAGCTTCTCCGCTATCTTAGTCATAGGAAGTCCCAGACACTCACCCATCTCCTCAATGGAGATCAGTGTTTCCCTGCTGTCCGGATTTTTCTTCACTACTTCATTCCATGTATAACAAATCTCCTCCACGGCGTTCCATAAAGTTCCGTCCAAATCAAACAAAACCGCCTGCGCCCTTTCCATATATTCGCCTCCCTATCTTCTTACACTAAGAAAAACGCTAATCTTGCGTTTTTCGGCATGAAATTAGTAATTCTCAGGCGCTTTAGCACCTTGTGAGTGCCCATTGGCACGAGTGATTAGAATTACTTTTCATGCTATCTCCGCCCCTGACGGCATATCCTTCTCAGGTGTCACAAGCGCAAGGTTTCCGTCTGCGTCCTCGGCGCACAAAAGCATTCCCTCAGACAGCACTCCCGCAAGCTTGGCGGGCTTTAAGTTTACAAGCACCATAACCTTCTTGCCAACCATCTCCTCGGGCGTATAGTGCGCCTTTATTCCAGACACAATCTGCTTTACCTGCGAGCCTACGCGCACCTGGCTGCAGAGCAGCTTCTTTGACTTAGGCACTGCCTCGCATGAGATAATCTCGCCCACCTGAAACTGCATTTTTGCAAAATCGTCATACTCTATTTCAGCCTTCGGCTCTATGTCGATAACACCCTCCGCGCTTTCACTTTCCTTGCCAGACGCTGCCCCAGCCTCGGCAATCTGCTTTGCCGCAAGCGCCTCCACTTTTGCGTCTATCTCCTTCTGGTCAAGGCGCGCAAAAAGTATCTCGGGCTTATCCGTCACCTTATTTCCTGACTTGTACTCGCCAAAGGTCTTTGCCGATTCAAAGCTCCTAATATCACAATTAAGCTGCGCCGCAATCTTCTGCGCCGTCTCAGGCATGAACGGCTCGAGAAGTCCCGCGCCTATGGAAATGCTCTCCACCAGATTGTAGAGGACTGTCGAAAGCCTGTCCTTTTTCGCCTCGTCCTTTGCCAGTACCCACGGCTCTGTCTCGTCTATATACTTGTTGCAGCGCTTGAAAAGCGCAAAAATCTCAGTAAGCGCGTCTGCTACCCTAAGCTCTGCCATCTTCGCCGCAACTTTGTCATATGCGCCTGTCGCTACAGCCTTTAAATCCTCATCTGCCGCTTCGGCTGCGCCCTTGTCCTCCACCACGCCTCCAAAGTATTTGTTGCTCATTGAGATTGTCCTGTTCACAAGGTTTCCAAGCGTGTTGGCAAGGTCGGAGTTTAGCCGCTCCACCATCAAATCCCAGGTGATTGAGCCGTCATTTTCAAACGGCATCTCGTGCAGCACGAAATACCTCACCGCGTCAACGCCGAATATGTCCGCAAGGTCGTCGGCGTACATTACATTGCCCTTTGACTTGCTCATCTTGTCATTGTTCTGCAAAAGCCAAGGGTGTCCGAATACCTGATGCGGCAGCTCCTCGCCGAGCGCCATCAGGAAGATAGGCCAGTAAATCGTGTGGAAGCGTATTATATCCTTTCCTATCAAATGCAGGTCAGCAGGCCAGAGCTTTTTGTACTGCTCAGTGCTGTTGCCGTCCGCGTCATACCCTATGCCCGTGATGTAGTTTGTGAGCGCGTCAAGCCACACATAAACGACATGCTTGTCATCAAAATCCACGGGAATGCCCCATTTAAACGAGGTGCGCGACACGCACAAATCCTGCAGCCCAGGCAGAAGGAAGTTGTTCATCATCTCATTTTTGCGCGATACGGGCTGGATAAACTCGGGGTGTTTGTTTATGTGGTCTATAAGCCTGTCCGCGTATTTGCTCATTTTGAAGAAATACGCCTCCTCTTTGGCAGGCTTTACCTCGCCGCCGCAATCGGGGCATCTGCCGTCGCGCAGCTGCGACTCTGTCCAAAACGACTCACACGGCGTACAGTAAAGCCCCTCATACGCGCCCTTGTAAATATCGCCCTGATTGTAAAGGCGCTTAAAAATCTTCTGCACCTGCTTTTCATGGTAATCATCCGTGGTACGGATAAATTTGTCATATGAAATATTCAGCCTGTCGCAAAGCCCTTTGATAACGCCTGCAACCCTGTCAACAAACTCCTTCGGCGTCACACCAGCGTCTGCCGCCTTCAGCTCGATTTTCTGTCCGTGCTCGTCAGTGCCCGTCTGAAAAAACACGTCGTAGCCGTCTTTTCGCTTAAACCGCGCTATGCTGTCCGCAAGGACTATCTCATAATTATTTCCGATATGCGGCTTGCCCGAAGTATAGGCTATCGCCGTGGTAATGTAGTATTTTCCTTTATTCTGCATAATTCAACCGCCTCTCCATATAAAATATTCACTATGTTTAAATTTAGCATAATATGATAATTTTGTAAATGCAAAATCTCAATCCAAAAATCCAAATGGATTATCAGCATTTGAATGTATAAAATTCATCAAAAGGTACGCGGCGCGCAGCGACACCTTTTCCTCCCTTAATATTCTTGCCGCTTCCGCCTTGTCCACTATAAGTACCTGTATCGTTTCCGTGTCCTCCATATCCTCACGGCTTATCTTACCGCCCGCATAACCAAACACGGCATTGCAGCTCTCATCAGTGAATCCCGCGCCCATAAAAAACGGGCGGCGAAGGGCACTGTTTCCGCCGTTATACACTTCAAAATCAAGCCCTGTCTCCTCCTTCATCTCACGCACGGCGGCTATTTCGGGCGTCTCCCCCTCGTCGATAAGCCCCGCGGGCAGCTCATAGAGATAATCGCCGAGCGGATACCTATACTGGCGTATCATTATTATCTTTTCAGGCTCGTCCTTTAAAACAGGGTATATAACTACCCCTTCCGCCGATATGTCGCCCGTAAGGAGCTTTATCTGGTGTGGCTTTCTCCTTGATACAAAAAAGTAGTCAAACTGTCTGCCCGAATCGGTGAGCGCGTCAAGCTTGAATAAATTAAGAAAACGGTTGTCGGAAAGCTTATGTATTTTTGTGTATTTTTTCATATCCCACTCCATTTCTGCGCCGCCTGCTATACGCATCAGGCTTATGCCGACAGCGCCTGCCTTGCCTGCAGGCTGCCGCAAAGTCTTGGTTTCTTTGGCAGACGCTTTTTATTGTCTGATTTTCCCATCGTTTTTTATAATTAATTGCATAAAAATTATACCACAGCTTTATATATTATTACTAATTATTTTTAATAATATTTTCCGCCAAAAAATCGGCAATTTTCACAAAAACGAATTTGACATTTTATTGTCAAAGGTCTAAAATAGATAATTAAAGGGGGAATACCAATGAAACAGTTGCCTGTCTCAGATTTAAAATCAGGTATGGTGACGGCTGAGGACATTTTAACCTATGATTCCAGGGTGCTTATCCCAAGGGGAGTCGTGCTTACCGACAATATAATAACAAGGCTTGACGGCTACTCAGTATATCGCGTTTCCATTGAGGACAAAATGGCTGACAGCCTTATCCGCCCTATAGCCTTTACGTCTGCCGTTTCAAACGCTGCGGCGCAGTTCTCTCGCGAGTTTAACAGGTTTTGCGAATATTTTCAGGAAAACTTTAAAAACACCCCGTACAGAAACGAGCCAATCCATGAAAAAGAGATTATGAAAAGCTTCACGGATCTTATCAGCATTGAAAGCGGCACAGGCGGTCTCCTTATCAGTCTTCTCAATACACGCGGGCTGACTTTTTCAGTTTATGCCCACTGTACGAACGTCGCGGTCATTTCTTATGTGCTTGCCGACTGGCTTAAAATGTCAGAAGACGATAAGCTTCTTGCCGCCGAATGTGGGCTTTTCCACGACATCGGAAAGATTATGCTGCCGCCCTCAATATCAAGCGGCAAGCTAAAGCGGCTTACGTCAAGGGAGTTTGAAATTGCGAAAACACATACTATCGAAGGCTTTCATCTGCTCGGCAGATACAAAGGCATACCCAAATCCGTACAAAACGCCGCGCTCATGCACCATGAGAAATTTGACGGGAGCGGCTATCCATACGGCTTAAAGGGCGACGAGATAGACAAGTTCGCGCGCATTGTCGCTATCGCAAACAGCCTTGCCAACGCAATAAGCGTGTCCAATCCCCACTCATGCCCCTGCCCCTTGTCTGCAGTCAGATATTTTGAAAACAGCGGTCTGCACAAATATGAGCTCAAATATCTGCTGGTTTTTCTGGAAAATGTATTGAATCTATTCACGAGTTCTCCCGTAAAGCTCAGCAAAGGAATTGACGGAAATGTCATTTTTGTCGCCCACAGAGAAGACTTGCCTGAGCATATGCCCGAAGGTGAAGGCGACGATTTCAGCATACACCAGCAATACTACAGGAGCATTATACAGCTTTCCGCAAAAAAGAATGTTTCTATAGAAACTATTATATAGAGACTATATATAGACTGTTACATAAATATATTCCTTTTAGGCTTTTTAATCGGCTCAAATTCCTTTTTAATAAGACGCACTACCTGATTGCTGTCCCCACGGTCTATAGTGTATGTGTATCTTCCTTCTATGCTTCCGAAGGTCACTATATTTTCCACGGACAGCCTCTGTGCGAGATAATCCGTCATATTCTGCTTTGTGGCATTGTGGTTGTATATTTTTATGTAGGAATATCCCGCGTAATCCTCGGAGTCATATTTGAGCACCTTTAATTTGCCAAAAAAGCTTTGTTTTTCAAGAGCGGCATGGAGCGTTTCTATGCGCTCTTTTTTGTCTATAAGCATAAAATACACTACCGCCTCGTCCTTTGGCGGCTCACGCTTTACATAGTTGCGGTACGGGGAACGCCTCAGAGTTTTTATGAGCGCATTGTACTGCTCGTCGTCTGTTTCCTGATAATATATCACAAGCATATCGTCTATGATAACGTTTGTGAACCACACTACGCCCTGTTCACTAAGAAATTCTGTCACTTTGTTTGCCGTATCACTTGAAATTACATATGAACGCACATACATTTTTTCCTTTATGTCATAGAGCGCCGCGCCGTCCATGACAATCACGGGCAGACGCAGCCTTATGTCCTTTAACGGCTCCATAAGAGAGGCGGGCGTGCGCATTGTGGAAATCGTAAAGAGCAGGCCGCTGTCAAGCATACGATTAAGCTCCACTCTGCTGTACGCCGAGAGATTGTCGTTTTTGTCCAAAAGCGTGTCGTCAAGCCCCGATATAAAAAATGTGTCTTTATTGAACGCGTGCGGCAGATGAAATGTATTCACGGCTACGCCTATAAAAATGCCTATCATTGTATCGAGGAAACGGTTCCACACAAACAGATAGGGATTAGCGTCCGTAATGTGGTTTATCACAATGCTCAGAAAAACCACGCATGAAAAATAAGACGCCTGCCTTTTGTTTATAAGGACAGTAGTATATATAACCGCTATTATCATAAGCGATACTGTGATGCTTTCAAAAAGTTTTTCTGACACTTCTGTCATATTTATGTGAGTATAAAGCACCAGCACGGCTAATCCGTACAGTGCGCCTACAACCGTGCCTATAGTCCTCTGGTATGCTTTTTTCTTTGTTTCATTTATGTAGTCCTGCATGCACCAGAGCGCGGCAAGCTGTGAGTAAAACACTATACCCTCGCCGTTTCTGAGCCAGTCTACTACAAAGCACAAAAATACTGCCGCGGCAGACTTTATAATGCGCTGCCCTATCCGCGGCAGCGCTGTTTTTGTTATTTTCAAGACTTACACCACTTTTCCCTTGCTATGTCCGCTATGATTTTCGCTGTGCCGTCAATGCCAAAGCGGCTGCTGTCAAGCATAATATGCTTGTAGTCAAACGGTCCTGTCCAGTCGGGGCAATATGTCCTGTGGTAATTTTCCCGCGCCGCGTCCACTTCCCTAATCATTCTCTTGGCGGTCTTTAAATCCATCTGCAGAATATCCGTGCAGTTTTTAAGACGCGCCTCATATGGGGCGTAAATATACACGCTCAGAAGATTTTTTGTCTCACACAATATGCTGTCCGCGCACCTGCCCACGATAATGCAGGATTCCTTTGAGGCGAAATCCATGATTATATTTTTCTGCACATTAAATATCTCGTCCTTTAGGTTGGGTATGCCTATTCCGAGCGGGTACATACGCGGGAAAAATTTTAGTTTGCTGCTTTCCTCCTGCTCGCTTATCACGGACACGGGAAGCCCCATCCGCTTTGCCGTCGCCTCAACTATATCCCTGTCAAGAAATTCTATTTCCAGCATTTCCGAGAGCTTATGGGCTATCGAGCGCCCCATGCTCCCAAACTGTCTTGATATCGTTATTACGTACTGCTCCATTTTTTCCACCGTTTCTGCGCTGCGCCTTTAGTATATTAAAGCTTGTGCGCGCAACGCATACACAAGCTTTATAAACATTCCTATGCCTTTACTTTTCTTCTTCGTTTCTGCATTCTGCGTACTATGCAGGAAAGCGTGTAGTTTATGGCAAAATATATCAGCGCCGCAAATCCAAACAATACAAATACGTCAGATACGTTTATGTTTCCAGTGCCGTTATATCGGTTTGCAGAGCTCAAAATCTGCTTTACCCTTGACATAAGCTCGATTACCGCCACATTCGCAAGATACGACGAGTCCTTGATTGTTGACGTCACCTGGCTTACGAGCGTAGGCATGACGCTCCTGTACGCCTGCGGCAGAATTACGTATATAAAGGTCTGCACAATGTTAAAGCCCTGCGCATGCGCCGCCTCAAACTGTCCCTTGGCTATGCCGTTCAGTCCGCCTCTTATTATCTCCGCCACTACTGACGAGGTAAAGAGAATGAGCGCCACCGACGCCTTAAACAAAAGCTTTGTCTCCACGCTTGTGAGTCCAAACAGCTTCCTTGAAAAGAGCGAGGGACACGGACAGAATACAAGGCATATGAATATCCAGAGCAAAAGCGGCGTATTCCTGAACACTTCTATATAAATAACTGAAAGCGTGTGGAATATCCGCGGCACAACGCCTTTTGTACAGTAGTTTCTCACCAGCGCCAACACTGAACCTATTATTATGCCGCTCAATACCGCGATTACGGATATTATCATTGTAAACAGTACGCCTTTTCCGATATAGAGCAGAATGTTAGCGTTTTTCAGCATGGAAAGGCTTGCCTCTACGTTAGTCATTTAACCTCGCCTCCCTCTGCTTTAATGATATCTCCCAAGCGCTTGCCGTGCGCGAAAGCGGATAACATATGATAAAAAACAAAAATCCGCTTATCAGGTACGCGGGGGCATACGCGCCGCCTGTATTTTCTCCCGTGACAAAGCTGTAGGTCAGTGAAATCAAGTCCGCGCCGCCGATTATGTACAGGCATGACGTGTTTTTGATAAGGTTTACCACCTGATTTACCATCGGGGGCAAAATTATCTTGATGCTTTGCGGAAGTATGATATAATACATCTTTTCAATATAGTTAAAGCCCTGCGCCGCTGCCGCCTCAAACTGCCCCTTGGGGATTGCCTCTATTCCTGCGCGTATAACCTCCGCCATATACGCGCCCGTGTAAACGCCAAGCGCTATAATGCCTGTCATTATTATGCCTATGCTGTGGTTTGAAAATGCCAGCGCATAGTACAGAAAGCAGGTTTGAAGCAAAATCGGCGTGTTTTGTATCACCTCGACATAGACGCGGCTTACTGCCCTGAGTATCTTCTTTCCGCTTGTCGCCATCAGCCCGAATATTATGCCTAATACCAGCGCTATCAGTATGGCAAACACTGCCGTCCTGACCGTATTGAACAGTCCAAGCGCGAAGGTGGTCCTGTAGCTCCACACCTTTCCCCACGCCCTCAACGATAAAATTCCTGACATAGCCGCGCCTCCTGTTTTTAGTGTTTTTTATCTCTTACTGCAGGTTGTTTTCAGCTATAAAGCCGTCAATCGTGCCGTCTGAAAGCCACTCTGTTATAAGACCGTCAACGTATGCTGAAAAATCCGAGCCCTTTGTAGTGGCAACGCCGTACTCCTGTGGCGAGAACTGCTCCTCAATATATGAACGCCCGTCCGTATTGTAAATCGCAAGGATAGACTTATCTACGCAAAACGCGTCAATTTCGCCTGCGCTGAGCGCTGTGGATATCGCGGGATAATCGTCGTACTGCTGGAAGGACACGCCCTCATTCCAAAGCGCCGCGTCAAATGTTTCCGCGTCAAAGCCGTCGCCTGAAATCAGTCCCGCGTCAATCATTGCGCTTGTAAGCGAGCGCGCCGATGTAGAGCCTGAGGAAACGCCTACCTTTTTGTCTACCAAGTCCGCAAGTGATGTGATGCCGCTTGAATTTTCAACAAGCACTGATACATAGTCCGTGTAATACGGCGTAGAGAAATCCCAGCTTTCCTTTCTCTCGTCAGTGATTGTGAAGGTCGCAAGCACACAGTCTATATCGCCTGAGTCAAGCAGCTCTGTCCTTGTGGCTGCGGTAACTGTGGTAAATTCTATGTCAACGCCGAGGCTTTCGGCTATTTTTTCCGCAATGGAAATCTCCATACCAGAGTATTCGCCTGTCACTGTGTCCTGAAAGCCAAAGCCCACTACCGCGTTTTTGACGCCTACGCGCAATACTCCCCTGTCAATGATAGCCTGAACATCTTCGCCGTACTCTCCTGTGGCTGCTGTTGCCTCTGCCGCTGCCGTTTCGCCTGAAGCTGCGCTCTCCTGTGTGGCTGCGGCATCGGCTGCGGGCGTTGTCTGCGCATCCGCGCCTGACGAGGTTTCGGCAGAACCGCCGCACCCTGTAAGCAGCATTGCCGACATTGCCGCTGTCATCACTGCGGCTGCAAATTTTGATAGTTTTCTCATAACAAACTCCTCCATTCTATTATGCTGTTTTTGCGCCGTTTTGTCCTCTTTTTGCAATCCATGGCTCGGCGCGGCTGTGGATTGTTTTTATATCAACGTCCCCGCGTGCCGTCCTATGCTGTCACGCTTGGACAATGATAACATATTGTTGTTTTATCTTATGATTTTGCCAAGGAACTGCTTTACGCGCTCGCTTTCAGGATTTGTAAAAAAGTGCTCTGGCGTGCCTTCCTCTATTATCTGTCCGTCCGCCATAAACACTACCCTGTCCGCTACCTGTCTTGCAAAGCCCATCTCGTGCGTTACCACCACCATGGTGATATTTTCCTTTGCAAGCTTTATCATGACATCAAGCACTTCCTGTATTGTTTCTGGATCAAGCGCCGATGTGGGCTCGTCAAACAGGATTATTTTTGTTTGTGCGCAAAGCGCTCTTGCTATGGCTATTCTCTGTTGCTGCCCGCCCGACAAAGTTGACGGATATACGTGCGCCTTGTCCCTTAACCCTACGACATCAAGGTAGTGGTACGCAAGCTCCTCAGCCTCCTTTTTGCTCTTGTGGTGAAGCTTTATCGGCGCTATTGTGAGGTTTTTCAGCACGGTCATATGCGGGTAAAGATTAAACTGCTGAAATACCATTGAGATTGACTCTCTTATGATTTTTGTCTTGTTTTTAGATGTAAGCTCCGTGCCGTTTATGTACACGTGCCCGCTCGTAGGCTCTTCCAGAAAATTCATGCACCTGACCGTGGTTGATTTTCCTGAACCGGAAGGTCCTATTATTACAAGCTTTTCACCTTCCCTGACTTCAAGATTTACATTTTTTAATACCTGTAAATCTCCAAAATTTTTGCATATGTTTTCCAGCTTAATCATATCTTCCCTCCGGCATAAACCAAAATAAAACAAAAATGGCGCTCCACTGATTTACAGTGGAACGCCTTTGTCCCTTGACATCATACATATTAATTTATTTTTTATGATATGTCAACCTTTTTTTCTGAAAATTTTTGGGAAAATTTGATTTTTATTTTTTTACTGTCGTTTTCAGTTTCCTGATTAGTGAGTTAAAACAGCGCTTATATACACATTAATCCTTAGTAGTTTTCCGCGCATACCTCAAAATACGCCTGCGGGTGGGCGCATACTGGACATACCTCGGGCGCTTTTGTGCCTACTACGATGTGACCGCAATTCCTGCACTCCCAGACCTTAACCTCGCTCTTTTCAAATACTGCCGCCGTCTCGACGTTCTTTAACAGCGCGCGGTAACGCTCCTCATGGTGCTTTTCGATGGCGCCTACCGCTCTGAATTTTGCCGCAAGCTCCGTAAAGCCCTCCTCCTCGGCGGTCTTTGCAAACCCCTCGTACATATCTGTCCACTCGTAGTTTTCGCCGTCTGCCGCAGCCGCAAGGTTTTCAGCCGTGTTTCCGATGCCTTTGAGCTCCTTGAGCCACATTTTTGCGTGCTCCTTTTCATTGTCAGCCGTCTTTAAAAAGATTGACGATATCTGCTCGAAGCCTTCTTTTTTTGCCACTGACGCGAAATACGTGTACTTATTGCGCGCCTGTGATTCTCCCGCGAATGCCGCCTCAAGATTTTTTTCCGTTTTTGTGCCGCTGTACTTGTTTGACATAGCCTTATTCTCCTTTTCATTTTGATACATCTAATTATACTTAAATTTTGCTTTTCTGCAAGCGTTTAATTAATTATTTGCCGACACAATTCAACTAAATTGGCTTTATTAAAAACATCAGCGCAATTATTAAGCGGAATACCCTGTACATCAGGATATTCCGCCATTCAGTCTTATTGAAAATTTATGTGTTGTTTCTAATGCGCTGTACAAAGAATTTTGCAAAGCATGAATAATACAGTAGATTTTTTAACTCAAAGAGCTGTCCTGTTTTGAGCTGTCCTGTTCGGGCTGCTGGTACTGCGTCGGCTGCTGTACGCTGCCCTGCTCGGGCTGCTGGTACTGCGTCGGCTGCTGATACTGCACGGACTGCTGGTAATTCATATTCTGATTTGGCTGCTGATACTGCATATTCTGCACAGGCGGCTGGGCATATACAGCCTTTCTTACAATGCCAAATGCTTTGTCTGCAAAGCCTTTCACAAAAAGAGCCTCAGCCTCCTGTCCCTTCGATACGCGCATTATAGCGATAATCGCAATTACAAGTATTATAATGTCTATAATTGACGATGCTGCACCAAGCGTCACCGAAATTACATGCCCCAATATGGGAATACTGTAAATCGGACTGATAACGCCGATTATTATGTTCACTATGCTTGCCACCATGCCAAGGAAAAGCGCCTGCATAACCTGTCTGATAAGCCACTGGTCCTTATGCACCAGAATTACAAAACCAAGCAGGAGAGCCAAAACCGTAGTATTGCCAAATATTGCCAACACAAAGGCTAACACCGCGTAAAAGCTCAAACAAATTCCAAAATTGTCTTTTTTCATAATTAATTTTACTCCTTCATAATTGTGTGATTTCCTATAAGACCTTGTTGATTATAGCATTTTATATGTTATTAGTCAACTTATCGCAGGCTTTTGTTTATACTTATATTCACATCTACGCTCGTGATTAATCAGACAAATATGTGCTGTTTTACATTTATGGTAAAGTTCTGCTTATTCAGCATTTTCCCTATCAGGCAGGTATTTTGCAAGCATTTTGGTCACTACTGACATATCTATAGGCTTGGAAATATGCGCGTCCATTCCGTATTCAAGGCATTTCTTTACGTCCTCTGAAAACGCGTCCGCCGTCATGGCGATAATCGGGATATGAACGTCCGCCCTGTCCGTCATTGCGCGTATTTTTGCCGCCGCCTCATAGCCTGACATTACAGGCATACGGATATCCATAAGAACAGCGTCATAGTAGCCCTCCTCAGATTTTTCAAACATCTCGACGCATATCTGCCCGTTCTCCGCCCACTCCGTCTGTATGCCGATGTCTGCAAGCAGGTCGTTTGCAATCTCATAATTTAAATCGTTGTCCTCCGCAAGCAGCACCCTCACACCCGTGAAATCACGCTGCTTTGCCTTCTTTTCCTCCTCCCTGTACTGTATCGGATCCATAAACTGCATAAGTCCATGGAAAAGCGTCGATTTAAACAGCGGCTTCGAGATAAATCCGCTTATTCCCGCCTCGCGCGCTTCCTCCTCGATATCGCTCCAGTCATACGCCGATATCAAAAGAATAGGCAGCTCACTTCCATATACGCGGCGCAGCTCGCGCGCTGTCGCTATGCCGTCCATATCACCCATTTTCCAGTCGAGCAGGATAATCTGGTAATCGTTATGCTTTTCAAAGTGCTCACCCACCATTTTGATAGCCTGCCTGCCGCCGAGCGCCCAGTCGCATTTGACAGTCATCTCCCTTAAGCTTGCCGCCGTGTCCCTGCAAAGCTGCTCGTCGTCGTCAACAAGGAGCATATTCCACTCGGGAAGCACCATATCCGCCTCCTTTACTGTCGCCTTCTCCAAATCAAGCGTGACGTGGAACTCTGTGCCCTTGTTCGGCTCGCTGTTTATCTCGATTGTACCCTCCATCGCGTCTATTATATGCTTTGTAATCGCCATGCCAAGCCCCGTGCCTTCCGTCTTGTGTACACGCAGATTGTCCTCGCGCACAAACGCCTCGAAAATTTTCTCCTTAAATTCGGGCGTCATGCCGATGCCGCTGTCTTTCACGCGAAAATGCACCCTGACATATTTATCCCCCTTGGGCGAGGACTCCTGACTGACTGACATATGAATCATGCCGCCCTCGGGCGTAAACTTAAACGCGTTTGACAGGAAATTAATCAGCACCTGATTCAAACGCACGCTGTCGCAATATACGTCCTCTGAAATTATATTGGAAATAAAAATGTCAAACTGCTGGTTTTTGAGCTTTACCTGCGGCTGTATGATGCTCACTATGCTGTCCATGGTCTCGCGCAGCGAAATAAGCTCCACATTAAGCGTCATCTTGCCGCTTTCTATCTTTGACATATCGAGGATGTCATTGATAAGTCCAAGCAAGTGACGGCTTGAAAGCGTGATTTTTTTAAGACAGTTTGTAAGCTGCTGCTTGTCATCTATGTTTGCCGTGGCAATCGCCGTCATGCCGACTATCGCATTCATCGGCGTTCTGATGTCGTGGCTCATATTTGACAGAAATTCGCTCTTTGCCTTGTTTGCGCTGACTGCCTCGTCACGCGCCTCATTGAGCAGCACAAACTGCTTTTTTGTAAAATTATAGTAAAATACAAAAAGCGCAAGGAAAATAATAAACAGCAGCGCCATCGACAGCACATAGTAAGCTGTGCGCGCCCCTTCATGGCTGCTGACTATATCGTCCAAGGTCGTGTACTCCATAATGGTTATCAAATACCATTCCGAATATGCAAGCGGCGTGGCGACTATGCTTCTAAGGCATTTTTCAGTATTTATGGTGTCGTTGAATATGCCGCCCTCGTCCATCGCTTTTTTTAGCCCGCTTTGGAAATACTCCGCGTCTTTTCCATCGCTCATGACGACTACATTGCCGAGCCAGTCAAAAAAGTTTTCCTCCTGCGTTTCCTCAGTCTTCATCAGCAGCGTGCCGTCTTTCATGGATATAAATGAATATGTATCCTCGTCGGCATTGCTTACCGCGAGCGTTTCCCTTATGTAGTCTATGCTTATGCCTGCCGCAATCGCTATGCTTTTTTCCCCGTTTTCAAGCGTGTACTCGCATGGAACGCCGATTAAGACTTCAATCCCGTCACTGTTTTCCTGCCTTACAAGCGTAGTCTTTTTTTCACCCGCCCTGATTGACGCCATAAAGTTTGTCAAATCAATCGGCATAAACTGGTCGCCGTATATCATATGGAGCTGCTCGTCGTCTGTCAGAAACGCAAGTCCGTCAAATTTCCTTATCATGCCGCTCCTTGTAAGCTCCTCAATAAGCTCATGCCCTTGGATTTCTCCGTCGGGCGGCGTCCTGTCGATAAGCGTGTTTATCTGCGAAAGCTTTGCGTCCATTGTCGTCTGGAAGTGTCTTTTTATCTGTACGCTTATCCGCGTCATATAAAAGTCGCCGACTTTGTTTACCATTTGGGCGTTTATTCTTGAAGTCGAACCCAGCAGAAAAATAAACACGCAGATGCAAAAGACAAATACAGACACAAAGCTGCCTATCAGAATTTTAGATGTCTTTTTTCCCATTCCCCTTCACCTCATAAATTTTATCCTTTTACGCATTTGGTTTTTAGCAATATATAATGGATTATATAATACTTGGCAAGTTAAAGTCAATGATACTTTTCACGCAAGGGAAGGCTTTATCAGTGAAACTTACGAAAATTTAACTATTAAGTATTCTTTCTTTTTCAGCCAGCAATGATTTATATTTTTCCACAAACATATCCGCCATTTTATCCTCGCCCATTTTGCGGTAAATTTGGATAATGTTTCCGTAGCAGTCGGCGAGGTTTTCTCCAAGCTGAGCAGCATCTGGGCGTGCGACAGCATTCAGAAACAGCAGCAGCGCCTTGAGAAGCTCATTATTGTCAAGGTAGGCGGTTGCATGCACAAACATGAATTTTGCGTTTTTATACTTGTCCGCATATGCTTCAAGCAGTTCAAGCTCTTCTTTGTATCTGCCCAGACGCATATATGTGCTTGCCATTCCCATTACCAGAAGCTGTACATACTCATATCCTGTGTCAGGCTCATACGAAAGCGCTTTACTGTAATATTTAAGCGCTTCCTCGTAATTTTGCATAACATAATTTGACTGTGCTATCTGAAAATACGCATAGGGATCGTCAGGATTGCTCTCTAAGCTTTTTAGCAGCAGGTCGATATTGCGCTGCTGCTTCTTTTTCATCTCCTTCGGTCCTATGTCATATCCGTGGTGAATCAACTCCATAAGCAGCATAAACCTGTCTATTTTTACCATTGACGAATTTTTCGCCGTAAGCTGTTCATGTATTCTGCTGCAAAAGCAAAAATGCTTCCTATTGTAAAATCGTATCACTGTATCACTCGCATACCTGCGCAAAAAGGACGGCACATAATCTGCGCCGTCCCTTTTATTATGGTTATACCGTTTAACTCTGCCAGAATACTGATTAGCCAAGTAATGAAAGTACACCCTGATTTGACTGGTTTGCCTGTGCAAGCATTGACTGACCTGCCTGTGAAAGGATGTTATTGTTAGAGTACTTAACCATCTCATCAGCCATATCTGTATCACGGATTGCTGACTCTGCTGATGTCGTGTTCTCTACGATGTTATCCAGGTTGTTGATCGTATGCTCTAAGCGGTTCTGTACTGCACCGAGTGCTGAACGCTGGGTTGATACAATCTTGATTGCCTGTGCGACAACCGCGATTGAATCTGTTGCCTTTGTGCCATCGCTGCCGTCAACCTTGAGACCGTTGATGCCAAGCCCCTTAGCTGTGAGGGCTTCGATGTTAATGGAAATCTTGTTGTTATTTGTGCCGTCTGCGCCTACGTGGAACTTGAGGTTGAGCGCTGCCGTCTTGTCCTGTACAGATGATACATGATCATCATCCATTACAAGCTCATTGCCAAGCGCATCATATACTTTTTTGGCATCTGCCCTTGCAGTATCTGTATCAGCAGCCGTTGATGTATAGTAATCGCCCAATGCATTTGCAGCAATAGCATTTCCGTCTTTGTCATAATATTTAAATTTTTCCTTCGTGCTTTCTGCTGCTTTTACAAAGTTTGCCGCGATTACTGCGCTCTTACCGCCATCGTCAGCGCTGTCCGCCGCAGCCGTTACACCAGAAACATTAATAGTAGCAATCTCGTCACCAGCCGCATTAACTACTGTAAACTCCTGCCCTGTTCCATCACCTTTGATTGAATAATTGCTTTTAGCATCGCTTCCATTCAATTCTACAGATATTTTAGTACCTATAGTTTTTGTACCGTCGTCAGCAACTTCAGATACATATGTGGTGGTTGATATCGTAAGTCCCTGATCACGAAGTGCCTTTGCAAGTGCATTCTGCTCATCTACAGTACCTGTAGCTTTGAACTCTATGGTCGCCCCAATACCTGTTGCGCCATCTTCGTTCATCACTGCCTTTGCCACTGCATCTGTCTGTCCCATTTTATAAGAATATAAATATCCCTTCTCGCCATCTGCATCGCCTTTCAGCAGATATGTCTCATTGAACTTGGTCGTTTCTGCCACACGGTCAATCTCCTGTGTGAGCTGATCGATCTCGTCCTGGATGTATGAACGGTCATCCTCTGAGTTTGTGCCGTTTGCCGCCTGTACTGCCAACTCGTTCATTCTCTGGAGCATGTCATGCACTTCTGTGAGAGCGCCCTCTGCTGTCTGCACTGTACTGATGCCGTCCTCAGCGTTTGCGGAAGCCTGCGTAAGCCCTCTGATCTGCTTTCTCATCTTCTCTGATATAGCAAGACCTGCTGCGTTATCTGCCGCGCGGTTAATCTTGTAACCTGATGAAAGCTTCTCTGTTGACTTTGATAATGTGCCCTGTGTGATACCTAACATTCTGTTAGAGTTCATTGCCTGTAAATTGTGCTGTACTACCATAATCTTACCTCCTTG
>CANQPM010000015.1 GCA_947625775.1 uncultured Lachnospiraceae bacterium | reverse complement strand
CCTTCCGCTGTATTGCTGCTTTCGCCTGCTTTACAGCGTGATTACTTTAGGTTTTTGTTCTCTGAACTTCTCTTTGATTTTCTTTTCTCTTAGAATTTTCAGGTCTGCATTACTGTTTATTTGTCAAGGTGCTGCTGTGCTTTATCAGCGACAGCTTTATTAGATTATCATAGCAATTATCGTTTGTCAAGGGGATTGGAATAATTTTTCAATATTTTTTATAGGTAATTTTTTTATTAATAGTTTTCAATATAACAGCTTTTATTATCATAATCAATAAAATAAACCCTAACTTTTCCTTCTATAAAGTCGGAAGATGGAATTGTTATATGAAAACCACTCATTAATAAGCTTTCATTATTGAGCACTTCCGTGACATCAGTCCGCTCCATTTTTTTTGCAACATAATATTTTCCATTTGCCCAAGCTATAATATCATCCCATGGCGACGCATTCGTTAAATTAATTGCCCAGCCCGACAAAACAGAATTATCCCCATCATCAGGCACAAGTTTTCCATTTAGCGCTCCATGATCCCAGGACATAATTGCCTGCGCATTAGATTCATCACTACAAAGAATCTGATTCCAGAACAGATAATAATTTCCTATATGAAGCTTTTCAAGACCATGTTCTTCAAGCTGATTTATATAGTTTTCACTAGTTTCTGGAACAATATAATTCCCTGACGGATCAAATTCTTTGGGGGGATCAAATTCCTCTGGAAAATAAAACCTATAATTTTTATAGATTTGCGTCCATAACCATAATGTATAAGAATTATCCTGCACAAGCTCATTATATTCATATGGCGATGTCATTGTGCTTCCAAGATAAAATATATATGTCTGATTTACGCCCAATACATATGTATTCCGCTCCTTCACACTTGCAGGCATATTTTCATCTATATAGGATAATACATCATCAAACTTAAAATTAAATAAGTCTATTAAATATGTATCCTCAGTATAATCAAAAAAATAATATTTGCTAAAACATATAAATAATACGGAATATAAAACAATTATCATTGTTATTATGACCTTTTTTACATAAAAATGCTTTTTAATCCATTTATATAAAATACGCAGACCATCGGCGCAAAAAACAAGGTATGTAGCAAAAACACTGTTTAATTGATAAACATTAGCTCCATCAGCAGTACTTATAAAAGCTCCCGTAATATATACACATATAAACCATATGGAAATTATAAAGCAGGCATTCCAGTGCCTGTTTTTCACAGAAACAAACGACTGCGCCATACAGTCAATTAATCCAATTATTATAAATGGAACTGATATATAATACATATTTCCAAATTTTTCAATACTGTTAAACTTTATGTTATCACATAACAACGTTGTCTTGAAAAAATGAAGTAGATTTTTTCCTATCACATGTATTGATAAGTCATCGCCTCTATACCGAAACATTCTAGGTATTGTAAAAATTCCTATGCTTATCTCATCTAAATTAAAAATATTGATTATATGAAACAGTATCAGCGGCATCGCCAAAACAGCCATTGGAACTGTCATTGCAAACAATTGTTTTATGCTTATTCTCTTTATGTAAAATAGGTAAATTGTCAAAAAAAGAATGAATAAAGGCATTACCAAATGACTGATTACATAACTGTATAAAACCAGCCCTCCTATAATTCCAGTCAGAATAAACCATCTGAGCTTTATACCCCCCCCCCCTATTTATGGTTTTGATTAAAAAGTATATATACATAGTTGCCATTCCAAGCATAAGGTTGCAGTCTAATCCTATACGTGACAGCATCAAAAATACAGGTGACATTGTATAAATTAATCCCACCAGCAAATTCATTCTCTTATCGTTCCATATACAGTCAGCAATCTTCACAGAAAAAAATAGTGTCATAAATGCAAAAATTATTGCCGGTATTCTTAATGTAACCGCCGAAATTCCAAAAATATAAACAAACGGAGCGCATAAATATGCATATAACGCACTTTGGCCTCCTCCAAAATTTATTAAATAAACAGGAAATGTTTTCAGATACCTGTCAGTGCCAAAATTGGCAAGACACCACGCATCATACCCCATCCCCATTTCATCTACATTAATCCCATATGGTATGCTTCCTATGCGGAAGCAATGAATAAATGCCATCACTGTTATAAGCGCAATCCAGCACATATTGTATTTTTTCTTTTCGTTAAGCATATAAAGTACCTCTGAAAGTATTATCCCATTTATCGTTTAAAATAATTTTTTGTACAGACGAAATTAATGCTATTTTGGTTCTGCGTTTCATATCAATACAGATTTTTAACCTTAAACTCCCTCTGCATTTCACGTTTCTGGTCTTTTTTGGCTATGTCCTCGCGTTTGTCGTAGAGCTTTTTGCCGCGCGCAAGTCCGATTTCCACTTTGGCTTTGCCATTTGCAAAATATACCTGCAGCGGGACTAGTGTGTAGCCTTTTTCCTTGATTTTTCCGACAAGCTTATTTATTTCCTGTTTGTGGAGGAGGAGCTTTTTTACGCGCAGGGGATCTTTATTGAAGATATTGCCTTTTTCGTATGGTGAAATGTGCATTCCATATACAAATACCTCACCGTTTTCAATGCGGATAAAGGCTTCTTTTATGCTGCATTTCCCCATGCGCAGCGATTTGACCTCCGTGCCGTGAAGGGCAATGCCACATTCGTATTTTTCTTCTATGAAGTAGTCGTGGTATGCTTTCTTGTTGTTTGCGACTAATTTTGCTGTTTCATTTTTTGACATATATATTCTCCATTCTTAAAGCGCCAATGCCTTATTGCAGACGAAACTGCCGATTTTTACTGCTCGTCTGCTATGATAAAATCTATTGTTCTTGCGATTTTATCTACGTTGTTTACCTGTACTGTGAGCTTCTCGCCGAGCTTGTAACGTTTGTCTGTTGACTGCCCTGCCATTTCGTAGGCGGCTTCGTCATAGTAAAAATAATCTCCCGGGAGCGTCGATACATGTATCATTCCTTCTATTGTATTGGGAAGCTCCACGTATATGCCCCAGTTTGTGATTGAGGATATGACGCCCTCGTATATTTCGCCAATATGCTCCTCCATGTATTCCGCTTTCTTTAGCTTGTCAGTCTCGCGCTCTGCTTCGTCGGCGCGCCTTTCCATTTCAGAGGAATTTTTTGCGACCTCGGGAAGTATCTCATTGTAATGCTGTATGCGGTTTTCGTTCATTCTGCCGCGCAGCTGCTCCTTGATAATGCGGTGTATCTGCAAATCGGGATAGCGGCGTATCGGCGATGTAAAATGGCAGTAATACTGGCAGGCGAGCCCAAAGTGACCTGTACAGTCAATCGTGTATTTTGCCTGCTTCATGCTTCTGAGCGCAAGGCGACTTATCAGCGCCTCCTCGGGCGTGTCCTCTATCTTGGCAAGAAGCTTTTGGAGCTCCTTGGGGTGAAGCTCCTCCTGCCTGCTTTTTATGCTGTAGCCAAAATTTCGTACAAAAGTGGCAAGCTTTGCTATTTTTTCAGGATCGGGATTGTCATGCGTGCGGTATATGAAAGGGAGCTCCAGCCAGTAAAAATGCTGCGCCACTGTTTCATTTGCCATAAGCATAAAATCTTCGATAATCTTTGTGGCTGTATTGCGCTCATACGGCTTTATCTCGATTGGGCGTCCCTGGCTGTCAAGCACTATTTTTGTCTCGGGAAAATCGAAGTCTATTGAGCCGCGTTTCCTTCTTTTTTCGCGGAGTATGGCGGCTAAAGCCTGCATCTGCTCAAACATAGGCACCAGCGGCGCGTACTCTTTTATCTGCTCCTCGTCCTTGTCCTCAAGAATTTTTTTTACGCTTGTATAGGACATTCTTCGGTCAACGTTTATGACGCTCTCAACTATCTCGTGGCTTACCACCTCGCCCTTGCCGTCTATCGTCATAAGGCAGCTTAGCGCGAGCCTGTCGGTTCCTGCATTCAGCGAGCAGATGCCGTTTGAAAGCTTGTGCGGGAGCATTGGGATAACCCTGTCCACAAGGTACACGCTTGTGCCGCGTTTTTTTGCCTCCCAGTCAAGGGCTGAATTTTCCTGAACATAGTTTGTGACATCTGCGATATGCACTCCAAGCTTGTAAAGGCCGTCTTCTACCGTAAGGCTTACCGCGTCGTCCAAATCCTTTGCGTCTTCGCCGTCTATCGTCACCATCTGGACATTGCGCAGGTCGCGCCTGCCAAGAATATCCGCCTCTGAAACCTCGTTTGAAACATTTTCCGCCTGACGCATTACTCTTTCGGGAAATTCCGTGGGAAGCTCGTAGCCTTTCACGATTGACATTATATCGACGCCAGGATCGTTTATGTGGCCTAATATCTCGACGATTTTCCCCTCGGGCTTTCTGTTGTTTTTGCCGTAGTCCGTGATTTCGCATACTACCTTGTGGCCTGATACCGCGCCCTTTGAACGCTCTGACGGCACGAAAATGTCATTTGTGATTTTGGCGTTGTCGGGGATTACAAAGCCGTAATTTTTGTTGCTTTTATCAAATATGCCGACGACACGCGTGATGCCTCTTGATATGATTTCTATTACCTGCGCCTCCTGACGCCTGCCGCGCTGGCCTGATAACAATGAAACCCTGACTGTGTCCTTGTGGAATGCTCCGTTTACGCAATCCTCGGGAATGTACAGATCCTCGTCGCGCCCTTCTATTTCCACGAAGCCAAAGCCTTTGGGGTGGCTTATGAATGTGCCTGTCAGCTCTTTGTCGGATTTTTTTGCCTTGACAAATTTGCCTTTTTTTGTTATCGAAAGCTCGCCCTCTGCAAGCAGCTCATTTAAAAGGCGGTTTAGCTCTGCCCTGTCCTCTTTTTTGACCTGAAGCATTACTGCAAGCTCTTTTTCCTTCATTGGGACATAAAATTCTTCCTGTACCAAATCAAGTATTACTTTTTTTCTCTTATCGCTCAATTTTACTCCTCCGCGCCGCTCTGGCGGCTTAATGATGTAAATGCCGTAACGCATAAAAATGAAAAACACTCTTTTTTACAAGAGTGTTTCTTTTGCTGTGCTGTTAAAAATTGATATTCAAAACAACCGCAAGTATCATAAATACTACGCCGAGCACTGTCGTAATCCTGACGAGAGCGCCCTCCATGGAGCGTCCTTTATTCTTGCCCCAGTATGTTTCCGCCGCGCCGCTGATTGCTCCAAGCCCTGCTGACTTGCCCTCCTGCATTAAAACTACTATTGTAAATGCTATTGATACCAATATTAATATCACTGTGAGAATTGTCCTTAATACTGCCATGTTTCCTCCGTTTTTTAAGGCGTCGTGCGCCTGAATGATTGGTTGTTGATTTATCTGGTGATGCACTATGAATGATAGTTTAGCACAAAATACTGCGGTTGACAATAGGGAGTTTTTAATTTTAATGCAAATTGCGGCTCTGAATTTATTTTCAGAGCCGCTGCCTTTATTGTCAAGAAGATTTTTGTTGATTTCCCTTGTCTGTAATAGTATAGCATTTTGGCAAATATATAGCAATCTGATTTTTGCATGCTGTTTTTGCCGTTTTTGATTTGCTGTTTTTGATGCTTGCTTTCAACAATGCTTTCCATGGCGTTTTGGGGTGCATCTGAGTGTTTTACAGCTTGTGGAACGGATTCATATATACGGACACTTTGCCGAGTTCTTCTTCTATTCTGAGGAGCTGGTTGTATTTTGCCGTGCGGTCGCTGCGGCAGGGAGCGCCTGTCTTTATCTGTCCTGCGTTCATGGCTACGGCTAGGTCTGCTATGAAGGTGTCCTCAGTCTCGCCGCTGCGGTGGCTGATTACTGCCTTGTAGCCGTTGTTCTGCGCCATTTCGACGGCTTCTATCGCCTCGCTGACCGTGCCTATCTGGTTTACTTTGACGAGGATTGCGTTGGCGGCTTCCAGCTTGATGCCTGCGTCAAGGCGTTTGGTGTTGGTGACAAACAGGTCGTCGCCAACAAGCTGTACTTTTTTGCCGATACGCCTTGTAAGCTCCTGCCAGCCGTCCCAGTCGTCCTCGGCAAGCCCGTCTTCTATTGATATGATTGGATAATGGTCTATCAGCTTTTCGTAATATTGTATCATTTCCTCTGTGCTGCGCTTTACCTCGCCCATGTCTTCAAAGGCGCTGTTGTTCTCCACGCCCTCCCACTTACTCCTAAGCTGTGTCTCGCCGCTGAAATGATAGGTGTTGTCCTCCTCGTTGTATAGCTCTGAGGCTGCCGCGTCAAGCGCGATTTTGACCTCCTCGCCTGCTTTGTAGCCTGCCGCGCCTATCGCGTCAACTATTATGTCAAGCACCGCCGTGGCATCGGGCAAATCAGGGGCAAAGCCGCCCTCGTCGCCTACGCCCGTGGAAAGCCCTCTCTCGTGGCAGATTTTTTTGAGGTTGTGATAAATTTCAGCGCATATGCGCAAGCCCTCCTTGAAGCTTTCCGCTTTTACGGGCATTATCATAAATTCCTGAAAATCGACCGTGTTTGTCGCGTGCCTGCCTCCGTTTAAGATGTTCATCATGGGTACGGGAAGACGGTTTGGCTTTACCCCGCCGAGGTATCTGTATAGTGGCATGCCTAGCGCGTCCGCCGCTGCCCTTGCCGCCGCCATTGACACGCTAAGGGTGGCGTTTGCGCCGAGATTGCCTTTATTGTCTGTGCCATCTGTGTCTATGAGGATATGGTCTATCAGCTTTTGGTTGCATACGTCTGTGCCAATAAGCGCCTCTCTGATTTTAGTGTTTACATTGTTTATCGCCTTTTGCACGCCAAGCCCCATATAGCGCAGCTCGCCGTCGCGAAGCTCTACCGCCTCAAATTTGCCTGTGCTTGCGCCTGACGGCACGCTTGCCCTGCCCTCATAGCGGTCATTTACCCTGACTACTGCCTCCACTGTGGGATTGCCTCTGGAATCGAGTATTTCTCTTGCGTGTATGTCTGTAATTACCAGTGAATTTTGGTTCATTTTCTTTCCTCCGTTTCTGCATTTTTACCTGTTATTGCTTTATATATCACGCTTTAGTATTAGCAGAAATAGGGGAAACATTCAGATATGATGATTATTGACAAACATGAAAAAAATACAGGGCTGACAGTGTATCAGCCCCGAATTTTTTATGATTATATTTTATTGTTGAATTTATTGACGAAATCGACAAATTCTGTCTGGTTTACGGGTTTTGAATAAAAATACCCCTGCAGATAGTCGCACCCCAGCTCCTTTAGCCTGTCCGCGTGCGTCTGGCTCTCTACGCCCTCCGCTACAAGCTTGCGGCGCACGTCATGGAACATTGCGATAAGGTTTTTCACTGTGACAAAGCTGTCCCTGTCGTCAAATGCCGCCCATATTATGCTCTTGTCCAGCTTTATTACGTCTACGGGATATTCAAGCACCCTCACGAGATTTGAGTAGCCTGTGCCGTAATCGTCGAGTGAAAAGCTAAAGCCAAGCTTCTTTATCTTTTCAAGCTGCTGTTTGAGCTTTTCCTCGTCAAAGTTTGTGGTTTCTGTGATTTCAAGGTTTATGCGCTTGGGATCTATGTGGTATTTTTCTATGTAATATTCAAGCTTGCTGCTGAGATTTTCGTCCATACACTGTATCACGGAAAGGTTCATTTCGATAAATTCCATGCCCATTTGCGTTATGTCATGCCCGCTTACGAATTGGAATACGCTGTCGATTACAAACTCGCTGATTTCAAGTATTCTGCCGTTTGTTTCGGAAATGGGGATAAACTCCTCTGGCGAAACAAAGCCTAATACGCGGTCTTTAAGGCGGATAAGCGCTTCGGCGGATATTACCCTGCCTGTTTCCGTGGAGATTATCGGCTGGTAGAACATTGTAAATTCTTTTTCGACAAGTCCTCTTTCGATTGCATCCTCCACGTCGCGGTATCTTTGGAGCTGGTCTATGTTGAAGGTGTCGGCTTGGACAATTTCCAGCGCATCATTGCTGCGGTATCTTATTTCGTCGCATGCGGCAAAGTATTTATAAAAATTGTCCTTGTTTATCTTGCCGCTTTCCATATTCATAACGGCGGCAAAGAGGCTTAAATTTACGCTTGAGCCGTCGATTTCAAAGGGTACGCAGAAACGCTCCTCCAGCCTGTCAAAGAACTCTTTTTCATTGAGTTTATCGCTTTTATGTTGGATAATACAGAAGCGCCCGCCGCCGAGGTAGTATATTGACGAGAGCATTGTGTATTCCTTTATGTATTCGGCAAGCTTTTTTATTACTTCGCAAATGGAGTATTTGTTGTAATTGTCACTGAGGTATTCGTAATTTTTCAGTTTTATCAGGTAGACTGACCTTTGTTTCTGCTTTTCAAGCTCTTTGCTTACGTACTGTTTAAACGCCTTTTGGTTAAAGAGTTCTGTCAAATCGTCCTTGTAAAATTCTACCATTGTGATGGCGAGGACAAATACGACTACGTTTACAATCAACGTCGAGTAGTACATTGTTTCATTGCCTGATATGAAAAATACTGCGGCTTGGATTCCTGCAAATACTGCGAGCAGGATTACGCATTGTCCGAATACTTTTATCATTAGGTTTCGTTTGAGCAGCGCTTTGACTGTGGCTGTTATTGCGTAGCCGCCTCTTACCAGTACGAGGAGCCAGAACAGTACGCCTTTATGGCAGACGCCGTCCTTTACCCAGAAGATTAGGTGTGTCCAGGGGGAGGTGATTATGAGGGCGGCTGTTATTATGCAGGGCAGGAAGAACAGGAGTTTTTTTCTGCCTGAAAAATAGTGGAACTGGTCGAACAGGCAGAAGATGAAAAAGGCATAGAGGGTGTATATTTCCAGGGTGAACATGTAGTGTATGAAGCGTTCTGTTGTGAGAAGGGCGTCACTGCTGGTGAGGTAGCCTTCTTCCATTGATATGCATAATAAGCGGTTTAGGTACATTAATATGGCTGAAAAGAGTATGAAGCGGAATACTTTTCTGTAGTATGCTTTGCTTTCTACGCTGACTATGAAAAACCAGGTGCATACTGCGAGGATACTTAATATTAAAAGGTTGAATGCAAATCTCACGTTTATCACCATGCCTCATCTCCTATATTTGTTGACAACTATGTGTTATATAAATTATACAATTTATGGTGATTGGGTGCAATATTTTTGTTTATATTTTATAAGTTTTTGTGTTTGTGGTAAATAGGTCGCCCGAGCAGGGCATATATCCCATTCAGACCCGCTTGCGCTTAGTGGAAAGCGTAGCGGTACTAAGCTCAGCAGCGCTGTAAAAGGAACTACGCTTTTACAGCTTGCTTCGCTAAGTGCCGACGCTTCCCAAAGGTCTTCATGGGATATATGCCCTGCTCGGGCTAGTTTATTGGTAGAATATATGTAAATTGGAGCGATTGCAATATGCTTTTTTTAGGTGGTATTGGGGGAAATATGCGGAATATTCTGCTTGTAATGTATGCTTACCGTTTGAGTTGACTTAGTGAAATAGTGTATAAAAAGGTGCAGAATTTCTGGTATTTATCTGCACCTTTTCTGATTTTGTTATTTTATTTATTTTTTGATAAGGAGTGACTTGCCTGTCATTTCTTTGGGTTGTGTCATTCCCATGGTTTCTATGAGGGTGGGGACTATGTCCGCTAGGCAGCCGCCATCTCTTAATGTGTAATTTTTGTCATAGTTTACGAGTATGAATGGCACTTGGTTTGTGGTGTGGGCGGTGAAGGGGGCGCCTGTTTCGTAGTCTACGAGCTGTTCTGCGTTGCCGTGGTCTGCGCAGATAAAGAGGGTGCCGTTTACGGACAGGACTGCGTCTACTGCTTTTCCTACGCACTCGTCTACTGCCTCTACTGCTTTGATTGCCGCGGCTTCTACGCCTGTGTGGCCTACCATGTCGGGATTTGCGAAGTTGATGATTATTACGTCGTATTTGCCTGATTTGATGGCTTCTACGAGTTTATCGCATACTGTGTAGGCGCTCATCTCGGGCTTTAGGTCATAGGTAGCTACTTCCTTGGGTGAGGGGACTAGCACTCTGTCTTCACCTTTGTTTGGTTCTTCTACGCCGCCGTTGAAGAAGAAGGTTACGTGGGCGTATTTTTCTGTCTCAGCTATTCTTGCCTGTGTCATGTTGTTGGCGGCAAGCCACTCGCCGAAGGTGTTTGTGACTGCTATCTTGTGGAAGGCTACGGACTTGTTGGGGATTGTCGGGTCGTAGTCTGAAAAGCATACGTATTTTACGTCAAGGCGTTTTCTGTCGAAGCCTTTGAAATCGTCGTCGCAGAATGCTCTTGTTATCTCTCTTGCGCGGTCAGGCCTGAAGTTGAAGAAGATGATTGAGTCGCCGTCCTTGATTGTGGCTACGGGCTGTCCGTTTTCAGTTACTACTGTGGGATATACGAACTCATCTGTCTTATCCTTGTCATAGGACTGCTGTATAGCGTCGGGAGCTGTGGGAGCTGTCTCGCCTTTGCCCTGTGTCATTGCGTCGTAGGCGATTTGGACGCGGTCGTAATTGTTATCTCTGTCCATTGCGTAATAGCGTCCCATTACTGTGGCGATTTTGCCTACGCCGATTTCCTTCATTTTCGCTTCAAGCTCCTCAGCAAAGCCTTTGCCTGACGCTGGGGGCGTGTCGCGACCGTCGAGGAACGCGTGTACGTAGACGTTTGACAGACCGTTTCTCTTGGCGAGCTCTAACAATCCGTAGAGGTGCGTGTTGTGGCTGTGTACGCCGCCGTCTGACAAAAGCCCGTAAAGATGAAGCGCTGAGCCTTTCTGCTTACAATTGTTTACCGCTTCAAGCAGGGCGGGATTTTCAAAAAATGTGCCGTCCTGTATTTCCTTGGTGATGCGGGTAAGCTCCTGATAGACTATTCTGCCTGCACCCATGTTAAGGTGTCCTACCTCGGAATTGCCCATCTGACCGTCGGGAAGTCCTACTGCCATGCCACTTGCATTGCCGCGCGCAAAGGGGTACTCCTTCATCAGTCTGTCCATTACCGGGGTGTTTGCGAGGGCTACTGCGTTGTGCTCTTTCTTTTCGTTTAAGCCGTAGCCGTCGAGAATCATTAAAACTGTGGTTTTCTTGCTCATTTTTCGTTCTCCTTTTTGTTTTATATTCAATGTTAAATTTAGCTTTTTATGGATTTTTATTCCACTGATACACATAAATATTTTATATCATTGAAGGCGGGTTTGTAAAGAGTTAAAAGTAAAGAAAGCTGTGGTTGTCATATTCGTTTGCAAAGGAGAGCAGCATGGTTTCCCCCGCATTGGTATCCGCAAATAACGACTTCATCATGTGGTCTCCTTTCATTTTGGGGGTTTTCACAAATTAATACTATGTTGAAATAATTTACTAACTTAAATCATATACTAATCTGCAACCGCATTCTCCACCTATTAATCCATTTGAAGACATTCGCATCGCTGACATACACCAGATCCACTCTTCCTCTTGCCATGGCCAGAAATAAGCACCTCCACCTTTTATAACAAAATCTGGCGTTTCGGGTGAGTCATCATTTTTTTTATAATGATCACTGCACCATTCGCCTGTATATATTCCATACAAGCCAAAATAATTGCAATTCAGACGCGTTAAATCTGAAAAATCAAAACTTAACCATTTTTCTAATTGCTCTTCATTTGGTAGCACTTTCCCAAAAGTAAATAAATCTGTGCTACCAGCTCTGACGGAATATTCCCATTCTACTTCTGTTGGCAATCTCAAATTAAGTTGTTGACATATTTTGTCAACTTTATCTTTCGTTAGGTATGCTGCATAATACTCTTCACCACAAAAATAACCATTTTCAACATACTTGTTCGCAAAGGAATTTAATATAGGCGTCCTTGTTATCAAAAAATCCGATACTTTAACATTATTTTGGCAGATCAACTCGTCTTCCGAGAAAACAACAGTAGGACAAATGGCTTGAGCCTGTTGCCTTTCTTTAGATGAAAGTCCTTTATTATATGTACCTTTTGGAATATATACAAACTCCAGATTATACGGCAAATAGGTGGCGATGATAGTATTATTTTGCATGGTAATGCTAAAGCGATTATCTTTTTCCAGAATTGTTTTTTTAATCACATTAATATCACTCATACTATACTTTTTTAAATTTCCTCCTTATCTAGAAAATATCCATGGAAATGGATCACCTTCCTTAAAGTATAATACCGTTACATCAAACTTAATTGCAAAATCTTGCATGGCTTTTTGACATCCTCTTGCTAGTCTCATACTTCTTCCTGGATTACATGGTGGTCTAGTCCCATAAATTGCAATGGTATCACCCGGCAGAACATTTCCTCTACTACTTAACTCATCTAGTATTTTTCTTTCGGTATGTGTTGCCAATTGCTCTTCCCATGTCAAACTCCTGCCCGGATGTGTTCCGCCGCTTTGTACAGTACCCGAATCAATCACATTTCCGTGCTCATCTAAATGTTCCCATGTTGCTTCATGCCCTCGAACAAAATCACCTTGCCCATCTGCAAGATTTGACTCATTACATCCTCCAGCATACCCACTCGGATCATAATACACCACAGGATTATTATGGCAGTATGCATACAGATTCAGACCGTCTCCCTTGTATACATCCTCCTATCGAACTGGTATGTGATCGTTCCATTTTCATCTGTCTTCCTGATCCGATTCCCCGCCTTGTCATAGGCATAACGGACCGTGGTGCCATTCCGCCGCTCTTCCAAGAGCTGTCCGCGGACATCGTAGCTGTAGAATATATCCAGCGCATTATTCCCTTCCGTGATCTCAGAAGAGATACCGCCCAACGCCGCTCTTGCCTGTGTCCCCGCTTTCGCCGTCCGGTTCCCGTTGCCGTCATATTGGTACGCAAAGGAGAGCAGTATATTTTCCCCTGCTCTGGTCTCCAGACTGCTGATATTTCCGTCCCCGTCATAGGCATAGACCGTCTCCACGCCGTTTCCATAGCGGATCCGGCTGATGCGGTCTAGGGCGTCATAGCCGTACCTCACCTCCAGCCCCTCATCGTTATAGATGCGGCTCCGTCTGCCTAACACATCATACTCATACTTGGTGCACACCCCTGCGGGGTCCTTGATCTCCGTGATCTGTCCCGCCCTGTCATAGGCATAGGAGATCAAGCGCCTTCCGCTGGAGCGCTTCTCCTTCAGGTTGCCTTTCTCACCGTACAGATACTCGTAAGAGTGCCCGTCGCAGACCGCACGGGTCACCCTGCCCAGGCTGTCATAGTGCCAGGTGCTGATAGTGGGATTCTTCCCCTCCGCATCGGTCACTTTTTCATATACAGGCTGCCCGAACACGTTGCAGTCCCGCTGCAGCCGCCTTCCGTCCCAGTCGATATGCAGGAACAGGTCGCCCTCCTGGTCATACTGATATGTCTCCGCGCAGCCCATCTGGTCGATACGCTGGCTGACCTTGCCCAGACTGTTATAGTGGTACTGTACGGAATTGCCGTTGCCGTCCGTTGTTTTGCAGACCAGACCGGCAGGGGTATATTCATAGCCCTACATAGGCTACTTGACTAGGTTTACTCCTATCCCAATATTCTTTACATTACCAAAATATCTAATATCATATAGCCGGCGATACAATTATCTTTATCGCACTTAATTTCAATTTGTAGTGTCAAATCACTCCTTTTCCCGTCAATCCATAAGTTTAAATCAACTTTTAATCCCAAATTGTCTTTATATATCTATACTTTATTTTCCATCTGGAATTGTTTAAAAACTGTCTCTTTATTCATGTAGCACCTTTTTATATCTTCCTCCGATACTCTACACAGTGCAGTCTACTTATTGAGAAAATCATAATCTCTATTTTGTAAACACATTACTATCTTCTTACAAATTTCATATATTTCATTCATTTTTACTCTTTTTTCTAAATTTAACTTTTTTATTTGATATACCCTGAACTCCCGAATCTCCTTCACTATTAAAATACGGAAAACAGGATATCTATTTGTTAACTAATCCAAAATTTATTAACACCTCTTAATATTTGCTTTTTAAGATGTTTGAAATTTCTTCAACTTTATCACATCTTTCTATTCGCCAATGTTCAATTCGCATAATTATTAACTATTTTTTCAAAAATATCATATTAAGAAATAGCATTTGATATACCTTGTCCCATGGAGTGGTAGTGAAACTGGCGGATCCCTTGGGATGCAGTCATACCGCAAATATGTTGGGAGATTCGTTGAACTCATATTTCGGATACATTTGGAATCTTAATTTCCACTAATTCGAAGGAATTAAATCACCTTAAGATTTTTGTAGTCTATTCTTCTAAAATAGACATTTGATATATTGCTCTTTTATTGAGTTTTATCAAGCGTTCCTTTGGAATTAAGTCGTCTCCAATCTAGACTGCATTTATATTTTCCGTATTCGAAAGACACATCAATTCACTTATGGTTGCATAATCTCTGACATTTCCCTTTCTATCCAGATTCTTATCTCTCATTGCATAGGACTTACCAACTTTATAAAGTCGCAAGCTTATTAAAGTACGCCTAAAACCAACAATTATCCTCAGTTCATCTTAAAATTAGGGCAGAGCACCAATTTTTCTCTGTTATAGTTCTGGATGCTAACTGGTTTGATGAATTTCAATCACCTAATTATTCCATAGTAAAACTCAAAGACCAGCAATCACCAACACATAATGCCTTAACCAACAGAGATAAATTAGCCTAAATTACCCATAGCTAATGTTCCAACAAACTAATTACTTCACTGGCTTGTTGCTGTAATCGTTTATCGGAAATATCTTCTACTGTATTTCTAATAATTTTCTTTGTTTCCTCTGACAAATTCAGTAAACTTTCCTTGAATATTTCATAGTACTTTTTCTTAAATAAGGTTTTTATCACTTCTTCAATTCCGCAATGATACCCCGCATCGGGCACGTTCCTCAGGTTTTCTAGCAACATCCTGATTCCTTTAGCTTTCTGTGAAAACGCCCAATCCATTTCAATGTCTCGCAATTCCTCCATGGCTGTTTTTATCCTATAGAAAGGCTCCTTCACCTTTACACTATCATCAAACAAAGCAGCTACCTCTTTAAGCAGGGACAAGTCCCTGTTTTGCCATAACTCATACATGATTCCACCATATATCTCGTGGTCTTCCGTCCAATCCTTCCGCTGTATGTTATTCGACCCAAAGTTTTTCAGTCTTTTTTGTGAGAATACCTCCTGTAAAAAAGGGAGTTGTTCTATGATTGGTTTATCCATGAATCGCCTGACATTTGGATTCTTCCACCACCGCTTTGCTTCGTTTGTCTCTGTCACAATGAGTGGAAAAGAAGACCAGTGGCTCCAAAAGATGTGATCTCCTATATTTTTATATGTTTCTTTTCCTACATAAAGCGGATTTGTATGCTTTATCACCACGCAATTTCTTTTTACTTCCCGCACGATCCTTTTGAAAAGCGCGCCCGTAAATTCTGTTTCGTGCTCCCTTGGAATATATACTTCATAATCCCCCTCATAACCATCTGGATTTTTCGCAGGGGTCCGGAATGTCAGACAATTATGATTTTCGCACTTCGTGACATAGCGAACTCTCTTTTCTTCCATCAGATTATGACAAGTAGTCTGCATGATTTGTGTTTTTGGCACAATATAATAAATTTCTTCCCTATCGCTATCCGGTATTTCATCTATGGCATCAAATTCTATATCTGGCTTTTCGCTGCTCCCTGCTTCTGCATATACACAACAGCCACAATACTTTATAGCAAACTCCTTCTCAATTACTCCAAAAATATTACACAAATCTTTACTTGACGCAAAAAAATAAATTGCGTTTGTCATTATATTTAGTCCCTCCTTTTATTTATTAACAATTACTGTCTTTCACGCTATCCTGTGTTTCTTCACTCTGTTTTTTTCCTTCATACTTTTGCGCTATTTGTTTAGGTGTTTTTCCTGTAGCCATTTCATCTCCTAAATTTCCTAGCTCGTTTTGCAGTTTTTCCATTTCTATCTTTACTTTATCATTTGTAAAATCTTGGTCAAAGGGATTTACACGCATAGTTATGTCATCATAATCCACATTATTAATTCTTCCATCTGTTTTCGAAATAGTAACTATTTGATTTAATGAATCTACCTGATTATATTTTTCATTTCTAGCAATTATTTGTTGGTCTAACTCTTGTGCATTTCTACGCTCTCGCCTATCTGGTATATTACCACTAGCATCTGTTGTTGTATTCATCCTTACCATAACAGTTTGTCCATCTATTTCCTTTGAAATGGTAAGATCCACACTATGGCTACCTCTTCTGGTACCGCTTTCTGCTGGAAAATACTCTTCTTTCTTATTATCTACGCCATTTGTAACATTCCAATCAAGATATTCAGCAATTCTTCCAATAGCAGTATTTAAATCTACTGTGCTCTGTTTTCCCTTAGCTCCATCTTTATTATGATACCCACTCGGATCATAGTACACCACAGGATTATTATGGCAGTATGCATACAGATTCAGACCGTCTCCCCGGTATACATCCTCCTGCATGAATCTTCCCAACACAGGATTATAATACCTTGCCCTTAGATAGTACTGTTCTGTCAGCTCGTCATACTGCTGGCCCGTGTAGCGGATGCGGTTGGAGAATTGTTCTTCTGCCGCTATTTCAGCACCAAAGGCATCATACAGATAACTGTTCTGGATTTCTCCATGCTCTCCCGTAATCAGTGCCGTACTGAGCTGCTCGTCCCTATGGTAATAGGACAGTTCCTGCCCTCTTTGGAGTGCTTCAATCCCTGTCCCCAAATGATAACTAGTCTGCCCGTTTGAGCCTTGTCCAACCCCTGCCCTCCTCATGCAGAAGCTCTCCGTTGTGGTATACGAAGCCCGTACGCTTCCCGTTCTCCAGCAGCTCGAAGCGCAGTCCCTCCACGTCATAGCGGTTCTCCTGTATCTCTCCGCTCCCGATCTCCACCTTTGTCTGCTGGTGGCGGCTGTTGTAAGAGAACAGTCGGATACACGCAGATCTCTTTTCTTCTACTATATTTTAGTTAAAAACACCTAAAATCAAAGCGATTTAATAGTCCAGCTATTTGGAGAACGATGTACTAGTATATAGGTAAAGCCACAATACTACAAATATAGAGGCACTTTATATTATTTAAATTCCCTTCATTGTTAGATCTGCGACTTCTTCAGCGGTTGACTCTTTAGGTAAACCAACTAACTCTAGATAATATATTAAGTCGCTGCCTCCTAGGTTCTTTAAGCTTCTCTTAAATTTTAGTACTAACTCATGATATTCTTTCTCAGATAATACTTTATTAGTTTTTTCGCGCACACTCATTATTGATTCGATCAATTCTTTTCCAATCATTTCTTAAACTACTCACTTTCATCAAAGCGAGTATCAATCGCTGCATCATATAATGGACAATCATACTTTAATAATATATCAATCATTTTGTTCATATCTTTTTCTGTCACATTATAGCAATCAGCCCTGACAAATTGCTTTGTTATAAATAGTTCAAATGATGCATTCCCGTTTGCGAAACAATAATTATTCAATCGTCTCCACTTTGAAAATCCACATACTATATCCTGCAATATTTCCTCTGATGGAATTTCACATATATAATCAAGATATTTTCCGTTTGACAAATCTTTATAAATGTCACTGTTTTTTATTTGTATATTATTCTTCTTTTTCCAAAAGCTTAAATCTCGTGCCATTATATACCGACCTCCTTTAACACGTTATATTGTTTGATCCTTTCCTGAGCAATCTGAAATAACGATAAGTTCCTCTTAAATTCCTCCGCATGTTCTTCAAATACTTCTTCTACGCTTCTATGCCCCAATAGAATTGCCAGTGCCAGTTCGTTCCACTCTGGTCTTTTTAGGGCGACCGTACTGATTACTATAATTCTATCTTTCTCCAATAATTTTTTTTCATATTTTTCCATAGTATCACAGCTCTCCCAAAAACCCAGGGCATAACGTTCAATCGCCTGAAATATATTTTGTACCACAGGCTCCAATGCTGTGTCCTCATTCAAATAAAAACCATAGGGAATCTTGGTATCCATTAACACATCTATATTTACATTCCCAGTGCCCCATTTCGCATCATACTTTTCATTTTGTATAAAATAAATAACCTTATCTACCTTTTCAAATTGAAATCCCACAAAAACCATAATATGTACTTGGGACTTTCCTCTTACTTTTGTTTCAAGTATAGAAATATGCTGCAGGCAATCCCCTTGTTTTCTAACAAATAAATGTTGTCGCTTTTTTTTAAAACCATAGCAAAGCAGCAGCCTTAAAAGCATGTTGTCAAATTCTTTCATTTTTTCTTTCAAACTTTGCATTGTTAGCCTTCCTCCTACAATTATTCATAAGTTATATTTCCATTATCATCGATATGAATCACCCTTACAGCAGTTATTCTGCTAACACGCGCCAATTCCGCATTTTTTCCTACTGTATTTAATCCTCTTAATATGGTTAGTGTACGGCCCCGTCCGTTAATGTATGGCCCCGTCCGTTTTAGGACTTGCCGCCGCTTACGTTATTTGGTACAATAATAAAAAACATAGGCTACAACGCAAATCGACGACCACGCTCCCCCTCGGAAGGAGGTTCCAATATGTCCGTATCACTCTATTATGAAGCCGAAAGAACAGGGCCGATCACACCGCAGGAACAGGCTGCCTGCGACGAAATTGCCAGCCGCTATGACTCTCAGTATCCGTATGGCGAATTATATGAAGGCTTTTGCATATATGATTTTATAGAAAGCCCTCCCCATACCGATGACCAGCCAATCGTCATTTTTTCCGGCGCCACAAAGCTGCCGACGGACGTAGATCCTGATCTTCTTTTAAATATTCTGAATTGGTGGCTCAAATGCCTGCACGAAATAACGGATGTCCTCACCGATGCGCAATGGCATGTCCACGTCGATGACATTGACATCGATTGGGACAATGGCTCCTGACTTTCGCGGAAGCAAGGCGCCCCATGCACCCTATTTCCTTATGTATCTACTATCACACTTTTGGATGTCGTGTAAAAGGGTCTTAAAGTCCGTTTCAAAATCCTTAAATACCGTTTCTGTCTCCCCAAACTCGATATCCCGATAAAACTGTTCATCATCAATCGTTGCAACGTAATATTCAAATCCCTTTTCACCCTGTTTCTTTATCATGCACACGTTGGGAGCCGAAAAGTTCCGATTGCGGCAAAACAACTGTATGCATGTACTTTGGCCATTGTATTTCTCATATACGACCTGATCGATAAAGTACCTGTCATTTCCACTATATTTCTCATACCAAATCTGCTTTCCACGCTCCAGGTCAACTGCTATCACCCTGAAATTGAAGTAAATGAATGTCCGATAAGGCTCATTATCTTTCAGTATTCTCATGGTACAAATTGGTTCATCCGTCTTAATACTTTGTGCATCTACAAGCATTTTTTTGCCTGATCACATGTTATGATTTTTGCTGTTTTAGCCCTATAGCTTCCACCAGTTATATATATATATATATATATATATTCATACATGATATCTGCCTCCTATCAAAGATTCTAACGTAACTTTTTGTTTGAATAGTTCTTCGATATGTCATCTAAGCGCTTGTTTGCCTCTTTTAATTTTTCTTCTTCACTATACCCCCTGTTTATTTTCATTAATTCTTTGTAATCTTGCTCCTGTTTCAGCCAGCCACCCTTTTTGCATTTCATGCAGCAGCTTCATATCATCAAAGCAAATATACCCATAAAATCCTACACCGCTGCGACTCAATATAAACGACATTTCATCATTATACGCAAAAAAATTAAATTTATCACTAAACCAAGCTTTTTCTAACTGATACTGCTTTATTACCTGATGTAAGTAATCAAATAAATCTATCTCACTTCTCCCTATTTTGGAATCATAAAAACTGTTCTGACTTGCCGAAAAAAAAGTCGTATGAAGATAATATTCCCTTTCATACCTATGCACCGCGCATTGAAATAGTAATTTTTCAAAATTATCACTAATTTCATAAGTTTCTTCCATGTATATTTTTTGATTGTTTTCATCAAGATTCATAGAGTAACAAATTCCCATGCTATCTTGCAAAAAGTCAAAACAATATGGCTTCATACTATCCGCTTCATTAATATATACACAGGTATTTTGTGAAAGCAAATTTGATACAGATATTTCTGCATGCAAAAAATCGCAAAATAATCCTTCTGCACCTTCTCCTGCTTCATACAAAAAACTCAAGAAACTTTTTGAAAACTGCAATCCCAAATTATCTAAATCTAACTGTCTTTTTAGTTCTTCAATTTGACTCGTTTTTGCTGGTTTCAAATTTTCAAACCATGTGCAGTCCACTGGTTCGATATAGGCTCTCAGTCTTTGCATGATAGGTTTGTCATCTTCATTTATTTTCAAACTTCTACTGCTTGTTATTCGCATAATCCATATACACTCCTTAGTTACATTCACATGCAGGGCAAGAAGCCACCCTCCCTGTTCTCCCACTGCACTGGCGCAAAGTTTCAAACCTTTGATCATCTTACACGGCATAAATTCCTATACTGTTCACTCATACAAAAATATACCATATTTTTCAGCGCTTAAAAATAATGTCCCCTCCATAAATTCAATCTCACTGGAATGTTTTTCTACATACGCCGTATCATAATAATAATATTCCTGCCATTTATTTCCTCTAAATATTTCCGCATTTTATACAATACCGCTTTCCGCTAATAATCTCGTGCGTCATTGCCATTGTCCACATATAGCTGGCATCAAAAATATAAATATCCTCTGGTAAATACATTGCTCCCTTTAGCAGGACATCAAAATTTAGTTCTATTATATCTCTTTTCCCAAATTTCCAATAATTCTTAATCAAGATTCTCTCGCATGAATGTATATTCCAAAAAACATATACATCACCAATATCCTTTTCCTTTGATTTAATATAGTTTTCATCAATAACCGTAGGTTCCTTCATATAGTCCCATAAGTACCCTAAATAGCAATATCCGTCTCGAAATTTATATTTTTTTTGAATTTGTTCTTGATATTGCGGATGAGTACTATTTACAAACTTTTCAATATATCTTTCCCTAATACTTTCACCTTCCAATTTGTCTAATATATTAACCTGCGTTTTAAAACTCTTAAACTCCATTGTTTCCGTTTCATTCACATTCATTGAATTTGTATCAATATATATTCTTTTTTTCATTTTCTGCTATTCTTTGCCTATATTCTACAAATTTTATATCAATCATATCCAAAAAATCATGCAAAAAGCGGAAGGGCATTTCACTGCCAGTCCGCATTTTTGATTTCCAGGCTAAACCCTATCCAGTTTGTCTTTTCATATTCTACATTATGCACGAAAGACCAGCGCCAATATCTCATAAATTACCACTCTGAACTGTCATAAACGGAATTATATCATATCCTTTATGATATCAAAAAGCGGCTCATTTCCTCTAAAAATGCCCTCTCCTGCCATTGAATACGCCCTCATCAGGTATTCCTTTGCATTTATACTCTGTCATTATTGAAACAGTTACATTTTTGTTTTATTTCAAATACGAAAGAGCCTCCTGCTCTGATATGCCGTAATCCTCCACCAGCGCTGTTTTAATGTCTGCATCACTGGCATTAAAACGGCGCAGGCTTTTGACTGCTGCCTTTATTGTACGTTCGGCGGTTTCCTTCTCTACTCGTTCGGCGGTCTTCCTGCATTCCTGCAGTACCGCCGTAGTCACTATTTCATCAATCTCCGGTTTCATTATCTCCATCAGTGCCTGGCACATAGCCTCATCTCCTCTCACCAGTTCTTCGACTACCTCTTTATTGGCTGCTACGCTTACCTCAAATATGGCATCTATCAGATTTCTTTCTTCTTGGCTTTCCGTGTTTCTGGAATACTCTATGGCATGCGCCATCTCCTGCTTTGTCACCCTGCCAGAAAGCAGGTGCAGCCATTCATGCTCTCTGCTGTCCAGCTCGCTCCCCACAATTATCTGGGTGGGGATATTAAAGCCGCTTTCTATGTAGTATATGCCGCCGTATGGGTTTGATACCCTGTAGCCGTTTTCATCAAGATATCTGAACAGCGCCTCTGGTCTTGACTCCTGTATCAGGGTAGCTGTTATCTCGTCAAACCTTATTCTGTCAACGCTCCCTCCGTATGCCTTGTATAAATAGGCGTATGCCTGTACCTTTGATACCGTGTCTATTGACAGCGCGGCTTTGGCTGATTTATATTCTATGATGTTGTGCTCTTTGAAAAATTTTCCTATCTCGTTTTCAAGGACTATGCCCTTTACTTTCTTTACTACAAGACAGTCCACCTGCAGCGGCTTCATGTTCAGCAGGTGCTCCCTTTTGATGCTAAGGCTGTCTTTTTCCTTTATAAACTCCATTTCAAACGCTGCCCCGAAAGCGGGATGCCACTGCAGTTTTCTGGGCTTGATCTTGGTGCTTTCGTTTTTCTTCGGGGTTGTTTCTTTTGTTTCCTTTTCTGTCATTCAATGCTCCTTTGGTGAATCTTGTTTTGTCAAGTTTATTATACCGCCATATTGTCAAGGCTGTAAAGAATAAATTTTGGAGGAAACTATTAACAAAATCTCTCCCTTCCTCATGCAAAAGTTCGCCGTTGTGATATACAAAGCAGGTTTTCCTGCCATTCTCTAACAATTCAAAGCGCAGATTTTCTACATCATAACGGTTCTCCTTCACATTGCCGCTCTCAGTCTCCTCTTTCGTCTGCTGATGGTGGCTGTTATAGGAAAACAGCCTGATGCTTTTACTTCTGGCAGGGTTCTTAGGCGTATGCTACTGTTAAGCGTTTTTACGAAGTGAAAAATCATCCAAGCTTGCGCCAAATACGTCGTATATATTATTTGCTTATATGTCTACGCTAAATTCCTATCGTTAGCAGCATGTTATCTTCATGTGTTATTGCAGCAATCCACAGCATCGTATTATCGAAAATATATGCATCTATTACATCCCATGGTTCAAAACTATTCACAAAATTAATAATAGCCTGTAATGAAGTTATATATAATTCATCTTGTCTTTCTAAATAAAAGAATATATTACCAGTATTGGGAATACCTATGGATGATATTTTTTCAAAAGAATAGCACTGCGTTTTTTCTATAAATGCATTCCACAGTAACCCTTTTTCTTTTTCTGTATTCACATATCTCTTTTTCATTGCATCAATTATATTCTTTTTTTCATTTTCTGCTATTCTTTGCCTATATTCTACAAATTTTATATTAATCATCTCCAAAAAATCATGCAAAAAGCGGAAAGGCATTTCACTGCCAGTCCGCATTTTTGATTTCCAGGCTAAACCCTATCCCGTTTGTCTTTTCATATTCTACATTATGCACGAAAGACCAGCGCCAATGTCTCATAAATTACCACTCCGAACTTCCAAAAACGGAATTATATCATATCCTTTATGATATCAAAAAGCGGCTCATTTCCTCTAAAAATACCTTCTCCTGCCATTGAATACGCCCTCATCAGGTATTCCTTTGCATTTTTCTCATCTTGGAGAAATACAAAACACTTACCAATGCACATACTTATATATGGGTTGGAATAATCGTAATTATATGCGTCAAAGTAATAGTTCTTGGCATTTTCATATTCTTTTTTCCAAAAACAGCAGTCCCCAAGCCCCGCATATGCATTCCGGTAATACCATTCTATATTTATGTTTTATTTCAAATACGAGAGAGCCTCCTGCTCTGATATGCCGTAATCCTCCACCAGCGCTGTTTTAATGTCTGCATCACTGGCATTAAAACGGCGCAGGCTTTTAACTGCTGCCTTTATTGTGCGTTCGGCGGTTTCCTTTTCTACGCGTTTGGCGGTTTCTTTCTCTACGCGTTCGGCTGTCTTCCTGCATTCCTGCAGTACCGCCGTAGTCACTATTTCATCAATCTCCGGTTTCATTATCTCCATCAGTGCCTGGCACATAGCCTCATCTCCTCTCACCAGTTCTTCGACTACCTCTTTATTGGCTGCTACGCTTACCTCAAATATGGCATCTATCAGATTTCTTTCTTCTTGGCTTTCCGTGTTTCTGGAATACTCTATGGCATGCGCCATCTCCTGCTTTGTCACCCTGCCAGAAAGCAGGTGCAGCCATTCATGCTCTCTGCTGTCCAGCTCGCTCCCCACAATTATCTGGGTGGGGATATTAAAGCCGCTTTCTATGTAGTATATGCCGCCGTATGGGTTTGATACCCTGTAGCCGTTTTCATCAAGATATCTGAACAGCGCCTCTGGTCTTGACTCCTGTATCAGGGTAGCTGTTATCTCGTCAAACCTTATTCTGTCAACGCTCCCTCCGTATGCCTTGTATAAATAGGCGTATGCCTGTACCTTTGATACCGTGTCTATTGACAGCGCGGCTTTGGCTGATTTATATTCTATGATGTTGTGCTCTTTGAAAAATTTTCCTATCTCGTTTTCAAGGACTATGCCCTTTACTTTCTTTACTACAAGACAGTCCACCTGCAGCGGCTTCATGTTCAGTAGGTGCTCCCTTTTGATGCTGAGGCTGTCTTTTTCCTTTATAAACTCCATTTCAAGCGCTGCCCCGAAAGCAGGATGCCAATGCTCCTTTGGTGAATTTTGTTTTGTCAAGTTTATTATACCGCCATATTGACAAGACTGTAAAGAATAAATTTTGGAGGAAACTATTAACTTACATTGTTCAGGAAATTCATAGATGATTATTTATTTTTCATAACTTTTTAAATAAAATTTCCTTTACGCCAAATATACATCCAAAATTATCAGGATAGTCTTCAGCCTTAAACCTAATGAGATGATATCCTTGTTCAACACGAAATTTCATGTTGAGTTCCCTTGCTTCACTTCCTTCAATAAGAAACAGAACCTGCTGTGAAGTATCAGTCTGCCACTCAAAAACAGCAGAAGCAAAAAAGACATCTTTAAAAGTAATTTCTATATTAGGCATGGCAGAAATATCCAAACTGCCAATTATTCTTAAAACATATTTTGAATACTCAATTATTTCAAAATCCATCCATAATTGCTTATTTAAATATTTATTAATTTCATCTATTACTGTTTTTATTTGTTGATGTGTCATAAACTTCTCCAGATTCTACCCTAACTGTCTGTAACTAATGCCGTATTAAATTCTAAACTGCAGGCAAAAAGCGGAAGGACATTTCACTGCCAGTCCGCTCTTTTGACTTCAGGACTATCCAATGGAAGAAATATTTGGTTTCATCTTTATTTACTCCTTACTTTTCCTTACAATTTCCAGCAGTTAGCCCCATTTGTCAAATTTTGATGCTCGCCAGTATATTATAGAAAAATATATTTATCCCTGTTCATGCGCCTATTCCGATTCTGATAAAAGTGCAGGAACCCCCTCATAATGTAACTTGGGAAGATTTTCAGTTTTATTAAAATAAAAATCTATTTGCTGATTTTTCCCCCTAATTCCAGATTCTGGTAACCAGCTGCAAACAATAACCTCATAATTTCCATTTTCAATATCTAACTTAATGTCTGCCTTACTTTCCTTTTCCCATCTTAAAAGAACATACAAATCCCTAAAATATACACTATTATCTGTTACTTTCAAACAAAGTTTAAGTGCATAATCTGGATCTAAACTTTCGATATCTGGCTGAATATTTTGATATATATTTAAATTAAAGTCTCCAGGTGTCCCAGTAGCTATTCCAACAATAGAACCCTCATATATATGTTTTATTACGTCTTTGGGATCATAATAATGTTCTTCCAAATAATTCTCACCTTCTTCAATATGTTTTACTGACTGTGGTGAATAGAAAATAATCCCCAGACCCGATATTGAAATTTGAAATTGCTCCTTCTTCATAGTCATTTCTCCTTTATTAATTTTCAATTTTAATTTTTTGAATCACAGTTTCCTAAATCTTCTGTCTCTGATTTATTATCTGTCATGCTTTTGGCAGGCAAAGACCCTGAATATAAACTATCTCCCATTAAATCAAGTTTATTATACCGCCATACTGTCAAGGCTGTAAAGAATAAATTTTGGAGGAAACTATTAACAAAATGGTGATTTTGCGCACCCCGATAATTTTTACATTGTTCAGAAAATGCACACTGTCAAGACTAGATTACCTGGTAATTAACAATATTAGAATTTCCACATTGCAGATTGAATAATGTGGGCAAAACTATTGGGAACTTTTCATATTACCTAAATGTAAGCGCGACTTATAATAATTCATCATGATGCTTCGTACCTTTCAATGAATCTACCCATCTTTTTGCAATACCGCATCCGTGCAAGGTTTTTTCATGGCTAAAGCCTAAAAGGTAACTTGTTTCAAAATCAGTGACATAAAATTCATCAAAAGAATCTCCCTGGTCAATGATTTTAAATAAATCCCTCCCATTTTTATTCAAAAACACATCTTCCTCGTCATCAACATCAAATAGCAACAGGCAGGGTGATGCCCCCACAAAGTCACAAATCAATTCCCATCCATGATCATCTGTTACAATCGAATCATCAATAAAATGCTCCCATAAAAACATCCAATTCTTTTCCAAGCCGTCTTCGATATACTTTCTTCGGATACTGTACTTAATTTTTTCTGCTTGTTCTTTTGAAAGTTTCTCTATTGAAAATCTCCAATATTCGGTTTCTTCTTGAATGCCTTTGGATATCAGTCCTTTTACACACTTAACCTTCATCATAATCATACTCCCCTGAACTGCTTACCTACCCATTCTCTTGCAGCGCCAGTTCCGTATAAACAACCATACCTATTAAAACAAATCAAATAATTTGTGTTAAAATTTGTCAGATAAAACTCTCTGTTTTCACAAGTTTCAGAAAGTATTTTATATAAATCCCTGCCATTTTTTATAATAAAAACATTTTTATCATCTTCGTCATTAAAAAATAACAGGCTTTCTTCCTTATCCTTATAATCCCAATCTACAAACTCATCAATAATTGCCCATGCATATGAATCACGCAGCACAGAATAATCAATCAAATGTCCCCATAGAACGCCTTCCGTGCCTCCATCTGTATATTTTTGGTAAATACTATTTTTAATATGTCCCGCTTGTTCTGATGAAAGTATTTCAATGGGGATTTTCCAATTTTCAGCTACTTTTTGAATTTCTTCATACATTTTAAATAATCCCTCCAAAACACACTTTTTACAAAATATTTTAACAGCGTCACTTCGCCAGCTCATAATAAAGCCCTTTCCTCGCCATAAGCTGTTCATGCGTTCCCTCCTCCGCTATGCCTTTATTGCTGATATACAGTATGCGGTCGGAGTTGCGTATGGTTGACAGCCTGTGCGCGACGATAAACGCCGTCTTGTCCTTAATCAGTATGTCCAGCGCCTCCTGAATGAGAAGCTCGGTTTCTGTGTCAATGGCGCTTGTGGCTTCGTCAAGAATGATTACCGACGGATTTTTCAGCACAATCCTCGCGAAGCTTATAAGCTGCTTTTCACCTGCGGACAGCCCTGCGCCGCGCTCCTCAAGCTCATGCATATATCCGCCGTTCAGCCTTTGAATGAATTTGTCCGCAAAGATTGTCTTTGCCGCCGCGATACATTCCTCGTCGGTCGCCTCTTTCCTGCCGTAGCGGATATTTTCGAGCACTGTCCCCTTAAATATAAACGGATCCTGCATCAATACGCCGACCTCTTTACGCAGCGAATAAATTTCCGCGTCACGCACATCAATGCCGTCAATAGTCACGCTGCCCTCCTTGACATCATAGAACCTCGTAAGCATATTTATTATCGTCGTCTTTCCAGCGCCCGTAGGACCTACAAGCGCTATTGTCTCGCCTGGCGTCACGTGGAGGTTAAAGTGTTCCAAAATATTAACGTCGTCTTCATACGCAAATGTGACGTCGTTAAAATCCACCCTGCCTTTTACATTCCTTAGCTCAACCGCGTTTTCCCTATCCTGTATCGCCGAAGGGTAATCTATGGTGTCAAAAACCTGCTCCAGATTAGAGCTTACCTGCGCAAGCTCCTGAATGATAGTTGACAGCTGCGAGAGCGGATCCTGAAAGGCGCTCATATACGTCGTAAATGTAATGACCACGCCCGCCGTAATCAAGTCATTGCCGCCGAGGATAAGCGCAAGCGCCACGCCGTATATGCATAATGTGCCCACATTCCAAAATGCCATTACTACAGGCTGGTTTAAGCGGGAGCGCTTCACAATGTCCCACCACATGTCAACGCTTTCCTCGTGGATATCCCTGTATGTTTCCTTGTTAATGTCAATGCGGTTGTAATTTTTGACTATCTGCTCGCCCATTATGGACTCCACCAAAAAAGCGGTGCGGTTGGAATTTTTCAGCCTGTGCACTGTGTACATTTTGCGCAGAACGGCGCGCAGGACAAACACGACCGTCATCATTGGAATAATCGTGGCAAACACTATCAGCGTAAGCATGGGGCTCAGCGAAAGCATAAACACCGTCACCACTATGATTTTCACAATGTATATCGCAAACATCATAACGTAATTTGAGAAAAAGTCCGCAAGCCCGTTGATGTATTCCGTGACGCGCACTACTATTTTGCCGTCGGGGCGGTTGTCAAAATAGTCAAAGGAAAGCCGCTGCAGCCTTTCAAATATGTCTGTCCTGATATTCGTGATAATCAAAAGCCCCATTTTGCCCATGCTCCGCGACTGTATAAAAGTGGAGATGATTTCCACCGCCGCAAGAAGCACCAGCCCCGCGCCCACGAGCGCAAGCTGCCTATAGTCATTATTTACAACCGTCTCGTCAACTATCAGCTTTAAAAGCCTTGGCGGGAAAAGCGAAACTATAGACGCCGCAAGCATCATACAGGTGACAAGGAGCAAAATCTTTTTGTAGGGCAGAATGTATTTTATTGTCCTTCCTAACTGCTTTATGTCTATCTTTTTTTCTATTTTTTCATCTTCAAAAAATGTATTGCGCTTAGCCATTATTTTCCCCCGCTCTTTTCTGCAAGACTGTCATAATCCACCACTGACGCCTGCTGCTGTTGCTGCACATTGTAGACATGGGCAAAGCTTCCGCCGAGCGCCATCAGCTCCTCAAACGTGCCCCTCTCAGTGATTTCACCGTCGCGCATGTACAGTATTTCATCGCAGTTTACTACCGACGAAAACCTGTGCGCCGTGATTATAACTGTCTTTTCCTTAAAATTGTCCTCAATGTCTTTTAGCAAAATACGCTCTGTGTTTACATCAAGCGCGCTGGTGGAGTCGTCTAAGATAAAGACTGGCGCATTTTTGTGGAAAGCCCTCGCAATGGATACCCTCTGCTTCTGCCCGCCCGAAATGCCCAAGCCTCTCTCTCCCACTATGGTTTTGTAGCGGTCAGCAAGCGTGTCGATGAATTTTGCCGCCTGCGCATGCTCCGCCGCCTGAGTAACCATGCGCTCGTCAATGTCAGACCTGCTGTATGCGATATTCGACTCTATCGTGTTTGAAAACAGAAATACGTCCTGAAATACATAGGAGTACATTCTGCGCAGGCTGTCAAGCCCAAATTCCTTTATGTCGTGTCCGTCTATGGTAATGCTGCCGCCCGTGATGTCGCGCGTGCGCACAAGCGTCTTTAAAAGGACACTCTTTCCCGAGCCTGTTTCCCCCACAATGCCAAGCTTTTTGCCGTAAGGAACGCTTACATTTATGTTTTTCAAAATTTCCTGTCCGTCAATATTAAGCGACACGTTTTTTAGCTCAATGTCAGGCGCGTCGCACCTAAGGCTTTGCTCCCCGCTGTCAGGGACATTGCTGCTTTTTTCCATAAAATGCTTCAGCTCCAAGCCCGCTATTGTCTGCTGCTGCATATTGAAAATGTGATTGTTCAAGCCCGTAATGTTGTTCATAATCCTTAGCACATATGTAGATGAGGACAAAATATATCCCACGGTCATATATCCGTTCATAACTAAGACAGCACCGATAATAATAGTCCCGATATACGCTATTTGCTTTATGGAATTAAACGTCAGGTCAAATTTTGACGAGAGCCAAATCTGCTGCAGGCGGGAATTGAGCAGGTTTTGGTTAGAAACGCAAAACTTCTCCTTTTCCAGCTCCTCGTTTGTGAATGAGCGCACAATGCGCACCGCCGCGATATTTTCCTGAACGGTCAGGTTCATCTCTGAGCTTTTGCTGCGGATATCCTGAAAATTTATGCGCGCCTTTTTCTTGAAGTCGAGCACTGCCTTTACTAGAAACGGCATCAGTATCAGCGGAATTACAATAAACGAAATGTTGATGCCCGCAATCAGTATGAGCGTGACCGCCAGCATAAATACCGCATCGACAAGATAGGGAAGCCTGTGCGCGAAAAGCTCCTTAAACATAATGGTGTCGCTGTTTAAAATCTGCAGAAGCTCGCCCGAATTATAGTCTGAAATGGTTGCGGAATCCAGCTCCATCAGCTTGCCGTATGTTTCATAGCGAAGCTCTGTTTCCAGCTTCAAGCCTATCCACTCCTGCATAAGGTCGCGCGCATATATAAAGCCAATCCTTATAGCAACAAGCAGAATATAAACCGCCGCAATCGACCAAAAAAGCTTCATGCTGTGCGCGCCGCCAAACCTGCCTGTAAGCAGAAAATGGAACATTCCGCCGCTGTCATCAGCAATCTGCCCGCTCTGTATGACAAAGTCAATCAGTATCCCTGTCAAAAGCGGGAGCAGAAGTTCGGCATAAATGCCTAAAAGACTCAGCAGCTCCGCAAATACCGCAACAGGCATGCTTTTTTTGAAAAATTTGTATCCAAATCTTAAAGTTTCCATTTTGAGCCCGCTTTCTCTTAAAATTTATTTTATATTGTATCACAAGTATATATTCAATTCTATCTGATTTTGACAAAATACTGCCAAAATATTACCAAAATTTATCACCAAAATTTCAAAAAATTATTGACATTCACACAATATGATAGTATGTTAATAGTAATATCTGCACACATATTTTTAAGATATATTTGGCGCGGAAGTTTTTCTTCCGTGCTTTTTTTGCTTTTTAGGGGTTAAATTGAATTTTATTTTACTAGGAACAGGCAGGGGGAAAAATGAGGAAAAAACTATCAACCTACATATGGGAATACAAATGGAGCTATCTGTTTGCCATAGCGTCGCTTGTGATAAGCGTGTCGCTTGATATGCTTGCGCCTATGCTTACGATGCACATAATAGACGACGTCATCATCGGTGGAAATACCGCGCTGCTGCCGCGTCTGCTTGCGGGCATCTTTATGGTCGGCGTCGGCAGGTGCATTTTCCAATATACAAAGGAATACACATTTGACAAGACGGGCTCCGCCATCGCCTCCGATATGCGCAAAAAGCTTTTCGACCACATTCAGGGGCTAAGCGCTGGCTTCTTTGACAAGACGAACACAGGCGAGCTTATGGCGCGCGTCAAAGACGATATTGACCGCGTATGGAACACTATTTCGTATGTCGGCATGCTCACTATAGAGGTTGCCTTTCACACGTGCGTCGTGCTTTTCTGCATGTACAGGCTCTATGCCCCGCTCGCCGTCATACCGACTGCCGCCATGGTTTTGTCCGCGACTGTCGCGATTTGTATGGAAAGGAAGCTCGGCGCTATCTACGAGGAAATAAGCGACGAAAACTCAAGGCTCAACACCGTAGCCGAGGAAAACATTGCAGGCGTGCGCACTGTCAAGGCGTTTGCCCGCGAGAAATTTGAAATCAGGAAATTTTTGTCGCACAATGAGCGGTACTATGAGCTCAATATGAAACAGTCAAAGGTGATAGTGCGCTACTATCCTTACCTGCAGATCATCACAAAGCTTATACTGATGTTCGTCCTTTTAATCGGCGGAAAGCTTGTAATAGGCGGGAAAATTACGCTTGGCACGCTCGGAGCTTTTCTCGAATACTCAAACAATATAGTATGGCCCATGGAAATGCTCGGCTGGCTTTCAAACGATTTATCGGCAGGGCTTGCCTCAAATAAAAAGATCAACAAAATATACGAGGTCCAGCCTGTAATAAAAGAGCCTGAAGACCCTGTCGTACTTGACAAGGTACGTGGCGAGATAGAGTTTCGCAATGTGTCTTTCCACAAGGAGGATATGCACGAAATACTACACGATATTTCGTTTAAAGCCGCGGCAGGCTCTACCGTCGGCATTATGGGGGCGACGGGCGCAGGAAAAACCTCTGTGGTGCAGCTTTTGCAGCGTCTTTATGATGCCACGGGCGGGACTATCTGCCTTGACGGGGTTGACATCACAAGGCTCTCGCTTTCGCAGCTTAGGAGCAGCATATCAGTCGTAATGCAGGACGTATTTCTTTTTTCCGACACGATCAACGAGAATGTCAAGCTCGGCAAAAAGTCGGCGGTAAGCGAGGCAATAGTGCGCAAGGCGTCAAAAGACGCACAGGCAAGCAGCTTTATAGAGCGAATGGCAGACGAATACGAGACAGTCATCGGTGAGCGCGGAGTAGGACTTTCAGGAGGTCAGAAGCAGCGCATAAGCATTGCGCGGGCATTGGCAAAACATACTCCTATACTCATAATGGACGACTCAACCTCGGCGCTGGATATGGAAACAGAGCATGAGATACAAAAAATGCTGAATACGCTTTCTGACACCACCAAGCTTATCATAGCGCATCGCATAAGCGCCGTACGCCACGCAGACGAAATCATAGTACTGGACAACGGCTCAATCGCAGAGCACGGCACGCACGAGGAGCTTATGGAAAAGAAAGGTCTGTATTATATGACATATGTGTCACAATACGGTCAGGTCTAAAACAGACCTAAAGTAAAAAACACCACGACAAATTTCAGATGACTGGGAAAGGAGCTGTTCTCTTTAATGTCAGTTAATTCATACAAACAAGACGAAACTCTAAACGAAAAAAGCAAGCTGCAGACGCTTGGAAGGCTGTTTGCTTATATGCTTAAACATAAATCCGCCTTAATCGCCGTGCTTTTTATAATGGCTTACTGCGTCGCGGTAAATCTTATAAATCCTTTGATTATCGAAGCGGCTATTGACAGGCATATTTCCATAGGGGATTTGGGCGGGCTTTACAGGCTCGTCGGCATAGCAATATGCCTAAACGCCGTGATGATAGTCCTTGTCAAGCTTAGAATGTATATTATGTCAAAGGTATGCAACAAGGTGCTTGTCGAAATACGACAGCAGCTCTACACGCACATTCAGACTTTGGACTTTAAGTTTTTTGACAGCAGACCGACAGGCAAAATCCTTGCGCGCATTATCGGCGACATCAACTCCCTTAAGGATGTGCTTTCAAACAGCGTGACTACGCTTATTCCCGATTTTATAACCGTATGCTCCGTAGTCGCAATAATGTTTGTGAAAAACGCACGGCTCGCTGCGGCGGCGTTGATAAGCATTCCGCTTATGACCGTCGGCGTATGGTTTATACAACTGCGCTCACATAAGCGCTGGCAGATTTACAGGAAAAAGGGCTCAAACCTGAATGCCTTCGTGCATGAGGACTTGTCGGGAATACGCATTATCCAAAGCTTTAACGCCGAAAGCGAAACACATGACACTTTTTATAAGCTTGTCGATGAGCACAGGGGAGCATTTATGGAGGCTGTAAAATATGCCGACGCTTTCGGATCGATAGTGGATTTCTGCTGGGGGCTTGGAAACATATCCCTTTGGTATGCAGGCATTATAATAATGGGCGTTGACAAAGTTTCCATCGGTACGCTCGTCGCCTTCGGCTCATATATTTCAATGTTCTGGCAGCCGATTATGAATTTAAGCAATTTTTATAATCAGCTCATAACAAACATTTCAGGCGCGGAAAGGATTTTTGAGATACTCGACACAAAGCCTGAAATTACTGATGACGAGGGCGTGGCTGAAATGCCTGAAATTTCTGGCACAATTGATTTTGAAAATGTCAGCTTCTACTACGAAGAAGGCGTAAAAGTTCTTGAAAACGTAAGCTTCCATATTAACCAAGGGGAAACAATCGCGCTCGTAGGACCTACAGGCGCTGGAAAGACTACGATTGTAAATCTGCTCAGCCGCTTTTACGATGTTCAGGGCGGCACGATAAAAATTGACGGACATGACATAAAATCTGTCAGCATTGAGAGCCTGAGACGCCAGATGGGAATTATGACACAGGACAATTTCCTCTTTACGGGCACCATTAAAGAAAATATCGCATACGGAAAGCTTGACGCGACTGATGAGGAAATCATCGCCGCCGCAAAAGCCGTACATGCGCATGAATTTATAAGCCAACTTCCCGACGGCTATGACACTAGGCTTGAAGAACGCGGCGGCGGTCTTTCTGTCGGTCAGAAACAGCTGCTCGCGTTTGCGCGCACTATGGTGAGCATGCCAAAGATTCTGATACTTGATGAGGCAACCTCCAGCATTGACACCAAAACTGAGCTCCTTGTGCAAGACGGAATCGAGGCGCTTTTAAAGGGCAGGACTTCATTTGTCATCGCGCACAGGCTGTCTACCATTCAAAAAGCGGACAGAATTTTTGTAATTGACAACGGCGGCATTGTTGAGGAAGGAAATGCAGCAGAGCTTATGGCTAAAAAGGGGGCATATTATAAGCTGTACACCGCGCAGCTTAAGGATGTGGTGTAAGGAAATCCACTCTCCCGTCCTCCAAATGGTATATCGCGCCCATCACGCGCAGACCGTGCTCTGTTTCCTCCTTTTGGATTTCAAAGCTGTCCTCTATCAGCTTCATACAGTATTGGACATTAAGACAGCATGCCTTGTAGGTATCGGTTTCATCGCCTATTGCCTTTTTTATCTCATCGGTTATAAATTTTATGTAGCCTTCGGGATTGTGGTTAATCACGGCGTCAACTGCCCCGCAGTGATTGTGCCCCATGACTAAAATCAGCCTGCAGCCAAGATGCTCCGCCGCGTATTCAATGCTGCCAAGCTGATGATTGTCAATCACGTTGCCTGCCACGCGTATGACAAACAAATCGCCTATCCCCGCGCTGAAAATGCTCTCTGGCATCACGCGCGAATCCGAACAGGTAATTACAATCGCATACGGTTTCTGCCCTTCGGCGCAGGTTCTAAGGCGGACAGCCGCAGAAACATCACCCTCATTCCTATCCGCGCTGATATAGCGCAAATTTCCTTCCTTTAATTTACTGACAGCCTCCGCTGCCATATATGTAACGCCTGCGCTCATTTTCCTCATCTCCTCCATATACTGCCGCTCACTGCTGCAATGACGCCGCCAGCGCGTTTCTCAACTTTCTTGTAAGAGTGAATGTCCCCGCATCTTTTAACTGCACCATCATTAAAAATGTCATATTCTCAGCAGGCATATTGGCAAAATACGGGCCAAGCCAACCGTCCCAGCCGTACTCTCCCATTGAGCCGTTTATAATTCCTAACGACGGATTTTTCATTATGCGCATGAGGTTGCCGTATGTATATCCCGCAAGATTTTCCCAACTGTTAAGCATCTTTTGCTGATGCGGCAATAGCGCGGCATTTGTCATATACCTTACTGTCGCGGGTGACAGATAAGTCCGTCCCTTGTATTCGCCGCCGTTTAAAAGCATCTGCGCAAAATGCCTGTAATCCCCGATAGTCGATACAAGCCCCGCTCCCCCTGACTCAAAGCGTATGTCTGAATCCATATGGTTACATATGCCAAGACGGTTTCCGTGATACTCAATAAGCCCGTCTGACGTACGCTCATACACCTTGGCAAGTCTGCCCCTTTTCTCCTCAGAAATCCTAAAATCCGTATCTTCCATGCCAAGCGGCTCAAAAAACTCTTTTCTCAAAAACTCCCCAAACCCCATGCCGCTTGCAGCCTCTACGACAGCGCCAAGCACATCGGCGCTCGTGCCGTACCGCCAGCCCGCTCCAGGCTGAAAGGCAAGCCGTCCTTCTCCAAGCTTTGAAGCAAATTCAAGCGTTGTCATAGGATTTTCAGAGTAAAGCCTTTTCTCCAGCTCGTCATAGACCTTCTTTACGTCAATGCTCGCAGGATCGGGATCTTCATTATATGGCAGCCCCGTAGTCATGGATAAACAGTCCTTGATGTCGGGCTTTCTATTTGCAGGCATGTCACCGCTCTCAGAAGCGACCATTATATTTTTGAAGCTCGGTATGTATTTTTCTATTGGATCAAGCAGATCCACAACGCCACGCTCCATAAGCAGCATTATGGCGGCTGACGTGATCGGCTTTGTCATTGAGTAAAGCCTGAAAATACTGTCGCGGCTTATTTTTCTGCCGTTTGCCATATCCGCATATCCTGCCTCCGCGTAATAGACCTCCTCGCCATCATGAACAACACATAGATTTACTCCCGCGACCTCGCCGCGCCCTACACTCTCCTGTATAAGCTCTCCCAGTCGCGTCAGTTTTTCAACCTTAATCATAACCACACTCCCTTCACTGCGTCTGCCATTTAAGCATTTTCAAGGCTTTATTTGACAGCATTTCACACGTACACCCTGCCTGCTGTTTATTTCACGGCATAAAGATAATGGTACATCTTCTGAAACAGCTCATCAATGTCTATCGGCTTGGCAATATGCGCGTTCATTCCCGACGCAAGCGCCTTTTCTATATCCTGCGCAAACGCGTTTGCCGTCATTGCTATGATTGGTATTGTCAGCGCGTCGTTTCTTTCCATGCAGCGTATCGCCTTTGTCGCGCTGTAGCCGTCCATTCCAGGCATCTGGATATCCATAAGTATCAAATCAAAGTAATCCTCATGGGATTCGCTGTAAATATCAATAGCCTCCTCCGCGTCCCACGCGCAGACAAGATTTGCCTCTGTCCGCTCCAGTATTGCCTTTATGATTTCCATGTTTATCTCATTGTCCTCTACTATAAGTATATTTTTATCCTTTGCGTTAAGTATCCTTGTGCCGTCATTTCCGTCTTTAAACTCATTTGTCAGATTGTGGTCCATCTTAAATTCGACATGTATGAAAAAGCGCGTTCCCTCGCCAAGCTTGCTTTCAATCTTCATATCAGCGCCCATAGCGTCAACTATGCTCTTTGTAATGCTCATGCCTATGCCGCTGCCCTCGCTCTTGCGCACAAATTTTGAGTCAGCGCGCTCGAAGGGCTTAAATATATCGCCCGCGATAAACTCCTCGCTCATGCCTATGCCAGTGTCCTCCACCGTAATGTCAAAGCCCTCATAACCGTCCTGCGCAGCCTGCGTCTGGCTGACGTTCACCTTTACGCTGCCAAACGCCTCCGTGAACTTTATGCTGTTGCTTATTATGTTCATAAGCACCTGACGAAATCTTACGGAATCGCCGATAAGGTTTGCGTCCTTTATGTCATGCTTCACCTCAAAATCCACGCGCCTGCTGCGCGCCATCTGTGAAAGCACAAGCTGCACATTCTCGACAAGCTCTATTATGTTGAACTGGCCCTCTTTGAGTTTCAAATCTTTTGACTCTATCTCCGACATGTCAAGAATGTTGTTGAGCAGGTTCAAAAGCTGTGTCGATGAAGCGTTTATCTTGTCAAGGCAATCCATTACCTTAGCCTTGTCGTCAATGTTATACCTTGCGATATCCGTCATGCCTACTATCGCGTTCATGGGCGTGCGTATGTCGTGCGACATGTTTGCGAGAAAATTTGTCTTCGCCACGTTTGCGTTCTGCGCGTTTACCTTCTCGCTCTCCGCGGAGTGCATAGCCTCCTCAATCTTCTTTTTCTGGCGCTCCTCCACGCTCTGCTGATACTTCAATACAAGCCCTGTAGAGCCCGCCACCGCCAGAATCGCGATAATGTTATCCTGATAATAATAATACTCGCCCAAATCATATTCAAACAGGTATGTATGGTGATACGCGTATATAAGCATAATCACGTCTACCACGGCTGTAAGCGGCATCAGAATCTTAAAATACCAGCCGCTTGTCAGCATACAGAGCAAAATCAGCCCCAGCGTGAGCCACACGGGCATGCCCGACTTTATTCCCCCTCCGTTTGCAAACAAAAGCATGTACGGAAATGCAAGCAGGTTCACAAAGCTTACGCTGACCGCCGAAAACAGCCCTATCTTCTTTGGGTACAGATTGCATGCAACCAATATAATCACGAGATAAGCCCAAGTAACCGCAAGCGTAATAATGCCGTCGCTGTCATACTTCATTATGGACTCTATCACCAGCACCAGAGTACACGCAATCAGTCCGACAAGCACAATAGCATTGAACTTCAAAAGCTGTGAATTTGTATGGAACACATAATCCCTTATCTTTTTTCTATACTCCTCAAACATAGAAACGCCACCCACTTTTACTTATTTGTTTTTGATACCTGCTCCGAGAATGTCATAAAATTGCTGAACGCCGTCTCATGCATTTTAGAAACAGCATATGGATTTCGCCGTAAAATAGAGCGTATTCCCGCATACTCCCTGCGTTTTTTCCTGTTTTCAAGCTTTTCCATAATGGCTGCCTTTGTAGGCGCGCCCTTGCTTACCGTTTCCAGCGCGGAATTTATCTTTTTCAGCCCCGCCTCCGACTTTTCCTTTACGTTCTGCCCGTAAAAGGCGTAAAGCACTTCTACCTGCTTCTGCAGATGGCGGAACTCCTCGCTGCTCTGCTCCAACCCTTCAAGGAGCTCGCGGAGATTGATAGCCTCGCGCACGCTGAGCGCCATATCTATTGAAATATATGATGTAAGCGCAAACGCCACAAATTCAAGCGCATTTATATTCATGTCAAGCACAAAACGCTCCACGGGCGCATGCCCGTACAAGGTCAGAATCACGGAAAACACTCCCCACGCAAGCGACGAGCCCGCGCATATATGTCCGTTTAAATTAAGCGGCTTCCCCGTGTAATCCCAGTACCTCACATGAAACAGCTTCTCCATTGCCACTCCCGTAAAATATTCGAGAATCGTAGCGCTTATCATTCCCACAAAGAAGACCGCCGCGGCGTTAGTCCTGTATGGCAGCGTAAAAATAAGCACCACTATCGCGCCTGAGCCGTATATCGGCAGAAACGGCCCGTGCATAAAGCCCCTGTTTACCCATTGCCCCTTCTTTACCGAGACATAGCAGGTCTCCCATACCCACCCTAAAAAACAGTATAAATAAAAGAAAATCAGCCAGTCCGAAAATGTATATTCCATTTTTTTCCTCTTTTCCGTGCTATTTTTTTAATTTATCCCATCAATGTAATTCATTAGATTCTGCTGCACATATATTTCTATTGTATCGTTTATTTGGTTTATTTCCAAGTCCCTTTTTATAGAAAATGTCTGTTTTCCATGTATTTTTTCCGCAAGGAGCCTGTCCGCCTCCTCAAATGAGCCGAGCCAGCGCGCAAACTCGCATTTTTTTACCAATACTGGCATGCGCGGGTGAAACGCCATAAGCTGCTCATTCGCGTCAACTGTGAGTACCGTAAAGCGCCCGTCGTCATCGGGAAGCCCCGTGCATATGCCCGCGAGGTATATTTCGTCTGCGCTGCCGCTGTCAGTGACACAGTACCTTTGTTTATTCCTGTCCCACTCGTAAAAGCCGCTTGCAGGCACAAGGCATCTGCGCTTTACATAGTCGCGCCCAAACATAGGCTTTCCTTTTATGCTCTCCGCCCTTGCGTTTATAATCAGCTGTCCGTTTCTGCCTTTATATCCCCACTTTGCCTTTTTCCACTCGCCCGCCAAATCGGTCATTATAAAAGCGCTGTCCGACGGCGCCACGTCACGTATGCCGCTTACCTTCGTAACATCCCTTATGTAAAATCGCCCGCACATATGAGAAGCCTGCCTTTCTTAACCTCTATCATACTCTCCTGCCCTGTAAATTCATTGCTTATTCCGACAGGGAAATCCTGCCTTAACTCGGCATCGTCAAGGCTGTATTTCAAGCCCCTTTCCGTGACGCCATACGCATTGCCCCCGTATGCAAACACTGATATCGTGCCGTACCTGCTGCCAAAGCTTTCGGGATAATATATCCTGCCGTCGCGCAGCAGCTCCACGCGCACCCTGTTTCCGTACAGTACGCCGCTTGCGCCGTTGTTCAGCAGATAGTCAAGGCACTGGATATTCGCTATCGCGTGGTCAAGCCGCCCGCCGAGCGCCCCGTACAGTTCAAAGCGCCTATAACCCCTCGCAAGCCCTTCCCTTATAGCTGCAAGCATATCCGTGTCGTCTTTTTCCGCGGGGAGCCTTTTTATGGGAACGTTTTTAATCTTTTCAAGCTCTTTAAGCAGCGCGTCATTTTTTAAGGAGTCCATATCCCCGATTATGAGGTCGGGAAGGATTTCAAGCATATTTAGATACATAAGCCCGCCGTCAGCCGCTATGCAGAAATCGCCAGCGTTTACCGACATTTCGCTTTTGGCATATTCGGTGTCAAAATCCCCTGCTCCTGCTATAATGCACTTTTTTTCTTCCATTCAACCATACTCCAATTAATAAACCGCCGTTTTTGTAACGGCGGTTTTACTTTGCCTAAAATTTTCTGAATACGTCTGTTTCTTTTTGAAGCTCTGCCGCGATTTCCTGATTTTCGTTCATGCGGTTGCTGATATTTTCCATATCCTCTACAAGCACCTGCGTGCTCTCGGCTGCGCCCGTAACGCCTCTTGCGCCCTCCTCGATAGCGTCCGTGATAGTGCCGATAGATACCGCTATCTCGTCTACTGCGCTCTTTAACGCGTCTGTCTTTGTATTGAACTCGTTCATGACATTTTCAATATATGTAGCATTCTCCCTGTACTGCACGCCGCTGTTTACGAAGTTTTCAAACTCTGGAAGTATTGACTCTGTCATATACTGTACCAAGTCGTTTGCATTGCCCGCAAGGTTATGCACCGCGTTCGTGACTACTCCGTTAATCTCCTGAATACGGTTTGCCGTAGCGCGGCTTGAATCCGCAAGCTGCCTAATCTCATCAGCGACTACCGCAAAGCCCTTGCCTGCCTCACCCGCGCGCGCCGCCTCGATTGAAGCGTTCAGCGCAAGCAGGTTTGTCTGGCTTGAAATATTGAGGATATCGTTTGTGAGCCCGTTTACCTGCTCTACGCTCTTGCTCTCCTCTATAGCCTCGTTCAAAACATTGAGGATTTCCTGCACCTTGACATTTGTCTCCTCCATGTTGTGGCGGGCGTCTGATTCCATTTTATCGGCGTTTTCCTTCATCTTCTTTGAGTAGTCGTTTATGCTGCTTGATTTGCCAGCGATTTCCTCTGTCTCGGTTCTGACTGAATCAGCGTTCTGGTTGATAACCGTAGCAGAGTGCCCTACCTCCTGCATAGTAGCCGAAAGCTCCTGAGTGACAGCCGAGAGGTCCGATGCGCTGTCGTTTGAGGTTCTTACGCTCTGCTGCACCTCGTCAACCACAAGCTCGAGCTTTTTGGAATTTTCGATAATCATCTTCATGATTTCCTGAAGCTTTTCCATAAAGGTATTGATGCCCTTGCCCAAATCGGATATCTCATCATTTGAAAGTATGCTTACGCGTTTTGTCAAGTCGCCTTCCTTGTTGTCAATGCCCTCTATAATGTCATGCAGCTCCCTGCTCGTAATCGTAAGCTTTTTGATAACAAGCACAAACACCGCATAAAATGCAAATACTATAGCGATAACGCACACTATTACTATGGCAAGGTTTCTCATTACCGCGAATTTGTACTCTTTTTCAAGCGCATCGCTTGCATCTGACGCGCTCACCTTTGCCTCCTCAAGCATCGTGTCGATATTTGCCTGAATAGCGTCGCTGTACTGCTTAATCTCGCCGTTTGCAAGCGCAAACGCCGCTACCTTGTTGTTGTTTCCGCTGAACGCCAAGAGGCTTCCTATGGCGTATTTCATGCTCTCATAGTTTGTGACAAGCGCGTCATACGCCACGCTGTCGCTTTCCCTCAGCTCGTCTCCGTACTGCGCAAGGTATCCTTCAAGCACTTCCTCCTCCGCGCGCACCGAATCTACAATGCTGATAAGCGTGTCAAGGTCTGTCGCTATAATGTGCGAAAGCGCCATTTTATGTATCGCCTGTGTTTCCTTCTGGATATCGCTCAGCTCCGACATATGCGTCATATGCTCGTCTGATATTACTACCGCCGTATTGTTTACCCTGCCGAGATTGGTGATAGCCTCGATATTTGAAAAAATCGCCACTATGCCAAGTATAAATACAGGGAGCATAATTATTAATTTAATACTAACGCGTTTTTTCTGTTCCATGGCTTAAATTTCTCCCTCCGTTATTGTACTGCGGACGCCGTTATTCCGCTGACAAGCGTATCCATCAGTTCCTGCAGGTCCAAATTGTCAGGATTGCCCGCCGCTATGATATCCGCAAAATTGGTGCAGGCGTTCCAATAGCTGTTGCCTACCCTCTGCAGCACGCCGTACTGCGACTGGTCTATAATCGCCGCTATTGCGGGAGCCTTTGCAACCTCGTCTGATGCCGCCGCATTTATATTTGAAGGACCTGTGCTCCTTGCCTGAAACCTAAGCGTCTGGTTCTGCTCGTTTGTGAGCCACTCCGCAAGCTTGTGCGCCCATCCGAGATGCTTTGAGTATGCGTTTACGCCGTACATTTTGTAGCCTGTAAATGATGCCATCTGCACCTGCTGTCCGTTACACGTATATGTAGGGAGCTTAACCGCGCCGTAATCATCGCCCCATGCCTCCTGCACCGCTGAGGCATTCCACACGCCGCTTATGCCCGCTATAATGTCTCCCGACTGTATGCCCTCCACAAAATTCCCGTCAGGCTGGGCTACGAATGCGGGGCTTGCCGTAATATCAAGCAGCGCCTCGGCAATGTCTACGCCCTTTATGCTGCCCTCAGTGCTGTTCCAGTTGCAGTGGTTTGTGATGCTGTCGTCATTTATGCCAAACTCAAGACCTGTATTGCCGAAGAAGGAATACAGATACCACCCTGAGTTAAACTCCATCGAAACCTGCTTGCCCGCCGCCTCCGCAGCCGCGAGAAGTCCGTCCATAGTCTTTACGTCGTCAGCCGTAAGATATTCCTTATTATAATACAGGAAATAACCGTTGTCCGCTGAATATGGATATGCATAGAGCGTACCGTTGTATGATGCCGCCTCAACCGATTCCGCAAGATTGGCGCTCTTTATGGCAGCCTGATTTTCCACAGGAGAAAGCCCCCCGCCTGCTATCAAGCTGTAGAGCTGGTCGTCAGGCATTGAAAATATGTCGCCCGCATTGTAAATATCATTTAGCACGGCATTTCTCGTGTCTGCGTCGCTTGACTCCATAATATTGATTTCAAAATCCGCCTGTCCCGCATACTCCTGCTTAAAGCTTTCCACCATATCAAAAAGACAGTCATCATACGAATCGCCCGCCCATATGGTAAGCTCCACCTTGCCTGAATCAAGAGCCAGTCCGTCGCTCTCATCAGAAGTAGCCTCCTGCGTCTGATCTTCCGAAGTTTCCTGCCCATCTTCCGCCTTTTCGCCTCCGCAGCCGTAAAGCATCGTCGATGCCAGCGCCGCTGTAAGAACCGTCGCCAGAAAGCGTCTTTTTACCGTTTTGTTTTTCACAGCCAATCTTCCTTTCAATATTTTATAGTATCTTGTGCCACTGCTAACCAAACAGCCGAATAAAATATGTCTGCCTTTTATGTCTGCTTTAATAGATATTTTATACTATTCGCCGATTTATTTCAATACTTAATCAGCGGCATTGCGAATTTTTCCGCTGTCAGCCTTTTCCTTCTTTTTTTCAGCCTTCTGCGCTTTTTTGGCGTTTCTGCTGTTGACGCTGTCACGCAGCAGCAGGTAAAACGTCGACACAAGCGGGATAAACGTAAGCATTCCCGCGACGCCGAACAGGCTTCCGCCGACGCTTACAGCCATCAGCACCCAGATTGCGGGCAGCCCTACCTTGTTGCCAACAACCTTTGGATATATGAGGTTTCCTTCTATCTGCTGAAGCACAAAAAACAGTATGAGGAATATTATCGCCTTAATGGGATCGTTTACAAGGATAAGGAACGTGCCTATCACGCAGCCCAAAAACGCACCCACTATCGGGATTAGCGCCGTAAAAGCGATGAGCACGCCGACCAGCACGGCATACGGAAGCCTTATTACTGTCATTGACACGAAAAACATGCTGCCGAGTATCACTGCCTCAAGGCACTGTCCTGACACAAAATTTGAAAAGTTTTTGTTCAGCAGGCTCAATACCTTTATTATGCTGTTTTCAATATCTGGCTTTAGGTACGCGGACATTATGCGCTTTGCCTGATTCTGCAAAGTTTCCTTTCCCGAAAGTATATAGAGCGCAAAGATAAGGCCGATAAATCCGTTCATGAAGCCCCCTATAATGCTGCCCGCCACTGAAAATGTCGATGCAAGCATGTCAGACATGCCTGTGCGCAAAAATTTCCACACATATTCAAGCAGACTGTTCCAGTCAATCTTTATGCTCTGGAGCTGCGCGACATAGCCCTGAATCTGGGGATATTGGGCACTGAGCTCTGTAAGGTATTTAGTCAGTCCGTCCATAAATTTCGGGATTTTATTTCCAAGCTCCACTATTGTCCTGCCTATCTGCGGCGTTATCGTGATTACGACTATCGCCAGTATCAAAATCACCAGAAGTATGCTAAGGACTATGCTTATGGGGCGTTTTAGCTTATCCGCCTTTTTTCCGTTCCATTTTTTGAGCAGCCCCTTTTCAATGAGGTTCATAGGTATATTGAGCACAAAGGCTATCACTCCCCCGTAGATAAAGGGCTTTAAGATATTTACCAGCACTCCCAGCGCAACCAGAACCTCCGCCCTGTACAGCAGCAGCAGGCACACAACCGCCGTAAAAACAATAAGCTCCCTGATTTGCTTTAGCTTCTTTCTGTCAAATCCATTGTTCATCATTAATCCCCCCTTCGGTTTTAAGCGCCGACGGCTTTTTACAGGCTAATACCGACGGCTGATAATGACATTTTACATTATTTGCGGCGATTCGTGAACTGTTTCCGCAAAATTTTCATTTTTTTATTAATTTTTTTGCGAAAAAAATGGCATATACAGCATAAAAGTGTTATACTATAATTGCTTAATGATAACCTATTCATTATGTATTCTACTTCTATCTAAGCTTTTTGCAGGGAGAACATAAGGTATGAATTTAAACATAAACAAAAAGTATTTCTGGTATTTTGTGATTTTGGTGGCGCTTGTGTATGCCTTTCTCATAGGCATATTTATTTATGACCGCGACGCGGACAGCAGGCTTGAACAGCCCATGCAGTCATTCAGGGAATGGAAAATATACGGCGTGGTGCATACATATACCAAAACCATTGTCAAGGGCAACATCGAGGCGGAGCCCGGTTTTGACAATGTTCTCGCATTTTATTCCTCGCACCAGAATGTTGAGGTATATAATTACAATAAGCTTATTTACAAATATCCCACGGAAAATAATAACCCGATTTCCTCAACTCCAGGGTATTTCTGGAATTTTGTGCAGCTTCCAAGGGAGCTGAACAGTATTCAGGTGGTTTTTACATCGCCGTATAAAGACGCAAACAGGAAAATACCCAAATTTTATGTCGGAAATATTGCGTCAGTGACCTCGCATATCATAAACATAAGCCTTTTCCAGTTTATTTTGTGCATAATCATGTTTTGTCTGGGGCTGTGCATGGCGGCGTATTATTTTGTTTTGCACAGAAAGAACAGTGCAGTCAATGCCAATATGCTCTACCTCGGCATTTTTGCCATGTTTCTTTCAGTGTGGTCGATCAATGAATGCCCTATCACTACACTTATATTTAAAAACAATATTGTAACCTCGTATATTTCATTCCTGTCGCTTATGCTGCTGCCTATGCCGTTTGCGATTTTCGTAAAGAATTTTTACAATGATACGAGCAAGAACTGGGACATATTTTTCAGGCTCAATATCGCCCAGATTATAATATGCATTGCGCTGCAGCTGATAAAGGTATATGATTTAAGGCAGACGCTGTGGACAACCCATGTTATCATGGCTGTGCTTATCGTGATAGTGTTTTACAGGTCGTACAATCTTCTGCACACGGCAAAAAACACAAAGACAGTCAAGGTGCATCTGCTGTGCATGGTGATATGCGCGGTTACTCTGGTGCTTGACATGGTTGGTTATTATGTAGGCATATGGGACAGCAATACCTTTGGCAGGATAGGATTTTTGACATACATAATCGTGCTCGGCGTGTCGTCTACAAGCGAAACGGCATCGCTCATACAGATGGGGCAGCAGGCTGACGCTTATCAGCGGCTTGCCTACACAGACCAGATGACAGGGCTTTTCAACCGCACCTGCTTTAATGTTGATTTTGCGGAGCTTGAAAAAAAGCCCAACGACGTGGCTATCATCGACTTTGACCTCAACCACCTTAAACACACAAACGATACATACGGGCACAGTGCTGGCGACAAGTACATAAACAACAGCGCGCGAATTATCAAGGAAATTTTTTCAAGCATCGGCAAATGCTACCGCGTGGGCGGCGACGAGTTTGTGGCGATTGTGCCGAACTCATCATCAATAGACATAACATACTATCTGGCTATGCTCGAATCAAGCGTTGACGCGTGCAACCGCGAAACTGAAAACAAGGACCTGCATATGCAGATTTCATCAGGCTGCGCTGTGTATTCCGCCGAAACCGACAGGACGCTCGAGGATACATACAACCGCGCTGACAAGATTATGTACGAAGACAAGAAAAAGAAAAAGGGAGTCCGCGAATAATGCGGGCTCCTGTTTTACTTTTATGATTGTGGTTTGTTTGGTTTCACTGTTCTGTGCCATTCTACCAGTTATTGTAGTATGCATTATTTCCGTATTTGTCGTAAAGACCTGTGCCATAAAGATTGTCCATTGATTCAAGCGACGAAGACGCGGATTTGCTGATGATGCCAAGCTTTCCGTTTATTTCATCTGCGTATCCGCCCGCAGCGCCGAATACTGCCTTTATATCGCTGTATTCCGCCGCTTTTAAAGTGTCTGCTGCTATGGTCAGCTCTCCATTGTCGGCTATTGTTATGCCGAGCTTTTCAAGCTCATTTGCATAAGAGTCTGTTATCTTGCCAAGCTGATCCCTGAAAACACTGCTCAATGTGTCTGACAGGCTGTTTAATGACGAATAGAGCGTGTTATAATCTGACACGAACTCATTTATATACGCTGTCATTGTATCCTTATCTTTTTCTTCGCTATCGGTCTTTTTGCCAAGCTCCAGCATTTTGTCAATATTGACGCTTAAGTCATCGCTTGATTTTTCAACCTTTTCATACAGCGTGGTCTGCTTTGACTTGGTAAACCTGTCAAGTGCGCTTGAACTGCTGCTTTGTGTTTTTTTCTCATTTTTTGATGAATCAGTGGTAATTTCCTTGTCGTGAAGCTTCGCCGAGCGGCTTCTGACAGCCGACTTCATCATCATTGTCTTTGCGAGGAAACGCGCTGCGCGTATATTTGTATCCATAATGACGGTACTCCCTTCACCGATATTTTACTATGGGCATTTGTGAAACTGTTCTGCTATATATTTTATATCGGACAGATACTGATAAATATTTAGGCTGTTTTGAGATTTTGTGGATATTGTCGGGGCAGCTATATGTCAAGCTCAATCCACGCGCCGTTTTCTATCTGCCATTTATAGTATTCGCCCTTTGGCGTGCCGTATTTCTGCATTATCGACATGATGGCGCCGCCGTGGATTATGAACGCGGCTTTGGGCGACGAGATATGCTGGCTGGCTGAAAAGTCTTTTACCTGCGAAAGGCAGGTTTCAAAAGCGCACTGGCAGCGGACCGAAAATTCTTCCCTGCCTTCTCCGTTTGGAAACGGCGAATATCCTCCGCTTTCAAGCCATTTGACATACTCTGCATTGTCCTTTAACTCATCATAGCATTTTCCTTCAAAATCGCCGAAATTCATTTCCCTCAAGCCATCGCAGATTACAGGCGTATGCGCTGGGTAGATTGCCGCCGCTGTCATAAGGCAGCGCTGCATGGGGCTTGAAAAAACGATATCAGCATTCGGGTATTTATTTTTCTTCAATAAAGAAAGCCCCTCTTTGCAGAGAGGCTCGTCTGTCGCGCCTATATAGCGTCTTTCGAGATTGCCCTGTGTTTTGCCGTGGCGAATAAGATATATTTTCATTTAATTTGCTGTCCTATTCCGCAGATGACGCGTATTACTGTGCGGGAGCTTTCGGCGATTAGGCAGCCCAAGCGCCCTGCCGCCTCGCGGTAATCCCTGTCCTCTTTTTTGATTGGGACTATGCCGCTGCCTACGTTGTCCATAATCAGGATATACTCAATGCCTGTGGTTTGTTCCCGCGATATGAGCGCGGACACAAAATCCTCAAGCGCCTCGGGCATCTGGCTTTTGCTGTCTCTGGCTATAAGCTGCAGGTTTGTTATGCACCTTTTTTCATACAGCTTATCTGTGTCAAGTTTATCTGTGTCTATGTCCGCACAGTCTGATATGTCGCTGTCTGAAAGCTTATAATTTTTTTTTGCATAGTCCAGCTTGCCCTGATGGGCGCCGCCTGTTATAAAAATCATATATTTAACTGTCCTTTATTTCCATAGGCTGCAATTTCTAACTGATGAGCCCGTTTACTGGTTTTACAAATAGCGTTAGAACATAATCCCGCTGTGTTTCGGATAATACGCTTTAGCTTTATCACGTAGCGATACGTCGTCTGAATGGATTTTAGTATATCGGACGCTCCCACTGGTATTTTTCCATATTTACATATCCGTCTTTAAGCTCGACGCCTTCCGCCTCAAGCAATTCTATCTGGCGGTTGCCGCCGCCAAAGGCAAACGCGTCTGAAACCCTGCCCTCCCTGTTTACCACGCGGTAGCACGGGATATTGTCAGGATCGGGATTGGCGTGGAGCGCGTAGCCTACTACTCTCGCCCAGCGCCTGTTGCCCGCTATCGCGGCTATCTGGCCGTAAGTAGCCACCTGACCGTATGGGATCTGCTTTACAACATCATATATTAAGTCAAATGTTGATTTGGACTCCAATTTTTGGCTCAATCCTGCGCTACGACCTCCTTGTAAAACTCTGAATAGTCCGTACGCTTTTCTTTGGTGAACTGAATCGCGGTCCTCGGGTGCTGGTTGAGCTGACCTGTCATCATGTACTGCAGGTCATAGCCCCATACTACTCCCTCTGCTTTGAGCTTGTTCATATACTGCTCTACGAATTGGATAGCGTAGAAGGGCTTGTACTTAGGATTTTTGAGGAAACCAAGCAGAAGCTCCATCGCACAATTGCCCGCGCCGCGGCCCATTGACGAGTATGTCGCGTCAAGCCAGTCAACACCGTCACCTACTGCCTCTATTGTATTGGCAAAGGCGAGCTGCTGGTTGTTGTGCGCATGTATGCCGAGCTTTTTGCCGTATTTTGCGGCGAACTCTGAATAAATGCCCGCAAGACGCTCTATCTGCTCAGGGTAAAGCGAGCCGTAGCTGTCAACTATATAAAACACGTCAACGGGAGTTTTGCCGAGTATGTCAAGGGCGGCTCTCAAATCGCTCTCCTGCCCGTTTGAGATTGCCATGATGTTGCAGCATACCTCGTAGCCCTTTTTTGCGGCATCCTCTATCATATCTACCGCCGCAGGGATAGTGTTTAAATATGTAGCCACGCGCACTACGTCTATGGGGCTGTCCGCCTTGTTGATTATGTCGTTTTTGTAATCGCAGCGGCCTACGTCAGCCATGACTGATATTTTGAGGTTTGTATTGTTATCGCCCACTATGGCTCTGATGTCGTCGTCTTTGCTGAATTTCCATTTGCCGAATTTATTTTCGTCAAACATCTCGGTTGATGCCTTGTAGCCAAACTCCATATAGTCTACGCCCGCTTTAATGTTTGTCTCGTAAAGCGCCTTTACAAATTCGTCCGTGAAATAAAAATCGTTTACAAGTCCCCCGTCCCTGAGCGTGGCGTCGATTACCTTGACGCTGGGGCGGTATTCCATAAGGTTTAGTAATTCTTTCATTTTAATCCCCCATTCTTAATGCACAGTGTGAAAAATTTATTTTTCACACCAGTCTCCATTCCGCCGCTTTACGGCTGGCGGCAGTAAATAATAATAAAGTGTCCCTGCGCTGCACATAGTCTGTATTTTAGCACATTAAAGCGGAAAAGTCCATATTTTTTCAGTAAAAAATAAAAAGGCGCTGTTTTATTCACACCTTTTTGCGGAAAATGTTGAAAAATATTTAATGATTATATTACAAAAGCAGGATACGGGAGTCGAACCCGCCTCTCCAGCTTGGGAAGCTGGCATACTACCGATGTACTAATCCTGCAGTATGGCATCAGCCGTCACGTGTGCTACGGGATAATCTATTTGTTTGAACCTAGACACTGACGATACGCATACAGCGCATTCCTCCCAGAACTGATGTCAAGCTGGTAATTATTATATACCTGTTTGGGAATTATTGCAAGGTGAAATTTTTATATTTTCATAATATTTTCATTATTCATTATCATTTTGATAGTCCGTTGAAAATCTGCCTATATTGTGCAAGCAAATTTCACGTTTTATCTTAGCTGCCTGTAAAATGTATCATAGTTTGTGCTGTCCTTGGGCGGACAGTAGACGGCAAACTCAATGGCTTCAAAGTCGCGCATGTGCTGCTTTACTGCCTCGTACATCCCTGCCGCTACGACATTCGGAGGATTTTGGAAAGCACCGCAGCCAAAAGCGCCGAGAATTACTATCTCCGCCCTGTTTACCTTTGCAATATCTAAAATGCGGTTTGCGCGCTTTGTGTGCAGCGCTTTTAATTCTTCGTCATTTATGCGTATTGCTTCATATCCTGAATCTGGGTTTGCGTAATTGCTCGGACGCATTCTTAGATTTGGCGCCGCACAGGTGATAATGTCTGCCGTAAACCATTTATCCTGTGGCAGAAGCTCAGGATGCTGCGTGTCTGATTTGAATACAATCACATCAGGCGTGTAAATGCAGTCATCATTGTATAAGGCGCTCATCGTACCGCTTCGCAGCATGCTTTTATGTGTGTTGTGAAAATTGTTTCTTGTTTTTTCTTCGCTTATGCAAGGGTAAAGCGTGCTGCAGCGGCATAGACATTCTTCCTGTGCGCTTGCACCTTTTTCAACTCCGCCGCCTGGATTTGTCGCGGATGCGAAATTGAGTACGCATACTTTTTTGCCGTTATATTTTTGAGCCGCCTCAAAGCTGCGGCTTTTTGAAACTATTATTTTTGAATCGTTTCCGTAAATTCTGCTTTCCTGTGCGGTGTCTATTTTTTCATTTTCCAGAATTATTTTTTGTCCGTTTATTGATGCCTTTATCGACGCTTTTAGCTTATCGTCATTTTGGCAGAGACTGACTGTGTGATTAAATATTTCAATTAACTGTTCCCTATTATTTTCGTAAAACATACTTTTCCTCTTTTCCCGCTGATGTACGCTTTTACGCCGCTTGTATGCAGATATGTGTCAGACGCGCGACAATCAGCGCCAAACTGTGTTATTTTGGTTTTAATCAAATAGAACTTTTACTCAAACATTACTTTTATACAAACATAGCTTTTATACAAACATTACTTTTATACAAACATTACTTTTATACAAATATTATTTTTATTATATTAATGTACAAATGCAATGCTTTTTTTCTACTTGGGTGTACTGACTACGTAAGTCAAAAGATTTTATATTGCTTGAACCAAATCTCTGACTACCTCGCCCGCGATAATCAGTCCTGCCACTGACGGAACGAATGCCGCGCTGCCTGGGACAGACCTGCGTCTTGTGTTTGTGTCCTGCGTATCGGGCTGGCATACGTTCCCGTTTTCGGGATTTTCCAGTATGTTCGTGTTGGGGATTGTGGGCATTTCATCGGAATATACTACCTTCAGGGACTTTACCCCGCGTTTTTTTAGTTCATGGCGCATTACCTTTGCAAGCGGGCATACATTTGTCTGATATATGTCGGCGACCTTGAAACGGCTTGCGTCAAGCTTGTTTCCAGCGCCCATGCTGCTGATAATCGGCACCTGCTTTTCCTGAGCTGCCATAACTAAGCTTATCTTTGCCGTAACTGTGTCAACCGCGTCTACTATATAATCATATTGGTAAAAATTAAACTGCTGCGCTGTCTCTGGCAGGAAAAAGCATCGATGCGCCGTCACCGCGGCTTCGGGATTGATTTCCAATATCCGTTCACGCATAACGTCAGCCTTGTATCTGCCGATTGTCTTATGCGTCGCGATTATCTGCCTATTTAAGTTTGTGATATCAACCTTATCGCTGTCAATCAGGTCAAACGCGCCCACTCCGCTCCTTGCAAGCGCTTCGCACACATAGCCGCCCACTCCGCCTATTCCGAATACTGCGACGTGCGACCTTGACAGTTTTTCCATTGCTGCTTTTCCCAAAAGCAGCTCTGTCCTTGAAAACTGGTTCTGCATATTTACTGCTCCATTTGTAAAATTTTCAGATGCTTGGTTTATTATAGCTTTTTATTGTGGCAGATGTCAATATGATGGCATTTTTCTTAATTATTTCATAAATATATATGTCATTTCAATTATTTTTTTCCTTATTTTGCTGCTGATAAGCATAACAGCAAGTTATTATGCTTGTATGCCTGTTTTAATACTGCACCCGAACATTTTTCCATAATTTTCTGACCAAAAAATCGCAGCTAAGTCTGTTAGTTTATTGACTTTTTCGCATATTACAGATATACTTAAATTATCAATCTATCAACGGAAGGAGAAAAATAAATGAAAATTAAAACCAAAAGGCTAATGGCTCTGTTATTTGCGCTTGTTATTGCTGTTTCTATTATGCCTGTCAGCACTGCAAACGCGGAGGGTGAAGAATGGATCAGCATGGGCAATGGCTGGCATTATCTGCAGGGCACGGATATCAAAGTGCATATTGCAAATGATATAATAAAGATTATGGGAAGCGGCGCGCTGCCTGACTGTGATTACTGGCGTCTTTACAAGCGTCCGTGGAACTCAACAGACTGCCACTATTTAATGGTTGACAGCACCATCACCTCATTAGGCCAGTACAATTTTTACGATATAGACACTCTTAAATATGTATTTTTAAGTTCAAAAACGTTTATTGAAAATACCAATGTTTTCGATGGAATTTCGTATATGCCGATTTTCCGCATCACCTATGACGGAGAAGAAACACGCATGATCGGCACTATCCCATATACCAGCTATGACAGCATTAAGGCATTTGCACAGTCTAACTCTATGGGAGCAGCTTATATTATGGATAATTCAAGGACAGCGCGGGAATTTCAGGAAAGCGTCAATCCAACCATCTGCAATGTATATTCAGCAAATGATACCTCTGCTCCTTGGAATTCAGATGAGGATAGTGGCAATGGAAATGTTGCTACTTCCATAATAAAGCTTTCACCTGCAAACCTTGACTATTCGCTTAATGTGTCTGCACAGATAAGATATCCTGGAATGGCCTGCTATGAAGCATATGCTGCATTTATTGGCGATTATAAATTTGCCAAGCCTATAACGGTAGTGGTTTTGAAGGCTGGTGAAAAAGTGAAATACACGGACAGGCCAATGCAGTATATATTATCAATTCCGCCAGAATATCGCCTAGCTGGGAGAACATTTAGACTTCTCGGTATTGGAGACGGTATTGTAAATATTTTTGATGACCTTGATACATCAAACGAAACCATCACTTTTGAAACTAATTGTCCCTCTACGGCATATGCATTGGTATATAAAGACAATAATATTTTCAATTTCAACTACTAATGCATAAACAGCAGAAAACATGTCCTGTAGGTTTTCTATTGTCTTGATAAAATCTGCTGTTAAACCTAAAAAATAAATTTTATTTTCAATAGCGAAAATAAGATTATGACCAAAACATAAGCCACAGCTGCATTTCTCTCAGCTGTGGCTTTTTTATTTAGTACACTCCCGCCTCACATGCATTCTTCTTAATACCTGCATTGTTAAAGCAGACTATATTTTTATTTGTCCCCGCCGTCTCACGTCCCATTGGAATATCATCATAGTCTCCGCAATGCAATACAGGCGCTGATATATCCTCCTGTGCAAGCGTCGCCTGAACGTCTATTACTCTCTGGTTGCTACTGCCCTTCCATAAAAGGTTGTTGTCCTTTTTGTCCTGTACAAATTCGCCGTCAACAAGTATGTCAACATATTGCAAAAGCGGGTAACGCATTATCCTCTCCCAATTGTCGCCCGTGTAAAGCCATATGGTTTTATTGGGATATTTTTCCTTGATTTCCTTCATCAGCGTTTTAACGCCGTCACGGTTGGCGCTGTGCAGGGGATCTCCTCCTGAAAATGTTATGCCCTCAATATACGGCTTATCAAGCTGCTCGAAAATCTCAGCCTTTGCCGCGGCATCAAATTCAAGCCCGCCGTCAGGATCCCAAGTCATAGGATTCTGGCAGCCCTTGCAGCAATGCGAGCAGCCCGCCACCCACAAAACCACGCGAAGCCCGTCGCCGTTAAGCATATCATCTTTAGTTATGTTATGGTATCTCATATAAAACTCATTCCTTTTATTATATAATATAAGTGTGAAAAACGCTGCCTCTGCGTTTTTCCAAGCATTTAGAAACACTTAGGCAGCGTCTTTTGTTGCCTTAGTGTTTCTTAATGTCTTCTACATGCTTTTCCGTTCTGCAATCTCCGCCATCTTTGCCTCGTTCAGCCTTGTATCGCCGTGTACGCGCGAGTACGACAGATATCCGTTCATTCTGTCAATCTTTGTCAGATTCCTGCTGCCGCACTTAGGGCAAACATCCATTTCAAGCTCCTGATGACCGCAATCGTCGCAATACGCAAGCGAAAGATTTACGCCCTCATAAAAGCCCATTTCCATGGCACGCCTTACAAGCGTCTTGATTGCGGAAATATTGTAATCAATCGGATATTTTACGTACTGTATCTTGCCGCCGTTTGAAAGCTCCCAGAATCTGTACTCCAAATCCTGCTTCTGTATCGGCGTGATGTCCTCCGTGACATGGCAATGAAAGCTGTTGCTCACATACTCCCTGTCGGAAACCCCCTCTACAATGCCGTACTTTGCCCTGAACTGCTTGACCTGCAGGCCGCAGAGATTTTCCGCAGGCGTGCCGTATATCGCGTAGAGATTGCCGTCCTCCTCCTTAAAGCGGTTTACTTCTTTGTTTATATACTCCAAAACTTCAAGCGCGAAAGCGCCGTCCTCGACAAGTGATTTGCCGTTGTAGAGCATCTGCAGCTCGTTGAGCGCCGTTATGCCAAATGATGCCGTAGCCGACTTTAACAGCGGCTTAATCTTGTCCGACAGCTTTAAATGCCCGCCCAAAAAACCGCCCTCGCAGTACGCAAGCGGGTTGGTTGACGCGCGCATATTGCCGAGATAAGCGTATGTCCTGATATGGAGCTGCCTTATCAGGTTAAGGTAATAGTCAAGCACCTCGTAAAAATCTTTGCTCTCCTGACGCGCCTTTGCCAAAATCATAGGCAGATGAAGTGAAACAGCGCCTATATTGAAACGCCCTACAAATATCGGCGTGTCCTTGTCGTCAGCTGGGTGCATTCCCCCTCTTTCATACCATGGCGACAAAAACGCCCTGCAGCCCATAGGTGAGATTACTTTGCCGTACTGCTTGTACATGCTGGCGATATAGCCCTTACCAGTAAGACTCAGCCAGTCGGGGTACATAGTCTTTGCGGAGCACCTCACGCCCGCCTCAAACACTTCCTCTAACGGCTTTCCCTTACCGTGCAGGTTTTCATCATATAAAAAGACAATCTTGGGGAAAAGCACGGGTTTTTTGCAATCCTTTTTGCCCTGCCCTTTTCGCCTTACATTAAGCATCTGTATTGTCGCAAGCTTGGCAAAACGCTCCGTGCCTATGCCCGCCGTGACTGTGATAAATGGATAATCGCCACGGCTGCTCGCCACTGTATTGAATTTGTACTCCCATCCCTGGAAGCCCTGCTCAAACTCGCGCTCCACGTCTGAAAGCGCCTCCGTCTCCGCCCTTTCGGGTGAAACGCCGAGATTTATATATTTTTCGTATGAAGACTTGTACGTTTTTTCAGCATAAGGCGCAAGGATTTTGTCAACCTCTGGCACTGTAAAACCGCCATACTGCTGGCTTGCCGCGCTGAGCACTATATCGCCGATAACGTCAAAAGCCACGTCAAGCGACTTCGGCTCGTTGTACCAGATATTTCCCATCTCAAAACCGCCCGAAAGAACGCTCTGCACGTCAAAAAGGCAGCAATTCATGGTATCGCGCCTTGCGGACATATCATGCACATAGATGTAGCCGTCCCTGCACGCCTGAATTTCCTCCGTGGTCATAAAAAACTTCTGGTAAAGCTCCTTGTTAAACTGGTTGAAAATAAGGCTGCGCTTTGTGGAAACAAGGGCTGAGTCGGTGTTTGCGTTCTCCTTGTCGCCGACGTACATGATTGACTGGCTCTTTTTATACACATCGTCCATCATGCGTACAAAGTCCTGCTTATAATTTCTGTAATCGCGATAGCTCTTGGCTACGACTGGCTTTACCTCCTCGAGCGCGCTCTCAACTATATTGTGCATTATCGGGATAGGGATTTCGTCCGCGTCCATCTCGTTTACCTTGCTGATAACGTGCTCGCATATATGGCGCTTGTCCTCCTCCGTAAACTTGGTAAGCGCGCGGTATGCCGACTTGCCGACGGCGACAATCACCTTCTGCACATTAAACTTTTCCTTGCTGCCGTCCTTTTTTATAACGTATATCTGCCGCTCGGGCTGATAAAGGCTGCTATAATCAATTTCGTCCTTTTCAACGGCATTTAAGCTGACTACCTTACCCATATTTTACTCCTCCATTCATAGCACAGCCTGCGCATAGCGCCAGAGCTTAAACGCGGTCTGAACCTGCGTCACTCCATTTTAATACTCCTAATACTCCAAAAAAGCGATAGTACAACAATTTTCAATGCTCGTTGTACCGTGTTTTCCTTTATTTTTTTGAATATTTTGTATGATTTATTTTTATATGGCACTATATGTTGTGTCTGTATATTAGTATAATTCAAATGAAGGTTTATGTCAACAAAAAAAGCGTCTGGAAAATGCACAATTCCAAACGCCGTTTTATAGTGTTATTTTATTGAATTATTCATTTTTAGCTTTCTCAGCCTTCGCCTTGGGCTTCCACACCTTGACGCCGATAAAGCCGCCTATGCCTGACACTACCGCGATTACCGCAAAGGTTAAAATATACGACAGGAACATTCTCAAAAATTCTATTAAATTTGCCACGACCATACCTCTTTTCCGCAAAAGCCGTTTTCAGAAACAGCTCCCGCATTTTTGTAAGTTTACAGAAAACTCCATATATTTATAATACCACTTCACCTATTACATCGTCAAGCAGCATATTTGTATCTTTGCAATCGGCAGCCTCGGTCGCAAGCTTGTCGCAGCGCTCGTTTTCGGGGTGTCCCGCGTGTCCCTTCACCCATATAAATTTCACATCATGCTGCGCCTTCGCCCTTAAAAGCCGCTGCCACAGGTCTATGTTTTTTACCGCCTGCTTTGCGCTGTTTTTCCAATTATTTTTCTGCCAGCTTTCTATCCAATGCTGGTTGAAGGCATCGGTCACATACTTTGAATCGGAAATTATCTCTACCTCGCATGGCTTTGTAAGCGCCTCCAAGCCTGTTATAACCGCCATAAGCTCCATTCGGTTGTTTGTAGTCTTTTTATAACCCGCCGAAAACTCCCTCTCGTGGAGCTGCCCCTTTGTATCAACGTACTGCAGGACCGTGCCGTATCCGCCTGGTCCCTCGGGATTGCCCCTTGCCGCCCCGTCAGTAAAAATCTTAACAAACATGCTTTACCTCTTTCCCATATTTTTAGGCTCATACAGGTGAATATTGCGCAAGCTCCGCTGCCATTTTATCCGCCTCTTTTACAATATCCTCCGAAAATCCCATTACTTCCAAAAGCTTAATCGCATTGCGCGTGTGCGCCCTTCCTTCCAAGAGATGATACGAAAACAGCACATCGCCGTCCTTTACCTCCTCCTCGAAATGGAAATTGTCATAGCTGTCCTCCAGCAGATGCGTAAGCTCTATGTCATGCGTCGCCGCAAAACAGTATATTCCTTTTTGCGAAAGCCTCTTTAAAATCTGCGCCGACGCCGCTATGCGCTCCACCGTATTCGTGCCGCGCAGCACCTCGTCAACAAAGCACAGCAGCGGATTTTCGCTCTCCAGCGCCGCCGCGTCCATTATGCGCTTTAACGCTTTTATTTCCACTATATAATAGCTCTCGCCGCCGTCAAGGTTGTCACACAGCGCCATCGACGAGTAAATCCTGTAAAAATTGCCGTTGTATTCCCTCGCCGCGCAGGTATGGATTGTCTGCGCCAGAATCGCGTTTATAGCCGTCATTTTCAAAAAAGTGGACTTGCCCGACGCGTTTGAACCCGTGATAAGCATGCCCCTGCCCTGCGCAAAGCTGTTTAGAACGGGCTGTTTTATTACGGGGTGAAAGCCCTCCTTTATGATAAAAGGCTCTCTTTTTCCCTCTGAAAGCGAAGGCACACAGTAATGCGGAAGCGCGGCGCGAAAATAGCCTATCGAAATAACCGCGTCAAGATAGCCTATCGCATCAGTTATACCGTAAATTGCCTCAGCGTTGCCGCTCACCAGCTTTAGCATACTGTTAAATTTTATCAAATCAATGTGCGTGAGCATTTTTATATAGTCAAAAATCAGCCCGCCTATATTGCCTGTAGAACTGTTGAGCTTCATCACCATTCCCGAACTGCGTTCCATAGCTTTAAGCTTGGCTCGCCTTTCCTTCAGCAGCGAAATGTAGTCGTTCATATCGCTGCCATACTCTGCCGCGATAATGCCATCGGCGCATTTCATCATGCGCATGATATAAGCGAAGCCTGCCACATACGGAGCCGCCTCGTTTTTTTCCCGCATATACGTCACTATGTTGACGCACGCTGCAGCTATCAAAAGCATAACGCCGACAGACGTATTCAAAAAGATAAGCGCAAGCGATACTACAAGCAGCACAATTCCCACGTAATGCTTTAGATTAGAGCGTCTGCCAAGCTGCTCCAGATATTTCATGTAATCATAGAGCGAATATTTTCCTGTCGTGCCAAGGTCATTCAGGCAGAGCATCGTGTCAAGCCTTTTTTCCTCATGCCCCATCATATAGCATATGTGGCGCTCCATTTTTTCAAGGCGCTTGTCCTTGTCGGAAAGCAGCGGCTGCCGCAGCATTGCGTAGAGATACTCCTCGCCTGACGACGACTGCGCAAAATCCATCATGGAAAAAATGCTGTCCATATTCAAATCGTTCCATGTAATGTCGTCAATGGCGTTTTGTCCCCTGAAACGGTCCGCTATCCTTTCAAGCCTGTCCTGATTTAACTCCTTATCCGCAAAGCTTCCAAAGCTTTTTCTCAAATGCTCCCTGTAATTTTTTCTCCTCTGTTTTTCCTCATAAGCCCCCCTTATCATAACGTAAAGAAAAACCAGAAAAATTGCCGAAAAAAATACGATTATTTCCATAATTAATATATATACCGCCTTTGATGTTATGATTAATCAACCTTTATTAAAACTCTGTCAAATTTCAAACCTCTGCCCTGGTGCCGTAATACGCGCTATTTTTTCCGCGTGCGCCTTGCCCTCATTTGTGACATACCTGTCAATATAGCTGTAGTCCTCCCACATATGCATTGGGAAAACATGCGCTGCGCCTACAGCCTCCATAAAATAGGACATTCCCATCCAGTAGGTGTTTTCAAGGTGCGGATCAAGCGGCACGAATGCGCAGTCAATTTTCTCCCCGCGTATGGCGTCTATCTCCGCCTCATATTCACGCTTCATTTTCTCATTGTATTCGCGGCTCTCCTCAGCCCTGCACCAGCAGTTCAAATCGCCCGCGTGATAGATTTTTGCGTCCTCGCAGTCTATCAGATAAGCCACGCCTGCGTCCGTGGAGCGCAGCGTGCGTATATGGATATCGCCAAAATCCATTTCCTGCCGCTTGTACAGGTTTGTGACGTAAGAGTCCCTGTCTATGGTGATACCGTTCCGTGCAAGATATTTTTCATTCAGTCTAAGCCCCGCGCCTAAAAAATAATGGACATTTTTGTATTTTGGCGCAAGGTTCAGTATTTTTACATTAAAATGATCCGCGTGCTTGTGCGAGGTAAAAAACAAAATCTGTTTGTCTGCGTCAAAATCAGGCAAGTCCCCGTCGAGACAATAATCAAAGATTAAAACATGCCTTTCCAGCTCCACGCAAAAGCTGCTGTGCTTTATATATGTGACAATCATACGTGTGTCCTGCTTTCGTCAATAATACTGGAAATACTCATAAATTTGACGGTCCAAAGCCGTAGGGAAGCATTTCCTCCAGCGTCTTTTCAAGGTATTTTTCCTTTGATACAGCTGTTATAACCCTAAAGCTTTTAGGATCGCAGAACTCCATCATCACCTGCCTGCACACGCCGCACGGATAAGAATATTCCGTGGGGGCGCCGTCATATCCGCCCGTTATCGCTATCGCCTCAAACTCCCGCTCGCCCTCGCTTACCGCCTTAAAAAAGGCTGTCCTCTCCGCGCAGTTTGTCGGAGTATAGCTTGCGCTTTCAATGTTGCAGCCTGTGTAGACCTTGCCGTTTTTGGCAAGCAGCGCCGCGCCGACCTTAAATTTTGAATATGGGGAATATGAAAATTCCCGCGCTTTAAGAGCTGTTTCTATTAATTCTTCGTTGCTCATTTTAATCCTTTCTGCCGTTCATTGACGGCTAAGTGCAAGCGTCTTTTTCTTTAGCAAATTATAGCACAAACGAAAATATCAGGCAACTTAAAGAATAATATAAATCCGCCGTGGCTATAGCTTAAGACATTCCTTAAGCACAGGATATACGGTCTGCGCCATTCTCATAAAGCCAAGCGAATTTGGGTGGGTGCCGTCTACTGTACACTCTCCCCGTCCCTCCTCGCCAAAAAATTTACCGCCGTCAATGAACCATACTTTATCATCGCCATTTTGGACAGCGTTTTCGTAAGTTTTATATATAATGTTTCTTCTCTTTTCAGAATCTGCCATATCTTTATCCGTATCAGGGCGCGTCATAAATATGACGGGCGTGTCACAATGCGCCTCCCTTATGATTTTGAAAAACGGCTCATGAGTTTCGGCAAGCTGCTCTGGGGAATCAGCATTGTGGTCATAGTCGTACACAAACGCGCTCATTTCAGGAATGTGCGCGATGTATTGTGCAAATTCCTTTTCCCCGCGCGACGAGCCTGAAAAGCCAAAGTTATAATAATCAGCGTCAAGCCAGCGGCATACAATGCTTGTGTACGCGTTTCCCGCCCGCGAGGCGCATCCGCCCTCTGTAATAGATGAACCGTAAAAAATTATCGGCTTTGCTACCGTGTACTCGTCGGGCGCTTTTAGTGCCGCGCCGTCGTCTATTCCTATTTCCATGCTTAGAAGATGGTCGTTTCGCGGCAGGTTTATAGTGACCGTTTCAAGCCCCGCTTTTTTTAAAAATGTTTTCTCCACACTTATTTCGTCCATGGTATGTAGGGCTGGCGCAATGTATCCTAAAAATTCAGAGGACTTTCCCTTTCCGAGATATATGTCCGCTCCCGCGGAGCCTGAAAGCGGTATGTTGATGTCCTCCTTTGCCTGTGCCAATGTCATTCTCACGCATAAAACAGCGGAATCCGTCTTAAAACGCACGCGCCCGCCTGCCGCTCTTTTTCCTAAAAACTGTATCGTACTCCACTTGTCCATAATCTCAGGTTTTACACGCCAGAACTGGCGTTTTTCCTTATCTGCTACGGCAAGTCCGTAAATTTTAATCGGCTCATCCGTGATGTGATAAAATTTCATTGTAAACCTCCCTATTGTTTTTCAGTGTATGAATTATATTTTATCTTCAAAAAATCCGCGTTTTCCAATACCCTTTTTTATCTGAATCACCTCTTACAATAGTTCCTTTTTCTTTAAGACATCTTATCCTCTGTGAGACTGTCTTTCTGCTGACATTTAATCTCCTTGATAATTCCAAATATGTCATATCTGGAACCTGCCCCAAAATATCAATTATTTTTTGTTCAATATCATTCTGTTTTTCAGTCACCTTTTCAGTCACTTTTTCAGTCACCTTTGCACGTTCAAAAGCGGTAAACTTTACCATAATATCTTCAAAATGCGTATTTTTTCCTTTTGTTATTCCTCTGCGCTCATACTATTTTTGCAATATGCTTCAACCATTCTTATCAATTCTTCTGCTGTATCTGCCAATTCTTGTGTTTCCTTTTTGTCTGCTATATAGAAATCGTCATAATCGCTTGCATGTCGAATTTCTTCTGCACGTGAAATTTTTCTGCCTATATCCCTCGGAAAAATCTCCGTTTTTACATAATCCCTGTTAAAATTCGCTATTGCATCTTTATGTTTTTTATATGCTTTTCCGTCCAACGCATGAACCGCTGATATAGCATGAAAAATAGCATAATAAGCTCTGTTGTTTGCAGCTCTGTATTCCTTGGACTGCATCAACGATTTTGCGACTCTTAAATCGCTTTCTGCAGTTTCCAATCGGTATTTCATCAAGTCTGTTTTATTTCCCTCATCATGCTGCTTCATACAGTTTGATCCCTTCTCTCTCAACATTTGCATAAAACGGATATGCATTTAACCAATATCTGAAATGTTCCCGATATTTCGCAATTGGTTTAATATCCACATCATGATCCATATTAAAATCATAAGTCATATACGAAAGCTCGCGTCCAAAGTTTTTAATTTCCAAATCGTCTATATCCAGTAAAATCATAATATCAATGTCCGAATCCTCTCTATAATCTCCACGCGCATAAGAGCCATACAATATAACTGTCTTTAAATGAGAGCCATAGATTCCCTTTATTTTATTTACATATTGTTTCAACAAATTATCTACCCTGATCGGCATACTATTATCCCTCCTGTTTTTTCATGGATTCATATAAAATTGACTTGTCTGCCCTCCAATCAAATATTCTGTATAGTTTTCATGTGCTGCTTTGTTGCGGATTTTTCGGAGCGCATGGAGAATATCTGATAAATCTCTTGTAATAAATCCTTCCCTAAGGAGCTTATTGATCCGTTCAACGGCGGTATTATCCCGCGGCAATGCAATCTTGTCATATGTAAATATCAAATTTACTATCGTCTCACCAATCATGCCCAATTTTATCAGGCACGAATTAGAATCGGAATAGCAGTATTTTTCCGCCAGCCTGCCAAAATTAGCCAGTACACGGAAACGGCTATCCAAAAATTCAAAGTTTGATTTCACTATTATCTCTCCCTCGTATATTCAAGAGTTGTGTAAAATCTGCCAAATAATCACCCGTTCAATATTTAACATTATATCACCCATATATGAAAAAATCTACTGTCCGCCACTTTACCCTACGTCACCTTCATCAAACAGGTGTTTGATACTTACTTTTAACATTATATCGAAAAAATTCTTTATCCAAACTAATCATGGCTTTTTTTGTTAAATTAACAGGCAGCTTAAAGAATGGCATTTAGCGCATCTTCTTCTGCTCTAAAGCAATACCAATCAATCGATTGGCATAATCAGCCATAAACAGCGGAATATTTAGCACATCATCATCCAGTTTCAAATTGTCCAATGAAAAGCGTACACGGAGTTTGACCTTATCAGGGAATAGCTCCTTGAACTTCTTTAGGCTCTTGCTGGATGTATTGGTTTCGGATTTGACCTCAACAGGGAAAATATCATTTTCCCGTTGAATCAGGAAATCCACCTCATATGGAGGATTGGTTTGCGTCCAATAGCGGGGAGTCACTTCAAACTGTGTAATCAAGGTTTGCAGCACAAAATTCTCGGTCAATGCGCCCTTGAACTCAGTGAACAGTCGGTTGCCTTCCCCAAAAGCTGTAGGCGCCAGCTGCGCCAGGCGGCGAAGCAGCCCCACATCTACAAGATAAATCTTAAAGGCTGACAGGTCATCGTAAGCCGCTATGGGAAGACCTGGAGCAGAGCTACGGTAAATTTTATGAACCAGACGGGCATCTACCAGCCACTGCAAGGCATCCTCATATTCACGGGCTCTTGCCCCTTCCTTGACAACCTTATAGATAAACTTCTTGTTCTCCCGCGCCAGCTGTGACGGCACTGACTTCCAAATCATTGAAATTTTTGGAAACTCGCTGATGTTTGGATGCTTTGCAAAGTCACGCTCATAGGCGCCAATTATACTGGACAGAGCTTCCTGCATGGCAGCAACGTCACGGGCTTCCGTCCACATCAACACGGATTCGGGCATACCACCAGTAACATAGTACATCTTCAATTTCTCATACAGAGGATTAAAGAACGCATCAGGGATTGGTTCGATAGTTTCTACATTTTCCAGATAAACAGCAAGCTTTTCATCACCATTAGCAATCAAAAATTCGGAGAATGTCATAGGGTCAATCTGCATGAAGTTGACCTTGCCCACGGGAAAAGATGAAGGCTTTGCCAAGGCGATACCTAAAAGAGAACCAGCGCAGGCGATATGATACTGCGGTGCGTTTTCGCAGAAATATTTCATGGAGTTGATGACCTTCGGACAGTCCTGTACCTCGTCAAAAATAATCAGGGTCTTTTCGGGCAGAATTTTCTGACCGCTTGCCAGCATCAGATTTTGAAGGATGCGGTCAACATCCTTGGTAGTTTCAAAGAACTGTTTGTATTCCTCGTTTTCATCAAAGTTAAAATAAGCAGTGTTTTCATAGTAACGCTTACCAAACTCCTTCAAAATCCATGTTTTGCCAACTTGCCGCACACCTTTCAGTATTAAAGGCTTGCGATACGGAGAATCCTTCCAGTCCAACAGCTTTTTCAAAATAAATCGTTCCATATATTCACTCCTCACACTTCTATTGGAGTTTAGGCGTTTACAAAACTCCATTCGATAACGTAGAATTTAGAAAACGTTTCACAATTACTTACTATTGGAGTTTTAATGTTTTGCAATTATATTTTTATTATATGCCGAAGACACAAAAAATACAACCTCATTCACACAATTATATGGATTTTGCGGATATATAATCACACTTTTATATTTATTAAAGGTTATACTCCCTATAAAACAAACTAGAGTATATTCCAAAAGATAAATATTTCCAACATACCACAAACCTTGAAAATTAAGAAAAATTGGAGATTGAAACAGACGAATATAAAAAGCAAAAAGGCTACAGCCTAAATCCCAGCCATAGCCTTTCACCACATCTTAAATAATAATACAGACCATTCCCCCATTAGAATCATTAACAATCTTCTGCATAGTGTCCTGCAGCTTAATCTGGCTCTCCTCGCCAATCATTGACACTTTTCCTGTAATACCGTCATTTACAAGCTGCTCCACGGTCTTTCCAAAAATATTTGTTTCCCATATTCCCTCTTTTTGTGTCTCCGCATTGGAAATATAATCAATTAAATCCTGCGCCTGCTGCTGCGTGCCGACAATCGGCGCAATCTCCGTCTCAATATTTGCCTTAATCATATGTATCGACGGGCTCTGCGCCTTGATTTTCACCCCATACTTATTTCCGTGCTTGATGAGAGTAGGCGTATCAAGCGCAATCTCCTCGCGCTCTGGCGTAACCACGCCGTACCCCTTCTGCCTTGCGCTTTCAAGCGCATTGAGGATTTTCTTATACTCCTTCTTCATCTTGGCAAGGCTTGACAATAGCTGCATAAGCTGATACTCACCCGTAATGCTCTCGCCCGTCATTGAACTGAGCAGCTCATAGTAATATTTCGTGTCCGCCTCCAAAAAATACGCCGCCGAGCCGTCCGCAATGTTCACATGGTCGTATTTGCACCGCTTTATGTACTCGCTGCCCGCTTCAATGTCCTGCTGCACATTCTTTTCCAGAATATCGCGCACGGTATGCACCTTATCCATAGTTTCGCGCAGTCTGCCGATAATCTCCTGCTTCATAGGCGACGACACATCCATAATGTCAAGCCATTTAGGCGTGTAAAATTCAATAACCGAAACAGGGAACTCATACATCACCTGCTCAAGAATATTTGTAATGTCCTCACGCCTAAGCTGCTCAATGTTCATAGGCATCGCCTTGACCTGATAAAGCTTTTCTATCTCCTCCGCCGCCGCTTTTGCCTCCTCGCTGTAGGGCTTCATGGTATTTACAAGCACTATAAAGGGCTTGCCAAGCTTTTTCAGCTCCAGTATAGTCTGCTCCTCCGCAGGCTTATACGCCGCGCGCGGTATCTCGCCAAAGCTTGCGTCTGTCGTCACCACTATGCCTATGGTGGAGTGGTCGTTGATTACCTTCCTCGTGCCGATTTCCGCCGCCTGCGTAAAGGGAATTTCCTCGTTGAACCACGGAGTCTTTACCATACGTTCAGCGTCCTCCTCCATATGTCCCGCCGCGCCGTCAACCATATAGCCCACGCAGTCGATAAGACGCACCTTTACGTTTATGCCGTCGCTTATCTCTATCTGCGCGGCCTCTTTGGGTATGAATTTCGGCTCTGTCGTCGTTATTGTCCTGCCGCCGCTGCTCTGGGGAAGCTCATCCTGCGTCCTCGTTTTCTCGTGCTCGTCTTCAATATGCGGCAGAACCATCAAATCCATAAAACGCTTTATAAATGTAGATTTTCCTGTCCTGACAGGACCTACCACGCCCACATAAATCTCTCCGCCCGTGCGCCTGCTTATGTCCTTGTACAAATTATATTCCGAACCTGTATTAAGATTGCCCATATTTTCCTCTCCCTATGCTTGTTTTCAGTCCTAATCTAATTAAGCTTATGCAGCTTGGCGCAAAAAAAGAACCTCGCCTTTCAGCGCAGGTCCTTTTTATTTTGCTGCATTTTTTTCCTTTCACGCGCAGCCTGCTTTTTTGCATCTTCCGCGCGCTTTCTGTCTCTTGCGGCAACCTCGTCCTTGTTGACTATTTTTAGTATTTCCGGGCTGCTTATCCTCACATAGTTTGCATAAGGCATGTATTTTGTATGGCACTTATTACACTCAAAACTGTTAAACTCCTCGCCGTTTTCCAGCTTCACCTTCAAGATAAGCCCATACTTTACAGCACCATCACAGGCACCCACGACACATTTGTTGATACGCTTGTCATAAACATAAAACGTGTCCTCCCCCCTTAAAAGTACCTTCCTGACGGGAACTGTTTTATCCATCGTTTCTTCACCCTTCAACTATTCTGGTTTTAATAGTTATCCCCTTTCTTTATTTTGTAGCCATAAGCTTAATCATAGCCTCGTTCAAGCCCTTGACCGTAAGCTTATACATCGGAAACATTTCTTTTATGGCGGTTTCCGCCTCCCGCCACGGAGCACGTCCAGGCGCCATCTTGGGATTTAGCCAGACCACCCTTTTATAGTGCCTCTTTACAAGCTGCAGCCACTGATAACCCGAAAGCCCGCCGTTTGGTCCCCTGTAATTACCCGTGTCCGAATAAAGCTCCTCGGGCGCCATAGCAGCATCGCCTACGATCAAAACCTTGTAATCGCTGTCCGCGTTCCTGAAAAGCCATTCCGTATCTATCCAGTCGCCATTGTCGCACTCGGGCGTCTTGTAAAGCTTGGAGTAAATACAATTGTGGAAATAATAGACCTTTACATCCTTGTAATGGTTTGACTTGTTTACCGCCTGAAACAAATCATTCAAAAGCTTTGAATACGGTATCATAGTGCCGCCCGAATCCATCAAAAGCAAAAGCTTTACCGCATTTTTCCTAGGCTTCATCATCTCTATCTGCAGATACCCGCCATTGTTGCAGGTCTTATCTATCGTCCCGTCAATGTCAAGCTCAGTCTTTGGAATGTCAAGCTTGGTGGAAAACTGCCTAAGCCTCCTAAACGCCAATTGAAACTGCCTGTTGTCAATCACCTTGTCATCGCGGAAATCACGGTATTTCCTCGCGCCCACCACGGCAAAAGCCGACTGATACCCCGTAGAGCCGCCCACCCTCACGCCGCCAACATTGCCGCCCGTATTGCCAAACTGCGTCTTGCCCATCGTGCCAATCCAAAAACTCCCGCCATTGTGCTCCGAGTCCTGATCCTTCAAACGCTCCTTAAATTTCTCCTCGACGTCATCCTTGTCCACATGGATTTCCTCTATCTGATTGAGCCAGTGCTTTTCCTCCTCGTGAAGAAGCTTGCTCATCTCAGGCTTGTCAAGCCACGCCAGCATATTTTTACCCACTTCAGTCTCATTCTTCACTCCCTTAAAGCACTCCTCAAAAGCCATGTCAAACTTGTCATACTCCGTCTCACTCTTTACCAATATCATACGCGCAATATAATAAAACTGCGTCAGCGAACTCTCACAAAGCCCCTGATTAAGCGCGTCCTGCAAGTCAAGCCACTCCCCCAGCGTAATATTAAGCCCCTTTTCCTTGCACTTATAGAAAAAATTAGAAAACATCACACCCCTCCTTCCACAAAAACAGCTATAAATTTGCAAAATACCAAACTCCTACATTACAAAACAAGCTTTCGCAATCACCTAAAACAATTACCAAACAACACCCACAAAAGCCCATTAATAACGTAGAATTTGGGTGAAATATACAAATTTATGGGAATAGTAAGGGAACAGTCTGTAAGACCGTCTTTTTTTCGTTTCTAGTGGGTTTTATGACGTTCCCTTGCCCATTACCGCTCATTTTTACAAAATCTCCCTATTTGTCGTCCATACTGTCCACTTTTGTATCCCCGCCTTTATTATCGTCAATGTTACGGCTCTTACGTTTCCACATAATAATAGCAACCGCCACACATAAGGCAATGATAATGAGGACAATAAAAATACTGCTTACAAGCATATCCGGAGTATCGTCCCGAGTTTTCTTTTCTTTAACATCTTCTTTGGTCTTGTTGTCTGCATCCTCTAAAAGTTCTTTTGCCGCTTTGGATAATTCTTCTTCTTCACTCTTATTTGTTTCTGCTTTTGTTTCTGTCTCTGTTTTTGTCTCTGTTTTTGTAACTTCCCCGATTTCGTCAAGGTAGCTCCGATTATTAATGAAATTGAAAGGTACACCGTTTTCCTGCACATACTCATACTGCCAATCGGCAAGGGCAAGGTATGCTTCAATCACGCCTTCGTTGTTGGGTGCGCCCTTCATCATATTCACCACATTATTTGTGATATGAATTGCAAAATTCTCCTTGCTCCCGTAATAATTGTTATAGTTTCCACTGTTGACCGCCCACGCAAATTTCAAATAGCTTTCGCTCCATACAAAGCGGTCATACAGGCTCATGTTAAGGTATTCTTCTTCTGTACCTCCTTCCACATAGGACGCATAACGTTCCTCGTGAGGGAACAGTTCATAGGATTGCAGGAGATTGTTTTTCCAGTCCGTATCATCTGCGATAAAAGCGGTAGCTTCCAGAAAGTTCTTATAGACTTCTTCCGCCCCTTCATTTGAAGCTGTATAATTTCCGTCTTTTTCTTGATTCAAAATGGCGCTTTCTATCCCCTCGCTTTCGGAAGTCACACTATCATCACCCACAATAGACCAAAGCACATCTGCCGTTCCCCCCGAAAATGTATCGAATGTGACTGGCTCTGAATGATCGAGTGTCATAACGACTTTATATCCTTCTTCCAATCCATCAAATGTTACCGTATAGGTTGCAGGGGCGGTCATGGTATATATGGGTGTGTTTGCGCCGCCCCAACTATTCCCTTTTGTAAAATTGTAGCTGTCTGTAATGGTTCCTGTCTCGTCCGTCATATTCGCCGTAAAACCGCTTCCAGGATAACCGCCCGTTTCGTCCGTAATGTAAAACACAACGTTACACTTGAAAGCAGAAGCCGCTTTAACCTCCACTTCCGTTGCATATGCGGTAAGCGGCATACCGCAAAGCATAAGAACAGTTAAGATAATTGCAAAGCATTTTTTCATAGTATTCCTCTCTTTCTTTGTCCTCACGGTGAGGACAATTTAATAATTCATTAGCCCATATCCGTAAATCACGCCACTCCCTATCGGATAGGATTTGACTCTCACAGCGTCTCCAGAATTTCCTTCCACCGTGTAGACATTCGTTCCATCCGTTCCTATGACTAGCCCAATATGGTCTGTGTGACCGTCTCCCTGCCAATCAAAAAAGATAGTGTCTCCAGCTACAACGTTAGTATAGCTTCTGTCCCCCCATTGTCCGATATTCATAAAGTTATTCGCTACTGTTTGACAGTAGGCATTGTTTGAAGTTGTTGGGTACGCGCCAGACGCTGACGGCGTATGCCGCATACACCAGTGTTCAAAACAACTAGCAAGCAACACACCCACAAAAGCCCATCAATAACGTAGAATTTGGGTGAAATATACAAAATAAGCGGCGCATTGCGGAGCACCGCGTCGCGTTTTTGTATATTTCGCACAAATTCGGACTATAGGAAACACTTTCCAAGCCCCCGCCAATAATGTAGAATTTAGTCAAAATATATAAAATACGCGACGATTCGCCACGTAACTTGTTACGTTGAGCACCAAGTCGCGATTTTATATATTTTGACTAAATTCGGACGGCTTAGAAAACCTCTCCCTCTCCGCTACGGCAACTGCTGCCTCACAGTCTCCAAATCCTCATCCTTCTTAACCACAACCCCCACAAACGGCAACTGCTCCCTCAACTTATCCGCAGGAATCCCCCCAATCTGCAACGCATTAATCCAATCAATAAGCTCCGACGTACTAGGTTTCTTACGTATATCCCGAATCGACCGTATATCATAGAAAATCTTCATCGCATTTTTCATCAAATTTTCCTCCACATCAGGATAATGCGTCCGTATAATCTCCTCCATAAGCTCCTGATTAGGAAAATCAATATAGTGGAAAATACACCTCCTAAGAAACGCATCAGGCAGCTCCTTCTCCGCATTCGACGTAATAATAACTATCGGTCTATGCTTCGCCTTAACCGTCCGCTTAGTCTCATGAATATAAAACTCCATCTGGTCAAGCTCCCACAAAAGGTCATTTGGAAACTCCAAATCCGCCTTGTCAATCTCGTCGATAAGCAGCACCACCTGCTCATCACTCTCAAACGCCTCACCAAGCTTACCCAGCTTGATATAATGCGCTATATCATCAACGCCTTCCTCGCCAAACTGCCCATCATACAGACGCTGTATAGTATCATACATATACAATCCGTCCTGCGCCTTGGTCGTCGATTTAATGTTCCAAATAATAAGCTTTTTGCCAAGCGAATTTGCCACCGCCTGCGCAAGCATCGTCTTGCCCGTACCAGGCTCGCCCTTAATCAAGAGCGGCTTCTTTAACGCAATCGCCACATTCACACTTGAAAGCAGCTCCTTACTCGCCACATAATCCTGCGTACTATTAAAAGTTGCCTCTGCCATTTTCAAATACCTCCTACCTCTATATCTTCACAATTTTCAACCACGTAAATCATTCAGAAAAACGCCGCCCTTGCGTTTTTCGGTGTGAGATTAGAAATTCTTAGGCGCTTTAGCGCCTTGAGAAACGCCCACTGGCGTGAGCGATTAGAATTTCTTCTCACACTTTTCACACTTGCCAGCTTGACGAAATCTCAATCTTCTTATCCCGTATCATCAAGTCGCGTACCGCCGCCGCCGCCGATTTTTTATTGAAAAGTATCTCATTTACCTGCTCAATAATAGGCAGTTCGACATTATACTTCTGCGCAAGCCTAAGCGCCGCCTTAGCCGAATAGACGCCCTCTACCACCATTTTCACCTCAGCCATAGCCTCGTCCATCGTCCTGCCCTGCCCTATAAGTATGCCTGCCCTGCGGTTGCGCGAATGCATGCTCGCGCACGTAACTATCAAATCGCCTATTCCCGATAAGCCAAAAAATGTCTCGGATTTTCCGCCCATAGCCGTGCCAAGCCTTGAAATCTCCGCTATGCCGCGCGTGATAAGCGCCGCCTTCGTGTTGTCGCCATATCCCAGCCCGTCAGCTATTCCCGCCGCCAACGCCACGACATTTTTAAGCGCCGCGCCAAGCTCTATGCCGAGCACGTCAGGGCTTGTATAAACCCTGAACACATCGCTCATAAAAATATTCTGTATATGCTCCGCCGTCTCCTTGCTGCGCGCGCCGACCACTATAGTCGTGGGAATCCCCCTGCCAACCTCCTCCGCATGCGACGGTCCTGACAAAACCGCCACGTCAGCCTGCGGGATTTCCTCCTCTATAACCTGGGAAAGCGTCATAAGCGTGCTCTCCTCAATGCCCTTTGCCACATTTACAATTATCTGCCCGTCCGCGACATATTGAGCCATGCTGTGCGCCGTAGAGCGCGTAAAAGGCGACGGCACAGCAAGCACAAGCAAGTCCATGCCAGCCACTGCCTCATTTATGTCTGTCGTAAATACAATGTCATCCGCAAGCTTGACATTCGGCAGCTTATCCTTGTGCTCATGCTCACGCTTAAGCATTTCTATCTCGCTTTCTATAGCCGACCACACTGTAAGAGTGTGCCCATTATTGTGAAGCAGCACGGACAATGCGATTCCCCAGCTGCCCGCGCCTATAATTCCTATCCTTGCCATTCAAAACCTCCTTTAACTAATTATCACTCTCAGGCATTTGCAAAATCCCGTCCAATAACGCAGGACACATTTCACAACCGCCTTATTTATCACTGTTTTTCTTTGTAATATATGTCTTTCGCTCCTGCTTATGTATAAGCCTGCTGATATTCGCGCGGTGCTCCCAAAACGCAAGCGCCGCGATAAGCACCGTCACCACGTAAAGCTCGTTCAGCGCCGCCTGCCCCATGCCAAACACGCCAGTCTGCCCCAAGACCACTACCTCTATAATCAGCATGACCTCTGTGCAAAGCGACCCCAGCGACACATAATGCGTGAGGAAAAACGTGCCGAAAAACGTGATTATCTGCGGAATAATCATATACGGGTGGAAAAATATGATAAGCCCCGCCGTACACGCTATGCCCTTTCCGCCCTTAAACCCGAGGTAAAACGGAAAATTGTGCCCCAGTATAGCGCCCGCACCCGTGTAAATCACAAGCAGGTATTTGATGTCCGCGTACTGCTCTCCGAATATAAACCTGACAAGCGTAATCGCAAGTCCCGTCTTTATAATATCACAAAACAGCACTATAGCGCCCGCCTTTTTTCCAAGAACCCTCAAAGAATTTGTCGTGCCCGCGTTGCCGCTGCCGTACTTTCTTATGTCTATGCCGTGGAGCTTTCCATATATATATGATGTCTGAAAGCACCCAAACGCATAGCCTATTATAATGCATATTATGCGTATCATTCCAATCCTCCTTGCTGCCTTTGCCGCCTACTTGTCGCCCTTGTCCGATTTGCGTTCTCTCACAACAATTTTAATCGGCGTTCCCCTAAAGCCAAACGCCTCCCTCAGCTTGTTTTCCATATACCTCATATACGAAAAATGCGCAAGCTCCTTGTCATTTACAAAAAATACGAACGTAGGAGGCTTTACTCCCGCCTGTGTGGCATAATAGATTTTCAGGCGCTTTCCCTTGTCAGAAGGGGGCTGCTGTAGCGCCGCCGCCTCGCTCACTATCTCATTTATCACTCCCGTGGAAATGCGCAGCGTCTGGTTTTGTATGACCATATCTATCATGTCAAAAAGCTTGTTCAAACGCTGTCCCGTCACGGCGGAGATAAATATTATTTCCGCATAAGTCATAAATGAGAGGATATTCCTTATCTTTTCCGTATAGCTGTAGACTGTCTTGCCGTCTTTTTCTATCGCGTCCCACTTGTTTACGGCTATGATAATGCCTTTGCCCCTGTCGTGTGCAATGCCCGCTATCTTGGCGTCCTGTTCAGTGACGCCCTCCACCGCGTCGATTACCAGCACCACCACGTCCGCGCGCTCCACCGCGCTGACTGTCCTGATAATCATATACTTTTCAAGCTCCTCTTTAATCTTGTTCTTGCGCCTGAGTCCTGCCGTGTCGATAAAAACGTACTCTTTTCCGTCGTGCACCACTTCCGTATCCACGGCGTCCCTCGTCGTGCCCGCTATCTCCGATACGATTAAACGGTTTTCTCCAATAAGCTTATTTATTATGGAGGATTTGCCTACATTCGGCTTTCCCACGATTGCCACTCTGGGGCGGTCGTCGTCCTCCTGCTCGTCCTCCTTGTCCTCAAAATGGCTGACTACCTCGTCAAGCATCTCTCCGAATCCCATTCTGTTTGCGGCTGATATCGCAAACGGCTCGCCTATGCCGAGATTGTAAAACTCATACACGTCAACCTCAAATTTTTCAAAGCTGTCCACCTTGTTCACCACAAGCACCACAGGCTTACGGCTGCGCCTTAGCATATCCGCCACCTTTGCATCTGCGTCAGTAAGCCCCTGCCTTACGTCTACAAGAAATATGATTACATCAGCCGTAATGATGGCAATTTCCGCCTGCTCGCGCATCTGCGAGAGAATAATATCCTTGCTGTCAGGCTCAATGCCTCCTGTGTCAATCAGTGTAAAATTGTGGTTAAGCCAGCTTATATCGGCATATATCCTGTCCCTCGTAATGCCTGGCGTGTCTTCCACTATTGATATCCTGCTGCCCGCAAGCGCGTTAAACAGCGTGGACTTGCCCACATTCGGACGCCCCACGACTGCCACTATAGGTTTTTTATTGTTTTTGCTCATTATTTTCCTCATTTCCGTTTCTGTTTGTACTGACAATGCCTTAATTCTGTCCATTATATACCTTATGCAGAATTTATTTCGCAGACAGTTTTTATAATTCAACCTTGATAATTATGCCGTCAATATCGCCTCAATTAAATCCCGCCCGCTTGATTTTACAATATCTACGCGAACTTGTAAAGCCCTTTCGAGCTCATTGACCGTCATATCGTCAAGAAAAACCTCCTCGCCACTCCTCAAAACGTTTTGTGGCAAAAGCAATCTCCCGCCTAAAGGCTTGTCCTTGAGCTGCGCAAGTATGTCCTGCCCCGTGAGCAGCCCCGACACCGTAATCTGCTCGCCGAAAAAAATATTTTTTATCGGGTAAATATTTATTTTTATCTGCGGAAAACGCGCCGTAAGCTTCTGCGTAAGCTCTTTTATAAAGCTGTATGCAAGCATTCCCGTCGCTATCGAAAGCTCGTCAGGCTTTGGCGGCGGATTATCCGTGTCAAGTCCGTCTAAAGCTTCATTGAACTCATTTATCAAAAGCCTGAGCATGCCTACGCCGTTTTCAAGCTGCAGATAGCCGTCATACTGCTCCTCCTCGGGCAGCTCCTCCTCCGCCAAAATATACCACTCATCGCTTGCGTGGACAAAATGCGTTCCATATTTTGAATACAGCTTACCCTGCCATTTATGGATTACCGAAAGCACCTCTCTGGCATCATCCTTCGTAAACTGCTCCAGCGGGTAAAGCCCCTCCCTGTAACGCGTCAGCCCCACAGGCACTACTGAAACGCTCTCCAGATTAGGCAGGTATTTTGACAAATCCTTTATGCTCCTTTCAAGCTCTGCGCCGTCATTTACGCCCTTGCAGAGCACTATCTGCCCATTCATTCTCACGCCCGCCTCGGCAAGCCGCCACGCCTTTTCCAGCGCGTCGCCCGCAAATCGGTTGTTCAGCATTTTGCAGCGCAGCTCGGGATTGGTCGTCTGAAACGACACGTTTATCGGCGACAGATTGTATTTGATTATGCGGTCGATGTCCGAGTCAGACATATTCGTGAGCGTCACATAATTTCCCTGCAGAAATGAAAGGCGCGAATCGTCGTCCTTAAAATAAAGCGTGTCCCTCATTCCCTTCGGCATCTGGTCGATAAAACAGAAAATACACTTGTTGCGACACGAGCGGTACTCGTCCATCAGACTGTTTTGAAAGGTTATGCCCAAGTCCTCATCATAGTCCTTGTCTATCTCCAAAAGCCATTCCTCGCCTGTAGGCTTTCTTATCAGCACTTCTATATACTCGTCCTGCGTGTAATACTGATAGTCAAAAATATCCTCTATCCTTTTTCCGTTTATCTCCACCAGCGCGTCGCCTTTTTCTATTTCCATTTCCTCGGCTATGCTCCCCCGCGCCACGCTTTCAACTATGTGTATTGCTTTTTTGTTCATTAATAATACCTCTATAATACCTTTTTTAGTGCCGTTATTTCAAGTTATTTCAATAGTCAGTGTGCGTTTTAATATGCCTTATGTGCGTTATGTCACATTTTTCTTTTTCATTATATCCCTTATATATAATAATACAAGAAAAACCTTGACGTGTCACTAGGCGAATGTTATAAAATAATAGTAATGTACTTAAAAGTTTCCGTTCACGTATGTGTCAGTTTTTTGCCCTGCCAGGGCTGATTGCGGCATATATATGAATGGCAGGCTAAAAGAGAAAGGATTTTTGACAATATGCCCAATTTGAATGAATTTGCAAACACTATCCCCGTAGCGCCGATTAAGCTTGCCGTGCTTAACAGCGCCACAGAGCTTGGAAATAAGATAAATAAATATCTTGTAAAGGCAAGAAGCAATATAAGCAGCATCTACAAAGACGATCCCGCGTTTCAGGGATATGCAGAGGAAAGCTATCTTATGAATTTTTCCACTCCGCGTTTCAACAGCGGCGAAGGGAAAGCCGTGCTGAATGAATCGGTGCGTGGCAAGGACTTGTTTATCCTTGTCGATGTCTGCAACCACAGCCTTACATACAAAATGAACGGCTTTATCAACCATATGTCGCCCGATGACCATTATCAGGAGCTTAAACGCGTAATTGCGGCAACAAACGGCAAGGCGCACAGGATTAACGTGATCATGCCGTTTTTATATGAAGGACGGCAGCACAGAAGAAACGGCAGGGAGTCGCTTGACTGCGCGTATGCGTTTGAGGAACTTGTGGAAATGGGCGTGAGCAATTTCATCACCTTCGACGCGCACGATCCCAGAATACAGAATGCAGCGCCTCTCAGCGGTTTTGACAATTTTTCCCCCAATTACCAGTTTGCGCGCACGCTGCTTCGAGCTGAAAAAGACTTAGTGCTTGACAAGGAACACATCATTGTCATTTCTCCTGACGAGGGGGCTTTGGAAAGGGCTATTTATTTTTCCACTGTGCTTGGCGCTGATACTGGCATGTTCTATAAACGCCGCGACTACTCTACTATCGTAAATGGCAAAAATCCCATTGTCGCGCATGAGTTCCTTGGAAATGATATTAAAGGGAAAGATATAATTATTATTGACGATATGATTTCATCAGGGGAAAGCATGCTCGATACCTCAAAACAGCTTAAAGCCATGAAAGCTAAGCGTGTGTTTATATGCGCTACATTCGGGCTGTTTACCAACGGGCTTGACGCATTTGACAAAGCGTATGCCGACGGGGTATTCGACAGGGTTATCACCACCAATCTCTGCTACAGACCGCCTGAACTGCTTAAAAAGAAGTATTATCTCGAGGCTGATATGAGCAAGTTTTTGGCTTCGATTATCAATTTTATGAACCACGATTTATCTACGGAAAATGTTATGACGCCTACTAAGCGGATTCAGAAAATTTTGGCTCAGTATAGTGAAGGCGCCAGTGACTTTGATGATGAAAAATAGTCAGTGCAGCTATGTGCTGTCCTAGCGGAAATATATGCAGGTTAAACTATATGATAGCAACAAATCGGCAGGCGTAGTAAACAGAGAAAATTTCATGCTCGATTGGTTCCGTTTGCGTCAAAATTTAATTTACATTTTTCTGTGATTGTGCCATGCTCTGTAAGAAAAGGGGATTGCATACCATATTTCTATTTTTTAAAGAAGGGATGATAATATGTCAAAACAGCAGAAACTTGAATATATGATTTCCAATATCCCCGATAATAAGCTGGACATTGTTCTTGCGTTCGTAGAATTTATCCTTCGTCAGGATGCGGAAATCAATAACTCTTTATTGAGCGAACCAAGTCTTGCAAAGGACTGGTTAAATGAGGAGGAAAATGCCGCATGGGAAAATTTATAAAAGGTGTTGTAGTTGTACTCCCGTTCCCGTTTACTGATTTAAGTTCTGCAAAAAAACGCCCCGCACTTATTATCGCCGATTTAAATGGCGACGATTATATCATGCTTCAGATTACTTCCAAAAATGTTAAAGACACCTATTCCATCCCCCTGCTAAATGCGGATTTTTTATCAGGGACCCTTAACCAAAACAGCAATATCCGCCCAAACAAAATTTTTACTCTGGACGAAAAGCTTGTGCTTTATAAGATTGGGCATATAAGCGCTGAAAAATTTGCGGAATGTGTAAACAAAATCCATTCTATCATTAAGTAAAGGTTTGCAGCGCTTTCTTTTGATTCCAAATTATATGATAAACAAAAACAAATTAAAACTCTGTCAACGCGAAGGACACAGGGGGACGTCAATGGCATCCAAAAACCAATGAGGCAAACACCCACAGCCAGCCATTAGAAACCGCTTGACTATATCAGTCAGGCATACCCAGACGGCAAATGGAGATTTTCTTATACAATGATAGAACACCAGAGGTTGATTTGCCACGGACGGCAAATCAAGGCGCACGGAGCCACGGATGGCGACTTGCGCCGACCTCGTCCGCCTTAGAACACCTAAATTTCATTGTATTAGAAAATCCCCATTTGTCGTCTCAGCGTATGCAGGACTGATATAGCCAAGCGGTTTCGCCCCCAAGACTACCACTACCAAACGTTTTCGCCCCCAAGGCTACCACCACCAAGCGATTTCACCCTTCAATCAATCCCTAAACTTCCACCCTCATAAAACTCTTCTTCCCTTTCTTAACAATAAACTCACCCTCAAACGCACTCCTCCCAAACACAGCCTTCACATCCGTAACCTTCTCCCCATTCACAGACACTCCGCCCTGCTCCACAGCACGCCTTGCCTCAGACTTTGAAGCCGTCATCCCAGCCTTAACCATAATTGACAAAATATCAATATTCCCATCCACAAAATCATCATCCGAAAGCACAGTCCTAGGCATATTCTCACTGTTCCCGCCCCCCGCAAAAAGCGCAGCGGCAGCAGCCTTAGCCTTATCAGCCTCCTCCGCGCCATGCACAAGCTTAGTCAGCTCATACGCCAAAATCTCCTTCGCCTTGTTAAGCTCGCTTCCCTGCCAGCTCTCCATCTCCTGAATCTCCTCAAGCGGCAGGAAAGTAAGCATTTTCAGACACTTTATGACATCAGCGTCAGCCACATTCCTCCAGTACTGGAAAAACTCATACGGCGAAGTCTTCTCAGCGTCAAGCCATACAGCGCCAGACTCCGTCTTTCCCATCTTCTTACCCTCAGAATTAAGCAGCAGATTAATCGTCATAGCATACGCGTCTTTTCCAAGCTTGCGGCGTATAAGCTCCGTGCCGCCAAGCATATTGCTCCACTGGTCGTCGCCGCCAAACTGCATATTGCAGCCGTATCTCTTAAACAGCTCCATAAAGTCATAGCTCTGCATAATCATGTAGTTGAACTCTAAAAAGCTAAGCCCCCTCTCCATTCTCTGCTTGTAGCACTCCGCCGCCAGCATTCTGTTCACGCTGAAATGCGGTCCCACCTCGCGCAGAAGGTCAATATAATTCAAGTCCAAAAGCCAGTCGCCGTTGTTTACCATTATCGCCTTATCCTCGCCGAACTCAATAAAACGGCTCATCTGCTTTTTAAAGCACTCAATATTGTGGTTAATGTCCTCTTTCGTAAGCATTTTCCTCATATCAGTTTTTCCCGACGGATCGCCTATCATACCCGTGCCGCCTCCAAGCAGCGCTATAGGCTTGTTGCCCCCCATCTGCAGACGCTTCATCAGGCACAGCGCCATAAAATGCCCCACATGCAGACTGTCCGCCGTCGGATCAAAACCGATATAAAATACCGCCTTCCCCGCATTAATAAGCTCCCTTATTTCCTTTTCATCTGTCACCTGGGCTATAAGCCCCCTTGCGACAAGCTCGTCATACAATTCCATGTTTTTTTTCTCCTTTCCATACGTTAAATCACCCGCGACAGCAACAGAAAACACACTCCGCGAATTTCCCATTGCCATAAATAAAAAATCCCCGTCCCTTGAATCAATCAAAGGACGAGGTTAATACCGCGTGTTACCACCTTTTTTCGCATACTGCTCACGCAATATGCCTCATTAAGTACGGGATTAGACGCCGCGCCAAATCCGATACTCTCCCGATATAACGTTCGGGCATACGTCACAGCTTACTCTTATCTCATCATCATATTCAAAAACACAACGAAATAATTTTAGTGTGCGGCTCCAAGATGTATTCACTTCTGCTTTCCCCTGCGCCTCTCATCAGCCAGCAACTTTCTGTAGGTTCAAGAGCAGCCATTAAAAACATTCAGCTCCTTAATGTCCTCATATTTTATAACTGCTATGCAAAAGCTACTTATTCCCTTCACAGCCTTTTATTTTTTCATTTATAAAGCAATTATATCCATTTAAGCCCATTTTGTCAAATAGTTTTTGAAAAATGATTGTCAAATATGGCTGTCCAACTCCCAAATCCATTCCAAAAGCAGCTTCCCAAAATATTCATACTCTACAAGCGAATTGGCAGCCTCATCGCTTATGTCATAGTAATATTTGCCGCTTTTGGGCTCGAGGGAAAGACTGTCAAGCGGAAAGCCCGCTTTCCTGATGCGATGCGGCGTACTCGTTATGATAAAACGCTCTCCCCACAGCCTTTCATCCGCGCTTTCATAAATATGGTCTTTATCCGCGATAAAGCATATGCCATTCATATATCGGGCTGTTATGTCCCCAAAACGCCTTGCCAGACCGCCATAATATTCAATCATCTCGTCATCTGTTAAGTATCTGCCGTTTACTGTCCTCACATGTATGCCAGGCTGCAGCTCATCAGGAAACCCCTCAAGCAAAAGTCCTGAATCGCACGAAAATACTGGCATTTTGTAATGCTCATAGTATATGTGCGCTTTCTGGCGGGCGTTTTCCAATACTGTTTTGCCGTCTTCAGGGGCAGACGGTATTTCCCCATCCATATCCCTTAACCCCACTATGTCTATTCCAATGGTTTTCAGGTAATCATGCATATGTGTAAATTTTGACGGATTGCCCGTACCGTATAATATTTTCATGAACCGTGCGCCCTCCCCAAAAATATATTATGCCACTTTTTTGTGCATACTGACAGCGTTTGTTTGTGCATTATGCCTCGTATATATCGAGACGCCTTGTCCTTTTTTTGACAACATAAAACAAAAGCGCGCCCAGACAGCTACCTAGAAAATTCAGCATTATATCATCAATGTCCGTCTTTCTGCCAATAAAAAGCTGCGCTGTTTCTATAAACAATGTAAGCATCAGCGAATAAACAATAATTTTATGCACCGAACGGTTTTTTTTCCAAAACAATGAAAGCCCAAACCCCCAAGGCATAAACATAACTATATTGCCTACTATGTTTGTCATAAAGTTGTCAAATTCAAAATATTTGAAATATGGAATTATTGTTGAAAATGGGCGAAGATTTATGTTTCCTTTTGTGCGTATTCTATTCCATGCGCGCGCAATCATCACTGACGGTCTCTGATAGTCACCCTCCAGCGTCAATATGAGCAGACCGCACATAAACAGGACAAATACCGCAAGCGCCGCCTCTCTTTTATGCTGCCGTTTCCAAGGCTTACGGATTATCAAGTAAAACGGCAGGATAACTATCACAGATATTATAAATTTTAAAATGTAATACAGCATAAATCGCCTTTCTTTTTGCAATATTTCAGACACTGCGGCAATTTCCCCAGTAAATGGCAAATGCTGCCTAAGCGCTTTATCCTACAAATCATATGTTTTCACGCTTTGGAAAGCTCCTGAATACTATCCTATTGCCGTCAGGATCGGCGAAAACCATATTTTTTGCACCCCACGGTCGTACAGCAGGCGGCGCAATAATCTCGGCGTCAAGCGTTTTCAGGCGCTCATATTCAGTGTCCACGTCATCTACTGTAAATGCTATGCTTATGTTTGAACCGCCAGCGCTTTTGCATTCGCCGTCGTTATATATTGTAAAATTTGTATCCTCATTTATTATATACTGATGCACAGTGTCATTGCTCCCATTGTCAATATTGAACAATGCCTTATAAAAATTCGCAAGCCGCACTACGTCATTTGTATGCAGGCATACTTCACCTATTTTCATCTGACGTTATCTCCCCTTTGCTTTTATTTTGGACAGCCTCAAATTAAGCCCGCTGTTTTTCCTCGTTCATATTTACAAGCTTCATGCTTTCCATATCAAGCCGCCTGTAAAAACAATTGTTTGCCACGCCTTTATATGACGTGTGGCAGATGTTCCCTTTGAGCGGTCTTGCCTTGTACACAAGCGAATTCTGCTCACAGTTTACAAATATATCCACAAGCTCAAACTCATTTCCAGATGTCTTTCCCTTGTGCCACAGCTCATTTCGTGATGTACTCCACAAAACTACACGCCGCAGCTTTATTGATTGAAGCATTGCCTCCTCGTTTGTATATGCAATCAAAATAACCTCATTTGTGTCAGCGTTCTGCACGGCGACAGGGATAACCTCCTGCCCTGCCATTGACGCGATTTTTTTAAAATCAAGCTTTAGCTCGTCTGTTTCCTCTATATAGCCCATTGCTCCTCTTTTCTGCGCCGTATTTTAAATAATATAATTAATCTCTCCCAAACCTGTTGTTGCGGCGCATATTCAGGTCTGATGATAAAAAATACACTTCCCTGCCGCTTAAATCATTTCAGCATCATAAACGCCCCTAAATTCCCCCTTTTCCCATTGCTTGCCCTGTGGCTGAATAAGAGCTTGGGGTTGCAGCAGGTGCAGATGTCCGTTATTTCGATATTCTCGTTTGGCACGCCTGCGTCGCGGAATACGCGGAAATTAGCGTACCAGAGGTTTAGCTGATACTTTCCGTTTGGTTTTTTGTATAAAAGACAGTTTTCTATGTCCTCGGCTGTAAACGCTGCCTTATAACGCGCCATGTATTCAGCCGCCTTGACGTCATCACGGCTGAAGCTGCGCGAAAACGCCTCGGCTACGTCTTCGCTTACCTCGTAGCACTCCTGGCATATTGAGGGGGCTATTGCCGCTTTTACGTCTTTTGGTGATGTGCCGTATTCTTTTGACATTGCCTCAAGCGTCGTCTGCCCCATTCTGCCCACAGTGCCGCGCCAGCCTGAATGTGACAGGCCTATGGCTTTATTGCGCGTATCAACGATAAAAAGAGGCACGCAGTCAGCGTAAAATGTAGCAAGCATTATGCCCCTTTCATTCGTGATTAGTCCGTCTATATCGCTGTAGCCGCGCTCCCTTGTCACGCCTTTCCCCTTGTCATCAGCTGTCACCTTTCTCACGTTTGTCGTGTGCGTCTGTATTGAGCATACTATGTCGTCGGAAGTCTTTCCGAATACTGTCGCCGCCCTGCGGAAGTTCTCGTCAACGTTTTCCTTCTTGTCGCCTCGCGTATAGCTGAAATTAAGGCTTGAAAAACAGCCACTGCTCACACCGCCGTTTCTTGTCGTAAACATATGCTCGACAATGCCCGTTTTTTCCAAACTGTCAAATGTGAAATACTCAATGCCGCCATTTGCCGAACCGTCTGCGCCGCAATATTTTATTTTACAGGCTTCATTAATTCCGTCGCCGTACCGCTTAACCTGATTTTCCATCACATCTCTCCATTTTAATCCACCATTTTGATGCACCTGCAAATTTACGCCCTAAGTACAAATCTGCGTATGAAAAATTTATTTTTCACACTACATACTTCAGTTATTCACAATATATTATATTTCAGGTCTTATAATTCAATCCAAACTTTAGCAGCGCCTCTCAGGCTTTATCTGTAGATATGCTCAAAAGCATTCCTGTACCATTTTAGCTCATTGCCACAAATTGCAACAACATCATACCTCACTGGGGTAAAATCGCCTATGCCGTTAAACATTCTGTAGTAATCCGCCACTTGGCATATTTTTCTCTGTTTACTATATGTCACCGCCTCCTCGGGATTTCCTTTTTCATTGTCCCTTCGGTACTTAACTTCAAAAAATACAAGATATTCCCCGTCTCTGCCGATAATGTCAATCTCACCCTGGCGGTTCCTGTAATTGCTTTCGATAATACGTACCCCTTGGCTTTTGAGGTACTGCTGCGCCTTCTGCTCGTATTCCGCGCCCTTTTTCCGTGTATTCACTGTTTCTGCCTTTCCTGATACGCCTTAACCTTTGACTTAATCTTATCCATGCTGTCAACAAACATTAGAATTTCGGCGACAACCTCATACAGCTCAGGTGGTATCATATCGCCTATCTGCAGCTTTGAGAGCGTATCGGCAAGCTTGTCGTCTTTGTGTATTGGCACGTCCGCCTGCTTCGCCTGCTCTATGATTTTCTCTGCAAGCGCGCCACGCCCTATCGCTATTACCTTAGGCGCGTTGTCTTCAGGATTGTATTCCAAGGCTACCGCCTGTTTTACTTTTTTATTTTCCTCTGCCATTAGCGCTGCTCCTTTTAGGTTCTCATATCAAAGGTCTGATAGCTGAGCGAAACGGCGCCGCCGCCCGCCTGCTCCTCTATATGCTCGATAACCGTCTTTTCCTCATCGCGTGGCTGTATCATATGCTTACAGCTGTAGCCCTTTTTCACCAGCCGCCGCGTAAGCTCCTCGATATGCTCCTCCAAAAGTTCAAGAGAATCCTCCGCCAGATAGAATTTTGTGAGCACCTCGTTTTTCTCCGTCTGGAGCATAATGCTGACATCAATGCCCCCGAGATTTTCCATATCAAGGTGAAGGAAGGCTGTAAGCATTCCGTCTCTGCGCGCCAGATTCTTTTTATTTGTGTATACATATAAATCACCGTGCGCCTGCGAGTTTGCAAGCTTCAGCGGAAGCTGGACATAGCTGTAGAGCTGGTTCATCTGATTCATAAACTCTACGTTTTCGTGGATGTTTGCCGCCGCCCTGCCATGAAGCGCCGCTGCCTCGTTTCCGCCAGCGTTTGCCGCGTCATTCATAAGCTGTGAAAGCCTGCCGCTCTGACGCTCCAGCTTTTCATAAAATTCCTGCAGCTTCCCCTCCTCCGCAAGCTCATTCGGCGCGATTGTCCACTGCCTTTGAAGTCCGTTTTTTACAAGCGCTCTGAATGGTTCTGAATTGAAAATTTCATTTTTGGCCTGCGCTGTAAAGTTCTTTGAAATTGAAGGATCCGACAAAAGATTTTTTATATCTTTTAAATCTATTCTCCCCTCCTTCATATAATCTATTATTTTATTCGATAACGCTCTGCCGTTTAAGCTGTCAAGCTGTCGCATTTCCGTATCAGACAGCGGCATGTGCGGCTTATATTCCGCGCCGTAATCGTATGACTGCGCGCCCTGCGGCAGACTGTCAGCCCTGCCGCTTGCGGCTGCGCCGTCTGATGTCTGCACATTCGGGTTTTCGTTATTTACAGCGCCATTATTTAATGCTTTACCGCTGTCAGCCGCTGCAGCTTGGACATTACTTCCAGCCGTATTATCCTGCGCTGCGCTTTCCTTTATTAAACCGCCCTGCGCCGTATCATTAAGCTGGGAGGGCTTATCTGCGCCCGCGCTTAAAACATTGTCGCCGTTTGCCTTTGGCTGCGCCTCTGTCCCAAATGCCGAAATCTCGTCCACAGGCTGTCCTTCGGTCGGTACTTCCTTGCCTGCGGTCTGGGCGGATTCTGCCGTATCATTTCCAACTGCCGTGCCTGTGACAGGCTGCTCCTCATTTAACGCGCCCTGCTCCTCCCCGCCTTCCGTGAGCAGGCTTATTATCTGCTCCATATATTTTGCCGCATTTTCAATTCCCTGACCTAGTGAACCCGCCGCGGCACTGGCTTCTGCACCGTTGTTTGCTCTGCCCTCTCCGTTTACAAGCGCGTCGTAAAGCTTCATTATCTCCTCCGATGCGTCTTTTATTCCCTCAAGAAGCCTGTGCTCCAGATTCTGATAATTTTCATACTGTGAAAGGTTTGTGTCTGTCACGGGCAGCTGCAGCTTAACCAGCTTGATAATGTTTGACAAATTTTCATCAGGGTGCTGCAGCGCAAGCTTGTTGAACATCATAAGCGTATTTTTGTTTATTGACATTCCATTTTCTATAAGCTTTGCCACAAGCTGCAGATTCTTTTCATTTACGGCGAGGTTTGCCGCCTTAAGCGCCGCCGTCCCTACTCTCTGCAGCTGCGCGCTGCTGTCCAGTACAGGCTTTAGCACTATCTTATTGTCCTTGTTTGACTTTACCTGTAAATTCAATACCTGTCCTATCGCCGCCTGTACGTCATGCTCAAGCTTTGCCGCCATATACTGGCCGTTTGAAAGTAAAATCTGTACGTCTTCGCCGTTTATGGAGGTAATCTCACCCTTAAATGTGTCGCCCTCCTTTAGCTGCATGACGTCCACACCCTGCTGGCGACGGCCGTCTGGCGCGCTGGCAGCATTCTGCGCTCCTGATGTCTGGCGCTGGACTGCCTGCTGGTTTTGCATTGAAAGATTGTTGGAATAACCTGATAAAAAGCTGTCCATAGGTTCCCTCCCGATTTGTACGACGCCTAATTATTTAAGATATTTTTTATAAATGTTTTTCTGTGTATTGGCGTAGGACCGTATTTTTTTAGCGCCTCTATATGCGCCTCAACGCCATAGCCCTTATTCTCCGCAAAATGATATTCAGGATAGAGCTTATCATAGTCCCGCATAAGCCTGTCACGAGTCACCTTGGCGATAATGCTCGCCGCAGCTATTGATACGCTTTTTGCGTCGCCCTTGACAATAGGCACCTGCGGAATGTCTACCTGCGGAATTTTAACTGCGTCGTTTAATAATATATCGGGTTTTTTGTCCATTTTACTGATAGCTTCGCGCATAGCTTCGTATGTTGCCTGCAGAATATTTATCTCGTCTATCCTTTCGTTTGAGGCATATCCTACTCCTACCGCCGCTGCCTCGCGCATAATTATGTCATACAGCTCCTCGCGTTTCTTTTCACTAAGCTGTTTTGAATCGTTTATGTACAATATTTCACAGTCCTTTGGAAGTATGACCGCGCCCGCAACGACAGGTCCTGCAAGCGGTCCCCTGCCCGCCTCGTCAATGCCGCATATGTATTCATATTGCGAATACTGCTTTTCATATGTCCCCATCAGTTCTATCCGCTGCTTTTCCTTCTCATAGTCCGCAATCAGCCTGTTAGCCCTTGCCACAAGCTTTTGCACGCCGCCGCGCTCATCACCTTCGTACATTTTTACAAAAAGAGGCAGCTTACTGATGTTCGCTGCCATAAGTTCACTTTTTATATCGTTGATATTTTTCTCCATACCTTCCTCTTTTCTGCGGCAATCTTCTATTCTTTATTTTTAATAAATCCACTGAATTTGTATGCGCATTTACGCGCTTGTTAAAAAACTGCTTTATCTTTTATATATCTGCCTTAACCATACCTTAGCCACTTAGCCATGCTTTAACAGTCCAAATTTTGACAGCGGCCATATTCGTATAAACGCGCGCCCTATGATGTCATCCCTATGTATGTTTCCCACTGCGGGATCGCGGCTGTCAGAGCTGTTGTTTCTGTTGTCGCCCATCACAAAGTATTCGTCAGCGCCAAGCTTTACCGCCTCTGCCGCCCGCCCGGGATTTTGTATGACCTCCCTGCCGTAATTTTCCTCAAGCGGCTTGCCGTCTATATAAATCGTGCCGTCGTCATCAATCTGCACAGTCTCGCCTGGCATGCCTATGATGCGCTTTATATAATATTTTTCCTTATCATATTGAAAAGGAAACACTATTATGTCAAAACGCTCGGGATCCTTTACCCTGTATGAAATTTTGTCCACTATCAAATGGTCTTTATCGCTAAGCGTCGTCTCCATGCTGCTGCCGCTCACCTGTGTCCTCTGTCCCACAAATGTCACTATCAGATACGCTCCAAGCAGCACCAGAAGCAGATATACGCTTGTGCTTAATATTTCCTTTAATATGCCCTTCATTTTAAATCCCCCAATTCTTGATGCTCCTGCGGATTTGTGCATTAATCACAAATTTGTGTGTGAAAAATTTACTTTTCACACTACCTTTCGGGCGGTGCCTCCAATGTTATTCTCCCAAGCCTGCCGCTTCTGAAATCATCGATAATCATTGTCGCCGCCTTCATAATGTCTGGCGCCTCACCCTTCAAAAAGCATTTACGGCTTATGCACACTGCCTTGATTATCTCATAAGCGCCATCAATTTCTGCCGTGCTTATGCCATATCTGCTGTCTATAAGCCCCTTATATTCCTTCTCCAGAAAGCCAATCAAATCGCAGGCAAGCTCATCCGCATTTATTATATCATCATTTATAGAACCTATAAACGCAAGCCTCTGTCCTACCTTTGAATCTTCAAATTTAGGCCACAAAATCCCTGGCGTGTCAAGCAGCTCGACATTTTTATTAAGCCTAATCCACTGCTTGCCCTTTGTCACTCCCGGCTTATTGCCTGTCTTTGTGCATGCCTTCCCCGCGTATGAATTTATAAATGTGGATTTGCCGACATTTGGTATGCCCGCGACCATAGCGCGCACAGGCCTGTTTAAAATTCCGCGTTTTCTGTCGCGCTCTATTTTCTCCCTGCATGCCTCCTGCACCACCGCATTGATTGATTTGATGCCTGCCCCCGTCTTTGAGTTTATCTCCGCCGTATGAAAACCGCTGCCCTTAAAATACTCCATCCAGAGCTTATTCTTACGCGCATCAGCCAAATCAGATTTGTTGAGAAGTATAATCCTCGATTTATTTTTCCCAAGCTCGTCTATGTCAGGGTTTCTGCTGCTTAGCGGCGCCCTCGCGTCGACTAATTCTATGATTAAATCTATAAGCTTGATATCCTCCTGCATCATGCGCTTTGCCTTAGTCATATGCCCCGGATACCACTGATATTCTGCCATATTATTTCTCCATCTATAATAATTGTTTTATTTTACCAGTCCTATGGCGCTGTCCCCAGATGCCATTTTAAACCATGCCTTGCCTATTATGTACTCCTTTTTAATGCTGCCGATATTTGCCGAACGGCTGTCCTCACTGTTGTTGCAGTTATCGCCTATCACAAAATATTCATTATCCTCAAGCGTAAGCTCATTTTCCAGAATCCCCGCCTCTGCAATCCTGTCGTTGAAATATGACTCCTGCGGCTCATCATTCACGTACAGCACGCCGTTTTTTATGTAAAGTGTGTCGCCTGGAGCTCCCACCACGCGCTTTACGTAATAATGGGATTTTTCATTGCCATTTGGCAGAAACACCACGACATCGCCCACCCTCGGATTTGATATCTTGTATATCAGCCTGTTTAAAAATATTGACTGTCCATTATACATTCCAGGCTCCATAGACGCGCCTATGACGCTTATTTTCATGCCGACGCAGTAAACCATCACAACCGCTGCAAGCATTGACGCAAATATCCAGAATAACCAGCTTGCAATCTCCCTCACAAGCACCATATTCATTTTTTTCTTTTTCTGATAAAAGGAAAGTCCTCTTTTCTTTGCCATTAAGCTTATCCTTTACAAAAAACGGAGCCCTGTTAAAGCCCCGTTTTGTCACGAAATAATTATTTTGACTACTTCACTTCTTTAACCTTAGCGCTCTTGCCTACGCGGTTTCTCAAGTAGTTGAGCTTAGCGCGTCTAACCTTGCCTCTCCTTACAACCTCTACCTTTTCTACATTAGGCGAGTGCAGAGGCCATGTTCTCTCTACGCCGATGCCGTTTGAAATCTTTCTTACAGTGAAGGTAGCCCTGTTGCTGCCGCCCTGCATCTTTAATACTATGCCTTCAAAAATCTGGATTCTCTCGCGATTGCCTTCCTTAATCTTCGCGTGTACCTTTACGGTATCGCCTACGTTGAACTGGTCAACGTTCTCCTTCATCTGCTCTTTCTCGATTTCTCTGATTAACTCATACATTGTAAATCTGCCTCCTTAATTATTCCGACGTTCTTAATACATTTATTTACCGTACCAGAGGACCATCTTTTTATTCGCAACATTAATAACTTACCATATTTTGTTCCGCATTGCAAGCGTTTTTGGAAAATTATCGTCTAAACTTTGCCCATAGAGCCAAGATATTTTTCATACATATCAGGGCGTCTCTGCCTTGTGCGTTCAATTGCCTGCTCAGCGCGCCATTTTTCAATATTTGCATGATGTCCGCTAAGCAGCACCTCTGGCACACGCCTGCCGCGCCACTCCTCGGGGCGCGAATACTGGGGATATTCCAAAAGTCCGTTTGAATGAGATTCTGTCTGCGCGGACTCATCATTGCTTAGCACTCCGCCTACAAGTCTGGACACTGCATCTATAATCACCATGGCGGGCAGCTCACCGCCTGTAAGGACATAGTCCCCTATCGAAATATAATCCGTGACTATCTCCTCCAGCACCCTCTCATCAACACCCTCATAATGACCGCATAAAAATATAAGATCCTCCGCATTTGAAAGCTCCGCCGCTTTTTTCTGGGTAAAAAGCTCTCCCTGCGGAGTGACATATACCACCCTTGGTTTGCTGACGCAGGCATCTTCCGCAATGTCTGCGCTGTCCGCCTTTTTTTCATTTATTTTCCGCAAGGCTATATTGTCGCAAACTGCCCTGTAACAGTCATATATCGGCTGCGCCTGCATGAGCATGCCCGCCCCTCCGCCATACGGATAATCGTCAACCTTTTTGTGCCTGTCAAGCGTGTAGTCGCGGATATTGAGCGCCTCGACCGTGATTATACCCTTTTCCTCCGCCCTGCCGATAATGCTTGTATGAAGTCCGTCAAGCACCATCTGCGGAAACAAAGTCATAACGTGAAAATGCATAACTCCTCCCGCTTATAAAAGCCCGTCAAGTACATGAACCTTCATCTTTTTGTTATCTATGTCAACGTCAAGAATACACTGCTTGATAGCTGGCAAAAGCAGCTCCTGCGAATTCTCAAGCTCTATCGAATATACGTCATTGGCTCCCGTCTCTATCACGTCTTTCAAAACGCCAAGCCGCCTGTCCTCCTCGTCAAAGACATCAATGCCGATTAAATCCGCTATAAAATACTCGTCTTTTCCCAGCTTAACTGCATTTTCGCGCGTAACGTACAGGCTTTTGCCCGTGTTTCTTTCTATATCATTTATGTTGTCAATACCCTTGAATTTAAGAATGACAAGATTTTTTAAAAACCTCACTCCTTCTATTTCAAGTGTAATCTTTTCCCTGCCTGTGTCAAGGATTACCTCCTTGAGCTTTTTAAAACGCCGTGCGTCGTCTGTTGTCGGAAAAACCTTGACTTCTCCGCGCAGCCCGTGTGTCTTTGTGATTATTCCTACCTGTAATAAATCCTCCATTATGCAAGCCTTTCTCTCTTTCAATCAGTCAACTGCAGGACTGTCCCTCATAACATAAAATATAATTCAGGAAGGCTCCCGCAATTGCATATGCGTATAAACAATAAAAAATGCGCTTTGCAGTTTTTATTGTCATAAACAATAGAAAGTATGCTCTGCGGATTTTATATTGCCATGAATAAGAAAAAACAAGGTGCTTCCTAATGCCTAAGAAACACCTCTGCTTTTTTATATAATTTCAACATCTACTTTGATATTATCCTTAGAAGATGCCGCTTTGACAACAGAACGTATTGCTTTTGCAATCCTGCCCTGCTTGCCGATCACTTTACCCATATCGGACGATGCCACGTGCAGCTCTATGGTAATGCTTTTACCACTGCCTTTTTCCGTAACGACAACTTCATCAGGGTTATCTACTAAAGCTTTGGCTATAACCTCGACTAATTCTCTCATTATTTACCTCATTTCTATGCTGCTCTCTGCGCATCCAATAAAGCTTTTATTTTACAATGCCTGCCGCCTTGAAAATCTTGGATACGGTATCGGTAGGCTGTGCGCCGTTTGCAAGCCACTTCTTTGCAAGCTCCTCATTTACCTTGAACTCGCTGGGGTCTGTGTTGGGATTGTATGTGCCAATCTCCTCAATGAACTTTCCGTCTCTAGGCGACCTTGAATCCGCTACGATGATTCTATAAAAAGGAGCCTTCTTTTTACCTAACCTTGTTAATCTGATTTTTACTGCCATTTCTTTCACCTCATAATCTTTCTTTAAAATTTGTTTATATCAAACACAAATTGTATTTGTGTCTGCTTGCGCTTTATTTGTATATATGCGTACATCAAAAAGGAAGTTTAAACCGTCCTTTTTTGCCGCCCAGACCTCCCATCATATTAGGGAGCTGCTTCATCATCTTCTGCGACTGCTCAAACTGCTTGATAAAGCGATTTACCACTGCAATATCAACGCCCGCGCCATTGGCTATGCGGTGCTTTCTGCTGGGATTTAGGAGCTTGGGATCCCTGCGCTCGGCGGGCGTCATTGACAGGACTATCGCCTCCATGCGTGCAATCTGCTTGTCGTCAATCGCAGCCTCGATTTCGCTTGTCTTAATTCCCATTCCAGGCATCATTCCCAAGATGCTTGACAGTCCGCCAAGCTTTTTCATCTGGCTCATGCTCTCAAGGTAATCCTCAAAGTCAAACTTGCCTTTTTTAAGACGCGATGCCATCTCCTTTTCTTTTTCGGCATCCATCTCAAGATTTGCCTCAGCTACCTTGTCGATAAGTGTAAGCACATCGCCCATTCCCAAAATGCGGTTTGCCATTCTGTCAGGATAAAACTGCTCAATATCGGTAAGTTTCTCGCCTGTGCTGACAAAAATAATCGGCTTGCCCGTGACCGCCCTTACAGAAAGCGCGGCACCGCCCCTCGTATCACCGTCCATCTTGGAAAGGATAACGCCGTCAACGCCTATCTTCGTGTCAAACTCCTGCGCCACATTCACCGCGTCCTGCCCTGTCATGGCATCGACAACAAGCAAGGTCTGGTGCACTGTGACATTCTCTTTTATCTCCTGCAACTCACGCATCATGTCCTCGTCGATATGCAGGCGGCCTGCGGTATCTATGATTACTATGTTGTTGTTATTTTTAGCTGCATGCTCAAGCGATGCCTTTACTATGTCTACAGGCTTATGGCTTGTGCCCATTGAGAAAAAGTCCACTTCCTGCTTCTGCGCGTTGAGCGACAGCTGCTCTATAGCCGCCGGCCTATAGATATCGCACGCGACAAGAAGGGGCTTTTTGCCCTTTAATTTGAGCTTGCCCGCAATTTTTGCCGTGGCTGTAGTCTTGCCCGCGCCTTGAAGTCCGCACATCATTATGACAGTCGTCGCCTTGCCGGGCTGCAGTTCAAGCTCTGTCGTCTCTGAACCCATGAGCGAAATCATTTCCTCATTTACTATTTTAACAACCATCTGACCAGGGTTTAAGCCGTTCATAACGTCAGCGCCTATCGCGCGCTCCTCAACCGACTTTACAAACTGCTTGACTACCTTAAAATTGACGTCTGCCTCCAAAAGCGCCATTTTGACTTCTTTAAGCGCTGTCTTGACATCTGCTTCCGTCAGACGTCCCTTGCTTCTTAAATTTTTAAATACATTCTGCAGCTTATCCGTTAAACTTTCAAACGCCATTAAATCAAAGCTCCTCTATTATCTCATTTGACAGACGCTTTATTTCCTCATTGTCCGTTATCTTGTTGATTTTGCCTATTTTTGTCCTTATTCTTGTAAATTTTGCCACAAGATGAAGCTTATCCTCGTAGTCATTTAAAATTTTGTCGCAGCGCTTTATAAGGTCATGCACGCCCTGTCTGCTTATCCCCTGCTCATCTGCTATCTCGCTAAGCGAAAGGTCGTTTATGACGGCATCCTCATAAATCCTTCTCTGGTGCTGTGTCAAAAGCTCACCGTAAAAATCGTAGAGCATGCCCTTGTGCTCGATTTTTTCAAGCTCTGGATTTTTTTCAAACAGGCTTTCAATATTTTCTGTATTTGATTTGTTGTCAACAGGCTGCGCCTTCACGATTTACCTCCACGCTGAACCCGTAATTTTGTCCTGCGGAATTTCAAAATTCTATGAAAAATGAAGCACCTTAATGTTTTGCGACTATACAAGAATACTACATAAGGTGGCAGGTGTCAAGTATTTTTTCTTGACACCTGCCAAAAAATATTACAAAATATTTTTGTTATGCTTTTTAATCAAAGTTTGTTTTTTCCTATGCAATACACCAAGGACAATAATAGCTGCAATTGAAACCGCCGATATTACTGCGCCTATTCTTATGCCTGGCGTTATATAGTAAAATTCTATTGTATGCTCTCCTGCGGGGACTTCTATCCCTATAAATAAGTCGTTCACACGGTAGGTATCCGCCTGCCTGCCGTCTATTTTTGCATGCCAGCCGACAGAGTACGGGAATGACAGACAAAGCATTTTTGCATTGTCCAAATCAACCCTTCCCGCGACATTATTTGTTGTTACATTAAATTTGCCTTTAGTATCCTTGCTTAACTCATCTATATATTTTTCATAGCTTGAAAAATCATAGTACATAAACTGCAGCTCATTTCTATTAAAGCTTATATCTCTGTTAAAAACTAAATCGACCTCGATTGTTTTATCAGACCTTACAGCTCCTAAATTCACTACAACAGGAGTTAGTGAAGGAATATATTTTATATATTCACTGTCTGTTCTTAATCTTGCCTCACCAAAGCATACCCCCCCCCAGGCTGTCCGAAAACTCGATTTTTAGGCATAAATTTAGCCCCTTTCTTTCATCTGTGTCATTGAAAACT
>CANQPM010000014.1 GCA_947625775.1 uncultured Lachnospiraceae bacterium | reverse complement strand
GTTCTCTGAACTTCTCTTTAACTTTCTTTTCTCTTAGAATTTTCAGGTCTGCATTACTGTTTATTTGTCAAGGTGCTTTTATTTCTGTATAGACAGAAATAAAAACGGAGAGGGTGGGATTCGAACCCACGCGCCCTTGCAGGCAAACGGTTTTCAAGACCGCCTCGTTATGACCACTTCGATACCTCTCCATAACTAATATTAACTTCTATAGCTGCTGTGTGACTTTGCTTTCATCAACAGCGCAAGATTTATTATAGACAACCACTGATATTTTGTCAACAACTTTTTTTAAATTTTTCCAACTTTTTTCTTGCGCTTTTTTCTTGAATATATTTTCTCCATCAAAAAAGTCCTTAAATATAAGGGCTAATAGTGATAAGCAACTATTTTGCCGCAGAGGGCGGCGTGACGATGTGTCACGCCGTCTTTCTGCGTCCGTAGGTCTGTTTAAGGGTGACAGACTGCTCAAGAGCGGGGATTTCAACCTCGTCCGGAAAGTTGAAGTAAATCTTTATCTTCTGCCTGCGCTTGCCGCTGGACTTATCCGAGGGAAATACGATAATCTTCTTGATATACTCGTTCACAATCGCCTGCGCCAGCCGCTTCTTATCCTCCCGGATGCCCCGCTCCTGATCGGCGCGGCGGCATTGGAGCCATTCCTCCTGGAATTTCTCGGCATCCTCCCAGATATACTCATTGACGGTACGGATACGCTCCAGCACAGCATGGCATACTGTTTTCGGCTATCAGGACATTTCTGAATACCAGCATTATGATTTGTTCACGATCATTGTTTCCAATTCTTTCGCCGCAAGGCTTAGTGGTTGGTCTGTCTGTTTCAGGAAATAGATTGGACGAGCAGGAATTGTCTCGTTCAGTTGGAGTACAAACACGTTCCCCGACAGAATATCGTCTTGAGCAAAAGCCATTGGCGCAAACCCAATCCCCAGACCGTTTTTTATCATTGGGAGAATTTGGTCTGCTGTGGCTACCTCCACATCCGGCTGGAATATCAATCCCTGTGTTCCGAACAACTGGCTATAAAAATCGAAGGTCGAAGTATTTGGCGCAAGGCCAACTAAGGGATAACATGCTAATTCTTTTAACGTCAGTGATTTCTCCCGTAAAAAAGAGAACGGGCTTCCGGCGATAGGTATTTCCTGTGCATCCATAATTCTATGGCAATGCACCGTTTTAGGAAAATCGTGTGACGCTGTTACTACGGCAAAATCAGCCAATCCGTTTTTCAGCACTTCAACAGCCTGGGGACTGGAGTTGTTGAATACTCGAATGCGAACGCCCGGATACATTGTGCGATAAACTTTTAGTATAGGCAACAAGCAATAGTGTAGGGCAATTTCGCTGGCAGCAATCGTCACAACACCGCTTTCCAGACTTTGATTTGCCACAAGCTCGGCCTCCCCGGCTTGGATATGCTGAAACGCCAAGGAAACATGGGCGTACAACTTTTCGCCTTCAGGCGTCAACTGAACTCCATGATTTGAACGAACGAATAGTTTGCATCCCAATGCCTGCTCCAGATTCTTAATCGTTCGAGTAATGTTGGGCTGACTGTTACCCAAGACGAGAGCCGCATGAGTAAACCCTTGATATTTGGCGACATAATAAAAAATTCGATAATTGTCATAACTGAGATTCATATCCTTCACCATATCAATTTGATATATATGCATTAAAATATTGATATTTTACATATGTCTGTGCGAGTATTATAATCGATATGCAGTCTGGAGTCAATACGATTTCAGCAAAAGGAGGAGTATATCATTATGAACAAAGATTTGACAGTCGGAAGACCAGAAACTGTTCTATGGCGGTTTTGCTTTCCGCTGTTTGGCAGTATTATTTTTCAGCAGCTGTACAATATTGCCGACAGTTTAGTTGCAGGCAAATTCATTGGAGAAACCGCCCTTGCTTCTGTGGGGAACAGTTATGAAGTTACGCTGATTTTTATTGCTTTCGCCTTTGGATGCAATATTGGCTGCTCAGTTATTGTATCGCAATTTTTTGGAGCAAGAGACTATGGTCAAATGAAAACTGCCGTATCAACCGCCTGTGTTGCAAGTGCGGTAATCTGCGGAATTTTGATGATCGGAGGTATGATAGGCTGTGAAACGCTGCTCCATTTGATCCATACCCCAACCGAAGCATTTGCCGATTCCAAGCTATACTTGGACATTTACATTATGGGGCTGCCTTTTGTGTTCTTTTATAACATTGCCAACGGCATCTTTTCTGCCTTGGGCGATTCTCACACCCCGTTTGTTTTCCTGGCAGCCTCCTCCACCGCAAATATAGGAGCAGACATCCTTTTTGTTACCGCCTTTGATATGGGAGTAGGCGGTGTTGCCTGGGCTACTTTTATCTGTCAGGGAATCAGTTGTGTGCTGGCAATGACTGTAGTGCTCTTGCGTTTGAAGAAAATACAGGTACAGGGAAATTCCGGATGGTTCTCATTTCCTATTTTGAAGAAGCTTACTGTTATTGCGGTTCCAAGTATTTTGCAGCAGAGTTTTATCTCTGTGGGAAACATTATCATTCAAGGCGTTATCAACGGTTTCGGCACCAGTGTTATGGCCGGATATTCCGCGGCAGTCAAGCTGAATAACCTTGTCATAACATCGTTTACAACACTGGGCAACGGCATCTCCAATTATACCGCACAGAATGTTGGCGCTCAGAAATTGCCAAGAGTAAAAGAGGGATTCCGCGCTGGCGTGAAGCTCGTATGGCTGTTAAGTCTGCCGCTGTTTCTGCTATACTTCTTCGCGGGGAGATTCCTTCTGTATCTGTTCCTGGATGAACCTACAGCGACAGCCCTTAGAGTAGGCAGTACATTTCTGCGTATTCTCTCCCCATTCTATTTTGTAATTTCTGCAAAGCTGGTGGCAGACGGCATTCTCCGTGGAGCCGAACAGATGAAAAAGTTTATGGCAGCCACCTTTGCTGACCTGATTCTCCGTGTCGCTTTAGCTATTATCTTGGCACAGACACCTCTGGAGTCTACTGGAATTTGGTGTGCGTGGCCATGCGGATGGTCTGTAGCAGCGATCTGCTCCATCTATTTTTACCAACATTGGATTATGGAACAGGCATAAAAAGAATCGGGAGAATATGATTTAAGCACAAGATATGCAACGAGCAAAGTAAAGCCCTTAAGACTTTGAACGCTATCATCGCTATCATTATGCTTTTGGCTAAGTGAAATATGGATTGTCATGCAAAACCGCCCGTCCGAATCCTGTTTGGGAATCTGACGGGCGATTCTCATATGCACCCAAAACCGTCAGCCGACAGTTGAAGTTTGATTAGTTCCTTATCACTATCAGGCCAAGGTTTTGAGTATTATGCATCAATAAAAATCCTAGCTATTTCCAAATCCTCGGGTGTTGTAATTTTTATATTTCGGTAGGAGCCTTCTACAAGTTTTATTTTTTTGTTGAAAAAATATTCTACTGCCATTGCGTCGTCTGTGATGCCTATGCCGTCTGCTATAAGCTTATTTTCATTTGACAGAAGCTTTTCGTATGCGTCTGTAATTAAATTTTTTTCAAATACCTGTGGGGTTTGTATCTGCCACACAAGCGAACGCGGCGGAGTGCTTGCGATGTATTGGCTGTCATCAGCGATTTTTACTGTATCCTTTACGGGCATGCCTGTCACGCAGGCGCCTGAAGCCTGCACTTCATTTAGAGCGCGCATAAGCATCTCATTATCTATAAATGGGCGCGCGCCGTCATGGATAAATACATAATCACATTCCCATTTAATTGCGCGCAGGCCGTATGCTACGGAATGATAGCGTTCTAAGCCTCCCTCTGTTATGGCGGTTATTTTTTTTAAATTGTATTTTTCGATTATTTCTTTTTGGCAAAATTCCTGCTCGCCTTTGCCTGTCACGAGCACTATGTTGTCTATGAAGCTGTCCTCAAACACTTTCAGGGAATAGTACAAAACAGGCTTGCCTTTTATCAGAAGATACTGTTTGTGAGTGGCGCTTTTCATGCGTCTGCCCTGTCCTGCTGCCAGGACTATTGCTGTGGTTTTCATTTATCTTTCTCCCAGTCTTAGATTGGGGACTGCGTTAAGGTCGTAACCGCTGCGCACGCCCTTTATATATTCGTAGTAGCCCGCTGCGCCTATCATTGCGGCATTGTCCGTGCAGAGTATAGGAGACGGGTGGAAAAATTCGATATGTCTTTTTTTACATTCCTGCTCAAATACTGCTCTCAGCGTGGAGTTTGACGCTACGCCGCCTGCTATGGCAAATTTCGTAAAGCCACATTGTCTGACTGCGGCAAGTGAATGCTCCACAAGCACATCTATAACCGCCTTTTGGAAGGAGGCGGCTACGTCTGCTGTATTTACTTCTATATTTTTCATTTCACATGAGTTAAGGTAGTTTAGTACGGCTGATTTTAGCCCGCTGAAGCTAAAATCATACTCGGAGCTGTCCACCTTTGCGCGCGGAAATTTTATCGCGTCGGCATTTCCTTCTTTTGAAAGCTTGTCTATTTTGGGGCCTCCGGGATAGCCTAGTCCGATGGCACGTGCTACCTTGTCAAACGCCTCGCCTGCTGCGTCGTCTCTTGTATACCCTAAAATTTCGTATTCTCCATAGTTCCTTACTATTACGAGATGAGTATGACCGCCTGATACCACAAGGCAGACAAAGGGCGGCTCAAGATTTTTGTTTTCTATAAAGTTGGCGCTGATGTGACCTTCTATGTGGTGTACTCCGATAAGAGGCTTGCCTGTGGCAAAGCTTATCGCCTTTGCCGCTGATACGCCGACTAAGAGCGCGCCGACTAAACCTGACCCATAGGTGACGGCAACAGCCGTGATGTCATCCAGAGTGACGCCCGCTTTGTTAAGCGCTTCTTCTATTACCTGATTTATTTTTTCTATATGCTTTCGCGAGGCTATTTCCGGCACTACGCCGCCGTAAATGGTGTGAAGGTCTATCTGCGAGAAAATAATGTTTGAGAGAACCTCTCGCCCGTTTTTTACGACTGCCGCTGCTGTTTCGTCGCAGGAGCTTTCTATAGCCAGTATGAGGACATCATTATTTGTATCCATATTTTCCTTTCGTTTGGGCTGATTTTTTGTCTATTTCGTGGGGTTTGTTACGTTGAAGCCTAAAATTTTCCAATGCCCAGTCTGCGTGTCTTGGCGGAGAACAAACTCCTGCTGCGACGAGGTGGTGCGCGTGCCGTTTTTTATTGTGTAAATACAGTACAGGGCAGCACATTCCCTGCCCTCATGCACGTACTTTTCCACATCTGTAGATGAAGACGGAGTATAGGAAACTATCGAATTGCCCTCCGACTTGAAGCCTTCAACTTCTTTTTCCAAATCTTTGATGTACTGCTCGCGCGGGTTATTTTGCGCAAGCTCATCATCATATATAGCAAGAAGCTTATCCGCCATCTGGGTGAGCTGCTCGTCTGTGTACTGCTCGTTATACAGGCATTTGGCAAGCTCGCTGTAGTATTTTACTACCTCCTTTGGCGTGGGAGGATAGTTTGTCTCCAAATCGCGCATTATCACATTCTGGACTGCCGTGACTGTAAGCTCGTCTTCTTTTGAGTTTTTATTTGACAGATAAAAATAATATCCTCCGATAAGCGCTATGGCTATTACTATTACAATGGCTGTTTTTACTTTTGACATAATCTTTCCTCCTTTCGGATTTTACTGCTCGCCTTCCTCGTCCTCGAATGAAAGCTCCTCGCTCCAGCCGTCACGCGCTATGTGGGTATTGGGAAATATCGCGCGGACTTCGTTTTTGTAGTCTTCGGGGCGTGAAAGCGACGGTGAATAGTGGGTGAGCCAAAGCTTTGATGCGTCTGCCTGACGCGCAAGCTCTGCCGCCTCGTAAAAGGTCATGTGCTTGTATTCCTTTGCTTTTTCCTGCTTGTCGGGCTCGCCGTACATTCCTTCGCATATGAATAAATCGGCGTTTTTTGCGTTTTGTATTATGCTGTCTGTAGGGCGGGAGTCTGTACAGTAGGTGACTTTTATCCCTTTTCTGGGTGCGCCGAGTACCATATCGGGCGTGTAGGTTTTACCGTCTATTTCCAAGGTTTCGCCTTTTTGCAGGCGGTTCCAGAAACGCCTGTCGATGCCAAGCGCAAGCGCTTTGTCAAGCTGGAATTTGCCTTTTCTCTCTATTATAATGCTGTAGCCGTAGCAGGTTACGTTGTGGTTTACGCGGAAGGCTTCTATTTTGAAGCCGTCAAATTCAAATGTCTGCTTTGGCTCTGTTATTTCCATAAATTCAAGCTCAAAAGGAAGCTCTGGGGCTACTGCCCTGAGCGCGTTCACCACGCGGGTAAGCCCTTTGGGGCCTATCATCAAAAGCGGGGTTGTTTTTTCTGCGTTGCCCATGGTGAGGAGCATGCCAGGAAGCCCTGATATGTGGTCTGCGTGATAGTGGGTAAAGCACATTATGTCAATGGGCTTGGGGCTCCAGCCCTTTTCCTTCATGGCTATCTGGGTGCCCTCGCCGCAATCTATCAATATGCCTGTGCCGTTATATCTTGCCATGAGCGATGTGAGCCACCTGTAGGGCAGGGGCATCATTCCGCCTGTGCCGAGTAAACATATATCTAGTATCTTAATCAACCGCCTTTCGTTTATTTGTTGTTATTTCTTTTCCACATTATTATGGCGTCGTCTTTGGGTTTATCATAAAAATTCGGTCTTATGCCTTCGCTTTTAAATCCCAGCTTTTTGTATAGATTTATCGCTGGGGTGTTTCTGCTCCTTACTTCAAGCGTGAAGGCTGTGATGTTTCGCTGCGCTGCGCCGATTTCCATCAGTCTTGTGAGAAGATTCTGCGCTATGTGGTTGCCTCTGCAGGTTTCGGACACTGCGACGTTTGAAATTTCCCCTTCACCTATTATATCGGTCAAAACGCAGCCTCCGATTATATTTTTTTGCGGCACATTTTCACTTTCAAGCTCGGCGAGCAGGTAAATTCTGTTTGGATTTGTGAGTATGTCATGAAAGTCATTGTATTTCCACGGCATGGAAAAGCAGCTTGCCTCTAAACGCGTGACTGCGTCGAGGTCTGCCTCCTGCATAAGGCGTATTTTGTATTTCATAGGCGTTACCTTGGCTTTGTCACCCAAGCCGTTCCCTTTCTGCCTGTGACAGCCTTAGATATTCGGGGGCGTGTTCGGCGGCGGTCTGGCTTATGCCGTTTTTGAAAAGCTCCTCGCCCAATGCGCCTACGCACGCCGCGCGCTGTCTGTTGCAGCTTGCGGGGGCGAAGGTGAATTTTACTTTTATCAGGTCATTTAATTTTTCGACGTAGACTGTGCTGCCGTCGCCTAAAAATATTGTTTCGCGGTTTAGGGCGTTTATTTTTTCTGATATTTCCGCTATATCCGCCGCGCACTGCTTTTCAAGGATGCAGAGCTTGCTGTCTTTAAATTCGTATAAGCCTGTGTACACCTGATTTCTGCGGGCATCCATAAGAGGGCATATGAGCTTATCGCTCCCGTATAAATTATATGCGAGAGCGTCGAGCGTGGGTACGGGTATTATTGGAATATTCAGCGCGAGAGCAAGTCCTTTTGCCGTCGCTGAGCCTATCCTAAGCCCTGTGAATGAGCCTGGACCTGCGGCTATGGCTATTGCATCCAATGTTGACAGGTCCAGCTCTGTCATTTTTTTGATTTCGTCAAGCATTGGGAGCAGGGTTTGGGAATGTGTCTTTTTATAGTTTACGGAATATTCCGCGATTGTGAGCCCGTTGTCTATGACCGCTGCAGACGCGACTAAGCCTGAGCTGTCCAGTGCAAGAATTTTCATATAGCCTCCAAATCTAATAAATCGTAATTTTGCGGTAATCAAAGCCTTTTTCGGGATTTTTTTCTATGGTTATGCGCGCGGCGTTTTCTGGAATGAGCTCATTTATCAAATGTGCCCACTCAATAATGCAGACGCCGTTTCCATAAAAATAATCCTCGTAGCCTATCTCGTCCATTTCCTCTATGTCACTTATGCGGTAAACGTCAAAATGATACAGAGGAAGCCTGCCTGTGTCGTACTGCTGGATTATGGTAAATGTGGGACTGTTTACGTGCTCCTTTATGGAAAGTCCTGCGGCTACTCCTTTTGTGAATACTGTCTTTCCTGCGCCTAAATCACCGTCTAAGGTGTAGATGTCGCCTGCCTTTGCTGCCCTCCCAATCGTCCTGCCTGCTTCAAAAGTCTCCTCTGAACTGTAAGTTTCTATTACCTTCATTTCAATCTCCATTTAAATTAAACATAAAAATTGTGAAAAACGCCGCCTTTATTTTATTTTTACCTTTTTAGGCGGCATATGGGTTGAAATCATTTGTATTACCGCGTCTTTTTTTTCACCTAAATCACTTTTGGGAAAGATTGAGGCGGTTGATTTTGAGGTGTAGAGGATTATGCTTTTGTTGGTTGACACTGCCTTTACGCAGCTTTCCCAGCTTTGGCTTTCCTCATTTTCGCCCTGCGCTACGCTTATGCCTTCGTCCGTCATTTTGTAATGAAGCGGCTTTTTGAACGCGGGGTTGTTCTGAGCCTGTCGGTTTGCCCTGACAAACAGGGTGCAGGGCAGGTATAGTATAAGGACTACGCCTGCAATCAGATATATCGGATATTTTGTCGCGGCAAAAACTACTATCATAAGAGCGCCGACAATTGTACCCAACATTCCTGAAGCGCTTTTGAAGGTATGGTATAAAAGGTAATCATAAAGTGCAGACGCTGTTACTTTTACGTCAAATTCTATTTCCATCTGAGGCTCCTGCCTTTCTGCGTTTTTTGGTGCGTTGCTGTTTGGATTTTATTTGTCATTTAACTTCATTGTGAGTGATATGCGTTTTTTGCCAAGGTCTACGTCAAGCACCTTGACGTCTACTATATCGCCTACGCTTACCGCTTCAAGAGGGTGCTTGATGTACTTGTCCGTCATCTGCGATATGTGGACAAGTCCGTCCTGATGCACGCCTATGTCAACAAACGCGCCAAAGTCGATTACGTTTCTGACTGTGCCCTTTAATATCATTCCCTGCTTTAAATCCTTCATATCCAGCACGTCGCTTCTAAGTATCGGGGCGGGCATATCCGCTCTTGGATCGCGGGCGGGCTTTTCAAGCTCCTTTAGTATGTCGGTGAGGGTAATTTCGCCTATGCCAAGCTCCTGAGCCATTTTTTTCTTGTCCTTCACGCGTTTTTCAAGGCTGCCTGCGGCTTGTCCGTTTGTGACATTTGTGTCATTTATGACACTTGTGTCATTTTTATCCGTCGTCTGAGCTTCAAGGACTGCTCCGCCCATTGCCGCTGCCAAGGCTTTGCCCATCGCTGTGTTTGTGTTTTTGATTACTATGCCTTTGCTGTTCTTTTTATTTTTGCTGTCGTTCTTTGGCTTTTGGGGCTTTTGCGTTTTTGCCTGCGCTGACCTTTTTTGTATTTCCTTTAATTCTTCCATAGAAATGCCAAGCTTTTCCAAAAGCTTCAGAGCTGCGTCATAGGACTCTGGGTGTACGCTTGTGGCGTCAAGCGGATTATCGCCGTCTGATATGCGCATAAATCCTGCGCACTGTTCGTATGCCTTGGGGCCTAGCTTTGCTACTTTCAGGAGCTGTTTTCTGTTGACAAATCTGCCATTCTGCTCGCGGTAGTCAACTATATTTTTGGCGATTGTCTTGTTTATGCCTGAAATGTATTCCAAAAGTGAGGCTGAGGCTGTGTTAAGGTCTACGCCTACTTTGTTTACGGAATCCTCTACAACTCCGTTGAGAGCATCGCTTAACTTTTTCTGGTTCATATCGTGCTGGTACTGGCCTACGCCTATTGATTTTGGATCAATTTTTACCAGCTCGGCAAGCGGATCCTGAAGGCGCCTTGCGATTGATGCGGCGCTGCGCTGTCCTACGTCAAAATTAGGAAACTCCTCCGTGGCAAGCTTGCTGGCAGAATATACCGACGCGCCTGCCTCGTTTACTATAACGTACTGGACTGGTCTGTCAAGCTCCTTTATGAGCTCTACTATTACCTGCTCGGATTCGCGTGAGGCTGTGCCGTTGCCTACTGATATAAGGCTTACGTTATATTTTTCTATGAGCTTTTTAAGCTCCTTTTTTGATTCCTCAACCTTGTTCTGGGGCGCTGTGGGATAGATTACCTTGGTGTCAAGCACCTTGCCTGTGGCATCGACTACGGCAAGCTTGCAGCCTGTCCTGAATGCGGGGTCCCAGCCTAAGACTACTTTGCCTGTGATTGGCGGCTGCATAAGGAGCTGCTCTAAATTTTTGCCGAATACTGCTATTGCGCCGTCCTCCGCCTTTTCCGTGAGCTCATTTCTGATATCGCGCTCGATTGCGGGGGCGATGAGGCGCTGGTAGCTGTCAAGGATCGTCTCCTTTAATGCGGGCGTGGTGTTTTCGTTGTCGTTTGTTATTATTTTTGTTTCAAGGTAGCGGATGATGCGCTCCTCTGGCGCTTCTATTTTTACTGTGAGGACTTTTTCGTTTTCTCCCCTGTTTAATGCCAATACTCTGTGTCCTGCTACTTTGTTTACCGCCTCCTCGAATGCGTAGTACATTTCATATACGCTTTGGGCTTTCTCGTCTTTTGCCTGGCTTGTGATTTTACCCTCCTCAAAAGTTGCCTCGCGTATGTACGCTCTGTAATCGGCGTTGTCGGAAATTGACTCGGCTATGATGTCCATCGCGCCCTGGATTGCCTCTTTTACGTTTTTTACTTCCTTTTCGGGATTGACGTAGCTCTCGGCTTCCTCTATGAGGCTTTTCTGTGTGGTCTGCGCAAGGATTATGTCTGCAAGACCGTCAAGACCGCGCTCTTTGGCAACGCTTGCCCTTGTCTTTCTCTTGGGGCGGTATGGAAGGTATAAATCATCTACCGCTACCATTGTTTCGGCGGCAAGAATTTTTTCCTTTAACTCGTCTGTGAGCTTGCCCTGCTCTTCTATGCTGCCGAGCACCTGCTCCTTCTTTTCTTCAAGGTTTCTAAGATACCCTAGACGCTCGTTCAGGTTCCGCAGCACTTCGTCGTTAAGAGAGCCTGTTACTTCCTTGCGGTATCGTGAGATAAACGGTATGGTGTTGCCTTCATCTATAAGTTTTACTGCTGCCTCTACCTGCCATTTTTCCACGTTTAATTCTTCTTTTAATTTGAGTATAATGTCCATAAATAAGTGTTTCCCTCTTTTCGGTATTTTTCTAACTTATTTATTATATTCCAAAGATGGTTTTTATTCAAGGCTTTTTGTCTTGTGTTATTATTTCAAAGGTGGTATTATTATTAAATAGCTTTACACGGGAGGTTTTATTTATGGAAAATTACAAGAGTTACGCGGAGCTTAAACGGCTTGCGCGTATGCAGATGAGCGGGCGGACTGGCGTGCTTATCGGGGCTATGGTTTTATCGAATTTGATTACTTATGCGGCTTCGTATATTGTCGCGGCGATTATTCCGACGTCTTCGCCTGTGATGTATGCGCTGAATTATGTGGTGACTTTTATGGTGCAGCTGATTTCGGCTGTGCTGCAGACGGGTTTGTGCCTGCTGCATCTTCACGCCGCCTGCAATATGGAGTGCAGGATTTCCGATTTATTTTATGCTTTTAAAAATAATCCTGACAAGAGTATTAAGATTGGCGCGGTTTTGGCGGTTATTCAGGCGATTTGCATGATTCCCTGCGATATTATGGAGAGGGATTTGGTTTTTATTGATTATTTGGAGCTTAATGATACGAAGCAGCTTATGGCGGCTTACAGCGCGGTTACTTCCTTTTATGCTGTGGTGGTGCTTTGTATGCTGGTTTACTTTGTTGTGACGCTGGCGTTTTTCCCTGTTTATTATATGGTGCTTGATTTTCCGAATTTGTCTGCTGGGGAAATTCTTAGGAAGAGTGTGGCTGTTATGAAGGGGAATAAGGTGCGGTATTTTTTGCTGGTGGCAAGTTTTTTGCCGATTATTCTGCTTAGCAGCATTACGTGCGGGATTGCGCTTTTGTGGGTTATGCCTTATATGTCTATGACTTCGACGAATTTTTATTTGGATTTGATTTCTAGGCGTAGTGATTGAAATAAGGTAAGTAAAGATTGGTGATAAGTGGCTGCTTTGACGCCCGAATATAAATATACACCCCATTCAGACGCGCTTGCGCTCGGTGGAGAGCGTAGCGGACACTAAGCTCAACGGCGCATTAAAAGGAGCTTCGCTTTTAATGCTTGTTTCGCTAAGTGCCGACGCTCTCCAATAGTCTTCATGGGGTGTATATTTATATTCGGGCTGTTTTTTGGATAGCCTTATGATGCTTGCTTGTTTGTATGGTGCTAAATGAACAAATGAATTGTATTTATTTTGATGACGCATTTTTCCATTTTAGGTAAGCATTGATAAAGCCGTCCAAGGCTCCGTCCATTACGGCGTCTACGTTGCCTGTTTCAAAGTCGGTTCTGTGGTCTTTTACTAGGGTATAGGGCTGCATTACGTATGAGCGGATTTGGTTGCCCCAGCCGATTTCTTTCACTTCGCCGCGTATGTCGGAGAGTTTTTCGGCGTTTGCCTCTTGTTTCAGCAGATAGAGCTTAGCTTTCAGCATTTGCATTGCTTTGTCCTTGTTTTGGAACTGTGAGCGCTCGTTCTGGCATTGGACTACTGTGCCTGTGGGGATGTGGGTGATGCGGACTGCTGATGAGGTCTTGTTTATGTGCTGTCCGCCTGCGCCGCTGCTTCGGTAAGTGTCTATGCGCAAATCGTCGTCGTTTATTTCAACGTCTAAATCCTCCTCTATGTCGGGCATTACGTCAAGCGACACGAATGAGGTCTGGCGTTTGCCTTGGGCGTTAAATGGAGAAATTCGTACAAGGCGGTGTACGCCTTTTTCGGATTTTAGATAGCCGTAGGCATTTTCGCCGTTTACCTGAAAGGTTATGGATTTTATACCTGCCTCGTCGCCGTCTAAAAAGTCGAGCACGTCTATTGTAAAGCCTTTGCGCTCCGCCCATCTTGTGTACATGCGGTACAACATGCCTGCCCAGTCACAGCTTTCTGTGCCGCCTGCGCCTGCGTTTAGCTTTAGTATCGCATTGCATTTGTCGTATTCATCGGACAAGAGCGTGCTTATGCGTAAAGCCTCAAATTCCTCTATGAAATGGTCAAGTTCCTCGCGTATTTCGGGAATCATTTCGGCATCATTTGCCTCGTAGCCCATTTCTATGAGGGTTTCTATATCCTCGTATTGTGATTTTAAACTGTTGCACTCGTCTACCGCATTTTTTAACTGCTTTAGCTCGCGCATCTGTTTGTTTGAGCGGTCTGGATCGTCCCAAAAGCCTGGAGCCTCCATTTCACGCTCTAATTCTTCTATTCGCTTTTCTTTATTAGCGAGGTCAAAGTGAATCCCTCACTTCCGCTAATGGACTTTCGTAGGTCTGCAGCTCCTGTTTCATCTGGTCGAGCTCTACCATTGCGTTCACCACCTTTATTCATGCTTTATTTATGGCTTTTTGATTATTTGCTTTTTGATTATTTATGCGTTTCTGCCGCAGCACTGCTTATACTTTTTGCCGCTGCCGCAGGGACACGGATCGTTTGGATAAATTTTCGCCTCTTTTTTAACAGGTCCCTTCTGTACCGTGTTGTCCTTGTTTGTGCCTGTCACCTTGGCTACCTCCTCGCGCTCCACCTTCTGCTCTACTTTGACGTGGAGAAGGAGGCGCACTGTGTCCTCCTTGATGCCTGCCGTCATGGCGTCAAACATCTCGTAGCCGCTCATTTTATATTCGACAAGCGGATCTCGCTGTCCGTATGCCTGTAAGCCTACGCCCTGACGGAGCTGATCCATATCGTCTATGTGATCCATCCATTTGCGGTCGATTACCTTTAAAAGTATGACGCGCTCAATCTCCCTGATATTTTCAGGCTCAGGGAACTCTGCTTCCTTGCTCTCATAAAGCTTTACGGCTTCCTCCTTTAACTGGTGCTTTAAGCCGTTTTTGGTCTTTTTGTCAATGCGCTCAAGCACTATCGGGCGCAATGGCACAATTGGCAGGAGAAGTGAATTGAGCTCCTTTAAATCCCATTCCTGCGGCTCTAGGTCGTCGTTTATTGCCGTATCTACCGTGCTTTCTACTATATCCGTAAGCATCTTGTAAATGGCATCGCGCATGCTCTCGCCGTTCAGCACGCGGCGGCGCTCCTCGTAGATGATTTCTCTCTGCTCGTTCATTACCTGATCGTATTCAAGCAGGTTTTTTCTGATGCCGAAGTTGTTGTTTTCTATTTTTTTCTGCGCGTTTTCTATAGCGCTTGTAAGCATCTTGTGCTCGATTTCCTGTCCTTCGGGTATGCCAAGCGCCGTAAACATATTTATCAGACGCTCTGAACCAAAAAGGCGCATCAGGTCGTCTTCCAGTGAAATGTAAAATTTTGACACACCCGGATCGCCCTGACGTCCCGAACGGCCTCGCAGCTGGTTGTCTATACGCCTTGATTCGTGGCGCTCGGTGCCGACTATCATAAGTCCGCCCGCCGCTCTTGCCTCATCGTCAAGCTTGATATCAGTACCGCGCCCTGCCATGTTTGTGGCAATGGTAACTGCACCGTGCTGCCCCGCATCAGCGACTATTTCCGCCTCAAGCTCATGGAACTTTGCGTTCAGCACCTTATGCTGTATGCCGCGCTTTGTGAACATTTTGCTGAGCTCCTCGCTCGCCTCGATAGTAATCGTACCGACAAGCACGGGCTGTCCCTTTGAATGTGCCGCCTCTACCGCGTCAACAATTGCTTTGAGCTTTTCCTTGCGTGTCTTGTAAACACTGTCCTGCTGGTCTGTACGCGCTATGGGGCGGTTTGTGGGTATCTCAACCACGTCCATACCGTATATGTCGCGGAACTCCTTTTCCTCAGTGAGCGCCGTACCTGTCATGCCGCATTTTTTGTCAAATTTATTGAAAAAGTTCTGGAAAGTGATTGTCGCCAAAGTCTTGCTCTCGCGCTTTACCTTGACGTGCTCCTTTGCCTCTATTGCCTGATGTAAGCCGTCTGAATAGCGGCGTCCAGGCATAATGCGCCCTGTAAACTCGTCTACTATCAGTACCTGATCGTCCTTTACGACATAGTCCTGATCGCGGAACATAAGGTTGTGCGCACGCAGGGCAAGAATTATATTGTGCTGGATTTCAAGGTTTTCGGGATCGGCAAGGTTTTCTATCTGGAAAAATTTTTCAACCTTCTCAACGCCTGCCGCCGTGAGGTTCACTACCTTATCCTTTTCATTGACTACAAAATCGCCTGTCTCCTCCTGCTCTACGCCCATGACATAATCCATCTTTGTCATCTCGGGCACGTCCTCGCCGCGTTTCATCTGGCGCGCAAGTATGTCGCATACTTCGTAAAGCTTTGTCGACTTGCTGCTCTGGCCTGATATAATCAGCGGAGTCCGCGCCTCATCAATCAGCACGGAGTCCACCTCATCGATTATCGCATAGTGCAGATCCCTTAAAACAAGCTGTTCTTTGTAAATTACCATATTGTCGCGCAGGTAATCAAAGCCAAGTTCATTGTTTGTGACATATGTTATATCGCAGGCGTATGCCGCACGGCGCTCCTCGGGTTTCATGTCGTTCAGCACGACGCCGACTTTCAAGCCTAAAAATTCGTGTACTTGTCCCATCCATTCGGCATCTCGCTTGGCAAGGTAGTCGTTGACAGTGACTACGTGCACGCCTTTGCCTTCAAGGGCGTTCAGGTATGCGGGTAGAAGGGCTGTCTGCGTTTTGCCTTCGCCTGTCTTCATCTCGGCAATGCGCCCCTGATGAAGAATGATGCCGCCTATCAGCTGTACGCGGTAATGCTCCTGGTTGAGAACACGCTTTGCTCCCTCGCGGACTACCGCGTATGCTTCGGGAAGTATGTCGTCAAGGCTTGTACCCTCCGCCACTCTTTTTTTGAACTCTGCGGTCTTTGCGCGGAGCCCATCATCTGTGAGGGCGCCCATTTCCTCGCGGTAGCTTTCTATCTTTTTGACTATGGGTTCAATTCTTTTTAGTTCGCGTTCGCTGTGCGTGCCGAACACTTTATTTATAATGTTCATATTTTACCTCATTTCTGCGCTGTCTTTAAACAAACTACAGACTATTGTAGCAGATAATGTGCATAAAATCAACGTTTTCATTAAATTATAAATATGTCACCTGTTTGTCCGCTTCGTAGGTATGGGGAGTTTTTGACGTGTTTTTATGTCCTACTGCTATCGCTATTTCGTATTCATAGTTCTGCGGGAATTTGAGTTTTTCTGAAAAATACTGCTTTTTGTCGCCTCTGAGCGCGTCATATATGCAGCCTATTATCAGGTTGCCAAGTCCAAGCTCCTCGGCTGTGAGCGCCATATTTTCCACCGCTATGCCCGCGTCAAGCGCGCTCCAGTGAAATTCGCTGTCGCCGCTCAGGATTATTACTGTGGGGGCTTCGTAATAAAAATTGTGCTCGGGAGATGCAATATTGCGGAGTTTATTTTTTTCGTCCTCGATTTCCTTTAGTATGGGGTTGTCGCCGTTTAACACTGTGAAATGGATTTCCTGACGGTTTGCGGCTGTGGGGGCGCGCAGACCTGCCTCGATCAATGCTTTTATTTGCTCTTTTGTCAGCGGCTCGTCTGTGTAGCCTCTTGTTGAACTTCTTTTTTTAATTGCTTCGCTTACTGTGGTCATGGTTTTTCTGCTCCTTTTTAATTATTTTTATTTTTATGCGTTTGCAAAACTCTATGGAAAATTTTACCACACATTGGCGTTTATAAAAATAAAACTTCTCTTAAATTATCAAAAACAGCGGACTTTTCTGCCCGCTGCCTGATTTTAATTTATATGCTAATCCTGTAATAAGACTGGATTAGAAACGCTTACCTTGTGGTCGTACCATTTTCCCTTTGTCCCGACTAGGGCTAAATCAAACTCCTCTCCGATAACGGGAACAGGCACATCAAAACCATATACTTCCTCTGCGATGCCGTCGCTGTAGGTGACTGTGTCCTCTGTGGGCTGGAGCTGGTTTGCTTTGTCATTTTCGGCGTCTTTGGCAAGTCCGAGATAAAGGTTTAGTATATTTTTTGAGCCTAATGAAATATGCATGGTCATTTTGCCGTCCTTTACGGTGAGCGTGCCTTTGCCGTCGCATGCCTCGCTTACGTGGAACATGCTGCTGTCTGTCGAAAATTCGGCTGTGTATGTACCGTCTGCAAGCTTGGATGATTCTTCTTTGCTGTCTGCGGTTTCTGAGGTTATGCCCGTCTGGGTGATGGCATCGGCTGTGTGGGCTATGTATATCTGCTGTATCGTGTCTATTGAGCCTAAACCTGCGATTTGGACATCTACGCTGTCAAAGCTGCCTGAGGCTTTGAACTGATTAAGCCATGAGTCCTCGTCGCTGCCTGCCATATCGTTGTTTGCGTGGTCGCCTGCCACTACCATGAGTGGGCGGAGGATTACTTTTTTATAGCCTGCCTGCGCTGCTGCCTCGATTACTGCCTCACATGAAGTCTCCTCGGGTTCCCCTTCGACTGTGCCGATAAACGCGTTTGCGCAGCCTAAGTCTGTCATCTGTGTCTGCATTTGGCTGTAGGACACCTTTGCCGTGTGTGATGTGCCGTGCCCCATAAACACAAATGCCACACCGTCCTCCTGCGCCTCGGCAATGTTTTTGTAGCCTGCCTCCTCTGCCGCCGTGTCTATTACTGCCTGCGCTACCGCCTCCTTATCAGTATTGACTGCCGCCGCGTCTGCGCCTACCTCGCCCAAAAGCGGCTCGGCGATTTTTACTGTGTCAAACTTGTCCTGATATTTTTCAAGAGCGTCTGTCATTTCGTCATATTCCGCGCCGTGCATCAGGTGCGTGGGCTGTACGACGAGATTTTTTACGCCGTTTGACACTGCGCGCTCAAGAGCCTGATCCATATTGTCGATAAATTCTCCATCGCGCGCCTGTATGTGGTTGATGATGATTTGCGCCGTGAATGCGCGCCTTACTGCCCAATCGGGATTTGCTGACTGTATCGCGTCCTCTATTCCTTTTATGTCTGAGACACGGCTGTCGTTGAAAGAGGTGCCGAAACTTACTACTAAAATCTCGTTTTCGCCGATATTGTCCTGATTGCGCGGATCGTCCTTTGAGGCGTCGCCTGTGTCCCTGCCGAAGTAGTCGTAATCAGCGTTTTCGCCTTCTACCAATGATTTCTGGGGGGCTGTGAGGGCATCCCATGCCGCTTTTGCCTGTGCGCACTGTTCATCTGTTTTGTCGGTTCTTTGTTGGACATAAATCGCGTCTATAAGGGCTGCGACCTCGTCTGCCGCCTGCTGGTCTGCGGCGGTGTCATTTGATGCTGCCGCATCTGTCTGCGCTGCTTGGTCTGTATTTTCTGCTGTCTGTGCTGTTTCGCCGCTTTCTTGTGTCTGTGTGCTGTCTGACGCAGGAGCGGCTTTTTCTCCTGAACAGCCTGTGAATGTTAATGAACAAATTATTGCGGCTGTTAATAACGCTGTGACTGATTTCTTTTTCATGTTTTTCTCCTCGTTTCGTTTTTATAATGTTTGTAATTAAAAAATCCTTTACCGCTATTTTGGCACTTTGACGGTAAAGGACTGCATACAAATAAATCTGCAAAATATGCTCATGATAAATGTTTTTATTCTGCAAACAAATATGTACAGCCAATTACTCGTGGCCTGAAACCCGCGTTTCCGTACTACAATAAGGCAGGTCTCCCGACTTAGAGATCAACACGTCCAGCCATCTTCCCAGAAATGATTTATACCTGTTTCCAGTGATATATCGGCTTTAGCTCCCTGATTACGGTGACGAGTTCGTACAGGAATTGCACCTGTTTCCCTTTTCACCTGAACCAGTTCCCCGCTTTGGCAGGGACTGTTCAGACACCTTATTGTGTTATGTATTTGATTTTTTGATATTTTAGCATGGTTTGGAGAATAGGGCAAGTGTTTTTTAGAACAATAAAAGATTTGAAAGTTTCTATAAGACACACAAAACGGCTGTGCAGCAACGCACAACCGTTTTGTATAATTCAAAATTTATCTAGTCAAAATCAAACTTAGTAAATCTCTCCGCCATTGCCCTGTAGCGGAAGCGTACCATTTCATTTTTCTCAAGCACGTCCTTTTCATTGCCTACATACTGGCAGCGCATGCAGTAAAATTCGTCTTTCTCCTTATCGTAAAACATATCTATGTCCAAATCGCGCATAAAGCATGACGGACACCTGTAGTTTAATTTGCCTTTTCTACCTTGAGACATGTCGTAAATACCTCCTTATTTTTAAGAGTGGTTGTATAGCCGAGCGTTAGCATGGGCGAGAATGCGTAGCCTTCTCTTACATAGCCTGTGTATGCCTTGCCCTGCGCCGTGAGCGAAAGCTTTGTCTCGACGGGCGGGATAATTGCTGATACCTCGTCTGCGCCTGCGAGCTTTTCTTCCCTGCATTTATATGCGTAGTCGATTGTCTTTGTCTCAGACGCGCCCTTGCAGGTGAGCGTGATGCCTGTCATATCCTCTGAGTATTCTGTCGTGCCGTAGCAGGCAACAACATACTCGTTGATTTCTACCTCCGCGTCAGGATTGCTCATTTCAAGGATATTTCTCTCTATCCTGATTGCCTGGCTGCCTTCCTCAAAGTAAAGCTTTGTCTGGAGCTTGACTGTCAGGTCGTAAAACTCTATATCTACAGGATCAAGCGTGAGAATACGCGTCTTGCCCTCCTGTGAAAAATGCGCCTTTGTGCGGCAGAGGCAGAGGTCTACTTCTTCTCCATTGTAGCATACCTTCGCGCTGCGCACTGTGCCTTCTCCTGCGTAATGCGTAAAGTAGCCTGCCCTGTATTTTTCCTGAATGAGGAAAGGATATGAGGCATCCCATACATGCTTTGTGCCTATGCCCGTTTTCCATTCAAGCTTTGCAGCATAAGGGCGAAGGTCTACGATAGCGCCTCCCTGATCCATGTTTACGCATGCTCTCATGAACGGATCGCAGTACCAGAAAAGCTGTTTATCTGAGCCATACAGAATATCTCTCCAAAGTGCGCACTCGGGCTCTGTGTATGTCTTTTTCTCACGATAGTAATCGGCAAACTCCGACATTGTCATATCCGTGAGCTTGCCCTCTTTTTTGAGCTTGCCATAGTATGCGCAGCCGTCCTCATACGACTTCAAAAGAAGCTCATACGGTGCCTCCCAGCGTCCCATCTTATTCATCCAGCCAGGTCCTACAAACATCATGTTGTAAGCGTAGCCGTTGTTGTATTTTTCTAAAGACCTGTACTGGTCTATAAGGTTGTACAGATACGGGAAATCCCATGTCTTTGAGTCGTAAATCATGCCGCGCAGCACATTCTGGGGGTGCGTGCCGAAGTTTGAGCCGTTGCCGTCATAGCACGCAATCAAGTCCCTTGAAAGATGGGGGATTGCAACTATGCCTGAGTCCTCATCCTCATTTGCGGCGGGCGCGTGCGTGTTCTGCTTTGAGGGAATCCATGGAGCCCAGGGACCGCCGTCCATAAATGTGTACCATGAGTTGTTGCAGGTGTGGTAAGCCTTGGGGCCTTCCTCCCAGCATGTGGCTACGGCGCATTTCACCATTGGGTACTTGCTCTTGATGTAGTTGATGAGGTCCGCGTCCATATAGTATGAGCCTGTTGACTCAGGGTAAAAGCCAAATCTCTCATAGAACTTGCCGAATACATCATCAACGATGGACATTTTGTCCTCCATTGAGAACATCCAGATGCAGAAGTCCTTTGTCTTGTATTTCTCACGAAACTCCGTGCAGGGAAGCCCCAGAAGAGTAAGCGCGATCTCGTCACCGTACTTTTCGTGATGCTCCTTTGCAATAGTTACCGCCTCATCATTGAAAAGGCTTGCATAGGTCATTTGGATAGTGGTCTTCAAGCCGTTTTTGTGCGCGCACTCCTGCTGCGTCTTGAAAATATCAAGGCTTTCCGTAAGGAGCGCTTTTCTGCCGATGTCTTCTGCTTTTCCGTGTCCTGTCACTTTCTCTGCGTACTCCGGAACCATCTCCGGACGATGGATAATGTTTACTACAAATTTATCCACTTTTATACCTCCTTATCTGGGATTTATATCCCTTTGAAATCAAATGCAAGTACCAGCCTTTGGGTAACGTCGGGCAGATATTCGTCATGCGTCCTCGCTCCCCAGCTGTCGTCGCCGCCTACGCCCATCTGTATCAGCGCCACCCTTACTACTGTATAATAAATCGGAGGCAGCTCATATGCATGCATGGCGTTTTCAAGCTCATGCGGCGTATATGGGAGTACATTTATGCTTAAATCCTTGCCTGAAAATTTAATGCCCCTGCCCTTGTTGTCAGTGACTGCCGCCCAGCGCACTTTTGTGTGGTTGCCGCACTCCTGAGGGACAAGATACTCCGCAAGATTTTCCTTCACCTTGTTGCTGTAAATGCCGAGCTTTCCGCCCCTTTCGCGGTCACAGTAGGTGTCCGCCGCGCCCAGCCCGTACCATGTGAGATTTTCATAGTCCGCGTCAAGCTTAAAGAGCATGCCAAACTCAGGCATTGTCATATCATTTTCACACTTTGGCGCGTCGTAGCTTAATACTGTGTGTATTCTTCCCTCTCCAGTCACTGTGTATGCAAGCTCGCACTCGGATTCAGGCGTGGTGAGAAGCTTGTACGTGTAGGTTACACACACGCTGTCCTTTTCGATTTTTATTGTCGGCGCCTGCGTAAGCTGGTAAAGGCTTGCCGTCTTCCATTGCGCGTATCTGTAGGGCATTTGATTGCCGTTGTCATTGTCGGTCGGCGCACGCCAGAAGTTTGGCTTGGGAATCGCCTTTATCATTTCCTTGCCGCCATATATATATGATACTAAACCTTTGCCGCCTTTGTCAAATAATACCTCAAAATATTCTCCGCGCACACCGAGATTGTAGGTGCCGTCTGTTATCGTTATCGGAGGTATCGCTGTTTTCTCCTCTTTATTTCCATAAACCTCATATATGCCTTGCCCAAACGCCACTTCATGCCCTTTCTGCGCCCAGAGCATATCTTCCTTCAGGCGGAAGGAAACTGTAGCCGTATACTCGCCGTTTTTTGACGCGCTCCATGGCGCATCTGCGTTCCATGGCGTCATATATTTGAAGCTCGGCAAATCATAGGTTTTTGAAGAAAGCGGCGGCACGTCCGTATTATATGACACTTGTGTCAGTTCTTTGCCGTCAAGGGCGAGCGTGATCACGCAGTCGTACTCTGATGTATTTGTAAAAAGATTTTTGTTTATTACCTCAAATTTGTCGTTTTCAAGCTTTATCTGTATATTCTGATAATTGAATTTTACCTCCTGCAGCTTGGGCGACGGATTTCTATTGCCTCCATATACTATGCCGTTGCCGCTGAAATTGTAGTCGCAGGGCCTGTCGTCAAAGTCGCCGCCGTAGCCTAGCACCTCGTTTCCGTACCTGTCCTTTTGATAAATGGACTGGTCTACATAATCCCATATAAATCCGCCCTGAAAAAGCGGTTCCTCGTCGGTCAGGTCTGTATATTTGTGCATCGCGCCACAGGAATTGCCCATGGCGTGGGTGTATTCACACAAAAGATAAGGCTTGCTTCTGTCCTTTTGCAGAAATTCCTTTATGCTTGCCGCGCTCGGGTACATACGGCTTTCCATATCGGATGTAGCATTGTAGCGCCTGTCGTTTGCCACGCCCTCGTAATGCACAAGCCGCGTGTCATCAAGCGCGCGGAATTTTTCTGACATATGGTAGAGTATCGGACCGCCGAAGGATTCATTTCCGCATGACCATATGAGGATTGAAGGGTGGTTTTTGTCACGCTGGTAGATTGAGTTTACCCTGTCGAGGAGCATCGGCTCCCACTCCATTCTGTCGCCTGGGAGAGCTTTGTCCATGCTCCATACACCGCGCATTACCATATCCCACATGCCATGCGTTTCGAGGTTGCACTCGTCCATCAGATAAAGACCGTATTCGTCGCACAGCTCATAAAGCTTTGAGTCGTTGGGGTAGTGGCTTGTGCGGATTGCGTTGATGTTGTAGCGTTTCATTGTGATGATGTCCTTGAGCATTTCATCATAATTTGGCACACGACCAAAGCGCGCGCTGAACTCGTGGCGGTCTGCTCCTTTGAAAACTATGCGTTTTCCGTTCAGAGTCATTATGCCGTTTTCAAGTGCAAATTTGCGAAAGCCTATTTTTTGCGGGATTAGCTCCAAGGTATTGCCGTCTGCGCCGATTAGAGTAATAAGCAGGTCATAAAGGACTGGCTTTTCTGCGCTCCAAAGCTGTACGTCTGGCGCTTCCAGAGTGATTGCGCTGTTTGCGCCAAGCGATAAACTGACAGTTGTGTCATTTATTTTTTCACCTTTTAGTGAAAGCTCCAATTGGGCTGCCACTGTTATTTTGTCCGATTCACCCTCTGCTTTTGTGCCTTTTATCAGAGTTGGGATTATTTCCAGATTTGCATTTGTATATGTGTCGTCCAAGATTGTCTTTATTTTTATGTCGCTTATGTGGACTTGGGGTATCGTGTAGAGATATACGCTCCTGAATATGCCCGAAAATCTGAAAAAGTCCTGATCCTCGCACCAGCTGCCGCTTGTCCATTTGAATACCTGTACCGCAAGCTTGTTTTCGCCGTCTTTTATGTGGTCTGTGAGCTCAAATTCTGACGGAGTGAAGGTGTCCTCGCTGTAGCCGACATAACTGCCGTTACACCAGAGGGCAAAGCCGCTCTCTACGCCTTGAAATGAGATAAATGTGCGGTTTTTGGCAAAGCCCTCGGGAAGCGTGAAATATTTTACATAGCTTGCCGTGGGATTAAAGCGCTCGGGTATTTCGCCCGGCTCTATACTTTCGTGCCCGTCCCAAGGGTACTGGACATTGACGTACTGGGGCTTATCATAGCCTTCAAGCTGTATATGAGCAGGAACGCGTATATCGTCCCAGCTTTTGCAATCGTAATTAAGGGATTGGAAATCCTTTGGCGCCTCAGTTATATTAGGTGAATATTTGAATTTCCATAGCCCATCCAAAGGATGTTTGAAGCGCTCCGTCTTTTGGAAAAGGTCGCACTCGTCGGCGTAATATTTATGGTCGGAGTGCGCCGCAAGACGGTTTTGCTCGTAGAATTGCGGAGATTTGATTTTTGCGTAATCAAAGCTCATGTTTTTTGTCCTCCTTTTACCGATTTTATTTTTATGCTTTTGCTATACTTCATCAATATAAAACATGCTCTGCGAGTTTGCGGTTTTCACGAATAATAAATTTGTCTTCAAGCTACAACCTCATTTACGCAAAATATCCCAGTGCATCGCTTCCAGATTTGACAAAGGCGATAAACTCATCAATAGCAGCAACGCAGGATATGTATTGCCCTCCGTCATACTCCTGTCTGTCAGTCGTTCTTACCCATTTGCCCTTTGGAAGATACACGCGCCGCTGCGTCTGGCCCTCGTCAAGAATAGGCGCAAACAGAATATCGGAACCGAACATATACTGGTCGTCCAAAGCAAAGCATTTTTCATCATCATAAAAATCAAAAAACATCGGGCGCATAAGCGGCGCTCCCGTTTCAGACGCTATATTCATATGCTTTATGATATATGGCTTAAGCCGTCTGCGCAGCTCAATAAGGTCTTTTAATATCCCATAATTTCTTTCGCCAAAGCTCCATACCTCATTATCGCCGCCGCTTTTTTCAAGCACCTCAGGATGTCGATCAACATGATTCTTCGGCTTTTTGCGCGTGCCGTGGAGCCGCATTACAGGACAGAACACGCCAAACTGAAACCAGCGTACAATCAGCTCGCGAAAATAATCGCTTTCAGTATCACCCTGATTGAAACCTCCTATGTCGCTGTTCCACCACGGAATACCACACATAGCCATAGACAGCCCCGACACCACGCTCTGTCGCAGGGCTTGAAATGTCGAAGGAATGTCGCCGTTCCATACAACCGTGCCAAATTTCTGACTGCCAAGGTAACTTGCGCGTATGAGAAGCGCCACATCAGCCTCGCCCTCAGCCTTTAGCGCTTCATAAAATGTCTTTGCATAATAATAAGGATAAAGCAGCGCGGTCTGCGCGCCGTTTCCTATGTGGAATTTAAGGTTGTCAAACTGCTGCGGATGAACCTCAGGCTCCGCCTGATCGAGCCAGAAAGTCTTTATACCGTACTCATAATAGTTTTTTCGCACCTGCGCCCATAAAAAGCTGCGCGTATCTGGATTTGTCACATCAACATATGTCTGCTGCCCATTGAAAGGAAAGATGCCGTACTGCCCGTTTTCCGTGCGGACAAGCATATTATTGTCGTCCATATGCGCATAATTTCTGCTGTTTGGATTTATTGTCGGCCAGATAGAAACGACAGGTTCGATATTAAGCGATTTCAATTCATCACACATCGCTTTTGGATCAGGCCATAGAGCCGAGTCAAATTCCCAGTTGCCCTGCTCTGTCCAATGAAAAAAGTCTATGACAATCGCGTCTATGGGAATATTTCGTCTTTTATATTCCCGCGCAACCTCCATTAAATCATTCTGGCTTTCATAACGCATCTTGCTCTGCCAAAATCCAGCCGCCCATTCGGGGAATTTTGGCGCAAAACCAGTCAGTTCGCAATATCTTTGCATTACCTTAGCAGGAGTGCCGCCGCCTATAATTATGTAATCTGCCTGATAAGCGCTGTCGCACATCCATAGCGTATGATTGCGTGTAAGCTCACACCTTCCCGTCGCAGGACTGTTCCATAAAAATCCATAACCCAGCGACGAATAGACAAACGGCATAGAACTTTTCGTATTGTAATGCACAAAATCATATGAGCAGCCCTTGCGGTCAAAACAGCTTTGCTGCTCCTGCCCCAAACCATAAAAATGTTCATCGTCATTGGCTTCAAAAACAGCCTTAACACAGTAATTGTTTCCCTCGATATGGCGGAAAATACCATCGTCCTCTTTTCTCGTGCGAAGGATTTCTTTATTGTCCATATAAAAAACAAGCTGATAATCGCGCCATATTTTTGTGAGCTCAACCGATAAACTCCCATTAGTGAGCACGGCTTTATCCTCGCCGCCGATAATATCGCATTGAACCTCAGACGGAGCCAACAGCGTCCATGCCTCATCTGAAAGCACCGTATTCCGTGAAGCCCACACCCGAATACAGTCCCTGCCATAAGCCTCAATGCGTACAAGCTTATCCCTCATTGAAAAAGTAATGTTATTTTCACCAGTCAAAATCTGCCCCATAGCGATGCCCTCCGTTTTTACGCCGAAAATTCGCTGATTACCTCTATCCTGCCGATAATATGCCCGTTAAACTCCTCCAGCTGCTCCGCTGAAATCCACAGCTCCTTATGATGTTCACCGCCCACCTGATGCACTTCAAATTGTGAGCAATAACTGTCGTCAACCTCAAATTTAGTCACATAACCCTTGTGGTCGTCATTATATTTTGTATTCCAGCCCGACGCAATTTCTACCGCATATTTCTCATTTAAAACAGGATAAAAAATCGGCTGTTCAGGCAGACGCGGCGGAAATTTACGGCAATCACTTTCCCTTATCAGCTCCAGCTCCCTAGTACCGACAGGCCTGTATAAAGTCATCAGCCATCACCTTTACCCTTCTTTTTATTAAGCGTCAATTCATAGCTTTTATCAAGCAAATCAAGGACCAAAGCTTCATCAATACTGTCATCAAGAAGAATAGATATCCAATTCCTTTTATTCATATGGTACGCAGGAAAAATCCCCCTCGTCATATGCAAAATACCCACTGCATCAGGCTCGCATTTGACATTCAAAACATCCGCTTTATGCATATCAGCAAGCCCCAACCTGTCCTTTGAAATATTCATAATCAGCGCATACCACTTTTTGTTGTCGCCATGCCTCAACACAGCAGAAGTCACATCATTCTCCCATAAATACTCAGGAAAAGATCCATATTCCCTTTCCACATAATCAAAAACCCCCTGCCTGTCCACAGCACCAATCCCCCATAAACCTAAATCAAATTACTATTGATAAGTCAACAAAGTCAATCCGCCCCATACCCCATAATCACAACACCTCATAACCAACAAACAACACATTTCCCTACATACCTCTTATAACATCCCAAGCGGAACTAAGACAATTATAAAGGAAGTCAGTCGGCTATGTAAGCGCGGCGTACCTTGGCGCGGGCAGCGGATTTCCTTATGTAATGCTCAATAACCTAGGCGGAAATTTGCACGGATGCAAATTTCAGGCTTGACTGCGGCACGGATGCCGCACTCAAGCCGGCGCCGACCTCCCAAGAACACCTAACGCGCATTACATTAGGAAATCCGCTGCCCGCGCCACCAGTACCACGCGCTTACATAGCCGACTGACTTCCGCCCCCCACGCCATTAATTACCAACACACAAAATCAATATCTCAGCCATCACAAAGATTTTATAAACCTCTCAAACGCCTCCTGCCCCTTCACATCACGCTTATAAACCCCCGCATGCTCAAGCACCTTCCCAAACACAATCCCAACCTCATTCTGAATAATCCCCATTACATTCTCCTTAGTAACCTTCCCTTCATACTTCGGCATAAATTCATCAACCCAGTCAGCATGCTTTTCCAGCACCTCATTCTTTCTAATATCCTCACCCGCAACTATCGCATCCGCCAACATCTCCAGCTCCGACTTCAGCCTCGACGGCAGCACAGCCAATCCCATAACCTCAATCAAGCCAATATTCTCCTTCTTAATATGATGCAGCTCAGCATGCGGATGATAAACCCCAAGAGGATGCTCCTCAGTCGTAATATTATTCCTAAGCACAAGGTCAAGCTCATAATTATCCCCGCGCTTCCTCGCAATCGGCGTAATAGTATTGTGCGGCTCGCCGTCCGTCTCTGCAAAAATAAACGCGTCCTCATCAGTATATCCGCGCCACTTCGTCAAAATCACATCAGCAAGCTCTATAATCCTGTTGTAGTCCGCATGCGAAAGTCTGATAACAGACATCGGCCACTTCACAATCCCCGACTTGATATCCTCAAAGCCCTTGACCGTAAACTCACGCTCAACAGGCGCTTTTGCCATAGCAAACTCGTAATTTCCGCCCTGGAAATGGTCGTGGCTTAAAATAGAGCCCCCGACTATCGGCAAATCCGCATTTGAACCCACAAAATAATGCGGGAACTGCTCAACAAAGTTAAACAGCTTCACAAACGTGTCATGCTCGATTTTCATAGGAATGTGCCTGCTGTTGAACACAATGCAATGCTCGTTGTAGTAAACATACGGCGAATACTGGAAGCCCCACTTGTTGCCCTGAATTTTTACAGGTATGATGCGGTGGTTCTGCCGTGCGGGGTGGTTTACCCTGCCCGCGTAGCCCTCATTTTCCATGCAAAGCTGGCACTTGGGATATCCGCTCTGCTTTGCTGTCTTTGCCGCCGCGATTGCCTTCGGATCCTTTTCAGGCTTGGAAAGGTTTATTGTGATATCCATCTCGCCGTACTCGGTTTCCGCTTTCCATTTCATATCACGCGCTATGCGGTAACGCCTGATATAGTCCGTATTCTGGCTGAACTCATAGTACCAGTCTGTCGCCGCCTTTGCGCCCTTTTCATCATAAAGCTTCCTAAAGCTGCGGATCACGTCTGACGGGAACGGCACAAGCGCACCCATTATCTTTGTGTCAAATAAATCCCTGTAAACTATGCTGTTGTCTGCCATAAGCCCCTTTTCAGCCGCATAGTCAAGCATTTCCCCAAGCGTTTCCTCAAGCGGGAATTCCGCTGGACTACTTATCGGCTCTGTTTCCTGCTCCTCGTATTCCTCAATGCCAAAAAGCTCTAAAAGCCTGTTTGTGGCATATATTTTGTCCTCCTCCTCAATAAGTCCTGACGCTATCGCATAATTTACAAGTGAAGCTATGTTTTTTGTTATCATTGCTGCTTTCCCCCATTTTTTATATTTTTAATTATATTACCTTAGGACCTCCGCCTATCTCCACTACATAAAAGTCCGCCGCGTAACCGATTTTTTCCTTGTAAGCCTTGCCTACATTTTCGATAAAGCTGTCAACACACTCGGTCTTTACTATGCTGACCGCGCAGCCGCCAAAGCCCGCGCCTGTCATTCTCGCGCCGATAACGCCGTCCTGCTTCAGCGCCTCGGCTACAAGCGTGTCAAGCTCTATGCCTGTCACCTCATAATCATCGCGAAGCGAATCGTGCGACGCAATCATAAGCTTACCAAAAAGTTCAAGGTCATTGTCCTTTAACGCCTTCACAGCCTTGATTGTCCTCTGGTTCTCATATACGGCGTGCTTTGCCCTCTTTATCTTTACATCATCGCCTATGAGCTGCTTGTTTGCCTCAAATTCCTCCTCTGTAAGCTCGCCAAGCGACTTGATGTCAAGCTTTGTCTGGAGTGACGCAAGCGCCGCCTCGCACTCGCTTCTTCTCTCGTTGTACTTGGAATCGCCAAGCCCGCGTTTTTTGTTTGTGTTCAAGATAACTATTTTCGCGCCGTCAAGCGAAATGGGCGCATACTCATATGATAAATCCGCAGTGTCAAGGAAGATTGCGGAATTTTCCCTGCCCATTGCCACGGCAAACTGATCCATAATGCCGCAGTTTACGCCGTTGTACTTGTTTTCGGAAAACTGTCCGATAAGCGCCAAATCCTGATTTGACACGTCAAAGCCGAAAATTTCCTTTAAGATAAAGCCCGTCAGCACTTCAAGCGATGCTGATGACGAAAGCCCTGAGCCGTTTGGAATGTTGCCGTTAAACACAATGTCAAGTCCTTTGTCCACCTTGAAGCCTTTTTGACCGAATGCCCAGATTACGCCCTTAGGATAGTTTCTCCAGTCGCCGTCTGTCTTTTTCTCGATGTCGGCAAGAGTGCTTTCGCCGATGCCTGTCTCCGCAAAGTTCATTGAATAGAGGCGGAGTTTGTCGTCGTTTCTTACCCTTGCGGCGGCGTATGTGCCAATCGTGAGCGCGCAGGGGAAAACGTGTCCTCCGTTGTAGTCTGTGTGCTCTCCGATGAGGTTCACGCGCCCAGGGGCAAAGTAAACCTTTACTCCGTCTGCGTCTCCAAATACTTCCTCAAATTTTTTCAGCAGTTGTTGTTTCATAGTTTTATTCCTTTCCTTTTATTTATATTTTTTGCTTATCATATTTACAGTTTGATCCAATAGCGCTGCACAATTACAAAACCTATCGCGGTTCATACTCCCTTATTACCTCCAGAGCTGGAAGGGCATTGCCGTCGTAGTCAAAAAGCGCCTGATTTGCCCACTCATTCCCACATGGACCTTTTTCCTTGATGTAGGCAAGCGCCTCATCCGTTGCCCAGCCGCTGCCCGCCACGGGAAGCCACCCTGCCTCCCAGTAGAAAAATCCGCGCCCTTTGTTTTCGGGGACATTTTCTATAACCTTTAAAAACGCCTTCATAAAATCGCACTGACCTTCCTTTGTCATAGGAAAAGGCACTTTCTCACAGAGCGCGGGCTTTGTCGCCATGCCTTTCCTGTTTTCAGGGGAAAGCTTTTCGTACTCCGCATAGTCCTCTGTGGTAAAGCCCATTGATACTTCCGCGATAACAAGCTCCTTGCCAAAGCGCCCAGCTATGTCGTTCATATTGTATGCAAGGTCTTCAAGCGTGCCGTGCCAGAAGGGATAATAAGACATCCCGATAATGTCAAAGTCCTCGCCCTTGTTTACGTTGATGTATTCGTCAAACCACTTTTTGTAAAGTTCATTGTTGCCGCCGTTGTCAAGGTGTATCATGATTTTCGCCGAAGGACAGGTTTCCTTAACTGCTCTGATGCCTGCGCTGATAAAGCGGGCGATATTGGCGTAATTTGGCACTTGTCCTTCGGGCCAGAGAAGACCGTTTGTGACCTCGTTGCCTACCTGTACCATGTCGGGGACTGCGCCCTCGTTTATGAAGCCGTTCACTTTTTCCTTTGTGAACTCATAAACCGCCTTTTCCAGCTCGTCTGCGCCGTAATCTGCCCATGCCTTTGGCTTCCGCTGCTTGCCAGGATCTGCCCAGAAATCGCTGTAGTGGAAATCAAGCAGAAATCCAAGCCCAGAGGCTTTTACGCGCTTTGCCATACGCAGCGACGTCTCGTAATCGGTATTGCCCGCACCATATGGTTTGCCGTCAGGTGTTTTGGGATCGTTCCACAGTCGCAGCCTGATGTAATTCGTACCGTATGATTTTAAAATCTCGATTAAGTCCTTGCGCTCGCCTTTGTCGTAGTATTTTGCTCCAAGCCTTTCAACCTCGTCAAGCGACGATATGTCCATTCCTTTAATATATTTTATCACATTTTACCTCTTTCTGCCGTCATTGCGGCGATTTATTTTTATGATTTTTACTTGTTCAAAAAATCATACTCACTGTTATAATCCGATACCTGCTCAATATAACACTCATCCTGACAGCATCTCCCTTGGCTTTTTACAAGCAGCGGGAACTCACTGTAAAATTTCATTCCGTTGTTTTTTAATATCTGCCCTATATTCTGGCGTTCAGGCGGCACTACCCTGCCCTGCACCCAGCGAAGGCTCCATTCATTTCCGATTTTGCGCTCGCCCTTTTGAATAAAATCCGACAGGATAAGCGGCGCTTCAAAGCTTTTCACATCATCAGGAATTTCGATTTTGTATGTCTGCGTTTCTTCCTCGTAATACAGATAGCCGACTGTTTTGTCATTGTATATCCTGTTTTTGATTGCAAACCTGTACATACCTTTCCCATCTCCCCCAAATCATCTCCCAGATTTTGTCCAAATGCTCCTGCGGAAGTACACATTCCAAATCGCCCAGCAGCTTTTCTTTATCCGTTTCTTTCAAAATGCCATTGAAAACCTTCTTCTCTTTTGAAACAAAACGCAGGTTATATTCCAACGATTTTGAACCGATAAAGCTCTGTACCGCTCTGTCCTCCATTACATCAAATTTGCGAATAAGCTCAATGTCATTATAGCAGGAAAACAAAAGCGAAACACCATGGTCAAACAGAGGCGCAGGTCTGGCATTTTCATTCTCATCAACAAGGATTTCAATGTTTGCGCCATGTCTGTCCCTGTTGCAAATCAAGTAGTCAATTGCCATCATTTGGCTGAAATAATCACCCCAGCCCATACGGACAGCAAAATCCAGCGGTTTTTCCGACTTTTTGCGGTGCAGCTCATAGAAAACCTCAAACGGCTGTTTTCGCTCATTTTCCTTGCGGAAATTAGCGGTCTTATTTATATATGTGTCAATCTCATCGCCATCTATATGGATTTTTGCATGGATTAACTGATACCACAGATGCTCTGCTTTTAATATATCCAAAAGCCTTGAAGCAATAAGCTCATTTACGCATTCATGCCCAAAGACGCCGCGGTAGCTGTCGTAATTAGACATTTTATAGTAAAATCTTTCCCCATTCTTTTCTTCATAAGCCTTTAAAAAACACCCTGGCGTGCCTGGCGACATTTTTACATCTGCCCACTCTAAATATCTTAAATCCTGAAGCTCTTTTACAAAATCCATTTCAAATTCCGCTCTCCTTCTTAATCAGGCTGCTGCCCGTCATGCGCTTGCCATTTGCAATCGGTCATGTCCATTTCGGTAAAAACCGCTTTGAACGATGAATCCTCGGGGCTGCAGGCATACACGCCAAACGATATCTCGTCGGAAACATTCCACATATGGCATATGCGCATTTGCGAAAAATTAATGCCGTCATCAGAACATTCAATGCAAAAGTCGTCCTCCCTGCGGCTCAAGCGGTACCACATGCTCTTGACTGACGCCGCAATCTCTGCGGTTGCCCAGTCTGAATATCCGTTGTTGGTGACAACGCTGCCTAAATGCTGATATTTTTCATTTTCATACTCAATGGAAGCTTTCAGCCAGTTTTCACTGTCAAGGTACATAACCACACCGCATTGGTCGAAACGGTGTTTGCTGTCAAATTCCGTCTTTACAATAAATGAAAAATACTTTTCGCTTGTGCGCATCTGCAGAACAGGCGCATTATCATTGCGGAAATGGTAATATGTCCGCTGCCATAAATCGGTATGCGGCTTTGTCACAATCTCAATCTTTCCGTCTGTAATATCGTAAGATAACGGCTCTCTTGTCCATTCCAGCTTTGTTATATTAAACATAATAATCCTCCTGCACACATATCCTGCAAAAAACCACCATTTCAAAATATATTAACAAATCAGGCAAAAAATACTGTCAGCTGCATCAGCCATCTGCTCCTGTCAAAAAAATAAGGCGGAAAATCCGCCCCACTGTTAAAATCATGCTTTGAACAGCGAAACACTCCCTTTATTGAATGTTTCTGCAATTATGCCGCTATTCTATGTATAATTGTTTTCAATAAATGTAAAAATGTACCTGCTGTTAGCCCAACACCGTTAACCTGTATATATTATACTTAATTTTTCAACAAATAGCAACCATTTCTATAACTTTATCTATAAAACTTTATCTATAAATTTCACAATTTTCAATTTTGAGCTGCCCCATTCATTTTTTACCATTTCTGCCAGAAACATAAAATATTTTATACATTATTATGCATAACGACATCATCATAATAGCCATTCATCAGACACCGATTTAAGTTCTTGCATTTAAACATTGCAGAGCGCCTGTCATTTAACGTGCTCACCTTCATATCAAGCGCCTTTTCATAAAACGATGCCAACCTGTCAAAATCCCTTACTGCCAAATAAACCGAACCCCTCATGATTTCTCACCCGTTTATCCTGCCTGTATTTCAGACACAGCAAACAAAACAGCCTCGCCGCTGATTTTAATACGCCTACTCCATCTCATCAGTCACAATAATCTCATTTAATTTATATGTCAGGAAATCCATATCCCTACCCTATCTGCCTCAAATTTTTGCACTGCTTAACTGTTTCTTTGCCTATCGTTTCTTAATCGGATGCCTGACAACCGTCTTTAATCTGCTCGCATCGCACCTGCGCGGGTCACTTAGATAAATTTCGTGATGAAGCCTCTTATCAGTGATGTCCAATTCATACCCGTTTTCCGCCATAAACTTGTGCATCAGCTCAACCGTCACAGGCTCATCATCATAGCTCCCCTTGTGCATACACTGCACGCATACGCCCTCCTCATAAGTCCAAAATTCCACCGCCGAAAAATTCTGCTTTTTCTTCCTCGACGCTTCCGCCACAGCCCAGTCAAAATCCGCCTTAGTCACAAAATCAGGCAGCCTGATAACAGAAATAAAGCGCATCGCATCTTTATTGTTATAGTCAAACGCGTCCCTTATTCCCTCCTGCTGCCAAAAGCCTTCAAGCGGCGGCACGACATACTCAAAATAGCCTTCAATTTTGTGACTGCCCTTATAGCTCATCTTTATCGTAAACGCAACACCGTAAAGCAAGCCTATTGACCGCTTATACTCCCCGTCTTCGTCATTCGGATTGCCCTTTCCGCGCACAGCAAGGTAATTCATTTTCGGCACTTCAACAATCGCAGGCTTGCCTTTCGGCATATAAAATTCCTTGTATTCCTTTTTGTAATCAAACGCCATATGTCAGTAATCCTCCAATTCTATATAAATCATTATAACATCAACTTCCATATTGGGCAAAAATCAAATCTTCCGCCGACAACGCCAAAATCTTACAGAACTGCGTGAAATCAATATTTAACAACAAAATCAAGCATTCATCCGACCAGCCAAAATCTTACAGAATTGCGTGAAATCAGTATTTAACAAAAATCAAGCCTTCCGCCGACAACGCCTCATGGTCTGTATGTGTCTTTTTCCGTCAACTCATAAATATCCCTGCCCGTCTTCTTTTCAAAGTATTCCTTCAATGCAATATTCGCATCCCACTTTTCACGCGGATACGCGCCATATCTTCGCTTTACATCGCCCATACGCTCCTCTATATCCAACACGCCCTCGCTGCCAGCCAGTGAATCGCACAACTGAATAAGCCTGTCGTAATCATCATACTCAACAGATGCCAAAGTTTCATTAATCAGCCTAAGCTCCTCGTCAGACGTGTCAAAATTCCCGATATATTCATCTGTCGTATGATTATTAAAAGAGTGTGTAAGACAAATTTTCGCCGCCTCGTCATATCCAAGCGACATCATATATGTATATCCGTCTGAAACATGCCCAAGATGCCTTGCGCCGAATTTTCTCCCAATATCATGCAGAAGTCCCAATATATACGCTTTCTCCGCGTCCATATCATCACACGCGCCAGCTATTCTCTCAGCGCAATGCGCCACGACGCGGCTGTGATTTCCCCATGGTCCTGGATTGCATTTTTCAGCCTCACTCAGTAATCTCTCAGCCTCCGCCCTTGTCGGCAACATAAATTTATACCTCCTATAATTCCAATCTGTACTTTACCAGCTTATATTTAAGCCCATTCCTTCTGTCCGTCTTTTCCTCAATCCCCACAGTGATAAAACCCAGCGAAACAGCAAGCCTATTTGCTGCCACGTTTCCCTCTCTCGCCGAATATCCAAACTCCCTCGCGCCTTGTCCTTTGCAATACTCTACAAGACACAAAACAACCTGACTGCCATAACCTCTCCCAAAATAATCCGCTCCCAAACAAATCCCTGTTTCAGCATACACGTCAGGCGCCATCTTCTCCACGCCCGCAAATCCAATCGCACGCATACACGCTTTCTCATAAATCAAATATGTATCATGATTTTTCTGATACTCTATCGTCTTTTTCATCCTCTCCATAGCTTCGCTTTCATTCTCCGCCACCCTCCATGCCATATAACGCGCACACTCCAAACGTGACCAGACATTACAATACATATCCTTCCAATCAGACATACGCGCCTTGTCAAGCACTAAATCCTTCGTTTCAAGCATTTTGCAAACCATTCCCTTCCCTGCCCAAATATAATTTATTTTTCATACATAACCCCAACGCCACCCCAAAGCCTAAGAAGTCAGTCGGCTATGTCCGTGCGGCGTGCCTTGGCGGGAATGGTGACATTTCCTTATGTAATGCCAGAACACCTAGGCGGAAATTTGCACGGATGCAAATTTCAGGCGCGACTGCGGCACGGACGCCGCATTCGCGCCGGCGCCGACCGCCTGAGAACACCTCCCCGCATTACATTAGGAAATTCCCATTCCCGCCACCGCACAACGCACGGACATAGCCGACTGACTTCGCCCTCATGCACCACACAAACAAACTCCCCCACTATTACTCGCCATACTCATTTCCCATATTATAAAATCCAATCCTTATACTTCCATATAAAAATCAAGTGCGACAGAGCTATCAACTCTTATCACACTTAATTTTACCGCCCAGACTTAAATTTACAGTTCCAAATTTGAAATGCGTATCGTAAAATCATTAAACAGGCTCGCGGGAATATCCTCTGAAAAGCTGTACTCGTTCATCTCATCAAGCGCAAAGTTATATACCATAACCCTGCTTTTCTCCTCATCAACAATCCAATACTCGCGCACGCCCGCACTCCTGTATTTAAAAAGCTTTGTAGTATAATCTATCTTTCTGCTTGCAGGCGAAACCACCTCAATTATCCAGTCAGGCGCGCCGTTACAGCCCTTATCGTCAAGCTTGTTTAAATCGCATATTATGCTTATGTCTGGCTCCACATACGTCTTGTTGTCGCTGTCAAGGAACACGGCAAATGGCGCTATGTCAACCTCGCATCTGTTGTTGTTATTGCGCTTTATGTATTCGCGGATTGTCGCAAAAAGCTCGCCCACAATGCGCTGGTGCTTTCTCGTCGCAGGCGACATATAATAAACCCTTCCGTCAATAAGCTCAGCCCTCTGTCCGTCAGGCAAATCAAATACGTCATTGATAGTGTAACTGTTTGTTTCAGTAAGTGCCATTTACTTATATCTCCTTATCCCTTAAATACAATAGTCATTTGCAAAAATTCATTCAGCAACCCAAAGATTAAATGAAATATAAAGCCCATTATATTGAACACTGGCGGGCTTTATATTTCACACAAATCAAATGGCTTAGAAAATATTTTGCAGCCGCCCATTAAACATAATATCATTATACATTATATTTATCGGCAAAAAAACCCCCGAAAGGAAATATTTTTCAAAATATTGTGAAAACATTCCTCGGAGGTTTTTAATTTAGTGCTGCCAGTTAGTTCTTTGCCGCCATCTCAGCCTTAATCTGCTCTGTCAGCATAGGAACAATCTTATTCAAATCGCCTACAATTCCATAGTCAGCTACATCAAAGATAGGAGCTGTCTCGTCTTTGTTGATTGCGATTATAATATCAGACTCCTCCATTCCTGCCAAATGCTGGATAGCGCCTGAAATGCCGATTGCAAAGTAAACATTAGGGCGGACTGTCTTGCCTGTCTGTCCTACCTGCAGCTCCTTGCTTTTCCAGCCTGCGTCAACTACCGCGCGCGAGCAACTTACCGTACCTCCGATAGCAGCCGCAAGGTCGTCAAGAAGCTTGAAATTCTCGGGGCTTCCTACGCCACGCCCGCCTGATACAAGGATTTTCGCATCCATAATATCAACTGTATCTGTAAGGTTTTTAACTACCTTTACTATCTCGACATACTTGTTGTCGGGTGTAAAGCCAGGATTGAACTCCTCAATCTCCGCCTTTGCGCCCTCGTTTTTCGGAAGCTTCTGCATAACGCCGGGGCGTACCGTCGCCATCTGGGGACGAAAATCAGGGCATGCGATTGTAGCAATCGTGTTGCCGCCAAACGCGGGACGCGTCATAAGCAGCTGATTGTGCTTCTGCTCCTTGCCTGGTACAGGATTGATAGGGAAATCGCCTATCTCAAGTGATGTACAGTCAGCCGTAAGACCTGTATGTACTCTCGCTGATACTCTCGGGCCAAGGTCACGTCCTATAGCCGTAGCGCCTACAAGCAGTATCTCAGGCTTATATTTCTGAATAACAGATGCCAAAGCGTGGGCATAAGGCTCTGTCCTGTACTCCTTTAACTCGGGATCGTCTACCACGATAACCTTATCCGCGCCGTATGCAGCAAGCTCGTCTGCAAGCCCCTTTACTTCGCTTCCGGCCAAAATAGCCGTTACCTGTGTCGCTAATTTTTCTGCAAGTCTTTTGCCCTCGCCGATCAGTTCAAGCGCAATGCTGCTCACCTTGTTATCTACCTGCTGAGCAAAGACAAACACTCCTTTATATTCTTCTAAATTCATTATTTTAATCCTCCATTCTGCGGAACCTCAAAATCCATAAGAAAATTTGCTCTTAGATTACATGTCTTGTTTTGAGCTTGTCTATAATGTACGCAACTGACTCAGACGGATCAAGCGTAACCTTCTCGCCCTGTCCTTTTCTTACCTTGTCAGACGCTCTCGCAATCTGTGTGGGAGAACCCTTTAATCCAAGGTTTGAATCATCTACGTCCTTCAAATCCGCTCTGCCCCATGTAGTTATCTCAGCCTTGTAAGCATCAAAGATGCCGCCCGGCGTCATATAACGCGGCTCGTTCAGCTCTGCAAGTGCCGTGATAAGGCAAGGCATTTTAGCCTTTAATACATGATATCTGTCGTCATACTGACGCTCTACGATAACGCTGTCGCCTTCTATCTCAATATTCTGCGCATATGATATTACAGGAATGCCAAGATGCTCGGAAATCTGAGGACCAACCTGCGCCGTATCGCCGTCGATAGCCTGACGGCCTGTGATGATTAAATCATATTCAAGATTGCGGATTGCGCCTGCAATCGTCTGTGATGTCGCCCATGTATCGGCTCCGCCAAGCACTCTGTCCGTCACAAGGATACCCTTGTCAGCGCCCATGGCAAGCGCCTCCCTGAGAACCTCCTCCGCCTTGGGAAGTCCCATAGTAACTACTGTAACCTCTGCGCCATACTTATCCTTTAATCTCAAAGCCGCTTCAAGTCCGGCCTTGTCATCAGGATTCATAATAGTCAGCATGGCAGCTCTATCAAGTGTACCGTCAGGATTAAACTTAACGCCACCCTTTGTATCAGGTACCTGTTTTACACATACTACAACTTTCATGTTTATTCTCCTTATATTTTATAGTCTTTAATCGTTTAACGAAAGAACGCTGCCTTTGCGCTCTTTTAAAAACTTAATACGCTTAGAAGTGCTTAGTTTTTTATTTTAAAAGATTTGATGAGATTACCATTCTCTGCACTTCGCTCGTGCCCTCGTAAATCTCGGTAATCTTTGCGTCTCTCATCATACGCTCTACTTCATACTCTCTCGTATAGCCGTATCCGCCGTGGAGCTGTACTGCCTTTGTAGTAACCTCCATAGCCATCTCAGCAGCATAAAGCTTAGCCTGCGCAGCCTCTACGCTGTAAGAAGTCTTGTGATCCTTTGTGTACTGGTCCTTTGTCATAGCAGCCTTGTAAACAAGCAGCTGAGCCGCCTGCGCCTTTGTCGCCATATCGGCAATCTGGAACTGCGTATTCTGGAAAGCGCCGATAGCGCGACCAAACTGTTTTCTCTCCTTGACATATGCAATAGTCCTGTCAAGCGCGCCCTCGCCAATGCCAAGAGCCTGCGCGGCGATACCGATACGTCCGCCATCAAGCGTATGCATTGCTATATTGAAGCCCTTGCCCTGCTGTCCAAGCATATTTTCCTTTGGTATGCGGCAATCCGTAAAGATTAACTCATATGTAGAAGAACCGCGGATACCCATTTTCTTCTCCTTCGTACCGAATGAGAAGCCAGGAGTGCCCTTCTCTACTATAAAGGCGGAAATCTCCTTTGTCATTCTGCCGCGCTTTTCAACCATGCCTGTGATGGCGAAAATAACATAAACGTCTGCCTCTTTGCCGTTTGTAATGAAAATCTTTGAACCGTTCAATACCCACTCGTCGCCGTCAAGCACAGCCTTTGTCTGCTGCCCCTGAGCGTCAGTGCCCGCGCCCGGCTCTGTAAGACCAAAAGCGCCAATCTTCCTGCCGCTTGCAAGGTCGGGAAGGTATTTCTGCTTCTGCTCCTCTGTGCCGTATGTGAGAATGGGATCGCAGCAGAGGGAAGTATGCGCAGACACGATAACCGCCGTAGTGCCGCAGACCTTCGCAAGCTCCTCAACGCACATAACATATGTCATAACATCGCAGCCCTGTCCGCCGTACTCCTTTGGAATGGGAATGCCGAGGAAACCTGCCTTAGCCATCTTCTCTACAGTGGCTCTCGGAAACTCCTCTGTCTCGTCAACCTCAATTGCAAGAGGCTTTACCTCTTTTTCGGCAAACTCTTTGAAAAGAGTTCTCGCCATCTCATGCTCTTTACTTAATGTAAAATCCATGTTTTTACTCCTCCATATCAATATATTAAATATATGCCAGTTTATTTATTGCCGCATAATTACTTGCTGTAATCGTAAAATCCCTTGCCTGTCTTTCTTCCAAGCTTACCTGCCCTTACCATCTTTCTAAGAAGGGGATGAGGACGGTACTTGGGATCGCCGGTTTCATTCTGAAGTACCTCCATAATTGCAAGTACGATGTCAAGACCTACCAAATCACCAAGAGCAAGCGGTCCCATAGGATGAGAAGCGCCAAGCTTCATTGCCTCGTCAATGTCAGGCACACTCGCAATGCCATCAGCGTAAATGCCGATTGCTTCATTTATCATAGGGATAAGTATTCTGTTTACTACAAACCCAGGAGCTTCCTTAACCTCTACAGGTGTCTTGCCAATCTCCGCTGCGATAGTTTTAATCTTCTCAACAAGTTCCGCGGGCGTATTCTCACCTGCGATAACCTCGACAAGCTTCATTCTGTCAGCGGGATTAAAGAAGTGCATGCCAATCATAGGTCTGTCCAATCCAGCGCCGATTTCCGTGATTGAGAGTGATGATGTATTTGTCGCGAAAATGCAGTCAGGTTTAACAATTGACTGTAATTCCTTGAATGTAGTCTTTTTAATCTCCATATTTTCAGGCGCAACCTCGATAACAAGGTCGCAGTCTGTACAGATGTCCTTTAAGCCCGTGACAATCTTGTTTGCTATCGCGTCAGCCTTCTCCTGCGTGATTTTTTCCTTGCCTACGAGGAAATTAAGATTTTTTAAAATCTTAGCCTTGCCGCCGTCTGCAAACTCCTGCTTGATATCACATAAGCAGACCTCATATCCGTCTGTCATGGCAAATGCCTGCGCAATGCCTGAACCCATTGTTCCCGCGCCGATAATACCTACCTTCATTTTTGTAGTTCCTCCTCTTTTTTAATATGTTTTTATACAACAGAAAACACGTTTTAAAAATTTTCCATTGTCATAAATCACAAGTAAACGCAAATGTAATCTGCGTTTACTCGAAAAATATTAACAATTCTTGAACGGCTCCTTAACCTTTTCCTTGTTCTTGTCCAAGAAAAATGCCATGCCGTATTTCTGATCCTCTGTCTCAAAGCAGTCGCCGAAAAGCTTCTCCTCGATAACAATCGCCTCGTCCATATCAGCATCAAGTCCTTCGTTGATTGCCTTTTTGCAGTTGCGCACAGCTATCGGAGCATTCTTTGCTATGGTTGACGCCAGCTTTTCAGCCTGCCCCATAAGCTCCTCCTGAGAATAAACGGCATTTACAAGACCTATCCTGTATGCCTCGTCCGCCTTGATATTTCTCGCCGTGTAAATCATCTGCTTAGCCATACCCGCGCCCACAAGACGCGCAAGTCTCTGTGTGCCGCCAAAGCCCGGCGTGATGCCAAGACCTACCTCAGGCTGTCCGAATACCGCATTGTCAGAGCATATCCTGATATCGCAGCTCATAGCTATCTCGCAGCCGCCGCCAAGCGCAAAGCCGTTTACCGCAGCAATCACAGGGATAGGGAATGTCTCCAGCTTTCTGAATACATCATTTCCCTTCTTGCCGAATGCCTCGCCCTCCGCCTTTGTGAGCGTGCTCATCTCTCCGATGTCCGCGCCCGCCACAAATGATTTAGCGCCCGCGCCTGTGAGTATAAGGCATCTGACCTCGTCAAGATTTACAGCGTCAAGCGCCGCATTTAACTCATCAAGCACCTGTGAGTTGAGGGCATTCAATGCCTTCTCACGGTTGATAGTGATTTTACCCACCGCGCCGTTCTGTTCATATAAAATAAAGTCCATCTTAATCCTCCATATCTTACCTATCGGTTTAATTCACCCCGAAAAACGCCGCCCTTGCGTTTTTCTAAACAATTAGAAATTCTTCGTGAAGCAGCATTGCTGCGAACGATTAGAATTTCTTATTTTACCTATCGGTTTAATTCACCCCGAAAAACGCCGCCCTTGCGTTTTTATTCGTACTTCTTTACGATTGTAGAGCAGCCCATGCCGCCGCCGATACACAATGTAGCAAGACCTGTCTTAGCGCCTCTTGCCTCCATCTCATGAAGCAGCGTGACAAGAATACGGCAGCCTGACGCGCCTACGGGATGTCCGAGAGCGATAGCGCCTCCGTTGGGATTGAGCTGCTTGTCAACATCAATGCCAAGCTCTCTGCCTACAGCGATTGACTGCGCCGCAAACGCCTCGTTTGCCTCGATGATGTCAAAATCCTCAATCTTCATGCCTGTCTTAGCCATTACCTTCTTTGTGGCTGCTACGGGACCTATGCCCATTACCTCAGGCCTTACGCCTGCAAGCGCGCCCGCAACCCACTCTGCCATCGGCTTAACGCCAAGCTCCTTAGCCTTCTCCTCAGTCATAACTACGATAGCGGCAGCGCCGTCATTGATGCCTGACGCATTGCCCGCCGTAACATATTTATCCTTGTTGATGGGGCGAAGCTTTGCAAGACCTTCCATGGTAGATCCAGGTCTTGGTCCCTCGTCAACCTTAAACTCGATCGTCTCTTTCTTTTTCTTAACCATTACAGGCACGATTTCCTTGTCAAATGCGCCCGACTTCTGAGCCGCCTCTGTCTTCTGCTGGCTCTTTAACGCGAACTCGTCAAGCTCCTCGCGCGTGATGCCCCACTCATCGCAGATATTGTCTGCCGTCTGAATCATATGGTAATCATTGAAAGCGTCCCAAAGAGCGTCCTTAATCATTGTATCAACCAAAACGCCATTGTTCATTCTATAGCCGAAACGCGCATTAGGCAGGGCAAACGGAGCCATTGACATATTCTCCATGCCGCCTGCGACAACGATATCGGCATCGCCTGCTTCAATCATCTGAGCTGCCATATTTACGCAGTTAAGACCTGAACCGCATACTACATTTATCGTAACGGCGGGCGTTTCAATGGGAAGCCCTGCCTTGATTGCCGCCTGACGCGCCACGTTCTGTCCCTGGCCTGCCTGTATAACGCAGCCCATATATACGTGGTCTACCTTTTCAGGAGCCACTCCTGCCCTGTTTAAAGCCTCTTTGATTACGATAGCGCCAAGCTCCGCCGCGGGAGTGGTGCTGAGTGAACCGCCCATAGTGCCGATTGCTGTACGGCAGGCGCCTGCCAATACGATTTTCTTTGCCATTATCAATTCCTCCATTTGCTAATAAAGCTGTTTATTGGTTTACATTTGCCTGATTGTTATTTTTATCACAATCACTTCGCTTATTTTATCACATTGTTAAAAAAAAAGCAATCTATTTATTATTATAATTAAGTATTTTGGGATTTTTTTGCCTCCTCCACGACAGGATCGACAAGTCTGTAGCGTCTATGCCATTCCTTTGTGTTGTCATTCCGCTCCACATCGCTACGGTTTGCGCTTAGGAAACGTGCAAGCTGGTAAAAATCAACCCATATCTCGTTGTTGCCTTCCTTTTGCGACTCATCAAAAATAAGCTGCAGCCCTACGTGAAGATGCACAGTGTCTATATTGTTGACGTTTTCCTTATCGCTGTAGCCTGTGTGCCCCATATAGCCTATCACATCGCCCGCCGTGACAAAATCGCCCTCCTTCAGCCCCTCCGCATACGGTCTGTTCTGCCGCAGATGGGCATAGTAATAATACCTCTTTTGGTCAAAACTCCTTATGCCTATGCGCCAGCCGCCGTACCTGTTCCAGCCAATCGCTTCCACATATCCGGACTCGCACGCGATAATCGGAGTGCCTATAAGCCCCATCATGTCGTGCCCAAGGTGCTGTCTTTTATAGCCAAAGCTGCGCGACACGCCAAAATCATCATAATCCTGATATGAAAATCCCTTTGCAATCGGCGAAAACGCCTTTAAGCCATATTTTTTCTGCATTTTGCCGTTTCCGTCTTCAATTTCATACTCGCCAAGCATGCCGCCAAGCACTGCCCCGTATGCCTCATAATAATATGAAAAATATTCATACTTCTGAGCCAAATCCTCTTTCGTAATCTCTTTTTCCGAAAGCTGCTTTGCAATGCTGTCAATATATTTCTCAGAGTTTTCGCCAAACTCCCCGCCCCCGCGCACAGCCGCATACGCAAGCAGGACAATCCAGTCTAAATGCACGTCGCTCTCATAGCTTTCTATATCCATAAGGCACGCCTTTTTCAGCGCCTCATACGACGCGTTGAAATCCACCCATTTTATATAGCTGTCCGTATTCTGCGCCACATACGCCCCGTCTGCCGTTGATGTGCCGTTTGCCGTGGCTGCCTCCTTTAGAGCTCCCTCGTAAAAATATATCCCTGACGCGAGCACAAACGCGCCCGCTATCAGCAAAAACATAATCCTGCCCCGCATATACCACCATATATCCGCAATAGCTTTACTTGTAATATATGATGCCATTTCGCTTTTTAGGTTTAAGCGCAAAAAAATTGCCGCGTTTATACGGCAATTTTTTGTAAAAATATTTAATTTACAGTTCTTCTAATCCTTATTTCTCAGGCTCTATCAGACCGTAAGTGTTGCCCTTTCTCTTGTACACCACGTTTACATCGCCTGTCTCCGCATTGCAGAACACATAGAAATCATGCCCTAAAAGCTCCATCTGCACACAGGCATCCTCGGGGTACATCGGCTTGATGTCAAATTTCTTGGTGCGCACGATTTTTACCTCGTCGTCGTCAGCGCCATAATCCTTGTCCATAAAATCAGTGCGCAGACTCGCCGCGCCCGCCTGCTGCTCTGCCCTGAATTTATTTTTGTATTTCTTAAGCTGTCTCTCTATAACCTCCGCCGCAAGGTCGATTGACACATACATATCGTTGCTTACCTGCTCAGAACGTATGATATTGCCCTTTACGGGGATTGTCACCTCTATCTTCTGCCTCTCCTTCTCGACGCTCAAGGTCGCGTGCACCTCTGTCTCAGGCGTGAAATATTTGTCAAGCTTGCCAATCTTGTCCTCAACCGCAGACTTTAACCCCGGAGTAATCTCAATATTTTTACCACTGATTATAAATTTCATTACACTCACGTCCCTTCGTAAATAATTGTATAATTATTATACCATATACGCCTATTTTTTCAATATTTTTTGTTGTTTATAATTAATTTTTTTGAAAATTTTTCCTTGTTTTATTTCATTTTCCGACATTTAATTTGTCAATGATATTTTCAAAAAAACTTGCGTTTTGTTAAAATTTGTGTATATTTTCAGCCGCGCAAATCCACACGAAAGGGTGTTCAATCCTGTGGATATTGTGGATAACTCGGTGTATAAGTCCATTTTACGCGCCTTTTTTTAATTTTTTCTGTGGATATAATGTGAAACTGGCAAAAAATGACGTTTGTGTCATAGCGGTTTAATATCTGTCAATTGTGCATTTTTACCAAATATGCATCAAATGCATGCAAAAAACAGACGGCAATGCATGCCGCCTGTCTTAATATTACGTTTTTATTAGAAAATTCTTCTTACTGAAAGTACATTTCTGTAGCTTACATTTGAAACTATGATGCCTGTCTTGCTTGTGCTGGCGTGTACTATCTTGCCGTCTCCTATATATAAGCCTACGTGTCCTGAATAGCATATGATATCGCCCGGCTGCGCATTGGCAACTCCTCCTACATCATATCCCTGGCTTCTAAGCGCTGTAGACGAATGCGGAAGGCTTACGCCAAAGTTGGAGTAGACGCTCATTACAAAGCCTGAACAGTCTGTGCCGTTTGTAAGGCTTGAGCCGCCATATACATAAGGATTGCCTACAAACTGTAAAGCATAGTCTATAACCGCCTTTCCGCTCTCACTTCCTGACGATGCCGCCACTGTATTCTGCGCCGCCTCTATGACTGCCTGATTTTTTTCCTGCTTCTGCGCCTGCTGAGCCGCCCTTGATGCCTGCGCTGCAGCGGCTGCCGCCCTTGCCTCCTCACGCGCTTTGGCTTCCTTTGCAAGCCTTGCTTCTTCTTCCTCTTTTGACTCGGCGTGTACGAAATCTGTCCTGAGCTTTACATAATCTCTTGAAACATATCCGTCGCCTTCTTCAATGGATATCTGTACCCAGCCGTCAAGCTCGCTGACTACTATAAGCTCCTCGCCCATAGGCACCAGCCCAAGCACTGAAGCGTCTGTCCCTGCTTCTTTTCTAACCTTTAATGTGGTGGTGTTTACTACCGCATATGTAGTGCCTACTTCCTTAGCAAGCTTTTCAGCCTCCTTGCCTGTCACGCAGTATTCACCTTTTACGTATCCTGTGCATTTCCCTGATGTAATCTTGTACCAGCCGTTTTCTTCCTCTATAAACTCGCCGACTGATTTGTCATAGAGCTTACCGACAATCTCGCCCTCCTCGCTTGGCAGGCTTCTCACGTTTACGTAATTGTTTACCTGCGCGATTACAAGATTTGAAAAGTCCTGTTCGTCTTCTTCCTTTTCTTCATCATTTTCCTCGGCTGTTGATGTTTTCCCAGTCTTATCTGCCTTGGCATCTATGTCGTAATCCTCATAAATGTCAAGCGCCGAAAAGCCTACGCTTGTTCTCGGTTCTTCGCTGATTTCCTCATCGGAGGCTTCATCCTCCGTCTCCCTGTCCAGCTTAGAATCAGTTGTATCCCTGCTGTTGTCTTTGACTATCCCGTCAAGCCCGTTTTCCGAAAGAGCTACCTGCTCGGAAATAATCACTGTATTCGGTTTTATTCCTGACACGCTTTCAAGGTAAGCTATGTTGTCCACAACCTCCGCCTGCAAATCCTCGATCGTGCTGCCATTATCAAGCACTACGGCAACTCCCGCAGCTGGAACATTTGATGTGCGGTTGAGCTTTGCTTCAAGAGTCATCTGATATCCGCCGACTGCAACCGCACCCACAAGAGCACCCGCCACAAGTCGTATGCCGAACTTGTTCATTACTTAATCCTCCAAACGTAACTCCAAATTATTACATCATAGTTTTATAAATATTTCAATTTTAAGTCTAATTGTTACAAAATTATTACGTCCTTGAATTAAATTAACATATTTCGGCATAAATGTCAAGTTTATATTCATTTTCGGTATTTGGCATTATTTACAAATTTTCATCTTATATTTCCACAGTTTTTTGGCGCTTTCCCACTAACACCCGCCTTCAGCCCCGCATAAGCGCGTTTTGCAATGAATTTATCGCATTTGCCCCGTCGGCAACTGCGGTTATAATTTGGCGCATCGGCTTTTTGCGGATATCGCCCGCCACGTATATCCCTTCCGCTGACGTGCAGCAGTCCTCCCCCGCAATGATATATCCGCCCTCGTTCATTTCGACAAGCCCTTTAAACATCTCGGTAACAGGCTTTACGCCCACCGCAATGAACACTCCGTTTACCTCAAGGCTGCTGCACTCATTGCTTTTTTTGTTAAAAAGCTCCACGCCCTCTACAACGTCGCTGCCCTTTATTTCCTTTACCTCGCTGTCCCATATTATCTCAACATTTTCAAGCGACATAAGCTTTTTCTGCAAAATATCCGCCGCGCGCAGCTTGTCCCTTCTGTGAATGAGATATACCCTCCTGCATATCCCCGCAAGAAATATCGCGTCCTCAACCGCCACATCTCCGCCTCCGACAACAGCCACTGTCCGTTTCCTGAAAAAAGCGCCGTCGCAGGTAGCGCAATACGAAACCCCCATACCCGAAAGCTCATTTTCCCCCTTTACTCCCAGATGCATATGCTCCGCTCCCGTGGCAAGAATCAATGCCTTCGCCTCATAATCCCCATTATCAGTTTTTACAGTCTTTATATTTTCAGGCTCTTTGCCAGTCTCTATCCCCGTCACCTGAGCCGTAATAAATTCCACCCCCAGCTTATCAGCGTGCTCCCTGAACTTATCAGATATATCCCCGCCGCTTATCATAGGAAGTCCCAGATAATTATCCACCTCATAAGTATTAAGCACCTGCCCTCCGCTCACAGGGCTCTGGTCAATCACCGCAAGCTTAAAGCCCGCCCTTATCCCGTAAATCGCCGCTCCCAGCCCCGCAGGCCCCGCTCCCAAAATCAAAACATCGTACATAATTAATCCTCCTCGCTCATATCAACATTAATATTAAACAACTATATCCGAAAAATGCCCGCCCTTAGGCATTTTTCTAAACATTTAGGAAGTCTTAGGCAGCGTTCTTTGCTGCCTTAGAGTTCCTTAATGTTTTATCCAGCCCCCATCCAACGCAATAACCTGCCCCGTCAGATAGTCGTTTCCTTCGCAGAGCAAACGCACAAGCTTTGCGACCTCATCAGGCTTTCCAATTCGATCCGCGGGTATCTCCGCTATCAGGTCATTCATTTCCTCTTCGCTAAAGCATTTGTTCATATCTGTGTCAATCACCCCGCAGGCTATGGCATTGACCTGTATATTGCTTGGTCCAAGCTCCTTTGCAAGCGCGCGCGTCATCGCGTTTAAGCCGCCCTTTGACGCCGAGTAAGCGACCTCCATCGACGCGCCCGCGCTTCCCCAGACAGAAGATATATTTATTATTTTGCCGCTTTTCTGCCGTATCATTCTTTTGGCGGCTTCCCTGCTTGTCAAAAAGCAGGCGTTCAAATTTGTGTTTATGACCTCGTTCCATTCAGAATATGACATATCTGTCATAAGTCCGATATATGAAATGCCCGCGTTATTTACCAGCACATCAAGCCGCTGTATCTCCGAAAACATTTCAAGCACGTTTTCTTCCATATATATGGGAAAAGCAAAACAGCGGCATAAAATTTCATACTTCGACGCAAGCCCGCGTGACACCTCCTCCAGCTGGCGTATATTTTTATGGCAGGTCAAATATAAATCATAGCCCGCCGATGCCAGCTCGCACGCGATTGCCCGACCTATGCCCCGCGAAGCGCCTGTTATGAGGGCTTTTTTCCTGACAGAATTACTTTTTTCCACAAAAATTCCTCCATTCTTAATGCATCTGTGAGCTTAGCCTGTGTTTTTATGGCTGTTTTTAATATATTATAAAGCAATTTTTTCCAAACATCTATACCTAAATCCGCGCTTACAAACTTTTGCTGTTGTTAAATACGTAAATTTATACTATAATTGTTGTTGACATATATTTCGCTGATATGCTTACCGCTATGCCTGATTGTTTATGTCTTGGCGGCACTGGCTTAAATATATTGTACATATGTGTAAATGAAATTTCTGCGGCTGTCTGGCGCTGTACAGGCTTGGGGAGGCAAAAGAGCGCTGCCGTACTGATATGGGGGAATTGTATTATGAACAAACCTAAAATTATTTATATCCAGATTCTGGCCGTGATTCTGTTCGCTTATGTCAGCCTGAGATATCTGCCTGACGCGAGCCTTTCCACGGTTCAGCGCATAAACGACTGCGAGCCATACAGGCATGGCTGGACTATATCCACGTCATCATCTGTCTTATTTTACGATTCGCTTCCCGATTTTTTATATACCGACAGCGGACACTCGGCGCTGATAAGCCGTACCATCGCAGACGCCAAAGACGGGGATTATATCGGATTTTTTTCATTTCAGCAGCAGATAAAGGTGTATATTGAAAATGAGCTTATTTACAGCTTTGTGCCTGGCGAGGGCGTTTTAAGCTCTACACCAGGAAACAAGTGGAATTTCATACCCTTATTCGACGAATACAATGGCAAAACTCTCACGATACAGGTATATGAATGTTACTCGGAGGGGCGTGTCGCAATACCAGAATTTTACTACGGCTCCCAGCACGGCATCGCGGCTCATTACCTGAAAATTGAGGCTGTGCAGATACTGATAAGCTTTGTCACTGTAGTGATGGGCTTGGGGCTTGGCATTTTCTGCATATTGTACCGCAAAAACCAGCAGTTTGTTTTAGGGCTTAAATGGCTTGCGCTTTTTGCGCTTTTCAGGGGCATATGGAGCTCAATAGAAACAAATGTCTACTCGCTTTTCTTTACGCACCTGCTGCTTTTCAGCCAGCTTTCATACCTTTGCCTGAAGCTTGCCACGGTTTCCTTTCTGCAGTTTATAAATGTGACCTTCCACAATGGGCGTAGCAGATTTCTAAAGATTTTGACGGCTGCGGAGATTGCGGAATTTTGGATAACGGGCATTTTGCAGTTTAAGTGCGGTGTGGACTTTGCAAGCACTGTTTTTGTTACGCATGGCATTTTGCTGAGCGGCGGCGTGTATGCCGCACTGATAAGCATCGCTTCCCTGCGCGAGAAGCTGCGTGAATCTGAAATGGTAGTGCTACCTGCCAAAAAGCGCAACGCATATATAGCCCAGATTATATGCACCCTTGCGATTATTGTGACCTCGCTTATCGACCTTATGCGCTATTATCTTGTAAATTCGCCTGATATTGCAAAATTCTGCCGTCTGGGTGATATTTTTTACATAATGACAATTTCCATAACTCTTTTCCTTGATTTCGTATCAATCGTGCAGATGGGCTTTGAAGCGGAGCAGATTAAGGAGGAGGCTGCCATCGATCCTATGACGAAGGTGCGCAACCGCGCGACCTTTGAGATGGATATTATGAAGGGGACACAAAGACAGTGGGCTAAAAAGGGAATAATTGTGCTTGACCTAAACAACCTTAAATATTTTAATGACGTGCTTGGCCATGATATGGGTGATTACTATATTATTGTGGCGAGCGAGATTATATCAGACGTCTACTCGCAATGCGGCAATGTGTACCGCATTGGAGGCGACGAATTCTGCGTGATTGCCAACAACCTTGAATATGAAAAATTTCTGGAGCTGCGCAACACGGCTGAAAAGCGCATTGAGGAGCTTATAGTGCCAGGGCACGATATCCATATGGAAATATCGGCAGGCTATGCGCCATTTGACGGCAAGCTCGACTACACCCTGAGGGACACCATGAAGCGCGCTGACAAATTTATGTATTCGCGCAAGGTGGAATTAAAGAAAAGGCATCCCGAACTTAACATGAGGTAAGCTCGTCACGGCAATGCTTTTCCAGCTCTGCCTCATACTCCTGCGCTGAAAGCGGCAGCGAAACTGTTTCGCCCTTCCATGCGGAATAATACGCCGCATTGGTGAGCATAAGCGGATTTACCGCATTTTCTCCCTTGGCGATAAGCAGGCTGCTGTCGTTTTTTATTACGGCGTCTGCAAAGTTTTCAAGCATCTGCGGATATGGCTCCGCAGACTTATCAAATTGGATTGTTTCCTCTGTGACTGTAAGCTCCTCGCGTGACGTTACCTTGCGCGTGGCTATGTATTGTGATGAATCCTCGCTGTAGCGCCATATGTGGAGCGTGTCGTCTTCAAGCAGCAGCTTTCCCTTTGTGCCTATGATTTCAAGCCTCTCCTCCCAGACTGCCTCCCCTGTAGTGAGCATAAACACTGCCGTGAGATTGTCGGGATAGCGCATCTGTATCGTCGCTTCGTCGTCTACCTGAAAGCTGTTGTATTTTCCAAAGGGTATGTCGGCGTAGAGCCTGTCGGGCATTCCGAAAAGCCACTGCCATATGTCAAGTATATGCTGCCCCTGGTTTATGAGCGCTCCGCCGCCCTCACCGTTCCAGCTGCTGCGCCAGCTTCCCGACGCGTGATAATGCGCCGTGCGGAAATATCTTGAATTTACAAGCATAATGCGGCTTAATCTGCCAAGCTCTCTGTTTTCTAAGATTTGCTTTATTTTTTGGTATTTTGGGTAGAGTCTTTGGTGGAACATCATCGCGTATATTCTGCCTGCATTTGCGGCATCGCGCGACATCTCCATCGCCTGGGCTATAGTCGCGCCCGCGGGCTTGTCGCACATAACATGCTTGCCAAGCATAAACGCGCGCTTTGCCTGCTCGGGGTGAAGCTTGTGCGGCGTGACTATAAGGACTGCGTCGTATTGGTCGGGATTGTCAAATAGTGCGTCTGTGGAGGGATAGATAATGGGGTGCGTGCCGTCTGTGTTTGTGAGTGCTCTGCCCCACTCCTGCTGTTCAGGGCGGCGTATTACCACTGCCGTGAGAGTCATATTCGGCGCTGCGCCGTTTGTTATCATTTCAGCGTACTTTTTTCCCATAACCCCTACGCCGATTAGGGCGAGTCTTACTTTTTGCATGGATTATACCTCTTATATTCTTAATTTTATATATTAATAATTTTTGATATATCAATTATTTCCCGCTAAGCTGTCCAATTCATAAAAGAATGTTGTTGCCTTTTTACATGTTAAGTTTATTATACAAAAGTCTCATGCAAGACACAAGTTTTTAATCTGAATTTATATACTGGAATTTATATGCTGCCTGTGCGCTGCGTTCCAAAATCATATGCTCTTTAGCAAAATTTCGGGAATTTAAACATAAAGAAACCCTTGGAAATACTGGATTTCCAAGGGTTCTGTATATTTGCATATTGTATTGTTGTATGCGGAACTATCTCTTACTGAACTGAGGAGCCCTACGCGCAGCTTTGAGACCGTATTTCTTACGCTCCTTCATACGAGGATCGCGCGTCAGGAAACCTTCCTTTTTAAGAACAGGTCTGTAGTCTGCGTCTGCCTGCAGTAAAGCTCTTGAAATGCCGTGCCTTATAGCGCCTGCCTGACCTGTGTAGCCGCCGCCATATACGTTTACAAGCACATCAAACTTATCAACCGTGTCTGTAGCAACCAAGGGCTGGCGAACTATAACCTTTAAAGTCTCAAGCCCGAAATAATCGTCAATGTTTCTCTTATTGATTGTAACATTGCCTGTACCTGGTGTTAAATATACTCTAGCGACAGATGTCTTTCTTCTGCCTGTACCATAATATCTTGAAGCATTTGCTGCCTTTGCCATTTTAATTTTCCTCCTTTATTTGTCCCCTTTAATTAAAACGTTAATAACTCAGGCTTCTGAGCCGCATGCTTGTGCTCTGGTCCTGCATATACAAAAAGCTTTCTGTACATTTCACGTCCTAAAGGTCCCTTAGGAAGCATTCCCTTAACAGCAAGCTCAATAACCTCCTCGGGCTTCTTGTCAAGCTTTTCTCTCAAAGTTGTCTGCTTCATGCCGCCAACGTAGTCAGAATGATGATAATATATCTTCTTGTCGAGCTTCTTTCCTGTTACGGAAACCTTCTCAGCGTTGATAACGATTACATAATCGCCTGTGTCAATATGCGGCGTAAATATAGGCTTATTCTTGCCTCTCAATATGCTTGCCACCTCTGATGCCAAGCGCCCTAATGTCATGCCTGCAGCGTCTACTACATACCATTTTCTATCAATCGTAGCTGGACTAGCCATAAATGTCTTCATTATGTTACCTCCATATATTAAGCCTGTCGGCTCTCCTTTGACGGATATTCCCGATTGAACCGCTCCGATACGGAATGTCCGGCCGTACCCTGCCAGTCCACGAGTCACCTAGATACATAGGCGTATGCGCTTGAAAATATCGGGGCTTTGATATTGCCAAACCACATACCGCCACATTGAATTATTATATTATACGGCGCCGAGCGTGTCAACACCTTTTTCCGCATTTTTTGGATTTTTGCAGATTTTTTCCAGTCCTGCCACAGCTGATTTTGCCGATTTACTGCGGATATTCACGGATATTCATATGAAACAAGCGTAAGCCCACACGCAGGCGCTGTCGGTCCTGCCTTGGAGCGTTCGCGCGCCTCAATGATTTCGGGGATTTGAGATGCCTGCATATTGCCTCTCCCTACCTCTATAAGAGTGCCTGCGATTATCCTTACCATATTGTACAAAAAACCGCTGCCTGTCACGCGTACCGCAATCATGTCTCCGCTTTTTTTGACACTTATGTCATAAATAGTCCTTACTGTCGTATCCGCCGCAGAATCCGCGCTGCAAAAGCTCTTGAAATCATGCTCGCCCTTAAAATACTGCGCCGCCTCATTCATTTTTTCCACGTCAAGCGGCACATATGTAAAGTGCGAGTACAGGCGGTATGTCGGTATCGGGAATTCCGTGTTCAGTATTTTATATTCATATGTCTTTCTGCTGTCCTGACGGCGCGGATGAAAATCCGAAGCCACTTCCTTTGACGCCTGTATCCTTATGTCCTCGGGAAGCCTTTGGTTCAACGCATATGATATCTTTTCAGCAGGCATTTTCGCTGATGTGTCAAATACGGCAATATTTCCAAGCGCGTGAACGCCTGTATCAGTGCGCGACGCGCCTATAACTTTTATCTCCTCGCCAAAAAGCGCACTCAGCGCCTTATTTAACACGCCTTCTACGGTAACAGCATTTGGCTGCAGCTGCCAGCCATGATAATTTGTCCCGTCATACGCTACTGTAAGCATCACTCTTTTCATAATAAAACAAGCACCGCTTTCACAAGCCTGTCCGCCATTATGCCAGCCGCCAGATAAAGCAGGATAACTGCATAGGCGGCAAAGTCCCTTCTTTTATAGCAGAGCGGCTTCATGCGCGTGCGGTGCTCCCCTCCTCTGTAACAGCGCGCCTCCATCGCCATCGCCAAATCATTCGCCCGCCTGAAAGCTGATATTATCAGCGGCACAAGCAGCGGTATAAGGCTTTTTGCCTTTTTTATAAAATTTCCGCTCTCAAAGTCAGCGCCTCTTGCCATCTGCGCCTTCATTATCTTGTCGGTTTCCTCCATAAGTATAGGAATAAACCTAAGCGCTATCGACATCATCATAGCGATTTCATGCACGGGCACCTTTATTTTTTTTAGCGGCTTTAAAAGGCTCTCCAGACCGTCAGTAAGCTGATTAGGCGTGGTCGTGAGCGTCATAATAGACGAGCCGATAACCAGAAAGCTCAGCCTTATGGCGAGAAATGCCGCAAGCCTTATCCCTTCCTTTGTTATGCTGAGTTTCCACAGTGTAAAAATCGGCTCCCCTGGCGTCAGGAACATATTAAAAACTATAGTAATCACAAGCAGGAAAACTATCGCCTTCATGCCCCTTACCATAAATTTAAACGGCACCCGCGACAGCTTTATCATCACTGCCAGAAACAGAGCCGCTATGATATATTCAGCTACTCCGTCAAAAATAAAAAGCGACAAGATAAAGGCTATCGTAGCCACAAGCTTCACCCTTGGATCCAGCCTATGTATCACCGAGTCGGTCTGATAATACTGCCCCAATGTTATATCCCTTAACACAGACCTCTACCTCCTCTTTTTTGCCTCTGCAAGCCGTGAAAAATAGCTCATTATCTCCTCTTTTGCCTCATCTATGGTATCTATGTCGAGCCTGACGTCATAGCCTCTGTCATGCAGCGTCTTCATAATATAAGTGACCTGCGGCGCGGCAAGCCCCACTTCTTCAAGGCGCTCATACTGCTTAAATACCTCCTTTGGCTTGTCGTCAAGCATCACGCTGCCTTTGTTCATCACTATGATCCTGTCCACATATTTGGCGACATCATCCATGCTGTGCGACACAAGCATTACGGTTATTCCCGTCTCACGCTTCAGCTTTGCAACCTGCTCTAAAATCTCATCCCTTCCACGCGGATCAAGTCCCGCCGTAGGCTCGTCAAGTATAAGCACATCTGGTTTCATGGCAAGCACTCCCGCAATCGCCACGCGCCTTTTCTGCCCGCCTGACAAATCAAATGGCGACTGGTAAAAGTATTCGTCGTCAACGCCCACCAGTTTCAGCGCCTCATACGCCCTAAGCTCAGCCTCTTTTTTCGTAAGCCCAAGATTTTTGGGGCCGAAGCATACATCTGAAAATACATCTGCCTCAAAAAGCTGGTATTCAGGATATTGAAAGACGAGCCCTACCTTGCTCCTTAATTTTTTCTTGTCAAAATCATCTGCATCTATGTCTTCACCGTTAAAGTATATGCTGCCGCTCGTCGCCTTTATAAGCCCGTTCAAATGCTGTATCAGCGTGGATTTGCCCGAACCCGTGTGGCCTATAAGCCCGATAAACTGTCCATCAGGTATGACAAGACTTACATTATTTAAAGCGGTTACTGACATCGCCGTGCCCGCCTCATACACATGGCTTACCTTATCTAAAATAATTGGCATCGCTATCATCCTCTTTATCTGCACTGCCCACATATGCCCGCGTTAGATTTCCTTAATGCTTTCGTCAAGCGCGTCAGCAAATTCCTCTTTGGTAAGTATGCCTGCGGGTATCGGAAAGCCTTCCTTTCTAAGCTCATGCGCAAGCAGCGTCACCTGCGGCACGTCAAGACGAAGCTCCCGCAGACGCTCCACCTGTGAAAAAATCTCCCTCGGCGTTCCCTGAAGCGCCACTTTTCCCTTGTCCATTACATAGACTCTGTCCGAATAAATGACTTCTTCCATATAATGCGTGATAAGTATCACAGTGATTTTCTCCACATCATTCAAGGCGCGCACCGCGCGTATCACTTCCCTGCGCCCTTTTGGATCAAGCATCGCTGTCGGCTCATCTAAAATAATGCATTTTGGGTGCATGGCGATGACTCCCGCAATGGAAACCCTCTGCTTTTGACCGCCCGAAAGCTTATTGGGAGAATATTTCCTAAATTCGTACATTCCGACCGCCTTTAAGCTTTCCTCCACACGCGCCCATATTTCCGCCGTCGGCACTCCCATATTTTCAGGGCCAAAGCCCACATCCTCCTCGACGACCTGACCTATAATCTGGTTGTCGGGATTCTGGAAAACCATTCCCGCTGTCTGCCTTATATCCCATAAGTATTCGTCATTTTTTGTGTCCTTGCCGTCTACCCATACAGTCCCCTCTGTGGGGTATAAGATAGCGTTTAAATGCTTTGCCAATGTTGATTTCCCTGAGCCGTTATGCCCTAAAATGGACACAAAATCACCCTGGTTGATGTCAAGATTCACATCGTCAACCGCCGTGGTTATGCCCTCAACATTGCCCTCCTCGTCGCGCCGTATATATTCAAAGATTAAATCCTTAACCTTAATGATTCCCATGCCTTTACTTATCTTCCTCTTGAATTTTCTGCTGCATAAACGCCTTATACAGCTTTCTGCGCTGCAGCGCCTCTGAATGCTGCTTGTCCAAATCAATCTGGCGCTTTATCGTCTCCGCAATCCATATTGCCCTTATCTTATCAAGTATTTCCTCCTCATATGACTTGGCCTTCTGCGGACTCTGCTGCGCAAGCGGGGCATGCTGCCTGCCTGCCTTATTATCACTTTCCCACTGCTGGACCTTTTTGCGCTCTTTTTCCTTCTGCTTCTGCTTTTGATACTGCACCTTGGCTTTGCTGTCCGTGGAGAAAATCTTTGCCGGTCTTTGCTGCGGCTGCATTCCTGTGTACGCATTGGCATAATAAAACGGCGAGCTGTATGCGCTGTTTATCACTGTTTTGCCGTTTCCTGTTTCCTGCGCGGCTGGATTATACGGATTATTTATCAGATACTCATAAGCTTTCTGCGCCTTAATATAATAATCGCGCGTGTCTGTATCGGGATTTGCGTCAGGGTGATAGAGCTTTGCCTTATATCTGTATGCCCTCTTTATCTGCTCCTCCGTAGCGTCCTCATGTATGCCTAAAAAATAGCTTGCCTCTTTCCTTGTCATTGCACTGATTCCTCCGCAATAAGTGTTATCCAAGCATAGTATATGGGCACTCCTGTCATTTATGCATATCGCGCCTTTTCAAAAAAAGCTCCCAAATATGGGAGCTTTAATTATTATTATACAAACTCAAGAACTACCTGCATAGCTCCGTCGCCTTTACGCTGGCCAATCTTTACTATTCTCGTATAACCGCCATTGCGTCCTACATACTTAGGCGCCATCTCGTCAAACAGCTTTGCTACAAGGTCAACCTTTTTCGTATTTCTCTTTCTGCCTGCCCTCTCCTTGGGAACCTCAGTATAAGGATATAATACCCTGAGTATCTGTCTTCTTGCATGAAGCCTTGAAGGAAGATCCTTCTTGATTTCCTTCTCTACCTCCTCATACACTGTAACCCTCTTGCCGTCTTTTACTTCCTTAATTCTCTTGCCGTCTTTGTCCTTCTTGGGAACTTTAGCCGTAACCTTGACCATCTCATAATTGTCCTTCTCTTTTACAGCCATTGCGATAATGCCCTCGACAATTTTCTGGACTTCCTTAGCCCTTGCCTCAGTTGTAATTATCCTTCCATTCTTGCTCGCAATCAAAGAAGTAACCTGACCTCTAAGTAATGCCTTTCTCTGGCTTGACGTTCTGCCAAGCTTTCTATAACCTGCCATATTAGGCTCCTTTCATTTTGAGGACACATCATCAGCGCCTTTTATGCCTATGGCGCAGACTACCCTCACTTGTGGAACAAATGGCAACGCGCTTTGGGCTTACTTGCCAAATGTTAGTTAATATTCCATTCATGAGCACAAGCGCGAACACTTTGGGATTACCGCGCCTGCATATGTTTTACACTGTCCCGCCCTATTACTCGTCTGACGGATTCAGCTGTAAACCTAACTCCTTTAGCTTTGCCAATACCTCGTCTAAAGACTTGCGTCCTAAGTTGCGGACCTTCATCATATCCTCAGGCGTTCTGTTGGTAAGCTCCTCGACAGTATTGATGCCTGCCCTCTTGAGACAATTGTATGAACGAACTGACAATTCAAGCTCGTCAATGCTCATCTCAAGCACTTTCTCCTTCTCATCATCCTCTTTTTCTATCATGACCTCTGCATTCTTTGCATTCTCAGAAAGGTTGATGAAAAGCTTTAAATGCTCACTCAGCACCTTAGCCGCAAGGCTCACAGCCTCGTCGGGCGCAAGCGTAGCATTTGTATATACGTCCAAAGTCAGCTTATCATAATCGGTAATCTGACCTACGCGGGTATTTTCTACGGTAACATTCACTCGCTCTACAGGAGTAAAGATAGAATCAACTGCGATGACACCTATTGGCATATCCTCTCCCTTGTTTTTCTCCGCGCTTTTGTAACCCCTGCCTTTGGAAATAAGCATCTCCATATAGAGCTTGCTTTCCTTTCCGCCTGAAAGGGTTGCAATCACTTGCTCAGGATTCATTATCTCAATATCCTGATCGGCTTGAATATCCGCCGCCGTAACAACTCCCTCGCCTTCAAAATCTATGATGGCTTTCTTGGGCTCATCAGTGTCAGAGTTGTTTTTAATAGCCAGACTTTTGAGGTTCATAATGATTTCAGTTACGTCTTCCTTTACTCCGGGAATAGAACTAAATTCATGAAGCACACCATCAATCTTAACCTGGCATACAGCAGCACCTGGGAGAGAAGCAAGCATAATCCTTCTAAGAGAATTGCCCAGTGTGATTCCATAACCTCTCTCTAAAGGCTCAACAATAAATTTACCATACTTTTTGTCTTCAGAGATTTCTGCCACTTCAATATTCGGACTGTCAAAATCAAATGCCAGCACTGTAAATACCCTCCTTTATGAATGTGATGATACAACCCTAAATTATTTAGAATATAACTCGACTATAAGCATCTCATTTACAGGAACGTCAATTGCCTCTCTTGAAGGGAGCTCCTTAATTGTCCCCTTAAAATTCTCTAAGTCTACATCAATCCACTCAGGAACTAATCTGCCGTTAGTAACCTCTGCAATATCCTTGTATCTCTGCATTCCCTTTGATTTCTCCCTGACCTCGACAACGTCGCCGGGCTTAATCAAATATGAAGGTATATTTATGCATCTGCCGTTTACTAAAATGTGCTTGTGGCCTACAACCTGCCTTGCCTCGTGCCTTGTTCTTGCAAAGCCCATTCTGAATACGACATTGTCAAGCCTTCTCTCAAGAAGCACCATAAGGTTCTCACCTGTCATGCCCTTCATTCTGTCGGCCTTTTCATAATAATTGCGGAAAGGCTTTTCAAGCACGCCATAAATAAACTTAGCCTTCTGCTTCTCTCTGAGCTGCAAGCCATACTCACTCATTTTCTTTCCGGCTCTGGGAGATTTTCTCTTAGATTTCTTATCATATCCTAAGAATACAGGATCTAAATCAAGCGACCTGCATCTTTTAAGTACAGGAACTCTATTAACTGCCATGTTTTTATCCTCCTAAATTAAACTCTACGACGTTTTGGCGGACGGCAGCCGTTGTGAGGAACTGCTGTTACGTCCTTAATGCTTGTTACCTCAAGACCGCAGGCTTGAAGCGCCCTGATAGCGGCCTCCCTGCCTGAGCCGGGACCTTTTACCATAACATCTACGGATTTCAAACCATGTACTAAAGCCGCCTTTGTAGCTGTCTCAGCAGCCATTTGCGCAGCATATGGAGTAGATTTCTTTGAACCTCTAAATCCCAGACCACCGGCACTTGCCCAAGAGAGCGCATTACCCTCTAAGTCCGTCAATGTAACAATAGTATTGTTAAATGATGACTGAATATGTGCCTGTCCACGTTCAACGTTTTTCTTTACACGCTTTTTTGTTACTTTTTTCGCAACTTTTTTAGCCATTTTAAACTAACCTACTTTCTCATACAATAATTGATTTGTTAATTACTTCTTCTTATTTGCGACAGTACGCTTAGGACCTTTTCTTGTCCTTGCGTTTGTCTTTGTCTTCTGACCGCGCACGGGAAGTCCCTTTCTGTGGCGGATGCCGCGATAGCAGCCAATCTCCTGAAGTCTCTTGATGTTAAGCGCGATTTCACGCTTGAGATCGCCTTCAACCATATACTCCTCATCAATGATTGTGCTAATCTTCTTTACATCATCATCTGTCAAATCCCTAACACGGACATCAGGATTTACTCCTGCCTTCTCCAAAATCTTGTTAGAGCTTGTTCTGCCGATACCATAGATGTAAGTTAAGCCAATTTCCACACGTTTTTCCCTTGGTAAGTCAACACCAGCGATACGAGCCATGTTAAATTCCTCCATTTAATAATAGTAAACTAATTGATTGGGGTACTTTTACCCAATCGGGCATAACCCGATTTGTCCGATACTATCGGCACCCATTGAAATATTATGGGTGTTCTGCGAAATATTTCTCGGTATCAAGAAGTAAACACACGACAGTCTAAGCTGTCATATATTTATAGCATACTGGCTGTTTGACGGTTTAGCCATGTATGCCTCAGCCGCTTTTTTAATCCAGAGCTTTTTATTAACCCTGTCTTTGTTTGTGTTTGGGATTCTCACAGATAATCCTGATTCTTCCCTTTCTCTTGATAACTTTGCACTTTTCGCAAATAGGTTTTACTGATGATCTAACCTTCATGTTAAACCCTCCTTTCAAAAAGACCGTTTTTCATTATATCACGCCAAGCGTTTAAATGCAAGCGATATAAGAATAAATTCTGAATAATTTCTGAATAAATTTGCCGCCGCTTATTTGTCGCGCCATATAATTCTTCCCTTGCTCAAGTCATATGGCGACAGCTCCAGCGTTACTTTATCGCCGGGAAGTATGCGGATAAAGTTCTGCCTAAGCTTTCCGCTTATATGCGCAAGTACCCTGTGCCCATTTTCAAGCTCTACCTGAAACATTGTATTAGGAAGCTTCTCAACTACTGTTCCTTCGATTTCAATTACATCAGCTTTTGACATTGCTATTCATTCTCCTCATTTTGACTTATTACCTGCTACCGTTTGATTCATTACCATACAGCTTTTTAATAATGTACTTTATTTTCTCATCTGTCATCACATCAATATCGGTTTCCTGACCGTATTTTTTTATTATCTGAATATGCTTTTTGTTCTTCCGTTTGGGATTGGAAAGCCCACGCGCCCTGCCGTCGGCAAGCCACACATAATCAGCGTCTTCCTTTATGATAAGATATATTTTTCCCTTGTCATGCCCTGCCATTGAATATGCGAAATATCCTGTCATGCTAATCCTCCATGATACTCCTTGGCGGTTCAAGCGGCATTGTATGCGCCGCTCTTTTTGTTATATGAGAGTAAGTATTTCAGGCTCGCCATCAGTAATCAGTATGGTGTTTTCATAATGCGCGGAAAGCGAGCCGTCCTCCGTAACCACTGTCCAGTCATCATCAAGCCACTCAACATCGCCGCGTCCTTCGTTTATCATAGGCTCCACGGCAAGCGTCATACCTGCCTGCAGCTTCATGCCCCTGCGCTTCTGCCTGAAATTAGGCACTTGCGGATCTTCGTGGAGAGAGGTTCCTATGCCATGCCCTACCAAATCCTCCACTATGCCATATCCAAACTGAGATATATAATCATCAATCGCATTTGATATGTCAAACAAATGATTTCCCACCTTAGCTTTGCTTATCCCCGCAAAAAATGCATTGCGCGTCTCCTCTATAAGCCTTCTTGCATCTTCACTTATGCGGCCTACGCCAAAGGTTCTTGCCATATCTGAATGATAGCCTTTATATATAAGTCCCGCATCAAGGCTTACTATGTCTCCCTCCTGAAGTATTCTGTCAGACCTCGGTATGCCGTGTACGACCTCATCATTAACGGATACGCATATCGAGGCGGGAAATCCTTCATAATGAAGGAAATTCGGGACACATCCATGGCCTCTTATCAGTTTCTCACCCAATCTGTCAATTGACAGTGTAGAAATCCCCGGCTTAATTGATTTCTCAAGCTGCGCAAACACATCGGCAAGCAGCCTGCATGACGTCCGCATCAGCTCAATCTCGCGATTAGACTTAATTGTAACAGCCATTTCTAAACCTCCCGTGCAATGACCGCTTAAAATTACAGTTTTATCTTATTTTAAAATATTTACTATGTCAGCAAAAACGTCATTCATATCCTTTGTGCCGTCAACTGATTTGAGCACACCCTTCTTTGAATAGAACTCAATCAGCGGCTGTGTCTGCTCATGATATACGTTAAGCCTGTTTTTCACAGTTTCAGGCTTATCGTCATCTCTCAGAATAAGCTCAGCGCCGCACTTGTCGCATATTCCCTCTGTCTTAGGCGGAACATGCACTATATGATAGGTAGCGCCACAAGTGACGCATGCGCGCCTGCCAGACATTCTGTTTATGATATTTTCATCGGGAACATCTACATTTATGGCATAGTCAATCTTGTCACCAAGCTCCGTGAGCGCCTTGTCAAGCACCTCCGCCTGCGGTATTGTCCTTGGAAATCCGTCAAGCACATAACCGTTTTTGCAATCGTCCTGCGCTACCCTGTCCAAGAGGATTTTTACCGTGAGCTCATCAGGAACCAAAAGCCCCTGATCCATATACTTTTTAGCCTCCATGCCAAGCTCTGTGCCGTTTTTGATGTTCGCCCTGAATATATCCCCTGTAGAAACATGTGGGATTGAAAACTTATCGGCAATCATCTTTGCCTGCGTGCCTTTTCCCGCTCCAGGCGCGCCTAACATAATAATCTTCATCTCGTTTCCTCCTTGTTTTTAATTTAGTGTTTTCATTTAGCCTTCCATATATATTCAGTTAAAAAAATTATATTCGCTAATGTTTTTAACTCAATATACATAAATAATGAAAATGTCATAGAAGCAAAGCATCTGCTTTGCTTCTATATCCATTATCCATAAGCCAGACTAATCATTCAAAAATCCTTTGTAGTTTCGTACCAGCATTTTTGACTCTATCTGCTTCATTGTCTCAAGAACAACGCTCACTATAATGATAAGGCTCGTGCCGCCAAATGAAACGGAAGCATTAAATACGCCGTTAAAGAAGAAAGGAACAACCGCTATAATCACCAAGCCGACAGCACCTATAAAAATTATGGCATTAAGCACCTTAGTGAGATAATCGTTTGTCGGCTTGCCAGGACGTATGCCCGGTATGAAGCCGCCCTGCTTCTTCATATTGTTTGATATCTCCAATGGATTGAAGGTCAATGATGTATAGAAATAAGCAAAAAATATCGTGAGTATAACATACACTACCAACCCAATCGAGTAGACAAGCTGCTGGGGATTACACCAGTTATCCTGATTAAGCCCGTTTAAAATCTGACGCCACACGCCATTTCCCTGATAGCCTGCCATGCTTGATATGACAATGGGAAACTGCATAAGCGATGACGCAAAAATAATAGGAATAACTCCAGCCGTATTGACCTTTAGCGGCAAATATGTCATCTGCCCGCCTATCATTTTATTGCCCTGAATCTTCTTTGCATACTGCACAGGCACCTTGCGCACGCCGCTGTTGAGAATAACCACGAATACTATCATCGCAAGCACAATCGCAATGATAACAAGCGAAGCCACCACAGCAAGCGGAATGGATTTGCCCATAACAAACTGCTCAAACAGGTTTTTAAAGTCATTCGGCAGACGGGAAATAATGTTGATAACAAGCACTATCGAAATGCCGTTGCCAACCCCCTTCTCCGTAATGCGCTCGCCAATCCACATAAGAAACGCGCTTCCCGCTGTCAGCGACGCAACTACCGTAATAACCTCCAAGGGACCGAATTTCTCCAAGAGCCCCTGATTACCAAAACCAATCGCCATAGCCGTACTCTCTATAAGGGCAAGACCTACCGTGACATAACGCGTTATCGACGCAATTTTTTTACGCCCGTCCTCGCCGTCCTTCTGCATTTCCTCGAGCTTAGGAATAGCTATGGTGAGAAGCTGCATAATAATAGATGAGGTAATATACGGCGTAATATTAAGCGCAAATACCGACATATTCAGGAACGATCCGCCTGTAAAAGCATCAAAGAAATTGAACGCGCCGCCTGTCTGCGACTCAAACCATGAAGCGAAATAATTTCTGTTTACGCCCGGCACAGGCAGCTGTGAGCCAAATCGGATTACTACCAGCATAAGAAAGGTAAATATTAAGCCCTTCCTGATTTCTTTGACCTTAAAAGCGTCCTTTAATGTTTTAAACATTAAATCACCTCTGCTGTTCCACCAAGTGCCTCAATTTTTTCCTTTGCTGACGCGCTGAACGCATTTGCCTTTACATTAAGCTTCTTGGTTAATTCACCTCTGCCTAAAATCTTTACTCCGTCTTTAGGATTTTTAACAATTCCAGTCTCTATTAAAGTATCAACTGAAACAGTAGCGCCTGCCTCAAATCTTTCAAGCGCCTCAACATTTATGCCGACAATTTCCTTTGAGTTTCTGTTAGTGAAGCCTCTCTTGGGAATACGTCTGTATAATGGCATCTGTCCGCCTTCAAATCCCGGCCTCTTTCCGCCTGAACGAGCCTTCTGGCCTTTGTGTCCTTTACCGGCAGTCTTGCCGTTGCCTGAGCCGTGTCCGCGGCCTTTTCTGAAATCATTATGCTTAGAACCCTTAGCCGGCTTTAAATTATATAGCTCCATTTTGACACCTCCTTATTCCACTTCTTCAACCTTTACTAAATGCCTTACCTTTTGAATCATGCCTCTTGTGCAGGCATTGTCAGGAAGCTCAACCGTCTTGTGAAGCTTTCTCAGCCCCATAGCCTCAACTGTAGCCTTGTTCTTTGGAACGGCACCGATTGTTGATTTTATTAAAGTAACTTTTAATGTTTTTGCCATTTTCATCTACCTCCTTAAGCTAAAATCTCGTCGATAGATTTTCCACGATTAGCAGCCACCTGCTCAGGAGTCTTTAACTGTGACAGACCTGAAATAGTTGCATATACAACGTTCTGCTTGTTTGTAGAGCCAAGCGCCTTTGTACGGATATTTTTAATACCTGCAAGCTCGCATACGACACGCGCAGGACCGCCCGCAATAATACCTGTACCTTCAGGAGCCTTCTTCAGCAAAATAGTAGAAGAACCGTATTTGCCCATAAAATCGTGTGGAATAGAGTTATTTTCATCAAGCGCAATTTTAACAAGATTTTTCATTGCGTCTTCCTTACCCTTACGGATAGCCTCTGGAATTTCTACGGCTTTACCAAGGCCTGCGCCTACATGGCCGTTACCGTCACCTACGACTACCAGCGCGGTAAAACGCATATTACGTCCACCTTTAACAGTTTTGGTTACTCGCTTAATTGTAACAACCTTATCTGTTAATTCAAGCTGACTAGCATCAATAATTGTACGTTTCATGTGATTTTCTCCCTTCCTAGAATACCAAGCCAGCTTCTCTTGCTGCCTCAGCTAAAGCTTTAATTTTTCCATGGTATAAAAAGCCGCCTCTGTCAAAAACCACTTCTGTAATACCCTTATCTAATGCCCTCTTTGCGATAACCTTTCCTAAGTATGCCGCCGCCTCAACATTATCGGTATATTTAAGCTCAGCCCTTACCTCTTTTTCTACGGTTGAAGCTGCCGCCAGTGTATTTCCAACTGTATCGTCAATAATTTGAGCATACATATGATTATTGCTTCTGAATACTGCCAAGCGCGGTCTCTGCGCTGTGCCGCTAAAACGGTTACGCATTCTCATGTGCTTCTTTTTACGAACTTCTGCTCTTGATTTTTTACTAACCATTTTTTACGCCCTCCTTATTTACTTCTTACCAGTCTTACCGACTTTACGTCTGATCGTCTCATCAGCATACTTGATGCCCTTGCCCTTATAAGGCTCAGGTCTTCTCTTATCTCTGATTTCAGCGGCGAATTGACCGACCTTTTCTTTATCAATGCCCTTAACGATAATGATGTTCGCGCCGTCAAGCACTGTCTCAATGCCTTCGGGATCAATCATCTCAACAGGATGCGAATATCCAAGGGATAATGTCAGCTTCTTTCCTGACTTAGCCGCTCTGTAGCCTACGCCGTTTACCTCAAGCTTCTTCTCGTACCCTTGTGTAACGCCTACAACCATATTGTTGATAAGCGTTCTTGTAAGACCGTGCAATGACTTCATTTTCTTTAAATCATTTGGCCTTGTAACAGTTATCTCAGAGCCTTCAAGCTTAATCTCCATCTCTGACGGGAGCACTCTCTCAAGCGTACCCTTGGGACCTTTTACAGTCACTTTATTATTTTCTGCAATTTCCACAGTCACTCCTGCGGGAACCGCGATTGGCATTCTTCCTATACGTGACATGCCCGTACCTCCTATAAATGATAAATATATATATTAAATCGGCTCGTATTACCAGATAAACGCTAATACCTCGCCGCCAACCTGAAGCTGTCTTGCCTTCTTATCAGTAACAACGCCCTGGTTTGTGGATATGATAGCAATACCAAGTCCGCCAAGCACCTTGGGCAGCTCATCCTTGCCTGCGTAGATACGAAGACCTGGCTTTGAAATTCTCTTTAAGCCCGTGATGATTCTTTCATTCTTATCTGCGCCATACTTCAATGTGATGTGAATGGTCTTGAATGCGCCATCGTCAACAACATCAAACTTCTTAATATATCCCTCGTCAAGAAGAATCTGAGCTATAGCAAGCTTCATCTTTGACGACGGAACATCTACTGTATCGTGCTTTGCAGTATTAGCGTTACGGATTCTTGTAAGCATATCTGCAATAGGATCACTCATTGTCATTTCAGTTTCCTCCTCTTGGATTTCATTTATTACCAACTAGCCTTCTTTACACCTGGTATCTGTCCTTTATATGCCAGCTCACGGAAGCATATTCTGCAAATGCCATATTTCCTTAAGTAAGCATGCGGACGGCCGCAGATTTTGCAGCGGCTGTATGCCCGTGTAGAAAACTTAGGATTACGCTGCTGTTTAACTTTCATTGATGTTTTTGCCATACGAATTTACCTCCTTAATTTTTGGCGAAAGGCATATTGAACTGTGTCAACAGTTCGCGCGCTTCTTCATCAGTCTTAGCAGTAGTTACGATAATAACATCCATACCTCTTACCTTGTCAATCTTGTCATACTCGATTTCGGGGAAGATAATCTGCTCCTTGATGCCAAGGGCATAATTGCCTCTGCCGTCAAAAGAGTTGGCGCTCACACCTCTAAAGTCACGAACTCTAGGAAGCGCAAGGTTCACAAGGCGGTCAAGAAACTCATACATTCTCTCGCCGCGGAGAGTTACCTTGCAGCCGATAGGCATGCCCTCACGAATTTTAAAGTTAGCGACAGCCTTCTTTGCCTTTGTAACAATTGCCTTCTGTCCTGCAATTATCTCCATATCCCTAACGGCTGACTCAAGCGCCTTGGCGTTGTCCCTTGCCTCGCCTACGCCCATATTGATAACGATTTTGTCAAGCTTGGGAACCTGCATAACGTTCTTATATCCAAACTTTTTCATCATAGCGTCAACTATTTCGTTTTTATATAAATCTTTAAGTCTGCTCACCAGTTTAAACCTCCTTCCTTAGAATTAATCAATAACCTCGCCCGTTGTCTTTGCAAAGCGTACCTTCTTGTCTCCCTCGAATTTAAAGCCTATTCTTGTAGCTTTTCCATTGTGGAGATACATTACGTTTGAAATGTCAATAGGAGCTTCCTTCTGGATAATGCCGCCGTTCTGGTTTGCGGCAGAAGGCTTTACATGCTTTGTAATCATATTTACGCCCTCAACCAGAACTCTTGATTTCTTGGCGTAAACTGCCAAAACCTTTCCTTCCTTATCCTTATCCTTGCCGGCAATGACCTTTACGGTATCGCCCTTCTTAATCTTTAACATTATGGCACCTCCTTATAATACTTCGGGAGCTAATGAAGCAATCTTCATAAACTGCTTATCGCGAAGCTCTCTTGCAACTGGTCCAAAAATACGTGTGCCTCTCGGAGTCTTATCATCCTTTATTATAACAGCAGCGTTTTCATCAAACTTGATATATGAGCCATCCTTGCGGCGCGCGCCCTTTACTGTGCGGACAACCACTGCCTTGACTACATCGCCTTTTTTTACAACGCCGCCTGGTGTTGCATCTTTAACGCTGGCAACAATTATATCGCCGATGCCTGCATATCTTCTTGTAGAACCACCCATAACCCTAATACAAAGTAACTCTTTAGCGCCTGTATTGTCAGCAACCTTGAGTCTGGTTTCCTGTTGTATCATGCCAATTCTCCTTCCAAACCGCAAAACCGCGATTTTAAATTTATTTTACTCTCTCGATTATCTCTACAAGACGCCATCTCTTATCCTTTGACAAAGGCCTTGTCTCCATAACCTTAACCGTGTCGCCGATGTTGCAGTCATTATTCTCATCATGCGCCTTGAGCTTATAAGTTCTCTTAACGATTTTTCCGTAAAGAGGGTGCTTAACATGGTCTTCTACAGCAACTACGATGGTTTTCTGCATTTTGTTGCTTACAACCTTGCCAACACGTGTTTTTCTCAAATTTCTTTCCACGACTAATTTCCTCCTTACTCTGCATTCCTAAGATTTGCAGATATTACAGTCTGAATCCTGGCAATGTTTCTTCTTACCTCTTTAATTCTTGCTGTATTATCCAACTGGTTAGTTGCGTTCTGAAATCTCAAATTGAAAAGTTCCTTTTTTGCAGCTACTAATTCCTGTGATAATTCTGCATCTGATTTGCTTCTTAAATCTTCTACATACTTACTAGTTTTCATTTACTGCACCGCCTTCCAAATCCGCTTTTGAAACGACTTTACACTTGCAGGGAAGCTTATATGTTGCAAGACGCAATGCTTCTTTCGCTACATCCTCAGTTACTCCGCCGATTTCAAACATTACACGCCCGGGCTTAACAACTGCTACCCAGTATTCAAGCGTTCCTTTACCTGAGCCCATTCGGGTTTCAGCAGGCTTCGCTGTTACGGGCTTATCCGGGAAAATCTTAATCCATACCTTACCGCCGCGCTTAACATAACGCGTGATTGCGATACGGGCTGCCTCTATCTGATTTGACTTAATCCAACAAGGCTCTAATGCCACAATACCATAATCGCCATAAGTGATTGTGTTGCCCCTTGTTGCCTTGCCTCTCATTGAGCCACGAAACTGTTTACGATGCTTTACTCTTTTTGGCATTAACATTATTTATCGCTCCCTTCCTTGGTTCCCTTTGTAGGAAGTACCTCGCCCTTGTAAATCCAAACCTTGACGCCTATCTTACCATAGGTCGTGTCTGCCTCAGCGAAACCATAATCAATATCTGCCCTAAGTGTCTGAAGCGGAATAGTTCCCTCGCTGTAAAACTCTGTACGAGCCATATCCGCTCCGCCAAGACGTCCTGAAACCGCCGTCTTTATGCCAAGCGCGCCTGACTTCATTGTCCTGCCCATGCATGACTTCATCGCGCGTCTGAAGGAAACACGGTTTTCAAGCTGCTGCGCAATATTCTCAGCGACAAGCTGCGCATCCTTATCGGGCTTCTTTATCTCCTTGATGTCAACAAGGACATTTTTTCCTGTAAGCTTCTGCAGCTCCTTCTTTGTCTTCTCTATCTCAGCGCCGCCTTTGCCGATGACAACGCCGGGCTTTGCCGTGAAGACAATAACCTTTACTCTGTCTGCCGCCCTCTCGATTTCAATCTTTGAAACGCCGGCATCATATAATTTCTTCTTTAAAAATTTTCTTATATTGTAATCTTCTACTAAATAATCAGCAAACTCAGCATCAGCATACCACTTAGAGTCCCAATCCTTAATAACGCCGACTCTCAGTCCGTGAGGATTAACCTTCTGTCCCATTTTCTTCCTCCTATCTCTCATCAAGCACAATAGTAATGTGGCTTGTTCTCTTCTCGATTCTATAAGCTCTGCCTTGCGCTCTTGGCTTTATTCTTTTCATTGTAGGTCCCTTATTTGCATAGCACTCCGCTATATAAAGGCTGTCAGCGCTCATACCGTTGTTGTTCTCGGCATTGGCTATGGCTGACTCCAAAAGCTTTTTAATAACGCTTGAAGCATATCTGGGGCTGTACTCAAGAATAGCAAGCGCTGTCTCTACGTCTTTTCCTCTTATGGCATCAAGTACAAAGCAGGCCTTCTGAACAGATACTCTTGCGTAAGATAGCTTTGCTGACGGTCTGGTTTCTCTGTTTTCCGCGTTTCTTTTTCTCTTATAGCTTGATCTGCTATATTTCTTCTTTTCCATTGCTTCCATGGTTGAACCTCCCTTCAACTAATTACTTAACCTTTGATTTCTTTTCGTCTTTGCCATGTCCTCTATAGGTTCTGGTTGCAACGAATTCACCAAGCTTGTGTCCAACCATATCCTCTGTTACATATACGGGTACATGCTTTCTGCCGTCGTGAACTGCAAACGTGAGCCCCACAAATGAGGGGAAGATTGTAGAACGACGGGACCATGTTTTAATTACTGATTTACTGCCTGACGCATTCATTGCGTCAACCTTCTTTAAAAGGCTCGCATCTGCGAAAGGTCCCTTCTTTAATGATCTGCCCATTAAATTTTCCTCCTTATTCAACCGTTGGTTTAAACTACTTTATGGCTCTGCCGTCGCGTCTTCTTACAATAAGCTTATCAGAAGACTTCTTGCGCTTTCTTGTCTTCAAGCCAAGAGCGGGCTTGCCCCAAGGCGTGCAAGGACCGGGACGTCCGATGCCTGTCTTGCCTTCGCCGCCACCATGAGGATGGTCGTTGGGGTTCATAACCGAACCGCGAACTGTAGGTCTGATGCCCATATGACGCTTGCGTCCTGCTTTACCGATTTTAATAAGGTTGTGGTCGCCGTTGCCTACAACTCCGATTGAAGCGCGGCATACTGCAAGCACCATTCTCATCTCGCCAGACGGAAGCCTGAGTGTTACATATTTACCTTCCTTAGCCATAAGCTGGGCGCTGTTTCCTGCTGAACGCACGAGCTGTCCGCCCTTGCCGGGATAAAGCTCAATGTTGTGTACTAAAGTACCTACGGGTATCTCTGAAAGCGGAAGGCAATTGCCTACCCTTACCTCAGCCTCCGGACCGTTCATAACCGTCATGCCGTCCGCCAAACCTTCGGGAGCAAGGATATATGATTTTTCTCCGTCTGCATAGCAGATTAATGCAATGTTCGCCGATCTGTTGGGATCGTACTCAATGCCGATAACCTTTGCAGGTATCCCTTCCTTATTTCTCCTGAAATCTACGAGTCTGTATTTCTGTCTGTTTCCGCCGCCGCGGTGTCTGACTGTTATTTTACCCTGATTATTGCGCCCTGAATGTTTTTTCTTTGAAACGCAAAGCGACTTCTCGGGAGTCTTCTTTGTAATCTCAGAAAAATCCGAACCAGTCATATTTCTTCTCGAGGGTGTATATGGGTTGTATGTCTTAATTCCCATGACTATTTCTCCTTTTCTATTTTATTATCACACTTGATTGTGTATAGCTGCGCGGTCTGATTATAAGCCTGTAAAGATTTCAATATCCTTGCTGTCCTCTGTAAGCCACACTATAGCCTTCTTGGTCTTTGCTGTCTTGCCTACGACTGCCCCGCGCCTTCTGTTCTTGCCAGGAATGTTCATTGTATTTACCTTTTTAACCTTTGCGCCGTCAAACATCTTTTCAACGGCTTCTTTAACCTGACTCTTGTTAGCCTCCGGGTGGACTAAGAATGTATATTTCTTCTCACCCATGCCAGCCATGCTCTTTTCTGTGATAACAGGCTTGAGGATTACATCATAATATTTAATATCTGCCATTATGCGTACACCTCCTCTATTGTCTTTACGGCATCCTTTGTGAGAATTACCGTGCCGCCGTTCATAATGTCATACACATTAATCATATTTGCAACTGCCGTGTTGACATTAGGAAGATTGCTTGCCGATTTGATGACCTTCTCGTCATTGTCGTTGATGACAACATAAGCCTTGGCTACGTTCAGGTTATCCATTACCGCCTTGAAATTCTTTGTCTTTATCTCGTCAAATTTAAGCTCGTCAATGACAATCAGCTTATTCTCCTGAACTCTGCTTGTAAGAGCTGACTTTAATGCCGCCCTCTTTTCCTTCTTATTTATCTTGAAGGAATAATCTCTTGGAACGGGAGCAAATACGACTCCGCCGCCTTTCCACTGGGGAGCCCTGATGGAACCCTGTCTTGCATGACCTGTTCCCTTCTGCCTCCAAGGTTTTCTTCCGCCGCCCGATACCTCAGAACGCGTCTTTGCCTTCTGGGTGCCCTGACGCCTGTTTGCAAGGTGCTGGACTACTGCCATGTGTACTAAGTGCTCGTTTACTTCTACACCAAAGACAGCGTCGTTTAAGTCCATGCTTTCAACTTCCTTGCCTTCCATATTATAAACAGATACTTTTGCCATCTGTATGGTCCTCCTTTCGTCCGCATATTATGCGAAACACATTTTTACACTTCTACTCTGGTGGTTTCCTTGAGCGTAACCAGCCCCTTCTTAGGTCCGGGCACTGAGCCTTTTACCAAAAGCACGTTTTTTTCAGCGTCTACCCTTACAACCTCAAGATTCTGCACTGTTACCTTTACGCAGCCCATATGGCCGGGCATTCCCTTGCCCTTGAATACGCGCCCCGGCGTTGTCGCAGGTCCGTTTGAGCCCTGATGACGATGGAATTTTGAGCCGTGCGCCATAGGTCCTCTGTGCTGACCGTGCCTTTTGATTGCGCCCTGAAAGCCTTTTCCCTTTGAAATAGCCGTAGCGTCAACCCTGTCGCCAACCGTGAATATGTCCGCCTTTATCTCGCTGCCAAGCGTATATTCCTCTGCGTTTTCAAGCTTAAGCTCTCTTAAATATCTCTTTGAAGAAACGCCTGCCTTCTCAAAGTGTCCCTTGAGCGGCTTGTTTACACCGTGTATGTGGATTACTTCTCTCTTGCCGCCCTTGTCCTTGTTGATAATCCTGTCCTTCTTGTCCACGAAACCGACCTGTACAGCCTTGTAGCCGTCGTTTTCTTCTGTCCTAATCTGCGTTACCACGCATGGTCCTGCCTGAAGCACGGTTACGGGTATCAGCGAACCGTCTTCGTTGAAGATTTGAGTCATTCCGACTTTTGTAGCTAAGATAGCCTTCTTCATTTCCTTACCTCCGTTTGTTCTACAGCGGAACGGCATGTGCGCCGCTCATACTAGTAGGGGCTTATTTATTCTTCATCTTGATATCAATGTAAACACCAGCAGGCATCTCAAGTCTCTGCAGCGCATCTACAGTCTTGGGTGTCGGCGTGATGATATCAATCAGCCTCTTGTGGGTTCTCTGTTCAAACTGCTCTCTCGAGTCCTTGTACTTATGAACCGCCCTCAAAATTGTTATAACCTCCTTCTTTGTAGGAAGGGGCACCGGTCCGCTCACCTGTGAACCGTTCTTCTTTACTGTTTCGATAATTTTTTTGGCAGAAGCATCAACCAGCTGGTGGTCGTATGCTTTTAATGTAATTCTCATTATCTGATTTGCCATAAAAAAAGTCGCCTCCTTTTCGCACTTTTCATAAATAAGTACGACAAGCGGTGACTGTACACTCTCCCGTGTGTGTCATACGCCCTGCGCCATAAATCAGCGCAATCCGCAGACTTCACATCAGCTTTAATACCTTGTACAGTGACTTGTCGCCAGTTTCATAACTTGACATTCGCTCCGCGGAAAACCCGCCATTTTCAGACGGCAACCTCACGTTTCAACGCTATCAATGTCACAGCAACTACTACTATATCGTAGACCTTTATTTTTTGCAAGCATTTTTTGGAATTTTTATTGTATTTTTTTAAGTACAATTTTAGGGTGGCTTGTCATTGTAAATGACGCTTTGTATATAGTATAATTTATGTAAAGCTTATTTTATATACATTGTACATTATACATTGCTGGCTTCGCATAATGCAAGCCTGAAATCTGAAATGACAAAATGCTGGAAAGGAATATGTAAATATGTGGACTGCTGACAACTGGACTGATTATGAAGTAATTGACACATCTGCGGGTGAAAAGCTTGAAAGGTGGGGAAAATATATACTCGTGCGCCCTGATCCCCAGGTTATATGGGACACTCCTAAAGATGAGCCGCGCTGGAAAAAGCCTAACGCCCATTACCACAGAAGCCCAAAGGGCGGCGGCGAGTGGGAATTTTTTAAGCTGCCTGACGAGTGGAGCATCAGCTATAAAAATCTGACGTTTAATTTGAAACCCTTCAGCTTTAAGCACACGGGGCTTTTTCCCGAGCAGGCGGTAAACTGGGATTGGTTTTCTTCTATTATAAAGGAGGCGCTTGAAAAAAGTCCTGGCAGGCAGATTAAGGCGCTCAATCTTTTTGCATATACGGGCGGAGCTACGCTTAGCGCTGCGGCTGCGGGCGCGAGCGTCACGCATGTTGACGCGTCAAAGGGCATGGTCGGCTGGGCAAAGGAAAACGCCGCATCATCAGGGCTTGCAGGCGCGCCTGTGCGGTGGCTTGTAGACGACTGCATAAAGTTCGTGGAGAGAGAAATACGGCGCGGGAATACATATGACGCAATTATTATGGATCCGCCGTCTTACGGGCGCGGGCCTAAGGGGGAAATCTGGAAGATGGAGGAGAATATTTTTGCCTTTATAGAGCTTACGGCAAAGCTTTTGCCGCCCAAGCCCTTGTTTTTCCTGATTAACTCATATACCACGGGGCTGCAGCCCGCCGTGCTCAAATATATGCTTGAAACCGCCATAATATCACGTTTTGGAGGACATGCCGAGGCAGATGAAATAGGGCTGCCTGTATCGGCAAACGGGCTTGTCCTGCCCTGCGGCGCAAGCGGGCGGTGCGTGTTTGAATAATAGGAATGTGTTTTTTGCTTTTCAATGCATAAAATATGCGGGCGACGCACTAAGTCCTTAATGCGCCGCCCGCTGTGATTAACACATATTATATTGGGCATTAATAAAACGAGCCTGAAAGTGAAACACCCGCAGCAACCGCAATCACTGCAACTATAATCCACAAGGCAATGGCTATCAGCGCCATTATAAGGCTTGCCTTGAAGTAGTTCGACTTGCTTTTTTTTGCGCTTGAGCTAAACGCCCATACAAAAATCATTACGATATTTACGCAGGGAATCATAAGTATAAGCATAGTAACCAGCCATTCACCTATGCCCACAGGTTCTTCAAGGCCGCTGTCATACGGCTGCTGGTAAAAGTTCTGCTGGACAGGCTGCTGATATGGCTGCTGGTACTGGGGCTGCTGATAGTAGCCCTGCTGCTGGTAGGGCTGCTGAAACTGCGGCTGCTGCTGTTCTGCGCCCGCGCTCGATTTATCCTGATCGTACATATTGTTGTTATCCATTTTTACCTCGTTTCCGCGCTTATGTCTTTGTTTATTATTGACCTAACGCATTATAGATTGTTAGTAAATTAAACTACGTTAGATATAATAACATATTTGTGCGCGAGGTTGCAACAAAAATAATCATATTAACACAAATTTTAACCTTTTTGTGGTTTTTGCGCATATGCGGAAAGGCTTCATGCAAAAAAATGGCGACAGGCTTACGAGAACGCTGCTGATATTCGGCTGCCCTGTTTATTTGCCCTGTAAAAGCCTTATAAACCTGAGCATAAGGTTTCTCCTGTTGTACACAAGCGGCGGATATGAGGGGAAATAAATTATCATTCGGTATATGTATATCGCAAGCGTCGCCGCGCAGACAATGCCAAGCCACATCATAGCGCGTTTGGGCGTCTTTCCCTTTACATAGCGCATATAGAAAAACCAGATAATGAAGGCTGCCCACAGAGGCGCGGCGGGATTGAGGTTCATTGCCCTTGAAAACCTGCCAGTGAGCAGATAAAGCACGGCGCGCGTCATTCCGCAACCTGCGCATGGAAAGCCTGTTATTATCCAAAACGGACAGAAGGCGTGGAATGTTTTGCGCACTATTATGTTGTAGGCGATGAATAGTATAATCGCTATGTAGTAGTCTTTTATGTCTTTTGCCGCCCTGCCGCAGATTTTTCCAAGCTGTTCTTTTACTGCCGTCATAAGGCTTTTATGTCCTGTATAAGCTTATTTACATTTTCCTGCGTCGTCGCCCAGCTCGTGCAGAAGCGCGTCATTGACGGCGCTTTTTTAAGCTCGCTTTCGTTCATCGTGAAGGAATACCTGCACGCAAGCTTTACCGCCTGCTCGTGGCTTAAAATCGGAAACTGCTGGTTTGTGTATGAGTCATATGCCATTTTAATTCCTTTTTCCTCAAAAGCCTTCCTTATCATAAGCGCTAACCGATCGGCGTTTTTCGATATTTCAAAATACAGATTGTCCCTGAAAAGCTCCTCAAACTGTATGCCTAACAGCCTCCCCTTTGCAAGCATAGCGCCGTTCTGTTTTATGTAATATCTGAAGTCTTTTTTCAGCTTTTTGTTTACGATTACAACCGCCTCGCCAAAAAGCGCGCCGACTTTTGTGCCGCCTATGTAAAATACGTCGCAGAGCTCTGCTATATCGCCAAGCGTAAGGTCATTCGCCTCGGACATAAGCCCATAACCAAGCCGCGCCCCGTCCATAAAAAGCGTAAGGCCGCATCTTCTGCATACGCTGTTTAACGCTGCCAGCTCGTCTTTGGTGTAAAGGGTGCCGTTTTCCGTGGGGTTTGAGATGTACACCATTGCGGGCTGCACCATATGCTCGCTGCTGTCATCGTTTATGTGCGCTGTGTACAGGTCAAAAACCTGCATTGCCGTTATCTTGCCGTCGCTGCTTGGAAGGGCAAGCACCTTGTGGCCTGTAGACTCGACTGCGCCCGTCTCATGGACATTGATGTGACCGCTTTCCGCGCTGATTACGCCCTGATAAGGTCTTAAGGCAGAGGCTATCACTGTCATATTTGCCTGTGTGCCGCCCACCAGAAAATGTATGTCGATATCGCTCCTGCCGCAATGGCGCTTTATGTATTCACGCGCCTGCTCGCAATGCGCGTCAACGCCATAGCCTATTGTCTGCTCCATATTTGTTTTCATAAGCGCCTCCATAATCCTCGGATGCGCTCCCTCTGTATAGTCACACTCAAATCTGATTTTGTTGTCTTCCATAATTCTCACTCTCTCCTTGCTGCGCCGTATAATTTTATAGGTAATTGCGAAATGTGTCCTAAGTTGGCAAAATTTAACAAACATCTGCATTACAGTTTTTCAGCTTATATTTTATAGAACTTGCATAGCCTTGTCCGATAATTTGAGGTTTTGGCAAAGCATATATATAATATCTCAATTATATGCGGCTGTCAATTATCCTGATTGCGGCGGCGGGCTTTCGTCTTCTTTTGTTTTCTATTTTCCGCTGCCAAGGAGAGAGCGTGTATTTAATTGTCCTTATTAGGCTTGTAGCCTGCGCTTTTTGCCTTATGCAAAGCATATTCTTTTGAAAAATTAAATTTTCTGACTGTATCTATGCCTTTTTTAGTATCCGCGTATTCGTCAACGCGCCGCATTATTCTCATTTCATTGAGATTATCAATATTTTCCGCGGCGGAAAAAGCGTCAAGCGACATACCGCTGTAATGGTAAAACAGCGTGTAATCCGCTTTTGAAACATTGTAACGCATAATCCAGTAATCAGGATGCAGCGCGGAAAAAGCAAGCCAGCCTATGGTAAGCGTCATTGTAATATATTTGAAAAGCCTGAGATTATCCTTGTAAACATACGTTATCACTTCCGCCATAACTATAGCTGTCATCAAAAGCCCCCAAAGCACCAAAAGGCGCAGGAAGGTGAGATTATATTCCTTTATATACATATACATTCTGAAAGCGCTTGATGCCGCCATTATATAGGTACACAGGCATATAACGGTGAGGATTGACCGAAGTATTTTATTTGTATTAAAATATGCCGCAGCGCACAGCACAAGCACTATGTTGAACACGCATAAAATCACGAGGTCAAAAAAGCCTTTCCGCGCATAGCTTGAATAGGTGAAGCCTTCTGGCAGCGTCATCCTGCCAAGAAAGAGCCCGAATATCTGCGTAAAGGAGAAAACCAAATATATCACTGCCACTATGGCTGTAAAGGTGATTGCGATATACTCGTCAAAGCGCGGCTTTTGTCCTGCCGCCTTTTCATCTATTGCCTTTATGCGCCCGCTGTCGGTGCAGAATGAAAGTATGCCGTATGAAATGGCAAAGGTTATCACTATTCTGGCTATAAGCTTTACCGCTGTCTTGTTTATTTCAAAGCTATGCTCAAATGCCCAGCTGACGGTATCCGACAAGAGTTTCCAGAAAATGGCGTCGGCATCGCCCAAAAGCATCAGGACAAAAGATGATATTGGAATGCTTATGGCGATTCCTATTATAATGGAAATAATTATGCGCCTGCGCTCCATGCTGCGCGGTCTATCCTTGATATGGGAGAGCGATATTGCCGCGCATGCGTCGCTTACCGCGTCAAAGCATTTTCCTATTGCGCCGAAAATTACGGCAAATACTGCCCTTATGTTGGCTGTTATGCTCCAGCCGCGTGTGTCGTGCGACAGTTCTAAAAGACTGATTATGAGCAGGGTGTACATCAGCGCTTTGTTGAAAAACAGCAGCACGGCTGAATCGGTGCAGCAGTTCAGCGCGCCTGCCACAAGGATTGACGCGGCAAGGAAGTATTTGTTAAATGTGGCATTGGCGGCGGCGGAGCTGCTCTTTGACTCTCTGATACAGCGCGAGAAAAACCAGAGGGTTCCGCCTGCGAAAAAAGGGTAGGTTATTCCTGATGCATTGTGGTACAGGCAGAAGGTGTAAAATAAGGCATACAGCGCGGTCGGGAGCGCAAAAGACTTGAAGCGGGCGGCTTTGTCGGGCTTGTCAGGTTTTGCCGCTTTTGCGGCTTCTTCGGGGTTCTGCGCTGTGTATGAAGGCTGTGGCGGCTGTGAATTTTGCAGTTCTACTGTTTTTAAATTGTCCATTAGCTTTATCTCCATTCTTTTTCAATTTAATTTTAGTTAATTGAATCTAACTAAAGTTATTTTGCAATTATTTTTATGCCAATTATATTATGCCAATTATTTTTAAGCTGAATAAAGAATAGCACAGTTTTGTTTGAAATGCAATATATTTTTATCGAAAAACAATAAATTTTTATTGTAATGTTGTTTTAACGTGCATGCAGAGCGATATACAGATTAATAGCAGCCCGAGGCAGAGTGATATGCATACAGCCGTGTTTTTTCATGCCTGCTTAAATTCCAACGGTTTACATATGCCATACAGGCGCAAAAAACAGCGCCGCTTTTTAGAGAGGCACTGTTTTTGATTTATAACAATATTAAGCTTTCAACGCGTATTCCCAATTGTCTGGTTTTGCCTGCATATTTATTCGGCATTACCTTAAATCAAGAGAAATAAGTGAAGATCCGTTGCAAAAGTTTTGCCTGCATGTTTACGCAACATTATCTTAAATCCTGTGTAATAAACATATCCTGCGATGTTGGAGCCATAGCGACGCCTGAAGCCGAAACATTTTTGACAATCCAATAGCTGTAATCATTCTCGTAAACTCTTTTTTCCGTAAATGAGGATCTGTCGGTTATCCAAAAGAATACATCAAGGGCGATTTCTCCCATATGATAATTATTATAGTTGCAGGCATCCCATGTCATGTCAATCTGATACCAGTTTCCGTCCTCCGCAAGCACGGCGTTCCAAATATGGTTAGGTCCCGCCACAAAGCCATTTTCAACGCCTGCTATAGTAAACATAAGGCAGCCGTATGTGGCAAACGCATTGCATACTCCTATATTCTGATCCATAATCTCCTTGTATGTGTACTTGCTGAAGCTGTCGTCATAATAACAGCGGCGGCATACCTCGTCATGAATTGTCTTGCATTTTTCCTTTACCGTCTTGGCAGATGTCGGAGCATAAACGCCAAGCTGTATGCACAAATTCCTCGCGCGGCAGTAATACTCCTCCTCCGCGTCCATAGAATGGATAATCCTCGGCGAGACGCTGTCAAATGTGACTATCCAGTTCCATACGGCATCACGGTCCGTAATTGACGCTGCCACAAGGTCTGGATTGTCAATCAGGAACTGTTCAAGGTTAAATGTGTCCTTTGTGGTATATGACTCCATGCCGTGCTCTGATATGTATTTCAGACAGCCTTCGTTTGAGTGAAACTTAGGCACGCCTAAATACCATTTGAAATCAGCGGCCGGCGCGGCGCAGACTGACAGAGCGTTCGCTGACGATACGCTAAAAATCAGAAACGCAGACAGAATAAGAGCCACTAGCCTTTTTATCCTTTTGTTTGGTTCTTTTTTCATAATTAATATTCTCCTCCGTTTTGTTTTGATATTTTTCTGGTTTGATTTAGGTTTCGCTTTTGCCGATAAGACAGTATTCGTGCGGCAAATGCGATTGTTGTTTTTAGGTAATTTTAATATAGCATTTATGCGGAGGGATTGCAAGATGTATTACGAGAGTTAATGCCAAAAAGACTTTCAATATGTCAAAACTGAATGAATAATTATCATAAAAAATTTATATGAAACACTATATTAAATCGGCATATGTAAAGGGGGAGCGCGGAAATCTCCGCTTCCCCCTTCATCTTAGCCTCCAATGCCAGGTAAAACTACGGTGTCGTCGGTTGAGCCGCCTGCGCAGTTTTGCTGGCAGCAGCCCTGCTTATACTGTTCCTCGCAGTTAGGCGGACCAAGCTCCAGCGGTTTAATGGCAAGGTTGAGCAGATCGCCTGTCACGAAGCTCATGCAGCTTGAATTGTCAGGCGTTATGATGCTTCCCTTGGGTGTATTAATCTTGCCTTCGCTGGCTACATTATAGCCTGCAAAATATAAGCTCTGCAGCACAAGCGTCAAGCCGACTGTAACTGTATCGTCATCAATCTCAAAATCAAGCACCTTGGCATAAGCATAAAGATTAAGCCCCTGCCTTATATACGCATTATCCGCCGTAAAGCCGATATAGTTTATGACAGGATTCTCACCATTATAGCCAATGCCGTAAGGCGCAAAGATTTCAAGCTCTACCGAGCTGGGATTAGTGTCCTCGTCATAAGTGGCGCTCGCCTCATCAGACGGCAGATAAACCGCCGTCGGAAACAGCGTGGCAAGCAGCCTGCAGTTTGCATCATAAAGATTAACCGCAAACTGTACCGTCAGATTTGACAAGGTCACGGCATAACAGTTTGGCCTGCCTGTAATCGCCTCCACCAACACATTTCCATCGCCATAGGTGTAGGTAATGTTCAGTACACGCGCCGTCGCCGTCACAGCCGTAGGATAAGCCGTAGAGATGTCCGCGCCGAGAGCAAAAGTCGTGCAGAGGTTTATGCCAATCTCATCATAGATGAGCGGCGCCATAATCCCCAGCGTTGATGGAGAGCCGCATATCGGATTAGCGCATACATCAATGCAGTTTGCATTGCCGCTCTGCTGCAGGTTCTGTACCCCGCTGCTGACAATCCTCGTTTTGCACCCGCATTTACCAGATCTACATTTAGCCATAATCTTTTCCCCTTCTTTATAAATATTTACTACATAATATGTTCTTTTTTGCGGTATTGTGCCATATATTATTGAAAAGGAAATGCGGAAAGCCTGAATATCTGCCGAAATGACAGTATAAGGGGAATAATGAATAAATGGGAAATGTGTACTCGCTTGACGCGGACAAAAATCTGATTTTATACAGCGCAGGAACAAGCATATGCCTGCGCACCTCCATAGGCAGCAGCCTGACGCGCGCCGTAGTGTTATGCAACGATTATCTGGATAATCTTTTTGACATAGTTTACAACAATACGATTTACTATGTGTACAGAAATACCTCACAGGACATTGTGGTAAAAAGCGTCACGGACCTGCGCGACGTGTACAGGATAAAAAGCCTTGACACGCCTGACTGTTTTATGCCGCGGATTGCCGTCCTTGCAGGCCAGCTCATGCTTTTCTACATAATAAAAAATCCGCTTGATGAAAGCTACTGTCTAAAGGGACTTTTTCCGCTTGATGACACAAGCGCGCTTTCACTGCCTGACGAGCGCTTTTCAGATATGCCTGCATTTCACATTATTATGCTGCGCAACAGTATGATTGTCTATCTGGGCGACGGCAAAAAGGAGCTCATTTTCAGGCTAAATGAAAATCTTGTCTGTGAAACGCTTGTGCCCGAGCCCCAGTTAAAGGGCAGATATGAGGAATTGTTGAGCCAGAGCAAAGCGGACATAGATGTCCAAAAATTGGAGCTTGGTCGAACCAAAGAAAACCTCTCGCAAGCGCAGGCGGAACTTGCCGCCGCGCGCGAACAGGCTTCAAAATATGCTGCCGAGCTGGATATGCGCGACAAGCTTATTGAGAGCATCAAAAAACAGTACAATGAGCTTATGGATACAGCCACACAGTACCGCGCGGAGGCGATTAAGTGGCATGATAAATATTATAGCTGACACATGTATCATTTTTTATGTTTCTCAGTACGCAATGCAGCAATGCATTTTGGAATGGTATGTTATGCCTTTGGCAAAAGCAAGGGCGAAGACTTCTGATATGCCCAAAACCGCTATACATTTTTATACAATTTTTATCTGGCACATTTTCATTGCTTCGAGCGCATTTTTGTGGCTTTCAGGCGTAACTCCCGCGCAGCAGCTTTCGATTACGGACACCTCTGTTTCGGGGAGATACGCCTTTATCAAAAGCGCATTGGAAATGACACATATGTCAGTGCAAAGTCCTATAAGCGTAACCTTTTCGATGCCGCCGCTGCGCTTCAAATATTCTGCAAGCTCCACCGAACCGAAAGTCGGCTTGTCAAAAATCTTTATGCTGCTGTCAGCATCTATTATCGCCGCAAGCTTTTTGTCTATCTGCCAGCCGTCAGTGCCCTTTATGCAATGCGGCACGGGAAGATTTTTCCCCTCCTGAGTGTCCATATAGTTGTCATAGTGAGTGTCGCGCGTGAATATTACTTCTCCGTCAAAGCTTTTCACAGTCCGCGCTACATTGTCAACTATCGCCTCCGCCTCCTTAGTGCCGAGCGCCCCGTCGATGAAGTCTTTCTGCATATCTACTGCTATGAGTATGTTTTTCATGATTTTCCTCATTTCTGCACTGCTCCCTGCGCAAATTCATAAATAATAAACAGATTAACAGCCTGCGCCAGCAGCATATGCGCAATTAATTTGGTTTATTTGAATTTACTATAGCATTATGCCATATGTTTGACAAGCTTTTGAGAAAAAAAGTGTGCGGCTGGCTGATTTTACGCGAATAATAATGACAATAAACGGCGAAGTGTGTTAAACTAAGTGTATAAACGATATTCAGGAGGTATCTGTATGGCTAGGACTGTCGGAATCGGTATTCAGGATTTTGAAACGATTGTCAAAGGCAATTGCTTCTATATTGATAAAACATCATTTATAAAAGAATGGTGGGAGGGCTGCGACAGTGTCACGCTTATCACGCGCCCGAGGCGTTTTGGCAAAACTCTTACCATAAATATGCTTGAAAAATTTTTTTCCGTAAAATATGCGGGGCGGGGTGATTTGTTTGAAGGGCTTTCCATATGGAACGAGCAGAAATACCGAAAGCTGCAGGGAACTTATCCCGTCATCAGCCTGAGCTTTGCCAATGTCAAGGAGCCGAATTATGAGCGGACTCGCGAAAAAATCTGTTTGCTATTGGCTAATCTTTATTCGCAGTATTATTTTTTGCGGGAAAGTGATGCTCTCAATGAAAATGATAAAAAATTTTTCGACAAGGTTTCAATTGATATGAGCGAGGGGGTTGCTACTCTGGCGCTTTATCAATTGTGCGACTTTCTTCATAAATATTATGGCAAAAATGTCATAATCCTGCTTGACGAGTACGATACGCCTATGCAGGAGGCATATGTCGGCGGGTTTTGGAATGAGCTTGTCGCTTTTACCAGGAGTATGTTCAATTCGACGTTTAAAACAAATCCCTGGCTTGAGCGCGGTATTATGACTGGCATTACAAGAGTCAGTAAGGAGTCTATATTTTCGGATTTGAATAATCTAAAGGTTGTAACCACTACCTCAAATGAATACGCCGACGCATTTGGGTTTACGGAAGGCGAAGTATTTGCGGCAATGGATGAATATGGGCTTGATAAAAAAGAAAATGTCAAATTCTGGTATGACGGTTTTACCTTTGGGAATACGCACGACATATATAATCCTTGGTCGATAATAAATTATCTGGATACCCAGAAATTTAACACCTACTGGGCAAACACCAGTTCAAACAGCCTTGTCTCAAAGCTTATACAGAGCGCTGAGGCTGAAATTAAAGAGGAGTTTAAGGGGCTGCTGCTGGGACAGACTGTTGTGAGTGAGATTGATGAGCAGATTGTATATAACCAGCTTGACAGTACAAGGGACAGTATTTGGAGTTTTCTGCTTACAAGCGGGTATCTGAAAATATTGAATGTAGAGGGCTTTGAGGAAATCGGCTTTGAGGAATGGAAGCAGCCGCGCTATGAGCTGGCACTCACAAACTTTGAAGTGCGCTGTATGTTTGAAAATATGGTTAAAAACTGGTTTGCTCCTGCAGCGTCTTCTTACAGCCGCTTTATAAAGGCAATGTTTGCTGGAGACATTGAAGCTATGAATGAGTATATGAACAGAGTGACGCGTGATGTTTTCAGCTTTTTTGATGTGCCAAGGGACAATTTTTCTGAACCTGAACGCTTTTACCACGGATTTGTGCTCGGACTGCTGGTGGAGCTGCGTGAAAAATATGTTCTCACTTCCAACCGTGAGAGCGGCTTTGGGCGGTATGATATTATGCTGGAGCCGAAAAATCCAGCTGATATCGCCGTGATTATTGAGTTTAAGATATATAATCCAAAGCGCGATGCCTCGCTTGATGATACTGTAAAATCAGCGCTGCAGCAGATAGAAGATAAAAAATATGAGCAGACGCTGCTTGCGAGGGGTATCCCTGCGGAAAATATCCGCAAGTATGGGGTTGCGTTTAAAGGTAAGGAAGTCCTAATATTTTAACAAATTAAGGGGGACTGCTCTTATGAACAGTCCCCTTATTATGATTGTACCAATAATCTGTATCAGAATGTTGATTAGCCAAGCAATGAGAGTACGCCCTGGTTAGACTGGTTAGCCTGTGCAAGCATTGACTGACCTGCCTGTGAGAGGATATTGTTGTTAGAGTATTTAACCATCTCATCAGCCATATCTGTATCGCGGATTGCTGACTCTGCTGATGTCGTATTCTCAACAATGTTATCCAGGTTGTTGATCGTATGCTCTAAGCGGTTCTGAACTGCACCGAGTGCTGAACGCTGTGTAGATACAATCTTGATTGCCTCGCTGATTACAGAGATAGCATCTGTAGCCTTATCGCCGTTCTCGCCATTGACCTTTAAGCCATTGATGCCAAGTCCCTTAGCCGTGAGCGCCTGAATGTTAATAGAAATCTTGTTGTTGTCTGTGCCGTCAGCGCCTACATGGAACTTAAGGTTCAATGCACCAATCTGATCCTTTGCAGCCTTAACCTTGCTCGCGTCAAGTCCTATCTCATTGCCAAGAGCGTCATATACCTTCTTAGAATCAGCCCTGCCTGATGTTGAAATAGTTGTCGAGCCATCGTCTAGAATTTTATCCATAGAGGTGAAGTAATCTTTCAAACCATTAGCCGCTATCTTGTTGCCGTCCTTATCATAGTATGCATATGCCTCAAGCTCGCTTCCTGCTGCTGACACAGTAGTAGCCGTGATATTGCTGCTAAGTCCTGCCTTAACCTCCTCCAAGTTTACATCAATGTTGCCGACAACCTTACCCTGTGAGTTAATAACAGTAAATGATGCTACACCATCTGCCACTGTACCAGAACCAACTATTGAGAAGTTGCTCTTTGCATCGCTGCCGTTAAGCTGGATAGAAACCTTAACCTGATCTGTAGTAGTGCCATCAGCACCTGTCACTTTGACAGTTGATGTCGTAATTGTAAGACCTTGGTTCTTGAGTGCTTTTGCTAAAGCATTCTGATCCGCTACTGACGGAGATGTCGCTGTACCCATCGTAGAGAAGCTTACTGATACAGTAACACCGTTTGCGTCTGCTGTACCTGAGAACTCAGCCTTTGCTGATGTGCTTGTTCCCATTGTGTAAGCATAGCTGTATGTCTTCTCAACTGAATTGTCACCCTTCAAAAGATATGTCTCATTGAATTTGGTTGTCTCTGCTACACGGTCGATTTCCTGTGTAAGCTGGTCAATCTCGTCCTGAATGTATGCACGGTCATCTTCTGAGTTCGTGCCGTTTGCTGCCTGAACTGCCAGCTCGTTCATTCTCTGAAGCATATCGTGTACTTCCGTAAGAGCACCCTCTGCTGTCTGTACAGATGAAATGCCGTCCTCTGCGTTTGCAGATGCCTGTGTAAGTCCTCTGATCTGCTTTCTCATCTTCTCAGATATAGCAAGACCTGCTGCGTTATCAGCCGCTCTGTTAATCTTATAACCAGAAGAAAGCTTCTCTGTTGACTTTGATAATGTTCCCTGTGTGATGCCTAACATACGGTTAGAGTTCATTGCCTGTAAATTGTGCTGTACTACCATAATCTTACCTCCTTGTTTTGCCTGCCGCGCTTATTTGGCTTTGCGTCCATAAATTTCACTTTTGTAAATCTTACATCCACAAATCCGCGCTTTGGCTTTGCCGTGGGAAATTCCGTTTCCCACCGTCTGTTTTTGTTCCTTATTTAGTTTTGATTTATAATATCCGAAACTGTCCACGTATCGGCGCGCCTGCTTTGGGCGGACAGCCTCGGTTATTAACCTTTATATTTCCTGTATTTCCGTCTTTTCTGCTGCTGCCTCTGCTGCTTTTTTAGCCGCTCTTTTTATTGCACGCTTTTTGATGGCTCTGCCTCTTGCGACATTTACATCCTTTGGAGCGTCTATCATCACCCTAAGCTGCCTGTCATTACCACCAAGAAAGGTGATTTTGATATTATCGCCTATCATCAAGTATTCTTCCTTGGGTACTGTAAGCATCAGCATATAAAAACCTCCTTGTTTTTGTCTGCAGCTTTAATGCATATTGATAAGGCTCTGCCTTTTCTGGCTTGTGTTCTGCGCTATGCAACATTTTGGATAAAATGTTGCATTTTTTAACGCCGTTTTGTTCTTACACTCTATATATCGGTTATTGTTAAAAATACTTTACCCCTTATCTGAAAAAAAATTTTATTTTTATGGAAAAAAATTCTTGAGAACATAAAGAACATACTGAGATTGCTTGAAAAAGGCATAGTTGTACCGTAAGAATGTTAAAAATTTCAAAAAGGCAGCCAGATATACTCATACAACATATGAAAAGTTGCAGCAAACTGTCAAAATGATGTTATATAGGCAAAAACAGTAGCTAAAGCGCTATCCGCATAAACACCTCATCGCGCTCATCCTGTTCTATTCCCAGATAACGCATTGTTATTGGGAATGAGGAATGGTTGTAGATATGCATAAGCAATACGGAAGAAATTCCGCTGCGCGCCGCAAAATATCCGAAGGTTTTACGAAGTGAGTGGCAGCCGATATTTCCAGTTATTTTAAGCGCTTTGGCGGCGCTGCTTATAATGCGGTATGCCTGAGAGCGGCTCAGCGGTTTTTCCATGTTTTTCCTGCCTGTGAATATATATGTGTTTTCGTCTATCGTTATATGGTTTTTGTTAAAATATGCAAGCAGCTTTTTTAACGCATTTATTACCCCCTTATTTAAGAGTATTTCAGCCCTTTTCTTCGTCTTCTGCTCTTTGAGCTGCAGATGTTTTTTAAATGAGCGGCTGCCAAAATCATACACATCTTTCCATCGCAGCCTTAAAATATCGCCTATGCGCAGGGCGGTATTAATCCCTACGCAGAACAGCGCATAGTTTCTTATCTCGTTTTTTCCCAAAAAATATTTTTTCATAGCCTCCAGCTCTTTTTTGTCCTTTATAGGCGACATTGTGCTCATAGTTATACCCTTCTCTAAACGTTTCCTTTCGTTAGATTTCCTTTCCTTTAATATAATAATTTGTTTTATGAAAAATAGCAAATGCAACATTTTATCCAAAATGTTGCATTTTTAATTATAGACATTAATTATATTATTTATTAGTATATATTCTATAATTTATCGCAATACGACAAATTTTTCATAAATATGTACGCTTAGAAACTATTAACTTACCGCTATGTACCATCTTACGTACCATTTTGTGCTATATTCAAAATACTCTCGATTTTATTCATTTCTTCAAGCCTTACATCATCTGTCACATGTACGTACCTATCCATTGTCAAACTGTAGCTAGAATGTCCTAAAATTACTTGCAGGGTCTTAGGCATCATTCCACCCTCTATACACCTCGTCGCAAATGTATGCCGCAATATGTGCATTGACAGACCTTTTACACCTATCTTCTTACCAATAACTTGCAAGCTCTCATCATATGTATGTGTCAATATGGGACTTCCTCGACGACTTAAGAATATATAATCTTCCCACTTACTCTCTAATACAATAATACCATCTCTTTTCCTTTTTTGCAATTTCAAAATATTAATTGCCTCTTCAGTTAACGGTATGTTCCGTATGCCAGCCTTTGTTTTAGGCTCACCTATAACTAAACTTTTACTTGATGCAACTTTTGATAATGTCCTTCGTATACACATAATACGCTTATCAAAATCAATATCACTCCATTTTAAACCGCAAAGTTCACCTACCCTAATACCCGTTTGTAATATAAGTCGCCACTGATACTCATAGCTTCTACCACGTATTTCCTCTAAAAATACTTTTTGCTGTTCTCTTGTCAAGGCTTCCCTTACAGATGAACTTTTTCCATTAGTACAGTACTCATATAAACCATCACATGGATTTTTGAGAATTATACTATTTTTGTATGCATACTCAAAAATATCATATAAACGTATAGCAACTGACTGTACAGTAGATGTACAGTAACCCTTACTTATAAGGTTAGTCACTATTTCCTGACAATGCATTGGCTTTACATCTACTAACAACTTATCTCCAATACTCGGTCCAATATGACTATTATATGTGCTAATGTAACACCCTATCGTAGTGACACGCCTAATTCTTTTCTTCATATTAAGCCAATAATCAAACCATGCCTTTACCGTCATCTCTGATGGTAAATCTATATTACTATGTTCATCTTGATATTGTGCATCAGCTAACCACTGTCTACATTCTTGAAGCTTTTTAAATAACTTCTGCTGTCTATGTCCATTCTTGTCCACAAATCGCCCAACATAATACTTATCAGACCTCTGACTGATACCAACTCCCAATTCCTTGCCTCGTAAATCCTTACCCATAAAACTCCTTCCATAATAAAATCATAGTTCTACTGATTTGCTGATAAATTCTTCAAACTCTTTACGCTTAATTAACCTCCTATTGCCAACATATAAAACAAACTTGCAACTAGGTCTTTTAACCAAATCAGTTATTTTGTGTATTCCTATATTTGAATATGCCGCAGCCTCATTAATTGTTAATAATGCTTTCTCCCAAATTGGTACATACCCTACACTTTTATTTTCCATTATAATAACTCCTTTCTTATAAAAATAACTTCTGTTATCTTAATAATATTCAGTTGTCAAGATACAGTAAGAGGATTTAACCCTCTTACTGTATCAGGACACTTTTTTAAGAATACTTCAACATAAATAATTTATTTATCACTTTCGTCATTTTGCACAAAAATACTCAATTTGTTTGTGAAATTTGATACTCAGGATTCTAAGATTCTTTCTGCCAAACATGCAATAGCCTTATTATCTTTACTCTGCACTTCTAATAATTCCCTAACTGCATCAAGAATTATCATTACAGGAATACCACTCCTAGACGCATACATCTCTACATAGAGAATATCATATCCTGCAGCAGCATACATAGCTTTCTTGATATCATCTACAGCTTCGCGTACTAATCTTTTACCTATCTTATTAGTAGGAATATAATAGACTATTTCTACATCTGTAATATATAAATCACCAAAACCTTCTATCCGCTTAAGATAATCTTCCGGCTTCTCTCTAACCTTAAATTTTGACTTCTTCATTGTTTGATCCCTTTCTCTAAAAATATTTAATTATGTACACCCTGTACACTCTTGCGATAAATAATGAGTGCTCTCTTTGCAGTATCAATTGAACAGTGCATCTCACTAGCAATATCCTTAAAAGTCCAGTGAGCATTATACAATGCATTAATCTTAGGCAAGTCTAACTTTTCTACAGGTAAGTCAAACATATTCCCATAAATTTCACTCGCAGTATCAGATGCATCTTTTGACTGTTCACTCTGACTATCTTCGGTTGCATCATTCTTTTGATGTATTCTTCTAAACTTCTCTTTATGCCTCTCATAGTACTTAAACTGATTTATGTCGTGATTTACTTCATCAGTTCCTAGACTCATTAAATAAGCAATCTCTTTCTGTGTTCTTCCCTCATTAAGCAACTGCCTTATAATCCTAGGTTTCTCACCATACCCAAAATCATAATGTGCAGGATAAAGAGGTGGCATGCTAAATATATCAGCTTCTTTCTCTGATTCAACAATAGCCTGCTCATCTTCTCCTTTTTCTTCAGATTCATTCCTTAACAGATTCTCTACTTCCGTACTTGTTTTACCTTCCTGCGGAACTTCCTGCTCTGATTCTACAGGTGGCTGCCTGTCTCCCTCTTTGAGTTCCTCAATAAGTACATTGTCTGTCTGCGCTACTTCTTGCCCCCTAATGCCCTTCTTCTTTTCTCTGCATCTTATGTTGCATATAACCTTGTTCACATCAGCAGTATCCAGACTCATTAGATAAGCAATCTCTTTTCTTGACTTACCCTCACTAAGAAGCTTCTTTATAACACTAGACTTCTCACCATACTTAAACTTATAATCCTCTGGAAACAAAGGCGGACTGTCATAATGGACAATCTTTACTTCTTCTCTCTTCTCAGGAAACTGCCTGTAGACCTCTCGTCGCACATCTAACTCACACAAATGCAATATCTCAGCTATTTCTTTAGAATTCTTACCTACTTTAGTCAAGCCGCGTATAAATCTCGCCTTATCTCCTCTCTTAAATTCATATCCCTCTGGCAAACTAAAGTTACTATAGTCAATCTGCTCCCCTTCTAAATATGATTGCTTGTCCTCCCTCAGTATACTCTTAAAACAGTCAGAGCAATAGCACCCTGTAACCACATTTGAACACTGTCCATCTTTTAAAGAAACCTTACTTAATAAAAAACAGCGTGCATTCCCTTCTATCTGTTTCTTGCATTTATCACAATAAAACTTCATTCCCATTCTACATAACCTCCGATTCGTCACATTCCCGTAGCATGTCCTCCCTCACATACCATAAAGCCACATTGTCTGTACTCAGCAAGCCCTGAAACAGTAGAGTGTTCTTATCAAATACCCTGTAACCGTAAACACGTGTGTCTGCGTTATCAAGAATAGATGTGTAGATATGTTCTCTGTCCACAAGATAATTTCCCCTCTCTACAGAACAATGAATGCAATATCCACAGTCACTACACTTCTTGCACTCTGCGTCTGAATTAGAGCATAAGTACACAATATTATCTGAAGGCTCTATCACACACCTAGATGCACTATTCATAACAAAACTCCTTTCCCAACTTCTTAACACAAAAATAACCAGATACTCAGCAATACCTTTCTCTGGTTATTCCACGCAAATATTTCTTTATTCTCCAACTGCTATATAAACCTTTCTATGTACTTCCTGTCTTCTCCCCTGAAAATAGGAATGTTCTTATCAACAATCCAACGACTACGGACTGCATCAATTACCTCATCATGATATATCTCTTTTATACAGCAGGAACCCCGCTTAAGATATGCTGCATAACTATTCCAGTTAATACCCTTCTGCGTCATCAACATATCCTGAATCTCATTACAAGTCTTATTCTGCAATTCTTTATGGCTAAAATTAGCCTGTCCCACCATCTGAATACTGTTGCGTGTTGCATCAAGCTGTCTCCAGTAGATATAATTAGCTACCTCTTCTCGAGGAATGTTAAATACACGACTATCGAATACTGCACCAACTTTTCTTGCCTTCACTAATGTATCAATATATTCAGTGATTTCTTCATTTCTTCTATCCCTAAAACAGAATGTGTCATCCTCAATAGAGGTGTTCTGCCAAAAGGACTTATTAAATGCCATAGTAGCCATACTAGCAGAAATGCTGCACATTTTCTGTACCTCATTATCAAACCAGGCTGCTGTATTAAGATTTGCATAATCAACAAGAACTAAGGAAATCTCGTCTGACTGGTGATACCCTAATACACACCCTTGAATATTCTCACACAAATACTGCATAGTATCCTGCATAGACCTTATAAGAACATCATCAAAAGGTCTTTTGAAACCTCTTGTAAACGTGTGGAACGCTTTTCCATCAATTCTTATGATAACAGGTGTTCTCCTCATTAATTTTGTCTTTGGAATCTCCTCATAGTATGTTTTCATCCTCTTACCTAACTCATCATTTACTGGCATAACTCTTCCTCCTTTCTAATGCATAATAGCCAGATACTTAGCAATACCTTTCTCTGGTTATTCCACGCAATATTTATCCATTCAAAGCACCAGACATAATCCTATATTTAGATTCATTATTCCATATTTGAATTAGTTCATCAAAATTTTTATCAGGATCTAACATTAAAATTGCTAATTTATCAAGTTCTTTATATTCATTTTCAGTCAATTGAAAATTCTTATCTTGTATATATTTTGGTAAATGCAAGAAAATTATTTCATCATTCATTAAAGAATGAAAATCGTAAAATAAGCATCTCAAAGATGCTTTAAGTCCCAATGTTGCAGGCTCAGAAGTATAATATATTTCATTTGTTTGATATTTATTATTTCTTATACCTAAATAAGCCTCAGCTCCAAATATAAATTTATCTCTTGGTATATCATTTAAATCGAATCCCATATCATGGTCTGAACAATGTCCATCTGCATCTACTAATACCCATCGATTTTTTTTATCATCAAAATATTCTGTAATCCAATGATCGTAAGCAACTCCATCATATTTTATATAAGGTGCAAAGCCACTTCTTACTCTTGCAGAATATCCTTTTGCCTTTAATGTAGCAGCAAGTAATATAGCTTCACCTCTACAAGTGACATGTATCTTATCTTCGGCATTTCTACCTTTACTATAATTACTATCTTTTCTCAACAATTCACTAATCATACTAATTGCAGTTGGAAATAAATCATCTTCATAGTCTAATCTTGTAACAGGTACTTTTGTCATATCTCCCCAAAAACATTTTTCCTGTTTTCTAATATCTGGATTAGCAAATGCAACAGGATGAATTATTTGCATTCTTTGTAAAACACATAACTCATCGATATCGTCAGTTAGGTTTTTACAAAAGTTTTTATAAAATCCTAAATCAGTATATAAACTTGTTTGTTTATAAAAATCTAATATTCTCTTTTCCATATCGATACCACTCCCTTAAATAATTCATTGTACAAAAATAGTTTTATTTGATTCGATTTTAAAAAACTTCACAAAATGCAGCGTAAATATGCTCTATGGCACTCCTAATAACTCCCACCTCATTTAAGGTTTTATCTGTTTTCATTGTAAAATATTATCTTGATTTTTTTTATTTGATTTTAAAAATTTGATTGACAACGCCGAACAAATATGTTTTAATATAATTAGAAATGTTACTGCATTTTGTGAAGTACAGTTTGATCATTGAGTCAAACACAACACAAGATGCAGCTTTTTATTTATATAGAAAGGAGACAACATCATGCATAAATGGTTAAACGATATGGCTCACGAGACAATCACCCTCATAATATTCGCCATTATCGTAACAAGCGTTGGCTTATACTCAGGCATTTAGCATGGAGACACCCATTACTAACGGGTGTCTTTTTTGTTGCCTCCTTCTTAGCTAATAAAGTATTATTCTAACTAAGTCATCTTTCGTACAATTACTCCCTGTATCTCACTACAATCTTTTTCAAGATACAAAGATTTAATTCCTTAAGATGAAAAATGGACGCACAGCTCCACAACAGTCACAACTACCTCCACTTACGTTACCGCCCGAAAGGATATACCGAACATACATACTGCCACAACCTGAAGGCGTGGAGTCTGGTGTTGCAATCCACCACCAGACATCTATTTTAGGAATATTCTGTCTACACTCCCTATACAAGTCAATTGTAGGAATTGCCAAAATATCGCCTTCCACTTTCCCATAATCACTAAGCCCATCAAGTGATAACAAGTCCGTGGTAATTGGTACAAGCTTATTACCAAATTCATTCTTTAATGCTGCTGCTAATTTACTATTATTCAAAGTATTACGAATATCTGATTTTGCATAGTTATTATCTTCCCCAAATTTTGATTCTCCTAGGTACCCATCCATAAGGTAGTAGGTTCCAACCTTGTCAACCTTTATTGAGGTCCACGCATAACCACAGATAACAGTAGTAATTCTATCCTTAAGGTATTCCGCAACTTCACTTCTAAATTCTTGCTCATATCTTTCTGGATCATTCTCATACCAGTCTGGAAGAATATCTTGTTCTACACTATACTTCCAAATACTAATATCTGCTGCTTTATTACCATCTGGAGGTATAAGTTCAACTTTGACAAAATTTTTGGTTGCATTTACATACTCGTCTTCAATATTCATACTTTTCAATAAATCAAAGTGACTTTCGTTTTCATCTGGTGCTAATACAACTCTACTCTTTAAAATGATGCCAGACTTAAATCGACACATAAATTAATTCCTCCTTTTATACTTCATTCTGTTATGCTAAACCTTCTATTTTTATATGGACTTCCCGACTGGAATTTTTACTTCTTACGTCTACCATTCCGCATTAAACGTCTTCAGCTTATAGTAATCAGACTTCACTACTGCATACCATGGATCATAATCACCAACACTTTCATTATACTCATTAGCAATCTTCTGAGCCTGCTCGTCTGTCAAACCTTCCTTATAGAGAAAATCGTCCACACAATCTCTATCAAAGTTATCCACTAAAACAACTTTTGCCATATAATCACACTCCTCTACTTCTCTAATTGATTTCAAAGATTTATGTATCTTTAAAAATATTTCTATACTTTACTAATTAATTTTAAAGATTCAAAATGCACAATGCTTTTCTTTTTGAGAACAACTACTCCTGCTACCACTAAAATAACCTACAGCTATCCGCAAGACTACGGCCACGGTATATAATCATATTTCCTCCAGTCATCAGGCATAGCCTTAGCAAATAGCTTTGTCTTTGGTCCTTGCTTCTTATTATATTCATGTGCTTCTCTCTTTGCCTGCTCAAGAGTAAGGTTACTCACAAAGACCTGCGAATCCACATAATCCCTCGTACCATTATCAACCAATATTACCTGCATTCTAAATACCTCCTCATAGTTAATAAATACTTAATAAATATTTTATTTAATTTTAATTGATTTTGATTTTAAAGAGCATTAGTTCAAATAGAGATTCTTGATACAATATTATTCCCTATAGAGAACCCGACTCTATACGGAATAATACTGTAAGGAGTTGATTTTAAAGAGCTCCTTTTCGTTTATTATTTGTATTTATTAAGAAAAGCGTCTCACACGCATTGAGACGCTTTTCTCTTTCTTTTGTCTATTAATGCGAACCTGATGTTACCAAATCATCAGCCGCTGACTTATTCGGAGTATAAACCGCAACTACTGGGTCTTTTGTCGGTGTACTCGTACCTGGTTCTGTTGGCGGTGTATAAACCCTGCTGAACTCACTTTCATCCCCAAATATTTTGAAACCTCCGCCAGCTGATGTATTAATTGCCGTTCCATCATATTCAAGTGTCCACACAGTTCCTGCTACAAGTATATTAAGAGTACATACTACAACCGTATCCTCCTGCTTCATGATAGCATCTATGTTAGTCTGGTTACAGTTCTTGCCTCTCTCAACAAACACAGAGCTTGAAGGTAATCCCATAGTAAAATGCCATCTCTGTGCCTGTATAGCGTATTCCTGCTCATACCATGCATCTGCCTGATTATGCCCTTCGCCCATAGTATATGAGCCACCTACGAAAGTCCTGTTAAGGTCGTTAAGGAACAGCCTCTGTGCCGTGCCAATAACATCCTGGTCTGTCTGCGGCGCCCTCGCTTTTATGACAGTAGACGGAATATAAATAGGATCGCCATCCTCATCAACTTCTCCACTGTCTTCAAGCCCTGAGAAGTACTGCTGACCTAACAACGTAGAGCTTCTTTCGTTTCCTGTATAATTACGCCTTGCAGATTCATTAAGCCAGTCTAAATATAGGTAATAATTTTCTACAGACTTATTGCCGTCAAAGCTGTTGACAAGACCGTAACTGCCATTAAAGCTTGCATACACATCAAGCGGTGTGTACTTATTTGTCTTTAAGTCAAGCAGCCAATACCTCGGTGTTATCTGCATCTTGTAGTCCATATTGTTATCTTTGTAATTACCATCGCCATCAGTGTTGATGCCATAATAATTTCCGACCGTCTGGACATCCATAAGCAGATTATACCCGACACGCATAGGCTCAGTCTGTAATGCCACAACTGGATTAAGAGCTGGAGTTAGCGGTAAAGTCGGATTCTCATAGTGCTTACCACCATTACTACTGTACAGCGTTCCTGACGACTGAAGTTCTCCATTTCCGAATACATCACCATAATAAGGAGCGGTATTCGATTTGTGCAGAACATTTTCAGGATCAGTAACAACCTTATTAGGTACATTGCTGAACACACCATGCACAATGCCCGGTATCAGCCAGTCTGCACTCGGATCAACCTGCTTAAATAACTCTGCAAATCTTAAATCCTGCGTATCATTGATTGTCAATGCACCTATAAATCCAACAATATCAACTTTCCTCTTTTGTATGGCTGTATGCCTTGCTGCATATGCTACCCTGTCACGCTCCTTGTTTGTATTTGCCTGGTTATCCGTATAATATCTGACCTCATCAGCATTCGTGGCTATCGACGTGAACTGTACCGACCCACTTGCCATTTCCCTGTTCTCAAGGATACAATAGAATGTATATGTATCACCCTGCGATACTGGATTGTGTATGTGGTACAACGGAATAGGCGTTCCTGCCGTCCAGTAATCATCATTCTCATCTTCCACATCAACCGGGAATATTACATAAATATCCCTTGTCCACTGTTCAGTATCCATTCCGTCTGTATAACCCTTGCCTCTTACCTGAGTACAGTCAAGTATCCCCCACATGCTAGGAGCTTCTGAGAAATCACCTGTCCTCGGATATGTAATGGTAAATGCACTGTCAAGATTGACTACAGCATCAGCGCTTCCGCCTGCACCACTTCCGCCTGCGCCTGCCTCTGTGCCGTCTGTCACTCCGCTTGAGCCAACCTCAACCTGCTTATAACAGTCACCTACGCCTGGGTCATAATGGAACTTAAACTTATTGCTTCCATCCGCTGCAGGACCTTCCTCAGTGTTTGGATCATAATGGTGCGGGTTTGTACATACAAGCGTCTTGACTATAGCGCCTTCCTCACACGTAACACATACATGCTTATTCGGGATATTACTGCACGAAAGCACTGGATCTGAAATATAGTTTGTAATTGTCTTTGTTGCCTTATGGTGCTTTACATTACTGTCAGGCATAGAAGTTGTCGTAGCCTTACATGTCCTGCACTGCCATAAAACAGCAACCCCAGCACCATTCTCCTGTATTACATCCCAGCCCTCAGAATAACATTCGTAATCGATAGAGGAAGTACCACTCTGCTTAGCTCTGTAAAGCTTTAAGTAACCATTGCCATTGTTAGACTTATCAGCCCTATCAACAACAATAATCCCATTTGCCTTTGTTTCTCCGCCACCGTTATTAGAGAATGAACTTGCATAAGCGTCTGTGTAAGGCACATTAAACCTGCCTCCCCTGCCGCCTTTTACTTCTATTCGTACATCCGTTCCGCTGATTATCATCTTAGAACTTCCGCCACCTGCTGCTTGTGCCGCGTAGCTTAATGTCGCTCCAGCTTCATTTGTATATGTCCCTGTTTCGGAACCTCCGCCATCTGGATACGAATCTGATTCAGAGCCTATCGTCGCCGTTACCGTACAATCACCGTCAACAGTAAACGTACCACGCACGACATCTCCATACTCTCCTTCCTCATCTCCGTCTTTTCCTGATGCTCCGGCTATCTCAAAGTAATAAAGCCCCTTACCTATGTTAAAGGTCTGCTCCTCACCCGTGGAAACCAGACTCTGGCTGAAATCAGTATAGCAGGCTTCCGTATGCTTATGAGAGTTAAGACCGCCATAATGCTTCATAGAGGACTGTGTGTAAACATAACAATCCGTGCCATGCGGGACTATAGGCTCATCACAATCCAGCACCCACTGTTTTGCAACAGTTGTTCCCGATACAGGATCGCCTCCCGAGCTAAGTGATGATGCTGTCCTGTCGTCTTTAAGGTCTATCGAGTCATGTATCTGTGCATTCTGTACTGCCACAGGATTGTGTATTACCACGTTGTTTATCTTCTCCTTGCCCTGCGTGTACCCGACTTCAACATAATAATCACCTGATGATTCTCCCAGACCGACACCTGCAGCCCATTTATCAGACCTCTGATCGTAACGTACTCCCTTTGACAGACTGCCATTATGTATGACACGCTTAGCTAAGAGGTACGCATTACCCGTATTCCACTCACCGTTGCTCACAGGCTCCACACCGTCATCTGCTGAATATACGCCCGACTCACCTGCCGTCTTCTGCGTTGAATCGATTATGTTAAAACCACTGATGAGCATTCTTGTATTAGAGAAGCCATCTGCCACAAATCCACCGTGCGGGTCAAACTGTGCATTGGGTTGTCTGCCTACATTCTCACTCGTGAAGGTCGTGCTGCCAGTTTCCCACTGTTCCGCTGGATCTTTGCCACTACTGTTGAATACATTCGTGTTATTCCACTTAGTTGTGGGACTGTCATACTTGCCGTTATACCCGCTCCTTGTAATCTGAGTCGATTCCCACTTCTGGGCTGAATAGCTGCCCATCGTAGAATTTGACAGAGAAGCTTCCTTTTCGTGATTCCACAAATCTAACCAAGTCCTTGTCTCACTAAACGGTATAGGACTACCACTTCGTGCAGCATACGAAGTCTGTGTTGAGCCTCCTATTACACTATCACAATCACATTCCTTAGTCTCCCAACTATCTTGACTGTTATCGCTTAAAATAGGAACAGTTCCACTTATCTGGTCATTATAAGTAATTGTCTGATATCCTTCTGTCGTAGCAAGCGTAATGTAATCACTTATAACATTTGCTGTAACAGAATGTCCAAACACATCTGAAAAAGCGTGCCTTGCTCTCTTTTCGCCATCTGTGAATAACACATTATTACTTTCATCTACCCCTTGTCCCTCCGTGTCACCCCAGAAACGAGAAGTATTAGAGTCACCTGGTAAAGACCAGTCAAACACTATACGCCCATTGCCACTTGAATAACCACCCTGGCTTACAAATGCCCTGTAGCCCGTATTCGGATCTTTAGACTGTACAGGATTAGATAAAAGCTCCTTGTTCCCGTTTACCAGAAGCTTTGTCACCTGCCATAAATCCGTGCCGACTATGTCAAGATAAGAATAGCCGTTTATGTTCTGTGTAACTACAGTAACAAAATTGTGGACATGCGGATGCGCTTGGTTCGCATGTTCCACTACTACACAGCCACTTCCTTCACACCAATCGCACTTCTCTTTAGGACTATATGTCGTTTCACTTGATTTAGCCCCACACCCACAAGTTGACTTTGATTTGACTGGACCATTTGCACAACTTACCTTTTCGCCTGCAGTTCCTGAATTGCAAGTCACATCAGGTGTACCCTTTACAGGGTCTCCCTTTACTAACACCTTGCCACAGCCATTAGCATAAACTGTATCTTGATGATCCCCAGGACAAGAGTACACACACTTGGTATTATTCCCAATACAATTATTAACCTGATAGGTATAAGTATATTTCCTCTGCTTGCCAGTGTCTGATTTCAGCTCACACTCCATATTTATCATAAACTCATTGGCGCCAAATCCAGCGTAAAGGTTTTCGGTAGTGGGCACGCCTGCCATCGCTTCGTAAGTCTCGCCGTTGCCTGGAGAGTTGTCCTTCATCTCCACATAGTTGCCGTCACGCAGCTGCGAATAGAAATGCCCTTTATTTGGATCATCTTTCCTGACTATCCATGGCACTTCGTCTGCACCCTGGTACTCGGTAACTATCTCCTTACCTGATGAGTAGAAATTCATTGTGGCTGCTGTGGCTGACTCAACATTTGCATTGTCATAAAACCAATAAAGATTAACCACAGCGACATAACGCTGCTCCTTGTCACTGTTGATTGTGACGTTTTCATCATAGACTGTAACATTCTTACGCCCGTTAAATATCTCAAGCGCTTCTTCCCAGCTTACGTCCATTACAGTAAAGCCGCCTAACGTGTTTGTCTGCATTGTAGGGTCGAGTCCTCCCGAGCCTGACGGATTTGATGTCATAGTGTCTACGGCAATATCACTGCCACCGCCTTCTCTTACAAGAGCGATACCGAACGACGGATCCCAGTCACGGTATTTAATGCCGTTGGCTGTCCACTTCAATTTCAGGTCATAAAGCATCTGTGCTGACTGTTTTAAGTTGATGTCTATCCTAGCCGCCACCGTATCACCTGGCATTACCTCATACTCGTCTGATGAAGCACTGATGTAGAACTTGGCATATGCATCGTTGGCTAAGTCACCACCGTCGTCTGGCGTGGGATCGGGGTCTGGATCATCGTCATCGTCATCATCGGGTACTGGTGGTGTCTCCTTACCATGAACACCTAAGAACGTATATCCTGTATTTCCTGTTGCATTACCATTTATGTCTGTCGGCTGCAGCATCCATCCCATCTCATAGTTATAACCTTGTCCCATATCATCCCACCAGAAAATAGTTGATACATTACCAGACAAACACTGGGTAGCAACTCTACTACTTACATCAGTATATTGCTGCCGCAATGAACCTATAAAACCATCTGGATCTGCATCATACCCTCCTGTACCTGGCTCCACTGGTGAAGGAAAACTACGACTAAAAGAAAACGTCTGATAACACTCAAAACTCTCACCTGTTAAAGCTGCATAATAATTTGGTAATGTTGCCGCATAGTAATCACCTGGGACTGTATTTATCTTACACATAACTGCCGCTGCAGCGCATACTGTTATAAACTTATCTGATTCATCACGATTTAAATACTTGAGATACTTTTTAATCGAATCACGGTATTTATTACCACATAACTTATTTATTACCAATAAGAAATCAAGATACCTTAATGCATTACCATAAGAATCTGCTTCCTGAGAAACAAACTTATTCAAGCATACATCAACATCTCCTGACTGTTCCCATAATGCAACAAAATCATTAACTCCACCTTCCAAAGCGCTTGAGTTTTGATCCGCTAAAGCCAAAACAAGATCAACGTCTAAACTGCCTGACTTAAAAGCTTCGTAATACGCCTCATTATTCTTAACCTTACTGAATACGACATCTACATTATATGAAGAATGTTGAGAGCCGCTCTTACGCACTGCGTAATATGTTCCTTGATACTTACCCTGAGAGCCACTCTTCCCGTTTAAAGCTAAAGCTTTATACCGTTTATTATTTTTAGTCTCACCCGATTTAATTAAGCGTATTAAAGCAAGTCTATCTACATTAGCCATCTCCGACATCTCCTGTGGATGCGAATAAAGATACTGGTCCGTTATAGACACACGGTACTCACTCCAATAATCATCACTTCCCTCTGGCAATGCCGCATTATGTGCTTCTATCTGGCTACGATACTCCTGGGTCGTATTGTCTATCTCTAACATTCCAATAATAACAGCCTGGCACACGAACGGTTTAATAGCATTTGGATCATAACCTGAAGTAATCTTTTCTGATTCAGTGTTTCCGTTTACATGTGCTTCATCATAATCATCTTCTTCTGCGAATACACCTTCAAATGGTGCTAATATAAATGTCAAAATTAGCAGCAAACTGACTAGCGATTTAAATATTCGCTTGTGTTTATACTTCATTTCAATCATCTCCTCACTAATTTAAATTTTTAATTTGATTTTAAAAATTTGATTTTAAAGATTCTCTTAAGCAGAATTTTAATAGAAGGCGCTATACTTAAAAGCTTAATTGCATAACAAAAAAGAAGTTAGAGAATTAATCGTCTAACTTCTTTTTGTCTGCTTTATTCTTTTATTCTACTGATTAAAAATCAACACCAAAGTAAAATGTAGAACCTGGTATATGCGCACCATGATTGCTGTTATATGCTGCTTCACTCTCAATTTCTTCCTGCGTAAGCGTAGGTGCTTGTGCTCCAGGTGTAACTGGGAGTACAAATAAGCCAACTGTTACAGTGTTACCTATTATCTGATTAACGGTAGGTGACATTATATAAGCATCCTCCAACCCAACCTCTATTACCGCCGAACCCGCTTTTGCTCCATGCATTACTAAATAAGTAGAACCGTTCTCTTCTGTAATTAATTCACTACTATATCCATTTCCTTTCCAGGTACCATCATTCAGTAAATCTGTTTCTGTGATAACTGTAGGATACGACCATAAACCTGCTTCCAGATTCGCATACGGGTTATTAACAGGAAACGCTACGCTTTGTCCCTCGTATATAATAATCGTATATGTACCGTCCCCATTACTTACTATCTGCGGATCAGGGTTGCCTTCTGTGTCGTGGTCTATTATCCACGTACCAAAGAAATCAAACTTCGTAGGATCTGCTACTGTAGGTGCAAGCACCTCCTCTGCCAGCTCTGCTGCATTGTATGCATCAGGCAGCTCCTCTGCATATGCTGTCACACCGCTCATAGATGACGCTGTCACAACTGCTGCCGACAGGAGCGCTGTTACCTTTGCTGCTGTTATTTTATCTAGTGTGTTAATTTTCATAATATCTACCTCCACTTTATTTTTTGCTTGTTTATTTGTTTGTTTACTGTTTTTACTTCTTCTATTATTATATCCCTTACAGTGATGTCTGTAAAGGATATTTTTGATTTGATTTTAAAAGCTTTTTATTTTATTTAATTTTTATTTTAGAATTTAAATGTTGACATTTGGCAAAACACAATATATACTTTATTCATACACTTGGGCACAATATATTGTGTCTTACCTGCTGAAAGGAGGTGATACACGTGTACAAGCTGTATAAAATACGTAAATGTGCGTATGCTTTAGCTTCTGTCCTC
>CANQPM010000013.1 GCA_947625775.1 uncultured Lachnospiraceae bacterium | reverse complement strand
CATTCTCAAACAGTGACAGTGGCTAACAATTCGCCATTGTTGTTTGAGTACCATACATTTTTACATCATTCTCAAACCCATATCAAAGATGAGGATTTGCAAAAGTTGTTTGAGTACCATACATTTTTACATCATTCTCAAACACGGCTGAAATGGTAACAAGCAGGCAGACGGTTTGAGTACCATACATTTTTACATCATTCTCAAACAGTGACAGTGGCTAACAATTCGCCATTGTTGTTTGAGTACCATACATTTTTACATCATTCTCAAACTGAGTGGTCTTGGTGCCCATGCGACGCACAGTTTGAGTACCATACATTTTTACATCATTCTCAAACAATGTCATCATCATAAGCAATATTTTTAGCGTTTGAGTACCATACATTTTTACATCATTCTCAAACACTTAGGACCAAGTTGAATGAAGATGGTTTGTTTGAGTACCATACATTTTTACATCATTCTCAAACGACTTGCTAAGTCCACTGTATCGGAAATAGTTTGAGTACCATACATTTTTACATCATTCTCAAACGCATTGATACGCTCGGCGAACTCTTTTGTAGTTTGAGTACCATACATTTTTACATCATTCTCAAACGCCACTGTTTTCCCAAAAGTCCACGCCTGAGTTTGAGTACCATACATTTTTACATCATTCTCAAACCTCAAATTCAAAAATGATATGCCATCATTAAGCATAAATCGGTACTCAAACAATCATATTTCACAATTATCACAATCTATTATATACTCTGCTACATCATACAGGCAACTTCTTTTTTTGTTTTCGATAAGAAGTATATTAACCTCCGTATAAGCTGTTTCTTTTAATAGCTGCTTCAACTGTTCATCACAAATGTAGCTTCTTATGTTCACAAAAATAAACAACTTTTTATTAAGCAGATGCGATACTATTTTGATATATTCTATCAGATTTTCAAAAATATCATCCAAATATTTTTCGCATTTAATTCCAACAGCCTTAAATATGGACAGAATATTTATATCATCTTCTATAGCCAATGAGTATGTACACCTTTGCTCCAGATTGAAAAAATATTCTTGAAGTTTTCCGCGCATTTCCTGCGTCAGCAGAAACATGTCTTCATTGAAGGCAAGCTTTTCCAATTCCACATAAAGCTTGTTTAATATTTTCTTATCATTTATATTGACGGATAGTGGCTGCAGTATAAGCTCTGAACATTTTGATATTTCAAGCGTTTTATCATCATTTGATAATACAAAGCAGCCTTCCCTGCCTTCCGTCTGAGCATATAATTCATACAGATATTTTGAAAAAAGCTGCGGCGACTCTATTATCCATTCACAGCATCCAAACGGCTCTTTAAAAACAATCTGCCTTTCCAAATCCTTATGCACAAGCTTCAAAGTATCACCAGCCTCTCATCACTGTCAAGGATTTCGCTTTTAACTGTTCCCACAATTATGTCCATTTTAGAATACTGTTTTTCAGTTATTGTCAGCAGCTGTACAAGTCCTTCCTTTGGCTTATTTTTATGCACACTGTCAACGATTCCCTGTACAGCCGTGCCATTCAGTGCCAGCTTACAGTAGACAGACTCCTGAAGCATCATAAATCCGCTTCTTAGAAGAAATTTTCTAAACCGCGTATATTCTTTCCTTTGCTCTCCAGTAACGACAGGCAAATCAAAAAACACTAATACTCTCATAAATCTATAGCTCAAAGCTGTAAAAACGAAGCTTTGAAATGTCATTTTCATCTAAAGCATCAAATACGCTTTTGCAATATATCTTTACAGCATTATTTACATACTGCCTCTTATCGTCGATTTTGACCTCTTGATTCAACACATTGACTATCTGCATTTTTTCCTCATGTTCAAACTTTTCAAGCTTCATATTATATACTTCCCTGTCAATAAGTATTCTGTATGGTTCCATCAAATCTGATGCTAAATTGAACTGGTTAAACATATTGTCATGGAAAAGCCCTAACTGTGTTATATAACCATTAGCCGTGATTTCTCTTGAAAATGCTGATAATATTATGGAATATCCATAATCTAAAGCCGCATTTATAACACTGTCACTGCTCCGCGTAAATTTCATTCCAAATAAAGCGTTAAAATACACTTTTGCCGCATGACCTTCACGATTTGATGTATCATTTATGTCAATTTCTTCTATATATGATGCTAAAAGCTTCGCTTCCTCCTTATCCAAATATTCCAAAAGTTCTTTCTGTTTTCGTATCTTTTCCGCAACAATCTGTGTCCATACAGCCTCTTTGATTTCATTGCTCCATTGAATCTGTTTCCGTACTTTATTACTTGTGTCATGACTGCCATAATATCCGATGAGTTCTGAAACAGGATTGCGTTTTTCATCGCAGAAAATCACCTTGATTTTCTTCTTTACAAGCTCCGAAAGCAGGCTCGTCGTAAGCGAAACTGAGGTGGACTCTACTATTAATGTGGATATTTCGCTCAAATTAATTTTTGTTATCTCCTCGCTGCGTACTACCAGATATCCTAAGTTATATTCAAGCTTCGCCCGTTTGGAGATAACAACAATTCGCCAGCTCATAGTGATTTCAAGTCAATCTCCTGTTCATATATCCCTGTTGGAGATTGGTTTATGATTGAAATTTGACCTATATTGCTTATATTATTGCCAATTTTTATTATCCCTGCACTTGCGGGACCATCAATTAACTTTAAATTAGCGGAACTGCTTTGACATTGAAACATATGAAGTATTTCAGATAAAACCACACATTTATCTTCTACACTTAAATCTATAAAAATGTTTCTTTTTTCACTTAACGTTTTCTCCTGTGCGCCTAGCTTTGAATTATATATTGTATTTTTAATTTTATTTAAAAATTCATCATATAAATTCAATAATTCCTGCTCCGATATTTCATCATGTGCTACTACTTTTATATTTCTGTTCTCTTTCTGGCGCTGCACAAATTTTCCTACTTTTTTAAGACACTTAACATTATCTTCATTTAAAATCAGCTGTACACCGCCTTTAAATATAAGCTGATTTCCCGTTCGCCCCGACAGCCACATATAAAATCCATCAACCTTAAACAGCGTATCTATTTTTATTTTGCTCAGCAAAATACGCGGATTTTTCAATCCTCTGTCATTTTCCAAATATCTTATCGCATCTTCCTTGCTTCTCTCTATCTGAGTGTGCATATACAAAGGTACATATTCAATAGTCCTTATCTTATTACCCTTTTTATCCTCAGACTCTGCCAGCATAAAATAAGTTCCTGCCGCCCTGTTATACCCACCGTATTTTTCAATGTCAAGCAGCCTTTCATCACTGCTCTTTACAGGCACTTGACCTTTGCCCTTCTTCATAAGCTGCTGGTCAAAAAGCCCGCCCTTAACTTCATAGCTGCGCCTGGTGACAAGGATATTATTTTTCCTCATCACTTTTTTTACCGTACATATCGTGCCGCTGCTGCCAGCCTTCCATGCTACCTTATTATTCCGCACAATATCATTAGACGTAAACAGTTTCTTTAAATTATAACTTCTGCCGCTGCTTTCCTTTATAAACCTTATCGCGCTGCTCGTAAACTTTGTATGATAAACATTACCTACCACAACATTCAAATATGCGTCCTTCGCATGGTGCAAATCATTCATTTCACGCACCTTAATCAGGTCAAAATCCTGCCTGAACTGCGCAGCCAGCTTTGCCTTTACATACACTATCTCCGTATCGGGAAAAATCTGTTTTAATACAGACGCGACAGCTTTTGTTCCCTGCCTTGTTTCAACTAGCTGGCGCTCTATAAATCCCGCAAGCTCATTATCGTCAAACCCTGTGCTTCTGGTAAGACGTTCATATTTTTTCTTTGAAATAAAACCTCCAATAAGCAGCGATTTCCAATATGGCTGCATTTTATTTCTTATCTCAGCGCGTATGGGATAGCTGTCGGTTTTTTCGGCGTTGTAAACCTTTTTCACAAGCACTCGGTTATCAAGGCTGTCGTCCATCACTTTTGACTGCGGATAAATATGGTCTATATCATATTTATTATTGTCCCACAGGTCCTCAAGCTGTATCTGCTCGCCCGAATACATGCAGCGCCCCTTCTGCGTATAATACAGATAAAGCTTATCGCTCCTCAACTGATGCTCCTCTGTCTTGTCAAGCTCGTCAATCCATTCCCTTTCTTCATCTTTGCATTTCTTATAAAGCTCAATAAGCTGTCTCTTACGTGACTCTGTGCGCTTACTCTCCTGCTTCTCCCGCGCCATCTCCACAAATATGCGTTTAGGCGGATTTTTCATCACATTGCAGATTTCCTTTACTATCTGAAGCGTCTGCCATATCTGGCGTTTTACAGCTGGCGACACATACATTTGCTCCACCAAACTGTATGATATGTCTTTAATCTCGTCCTTTTTGTTCGCGTCTTCAACTGCCTGCGCAAATAAATACTTATCACTCAAAATCTGCATCAGATTATCGTTTGTGTGCCACATCATCTGAATAATGCTTCTTGCTTCCCCTGTCTCCAAATCGGGCGCGGTTATTTCCTCCAAAAACTCCTTTGACAGACGCCCCCAGCCCGAATACGAAAGCGAGCATAAGCCCTTCCTCTGTTTCTCGGTAAGCTGAGGATATAGCTTTTCAAGCCGTCTGCCAAGCAGCTTTTTATCCTCGCCAAACAAAGTTATATTTAGTATGATTTCCTCTTTGTCTTCCTGGCTAAGCGTGCAATCCGTAAGTTTCTCCTTGAAATCATGGTATGCGGTAAGCGTCCCCTTAAAATCGCCATCTATGCCCGTAATGTCAACTGTTTTGCCCTTTATGCCTTCCCTCACCAGATAATCCCTTAATTTTTTTTGAGTTACCTTTCTATAGCGCATAAACAGGTCTTCATATATTCGCTGTTTCAGCTCCACGTCAATAGGCTCTCCGTCAAGGCAAAGATTGTTTAACTCATTTAAAACAGTAAATTTACTGTAAAGCAATGAATTTTTAGGAAGCACGTCTTTATCAGCCAGATATGTACATTTGCTGGTCATTCGCCTTATAAACTGCTCTGCGCTTGCCTCTGTATCTACCACACTTGAAAAATTCCACGGATAAATCTTTTCCGCGCTGATGCGCTTTACCCAGTTTGTCGCAGAGTCTCCCTTCTTTATGCCGTTAAGCGGTCCGACATAGTACGGTATTCTGAATGTAAAAGTGCTTATTATTTTATCCTCATTTTCCTTTAAAAGAGGTATTCTGTCCTTCAAATTGTTTATTATCTGCCGCAGCTCATACAAATGCACCTGATACGGAATAACCCCGTTGTCCTTTGTGACTTGCTTTGGCAGAAATGTTTCCTTCTGCATTTCGTCCTGAAGATATTTTGTCTTTTCATCATCACCAATAGCGCCTATCACTGACTTTTTAAGGAAACCGTAAAAATCCTCCCTGCTGCAGAGTTTTCCCTCCATGTCCTGCTTTTTGCCGTTCTTTTTTGTCATTCCGATATATGCGCAATAATTGGCTGTTTTCTCATCAGTTTTAACAAAAATATTCCTGTATTCCTCTTTAGATAAATTATCTCGCACCAGCTTTTTTAAATACATCAAATCCGTCTTATGCTTTTCATATACAGCGGTCTTTGCCTCAGAAATTGACTGATAATCGCCCAAAATATCAACAAGCACTGCCCAGTCATAGACAGCCTTCGCACGCGCTATAATCTCAAACTGCTCGCCAAGCTCCGACTCCACTATACTCACATAGTCATCATAACCGCTTTCTGAAAATGAGATTTTAGGTCTTTCGCAATTGTCAAGCTCACTGTTGGAAAAAATATCGCTGAGATTTACTTTGCCGCCCACAATCAGCTTTATTACAGCTTTCTCGCACGCGCTCTTTACATTGAACAGCTTTTTTAGCGCACTCTCCTTGGCTGATTTTGCAAGATTTTTATTTTTCATTATATTTTCAACTTCATTAATCTGCCCATCAGCTATTTCTATGTTGAAATCCAGTTCTTCATCAGCAAGGCTCTTTATAAACTGTTCAAATGTCCCCTTAAATTCCTTGATATTATCTATATCTCCCGAAAACAGAAAATGCCCCCTATGCTTCATTATATGGTGCAGCACCAGATAAACCAGCCTTATATCAGGCGTCTGGTCTGTCGTCATAAGCCATTTCCTTAAATGATAAATAGTCGGAAACTGCTTGTGATAATCCTTGTCCGTGTAGTCCGCATCCACAAATAACGCATATGGGAGCGCAGGACAGCTGTTGTCCTTATCCCGCTTATCCTCTGGCGTATATCGGCTTTCCTTCATCCGCAGATAAAAGCCGTCATCAACCTTGTTTATCTCATCACAAAATATCTCCTGTAAAATGTCTATTCTCCAATTTCGCCTGTCAAGCCTGCGCCTTGATGTGCGGAATGTTCTTCTCTCCTCAGCCGTGTTAGCGCTCTCAAATAATCTCACGCCCCAGAGCGCCTTACCGTGTCCACGCAAAACCTCATAATCCTCACCTGTGACTGCCCATCCAAGCGAGCCAGTGCCTAAATCCAATCCTAAAAAATAATCTTTTGGCATAATTACCTCCAATTTGTATTTTATATGGCAATTTTTGACATAATTATACCATATTTCCGCTTATATCTTCAACCATTTCACCAAATATATTTATAATGTATCTCTGTGACATAAAACAAAAAAGCCCGCTTTCGCAGACTTCTCTTGTTTCACACACTGTGAGCCATCTAAGATGGCGGTTTGAATAAATTTTTATTTGAACTTATGATGTAAAATTTAGTATGGTACTAAATTAGTTAGATTATATACCATTGTACTGATTAAATCAATAGATTACGCGTATTATTTCCAATATTATTTCCAATATTTTTAAATATTTTTAAAGCAATATTTTTAAAGTTACATTGTTTCCGCAAAAACATAGATACAATAGCATCAAATCAGGATTTACCAAATCAGGATTTGATATGCAAACACCAATCTCCAAAATTTTTATGATTGACTACCCCGACATTTTTCTCTATCATATAACTATAAGCACCACAAAAATACAATAAAAAATACTCCACTATTTCAGAAAGGAACATATGCAAATGAGCGAAAAGAAAATAATGCTGGGCAACGAGGCGATTGCCCGCGGCGCTTATGAGGCGGGCGTCAAGGTATCAAGCGCGTACCCTGGCACGCCGAGCACGGAAATAAGCGAAAATATCGTAAAATATCCCGAAGTGTACGCCGAATGGGCTCCAAATGAAAAAGTCGCAATGGAAGTCGCAATCGGCGCATCCATCAGCGGAGTGCGCGCCATGGCTTCCATGAAGATGGTAGGCGTAAACGTGGCAAGCGATCCGCTCTACACAGCAGCATATATCGGCGCAAACGGCGGTCTCGTAATAGTCGCCGCAGACGATCCAGGACTTTACTCATCACAAAATGAACAGGATTCAAGATGCGTCGCACGCGTGGCACAAGTCCCCGTACTGGAGCCGTCAGACTCTCAGGAGGCAAAGGACTTTACCAAGCTTGCCTTTGAATACAGTGAAAAATATGACACTCCTGTCATGATTCGCACCACAACGCGCCTTGCACACTCACAGAGTCCAGTCACCTTAGAGCCGCGCGAGGAAATCCCCGACAAGCCATATGAGCGAAATGTCGCCAAAAACGTAATGATGCCCGCACAGGCAAAGGCTCGCCACATCCACGTGGAAAACCGCCTGAAAAAAATGGCTGAGGACGCCTGCAGCTTTGAAATAAACAAGGCAGTATATAAAGACACAAAAATCGGCGTAATCACAAGCGGCATACCATATACATACGTCGCCGAGGCGCTTCCAAACGCAAGCGTGCTTAAGCTCGGTCTTATCCATCCGCTGCCCCGCAGACTGATAGAGGAATTTGCCTCAAAGGTAGAAACGCTCTACATTTTCGAGGAGCTTGAACCGCTCATCGAGGAACAGGTAAAATCATGGGGCATAAAGTGCATTGGCAAAGAGCTGTTCACGCTGCAGGGCGAATACAGCGCGAATATGCTCCGCGAGCGCGTGCTTGGCGAAAAGCTTGACATTGCCGCACCTGCGAAAGTTCCCGCGCGCCCGCCTATACTATGCCCAGGCTGCCCACACAGAAGCACCTACTCCGTGCTCAAAAAGCTCAAAATCCACGGCGCGGGCGACATTGGCTGCTACACGCTCGGAGCAGTCGCGCCGCTTGACGTGATTGACACCACGGTATGCATGGGCGCGTCAATTTCCACCCTGCACGGCATGGAAAAGGCAAAAGGCAAGGACTATATCAAAAACTGGGTTGCGCTTATCGGCGACTCTACATTTCTGCACACAGGCGTAAACTCGCTTATGAATATGGTATATAACCAGTCAAGCGGCACAGTGCTTATCCTTGACAATTCCACCACGGGCATGACAGGTCATCAGGATCACGCCGCCACAGGCAAAATGCTAAACGGCAAGGAGACAAAGGCAATTAGCCTCTACCATCTCTGCAAGGCAATCGGCGTGGAGCATGTCTATGAGGTAGACGCATTCGACATTGATAAGCTCGAGGAGCTTGTAAAACGTGAAATTGCAAGAGATGACACATCTGTCATAATTGTATGCGCGCCCTGCGCCCTTTTGAAGTCACAGGCGACTAAGGCAAAATGCATAGCCATACCCGAAAAATGTAAAAAATGCGGTATGTGCCTTGTCCCAGGCTGTCCCGCGCTCACCAAAAACGAAGACGGCACTGTAAAAATTGACGATACCATGTGCAATGGCTGCGGCTTATGCATGAAACGCTGCAAATTCGACGCCATTGAAAGAGTTGATTAGGGGGGGGATTACGAATGAATACGAAAAATATAATGATTGTCGGCGTAGGCGGTCAGGGCACGCTCCTCACAAGCCGCATACTTGGTGGCATAACCACCAAGGCAGGCTACGACGTAAAGCTTTCAGAGGTTCACGGAATGGCGCAGCGCGGCGGCAGCGTCGTCACCTTTGTGCGCTATGGCGATTTTGTGGCTGAGCCTATAGTAGAGGAGGGACAGGCAGACGTGCTTATCGCTTTTGAGCGTCTTGAGGCGCTGCGGTATGCGCACTTTTTAAAGAAAGACGGCGTGATAATAGTAAACGACCAGCGAATTGACCCTATCACAGTCGTGACAGGCGCAGCACAGTATCCTGAAAATATTTTGGAAACGCTGAAAAAAGACCACAATGTCATCGCGGTAGACGCAATGGACGAGGCAAGAAAGCTTGGAAACACCAAGGTTTTCAACACCATCATAATCGGTGTCGCCGCAAAGCGCATGGATTTTGACAAATCGCAGTGGCTCGAGGTCATAGAAGCCACTGTACCGCCCAAAACTGTTGAGATAAATAAGGCGGCGTTTGAAGTTGGATATGCGATTTAATATATTCCTATAAAGGACATTAACTTCTTTTAAGCTCTGCTATTTTAGACGTTGCAAACGGACCACATGTATCTTTGTACGTGCAGTCCGTTTGTTTTTCATAAATCAACTTCAAAATTTTCATCACGGCCAAAAAGATAATCTTCCCTTGGCATATAATACAAAACTTTCGCATTATCTAAAATTTGCGGAAACACTATATTCACATTACTTTCTCATTTAAATTCTTATCTTTTCCACCATGAACTGGATAATACAATATCCCATATTCCATTTGACACAATCGGCTGCAAAAAAACTCCAATCATAAGCATAACTGCTAAAATAATGAAAGGTTCATACCATATCAGATGTTCTTCATTATCGACTAATTTTAAAGGTAATTTAAAAGAAAAGCATTTGCTTATATAATAGCCTATAACCGCTCCTGCCGTATTTGTAATCAGATCATCAATATCTGTAAGCCTAAAAGTAAATATCTGTAATATTTCAATACTGACCGATAATGCCAGTCCCATGAAAAACATAGCTTTTATGGAACGATAATTCTTCCAGATGGCAGGCGCTAAAATTCCCAATGGCATAAACAAAATAATATTTAAAATGGTATTTTTGATGTAATCAAGCGGACTATTTACAATGTCTATCAGTGGTATTAGGTTAAAGCCAAAATCCACTTTGAATGTACCAACCGTGGGGACACCCACAACCGAAAAAACCGCTATTGAATATAATGCAAATATGAGTATTGCAATAAATTGATTAAAATTACGTTTTCTGAATATTGCATACTGCAAAATAATTACAGCAGGAATAACGAATATAATTGATGAAATACAATCTATTCCAATAGATAATAAACGCATCATTTTCTTCTACCCCAAATTTCATAATATTGTAGGTAAGTTTATCACGCTTCCAATTGCAATTCCATTAATATTTGCTTAATGTTTATTTAATGTTTATTTAAATCCTTTTATTCCGTTCAATCATTACCCGCTCTCTCAACTCGTCGCTTTCGCCTATTCCACCACCAGCTTCATCACCGCCGTACTAGCATACACAAGCGGCGCATTATGCAAAAAGAACACAGTCCCATCCGCAGGACTCACAAGCTCCTCCTTTAAAGTCCCCTCATACGGATCGGTTATCCGCGCCAGCACCTGCCCCTCATACACCTCATCGCCGACAGCGACCATATTTTCATATATCCCCGCCTCCGCGCACCTCACGGAAATAAGCCTCTCATCATCAAGCACCTGCGAATTATAATGATAACCACCTGCAATGCTGCTCCTTATCACCCCTTCAGCATTAAGCATTCTCTCAATCCCCTTGACCGCGTTCTTCGCACTCACGGCATCTATACTTTCCGTAGAAGTCGTAAAAATACTGAATGCCTTAGTTTCCCAAATCTGCCAGTTATAATTGAGCGTCGTAGTATCAAACGGGCGTGTATTTCTTACCACCACATACGGAAACTCAAATTTTTTCGCCGTTTCCACATCTTCAAATCCAGTTCTCATCATTCTGATATGCGGCAGAAAACTACCTGCCATATAATTTGACGCAAACTGTATGCCATATTTGTAATCCTTTATTTTTTCAAACACTCCCGCCGCTATGCGCTGCGTCGTCTCGCCCTCGCTGTAGCCTGGAAACATTCTGTTGATGTCCGTATTGTCCGTACTCCAAAAGCGTTTCCCTATATTCATCGAATATGTATTTATACAGGGAATAACAAGTATGCTTTTCCCCTCCGCGATACACCCTTTTTCCTCCAACTGCTTTAACCGCTGTATCAGCTTGCTGCACGCAAAAAGCTGCTGTATCTCGTTTCCGCGCATACTGCCCACCACGCATACAGACTTTTCGCCCTCACCGTACTCATAGCCCTCAACCCGCATCGGCTCTCTGTAGAGCGAATTAAGCTCGTAAATATTTATTTTTTTCATATCAATCCCCCGCCTTGGCATTTTTTGGTTTTATTTTTTTAATAGGCATTTGAGAAAGTCTTTCTAATAAGACCGAATTTAGGCAAAATATATAAAAACGCAGCTAAGAAACCAACGCAGCAAGTTGCGCATGAGACGTCTCTTATTTTATATATTTTGCCTAAATTCTACGTTACCGAACAGACCGCGTTTTCAGCAGCCGCCCTACAAGTGAACCTTCGTCAACCACAGGATATTCCCTGATAGTAAAAAGTATCCCCGCCTCAGGCGTTCTGATTTCCGCCATTATCTCCCCCTCCAAAGGATTCACTATACGCCCCACAACATCACCTTTTTCAAGCGTCTCCCAATGCTTTGCCGCAGGTATGAAAATCCCCGCTTTCGGCGCATTGAAAAACACCACGCTGTCATCGCTGCCCGACACAATCGGCTCACGCGCCTTCACCGCACTGCCTTTCCATATGCCAAGCTCATGCATAGTATTCATAAGCCCGTCGGCAAGCTGCTCACAATACGCTTTTGTGATGCGCATACCCACTCCCGCCTCAACCACAAGCGTCGGCGTACCCGTCGAATTAAGACTATAGGCAAGCGTAGACTCAAGCACCGTGCTTGACGCGTGAATCCACACAAAATCCACGTTCATAAGCCTTGCAAGCGGCACAAGCGTGTCCCTGTGAAGCTCATTTATCCTTATCTGCGGTATCTCCGTGAGATATATGTTGCTCGCGTGTATGTCCACGCACAAATCCGAACCCGACAGGCTCTTTATAATCTCATTTGCGACATACTCCGTCATAGCGCCGTTTTTTGTCCCTGGAAAAATCCTGTTCATGTCCAAATCAAAGCCTGGTATGCCACGCGTCATTGAGTCAATCCCCAGCGGATTCATCGCGGGATATATGTCCACAACTCCCGAAAGGAGCTCAGGCTGTTCCTTTATGCGCCTTGCGGCCTCATAGCATATGTACTGCCCCTCCAGTTCGTCGCCGTGTATGCCAGTCACTATGCTTATCCTTTTCTTCCCTTCTGCGCCGTCTGCGGGCGCAAGGCGGTTTCTCTTTATTTCCAGCGTTTCTCCTATCGGGAGCTTTACACTGCATACTGTCTCTATTTTACTTATATTGCCGCTCATTTTCCCCTCATTTCCGCACTCTGCTCCACTATAACCTGTATGTGCTGCGTCTGCTCGCCGCCGCCGATAAACACGCCGCGGTTTACGATACAGTCCTTATAGTCGCGCCCGTGCGATATTTTTATGTAGGCATCGTCCGTCTCCTTGTCATTTGTCGGATCCATTCCGTACCAGAATCCGTCTGAAAAAATCTCCACCCACGCGTGCGAATACCCCTCGCCCATCATCATTCCGACAACATATCTGCTCGGAATATCCGCAATCCTGCACAGCGACAGCATAATATGGGCGTAATCCTGACACACACCCTGCCTCTTTGCCAGCGCCTCCTCTGCCGTGGTGTAAATGTCCGTTACGCCTTGCTTGTATTCCATATCACTATATATCGCGTGCAAAAGCCGCCTTGCATAAGCCGCCGCATTTTCGCCCGCGCATCTCTTGTTTTCATTGTAATATTCCAGCAGCCTGCCGTCTGGCTTTGTGTACTGCGACTGGAAACGGTAATGTGAAAACCTCATTTCACTGCCTGATTTTCCTCCGACATGCTTTTGGGCGTCTATTTCCGCGCTGCCCTTTACGGTGACGGCAAAGCGCTCATGCTGCTGCTTTGCCTCGCCGTATATGTATGTATTTCCAAATGCGTCAGTGTCCCTGTGCAGCTCACATTCAGGCTCTAAGCTAAATTCGCACGCCGTTATCCGCTGCCGCTCATCGCTGTGCGGCACTATCCTCAGCGTAAACTGGTGGTTTTGGGCAGGCATGGAAAAATCAAGCTCCATGCGATAACTAAAATCCAGCCTTCTACTCATTTACCAAGCCCTCGACCTCCTGCACTATTCCGCGGTAATCGTAATCCTCCTGATTTTCAGCTCCAATAAGCGCGCGCAGCCTTTCAAGCCTATCGCCGTCATAGCTCATCTTGCTCCGCATCAGGCGTTTTTCCATGCGCTTCAGCTCGTTTTTCAGCTCCTTCGGTCCCAGTTTAAGCCTTGCGTACAGGTCAATCCGCTCAATGCGCTTGCCCGCTTTTATGATATTGCGAATTACCTCATCGTCAATAAAATCATCTGCTATGCCCCAAAACGCAAGCAGATTGTCCTCGACATTCTGCAGCTCCAAAAGCGGCGCCCTTGAAATCTTCGCCTTATTTATCGCATAAATCGCAAGCTGCACATACGAAAGCGTCTCGCTCCCTATCTCCTCCCTCAGCACTATCGCATTGTCATACGCCCTGATGAGATTGCTGTAAATTGAGTTCGGATCATTTTCGTCAAACGGGTAACGAGTGTTGAAATCGTTTTTATCAGCGTAAATATTCGGTATTTCCAGCATTGCGCAAAAATCAGCATAATTGTCGCCTATGTCGTCTATCATATCATCATAGCACTTTGAATAAAGCCGTATCGTGGTGTACACGCGCTCCGTGTAGCGCCCCAGCCAGTAAAGCCTGTTTGTCTGTTCTAACGAGATAATACCCATGTGTCCTTGAAACCTCCTCCCTGCGATGAATTGACAATAAATGAATCGGGATTCCTTGAAAATCTTGTCAGCCCGCTTTTCCACACATACGGCTCGTCAGCCATAAGCACAAACGCGCGCAAATCCGCTTTTCTCGCGACGCACCCGCTGCCCTCCTGAATGTCAAGATCCTGAAAGTCAATTACCTCCTGCGCGATAAAGCGCCTCGGCTCGCGCTTCATAAGCCCTATAAAGCTTTCCTTCTGTTCACGCGTCATGCTGCTGCCAAACACCACGCCGTACCCGCCAGCCTCCGCGACATCTTTGAGCACAAGCCTGTCAAAGTTTTCAAGCACATATTTCATATCCTCGTCATAAAACGGCAGATATGTCGGCGCATTCTGCAAAATAGCCTCCTCGCCAAGATAATATTTAATCATCTTAGGCACAAAGTAATATATGCCCTTGTCGTCGGCTATGCCGTTTCCAGGCGCATTCAAAAGCGCCACGTTTCCCTTCCTATACACGTCAAAAATATGCGGTATGCCTATCACGGATTCGGGATTGAAATTCATAGGATCAAGGTACTCGTCAGAAATCCTCCTGTAAACCGCGCCAACACGCTCTTTCTGCCCCCTGTAGTCAACATAGTAAAGCTTGTCGTCCTCCACCGTAAGCTCGCTGCCGTTTACAAGGTGCGCCCCTGTCTTTTCGGCAAGGTATGAGTGTTCAAAGTACGCGGCATTGTATCTCCCAGGCGTGAGTATTACCGTGTGTCCGCCCACATTCACGTTGTCAAGCGTCTTTCTAAGCAGCTTCGCGTAATTCCTGTTGTCTTCAAGCTGATTTTCCATAAACGTCCTCGGGCTGCTCCTGCGGCAAAGCTCGCGCGCTATCATAGGGTACGACGCCCCCGACGGCACGCGCAGGTTATCTTCCAGTATGTACCAGCTTTCGTCCTTGCCCTTAACCAAATCAATGCCTGAAATGTGTGAATATATCTTCTTTACAGGCGTGACATTCTCACATTCGGGCATATATCCGCTTGACGCGAAAATAAAATCCTCGGGTATAACCTTGTCCTTTACGATTTTTTTGTCGTGATAGATGTCGTCAAGGAACATATTAAGCGCCGTCACACGCTGCTTTAAGCCCCTTTCAAGATATGAAAATTCATCTTTTTGTATCACCCTCGGGATAGCGTCAAAGGGGAAAAGCTGCTCCTTAAACTCATTGTTTTTGTAAATGCCGAACTTCACGCCGTAACGTGCCAGCAGCCTGTTAATGCTCTCAGTGTTCTCCATAAGGTCGAGGTCTACCATAAAATCACGCGCCTTTCTTTTAATACTTTGATTTTTATTTTGCTCCACAACACAAAAAAGGCGCTCTGCTCATCGCAGAACGCCTTCGTTCTATATTTATATAATTACTCATTTGGCGGAATTTGTCAATAGTTTTTTTGAAGCAGGACAATCATTTCACATAAATTCGGACAGCTTAAAACACGCTTTCCAATTACCTATTTCATTTCAAGTCCGCAGCTTCAATACTCCGCAAAGCTCATTTGCCGTCTGCGCCAGCCCTGTCCCATCACTATGGCAATGATATCCTGTCAAGTATTCCTGTCAGATGCGCTATGGCGATGCCGTAGTTAGTCATCGGCACGCCCTGCGACTTTGCCCTGTCTATGCGCGAAAGCACATACCTCCTGTTGAACATGCACGCCCCGCACTGGATAATCAAATCATACTGTGAAAGGTCTTCAGGAAAATCCGTGCCGCTTTTTACGTCAGCCGTAAGCCCCTCGCCGAAGCGCTTCCTTAACATTCTCGGCAGCTTGACGCGCCCTATGTCCTCTGCCAGCGGCACATGCGTGCAGCACTCCGCGATAAGCACCCTTGACTTTTCATTCAGCCTGTCGATAGCTTTTGCGCCCTCTATGTAATACGGCAAATCACCCTTGTAAGCCGCCATAAGCACGGAAAACGACGTGAGCATACTCTCGCGTGGTTTATGCTCATATACATATCCGAAGACCTGTGAATCGGTTATAATAAGCTTTGGCGGATTTTTGAGCGCCGCAAGCCCCTCGTCAAGCTTGTCTGTCGTGACGCTCATGACAAGACACTTTTTGTCAAGCAGCTCGCGTATAGTCTGCACCTGCGGAAGTATCAGCCTGCCCTTGGGCGCCTGAATGTCCTGCGGCATTACAAGCAGTACGACATCGCCGCTGCCCACAAGCTGCCCCGTAATCTGTCTGGCGTCAAAATCCTCCGGCACAAGCCTTGCAAGCTCCTCCTTTACCTGTCCTATTCCTTCTCCCGTAGCTGCGCTTACCGCAAAGGCAGACAGCCCCGTTTCCTCGTGTATCTTTTCCAAAAGCCCACTTGTATTTTCTCTCTTGTCCGCCTTGCTCACAAGCGGCAGCACAGGCGTCTTTTTTTTCTTGAAAAAACTAACCCATTCAAGCTCCTCGCCCATATCCTCGCTGTCAAAAATTATGACAGCAATGTCAGTTTTCTCCGCCGCAAGCCTTGTTTTTTCCACGCGGCTCTGACCTAAGCTGCTGCTGTCGTCAAATCCCGCTGTATCTATAATCACGCACGCGCCAAGCGGGTTTATCTCCATAGGCTTGTAGACGGGGTCCGTAGTAGTCCCCGCCACATCAGCCACAATCGACACCTGCTGCCTTGTGAAAGCATTTATAAAAGAAGACTTTCCGCTGTTTGCGCGCCCGAATATCCCTATATGCAGACGGTTCGCGCTCGGCGTTTCGTTTAATGTTGACATTGCTTTTTCCTCTCTTAAAACCTAAAATCCCTCTGTCCGCCTTCTATATCATGTATGCACTCATACGCCTTCTGTTTTACTTTCGGATTAGGGATATTTTCAAGCTCCCTGTCAATCAGCGCCATACCTATTCTCCTCGTCTCCTCGCTTGCGTAGTCCTCCAGATACTCCTTCAGCGTCATAAGCGCGTTAGGGTGGCAACAGTTTAAAATCTGCATATTTTTACACAGTGCCATAAAACGGTCGCCCGTCCTGCCTTCGCGGTAGCAGGCGGTGCAAAAGCTGGGGATATATCCAAGCTTCATCAGCCAGTTCACTACCTCGTCAAGCGTGCGGTTGTCGCTCACGTCAAACTGCGCGCTCGTGACCTCATCAGGCGTTTCAGGCTCGGCATAACCGCCCACGCTTGTCCTTGACGCGCCGCTTATCTGCGACACTCCGAGCGGCAGCACACGCTCCCTCACAGTCTGACTTTCCCTCGTGGAAATAATCATACCCGTATAAGGCACGCTAATTCGTATAAGCGCGCAAATTTTCGCAAATATGTCATCGCTTATGCCGTTGTCAAAAGCGGCGGGATCTATGTCGTCAGCATGCTTAACCCTAGGCACGCTTATCGTGTGCGGACCTACCCCATGCACAGCCTCTAAATGCTCCGCATGCATCAAAAGCCCCGCAAACTCATAGCGGTACATTTCCAGTCCGAAAAGCACGCCAAGCCCCACGTCATCTATGCCGCCCTCCATCGCCCTGTCCATCGCCTCCGTGTGGTAGGCATAGTCATGCTTTGGTCCTGTAGGATGAAGCTTTTCATAGCTCTCCTTGTGATAAGTTTCCTGAAAAAGTATGTACGTACCGATACCAGCATCCTTAAGCTTTCTGTAGTTTTCCACAGTAGTCGCCGCGATATTTACATTTACGCGCCTGATTGCGCCGTTTTTATGCTTTATGCTGTAAATAGTCTTTATGCTCTCTAAAATATATTCTATAGGATTGTTTACCGAATCCTCGCCCGCCTCAATCGCAAGGCGCTTATGCCCCATATCCTGCAGCGCCGTGACCTCACGCACAATATCCTCCTGCGTAAGCTTTTTGCGCGCAATATGCTTGTTTTTCATGTGGTACGGACAGTACACACAGCCATTTACGCAGTAATTTGACAGATAAAGCGGCGCAAAGAGCACGATCCTGTTGCCGTAGTAATCCTTTTTTATCTGCTCAGCAAGCTCATAAATCTGCTTTATTTTTTCCTCATCCTCACAGGCAAGCAGCACCGATGCCTCCCTGTGGCTAAGCCCCTTTTTTTCCCTAGCTTTCTCAATGATGCTGTCAATCAGCTCAAAATTTTCGCGGTTTGCGTCCGCATAGGCAAGAGTTTCTTTTATCTCCTCATCAGAAATAAACTCCTCCGCCTTTAAAGATTTTGCATTGTACATTTTTATCTTCCTTTCTTTTCGGTCAGATTTTAATCTTTCCGATTAGCTTTGTTTATCTATGTAATCGCCTCTGGCGGTCACAACATTATAACCTATTCTCTCCATACGCCTCGACAGGCAGCCCTTACATTCCGCCGCCTCATCGCTCGTACAGATTTTGTTGTCGTAGAGCGCGTACTTGTTTCGCACATTCACAGGGGAAAGATTAGGCATCACCACGTTCGCACCGCTCAGTATGCCAAGCTCGCGCCCGTCGGGGGCTATCGTGCCAAGCGCAGTTGTCGCAGGCAGAAGCGCTTTCGGATTCATCAACCGTATAATGCTAAGCAGCTTAAGCGTCATATCAAGCGTTCCTGCCGCCATATTTCCAAACGGCGTATCCTTCTGCGGTATAAACGGTCCAATCCCCACCATATGCGGCTCCAGCTCCTTTATGAAAAGCAAATCCTCATAAAGATTTTCAAGCGTCTGAAACGGCGAGCCGACCATAAAGCCGCACCCGACCTGATACCCAATCTCCTTCAAATCCCAAAGACACCTTTTCCTGTCCGCGCAGCTAAGCTCAGGCGGGTGAAGCCTCCCATAATGCTCCTCATTCGCCGTTTCATGACGCAGAAGATACCTGTCCGCTCCCGCGTCAAAAAACGCCTGATAACTCTCACGGCTTTTCTCCCCAATGGAAAGCGTCACAGCACAGTCAGGATAAGCCTCCTTTATCTTTGAAACAATATCACACACGCGCTCATCAGTAAAATAAGCGTCCTCTCCGCCCTGCAGCACAAAAGTCCTAAACCCAAGCCCATACCCCTGCTCGCAACAGCTCATTATCTGCTCCTGCGTAAGCCTGTATCTGTCAGCATTTTGGTTGCTCCTGCGTATGCCGCAGTACAGACAGTCATTCCTGCAGTAATTAGTAAACTCAATAAGCCCGCGTATATAAACCGCCCTGCCATAAACCCCGTCAGCGCACGCCCTCGCCGCCGCGCGAAGCCGCTCCCTGCCGCTTTCGTCAGCCTCCATAAGCATCTTAAAACCGTCAAAATCAAGCTCCCCGCTCCGCTCAAGCCTTTCTATTATTTCCTCTATGCCCCGCACACTCACCAAAAAACGCCCCGCTTCCAATATATCCGCCTATTTCACACAACAGCCGCGACTACTTTAATGCCTAAACATAACCCAACAACTATTTTTTCACGCCCGCATAAATAGTCTTCGCCGTTATCCCCTCAAGCCGCCCGATTTTCCCCGAAAGCGCATTTATCGTGTCAAGCGGCGCATCAATCGCCACGCTTATTATATTAAGCCCCTTATCCCTATACGGAATACCCATCCTGCCTATTATAAAATCTCCATACTCATGCAAATAATTGTTAAGCTCCATCACCGCACCCTTATCCTCAACAATTATCCCAATCAAAGCAATCCGTGTCTCCATCTCCCCGCTCCCCTTCCTCAACCTATTTTACCACCATTTCCCCACAATGACTACACTTTTTTTGTGAGCCTCTCAACTTATCCTCTCAACTTACCAGTAACAACATTTACCACACCAACATTCCACCAACAACCTAAGCCCGAGCGAGTGCATATACCCCATAAGGACCTTGTGAAGCGTCGGTACTTAGTGAAATAAGCTGCAAAAGCGTAGCTCCTTTTGCAGCACTATTGAACTTAGTATCGCTACGCTTCACACTGAGCGAAAGCGATGTCCGAATGGGGTATATGCACTCGCTCGGGTGCCTATTACCAATCACCCCAAAAAAATAACTATTTATTCCCCCAAAAAAGTATGCTATAATATTCCCATATTCACATAATTCAAACTATTCTGTTTAAAAAGGGGTATCTTTTATGAAATACAAACTTCTACTCACAGGAAACAACAAAGAACTAATATCATCCTTCTTTTCCCAAATGAGCGACACCTTTGAATGTCTCTGCTCATCATCAAACTACGAAGACCTTACAGGACACCTAAACTATTTCCAAGCCACAGCCGTAGTATATTGTCCCAAAGACGAGGCGCGCACGGAAGTCACGTCAGTTTCAAACTTCCGCGACGACCTGACCAAAAAAGAAATACCATACATTATAGTCTCAGGCATAGGCGACTACTCCGACATCGAGCGCACCTCGGCAGGCAAAAGCAAGTTTGTCCTGCGCCTGCCCGCTTCAACAGCTTCAATCAAAAAGAGCATCATCGACTTTATCACAGATGACCTCTCCTTCGGCGGCAGCTCCATAGGCGCATCGACAGCCGACATTCTCGCAGGAGACAACACCTTCGATATGCTCGCGCAGATAAACGCCGAAATGGCTGACCTCGGCTTAGGTCCAGCCGTTCCCGCCGCTCCTGCAAAACTCACGCTCGAGCCCGAAATCGGCATGCGCAGAATACTCGTCGTAGACGACTCAACCATAGTGCACAGAACCATCAAAGCCTTCCTTGACGACAAGTACGAAATAGCCACCGCAATAAACGGCAAAGTCGCAATGCGCTATCTGATGGGCAAAAAAGTAAGCCTTATCCTGCTCGACTACGAAATGCCAGGCATAAACGGTCCTGATCTGCTCGCAAAAATAAGGGAATTTCCAGAGCTTGCAAATATCCCCGTAATCTTCCTCACCTGCATAAACGACGTCGAAAAAATCCAGAAGGCGCTTGCCCTCAAACCGCAGGGGTATCTGCTAAAGCCAGTAGACAAGGAAGCCCTTACAAAGAAAATAACGGAAATTATAGGTTAAATAAATATGAACAATGAAATCACCCTAACGGACCTCTTTGAAGTCGAAATGCTGCAGCGCATACAGGACGCCTTCGCCAAAATGACAGGAATGGCGGCGATAATCACAGACGCAAACGGCGTTCCCGTCACGAAAGGCACCAATTTCAGCGATTTCTGCAGCAAATACACGCGCCCCTCCCCCATCGGAGGACAGCGCTGCCAGGAGTGCGATAAGCACGGCGCTGAGCTTGCCCTAAAGGTAGGCTCATCTGTTTTCTACTACTGCCACGCGGGGCTTCTCGATTTTGCCGCTCCCATCATGGCGGGCGACAAAATGATCGGCTGCTTTGTCGGCGGACAGGTGCTTACCACGCCCCCCGACATTCCAAAGCTTATGCAGGTGGCATCAGACCTTGACCTTGATTTGATAAACTACCTCCAGTCAGCCATGGCTATCCATATCGTGCCCAAAAGCACGCTCGACAACGCCTCATACTTTTTGTACACGCTCACGGACACGCTTTCAAGCATCGCCTACCACAAGTATATAATGAAAGAGGCAAATATCGAGATAGAGAAGGCGGCAAACATGAAATCCGACTTTCTCGCAAATATGAGCCATGAGCTTAGGACACCCATGAACGCCGTAATCGGTATGGCGGAAATGGCGCTGCGCGAGGATTTGTCACCGTCGGCGCGCAACTACATAAACCAGATTAAAAATTCAGGTAAAACACTCCTCACTATCATAAACGACATACTCGACTTTTCAAAAATCGAGTCGGGCAAAATGGACATACTGGAGGTAAACTACGATCCCGTCTCACTGATCCGCGACATCTCCAGCATAATAAACACGCGCATTGACAGGGACAACGTAGAGTTTGTGCTTGACGTAAATCCCGCCATACCCAAACAGCTTTTCGGCGACAGCATAAGGATAAAACAGGTAATCATCAATCTTGCAAACAACGCCGCCAAGTTTACAAGCAAGGGGCAGGTATATCTCAAATTTGACTTCCGCCCCACGGGGAAAAATACAGGCGATTTATTATTCTCGGTAAAGGACACAGGCATCGGCATCAAGAAGGAGGATATGGTGAAAATTTTCCAGTCCTTCCAGCAGGCGGACAGCAAGCGCAACCGCAGCATAGAGGGCACAGGGCTTGGACTCGCCATCTGCAAACAGCTCCTTACACTTATGAACGGCGACATAAAGGTTGAAAGCGTATATGGCGAGGGCTCCTCATTTTCATTCGTGCTGCCGCAGAAGGTGGTTGACAGCGCTCCCGCGATAAAGCTCAATGACAGCAACCTGCTTGCGACCTGCGGCTATCTGAAAAACGAATATGCGCACAGGCAGCTGAGGCTTGATATGGCGCGGCTTGGCATTAAATACATGGATTTGAAAAATTTGAACATTGTCAAATTCCTTTCACAGAATGAAAGCATCAGCAATGGGGCATATCTCTTTATAGACTACAAAAACTTTGATATGGAGCTGCAGCTTTTCATACGCGAGCACCCGAAAGTTACCGCCGTCGTCGTCACGGACTACGATCAGCTTGCCCATTACGATATTCCGAATGTTATTGTGGCGAGCAAGCCGCTCTCGTCGATGGCAATTGCCTCCATTTACAACCACGAGGCAATACAGCTTGAAGAACACCAGTCCACCGACGAATACTATGATTTCACGGCGGAGGACGCTGACATACTTATCGTCGACGACAATCAGATTAACCTCACCGTCGCGGAGGGGCTTCTCGAGCCGCTGAACATGCGCGTAGACACGGCCGCAAGCGGCGAGGAAGCGCTGAAAATGATAAGCGCCAAAAAATACGACCTGATACTTATGGATCACATGATGCCCGAAATGGACGGCATAGAGACAACGCGGATAATCAGAAATTCCCACCACGAATATGATGACGTGCCCATCGTGGCGCTCACGGCAAATGTCATTTCAGGCGTAAAGGAAATGTTTTTGAAGGCAGGCATGAATGACTTTGTGCCAAAGCCTATCGAAGTCCGCGTGCTGGTTACAAAGCTAAAGCGCCTGCTGCCCAAGGATAAAATAAAAAGCGTCAAGGCATCTCACCGAAAGCCTTCCGCGCCGCAGCAGAGCACGCTCAGAATCAAGGATTTGGATACCGAGGCGGCTCTAAAGCTCGCAGGCAGCGAAACGCTTTACTGGACTATTTTAAAAGATTATTTTAACGCTATCCCGAAAAAGTTCAAGCTCATACAGTCCTGCAGGAAAAATAAGGACTGGCGCAATTACACGGTAGAAGTGCACGCATTAAAAAGCGCGTCACGCCAGATTGGCGCCACAAAGCTCTCCGAGCTTGCCGCGGAGCTTGAAGCGGCGGGCAATGCGCTTGACCTCGACACTATCAACAAAAAAACAGACGACGCCCTTGAAATGTACGCGCACTATTACGACGTGCTGCAGCCATATTTCAGCGGCTCAAAAACCTCCGCCGAAAGCGGAAACAGGATAACAGATGAAAAGCTTGAAGATGTCTTCAGAAAAATCGCCCACGCAATCGACAATCTCAGCCTTGACGAAATGGAGGCATGCGCAAGGGAACTTGAGGGCTACAGCTATGATGAGGAGGAGACAAGGCTTTACAACAGGCTGTGCGATGCCGTCGCGGAAATGGATCCCGATAGCTGCGAAGCGGTTATCGCGGACTGGCGTAAATTAAGAAGTTAATTTTACAGTACGGCAGGCAAAAAGGGGCAGTCGGTTAATACCGTCAGCCCCTTTTATTACTATCATTATATGCTACAAGATAACAATGCTTGCATTTTCAATTGCGGAAAGGTCATAGTTTTTACCCGACGACAGACCTACCACTTTAGGACGGAGTACATATTTGGGATTGTTTTCCACCACCCTCGCCTTTTCCCCCGTGCTGAGCTCTACGTCAGTGCCTACGGGATAAAGGATTACGCTCTCCAGAAAGCTCCTCATCACATTTATGTCAAGCTCCTCCGTCATCGACATAATCATCTCCACCGCGTCTCTTGGCGAGAACGGCTTCTTGTACGGGCGCTCCGTGACAAGCGCGTCATAAATATCGGCTACGGAAATAATCCGCGCAAACAGATTTATCTTTGATGAATCCACGCTCATCGGATATCCCCTTCCGTTCATCTTTTCATGATGCTGCAGAACCCCGAGTTTGATAGGATTTGAAAGGTCATTCTTGTCCTTTAAAATGCTGTAGCCAAAAAGCGAGTGCTGCTTCATCATTGCAAACTCGTCATCTGTAAGCTTTCCCGCCTTGTTGAGTATTTCATTTGGTATCTTTGACTTGCCTACATCATGCAGAAGTCCCGATATTCCTATCTCGTAAACCTCCTTCTCATTTAAGCCATGCTTTTTAGCGACTATCATAGCCATAGTCGCCACGTCAACACTGTGCTTAAATGTGTACTCGTCGCTTATTTTGAGCGTGCTTATATCCACGGCTATCGCGTCATTGTCGGAAATCGCCTTCATCAAATCATCGGTAATACTCCGCGTAGTGTCCGTAAACCCTTCCGAAGCCGTATCATTGTATAGGTACTGTATACCTTCTGCGACACGCGCCTTTACACTCTCGGAAAGCTTGACCTTGGAGCGGTCGTTTACCATATGCTCGTCTATCTCTTTTTGTACGGCAGCAGACACCACAGGCTCCTGGGAGCCGTCTGCGGGCGCGTCATCGTCCTCGCCCTCTCTTATGTACACTCCTGGGATGCCCATCTTTTTTAGCGAATCTATATGAAACTCGTCCATTATGGTATTTCTAGCAATCAAAATCCTGCCCGCCCTGTCCACAATAGACTGGTCTATTACCATTTCTTTCTGCAGGGAACGCGTCCTTACGTATCTTCTAGTAACCAGAGTACGCACCTCCTTTACCTTTACATTTTACTCTATACGCCTGCCAAAGTCCAGAGTGTAATTGACAGATTTAGTAAAAATTGTATCAGCAAAATTACATCAGTTCAGCGCAGGCGCATTTTCTCTGAATTATATCAGCTGAAATGCCGCCGAAAATCACAGCGGCAGGCTGTCCTGCAGGCAGAGCGCCCCCCAGCCCGTGCGGCTGTCAGGTCTGTCGGCAATTCCCCTTATAGGTTTCGCGCCTTTTTTAAGGTACGCTTTCAGCTTCTGTCCATACAAAAATGCATCGTTTCCCCTCACTATGCCCCATTCCATCATAAGCGCCGCGCTCCCCGCGACAATCGGCGTGGCAAATGATGTGCCCGACACGCGCTCATAGCCGCCGTTTGGCACTGGCACGGCAATGTTCACCCCCGGCGCAGAAATATCAGGCTTTGCCTCGGCGACGGCTGGCGAATATCCTACCATTCCCATACGCCCCGCATCATAACGGTACACATACCCGCGCCCCGAAAAATCCGCATAGCTTTGAAGCATCGCGTCATAAGCGCCTACGCTGATTGCGCGCCGTGAGGTAGACGGAACAGTGATTGTCATTTCTGGAGTGGGCAGAAAAAAACCCGTTCCCGCATTTCTTACCGCATAGCTTGGCAGGTAAAAACGGTACTCTCCTGTCACTATGTCAACAGGCGTAAGCTCAAAGCTCCATATCCCAGCATTTATGTAGCTTTGGCTCCCGACTGGCAACATATCTATGTATATTTCCTGGCTTTCGCTGTACGGCACAGGTTCGCCGAGATAGCATAAAAGCTCAGTCTGTCCAAGCGTGCGCCGCAGCGTCTGCGCTCCCCGCAGATTTGAAAGCTCCAAAAGCACACGCTCCCCTGAAGGTGACACTACTGTCATATTGTAAATGTCCTGATAAAATTTCCAAAGCTGCACGCTGAGATTAGTCTCATATTCCGAAATCGCAAGCTCTATCCTTGACAGCGAAGTCACTGTCCCCGATACATGCCCCCTTGAAGCGCCTTCATTGCCGCTGCCTATTATAATGGCGGTTTTACCAATCTCCGCGGCATTGTCTATAAACCTTTCAAGCAGCGAATTTCCCATATGGTCGCCATATGTGTTTCCAAAGCTTATGTTTATGACTACAGGGCGGTTGAGTTCTACTCCAAGCTTTACGGCGTAATTAATGCCACGCATAAGCTGCGTGGTGCGCGGGAAAGAATTAGGTACTGGGTTGCCTAATTTTATGACAAGTATGTCAGTTTTTGGCGCTACTCCGATACGCGTTCCTGCCGCCACACCCGCTACGCCTGTGCCATGCCCCGATAAATCCAAAACAGGCGCCTTCGCCTGTCCGTCTTTACGTCCAAGCGCAAGCGCCTCGTTTATCATTTCCCTTGTATAAAGCACGCCCTCCCTGTAGCCTGCGGGCGGAACAAGCCCCGCCTGCGGATTAGGCACGGCTGTCTGGTCCCATATCCCAAGCAGCCGAGTCCTGCCGTCAGCTCCCGCAAACTCCGGCAGGAAATAATCAATGCCGCTGTCCAATACAGCCAAAATCACGCCCTCTCCCGTAAGAAACGGCTCCCGCTGCGTCACCTGCGGTATGCAGGATGCCTCCTTTGCAAAATCATTGTTAATGAAATCCATATGCTTTTCCCGACGCATAAATTCCTTAATTTATATTATATGACCGTGCGGCGGCTTCCGTTACTTAAGGCTGCATTATTTACACACCGCAGGCAAATATATTTTTAATATATTTATACCACTGGTCTTCAATACAATTTGGCGCAATCATACAATATTTATGTCCAAATACATAATTCATTTAACATCCATGGCAATGTTATAATCACTGCAATACCGTAATAATAAATCCTCAATAACCTTCACAACCTCTTTCCTGTCTCTAGTAACATAATCCATAATCGGGTTTTCCCAATTTTCATCAATTATAACCTTAACATGAAACGCTCCATTAGGATCAGTGTCAGGATACCACCCCAAATCAATTCCAACGTTGTATTTTTTATTTTTCCGCCTTAGATACGCTATGTCTTCAGTAAAATCCATCCAATTTTCATTTCCTATAGGACAATCCTCAACATCAATCTCTAAAAATTTGTTAAGTACAACTTCCCACCCTGCCGGAATTCTTAATGGTTGCAGTTTTAACATTTTAAGTCCTCACATATAGAATAACCAGTATTAACACCATATTTTAAATACTTTTCCTTAACTAAATTCCATAATGCTTTTTCCTTTTACCTAAATATTTCTTCCTGTTTGTATGAAATCCTGTATGATGTGTATGGTTTCTTAACGCGTTACTTTCTCAAATTGTCAGCGCCAAATTTCTCGCAATAGCGCTCCGCCCTCTCCCATATCACCACATCTGGCTTGTACTTATCATATAATTCTATATTGAAGCTGTCTGGATATTCCCAGTATACTTCATCGTATTTATAGTAACCCTTGCACACAGCGGACAAAAAACCTCCAAAAGAATCGCCGACAAACAAAAGCGTCTGGTCATGGTACTGCGACGGATCAGCCGTATCCCTCTCAAATACATAGACATCATCAATCTTGTACTTGTCATCATCGCCTAGCCCCGCAAGCGTCGCCAAATCGCCAAGATAATCAGTGCTGTCACACCTGAAACTCACAGAGGAAAGCACAGCGTGAGTACCGTATGCTGCCCTGAAAAGCTCCTGCATCATCACAAACGAGCCTTTTTGATTGCAATGCGTATCAGTCTTGTAATAAATCTGCGCGTCTTTCTTGGCTTCAAGCAAGGCATCCTTCGGATATACAAATATCAAATCCGTATTCTCCGCGATATACTCCGCAAGCTGCTCCCCCCTTGAAACTTCATCCACACGCGCTATCGTGTCGGGCATATTCTCAGGATAGATAATCTCCTTGTTCGGCACGCACATGGCATAAAACTCAATCCCCCTCGACGCAAGATAATCCCGCGTCGCCACCAGATTATCCGCAATCGCCGCCATCTCCCCATCAGTAAAATGGTTTATCCCCATATAATCCCAAATCGGATGCCCGTCAAGCTCCGTCTTGTAAAAAAACATATCATTCTTGCCAAGAAGCACCTGTGTAGACTCAATATAAGTGCCGCCCGTTATCAATGAAGTAAGCTCCGTATTAAAGGCAATCAGCCGCGTGCGCCCAAAAAGCCGCTCCGTAAAGCTGTTTAAAACACTCTGCAGTTTTGCAAAACCCACAGCCTCCTCCACTGGCGCCGCCTCATTCTGCTCCTCACCAGTTTCCGCCGTCTCCCCGCCGCTTTCGCTTTCATCACCATCTTCCTTCTGCAAAGAACCATTATTTTCAAGCACCAGCTTCTCCGCCTCGCTCAATCCGCTCTCCGCAGGCGCCACCAAATCACGCGCCACCGTCACCGCAGGAACAATCAATATAAAAACCAGAAAAACCACAGCTATCAGCTTATTTCTCTTTTCCATACGCGTCTACTCCTCTCCTGTCCATTATCCCGCCTCAAAACCTCAAAAGTTAAAATAAATAAACGGATTATAAGCATTATTACAAATAAACGACACACTAACCCCCAAACACACAACCACCGCCACAGCATAAACCGCCTGCCAAACCCTATTGCCTTTCATCCTCTCCTCAATCCAAGGCACAATCGGCGCACACCCTCCAATCGCTAACACAAAATAAAGCCAGTTCTGCGCAATATACGCCCACACAGCCTTGTCCACAACCCCTTTTGCCCCAATTCCAAACATCGCCTTGATATAAAGAAACGCATTCCCCATGCCCGTAGACCTGAAAATAACCCAGCCGATAATCACCAGCAGCATAGTATAAATATGCCCCCACCAGTAATTTTTCTTTCCAAGCCCGCTAAACCTCTCAAACGTCAAAATCACAAAATACATAAGCCCCCAGGCAATAAAAGTCCAGTTAGCCCCATGCCACATACCCGTAAGCAGCCACACCACAAAAAGATTAAACACAAGCCTGGGCTTTGAAACCCTGTTGCCGCCAAGCGGAATATACACATAGTCCCTGAACCAGGTCTGCATGGAAATGTGCCACCTGCGCCAAAACTCCGACACAGTCCTTGACATATACGGATAGTTGAAATTCTCCTCAAAATGAAATCCAAACATCTGCCCCAAGCCAATCGCCATATCCGAATAACCCGAAAAATCAAAGAAAATCTGCAAAGTATAAGCAATCGCCCCAAGCCACGCCATACCCGCAGACGCCTGAAACTCACCGTTTATAATAAGCCCAAACGCGTTGTCCGCGATAACCGCCATATTGTTCGCCACAAGCACCTTTTTCCCAAGACCTATGCAGAAACGCACAACTCCCGCCGAAAAATCATTAAAATTTTCCTCCCTGTGCTCTATCTGCTCAGCCACAGTCTCATATCTGACAATAGGTCCCGCTATCAGCTGCGGAAAAAGCGACACATAAAGCCCCACATTCAAAGGATTATACTGCACCTTACCGCGCCCTCTGTACACGTCGATAACATACGACATCGCCTGAAACGTAAAAAATGAAATGCCAATCGGCAGCGCCACCACAGGCACAGGTATATTCGTATGCACAAAACGGTTAATCTGCAGGACAGTAAAACCACTGTACTTAAACCACCCAAGCGTGCCGATATTTGCCGCCACCATCAGTATAAAAATAAGCGTGACAGCCGCCTTGTTATCGCGGAACCTGTCCACAAGTATTCCAAAGAGCCAGTTTGACAAAATCGTGCCAATCATCAGGTACACATACACAGGCTCGCCCCACGCATAAAAAAACAGGCTTGCCAAAAGCAGAAATATATTTTTAGCCTTAGTCGTCTTCCTGAGAAACGCATAATATACCACCAACACAGTCGGCAGAAAGACAAACAGAAAAATCTCACTCGGAAACAGCATATTGGTAGTCCCCCTCAAACACGCTCACGGCAGGTCCAGTCATATATACAAGATTATTTTCCCTGTCCCACTCGCACACAATCTCTCCGCCAAGCAGCTCGATGCTTACCTTGTTTTCAGTCAATCCGTTTAGCATGCACGCTACCGCCGTCGCGCAGCTCCCCGTGCCGCAGGCAAGCGTCTCGCCCGTGCCGCGCTCCCACACGCGCATCTGCACGCGGCTTCTGTCAATAACCTTTACAAACTCAGTATTCACGCGCTCTGGAAAACGCTTGTGGTTTTCAAACTTAGGTCCTATTTTCTCTATGTCAAAATCCCTAATCTCGTCAATATCGTCTATAAACACCACCGCGTGGGGATTGCCCATTGACACGCATGTCATTTTATAAATTTTCCCGTCAACCTCTATCTCCTCGTCAATCACATTTTCATTTTCGGAAATCACTGGAATATCCTTTGAAATAAGTATCGGCGCGCCCATATTCACGCGCACAGTCGAAACCTTGCCGTCACCGCCAAGCGTAAGCTCCAGATACTTCACCTTTCCAAAGCTCTCAATAGTAATGCTCGTCTTGTCCGTAAGCTTCTTGTCGTAAACATACTTTGCCACGCATCGTATGCCGTTGCCGCACATCTGCGCGCGGCTGCCGTCGGCATTGTACATCTCCATCTCAAACTCAGCCTCTCTGCCCTTATTTATGAAAATAACGCCGTCACCGCCGATTCCGAAATGCCTGTCGCTCATGCGCCTTACAAGCTCGGGCTTTTTATCGTCGTCAACGTGTTCCTCAAATCCGTTAATATAGATGTAGTCATTCCCGCAGCCTTCCATCTTTGTAAATCTCATTCTGCGCTCCTCCTCCCTAAAAGCCGTATTCATTCTCAAAAGCTCCACTCAAACGTTTCCACATCGTCCTCCGTAATATCCTCTCCAATCTGCACGGAAATCATCTGCAAATCCTCAATCGCCCTTATCGCATGCTTTTTCCCGCGCCTTATGGAAATCGTGTCGCCGCACGACAGGCTCGTAATGCATCCGTCAATGACAAGCTCGCCTCTGCCGTTTACAACTGTGATAACCTCGTCTTTGTAATGGTGCAGCTGGTAATCCTGCGCCATTCCCGCCTTAATCGTCACATGCTTTGTGATTGACTTCGTGCCGTCTTTGTAATGGCTGTAATCATAAACCTTGTACTCGCCCCAGCGTCTCTCCTCATACATGGGGCGGTCGGCGATATTCTCAACATACGGCTTAATATATGAGCTTTTATGCTTGTCAGACACCAAAATTCCGTCGGGGCTTGCCGCTATGACAAGATTGCTCGTGCCAAGCGCGACTACAGGAATGGAAAGCTCGTTTATGACATGGGTATTTACACAGTCCTCCCCCATAATGGCATCTCCTACGCTGTTCTCCTCCATCTCCTCCGTGAGCGTGTTCCACGTGCCTATGTCCTTCCAGCTGCCGCTGTACTGCACCACTCCGAGCGAATCAGCCTTTTCCACTACCTCATAGTCAAAGCTGTCTTTTTTTAACTTCGCATAGTTTTCAACAACATATGAAAAATCCCTGCTTTCAAGATAGCTGTCCGCTATTTTCATAAGATATTTCAGCTTAAACGCAAACACGCCCGCATTCCAGTAAGCGCCCTCGTCAATAAGCCGCTTTGCCGTCTGTTCGTCAGGCTTTTCCTTAAAGCCTGTCACCAGCCCCTTGCCGTCTGTCTTTATATATCCGTACTTTTCGGAAGGGTAAGAGGGCGTAATTCCCATAAGCACAATATCCGCGTTACCCTTCTGAACCTCCTCGTCCATGCGCTTAAAGGTCTCAAAATACTCGACATCAACATACGGATCCACGGGCAGGACGATCACAGTCTCCTCAGAACCTGTCTTCTTTTCAGACTGCAGATATGAGGCGGCAAGCACTATCGCGGGAAAGGTATTCCTCCGCTCGGGCTCTACCACTATGTCAACATCATTCTGCAGCTGCCCCTTTATCGCCTCAACCTGCGACGCGGAGGTAGCCACTACAATATTCGCGTCTATCCCCGCCTTCACAATCTGCCGATACACGCGCTGCACCATCGACTCATGCTGCCCCTTTTCATCAGACAAAAGCTTTAAAAACTGCTTAGACCTCACATCATTTGAAAGCGGCCAAAGGCGCTTGCCCGAACCGCCTGATAACAATACTATATTCATTACGATACCTCCATGCCTTTTTTCAAATAACAATCAATACTCATGAAAAACGCCGCCCTTGCGTTTTTCCAAACATTAGAAAATCTTAGACGATGTCTTTTATCGTCTTAGATTTTCTAAATGTTTTATATCATTACGGACAGCACCATCTGCGCCGTCTCCACTAAGCTTGTCGCATTGTCCATGCTGCGCTTCTGCAGATACCTGTGCGCCTCGTCCTCCGTCATATTATTCCTCTCCATAAGGAGCGCTTTAGCCTTGGATATGACAGCCGACTCCTCATCACTTCTCACCCTCGGCTTTTCCCTCAGCTTTTTTCTGCGCTTTACCATATTCTGGCTCATCATGCCGACAGTGCTCACAAGCTCATGCACCTTTAGCGGCATCGCAAGCCCTATTATGCCCTCGCCCGATACCTCGGAAAGAATTTTCTGCGACGCCATTACCACAAGCTCAAAGCCTATGGGAAGATTCCTGTGCAGCTCCATGCACACCATATCCGCAAGCCTGTAGCCGCTCACTATTATGCCGTCATTGAGCTCGTCGGCGCAGCTTATCGCCTGCGCTCCTGAGGTACATACAGCCGTCACGCTCATTCCGTTCTTTACCAAAATATTCTTGATGCTTTTGGCTTCATCTATCCTGGCAAAGGCTACTATTATATTAGTCACTGATATACCCCCACACAACGCTATTTTTCAACATTCAATGGAAATATACCTAAAACTTATACAGATAAGAATCTATTTCCCAGCTCGTAACCTGTGAATCGTACTCCCTCCACGCGGCACGCTTTGACTCGTAAAAATGCTCAAAAACCTTATCGCCGAGAAGCTCCTTAAGCAGGGGATCCTTTTTCATTTCCTTGCACGCCTCATTTAAGTCGGTAGGGAGCTTTTCCACTCCGCGCTGCAAAGCCTCCTCCTTTGAAATGGCGTTTATGTTCTCCGTCATCTCGTCGCCAAGCGGCTCTATCTTATTTTTAATGCCGTCAAGCCCCGCTTTCAGACACGCGGCTATCACCAGATACGGATTTGCCGCAGGATCGGGACTTCTAAGTTCTATCCTCGTGTGCTCGCCCCTAGACGCAGGTATTCTTATCAGCGTATTCACGCCCTTTGTGCTCCATGTGATAAATACAGGCGCTTCAAACCCTGGTTTTAGGCGCTTATAGGAATTTACTAGCGGATTAGTCACGGCGCAGATTCCCTTTATATGGCGCATAAGACCGCCTATAAAATAATACGCCTCCCTGCTCAGTCCGTGCGCATCTTCAGGATTGTAAAAGATATTCCTGCCGTCTTTTTTTATGGAAATATTGATGTGCATTCCCGAACCGCAGAATTCCTTGCGCGGCTTGGGCATAAACGTAGCGTGCAGACCGTGGTGCTTTGCGATCGTCTTTATCGCGAGCTTAAAGGTCATAATGCTGTCCGCCGTCTTTAACGCCTCATCATATTTAAAATCAATCTCGTGCTGCGAGGGTGCTTTCTCATGGTGCGACGCCTCGACCTCAAAGCCCATCTCCTCAAGCATAAGCACTATGTCGCGCCTTGCGTTCTCGCCGTTGTCGAGCGGAGCCACGTCAAAATATCCCGCCTGCTCATTTGTGTTGGTGGTAGGTCTGCCGTCTTCGTCGGCGTTGAAAAGGAAAAATTCGCACTCAGGCCCTATCTCAAAGGTATAACCCAGCCCGCTTGCCTCCTTGATTGCTTTTTTTAGTATGTAGCGGCAGTCGCCCTCATACGGCGTGCGGTCCGAATTATATATATCGCAGATAAAGCGCGCCACCTTGCCCTGCTGCGGCCGCCACGGAAATATGGTGAATGTATCAATATCAGGGTACAAAAACATATCGGCGTTCTCTGCGGGAAGCATACCCTCCACCAGCGAACAGTCAAACATACAGTCATTGTTGAGCGCTTTTTCGAGCTGGCTCGACGTTATGGCGACATTCTTAAAATTTCCCTCTATATCCGTAAACTGCATACGGATAAATTCAACGTCCTCCTCCTCAATAATTCTGATGATGTCCTGCTTTGTATATTTTGACATAGGTGTACCAATCCTTTCTCACAAGCTTTATATAGGCATTCTCTTTTTTTAATTTAATCGGATTTTTAAATTTTGTCAACCTTGATTAATCATATTAACGCCGCCCGCCTCATATCTTGATAAAAAGAAAGCTAAACGGAGTTATGGTAATGAGCTCTAACACAAAAATTGTTGTCCTTCGTTCAAAGGAATTAGTTTATTCAATCGTTCTTTTAATAGTAAGCATACTTATTATACTGGTGGCAGTGTCAATCTTTATGCCGTCGGGCGGCGGTTCAAAGTCAAATCCTTCGCAGACGCCGCAAAACACTCAGCCGACGCAGGATTTTCAGACGCCGTCAGAGTCCACACAGCAGGGTATGCTTTCAGATACGCCGCAAGCACAGGAAATGTATGACTCCTCGCAGCTCTATGTCCCAGGCATCTACACAGGCGTGCTGCAGCTTGGAAGCTCAGTAGTAGAGCTTCAGCTTACCGTTGACAAAAACCACATAAACTCCATAAACTTCACAAACATAGACGATGCCGTAGCTACAATGTACCCGCTTATGCAGCCCACGCTCTCCGAGCTGTCGTCATCGATAATCGAAAATCAGAGCCTTGACAATGTGACATACGCGGAGGAAAGCCGCTACACCTCAATGCTGCTGCTGAATACAATATCCGATCTGCTTGAAAAGGCACGCGCCTCGGAAAACGCGGACTCTCCCGCGCAGCTTACGGACAGCTTAAATATGCAGTAGCTCAATCTCATCAAGCCAGACGCGCGCCGCTGCGTCGGAGGGCATACGCAAATCGCCCCTCGGCGACAGCGCAACGCTTCCCACCTTTGGACCGTCGGGAAGGCACGAGCGTTTGAAATGCTGCGCGAAAAACCGCCTGTAAAAGGTCTGCAGCCACTTTAAAATGACACTCTTGTCATAATCACCTTCAAACACCTCTACCGCAATACGAAAGATTTTTGCAGGCGGATAAGCGCAGCGCAGCATATAATACAGAAAGAAATCATGCAGCTCATACGGTCCTACCAAGTCCTCCGTCTTCTGCGAAATAGTCCCGTTTTCGGGCGGCAGAAGCTCAGGGCTTACAGGCGTGTCAAGCACGTCAAGAAGCGTGCTGGCAAACAGCTCATCTTCGCCGCCGCATGATCCGTACTTTTCCTTCCAAGTGTCCGCGCAGTATTTCACAAGATGGCGCACAAGCGTCTTTGGCACGCCCGCGTTTACCCCGTACATGCTCATGTGGTCGCCGTTATAGGTAGCCCAGCCAAGGGCAAGCTCCGACATATCGCCAGTGCCGATTACGAGTCCTCCCGTCTTGTTTGCCAAGTCCATAAGCACCTGCGTGCGCTCTCTTGCCTGACCGTTCTCATAAGTCACGTCATGATTTTCCAAATCCTGCCCTATGTCCTTGAAATGCTGCAGCACAGACGCCTTTATATCAACCTCAATAAGCTCCGCGCGCGATGCCCTCGCAAGGTGGCAGGCGTTTTCATATGTCCTGTCTGTCGTGCCAAAGCAGGGCATTGTCACCGCCTTTATGCCGCTTCTGTCAAGTCCCAGCATATCAAACGCCCTTATCGCCACGATAAGCGCAAGCGTCGAGTCAAGACCGCCCGAAATGCCGATGACAGCAGCCTTCGCCCCCGTATGCTCAAGGCGTTTTTTCAAGCCGTTTGCCTGAATTGACAAAATCTGCTCGCAGCGCTTGTTTCTTTCCGTCTCGCTGCTTGGCACAAACGGCGCGCGCGGAAATACCCTTGAAAGCTTTGTTTCCTCGCACTTTTCATACGAAAACGGCACTTTTACATATCCCTTGGCGCTCTCTGCCGCAAAGGTATTCATGCGACGCCTTTCCATTCTAAGCTTTGCAATGTCCAAATCCGCGTAAACTATCCCCGTGGAAAAAAGCCCGCTCTGCACAAGCACGGAGCCGTTTTCCGCAATTATATTGTGACCGCCGAAAACCAAATCCTGCGTGGATTCCCCGTCGCCCGCACTCGCGTAAACATACCCCGCCAAAAGCCGCGCGCTCGTAGACTTTACAAGCTCCTCGCGGTAAGTGTCCTTGCCGATAAGGTCATTGCTCGCCGAAAGATTGACAATGACATTCGCCCCCGCAAGCGCATGGCGCGTAGACGGCGTATATGCGCTCCATACGTCTTCGCATATCTCACAAGCCACAGCCATTCCCTTCACGCTGCCGCACTCAAACAAAATATCAGCGCCAAACGGCACTTCACAGCCGCCTATGCCCGCCATCTCAGGCGCCGCATTTCCCGCCGCAAAATGCCTTGTCTCATAAAACTCGCCGTATGACGGTATGCAGCTTTTGGGGATAAGCCCAAGCACCCTGCCGCCCTTTATCGCCGCCGCCACGTTATAGAGCTTTCCGTCTTTTTCAAAGGGAAGCCCGACAAATGAGAGCGCGTCTACGCCCGCCGTTTTTTCGACTATATTTAAAAGCGCAGCCTCCGCCTCCTCCAAAAGCTTCTCCTGCAGGAACAAATCATGGCAGGTATAGCCTGTAATGCAAAGCTCGGGCAGGACTATTATTTTTGCCCCGCCCGCGCCCGCCTCCAGAATAATATCCGTTATCGCCTCGGCGTTGTGCACCGTGTCAGCCACCTTTATCTTTGGCGTAGCCGCCGCTACCTTTACAAATCCGTCCTTCATTGGCAAATCACCTCTTTATAAGCTCCTTCAAATCCTCTGTGTCAAAATTGTAGACATTGTCGCAGAACTGGCATTTTACCTCTATGGGCTTTGCGTCGTCGATCATCTCCTGCAGGTCCTTTTTGCCAATGCTTATAAGCGCCCTCTCCACGCGCTCCCTGCTGCAGCCGCAATAATACTGCGCAGGGACAGTGTCCGTGATTTCAAGCTCCAGATCGCCAAGCAAAAGCTCCAAAAGCTGTTCAGGCGTATTGCCCGCATCAAGGATATTCGTCACACTGTCCATTGCCTTCAGCTTTTCCTCCAGCTTATTTATGACCTCGTCCTCCGCAAACGGCATAAGCTGTATGATAAATCCGCCCGCCTGCCTTACCGTGTTGTTCTTCTCCATAAGCACGCCAAGCCCTACCGCAGACGGCACCTGCTCCGAGGTTGCAAAATAATACGTCAAATCCTCCGCTATCTCACCTGTCTGTAACTGAGTCTGCCCGACATACGGCTCTTTTAATCCCATATCCTTTATCACGCTCAAAACGCCGTTTCCTACCGCTCCGCCCACATCAAGCTTGCCAAGCGCATTTGGCGGCAGCATTACCTGCGGCGCGACCGCGCTTCCCTTTACGCGCGCCTGGGAATCCGCCGTGACGGTAAGCCCTTTTACAGGTCCGTCGCTGTTTATCTGCAGCGTCAGAGTATCGCCCTCGCCCTTTAGCATGCTGCCCATCATAGCCCCTGCCGTCAAAAGCCGTCCCAGCGCCGCCGACACCACGGGACTTGAATCGTGTATCTGCCTCGCCCTCTCCACCAGCTCCCTCGTAGTCGCCGCAAAAGCCCTTATCTGCGCATTCGCCGCCGTCGCCCTGACTATATAATCAGCCATACAATCATTTCCTTTCACAAAAATAACATTAATTGCCTAATTGCCGACAACCCCAGCCCTATCTTCCTTTACCATGCTCTTTTGCCACACAGTAAATCCGCTCGCTCTCCGCCGTAACCTCCAAAAGCGTATCCGCGTCATACGCCCTCACAAACTCAAGCCCTGCGGCATCTATAAACCCTTTCATCTCCTCCAAAGTATATCCCCTCTGGCAATGAACCTCGCAATGCCTTGAAAAAAGCCCGCTCTTCTCCTTTTTAAATATAGTAAGGTCATACTCGTTTACGGCTGTCTCACTGTCAAAATAATTCTCCCAGATAAAGCTGCAGTCCTCACGGTTCTCCGCAATCACGCTGTCCCCGATAACATTTTCATACTTGTAGCGCGTATTAAAATCAAACATAAAAATGCCGTCCGTATCAAGATAATTGTTCACAAGCCGAAAGCACTCCGTTATATCCTCGTCTTCAAGCAGATAATTTATGCTGTCGCAAACGCTCACCACAGCGCGCACAGTGCCATAAAGCTCAAACTCCCTCATATCCTGATTAAGGTAAAGAATGTCGAGCCCCGATGCCTCCCGCTTTTGGACAGCGATATTCAGCATCTCGTCAGCGCAGTCAACCCCTATCATATCAAAACCGCGCCGTGCAAGCCGCTGCGTCATTTCCCCCGTGCCGCAGCCAAGCTCCAGCACAAGACCGTCATTTATGCCGTAACGCGCAAGCTCGCCCACAATGTTTTCAAGCCACTGATCATATGGCACATCATCCATAAGCTCATCATACACCGACGCAAAATCCGAATACGCCTCCATACTAATTCCCCATTCCTGATGCACAGCCCAGCCTTTTGGCAGCTTGTCTTTTGCCGCCTTAAAGCTTTAGAAATCCTCAATTTACTCGCCAAGCTTAAATGACACAAGAAATCCTATTACAAGCAGCACAGCGCCCGCCAATACCTGAGCGATGCCCACAGAGCCTATCTCCATCATAATAAGTATCGCAAACGGCGACGCCACAATAAGCCCGATAATCGCCCAGTACGCGATAAGCGTGTATTTCTTCAATATAAACTCAATCAGCTTAGCCACAGCCACAATGCCGACAACCACGCCAATGCCAAACGGCACAAGCAGCGTAAAAGTATCAAGCATAGCGCCTATGTCAAACGCCCTCAGCGCGTCAATGAAAGCGTTGATAGTGTCAATAATGGTCGTATAATACCCTAAAATCATCATAATCATCGAGCCGCTCACGCCAGGGATAACCATAGTCGCCGCCGCGATAACGCCTATGACAAAAATCTTTATCTCATTAAAAAAGCTGAATGACGTATCAGCCGCCGCGCCGCTGCCCTCGCCCACAAGCGCCAGACCTACGACAAGCGCAAAAAATACCGCGAACGCTATAATATGCGGAGTTTTTACAGTGTTGCCCTTAACCTTACTGTAAATGGCAGGCAGCCCGCCCAAAATCAAGCCGATAAACAAAAGGTTTGTCTGCAGCGGATATTTCGGGAAAAATATCTCCGAAAACAGCTTTGAAAAAATCGCTATCGCAAGCAGCATGCCTATCCCTATAGGGACAAGCAGCGCCACAGCCTCCTTTATGCGCTTGATAAAATGCGTAAGCACCAGTATGAGCTTGTCATATATGCCCATTGACACCATCATAGTACCGCCGCTCACTCCAGGGATTACATTTGCAAGCCCTACCACAATTCCTCTTAAAATGTTTAAAATAAATTCCTTCATTTTTACCTCCATTACCATAAAATTATCACAAAATCATTATAAATCACAAATAGCTTTTCAGAAATGCGACAAGCGTATCCATCTCCTCGTCAGTGCCGACCGTGATGCGCAGGAAATTGTCAATCCTCGGCTTATTCCAGTGCCTTACATAAATGCCATTTTCCTTCAGCGCGTCAAAAATCTGCTGTGCGGAAACCTTTTCGTGCGCCGCGAATAAAAAGTTTGTGCTCGAAACCGTCTCCTCAAAGCCAAGGCGCTGCAGCTCTTGAAATATTCTGGTTCTTGTCGCCCTTACCTTATTGCATGTGCTGACAAAATAATCGTTGTCCTCTACTGAGGCAACTCCTGCCAGAATTGCGGGCGTGCTCAGCGTGTAAGAATTAAACGAAAACTTTACGTCATTCAGATACTTTATAAGCTTTTCGCTGCCACATGCGTAGCCTATGCGCATCCCCGCCATGGAGCGCGATTTTGAAAAAGTCCTCGTCACAAGCAGATTGTCATACTTATCGATAAGCGGCAGGCAGCTGTCCTTAGATTCAAGCGCAAAGTCTATATACGCCTCATCTATTATCACGACAGAATCGGGATTTGCCTGTATAATCTCCTCCAAATCAGACACTTTCGCAAGAATTGCGGTCGGCGCGTTGGGATTTGCTATTACTATGCCGCCGTTTTCCTTGAAATAATCAGTCTTTACTATATTGAAGCCCTCGTCAAGCGGCTGACATTCATATGGAATTTTGTATAAATCCGCCCATACGTCATAAAATGAATATGTGACGTCTGGAAAAAGTATCGGTTTGCCTGAATTAAAAAACGTCAGAAACGCCATCGAAAGCACGTCATCCGAGCCTATTCCCACAAAAATCTGCTCGGGCGAAATGCCGTGGAGCCCCGCAAGCGCTTCGATAAGCGGCGTGATGTTCATATCGGGGTATTTTCTGAGATTAGCCGTATCATACCCTCGCAGCGCCTCGGCTACCTTTGGCGACGGGGGGTAGGGACACTCGTTTGTGTTAAGCTTGATGATTTTTGGATTTTGGGGCTGCTCGCCTGCAACGTAAGGTACAACCCTGCGCACATTGTTTTCCCAGTTCATAATATATTTCTCCTATCTCAAAACCTGACAGACAATGCGAAGTGTGTCTAAATGTCCGAACCTGCCCTCGCAAACGCCTGAAAAATTTTAAATGATGCCTGACTTTGCATAAACCGAAATTTAGTATATCAGAAATTAACAAATAATGCAATGTTTGTTGACTTTTGATATGGTTTCATTCTAATATAAATTTGAGGGGAAAGTAAATTTTTAAATATGGAGGTGCATATGAGCCTGTTTAAAGTGTTTGCCAAAAGCTATCTGTCGCTTTTTGCCATAATGCGCGTATGCTCTGTATCAGAGTCAAATCCTGTCTCTGTCATACTTTTTATCGCGCTGGTATATATTTTTTATAAAATCCAGGAGGATAAATTTGAGGGGCGCATAGAGCCAAGGGATCCTGCGCTTGCGGCAATTTTAAGCCTGCTCTTTACCTGCTCTACCATCGCCGCATCGTATCACACGATAATCGGTAGCCTGTCAAGCTTTCTTTTCTGCGTGATAATTTTGATCATGTCGGGGCTGGGCTTTCTTATTATATATTATCATCTGATGCTGCTGATTTTTCAGGCAAGCGCGTATGTGCATATCACGGGGACATTATACCAGTACCCATGGTTTTCGTATGCCGCGGGCGCGTTCTGCTTTGTGTGCTGGCTGCCTTACTTTTTGTTTGAATATCCCGCTGTCATGACGCCCGACAGCATAAATCAGTATGCTCAGATTATCGGGGCTTATGAGCTAAGCAACCACCATTCTGTAGTTCACACGGCGATTATCTGGTGGTTTTATGACAGGGGACTTGCGCTTACAGGCGACGCGCACTTCGGACTTGCCCTTTATACGCTCGCGCAGATGGCTTTTATGGCGGCAGCGGCGGGCTACGTCGTAAAAACGCTGCAAAAAGCGGGCTTTAAAACACCCATAATCTTCGCTGCGGTCTGCTTTTACGCGCTTATTCCATATAATGGCATTTTTGCCGTGACTATGTGGAAGGATATCCCTTTCGCAGGCTGCATGGCGGTTTTCTGCGCCGCGCTTGTAAGGCTCCTGCTCCGTCCAAATATTACCCTTCCAAACGGGAAACGTGAAAAAATAAAGGTGTCCGAATACTTTACGCTTATTTTCCCCTATGTTTTTTCGGGCATAATGCTCTGCCTGCTGCGCGGAAACGGGTGGTACGCCTTTTTGGCAAGCCTGCCTTTTATACTTTTCGTCTACAGAAGCTGCTGGAAAATGGTTGTTCCTATGAATTTAGCCGTAATTGGCATTGTGCTGTTTGTAAAGTACCCGTGCATGGAAATTTATGATGTCAGGCAGGCGGATTTTGCGGAATCAATCTCCATACCCGCGCAGCAGCTTGCAAGCGTCATAGCAAACGGCGGGAGTTTAAGCGCTGACGAGCTTGAATTTGTGGACAGGCTTATGGATACGCAAAAAGTGGCGGCGGCTTACAAGCCTGATGTTTCCGACAATATTAAAAATCTCATACGCGAAAGGGGAATTGATTACCTTGAGTCGCACAAGGGAGAATTTTTTAAGAACTGGTTTTTGATAGGGCTTTCCAATCCGAAGCTGTATTTTGACTCTTATGTGGCTCAGACAAGGGGATATTGGTATCCTGACGTCGCGTGCGAGGTGGGACTTGCCGACGGGATTTACCCCAATGAGTTTGGGCTCTCATGGCAGCCAATACTTCACGGTGGCATTGTGGTGAAAATACGCGAGATATTCTTTAAGCTAAACGACCTTTTCCCTGTGTATGGGGCATTTTGGAGTATGGGCTTACTGTTCTGGCTCGTTTTGATTGCGGCGGCGCTGTGCATAAGGTCTGAGTGCGCGGCAAACTCACTTGTCTGTCTGCCGCTTATCGCACTCGTGCTTACGCTGTGCCTTGCCGCGCCTGTAGCCGCTGACTTTAGGTATGCTTACGCGCTTGCTTATGCAATGCCTTTGTTTCTGACTGCGCCGTTTCTGCGGGCGGAAAATTAACAGTGTATCGGAGTCTTATTTAGGCAGCTGCCTGCCCTCGTGATCCATTGTGTAATTGTCCCTGTAAATCAGCTCCGACAGCGGGACAAAGGTGTAGCCTGCCTCCTGCAGTGTGCTGATTAGGGTATCGAGCGCCTGCGCTGTGTATTTTGCGCCGTTGTGGCAGAGGATTATTGAGCCGTTGCCGAGGTGTTTGTGCTGGGTGACGGTCTTGATGATGGAGTCGACGCCGTAATCTTTCCAGTCGAGACTGTCTACGTCCCATTGAATCGCGTAATAACCACATTCGCGCGCTGTTTTTATGACAGCATTGTCATAATCGCCGTATGGCGGGCGGAAAAGGAACATATCGTAGCCTGTGAGCGCTTTTACTTTGTCGTGTACGGTCATCAGCTCGGTCTTTTTTTCCGCGTCGGAGAGCTGGCTCATGTTTTTGTGGTTTTCGCTGTGGTTGCCGAGGTCGTGACCTTCGGAGAGAATGTATTTTACGTCGTCAGGGTAGGCGTCTACCCACCCTCCCGTCATAAAAAATGTCACCTTTACATTGTGCTTTTTGAGTATCTCCATTATCTCACGGGTGTCCTCATTGCCCCACGGTAGCGGTAACTTGCGGAAAGTAACAATCGGCAAGCAAATACAAAAAGAAAGGCAACCGCTATCCCTTAACTACAACTTAATATAACATAAAAATGATTACAGCAAAATCACAGCCCTTTACTCCCGCTTATCAGTGAGGGACGAGGACAGGGACGGCGGTAAAAGCAACTCCATACAGAACCAGAAGAAATTTAACGTGAATTTTATTGTAAAGGCAGACGTTTTTTTGTATAATAGAGGTACAGTAGAAGTAAGCTGTATTGTATCTTCTGTTGCATTGCAATAGTGAGGTGGTAAAATGGCACAAAACACGCCGAGGCGTAAAATAAAAGACAGCGTGTTCACAAATTTATTTCAGGACAAAAAATATTTACTCCAACTGTATAAGGCACTTCACCCAGAGGACAGTAATGTAACGGAAGAAGATATAAAAGATGTTACTATCAAACACATACTGGTAGACGCAGACTATAATGACCTTGGATTTTCGGTTGGTGACAGACTTGTCATTTTGGTTGAAAGTCAATCAACATGGACATTGAATATTATAATACGTGCGCTGATGTATCTGATACAGACCTACCACGATTTTTTCAAGCGTACTAAGCAAAATTTATATGGTTCTAAAAAAGTCAATATGCCAAAACCTGAACTGTATGTGATATTTACAGGCAGCAAGACTGCCTTGGGAAATCAGAAAAATCCGCCCGACACCATATCGCTTTCAAAAGATTTTTTTGATGGTGAAAAGATAGCGGTAGACGCAGAGGTCAAAGTGCTTTATCAAGAGGACGAGGGCAACATAATCGGGCAGTATATTATCTTCTGCAAAGTGTATAATGAGCAGAGAAAGAAATACGGACAGACAAAGAAAGCAGTAATGGAAACAATCCGTATCTGTAAAAACCGAAACGTGTTGAAAGAATATCTTGAAAGTAAAGAACAGGAGGTTGTAGACATTATGATGACGTTGTTTGATGATGAGCAGATTTTGGAAGCATATGCAGAAGATATTAAAAACAGTGAAGCGAGAAAAACGGCAGAAAAGCTGATTAGGAAAGGCAGAATGTCACTTGACGAAATTGCGGAGTGTATTCCAGCATTGACATTTGATGAATTAAAGAAGCTTGAAGCCGAGGTTATGCAGTTAGCATAATTGGAAAAACAATTTAATATCAAAAAACAGCATAAAAGCGCATGGAACAGTAAATTGTAAACCATGCGCCTTTTTTGCGTTCAAAGGAGAAACTTGAACGACAACATTCAGACCAACACCGCAGGGCAGACGCCGCCCTGCTTGCAGCATCAGATTGAAAAGACAAGATATTTGATAGAGGTACACTTTTCAGACACTAGCGCCCAGAGCGTGGAGGACAGGCTGACACGGCTTACTCATAAGAATGAGAGGGGTGCAAGTCCCGTGGAGCTGCCAAGCCGTCCGGTCTGCCTGATATACAAAAATTTTTAGCATATTGGATAAGCTGTATCTAATATGCTGTTATAAACAGGTTGTATATTTTTTATGAATTAGTCATGTATAGGAGGGATAGCCGATTGGAGAATGGCAGGCAGAAAGCAATATGCTATACCATTGAAAGAGAATTTTTAGCCAAAATCACTGTCACGGAACTTATAAACCGAATTATTCAGACCCATGCGAAAGAACAAGCCGAAAAAGAAACGGTTTCTTCATGAAAAAACACATACTTTTCAACGTTGCTGAATATATCAGGTTATCCAGAGAGGACGGCGATAAGGCAGAAAGTGACAGTATCGGAAATCAGAGAAAACTGATTGCAGATTACCTAAAAGACAAGGACGACTTTGTTTTGTATGATACCTACATAGATGACGGTTTCACGGGGACAAATTTTAACCGGCCATCATTTAAGAGAATGATTGCAGACATAGAAGCAGGCATTGTGAATTGTGTGATTGTGAAAGACCTTTCGAGATTTGGACGCGACTACATTGATACTGGAAAATATTTGGAACGATACTTCCCTGATAACGATGTGCGTTTCATTTCCATTTCGGATAATATTGACAGTATGAAGCAGGCTTATGATATGCTGCTGCCCATAAAAAATATTTTTAATGAACAGTACGCAAGGGACATCTCAAAAAAAGTCCATGCTTCCATGAAAACCAAGCAAAGGGCAGGGGAATTTATAGGGGCATTTGCTTCCTATGGATATAAAAAATCGCCTGCCGACAAAAACAAGTTGGTTATTGACGAATATGCCGCCGAGGTTGTCCGCAAAATCTTCAAGCTCTATATAGAGGGACATGGAAAAATCCGTATTGCGGCTATGCTGAATGAGGGCGGAATTGTATGCCCGTCTGAATACAAAAAGCTGAACGGAGATAATTACAGGAACAGCAACCGCTTAGACAGTACCTCTTACTGGACGTATTCAACCATAAACCGCATTTTGCAAAATGAAATGTATATCGGCAATATGGTACAGAATAAGAAAAGCCAAAAAATGAGAGGAAAGTCAAAAAGCCAAGACAAAGAAGATTGGATTGTGGTAAAAGGTACACACGAAGCAATCATCGATGAGCAAACATGGAACAAAGTACAGGATTTGCTAAAGCGCAGGACACGCAATCTTGACTTAAACAGCAATATGAGCATTTTTGCGGGCTTCCTGAAATGCGGTGACTGCGGCAGGTCTTTAGCAAAGAAAATCGGAGCATCGGGACACGGCAATGGCAACATAAATTACTATTGTGGGACATATGTACGCTCCGGCAGGCAATACTGCACTCCGCACCCGATACCGCATTTGGTTTTGGAAAAAATCATTTTGGAAGATTTGAAAGCTATCATGCAGAGCATTGACAATATGCGTGAAGTTATTGAACAAAACCAAACAGCAGCCATTACAGTAAAGCGGATAAACGAAAATGAAAAAAAGCGTCTGACCGCTGAACTGGAAAAGGTTCAAAAGCTTAAAAAGTCGGTTTACGAAGATTACAAAAGTGAACTGATTTCCAAAGATGAATTTGTCACATATCGGCAAGATTACCTAAAGAAAGAAGAATTACTGGAAAAGCAGCTTGAAAGCCTTGATGACAGGCAGGAAGAAGCCACGCCGGATATTTTCGAGAGCCCGTGGATCAAACGCCTGTTAGAGCTTAGGACTATTGAAAAATTGGACAGGAATATTGTGGTGGAAATGATACATGAAATAACAGTATTTGAAAACCACAAAATCAAGATTACCTACAATTTTTCAAGCGAGTTGGAAGCGCTTTTCAAAACAGTATATACAGAAAAAGAAAATATCGGCTGATGTATCAGGCATCAGCCGAATAAGTTCTCCGCAAGTTACCGTTTCCCCACGCCGCGTCAAACGTCAGCGCAATTTTCGGCTCATCTGTCTGCACACAGTATATCGGCAGCTCCCTGCCGTTTACCGCAGAGCTTGAAGCCGTGAAAATGCCGCTGTCACTGTATTTCACACCTACCAATCCTGCGAGCGCAAGGAGCGCCGCCGCCATTGTCACGGCTTTTCTTGATATGCTTTTTTCGCACAGATATGCGCTTATGTCCTCCAAATTCTGTTTAAGCCTGCCCTTTATGCCTTTGCCCATATCGATATTCGCGTTCTTATTGCTTTTCCACAACATAAAATTTTCCTGTCCTGTTCGTTTTTTATAAATATATTAAAAAATTGGCGAAGTATGCTTATTGGAAACGCTTACGCATTGAAAATAAGAATATAAAAATCAGTTTATAAAATTTTTATAATATTTATAAATTATTTAGTACGAATTTTTACATCTCGATTGGACAAGTTTTTAAATTTTTGGTATAGTGCTGATATTGTATTGCAAAATTTTCCGCCAGCCAATATAATAGAATTAATATTTAGGCTTAATGCAGGCAGAAATTGATATATGCGCAGCAATACCGTATCCGAAACTAAAGCATGATAACCCGCGTAGGAAATAAATTTTTCCTATGCTGTTATATGCTTGTAACCATTCGCAGACTATACATTAGAAGTGAGGTATTAATATGAGCGACAATGAATTATTATTGGCAATATCAAATATGATTGAACCTATGAGAAACGACATACAAGACATTAAAATCGAATTACAGGATGTCAAAAATGATGTGCGTGACATGAAAATTGATATTCAGGGCGTAAAAGACGAATTGCAAGGCGTGAAAGACGAATTGCAAGGCGTAAAAGATGATGTGCAGGGCGTAAAAGACGAATTGCATGAAGTCAAGGTTCGCGTACAAAACCTTGAAGATGATATGCAAGGCGTGAAAGACGAATTGCAGGGCGTAAAAGATGATGTGCAGGGCGTAAAAGATGATGTGCAGGGCGTAAAAGATGATGTGCAGGGCGTAAAAGATGATATGCAGGGCATGAAAGACGAATTGCATGAAGTCAAGGTTCGCGTGCAAAACCTTGAAGGTGATATGCGTGATGTAAAAGAAGGGCTGCACAATGTAGAAAACAGGGTTAAAAAGATTGAACTTACCCAGGAAAACAATATTGTCCCCAGGCTGCAGAATATTGAGGCATGCTACACATCAACCTATGACAGATACAAGACAAGCGTGGATGACTATGATGCTATGAAACAGGACATATCCATACTGAAAAACGTAGTCACTGAGCACAGTGAACAGCTGCAGAGGATATCATAACAATTCAAAATAAAAGAAAAACCACCCTTGGCTTTGATATGCCAAGAGTGGTTTTATTTTTATCACTGTCAATCCATAATTTTTATGTAAATATATCCGTTCGTGCCATCATATAGCCGTGCATTGATACCGCTTACCGACTCATACTTCGAGCCATTCCACTCATACCAGCCGCTGCTGTTTTCAAGCTTGAAACTTATTCTGTAAATTCCAGCCGGTATATTATTATTTTGGTCATACTTTATGACTGGGCCAAGCTTATGATCCTCTATATTCATACCCGACGGCATTGAGCACTCCTGCCATGTTCCCTCTGGCAAAATCTGCTTTTCCAAACGCGCTACAAGCGCATTCTGAAAATGCCCCATCTCTATCACTTTACCCTTGTCATAAAGCGTGATATTGCCAATCGTGTCACCCTTATGCATCTCTATGGGGTTTTCCACTGAGCCATAATTATCCAGCGTCTCGCTTTGATCCTGTGGACTTGTATTTTTTGGATCTATAAATGAAACATGCGGCAGACCAATCTCATAAACAGTCCTGTAATCTTCCTTTGGCGTTGTCTTTCCATTCGTCCATCCTTTTACAAATCCAGAACCGCTTTCTATAACCGAGTCATTATACGGCCAGAGTACTTTATTGTCCTTCACGGCCATAAGAGCCATTTCTATCTGATATCCTCTGTCTGGAAGGAATGACGCTGTTTCCGTAGCATTAAGCTTTTTGGCATCCTTGCTGTTCTCTATCGTTTTTCTGTATGCCGACCATGCGCCGTAGGATTTGTTTCCATTCTCATCATAAAATACCTCCCTGACACGCATAAACCATCTAAGATCATTCTGGTCGATGCCATCGTCATATGGAACATTCCCAAGCTCTTTCGGAGAACCCTCAAACACAAACTGATCCTGCCCACGGCGGAAACCGGCAAGGCTTACAACTTCAAAATCATCGCCGCCCGCGCCGCCTAGCTCCACGCTTGCAATATGCACGCTGTCATCGCCGTATGTCGCTTTTCCTTCCTTCGGCGTATATGGATAGAGCGCTTTCGCCGTCACCTTGATTACAGCGCCCTTCGGCAAATCATCCACGAGTGAAAAATTAATGCAGGGATGGTTTGGCACTTTAGTCACATTCTTATTCTCCTCATAATCAGGCGTACTACGACTGTATTTCCTGTTATTTGCGCCAAAATCTATTAGCTTGGCATATTTTTTATTCTCAGTGGCAGCGCTCCCATATGTAATTGTTTCTTCAGCATCTTTTTCCGACTCCCAGTACACATTCCAGACTTTGGACGAATTATATCCATTTTCACTGGGATATGACGCATTATCCTTTGCCACGACCGCACCATTATATGTAATAGTCCATGAAAACTCAACCGCAAACGGCTGGTCTCCGTATCTTCTATTTTTACTATCCTTAGCAAGCGCATTTATTTCCTCGCTGCTAAGTTTAAGGTGCGTGCCATAAACCGTAGTGGCAAACTGATGGTCTGCTCCTTTTTTCAACGGATCACTTACTGGGTGCTTATCTCCGTCATACAGGAGCTTATCCTGAATGGCAATCTCAGTCACCCTTCTCACGCCTACATACACCTTCGCCGCCACCTGATCGCTGCCCTCGGGCTTTATCTCAATTATAATGTTTCCGTCATATTCGCCGTCTACAGCCTCGTCAGTATGGTAGCCTGTTTCGTCATCTCCAATTTTTACCGTAAGCTTGCCGTTTTTCAGCTGTACATCTATATCATCGGGGTCTTTGAGTTTATCCTTATCCTTTATGTCACATTCCCAATTCTCCGAGCCGGTGCCTGTGACAGTGTACTCTTTCTCCTCTCCAGGCTCAAGCACTGCCGTCAGTGTATCCACGTTGAATCCAGTTCCCCTCAGCACGCCCTCGCCTTTGACATTGTCAGCTTCATCATAATCTATGCCCGCTTTATTTTCACCGTTCGCATGCATGGATACCGCCGTAACCACAAGCGCCATATTCTTTTCAAGCGCCTTCCCGGGCTTCTGTCTGACCTTCATTATCTGGCTCTCTTTGTCACTGGTAATTTCTATATTTTCAAAATCAAAAAATTCGCCAAGCCTGCCTGCCGTAATGTCAGACTCGCCTGCCTCACCATAATTTTGGTAAAGCTTTGGCGCAATCTTATTCCAGTCTACCTGATACGGATTCTTCCAATTATTGTCGCTGGCGCTCATCAGCTTGCTCATATTCGAGCCCTCAACGCTCGCGCGGAAAACATAATATTTATCCTCGCCTTCTGTCGTTGAACTTACAGTCACCTTTACCGCCTTGACCCGCCTTATAAGCACTGTAATATTTGTTGCCCCGCCAGCCACCTCTGAATCATCATTGTTCAACAGTCTGATTTCAAAATGAGCCTCGTCCGTATCCATGCCGGCATCCTTTTTCAGCGTCACCTGCACGCCATCATTGAGCGGCACAACACTCTCAATATTCGGATCCGAGCTCACCGCGGTAAACCTTCTTGCCGTGCCGCGTACCCTTACGGGTATCTCGTAGGTTTCGCCCGGAACCATTACAATAGTACTGTCCACTATTATCGAAGAACTCTCAAATGCAGGTACGGAGGTTTGTGTCACCTCGTCATTGCGCGAGTTCATTGTGTACGCAAAGCTGTAACTCCTTGTGCCATCTCCTACAGTCAGTTCAAGCCCTACTGTTTTGCTCTCATCAAACTTGCTCGAATCGACGAAAAACTTCTCTATGTTCTCCGCAAGCAGCTGCGACTGTGAGCCGTCAGCCACTGAATATGTCAACTCTTTTGCGGTCTCATCGTAGCTTATGGTGTGCTTATCGTCAATAACGAATTCGGCGGTAACATTCCCGCTTGAACCAGGTTCGGTATGAACCTTTGTCGCATTCTGTATAATGCCGCCAATGCGGTTTGCCGCGAACTGCGCTTCCTGCTGCACCTTAGTTTCCGAGGTGCCACTGCGGTAGCTCCTTGCCGTGAATACTATCACCGTTCCTATCGTCACGGTGACAAGAGAAAATATGGCAACCGCGCATATTATCTCAACCAGCGAAAAACCTTTGTTTTTCCTTCTTCCTTCCATAAATAACCACTCCGTTTCCAAACCAGACGCTGCCCTAAGGCATTGCCCCTACCGAAAGCTTCCCCGTGAGCGGAAAGATTTCAATAAGCCTTGTTGTGTTACCCTTTGAAACTTTTATTGTGGGCATATAGCTGCTTGCATCTGCGTCATTGACATTCCGCAATGCGCCATTTGCCCTGTTAAATTCAAGCTTAAGCTCTGATACAAGCGTGCTGTCATCCGTACCGTTAAGCCTGAATTCAATGTTTACATCATTTGAGCCAACCACTTCTTCCGTCTTCGGTTGAGGTTCAAGCTTGCCGTCAGCCCCCACTGTAGTTACCTCCTGTTCAACCACAACACCTTTTGAACTGTCCATCTTTATAGTGACTATCGTCGTGTTTTTTCCCATTGTAGCTGTTCTCGCCTGCTGTATGACGCTTGCAAGCTTTTGGGCACATTTCTCAGCCGGCTTACCGCTCGAAAGGGACAGTCCATATCCTGCTATTCCTATAAGCAGCGACAATATCGCTACAGCTATTATGATTTCAACAAGCGACATTCCCCTGCCGTCCTTATTAAATCCAAATCCTGTGCCGCGCACCTGCCGTCCCCCCATATCAATACTTAGTCCAATTCATATACACTACATAATCACTCATGCGCAAAACCCCGTCGCCAGACGTGCTGGCAGCTGCATTCCAGTTATAATCGGGCGCATTCAGGGCTATATCCGTGCGTATATATGTAATGTAACCATTCTCGGCATGCTTTACATGAACATTGCGTATTATAAACTGACCCTTTGAAGCAAGACTGTCATCATATGACACAACATAATCTGCGGCTACAGTGCCATCAGGCTCAGTCCCTTCCGGATAATCAAGGCACTCCTCCGCATCCAGCCCTGTCTTTGACTTAAAATAATCCTTTAGAGCCTTAACCTCATCATCCCCCGCCACCTTGACACGGCTGCCCGCCCCATCTTTCCAGAGCTTGCTAAGATACTCCACAAACAGCCTGTTGTACTCCGCCGTCCGCTCGCCCGCACCCAGCTGCGAATATTCAGCCGCCACCTCACTGTATGCATAGGCATATGCCTCCGAGACGTCATCCACCAGCGCCGCCTTCAGCTCATCAAGCGCCTGCTCCGCCTTGTAGAAGGTCTGCTTGTTCTGGTAATCATTCGCTTTTACACGGTAGTTAATTCCCGTCGTGTAAAGAATAGTAGTCGCAAGTATCGTAATAAACGCCGTAACCACTATCACAGACACTATAGCCGAGCCCTTGTCATTAATACGCACCTTCATCACCCTCTTTACATCCGTCGCTTACGGTCCTAAATTCTTCAAGTTCTCACTCATGGAACCCTCCAGCTTGGCCACCTCAACGCCTGTATCAGCGTCAGTTATTGTCAGTTCAAGCATATAGGCAAGCACCTTCTTCTTTTTTAACTCGCTGCCCGTATAGGAAAACTGGCCCGCAGTCTCACTAAACGGAGCGCCCCATCCCGGCTTTGGAGGGTCGCTTGCGCCCGAATTGCCGCCGATGTTCTCCCTGAGATTGTGGTACAGCGTAATGGTGCCGCTGCCGTCCACATCAGGGCTGTAGTTTGCATCATTGAGCGACATTGATATATCGCTCAAATCTGTCGCGCGCTGCTTTATCAGGTAGCACTCTATCGCATTTCCCGTGTCATTTAATATATGTATTTTATCCTTGCAGCCTGACGCATAATAACCGTTCCTGTTGTAAAGCGGATAATAATAAATAAAAACCCGCTCCAGCTTCTCGGTTATGGCACTGTTTTCCACATTTTCGGGAGATGCCGTCAATTCAACCGGTATCCCGTCACTCTCCCCAAACCCCGGCACATATTCCGTCTTTTCCTCATATTGTTCCTCATTCAAAACGCCGTCGTCCTCGCGGTCTATGTCGATGTCACCGCCGCCCTCCGTCGACGGCTCTGTCGAGCTAGGCTCCTCCTTGCGCACGTAATATGTGTACTTATCCACCGTGTACTCGCATTTCATAGTCACAGACAGCTTCGCTCCGCCGCTGCCGCCCTCTATTTTGTATGTGATGTCCCTCCAGCTCAGCAGCAGCTTCGGTCTGTGCGCCTCCGACTGCAGATAAGCCGCGTCTATCGGATTGCCCTCCGAGTCAAGCGCCTTTACCGATGTCAGGCCGGTCAGGAAGTTTGTCAACTGTTTATCATTGAAATCATTTTTTATTGCATTTATAATCTCCCCATCACTGTAATTTTTATCCGTACTTGTATATACCAAATCCTTCTCAGGCGAAACATTAACCACCTCATACACCTCAGACGTGCCCGCGGGTGTTGCCGTAATCTTTACATTATATATTTTATTGTCCTCGGTCTGCATATTTTCTATGTTAAAGGTATAACTCCCTCCATTCGCAGCCGACGCATCATTCTGAACCGACACGCTTGTGACACGCCCATCCTCCGCCTGCTTTGCCCCTATTTTATCCAGTATCTCCAGACTGCTGCCGTCAAACATCTTTACCAGGCACTCTGCGCCCGGATTGCCATCGGGAGCCACAAGGTCATACCCCTTAAACGTCTCCATAAGGCTCTCCGCCACAAGCATGACATTCTGCCGCCTGCGCGCCTTGGCGTTGTAAAATGCCGCAGAGGTAAGCGACTGCATGACAGGCACTATGACGATTGACAAAATCGTAATCGCGACTATTACCTCCACTAAGCTCATACCGCCGTTATTTAATTTGCCGCCAAATAACTGACCTTTACTCCTCGGCTCCCTCGGCGTTCTCGGCATCCTCTCCGCCCTCGCCATCTTCGCCTTCCTCAGCATTTTCATCATTATTTACCACCTTGCTTGACCTGAACAAATCACTAGTGCCGCTTATGTACTCAGCCATATCGGGAGGAGTGTACTCCTTGTCTGTGCCCGCCGCGCTGTAGAAATAAAGATTTATGCTTCCCTTAAGACTGCCGTCTTCCTCGTTCTTGCTGTAAATAATATTGTCTATGCCTATACGGTTTGGGGAAGCGTAAATGTCCTCAATGCAGTCCTTTAAATTGGCATAGTTCGTTATGTTATTGTAGGCGGCGTGCTTCTGGTTAAAGCTAATCGCCTTGTCAAGCCCCTCTATCCCCGCGGGCGCAATCTTTTCCTGCGCGATGGTATAGACAGACTCCGTTTCCTCCATTGATATGCTCTCATAAGTAATATCATTTTTTTTCTGCAGCCCCACGGCAAGCATAATGATATCCTCCTCCTTGGCGTCTGCAGGATATTCCTTCAAAATATCGCTTATCGCGACCTTATAATTCTCTATCTCCTCCTGATAATGCGGCATATTGTTGTAGTATGCCTCCAGCTCGTTGAGCTTCGTCCTAAGCTGCTGGTTAGATGCCTCTACCTCCTCTGTCCTCTCTGAAAAATCAAGGTAAATAAACACATAAGCAAAAACCATCAGCACGAGGCACACAACCGCCACGAGCATAAAGTTCTGCTGCGTAAACTTCTTCTTCGCTTTCCTCCCTTTTTTTTCAGCCGCCAGCCGCGCCTTCTGCTCCTTCTTCAGCTGCGCCTGCTTTTTCCGAAGCTCACGGCCGCTAAGCGCGGTAAGCTCCGACAAATCCCTGTTCTCATCCAATGGCGTTTCCGCCGCGATTTCCTTTGCCTTTTTCTTAGTCAGGTTCATGCCCAGCCCCCCCTATTCAAGCGCATCGGCATCCGCCGCCGCCGTGTCTGCCGCAGGCTGCGCCGCCGTGGCAGGATCCTCATAAACATTCTGGTAATAATAACAGCTCACGCTGAAATAGCACACAGTATCGCCGCTGTCCATAGACAGTTCCGTGCCGTCGTCAAGACTTTCCTCGGAAATATTCTCCACCGTGACATTCATCAGGGTTTCAAAGCCCCTGAGCATATCTATGACGCCCGCAGCCGTCTCCTTGTCCGCCACCCTCATAGTCATCACGCACAGCTCATCGTCAGAAGCAAACTCCGTCATCTCCACGTCACTCGGCATTTTCTGCTCCAGTTCCTTCAGGAAATCAAGTATGCCGTCATTACTGTGCTGCGTGAGCAGGTTTCCATACTCCACCATGTCATAAAGCTCCACCATGCCCAAATACTGGTTATGCACGGCCTCCGCCTGCGAGTATATCTGCTCCTGGCGCTTCAAATCCTTCTGCTCTGTAAGAGCCATCTCATAAGGCACCACTGACGCCGCCGCTATCGCCGCCACGACCACCAGCGCAAGCACCGCCATAAGGGCGCTCGCCGCGCCATAATTCGTCTCATGCCGCTGCAGCTCCTTCTCGTTGGCAAAACCTATGCTCGAAAGCCCCGCGCCTATTGCCGCAGTGAAAAGATTTATCGGCGCGCCCTCTGCCATGCGCCCTATCCCTACACCCTTTACTATGTCAAACTCCGTGCCGTAAAGCATGGTAAGCTCCGAAAGCCTCTCCACGTCATCGTGCTCACGCGAAAGCTCCCCGGTCACGTAAAGCCGCGCAATCTTAACGCCCTCATTCCTCGAAAGGTAAAAATCCGACACCCTCAACAGACTGTTTACCACGGAGTTAATCAGCTCCACCCTTTCCGAAAGCGTGTCAAAGCTTCCCACCGTATATTGTATGTTCCTCTGCAGGACAAGCGTTTCATTCCTCATAATGCTGACTACCGCGCCTTCCTCCTCCGCCTTTAAAACCATTATCGCCTCATCGCCGCTAGTCATCTTCTTTGACGCCTGATACAGACTGTTGCCCGAATAATCAACGTCAACCAGTTCAAACCCCATTTCCTCCGCAAGCTTTTCATACGACGTTATAAGCTCATTCTCGGCAGCCGCCACCAGCACCCTGTGCCTGCCCGCGTTCTCGCCCTCCTTTATGGTTTCAAGCAATATTGAGCCTATCTTGTAATCCTCAAGCTCTATCGGGAAATACTCTGAAATATTCGCCTTTACCACAGTCTTTATCTGCGAAGGCTTTACCCCCGGTATTATTACCTCCCTGTTTATGATTTTGCTCGAAAATACCGTAAAAAGCACGCGCCTTGTCTTAATCTTATTATGCATAAGGGCATTGCGGATGGATGTGCAGATTGCGCCCGACATATCCATATTTATGTATCCGTCCTCCACCGCCTCGTGCGGCGTGTCAATCTCGACACACTTGTAAACCTTGGGTTTCTTCGCCTGATAATCCATCTCCACTATTTTGGTGGTAAAGACACCAAGCTCTATGCAGAGTACCTTTTTTGCCATTTCCTTCCTCCCGTTATGGCAGCCGCCCCGACGGGACAGCCGCAGCCTTCTTTCCAAAACAGCCGTAAGGCTATTTAATTTATGCCCAAACCGCCACACTCAGGCACACATTAAATACCCCTAAAACATCGACAAATACCAGCCAATCATCAAGTCCCCCCACAGCGCGCTCACAAAAATCCCTATGGAAAGATAAGGTCCCAGCGCCAGCACATGCTCCGCCCCCGACACCTTCATCCTGATAATATGCGCCACAGAGCCCACAATACACCCAATCACAAAAGCAAGCACATTGCACTCCCAGCCAATCAGCAGACCGCTCGCCGCCATAAGCTTAACATCGCCGCCGCCAATACCCCTGCCCCTAGTCACGACATAAATAACCAGCAGCAGCGCGCTCACCGAAAAAAATCCAACCACATAATCCTGCCAATTCCCCAAATCAGCCGCTAACCTAACCACGCCCAGCGCGCCAATAAACACATTCGCCCCGACAGGTATCTCAAACGTCCTCCAGTCAATAACGCTGATAACCACAAGCGCGCTCGCCATAAAGCAATACAGCAAAGCCACCAGACTCACGCCATACCGCCAAAACACCAAAAGGTAAAGGACACCGTTCAGCGCCTCAACAACAGGGTACTGAACGGAAATCCTCTCCCCGCACTCACGGCACTTCCCCCTCAATGCCAGCCAGCTGAAAAGCGGTATAAGGTCATACCATTTCAGCTGATAACCGCAGCTCATGCAATGTGAGCGGGTGGTTACGATATTCTCTTTTTTAGGTATTCGGCAGATGCATACGTTTAGGAAACTGCCGATTATTATTCCGTAGAGGAATATGATTGTGGAGAATATTGTGGTTGGCATTGTGGAGTGTCCTTTCAGTGTGGTATGTTTAGCCAAATATTATGAGTCAGATACTGCTGTCGTAGAAATTGACAATGCCTCAGCTAATGTCGCATCGCTGCAAGAAAAACCGCTCAAACCTTTACTTGTTACTGTGAAAACTAATGTCTTGTTTTTATACGCACTGCTTTTCATTGTAATATTTTCTACATTTACACCTGCATCCGCACATGCCTTACTAATTGCTTCATCCGCAGTAACCTTTCCATCTGCATCAACTGTCAAATTATAACTATTCGCAGCTGGAAGTGAATTTGATACATCTGAATAATATACCTGCACTGCTGTCATAATCTGCTGATAATTATCAAGATCTGCCGACTTTCTTGACTTCTCCACATACTTCAAATACTGCGGAGCAAGCACACCAATAAGTACCGCCATAATAGCAATAACAATGATTAACTCCACAAGGGAGAAACCTTTGTTATTCATTTTCTTTTCATTTTTCATGGGATTTATCTCCTTTTCCATAATAAATTTAATTTGGTTAATAGTTACATATATCTTACAAGCCCTTGCATACCTCGCGCCGCCAGTCCGCATGTCGTATGCTTCACACGCACCGCAGCGCTCCGCACCCAAAGCCCATAATTCAACTCCACCCTGCCAAAGCGTAAAGGCGTCACCCTCACGCCAACCAACTCCAGCCCCTCATCAAACTGCAACGTCTACTTCTCCCCTCCACATATTGTAATATTCCAATTTTGAAAAATACTCCTTAAACTCTCCCAACTCAACAAAGAAAAACCCCACAGGACCAAAATCATTGTAATTCACTATAGGCTGCGCCTTACAATACATATCACTTCCGACCTTCACAATATCCATCTTCCGCTTCAGCATCTCTATCTTCTCATCTATAAACCGTCTCTCACTATCAGACAAATCTCCCCTCAACTCCGCAATCACTTTATAATTATAATCATCATTCATACAAAAACCTCCCGCTGCCCAAAGCCTGCCCAATTCTCCTACATAGTATCAAGCGCCTGATACATCGTCAGCATCGGTGCCATACAAGCCGCCACTAATCCTCCGACAACCACAGCCAGCACCACAATAATCATCGGCTCCATAGCCGCCATCAGCGACTGCACAGCCATCTCCACTTCCTCATCATAGTAGTCGGCAAGCTTATCCAGCATCTCCTCCGTATTGCCCGACTCCTCGCCAATCCTCAGCATATGATAAACCATCGGCGGAAACATCCCGCAATCCTCGAGCGGCCGCGACAACGGCATACCAATCGACACCTGCTCCGCCGCCCCCTTCAAAGCCTCCTTAAAATACACATTGCTCATAATATCAGCCACAATATTGGTAGCCTCCACAAGTGACACGCCAGAACCCATCAAGGTCCCCATAGTCCTTGCCATCTGCGACGACGCCGACTTAACCACCAGATTTTTAACAATCGGCATCTGCAGCGCAAGCTTTCCAAAAAAATGCTTGCCCGTATTAGTCTTTGAAAACGCGCTCACGCCCGCGACAATCGCAATCACGGCAATTACCACCAGCAGCCAGTGCGCAATAAGCGAATCGCTCAAAAATACATAAAACTTCGTAATCCACGGCAGCTCCGTCCCCAGCTGCGAGAACATATCCTCATACGACGGAATAACCTTCACCAGCATGACAATAGAAATAATAATCGCAATAATAAGCACCGCAATCGGATAAATCATCGCCTTTTTCACAAGCGACCGCGTATGGTTTGAGCGCTCAAGCTGCGTGGAAACCCTCTCCATCGCAATATGCAGAGTGCCCGAAGCCTCGCCCGCAGCCACCATATTAATCATAATGCTCGGGAAAACCTTCGGGTGCGCCGAAAACGCCTGCGCCAACGTATCGCCCTTTTCAATCGCAAGCCTGACCTCGCGCAGCGCCTCCTTCAGCCGCTTGTTCTCCGTCTGCTCATAGAGCATCCTGAGCGTCTCGATGATAGTCACGCCCGCCTTGTTCATACTCACAAACTGGCGGCACATAACGCTCAAATCGCGCGGAGTAGGCCACCCGCCAATCTCTATGTTCAAATCCTGAGTAAGTAAGTTCTGCTGCTTAACCTCTATGACGGTAAGCCCCTGGCTCTTGATGTTTATAATCGCCTCGGCCTCGCCATCAGCCTCAATAGTCCCGCTTACCACTTTTCCAAGCTTGTTTATAGCCTGATACCCGTATTTTGTCATCTCGCACAGCTCCATTCATTATATATCAAACGAAATCTTAACAACCTCCGCCATCGAAGTAGTGCCGTCAAGCACATAATCAGAACCGCTCATCCTAAGCGTCCTCATGCCTTCCTTCATAGCCTGCTCCTTGAGCACGTCAGCGCCCTCGCGCTTGCTGATAATCCTTTTGAGCGCGGGAGTCATCTTCATTATCTCATACACGCCGATACGCCCCTTAAAGCCCGTGCCGTCGCACTTGGGGCAGCCGCACGGCTCATATATGGTGATGTCCTTATTTACGTCCTGCTGCATAAATTCTTTTTCTTCGTCAGTCGCAGGGCGCGGTTTTTTGCATACAGGGCAGAGACGGCGCACAAGTCGCTGGGCTATGACGCCTATGACGGAATCGGCTATCAGGTAAGACTCTATGCCCATATCCTCCAGTCGCGTGATGGAGCTTGCCGCCGAGTTGGTGTGGAGCGTGCTCACCACGAGATGCCCCGTGATTGACGCCTGTACCGCTATGGCTGCCGTCTCAGTGTCTCGTATCTCGCCTATCATTATGATATCAGGATCCTGGCGCAGAATTGAGCGCAGGGCGCTTGCAAACGTAAGCTCCGCCTTGGGATTTACCTGCACCTGATTGATGCCGTCTATATTCGCCTCGACAGGATCTTCGACGGTGATGATGTTTACATCGCTCGTATTCAGCTCGCTGAGCGCCGTGTAAAGCGTCGTGGACTTGCCGCTTCCTGTAGGTCCCGTAACGAGGAGTATGCCATGCGGGTTTTTGATAATGTAGTCAAACTGCTCAAGCTCATAGGGCTTTAAGCCGAGCTGGCTCTTTTCCCTTGTGAGCGCCATTTTCGCCGTAAGTCGCATAACAACTTTTTCCCCGAACACTGTGGGAAGTATGGAAACACGGATATCGTACTCCACATGGTCTACCACCTGCGTGATGCGTCCGTCCTGCGGCTTTCTTTTTTCCGAAATGTCCATGCCGCCGATTATCTTGATACGCGCGATAATTGACGGGAGGACTGAAACGTTGTACTTGCCCTTATTTTGGAGCACGCCGTCGATACGATAACGCACGCGGATATACTCCTCCATCGGCTCTATATGTATGTCTGACGCCCTCTGGCGCACTGCAAGGTCTATCATTTCCTTGACAAGCTTTACTATCGGGGAGCTGTTTACGTCCTCCTCCTCGCGCTCGTCTTTTTCCACGTCAAGCTTTTTCTCCTTGGCGTAGCGGTCGAGGGCTGTCTTTGTCTCGTCCTGACCGTAGTATTTGTCTATCGCGAGCATGATGCTGCGCGTCGTGGCTACTACGGGCTCCACCTGATAGCCCGTGACTATGGAGATGTCCTCCTGCGCGTAGGTGTCGAGCGGATTTTCCATCGCAACCCTGAGTATGTTTTTGTTGTCCTCGCTGAATGCGAAGGGCATCATTATGTATTTTTTGAGAAGCGTGACGGGGATAAGCGCCGTCACCGCCTTGTCGATATTGATGTTCTGCAGGTCGATTTTTTCAAGGCCAAGCTGCTTGCAGAGGGCGTTTGCTATGTCGTCTTCTGATATGACGCCCTCGTCTACGAGCACCTCGCCGAGCTTCATATTGCGCTGCTTCTGCTTGGCAAGGGCTGTTTCGAGCTGCTCCACTGTAATCGAGCCGCTCTGCACCAGAAGGTCGCCAAGCCTTATTTTGTTGATTTTTTTAGGTTGAATGGTCAAACGCATTGTTGTTCACTCCGAATTTTGGTTTATGTACTATGCGGGTATTTATAATATATTATAAAATGAAATCTGCTTTTTGTAAATGTATTTGTTGATTTTTGACAAAATTTTGAAGATTATGCCCTCTATGCCAATACGCCGCGCTTTTTTGCACACTCTGCACACTTTTGTGCAATTTGTCACAAAAACTGAGTTATATGTCATTTCTCTTGTTAATTATAATAGCACTTATCAGGATTAAATTCAATCGTTTATACTTAATTTATTTATATGTTATTTATTTTTAATAATTCTTGTCTATTTCGTCATTCCAGTAGCTTTCGATATAACGCTGCGCCTGTTCGGCGTCTATTTTATATTTCTCAATCAGCTTTGCGCAGACCGCGTCCTTTGCAATCCCGAACTCCTGGCTGGATTCTATCATGAGCTGTATGCCTTCCTCTATAATACACTCTGATAAATTACACATGGAATTTATCCTCCCTTCCAAATCAATCGTCATTATCATTCATTACTCCATTTCCAGACCTGTTATTATCATTATACTTTATTTATATAACAATATCAATAAACAGCCTTTTTGTTTTATTTTACTGTATTTAACAACACTTCATATTTATGTAATTGCGTCATTTTAATCCCGTTAATCCCGCCTGCCGCTTTAGCAGCTTAAATTAAACGCTGTCTCCGTATTTTTCGGCGTAAAGCTTAATACTTCTAAATGCTTTGGCACTTTGGGGAGTTATTTGGGCATCTCAGAAGTATTTTTATAAAATTGCCCTACTGCTCACTATTATAAAACACCGATACCTCCGCCTGATTATTCCTGACTGTGACTGTGATTTCGCCTGTGTCTTTAGTGATTAGGATTTCACTTCCTATGCTTTTTAGCGCCTCTATGACTTCGTCATGCGGATGTCCATAGCTGTTGTCCTCAGCGCAGGAAATCACCGCAAGCTTTGGCATGACGGCTTCAAGCAGCACCTGAGTGTTCGAATATTTCGAGCCATGGTGAGTGACCTTATATATGTCCGCGCCCTTTCCTGCCTGCGCCAGATATTCGGCAGCCGCAGCCTCGCCGTCAGCCTCCGCGTCTCCTGTAAACAGCGCGGAAAAGTCCTTATATTCAAGCCGCATAATCAGCGAATACGCGTTTCTTGACTGCGTTTCATAATCCGCAGACGGATGCAGGACTTCAAGCGATATATCTTCGCCAAGCGCATAAATATCACCCGCCTTCGCTGTCCTCAACAAAACATCATTTGCGCCGCACAGCCCTTCCAGCTCATAATAAGCCTCGTCCCTTATCGCCGCCTCCGCCAGCACAATCTGCCCTATTTCTATACCCTCATCCTCCTCCAAAAGTCCTATAATTCCCGATGTATGGTCGCTGTCAAGATGCGTGATAAATACGGCATCTATTTTTGAGGTTCCTGTATATTTCAAAAATGGCGTCAGCGTATATTGCGAAATGCCGCTTTCCGACGAGCTGCCCGCGTCAATCATGTAATGCCTGTCATCAGGCGTCTCTATCCATATACAGTCGCCCTGCCCCACGTCAAGGAAAGATATTTTGAGTTCCCCCGCCGCGCCTGCCGAAAGCAATACAATAGCAGCTGTTATTAATGGTAATTTCAATGCGCTCCCAAGCCTTTTCCCTGTAATCGCCAAAAACAATAAAACGGCATAATAACACACTATCCTCCAATTCTCCGGCCTGCCCGTTATCCACTGCGCAAACGGCAGCTTTAGCGAAAAAGCGCTTATCAGCTCAAACGCTTTCAATATTATATGGCAGACAGCGCCAAAAAACGACGCCAATAGTCCCCAAATTCCACCCGCAGGCGGCAGCGCGCAGGCCATGCAGAGCAGACCAGAGCACATAAGCGCAGGCATTATCGGTATGACAATCAGATTTATCAGATAACTGTATATGGGAAATTCATAATATGTACACAGAAATATCGGGAAATGCACCAGAACAGTATTTGAAAAAATACATATGCCTATTATCGCCGAAAACGACAGCAGAAAACCCGTATGCAGAATATACAGCGGCTGCTCCATAAGCATCAATATCGCCGCAAGCGCAAGCGCCGTCAGCATGTCATAGCTTCTATTGAAAAAGTCCGCAAGCAGCTTTAAGGCGAACATTATTACCGCGCGCACAGCCGAAGCGCTCATACCAGTCATCACGCCATACGAAAACATCACCGAAACCGACACGGCAGCCGCCAATGCTGCTGGCAGGCGTATTCTGCGCAAAATGCGGTAAAGCGACATTCCGATTATAGTTATGTGCAGGCCTGATATTGCAAAAATATGATATATGCCGCTTTGCCTGTAAAGCTCCTTTGCGCCTGCCGAAAGCTGTGATTTGCTGCCCAGCAGGATAGCCTTCATCGCAGCGGCGTCCTCCTCATCAAGCGCACAGTCCAAAGCGCCCTCCAGCCGCAGCTTTATCTGGCACAGCATCTCTTTATATGGCGAATACGTACTGCTCTGCGCCAGAATCTCGGCGCTGTAAACAGCCAAATCATAACCCAGCGTTTTGTAATACAGCCTTGCATTAAATTCACCATAATTTCTCGGAACATCAAAATACGCCGCACTGCCCTGCACCGCTACCGTCGCTCCCTGTTTTACCGACTCACCTGACAGGGGATTTTTCATATAACAGATTATTCCTGATATTTCCCGCGCAGAATTTGCGCTAAAGACATCATAATCAGATATGCCCGATTGAACCTTGACATTTTTCAGATAAATTACCAGCTTATCGCCCTTGTATTCCCTTTGGCAGACCTCGCCAATATAAACCGCCGTCATATCCCCCGACGGCGCAGCCTGCTCCGTCACAGGCGGACCAATCTTCAAGCTGACAAAAACCGCCGCCACAAACGCCACACAGACCGCGCATAGTGGTCTTTTCATAAAATAGTACCCTTTCCATAAATTTATTTTTAATATTTCCACAGCCCAGACAGCCCGCTTGGACAGCCCGCTTTTTCAAATATCCTTACTCCACAATCTCCAAATTTCTCTCAAACACAGTTCCCAAATCATACTTATCCCTAAACTTACCGCTGGCGTTCCCATCTATTGAAATCTGCACCTTATTTATATTGCTAAGCTCCGCCAGCGAATTTACAATTGAATAAATAGTAACATCACTAGTCACATTATTAACCGGCGTCATAAACGTACTGTCAAAATCAATATGGCAGACCCCGTCCCTGACCGTCACGCCCAATATCTTCGTAGCAGGATTAATAGTCGGATAAGACTCTCCATTTGCAGGCCCGCTTATAAGCTGCTCAATCACCAATCTCTCCATCGGCACATTTGAAGCGTCAGCATTATGCACAAGCTCCCTGTTAATCTCTATAAGACCGTCACCGTCCTCATTTGCAAAATACAGCTTCAACGTAACCTTTCCAACCGCCTCAACCTGCTGAGTCCCCGCATTGTCCACAAACATATCCGCCGTCATAACCCCCACAGGCGCGCCGCTGCCGTCAATAAGCGGCTCCCCATTTATCGTAAGCATAACATAATTAACCTCCGGAACAGCCGTAAGACTCCGCACAATCGCCGCTCTGGTAAGCACCTCCGTAGTCCGCGCCAGCTCCCTGTACTTCTCACTCAAAGAAACCGTAACCTGCTCACCGTCAAAAGAATAATTCACAACATTAATATTGCTCGGTATAGTCGCCTTCAACTCCCTATTCTCAGGCACACAGCACAAAAGCGTCAGCACCTCGACTATCATCTCCTTCACATCCGTACTCTGAAGATAATGCGTCTCCGTCACAAGCTTAGTCTCATCATTATTCAAATACGAAATCTCCACCGGCGTACCGCTCTTCTTCTCCGCCCCGCAAGCACACCCAGCAATAACACACATAACGACAGCAACTATAAAAATCGCAAATTTCCCAATCCCTTTTCTACCCATACCTATCCTCAATCATTCCCAACTGTTAAGACAACTGTTAAAAACATTCCCCCCCAAGCTACAGCCAAAACGCAGCCCGAGCGTGGGCATATATCCCGCAAAGACCTTTAAAAAACAACCAAAATCCCTCATTCCTTCCAAGCTACAGCCAAAAACGTCGCCCGAGCGTGGGCATATATCCCATGAAGACCTTTGAAAGCGTCGGCACTTAGCGAGGCAAGCTGTAAAAGCGTAGCTCCTTTTACAGCGCCGCCGAGCTTAGTGTCCGCTACGCTTTCAACTGAGCGCAAGCGATGTCTGAATGGGATATATGCCCACGCTCGGGCGACCTCCTTACACACACCTTACCCCGCCACCTCAATATAAGTAATCGGAATCTTAACAGTAAACGTCGTCCCCTTCCCTTCCTCACTCTCCACCAAAATAGACCCCCGATGCATAAGTATCGCACTCCTAGTAATCGCCAGCCCCAATCCAGTCCCCCCAATCTCATTAGAATGTGACTTATCCACCCGATAAAACCTCTCATAAATATGCTCAATCGACTCCTGCGGTATCCCTATCCCGCTGTCCGAAACCTCCACGCTAAAAAACTGATGGTCAGCGTCCAGCACCACCTTAACCCATCCATTCTCCGTATTATACTTAATCCCATTCTCCACCAGATTTGAAAGCGCCAGCGTAAGCTTCACCTCATCAATCTCCGCATTCACCTGCCTGCGGCTCTCATATATCAGCTTAATATTCGACCTCGCCGCAATCGGTCCCAGACGCTTAAGCATAAGCTCAAGCAGCGCGTTTATATCCACAGTCTCCACATTCATATCAGCCGCCGTGCGCGTCATCTTCACCAGTGAAAGCAGATCCGTAATAATCTTATTTTCCCTGTCAATCTCAGTAGTAATATCACCCATAAATTCACGGTAAAGCTCCGCAGGCACATCCTCCTGAGCAAGCAGGGAATCCGCAAGCACCTTCATCGATGCAAGCGGCGTCTTTAATTCGTGTGAGACATTTGAAACAAACTCCTGCCGTGACGCGTCCAAAGTCCTCATCCTGCCCATAAGCTGGTTAAACGCATCGCCAATCCGCTCAGTCTCCAGATAATCGGTGACGCTTATCTCCTCGTCAGTAAATCCATTCTTCACCTCATTTATCGCGTCAGTAATCTTGTCAAACGGGCGCAGGATAAAGCGGCTCATAAACATGGCTATCCCAAAAATAATGACAAGCGCAAGTATTTCAATAAGCAGCGCCCTGCTTTGAAGATACTCGTAGCTTGAAAGTATGCTTTCCATTGACACGCTCGTGAGCATTACCCCGATTATGCGCGAAACGCCGTCAAGCTTTTCCTCTATGGGAACCACTATCTCTATGTAACGGTTGTCGCGCAGCCGATTTGAAATGCCGCCGCCGTTTAAGCACTTTATTATCTCCTCAGATATGATTGTCTTACCCTCGCTTATGGCATACGTATCCTTTATAATGCGCAGGCTGTTGTTGATTATAAGCACCCTGCCGTCATAAAGGTTTGACAGCTGTGAAAGCTCGGCATTTACGACATCGCTGCTGTTGTCAAGAAGATAATTGTATGTGGTGAGATGATCCGCAATAATCCTGACCTGCGTCTGCACCTCATTTGTCCTCACCATGACGGCATTGTCCATATACCGCCCCAATATGCCATAGTGAAGTATGACGCACGGAATCAGTCCCGATACTATTATAATAAGAAAAATTCTCACGCTAAGGCTTCTCACGCCCTTAAACTTTTTCAATCTCTTTAACGGATTTTCCACGCCGACAGCCATGCCTTTCCTGCTTATTTGTAGTAATACCCCACTCCCCATTTTGTATGAACATACTTAGGTTCGCTCGGGTTGTCCTCCACCTTCTCGCGCAGACGCCTGATGTGTACGTCAACCGTGCGGACATCGCCTGGGTAATCAGCGCCCCATACAAGCTTTAAAAGATTTTCGCGGCTATATACCTTGTTGGGATTTAACACCAAAAGCTCCAATAAGTCAAATTCCTTGGCTGTCAGGTTTATTTCTTTGTCGTTTATGTACAGGCGCCTGCCGTCGCAGTCAAGCTTTAAGTCACCCGCCTCCACTATCTGCGCTTTCTTCGGCGCCTCAGGCTTTGCGGAGGTACGGCGCATTATCGCCTTTATGCGCGCCTTCACCTCCAAAATATTAAACGGCTTCGTGATATAGTCGTCCGCCCCGTATTCAAGCCCCATTATCTTATCCATATCCTCGCCCTTGGCTGTGAGCATCACAATGGGCACATCTGAAAATTCACGTATCTGCTGGCATACCTCAAGCCCCGTAAGCTTTGGGAGCATTATGTCCAAAAGCACAAGGTCGTACTTGTTGTTTTTTGCCATTTCAAGCGCTTCCTCGCCGTCATATGCACAGTCTACCTCCATATCATCCTGCTCCAAGCTGAAACGTATTCCCTTCACGATAAGCTTTTCATCGTCAACTACCAATACCCTCTTTGCCATTTTTCCCTCTCATTCCGCCGCCTGCCGTCGGCCGCAATATTAAATCCAAGGCATACGCCCAAATTTTCCCCTTTGCCTCATCCGTAAATTTATACCGTAATCTTATCCTTTATCTTTGAAAAAAGCCCGTCCTTTATGCCGTCCACCTTTTTTATATCTTCTATCGTCTTAAAGCTGCCATTCTTCTCACGGTAGTCAATTATCGCCTGCGCCCTGGTGCCGCCTATGCCTGAAATCGTGGACAACTCCGTCGCTGTCGCTGTATTGATATTCACCAGACCGCCAGAAACCGCGCCCTGCGCCGTCTGTTCCTGCTGCAGCAAAGCCGCCTGCTCCTCCTTAGTGCGTATCACAATCTGCTCGCCGTCCTGCGCCTGTCTCGCCAAATTCAGGCACGTCTCGTCCGCGTCCTCCGTAAAGCCTCCCGCAAGCTCTACTATCTCATACAGTCTGCTTCCCTGCGGCACATCATACACGCCAGCATTTTTTACAGCCCCGCATATATATACATATATCTGCGTATCTTTCGCCAATGCTTCACCGCCAGCATTCTCCGCAACTGTGTCCGCCGTTTTTTCCGCTGCAGCACTCTGCTCTTTATCCGAGCTGCCCGCTTCAGCGCCCTGCGCTTTTTCCGCTCCGCTGTTTTCTTCCGTCACCAAGCCTTTGCCCGCGTCAAGCTGCATAAGCACCTCGCCTTCCCCATTTCCAAACACATTTGAGCCACACGCGCAAAGCACAAGCGCCGCCGTAAGCATAACAGGCATATATTTAATTATTCTGTTTTTCATTTCAATAGCTCCCCTACCCTTCCTCGGATAAAGGTCCCTCTACGCTATCTGTCTATTATTCTATTCTATATTTTTAACTATTACAAGAATTAATTTTTACATTTCACCACATTTTACCCAAAGCCCTTTCCAACAGCATATGTCCCCGCTGGGGCGACCTCTTGGCCACAACACTCACCACTTAAACAACACAAACCCCACAATCGCCACAACCGCCCCCATCAGCTTCCTCCAGCTAAACGGCTGCTTCTCCACCCCAAACATCCCAAAAAGCTCAATCACATAAGCAACAATAAGCTGCGCAATAACAATCAGCATCACCGCCTTCGCAGGTCCCAGAGCGTCCATGCTTTTTATAACCGTAAGCGTAATAAACGCCCCAATCACTCCCCCAAGCAGAAAATATTTAGGCTCCACCGACAAAATTCCCTTAAACGAACTCCTGTCCGTAAACGCCCACGCCGCAAGACACACAAGAAACGCCGTAAGCTGCACAAACGAATTTGCCACCCAAATACTCGTAGCCTCCGTAACCTTCGTATTAAATACCCCCTGAATACTCATCAGCGCGCCCGAAACCAAAGCTATAAAAAATCCAATCATAATTTACCTCATTTCTTCAAGTTTTTCTTTTATGATTGGATTTTTTTATAAATATTATTCAGTTGTCGCCGATGTTTCGCCGCTGTCCTCATATTCGACCGCGTTTATAAGCTTTATGTCAGGAGAATCCAGCGCCTGCTCGCTTACCTGTTCGCCCGCAAGCTGCGATTTTATCTTTTCCGAAAGCGCTTTAAGCTGCCCGTTCGGCTCCTCCCCGCCCCAGACACGCTCAAGGCACGTTTCAAGCTCAATCCAGAAATTGCTCGTCTCCACCATTTTGGGCATTGGCGCTGATAACGCATAGTTGCGTATAAACGCCTCCATATGGCTGTCAGCGTATTCATCCGACGGCAGCGCCGCGACTTTGCCTGCCATCGTGTACAGACTGTCCACCGAATTTTCAGAAAGATACTTGACCAGACGCACCGCCGACTCCTTGTGGCGCGAATAGCCATTTACCACAAGCGCATCCGTCACGGACATTCCGCGAGTGGCAAGCCCGCTGTTTATGTCTGGCAGCTTTGTTAGCCCATATTCATATGGAAAGCTGCCGTCCTGCGCCGCCTCGCCAAGCTTATCTATGCAGTCGCTCGTCGCTATGGTGTACACAGTCTTGCCGTCAATAAACTCCTGCAGAATACTCTCATAGCTTGTCTCCTTTATGTCTATCGAAAAGAACTGGCTGAGCTGCTGGTACGCCTCAAGGCTTCCTATCGAATCCTCATTGTAAATGTCTATGCTGTTTTTGTCATCGCCCGCTTCGCCGCCTACCGTAATATAATTGCCCACTATAAAATAATTATAGAAAATGTCCGACACGTCCCAGCGGAAAAAATACTCAGCATTTTCAGGCATTGAATAGGTGTCGGAAATATTCAAAATATCCGCTATCGTAGACGGTATCAAATCCTCCGCGGTCAATCTTACGCCCGCGTTTTCCGACGCGCCAGCGTTTTCTCCCGATGCATCAGCATTTTCCGCCGCCGCGCCAGCGTTCTCCGATGCCGCATATGCCTCATTTGTCTGCGCGGCTATCTGCTCCAGATATGTCTTGTTGTAGAGCAGCGCGCTTGTCTCAAAATAAAACGGACAGCCCAATATTTTATCCTTGTATGTCACGGCATTGACAGCCGCACTGCAAAAGCCCCTGTCCTGCGTGACAATGCCGCTGTCCGAAATATCCGCGGCAAGCCCTGCAAGGTACGCCTTTTCAAGCGAATCATTTGTCAGTATATAAATGTCTGGCAGCTTGTCCTGTTCATATATGCTTGTCCTGTTTATCTCCTCAAGGTACTCAAGCCCTGACACAAGCTTTGTTTCCACGCGGATGTCCGTCTCGTCATAAAAAGCCAGCGCGCGGTTATTGAGAAACTCCGTGAGCGCATCGTCAGTGTACCATATGATTAGAGTTTCCTTTTTCAGTCCTCCAAGGCTTGGTGTGACGCTATCTGATGAGCTTTCCGTAAAGCAGAAATATGCAAACAGCAGAGCCGCTATCAGCAATAAAATCACAAGCGCATGCACAAACTGTTTTTTATATTTAGTTTTCATTGATACTTTCCTCTAAAATCGCAAGCATATCGTCAACATTCTCTTTTGTGGCAATGAGCGGTGGTATAAAGCGGATAATATTCGCGCCCGCGTTTATCAGCAGAAGTCCCTTGTCTATCGCGCTTTGTATTATGCCGCCGACGGGCTTGTCAAGCTCTAAGCCCTGTATCAGCCCTATTCCTCTGTGCGCCTTGACTGCGGGGTATTTTGCCGCGAGCACATCAAGCTTTTCATAGAGATAATCGCCTGTCTGCTTTACATTGCTTAGTATGTCCATTTCCTCGAACAGGTCTATTACCTTTGAGACTGCCGCGCACGCAAGCGGGTTGCCGCCGTAGGTCGTGCCGTGGTCGCCGCTTGTAAGCGACTGTGAAGCCACTTTTTCAGTCATCATAAACGCGCCGACTGGCACGCCGCAGCCTACCGCCTTTGCCGTCGTCATTATGTCAGGCTTTACACCGTATTTCTGCCATGCGTACATATAGCCTGTCCTGCCCATGCCGCACTGGATTTCGTCGAGGATAAGGAGAATGTCATTTTTATCGCAGAGTTCGCGGACATTTTTGAGGAATGTTTCGTCTGCGGGGTAAATGCCGCCCTCGCCCTGCACGGTTTCCATTATTACCGCGCAGGTTTTGTCAGTGACCTGTGCCTTTACGCTGTCAAAATCGTTGAAATCGGCGAATTTTACGCCGCCGATAAGCGGTTCAAACGCTTCGCGGTAGTGCGGGTTGCCTGTGACGGAAAGAGCGCCCATGGTTCTGCCATGAAATGAATGGTTCATAGCTATTATCTCATGGTCTGTGCTGCCGTCGCGCAGATACGCGTATTTTTTTGCCGCCTTTAATGCGCCCTCGACTGCCTCCGCGCCGCTGTTTGTGAAGAATACCCTATCCATCTGGGATATTTTTTTAAGCTTTTTTGCCGCCTCTATCGCGGGGATATTATAATAATAGTTTGACGTGTGGATTACCTTGTCTATCTGGGCTTTGAGCGCGTCGTTGTATGCCTTGTTGCTGTAGCCGAGTGCAAAGACCGCTATGCCCGCCACGAAGTCAAGGTATTTTTTGCCTTCAATATCATACATATACATGCCGTCGCCTCTGTCCCATACAATCTGGTAGCGGTTGTAGGTGTGAAGGAGCGCCGCTTCCGCGTCGTCAATGTATTGCTTCATTGTTTCCATTATTTTTTCTCCGTTTCTGTTATATTCTATTAGGCATTTGTGAAACTTTATTAAATAGTATGGAATTGGGGTGAAAATTCACACTAATTCGGACAGTTTAGAACATGTTTCACAATTGCCTGTATGTTCTTGTTTGTTTTTTATTTTTTCTGTTCTTTCTATTTTTTTGTTTTTTCTATTTTTTTGTTCTCTCTATTCTTTTTGTTCTTTATATTCTTTCTATGTTTCTGAAAGTGAAAAACATTTTTTAATTATTCTCGGTTTCTACATATTTTCTACATCTTCGTCGCGTATTATCGCTGTGCCGATGCCTTTTCGTGTAAATATTTCAAGCAGCAGGCAATGGGGAATACGCCCGTCAAGTATATGCACTCTGTTTACGCCGTTTCGTATCGCGTCTGTGCAATTATTGAGTTTGGGCAGCATGCCGCCGCCGATAAAGCCTTCCTCTATCAGGGCATCCGCTTTTGAGGCTGAAAGTCTTGAAATAAATGAGGATTTATCGTTGACGTCCTTATAAAGTCCTTCTATGTCCGTGAGGAATGCGAGTTTTTCCGCGCCGACTGCTTTGGCTACGGCGCAGGCTGCATCATCGGCGTTGATGTTGTATGTCTGGAAATTGTCGTCAAAGCCTATTGGCGCTACGATTGGAAGGAAGTCCTTTTCTATCAGGTCAAACAGCACTTTGGGATTTACTTCCTTGATGTCGCCTACAAAGCCTATGTCCTGACCATCGGAGTATTTTTTTTCTACTTTCAAGAGTCCGCCGTCTTTGCCGCTTACGCCGACTGCTTTTACGCCGAGTTCCTGTACCATAGTGACGAGGCTTTTGTTTACTTTGTTCAGCACCATTTCTGCGATTTCCATTGTTTCATCGTCGGTGACACGCAGGCCGTTTACGAATTTGGGTTCTTTACCGACTTTTTCTACCCAGCGGCTGATTTCTTTGCCGCCGCCGTGGACGATTATTGGTTTGAAGCCTACGAGTTTTAGGAGGGTGACGTCTTTTATGACGTTTTTTTGAAGTTCTGCGTTACTCATGGCGCTGCCGCCGTATTTTACTACTATGTATTTTCTGTTGAACTGCTGTATGTAGGGGAGGGCTTCGATTAGGACTTCTGCTTTGGCTAATATTTTGTTCATGTCTTGTTCGTTCATTTTTTTATTATACCTCTTTTCGGTTTTGTTTGTGTTTCTGGTTTTTGTTTGTGTTTGTGTTTCTGACAGGTCGCCCAGATGCGACTATATACCTCTGTCAGACGCGTTTTCACTCCGTGGAAAGCGTAGCGGACACTCTAGCTTCTGTAGTCGGCGTTTATTTTTACGTAGTCGTAGGTTAGGTCGCAGCCCCAGGCTGTGGCTTCGGAGGTGCCGTTTTTCATGTCTACGAGGACTGTGACTTCGGGCTCGGAGAGGATTTTTGTGGCTTGTTCTTCGCTGTAGTCTGCTTCTAAGCCGTCTTTGCAGAGCTGTATTTTGCCTGCTTTGCTTTCTACGAATACGTCAACCTTTTCGGGATTGAATTGTACGCCTGAGTAGCCTAGGGCGCATAGGATTCTGCCCCAGTTGGCATCGTGTCCGTAGATTGCGGCTTTGGTGAGGTTTGAGCCGATTACGGATTTGGCGAGGGTTTTCGCGTCCTGTTTTGTGGGCGCGTTGTATACTTTTGTCGCAAACAGGGCTGTCGCGCCTTCGCCGTCGCCTGCCATTTTTTTTGCGAGGAAGGTGTTTACATAGTTGAGGGCTTCGCAGAATTTGTCGTAGGCTTCGCCTTTTTGTGTGATTTCTTCGTTGCCTGCGAGGGCGTTTGCGAGTATAAGGCAGGTGTCGTTGGTGGAGGTGTCGCCGTCAACGGATATCATGTTGTAGGTGTCCGCGACGCTTGCGCTTAGTGCTTCCTGTAAGAGAGCTTTGCTGATTGCCGCGTCTGTGGTGATGTAGGCGAGCATTGTACACATGTTGGGGTGTATCATTCCTGAGCCTTTTGACATGCCGCCGAGAGTGACTTTTTTGCCGTTTATGTCAAAGCTTACTGCTATTTCCTTGCTTATTGTGTCTGTGGTCATTATGCCTTTTGCTGCCATGGCGCCTGCCTCTATGGTATCGGCTTTTGCCTTTACGAGCTGCTCAATGCCTGCCTTTATGCGGTCTATTGGGAGCTGCTTACCGATGACGCCTGTGGAGCCTACCAGCACTGCATTTTCGGGAATGTTTAAAAGCGCCGCTGTTGTCTGCGCCTCCTGTCTGCAGTAGTCCAAGCCCTGCTGCCCCGTGCAGGCGTTTGCTATGCCCGTGTTTACTACTACTGCCTGTGCGTATGGGCTTTTGTTTACTATGTCTCTGTCCCAGATTACGGGACCTGCCTTTACTACGTTTGTAGTGAAGGTGCCTGCTGTCTTGCAGGGAGCTGTGCTGTATATCAGCGCCATGTCTACTCTATTCTGGTATTTTATCTGAGCCTCCACGCCTGCCGCCTCAAAGCCTTTTGCGGCTGTTACGCCGCCTTTTACTATTTCCATAGCATTAATTCCCCTTTCTTCCCCTTTTGTTTCAAGTGTCTGTTTTTTTATTTAATTTTTATCTTTTTAATTAATTTTTATCTTTTTAATTAATGCCTATCTTTTTGTTATTTTCTATCTTTATTTAATGCTTATCTTTTTTGTTGTTTTCTATCTTTCTAAATTTAATGTCTATCTTTTTTGTTATTTTCTATATTTTTATTTAATGTCTATTTTTTTTACTAAATAATACCGCATTTGAGTGTTTTTAATGTTCTTCTGCATTTTTAATTATTAAATGCCTCTATATTTTCATTATTTAAGACAAAATCATAATAATTCAAGTCTTCGCGCTGTACCCAGCCGACGTTGTGCCAGAAAGCGTTGCCTATGTCATTTTTAGTAAAAGCGATGAGGCTTACTTTATTTATGCCTTCTTTTTTTAATGCGTCCATGCAGAATACTACCATGGATTTGCCTATGCCGCGCCTGCGGTAATCTGGATCTACACATACATGATACAGACAGCCTCTCCTGCCGTCGTGCCCGCAGAGTATTGCGCCGACGATTTTTCCGTCCTCGACTGCTACTACGCTTGTGTTTGGGTTTCGTTTTATGAATTTTTCAACGCCTGCCTGCGAGTCGTCTATGCTGCGTATCGCAAAGCCTTTTATGCGCATCCAGAGTGCGTGGACTTGGGCGTAATCAGCTGTGGTCATTAACCTTATCATTTTATGTGTTACCTCGTTTCTATTTTCTATGTGTTTCTATGTGTACTTTTATTATAACTGTGGTGTATTTTAGGTTTATTTTGGGTTGTGTTTGGATTAAATGTATTTTTGCTGTATTTTCGTATTTAAATATATTTTTGTATTTAGCTGTATTTTCGTAGTTTAATTGCATTTTGTCTTTAGCAGCATTTTAGTATTTAATTGCATTTTTCATTTAACTGCCTTTTTTACTTAGCTGTATTTTTATATTTAACTGTATTTTTGTACTTAGCTGTATTTTTATATTTAATTGTATTTTTGTACTTAGCTACATTTTTGTGTTTAGCTACATTCCTATTTTTTTAATTTACCTAAATGTTCCTGCAGCACGTATTTAATTTTTTACTTTTTAATTCTTCACTTTTTAATTTTTTACTCTTAACTTTTTACTGACCGCAATATTTATATAATAGTATATTATCGGCGGAAAAACAACTGTTTTTGCTGTGAAATTAATTTTGTTAAATTAATTTTGAATTTGGTATGAAATTAGTATCAAACCCTGGCAATTAAGCGCAGTCCATTTGCAAAGCCGCGCTAATGCTGGAGGTATTCTTTGTGTTGCTTGTATTTTTATTCATTATTCGTGCATATTATTCAGTTATGTGTTTATTTTACACTTTCAGGAGGATTTGTCAAGCTGTAAATTTGGCGTAGACAAAAAACAGCCTCTCACATACGTGATGCGCAAAGGCTGTTGGACTACCATATTGTTTTTATTCCATATAATGGGATTTCAGAATCTTTTGTAACAATAACAAGCTTTTCCGTGGCTGCCTGTGATATAATGAGCCTGTCAAATGGATCTCCGTGTATATGCGGGAGCTGCTTGAGATAATCCAAATGCGCAGGCATTATGGAAAGCATATAAAAATCCTCCTCATTGCATACTCGAGCAATAGTTTCAATGGACTCATTTATCTGTAATTTTCCTATACTCTGTTTTATGGCAATTCCCATAATGAAGCAATACTTACAAAAATATCATTGTCATCTAAAATAATTTTTTTAACATTCTCTGAAAGCGAATTTTCATCAAACAATGCCCAAAGCAGCGTATGTGTGTCCAGCAGATACATATTACATATACTCCTTAAAACAATCCGGCGTTTCGTCGAAATCATCGCTCATAATGAATGTTCCCTGCAAAACGCCTAATTTTCTTTTGGGATGTTTTTTTTCTGTAGCAGAGGATAAATCAGATAAGCTATTGTCCGCATTTAAAAGCTTATATTTTAAAAACTTTATATATTCAATCACTTCATCAAGACTTGCCTCTGGCAAATCTTTTAATTCTTTTTCCAACATTTCATATGACATAGGCATGCCTCTCTTTCAAAATTTAAGATGAAACATATATAATTATTTTCTCTGTGTTTGTTTAGTTAGTATAGCAAAAAAGGACGCTTTTATCAATAAGCCTCGCACAAAAAATAAAACGGTATGCTGAAAATTTAACTATTATGAAATAGATAACTTACGATAAATTTACGATAACAAATTTACGATAAAATTTACAATAAATTTACGATAAAGCATCAAAATCATTTACAACGGCAAACAATTAGTGTAATATATACATACAATTACCAAAAAATTATTGAAGTAGAGACTGTGCTGCTACGCACCCTCGCGGTCAAAAGAAATGCGGGAAGGGGCACACCCGCCGATAATTTTTTGGTATTTTTTTGCGCTGCATTGTATTTTTATGCTTTTGTCGCGCATAATATTCATTATTTTATTTTCGTCTAGTTTCTATTTCATTTATTTTATTCAAATTTATCCTATCATTTTCGCATAAATAATGCATAAATTTTCACTTGATTTATATTGGATAATGATGTATATTTGTTTTAAGTCCGAAAATTTATGCCGCTGCGCGGATGGTGGATTTTGAACGGCTAAAGCGGCAAAATACAAAAAATTGAAAACGGAGGATTGGTTTTTATGAAAGAAAAGGTTGTACTTGCTTATTCAGGCGGTCTGGACACTACCGCCATCATTCCCTGGCTCAAGGAAAATTTTGATTACGAGGTAATCTGCGTCTGCGTTGACTGCGGGCAGGAGGAGGAGCTTGACGGGCTCGAGGAGAGGGCAAAATCCTGCGGCGCTGAAAAGCTTTACATCGAAAATGTAGTTGACGAGTTCTGCGACGAATATATCGTGCCCTGCGTGCAGGCAAACGCCATATACGAGAACAAATATCTTCTCGGCACTTCTATGGCAAGACCGCTTATCGCAAAGAAGCTTGTGGAAATTGCAAGGAAAGAGGGCGCTACGGCTATCTGCCACGGCGCTACGGGAAAGGGCAACGACCAGATACGCTTCGAGCTTGGCATAAAGGCGCTCGCGCCCGACATCAAGATTATCGCCGCTTGGAGAAATGACAAGTGGACTATGGATTCGCGTGAGTCCGAGATTGAATACTGCAAGGCGCACGGCATACATCTGCCCTTCTCTGCAGACTCATCATACAGCCGCGACAGGAACATCTGGCACATAAGCCACGAGGGGCTGGAGCTTGAAGATCCCGCAAACGAGCCAAATTACGACCATCTTCTCGTGCTTGGCACTACGCCTGAAAAAGCTCCCGACGAGGGCGAATATGTCACCATGACTTTTGAAAAAGGCGTGCCGACATCTGTAAACGGCAAAAAGATGAAGGTTTCCGACATTATCAGGGAGCTGAACAGGCTCGGCGGCAAGCACGGCATAGGCATTGTGGACATTGTTGAGAACCGCGTAGTAGGCATGAAATCGCGCGGCGTATATGAAACTCCTGGCGGTACTATCCTCATGGAAGCGCACCAGCAGCTTGAGGAGCTTATCCTTGACCGCGATACATACACGCTGAAAAAAGAGATGGGCAACAAGCTTGCCGACACGGTGTACGAAGGCAAATGGTTCACTCCCAAGCGCGAAGCTATTCAGGCGTTTATCGAAAAGACGCAGGAATACGTCACTGGCGAGGTTAAGTTCAAGCTTTACAAAGGCAATATCATCAAGGCAGGCGAGACAAGTCCTTACAGCTTATATAATGAAAGCATTGCATCGTTTACAACTGGCGATTTGTACGACCATCATGACGCTGAAGGCTTTATTAACCTGTTTGGACTTTCATGCAAGGTCCGCGCTATGAAGATGCAGCAGAACAAAGAGGGTAAAAATTAGCTGCTAATATATGAAAAGGAAGCCAATGGCTGAAACGCTGCGGCATAAAAAGAGTGGAAATTCAAAGCGTTACGATAATGAAGCGTTTCGGAAGTTATAGGCTGAAATATTGCGATATAAAAAGAATGAAAATTCAAAGCGTTACGATAATGAAGCGTTTCGGAAGTTATAGGCTGAAATGTTGCGATATAAAAAGGGTGAAATACTGAAAAGATGGTTGTGGTTGGAATTATTGCGGCTTATTTGTTGATTATGAATATCATTGGATTTGCGCTTATGGGGATTGACAAGCGCAGGGCAGTAAAAAGACTCTGGAGAATTTCAGAGTCTACCCTTTTTGTTGTCGCGATTATCGGCGGCAGCCTTGGCTCGATTATTGGCATGAGGGTTTTTCATCATAAGACAAAGCACTGGTATTTTGTGTATGGTATGCCTGCTATTCTTATAATTGAGATTTTGGCGGTTGTGGCGTTTGTCTATTTATCGCCGATTGAATTTTCCATAATGTAAAAAAAACATTAAGAAGCTCTAAGGCTGCAAAAGACGCAGCCTAAGACCTTCTAAATGTTTTGAGTGCTTTGAATGTTTTTATGGGGGTGGGGTTATGCATGTTGCGATTTGTGATGACAATGTGGCGGACAGGAAGCATTTAGAGCGATTGCTTTCGAGGGAGTCTGACAAGCGCGCGGGGACGCCGAATATTTTGTATATTGAATCGTTCGGCGACAAGGAGCATTTTTTGAAAAATCCGCTGAAATACAATATTGTATTTATGGATATGTGCTCACGCGGGGGATTGGTGGAGGAGATTATTGAAAGGCTTGAGGAAATGAGCTTTAATGCGCCGCTTGTGCTGTATTCGTCAAAGTATGATTACACACGGCTGCAAAATCTGCCTGCGTATGTTGTCCATGCAAAAAAGCCGTATATCCCTGATCCTTTGCCGCAGTTTCTGGCTTTGGGCGACAAAAATGTGCTGGGAAATATTGTGACTGTGACGGTGCATATAAACGGCACGGCGCAGCATGTGCCTAAAAACCAGCTCATGTACGCTGTGCCGTCTGAGAGTGCAAATGGCGGATATAAGCTGTTTCTTTCCGACGGACCTGCCTTGGAAATTGAAGATGATATTTCTGCGGTAAGGCAAATCCTTGAACCGCATGAAGAATTTAGGCTTATAAACCAGGATTGCTTTGTCAACTTTAAATATGTGGCTTCGGTAATGCTTTTCACCGTGATGATGCAGGATTACCGCGAATTTCGCATTTCACCGCTTCGTTTTCGGGAATTTAAGCTGCATAAGGCGAATATTGACAGTACAATGAAATAATGGCTTTGCATTTCTGTGGCGGCTGCAACATATGTCGCATTTTTTAAATATTAAAATATTTGTAATCTTACCTTGATAACTACAAATACTTTCACATTTCTTTGAATATGAAAATATTTGCAGTCTTACCTTGCAGCTGCAAATACTTTCACTCTTGCATTATGTATTTACCGAGGGGCAGCCCTGATAAAATTATATTGTAAGGATTACCCCGCCGTCGTTTGCGTACATGCTGCTTATGCCGCCTGTGTCCATAATCTGAATCCGTGCAAATTTTGCTTTTTCTTCAAGCTGCTCTTTGACGCTCTCGGCTGCCTGCGGATTGTTGCAATGTGAAATCATTGCCGCCTTTTTTTCAGTGTCCACCGCGTCTTTAATGGCGTATTCCACCATTTTGGCAAGCGCCTTTTTCATTCCTAAGCCCTGTCCGAGCTGTATTATTGTACCTTGGTCTGCGCCCATTACGGGCTTGATGTTGAGCGTTGATGCCACAAATGCCTTTACCGCTGAAAGGCGTCCGTTTTTTCTCAGGGTTTCAAGGTTTTCGAGGACAAAATATGTGTGAAGCCCTTTGACGTACTCCTCGATTTTTTTTGTGATTTCATCAAATGAGAAGCCTGCCTCCTCCCACTCGACTATCTTGTATAAAATCTGTGTCTGTCCGCAGGAGGCTGATTTTGAGTCTACTACGCAGATGTCCTTTGCACCGAATTTTTCGTGGTAAAGGTTTTTGCCGAGGACGGCGCTGTTGTAGCTGCCGCTGAGCTTTGAGGACAGCGCTACCGCATATACGTGGTCTGCGTCTGTCTGGTATGACTGCATGTACCGCTCAGGCGAGGGGCATGCCGACTTGGGGCATGTGGGGCAGGACGCTACGGCGTCAAGAAATTCTCTTTGGTTAAAGCTTTCATCGTCAAGTTTTTCGTATATGTCGCCCACTATGAGCGTGAGCGGTACGCGCTCGAAACGCGGGTCGTTTTTTAAATCCTTTGGCAGCTCCCCGCAGCTGTCCAGTATTATTTTATAGCTCATATAATTACACCTTCCATTTTTATTAACTATTTTATGTAGTTTTCATTACCATATTACATAGTAGCACATTGTGAGGGTTTTGAAAAGAGGTATTTTACAGATTGTTGTATTTGTGTTAGAATTAAGGTGTTTTTATGCTGTGTTAATGGCAAGCAGGTCGCCCGAGCAGGGGAATATACCCCATGAAGACTCGTTTGCACTCCGTGAAAAGCGTAACGGTACTAAGCTCAGTGGCGCTTTAAAAGGAGCTGCGCTTTTAAAGCTTACTTCGCTAAGTACCGACGCTTTTCAAGGGTCTTCATGGGGTATATTCCCCTGCTCGGGCTAGGTTGTTGGCATGCTGGTGTTGTGAATTTTTGTGATATTATTAAAGTAATAGAAATATATTAAAGTGCGGAATAGTTTACAGTAATATTTTATAACTATAAATTATTCCAACCTATGGGGGGATTTTATGACTGCGCTGCAAATTAAGAATACAAAGAATTTTATGAATATGCTTTTGGTTAATGGTGAATTTGATGATTTTGAGGTGGAGGAGGCGACGGTGACTACCTTTAATGCCTTTCATATTGACGGGCGTATTGTGAGGGACTTTTTTAGTGAAGACGAGATTAGGGAATTGGAGGAGAAAGGTGAGCTTGCTGAGTTTTCCAAATGGCGCGATATTCGGCCTGTGTGTTTTCAGCTTATAAAGGGAAAAAAGACGCCTGTGTCGTTTCATGTGGTGCTAAGGGCGAAACGGGCGCTTATTGAAAAGCTTGCGGAGAGCGAGGAATGCGAGGTACAGGCTAATCTGATACGCTCCTTCGCGCTCAATATACGATATGACAATGCCAGAGTAAGCTGTGTGACGGGCAGCGCGTTCAGTACATTTATAATGGACAAAAGCGCTGAGCGTGTGTGGGATTCGTATGTCCGCAGGCTTTTCACTGATATGGGGCTTGATTTTGAGGAGTAGCGCCCCTGTTACGCCTTTTTTACCTTGGATTTGAATACAAGGCTTGCAAGATAACCGAAAATGAGCGCGGCGCTGCAGCCTACTGCGCCGTTTGTAAAGCCGCCTTTGAAAAGTCCTATAAAGCCGTCTTTATCGACTGCTTCCTTGATGCCTTTCATCAGTATATTGCCGTAGCCTAAGAGCGGCACGTTTGCGCCCGCTCCCGCATACTCGGAGAACGGCTCATAAAGCCCGAAAAAGCTTATGACTGCGCCGAGGCACACTAACAGCACCATTACGCGGCCGGGCAGCATTTTAGTACGGTCGAGAAATATCTGTGCGAGGGCGCAGATGACGCCGCCTACCCAGAAAGCATTGATATAATCCATCATATCAAAAACCACATGCCTTTCCTAAATATTGCGGCATATGCCGCCTATAGGAAAAGTATGTGGAATTTTCTGTTTTTTATTCAGTTTAAATTATCTTAGCCTTTCTATCCATTTTGAAAGCTCGACTACTATTTCGCGTATGTTCTTGTTTTCACATTCAAGCGTAATATTCGCATATTTTTCATACAGGGGCACGCGCTCGTCGTACAAGTTTCTTAATGTGCGGCCTTTGCCGAGTATGACGCCGCGCTCTGCCAGGTCGCCAAGGCGCTCTGCTATGCTTTCATATGAAAGCTTTAAGTAGCATATCAGTCCAAGCTGTTCAAAATGCTCCATGGCGTTTGGGCTGTAGATTACGCTGCCGCCCGTGGCGATTACCGCCGTCTTGGGATTAAGCGATGCATTTACGCGGCCTTCTATCTCTATAAAGCCGTTTTCACCGCGCTCCTCTATGATGTCGTGCAGCTTTTTTCCCTCCCGCTCCTGAATGACTAGATCCGCGTCAATGAAGGACATTCCGAGGTTTTTGGCAAGCACCACGCCTATCGTGCTTTTGCCTGCGCCGGGCATTCCTATAAGTATTATGTTTTTAATTCTCACGGTATGCTGTTACCTCTACCTCGCAGAGTACGCCCTTGGGCAAATCCTTTACGGCTACGCAGCTGCGCGCGGGGTTTTGCGTGAAATATTTGGCATATACTTCGTTGAATGCGCCAAAGTCTGCGATTTCCGCAAGATAACAGGTGGTTTTTACCACATTGTCGTAGGTTAAGCCTGCTGCCTTTAATATTTCGCCTACGTTTTTCATTGACTGCTCTGCCTGCGCTGTGATGCCCTGCGCCTCGACATTGCCTGTCGCGGGATTAATGGGTATCTGCCCTGACGCGAACAGGAAGTTTCCTGCCTCGATTGCCTGTGAATACGGCCCTATTGCCGCGGGCGCTTTGTCTGTGCTGATTTTTTTCATTTTGTGATTACCTCTTTTCTTTTTATATTATCAATTAGAAATTTGAAAAACTCTATTTGACAGCATAGAAATTAGAACGCGTTTTTCAATTACATATCAATGCATGCTAAGTAACGGCAAAAAACGCAGGCTACTCGTCAAACTCTACTGTGACGTAATAGCCGCGCGTGTTTTCCTCTATTGATGTTACCTTTCCTGTCCGCGACAGCAGGCGCTCCCTGAAGGGTATGTTGCCCGACATCGCCACGGCAGGATCTATCGTATAATAATAGCTGCTGGGAAGATTGCTCTCCGTGACTGTGACGGTATCGCCCTCCTTCACAAGCCCCGGCCGCTCCATCTTAAACTCCATCTGACGCATATTAATCCTCCATGCCGCTATCCGCGGCTCAAAACATATGCAGAATCGCTGCCACCATTTTTTGTTTTCCCTGCAAATATGGCAGAAGCCTGTAATGGATTAATTATATCATATTTTCGCCAGCTTTTAAATGTCTAATATAAAAAAGTTTACATTTCTATCCTTTCAATCACCACGCCATGCGCTATCCCCGGTACGTTCTGGCCTTCGTTGAAGGAGGTTTTGTTCAGCAGCGCGCCTGTGGGGACAAAGAGTATGCGCCGCCATTCGCCCTGCTCGATTTTGTGCAGGATATGGGCTGAAAGCACTACTGCGGAGCAGCCGCAGCCGCTTCCCCCTGCGTGTACGTCTTGTGAGTTCAGGTCGTAGATAAGCATACCGCAGTCATAGTGCTTTGAACAGACATCAATTTTCTGCTCGTCTAAAAGCGTGTATAGCGCGTCGCTGCCGACGCTGCCCAAATCACCTGTAAAAATTGCGTCGTAGTCGTCTGTTGTCCTGCCAAAGTCCTTTAGATTCGTGGAAATAGTCCATGCGGCGGCTGGCGCCATCGCGCAGCCCATATTGAAAGAGTCCTTTATGCCAAAATCCTCAATCTTGCCAATCGTAACACCTGTTATTGCAATTTTGCAGCTGTAGTTGTTTTTTGCCGCTTTATTGGCGCTTTGGCTTATTGCCTGCGACTGCAGCAGAAAGCCCGCGCTGCCTGTGACTGTCCATGATGCGTAGAGAGGTCGCTGCCCGCCGTATTCGAGCGGATAGCGAAATTCCTTCTGCGCGCTTGCAAAGTGGCTTGACGTAAGGCACATAACTGTGTCCGCGTAGCCTGCCGCCACTGTCATAGCGCCCACGCACAGCGCTTCGCCGCAGGTGGAGCAGGCGCCGTACAATCCCATAAATGGGATATTGTAGTCGAGCACGCCAAATGAGCTTGCTATCGTCTGTCCGAGCAAATCCCCCGCGAACAAATAGCGCACCTCGTTTGCGTCAAGCCCTGTCTTTTCAAGCGTTATGGCGATTGCCTCCTTTTGCAGCGCGCTCTCCGCCTTTTCCCATGAATCCTCGCCAAACATGTCGTTTTTGTCATCGCTTACCTTGTCAAAGCTCCCCGCAAGCGGTCCTTCGTTTTCCATCTGTCCTACGATTGAGCCGCTTCCCATTATAAGCACAGGCTCTCCAAAGCTTATGCTTGATTTGCCAAGCGCCTTATTTTCTGCCATAATAAAATACCTCCGTTTTCTTAAACAGGCATTAACGCCCTGCCTTTATGCAATTAATGTTTCCAAAATCAAGGATTTTATTATAGGCACAGAAAACCCGCCTTATGAAACAATTTTATGTCTGTTGGGGGTATGTTTCATAAAGCGGGGAAAAATAGGGGGCAGGTTGAAAAATCTCGCTTAAAATCTCTTAATCTTTTTAGTAGTGTTCTTTTCAAACTCTACCTCGCGCACTTTAAGCCTGAATACACGCTTATAAAGCGGCGCGGTCTTGTTGTAGTCGTCGATTATTTTCTGCAGCTCTGCCTGTATGTCCTTTATTTTTTTCTTTTTGGCATACTCGTAGTCGGGGAATATCTCTGCCTCGATAGCGCCGTCGCTTTCGCGCACAAGCACCTCCTGCACTAGCCTGTTTTCGCCAAGCCTGTTTTCAATCTCCTCAGGCGATACGTTCTCGCCGTTTGGCGTAATGATGAGGTTTTTCTTGCGGCCTGTGAGAAATACATAGCCTTCATCGTCCACATAGCCCAAATCGCCTGTCTTTAGCCAACCGTCTTCAAGCGTCTGCGCCGTCTCCTCGGGCATCTTATAGTAGCCCTGCATTACGCTTGTACCCTTAACCCAGATTTCCTCGTCAACCACCTTTGCCTCGCAATTCGGCATAAGCTTTCCTACAGAACCAGCTTTCGTGTTGCCTGTATAGTTCGTGCTGATAACAGGCGAGCACTCTGTCATGCCGTAGCCCTGCTTGATTTCGATATCATACTTTGCAAACAAATCAATATATGCGGGATTTAAGTACGCGCCGCCGCTGCATATCGTGTGAAACTGTTTCCCAAAAACCGCCGCCTTTACTACCGCCGCAGGTAGCGGACCTGCTTCCTCAAGCTTTTTTGCAAGCGTCTCTATCATAAGCGGCACCATAAGCATCATATTAGGCTTGAAAAGCTTTATATTCTTTGCCACCCTAAGCAGAGAATCATTTATACAGATAGTGCTGCCAAGCGACAGCGCCTTTAAAATATCCATACTCAGACAATACGCATGATGTATCGGAAGCACCGACAAAAGCACCTGATTAGGCTCAAACCCCATATCAAGACAAGTCGCGTTCTCCGCAAGATTTTGATGCGTAAGCATTACGCCCTTGCTCTTGCCCGTCGTGCCTGACGTAAACATAATCGTCGCAAGCTGCTGCGGCTCCATCCCACACTCAAAGCCCTCACTCTGCTCATCAAGCAGCTTCCAAAGAGAAAGCTGGCTGTCATTAAACGCCTCGCCCATACAGATAATATGCTTCAAATTGCCGCACCTCTCAGCAGCAAGCTCCGCAAGCTGCTCCTTACCCTCGTCAAAAATAAGCGTAGTGACATCAGCGCGTTCAATCAATTCACATAAATCCTCCGCTGGCAGATTTGCATCAAGCGGCACCGCAACACTCGCACTGTTCACCGTACCCAAATACGACACAACCCACGAATACGAAGTCGCGCCCACTATCGCAATATGCTTCCCCAGCTCGCCAAGCGCCTCCAAAGCAGCCGACATCTTTTCACTGTCACACTTTAACTGCGTATAGCTCTTGCTTTCTATGCTTATTTCCTTCTTACCGCCGCCCGCGCCCCTTACCTTATATCGAAACGCATCGCGCACATTAAATTCAGCCTCCGCCGCCACAAGCAGCTCCCTCAAGTTTTTGCAAAGTCCAACCATACTAACTCCTCCTCATCTGCCTATAACAATTACCAGCTATAAGCCGACATCAAATACATAGAGAAAATTACACTACTTCTCATTATCCTACAACATTACTCTACAAAGTCTTATCCATAACGTAAAATTGGAGGAAAATTCCCAACCGCATACATTACAGACATACCTACGAAGTTTTTTTCATAACGTAGAATTTGGGGGAAATATACAAAATAAGCGACGATTCGCCCCGCGCACTAGTCGCGTTTTTGTATATTTCACACAAATTCGGACGGCATAGAAAACATTCCGCAATTATCTATGTACTAGATACTACACCAAGTCCATATTCGATAACGTAGAATTTAGGCAAAATATATAAAATCAGCGACGATTCGCATCGCGCACCAAGTCGCGTTTTTATATATTTTGACTAAATTCGGACGGTTGAGAACACCTGTTATAAATGCCTGTTTAGTATAAATAACAACTCTGTAAAATAATCTCTATGATATCTTTTCCAAATACTCGACCGCCTCCTGCACAGTTCGGATATTCGCCGCCTCCTCCTGATTTATCTCCACATCAAGCTCATCCTCAATCTCCCCAAGCATACTCATAAAGTCAAACGACGTAAACCCCAAATCCTCCATAAACCTAGACTCAGGCTTAATATCCTCCCTATTTACCTCCACATAATTAACAATAATATCAGCCAACTTATCAAACATTCTATTATCCGCCTTTCATTATATTTTGCAGCACCCAGACATTTCAAATATTACTCTAAAACGCTACGACCGCATTTTGATACCGCCATTTTACCAGACTAAAACCACTTCTGGCAATAAGAATTTCTCTCCAAAGCTTCACTATACCAGCTTAATTATCTCCCCAATAGACAAATCAGGATTTTCTATCCCCTTAAACATAATCTTGCACATATAATAGTAAAAATACTCCAACTTCTCCTTAGTAATCGCCTCCACCTGATGCTCAAAGTTAAAGTCAAGCCCGTTATCATCAGGTCTGTGCATTACAGTCAAATACATCGCCTGCGTAGTCGCCCCGTTCGGATACCACTTCGTCTTGTACTTGACATCGCCAAGCTGCGTAAGCCCTCTCTCCTTTAAAGTCGCAGGCTGATAAGTCAGCGACATAGGCTCATAAGCCGCGCCATCTGGCACAGGGAAAACCTCGCTTCTATGCGCGAAATACTCCACAGGGTCAAAATTCGTATGCCTAAACACCTCATTCTGCCCATCGCGTATAGCGTAAATCCCCTCCATAAACGTCTTATCCTGCGAAATTATCGTCCTAAACGGGAACGAATGTATTCTCGTGCCGCCAGACTTCTTCTCCAAAAGCGTAGCGCGCCTTGCATATGCCACATTTATCGAAACATCATCATTTCCATTCATCTTCTGCAGATATGTGCGTATTCCCATTATAAGCAGGCATTGCAGCGAAATATGCTTCTCCTCGCAGAATTTCATCAGGCGCTGCGTCGGCTCCTCCTCCAGATGAAAAATGTCAAGCGCCGACTTCATATTTGCCGTAGCTGAATACGCCGCCCTCGCATTAGGATTTGTCTTGCGCATAACCTCCAAAGCTCCAGGCCCGTCTATGCCGTTGAAAATCGGCTCCGACTCCTCTATTTTTTTGTAAAAATACTCTCTGTCGCGCTGCTGCGCCTTGCTGCCCGCCTCATACTCCAAGTCCTTCTGCAGCTGCTCAAAATACGAACGCATTTCCGAAGGGTATGGTATTCCCTCAAATTTAACATTACAGTAAATCTGTATCACATCACTCAAAAAGCAGATGAGCGACTGGGCATCAAGCAGCATATGGTCGCCAAGCAAATAGACACCCTGACACCCGTCGGGAGTTTTTATAATAACGATTCTGTTCATAGGCGAATCCTCGCGCTCAAACGGCACTCTTGTCCACGCGGTCATTATCTCCTCGGCTTCCTCCATAGTCTTGCCTGAGAAGTCCACATACTCTATCTCGCGCTCTTCCTTTTCAACCAGATACTGATACCACTTGTCTTCTTTCTTGTCATAGCAAAAGCGGACCCTCATAGACTCGCAGCGCTCATACGCCTTGTAAATGGCACGCCTCAGCTCGTCTATGTCAAGCTCGTACTCGATTGTCAGGCTCGTGCCTACGTTTACAACCTCCTTGTACGGGCAGAAGTTCATATAGTAAAAGTGAAATTTCTGCGCTACTGTAAGCGGATAGGTCTTGTGTCCGTTTCTAGTCTTCATTGATAATACCATACCTTTCCCGAACTAGCCCTTAAAAACCAATTCGTCAAAAAACCCGTTTAATGCATTTTCATATTCGTCTGTCGCCTTATAGTAGCTCTCGGCGTGCGACGCGCCCTCGACGATAAGCTTCCTCTTTGGCGCGCTGCAGCACTCATACAGCTCATCGCACATTGCGGCAGGCACGAAGTTGTCGTTTGAGCCGTGTATAAAGAGAATGGGCACTTTTGCGTTTTTAACCTCGCGCTTTGCGTTGCACTCGTCCATGCCGTAGCCTGCAAGCCGCCTGTTCAAAATATCCGCCCCTGGAATTACAGGAAAAGCGGGAAGATGGTACATATTTTTGAGCACATGCGTAAATACCTCCTTGGGAGAAGTAAAACCGCAGTCGGAAACTATGCCCTTCACCTGCGAAGGCAAATCAAGCCCGCTTGCCATAAGCACCGTCGCGCCTCCCATCGAAGTGCCGTGTAGCACTATCTCAACATCCTCGCCGCACTGACCGATAATCCAGTTAATCCATACAAGCGCGTCTTTTCTGTCAAGACAGCCAAAGCCTACATACTCCCCCTCGCTTGAGCCGTGCGCGCGCGCGTCGGGCAGGAGCATAGCGTAGCCGTTCTTTAAATAATAGTCCGAAAGCCCTATATAATCCGCTATTCCCTCGCTGGTGTAGCCGTGAAAACAAATTACCGCCCTTTTTTTGCCCTGCTTGTCATTTATCGGCGCAAAATATGTGGCGTGCAGCTTTAAGCCGTCATACGATATCTGCTGTATGTCGCTGTGGGGCTGCGCCAGCATAAAGCTTTTGCGCTCCTCCATAATCGGCGCGTACTGCGACCAGTCCGTGCCAGACATCTTGATTGCCCGCTCTACGTCGGTTTTGTTGCGTTTCATAGTCCTGCGGTAAAAATAAGCCGTCTCCCCAACTCCCGCGCCGACTCCCGCCGCCGCGATAATTCCTGTAGCTGCTGCCGCCTTCTTCCAAAATTTCATGATTGTGCCCTCCGTTTATGTGACTTTTAAAAACTATATGCTGCTTTTATATGATGCCTTTATGATGCTTTTACAGTACCTTACTTTTTTGCGGATTTTTTATCCTTTGCCTGCTGCTTCTCCGCCTTTTTTTCCGCTTTCTCAGCAGCCTTTGCCGCTTTTCTCTCTTCTTTAAGCTGCGCCTGCTTTTTCTCTATAATGTCCTTGAGCTTGAGCGCCTTGTCGATATTGCCCTCCACTCTGAGCTTCTGCATTGTAAACGCCAATACAGGGTCAAGCTTTCCGTCCGCTATCTTGAAAAGCGTATCGGGCGAGCAGATAAACATAGCGTCCCTGTCATAGTATTCATACGGCTCGACAAAAAGCTGCCCGTCCTTTACTTCCACGTAAAACGCGCCGCCAGCCTCCTCGTCCTCAATGCTGAACTGGTATGCAAGGTGCTCCTTAATATCACTCACGTCAGCTCCCATAAATTTTCCTTTGATTTCATAAAATAAATCTGCGTAGGTCATTTTTCTCCTCCTCATTTTTCGACCGTCGGTCGATTTTAATCTAATTAACAATAACACACTTTTCGACCGTCGGTCAAGTACATTTTTCTCAAAATTCCACCAAAAATAAAAATTTTTTCCGTTTATATTCACAATTGTATGCAATGTTACAATGTGCTATAATAAATCACTCTTAAAATACGAATTTGTGAAATGGGGAAACATTTATGCCAGATTCAAAAAAATATGATATCATTCTCGACGCCCTCCAGCAGCTTTTAGAGGACAGGACTATCCAAAGCATTTCCGTAAGTGAGATCGCCCAAAAGGCGGGCATGGGAAAGGGGAGCCTTTATTATTATTTTCCTTCAAAAGAGGCTATTCTTGACGCGCTTATAGAGCGCAGCTATGAAAAGACGCTGCAGACGGCAAAAAATCTCGCCTCGCAGACAGACATAGCGCCGTTTACGCGCATGGCTATGCTGTTTCAGGCGTGCCAAAATTCATCGACGGCATTCCTTATGCAGCCTGAAACTCCAATATCAAGCGCGCAGGACATTGCATTCCTGCACCAGAAATATCTCACGCGCCTTGTGTCGGAATTAAAGCCCGACCTGACCGAGATTATAAAACAGGGAATAGAAAACGGGGAGATCCACTTTGACCACCCCGCGGCGCTTGCCGAAATAGTTCTTATCGTGATTGCCGTAAAGCTTGACAACTCGCTTTTTCCGACATCGCCTGAGGAAACGGCGGAAACACTAAAGGGGCTTATCGCGCTCCTCGAAAAAGGAACGGACATTGCCCCCGGCACTCTCAATTATCTGACATTTACGGCTGGTAAATGACTATCTCCAAGCCGTCTTTTACAGAACCCTTTGAATTATTCAAATGTATGGCAGGCTGCCCAGTGTATGGATCTTCTATGCCGATTGTGACACAAGCTATATCCTCAGGCTCCGCGTCAGGCGATACAAGTGTCCGCATGGACACGCTCTCGTCAGGCATAAGCTGCGTGATATTTACGGGCAGCCGTGTCCTCTGCAGCACAGCGCCGTCATTGCCGTAAAAATACAGACAGCAGTCCCAATCATAGCTTATCGGCGCGGCGCCTTTATTGTTGAGCGTCACATCAAAAAACCAGCTGTTTGTAAGGTCATAATAACCTGTCACTGCGCTTTCTATGCCGATTTTATAGCCTAAGAGCTGGCGTAGCTCGTCAGCCTGCTCCTGAAATTCATCTGCCGATTTTATATGCGGCGACTTAGGGCCTATAAACGTCATATGCGACTTCTGTATCAAATCCTTTGTCCTGTCAAGCTTATCGCCAAGCATCTCACCCCAGCTGAGACGGCTTGTAAACTCGCCGCCTACGGGCGCTGTCCTGTAAAAATCAGGAAGGGCATATAATTTATGAGTATCAGCAGGTTCAGTATATTCCCCGCCGTCATAAAGCCAGCCAAGCCACTCCTGCGTAGAATCAGGCTCTCCCACCATATCATTATATACGCCCAGGCCATATTCCTTCACGCCGAGAAACGGTCTGCGCATCAAAAGGCATGTATTTGGAAAAGCGTCAACATACTGGTTTACATACTCCATGCAAACCTTCTCCTTCGGAAGCCTTACGATGCCGTCGTCATACTTTACATGCCACTCGCCCCAGTGTCCAAGGCTGCCAAGCTCTATATAGGCAAAAAAATTGTCCCCGCCAAACTCTTCTGCTATCGCCTCCAAAAGCCTGCCGTGAGCCTCGATAAATGTAGGATTTGAATAATCGGGTGAATAGCCCCTGCCATACGACACATCATAAAATGAGCCGTCGCCTGTTTCCTCATAGAGCCAGTCGGGAATATCCATGTGCTCATTTTCCGCCGGACAGTCGCATACAAGCCTGAAAACAGCCTTTTTCCCCTCTGCCTTGTACTCCTCTATATGGTTCTCTGCATAAAGCTTTTCAAATGTGTATTCACCCTTATGCGGTTCAAGCTCTCTCCAGTACGCATCTATGTAGACAAGCGTATTGTCGCCTACAGCCGTGCGGCTTTCAGCGTTCGGCGCATAGCCGATAAGAGGATTATAGAGTATCTGTGTATCATTTGCGTCTGAATATTCCCCGACATGCTTTACGGCATATTTATCAAGAGCGCCGCTAAGCTTAAGTCCCGGGGCTGAATTATTTTTCTCCATAGATATGGAATATTTTGTCTTGAAAAGCATGCCGCATGAGACGAGCGCAATCCCTGCAATCGCGATGGACACCGCAATGTTCAGCAGCTTAACCATGATACTCACCATTGTACTTCACAAAGCTTACCTGCGTCACTCCCATTACCCTCTCAATGCGCTCCACAAAGCTAAGCTGCTCCTCCTTGCATGTAACTTCCACAGTCATCTCATATGTACCGTTTTTATACAGCTTTGATTTGACAGTATGCTTCATGCTGTTAAATTCCCGCATTATATTATCACTGATATTTTCGTCGCCTTCATAACGCACCATCAGGATATATGTATTTGCAACCGCCTTTTTGCCAAATGTCACGGAAACAAACAGATACATCACCAAAAAGCCTACTGCTACAAGCACATACATATTTGCGCCGACGGTTATACCTGACGTAATCGCCCAGAACATATACAGCAGATCAAGCGGCTCCTTTATCGCGGTCCTGTAGCGCACGATGGAGAGCGCGCCTACCATACCAAGCGATATTACTATGTTTGTCGAGATTGCAAGCGTAACCATGCAGGTAAGTATCGTCATGCCGACAAGCGTAAGCCCGTATGTCCTGCTGTAAATGACGCCGTTGTAATACTTGCGGTATATCCTGAAAATCAGATATCCTACAAGCACGGCAACAGCCATATTTAAAATTATTGTGAAAAATGTGCCGAAATTAATCGCATTGCTGAAATTGTCCGCCTCCAGCACCGATTTTTTAATCATATCCTGAACACTCATTTTTATACCTCATTTCCGCGCTGTCTTTTGCGCAGCTTTTAATCTTTCCCCGCCGCTTTACAGCAAAATCCCGTTCCGCCTTATTATGCTGTCGCAGCACATTACATATTTTGACGCCGCCACATACACCGCCTCCTGCGTCGTAAGCACATCGCTTATAAACTCGGGCAGAAGTTCCGTGTACTTCACTTCAAGAATAAGCTCGTCAGGAGCCATCACGTCAAAGTAGGGCAGTTCCTCGTCAAACAGGCTTCCCGTAAGCACGGACTCGCGTATATTGCTGTCAAACGTGACACGCACTGTCCCCAAGTCATATACAAACGGAATACGCTCATAATCCACGATTACCCGCGGTCTCAGTTCATTTACCATGCACTGGTAATAGAAGGTTTTGCACACGTCCTCTTTTCTATCCATCAGAAAATCATAGTCGCCCGCGATTATTTTCTCCGTCTCGTCACGCGTCAGCGGCGCGCCTTCTTTAAAAATGTAGTTGCCCTGCTTATTTTTGCACTCAAGACTGATTTTTTTGTCGCTGTAATTGTATAGGCGTATCCTGTATTTTTTGCGCTCCGCCGTGCCCATCAGCTTTTCCTCATAGGCTGAGTTTATCCTGTCATCAAAGTAAAGGCTTCTGATCGTATAAATGCCGTTTTTGACGTGGGCGTCTTTTTCAAGAAAACAGCCAAGCTTCGCAGCGATTATCTCCTGCTGCCAGCTTTTAATCAGGTATTTTAGCTCGTGGCGGAATGTATAGCTTTTTTTTGCGCCGTTACTCAACATATATATCCTCCGCTACCGTACCGTCAACAAGAATGTAAAAGCACTTTGTGCCATATACCTTTCCATTCTCCCCCATGTATGCGTCAAACGCATATGAGCTGTTGCCTTCGCTGTCCGTCGCCTTGACGCGCACAAAATATTGTCCTGACGGCAGCTCAGTCTTTATCAGGACTTCGGGCAGGAATACATTCTCCTCCTTATATATCGGATCTTTAAAGGAGTAGTCGTCTGCCACTTCAACCGTATATGATATGTCATCATTCTGGAAATCATATGATACATCCCAGCTTACGTGCATGCCCTCCTGCGTAATCTCAGGCGTGCCGATAAAAAACGGCTGAGGATTTTGCAGGGACTGAAGATATTTCTGGTAATTGCCCTCTATTTCCCCTGCGATTGACGCCTTGACGCGCTCCCTGTCAGCAAAGCTAAGCCGCATATAATATACGTCAGGCACGCTCTGCAGATACGGCAGCAACGCCGAATCATAGCCCTCTATCAAAAAATTTATTTTTTCAGGCGTCATAAATGCCTTAAATTCCTTGATTTTATCGTCAAGCTTTTGACGGTATTCGTCTGATTTTAACACTCTCCTGAAAAGCACATTGCCCCAATAATTGCTTATGCCGCTTTCCCACTCCTGCCCGTCATTCCAATTCAGTATCTGCCTTTCCGTATCCATAAATGACGCGTCATTATCCCAGGAGATAAAATACCATTTGTCAACATTCAGCGGACTGTATATGAAACAGTTCCTCGCCTGTGTGTCCTTATTGCCCACAAGTATATGAAACGCAAGCCATGAAAACACATTTTCCTCGTCAAACCACTTGGAGAAGGTCTGCTCTATCGGTATTGTCTCATCATTTAATTCATCAAGCATACGTATGAGCTTAGTGTGGTCATCACTTCCCTTGACCTCTATATAGCTCTCAAATGTGTCCAAATCGTAGTCAGGGCTTGACGCGGGCACTATCACATCCTCATAACGGTAAAACTCAAAAAAATTAATCTTGTAAAGCTGTCCGTTGTTATCCAGCCCATGGTTTTTAAGGTACTTTTTGTTTATCTGCTCCACCTGTGTGTATATGCCATAGTCCTGATACTCGCCGCTGCCTCCCGCCGTATTGTCCTTCACATAGAGATGAACAAACTGCGTGCGGGCGCTCATCATTCCAGGGAGTTCCTCCATTAAATCATAACAGAGCTTATTTCTGAAACGCAGCCCCTCTGACACATGCTTATTGAGGTTGATCACTGTCTGATCCTTGTAGCTTCCTTTTCCGTCTTTAATCTTGATCCGGTAGTTCTTCTGCGCGTTTCTTGTAGATGTCTGGCCTCTTATCGTCACTGTAACGTTCGGAGTAAAATCATCATATCCGAAATCACCCATAATCGGTCCATTTTCATTGCCTATCTTTAATATTCCGTCAACCTTGTACCGCTCAATGCCAAGCTCATCATAATAGTACGCGGAATTTTGGTTTATCTCCGCCCATGTGTGATCCGTGTTGTCAGACGCATTGCCGCTCTGGACAGTGAGGTACATTGTCACCACCCTGAAATCATCATCAAGCTCATACAGCGATTTGTTATCATGTATTGGCGCATTTCCGCTCTGCTCATAGTTCCCGCTCTCGTTTATGTATCCCTTTGCAGCCTGCGCGCCCTCATCGTCGCCCTGTTCCGCCATCTGCCCGTTTACGCTTTCTGACAGCGTTTCCGTGTCACTACGGTTCTGCGCCCACGGCGAATCCTCCGACACGGCGCAGCCGCATGCCGCAAAAGCCGCGCAAAGCATAAGCGCAAGGCATACTGTCCTGTTTTTACCGTGCCTGTTTAAGACGTTTTTCCCTTTCAAGATACCTCTCCTCCAATTTTTCGCTCAGCCGCGTCATAACGCCCGTTACCTCCACATTTGTAAACGGCTGGCAGCTTATTACATGGTAGCTGAGCTTTCTCGTAAAAAGCGTAACCCTCGTCAGCGATATTCCCGTAAAGACAATGCCTGCCACCAAAAAACCAAAACCGTAAAACCTTACATCCATATGCATAGTGATTATCGTACCTATGACGCTGCAAGCGGCATATATCGCCGTATCGACAAGCGCTCCCGCATTGTCTGCAAAGTAAAGTGACATAAGCATTACACAGTTGCCCGCTGAATAAAACGCATAGCCTACGCAGAGCACCCTGTAAATGCCGAGCATCTCCTCCGTAAACCCAAGCGGCAGCCTCGGTATCAGCAGCGTGCCAAGCACTATGAATATGACGCTTGCAAAAAACTGCTTGGCAAACGTATATCCCAGCTCGCGGTTGAGCGTAGAAATAAGCTCCTTCTCTGCATTCTGTATGTCTATAAGCGTGCCGCCTTTATTGTACAGCCCGTAATATATCCTATACTTAGGATAAAACTTGACCTCCACTGACGTGACAAAATTTATCGTGGTTATCAGTATTGACAAAAACGCCATAAGCGCCGACACATCATATATCGGCGCGCCGTAAAACAGCCCTTTCACCTGCACGCCCGCCGGACTTGCCCACATCAGCACCAGATGCGCAAAAAGACCTATTCCTATAAATGTACCCACTCCGACAAGCTGCGGATATTTATCAAGCCATTTCAAAAAGGCAAAGGAGCTTGACGTACACTCGGGGAAGTATTCAATTAAAAGCTTATAATACCACACAAGCATTATGCCATAGCCTATGATTACCGATACCATAAGCGACAGTATCGCCTCCCTGTGGAGCACGCGCACAAGAATCCAGCCTACGATCAGCGCGCCACATATAGCCGCCGCAAACGCAAGCATTATGCCGCGGTAATCCTTGACCGCCGTGAGGTAATTTATCTGTGTCCACACCACTATAAGCTCCATATAAAATATGAGGCAGCAAAGCTGATACGCAATGCCCACTCCCGAAAAATGCAGGAAAACAGCATACAGAAACCCGCCGCCCGTAAGCATTATGGCAATGCTGCCGTAAAACGAAGGCATTACCTTGCCATCATCCCCGACAAAAAGCACGTCCGCCACATATCGCGTCGTCACCATGGACAGAATATTGGTCGTCATAAGCGAAGCAAGCAGCGTGTATGTTATCATGCAGTTCAAAAGCTCCTGATTGTCTTTTGCCATGCCGCTGGACATCGCAATCAGCTTAACCCCAAATAAAAGCGCCATGCCAAGCAGCATAGGTCCTGTACAGATAATTCCCGAATAGCCGTAGGCGCGTATCAAGGCAAACAGGCCCTTTTTTGCAAAAAGCTTTTTAAGCTCAAACCCAATTCCTGCCATGTCCGCGCACCTCCTTGTAAAGCTCCTTGTACTGGTTCATGCTTATCTCCTGCGTGTAATAATTTTCAACCCTTTTCTGCCCTATCTTTCCCATTCGCTCACGTAGCGCGTCGTCCTCGCACATGCGCTCCAGAGCGTTTGCCAGCTCATCGCGCCCCATAGGAGTGACTATAAAGCCTGCCTGCCCCAGATCATCATCGCCCCTGCCGTAGATAAGCTCGCGGCAGCACCCTACGTCTGTCACCACAGCAGGCCGCGCCGCCGCAAACGATTCAAGCACCGACAACGGCTGCGCCTCCGATATGCTCGTCAGTATGGTGAAGTCAAATTTTTCGAGGTACTCCACGACATTTACCGAGCCCGTAAAAATAATATCCTTTACGTCGAGCATCTCTATAAGCCGCACACATTCCTCCTTGTACTCCTCATCGTCTGTATCGCCAAGGATAAAGAGGCGCGCCTTCTTTGGGAAATTTTTGAGCCTGAAACGCGTCTTTAACTCAGCAAAGGCGTAAATCATAGTCTTCACGTCTTTTATCTTGGCTATGCGCACCACCGCCCCTATGCTTATCCAGCCATCGTCAGCCTTTGGCGGCACAGCCTTAAAGCGATCATACGCCACGCCGTTTGCTATTACCCTAAGCTTTTCATGGCTGCAGCCAAGCTCGCCCTGCAGCCTGCTCGCCCCGTCATAAAGGCTCGTCACCATGTCGGCATGCTCATACGCGCAGCTTGAAAAATTATAAAACAGCTGTATCCACTGATTTCTAAAGTTCGGCAGCACCCACTTTGCGCGGATAAGCTCCTCCTCGCGCTCACGCGTGTAAATGCCGTGCTCAGTAAGTATATACGGCTTCTTGTTTTTCCATTTGCCAAGGCTGCCAAGTATGCCGCTGTAGCCTGTCGCAGTCGAGTGGTAAATATCCGCCTTTGGCACATCACCCGTCATGATATAAAGCTCCGGCAATATCATTGAGCGCACGGTATGGAAATAATCAGCAAACGATATGTATGGACATTTTTCAAGGCATACACGCTGGACTATCTTTAGGAACTGCTCACTGGTAAGCACGGAAACGGGATTTAGCTGCCTTTCCTGAAAAAGCTCAAAAACAAGATCCCAGTCCGTTGACTCACCCGCTATCAGCGTATAGATTGCATGCACTTCATTTTCCTGCAGCTTTACCCTGCCGCCGCTGGGCACGATGCGCAGCGCATCATCAAGAAATATCTGATATACGCCCGTCACGTTTTTGGGCAGCTCATATTTAAAGACATTCCTGTCCTTGCTGTGCGCGCCTATGCACCAAAGCACGAACTCATACTCGGGCATCGCCTGTATATAGTTGTGCATCCATGAGGAAACGCCTCCCCTTACAAAGGGATAGCTGCCCTCCAAAATCATACAGATTTTCACTTTGTCTATCCATCCTTATCTGACTGAAATTTCCACATGGCTGTCATACGCCGTAAGCACGTACAAATCGCCTGTTATATTCTCATAATCCGCGCCCTCTATCGCGGTAATCTCTCCGTTGTTTACGCGCAGCATAAAAGACGCTTTTCCATTAAAGCCGCCTATGTCAAACGCAAGCCCTGACCTTCTCTTTTGACGGTCCAGCGTGATAAGCGAATAGTTTTCCACCGCATCTGCCATGCCGCTGCCTGTCACGTCTTCAATATTCGGCGCGCTTTCATATATGTATGAAAGATAGTCCTCAAGATTCTGGCTCATCACGTGCCACCCCAGCGCCGCGCCCCTGTCCTCGTCAAGCGCGTCATCAGGGTGTATGAAATGCGACTGTACATAGTGGAAATTAAGCTCCGAGAACGCTATCAAGTAAGTGTATTCATCCATAATCGCCCCTGACGTGATGCGCGGAGTCTCTATTATGCCGTCGTCTGCTATGCCAAACTCCTGCTCATACACACAGTCGCCTGGCAGATAAGTGGAGGCTATCGCCCTAAGCTCAGGCAGCTGCGAAGCAAGAAGCTTGCGCCCCTCCTGTGAAAGAATGTTTGATGGCGGCACATATACACGGAACTCACAGCCTTCAAAAAGCTCGGACGAAAAGCTTTTTAACTCGTCAAGCGCAGCTATCATCTCATCTGTGGATTTCCAGAGCTTGTAGCTGTCGTAAAGCCCCTTGTAATCAAAATTCTCCAGACACAGCGGCATATGGTTGTACCCGTGGAAGCCAAGCTCTCCGCCGTTGTTTAAAAGCATATTGCCGAAAAACCTAAAGCGCTCGACCGATTCCGTTCGGGGAAATGGCGCTTCTACAATATCTGAATAATCCTCTATGATAAGCCCTGTATGTATTATGCCGTACTCCTTTTCCCAGTCAAGCATATCTTTCCACCAGACATTTGCATAAAAGTTGCTTATGTCCATTCCGTATTCCTTTTTTATGTATTCACCATTGCCGCCCGGCACAGGAGCTGGAAAGTCGTCAAGATAAAACGCAGACGCATTAATCACGGGATATACGCTCACCCTGTCCAGAAGTGTAAACGCCGCTGCCCAAAAGCCGCGCCCCGCCTTGCTGGTAAGCGCCTGATTAATCACCACAAATTTGCCGACGCCGTAGCCATAACCGTACTCCCACATCAAGGGCAGCCCGCTTTCCGCCTCCCTGACATAAACCTTGGCATGCTCGTCAAGCAGGACACTCAGGCTGAACCAGTATTCCTCATCATATTTGTATTCATGCTTGTCGCCCGCCACCATAAAGCCTTCCTCTACGGTAAAGCCGCTCACAGGCGCATAGCCCTCGCCGCCCTCGATAATGCCAAGCCTGCTGCGCAGAACCCTAAAACTTGAAGATAAATCGTATGTAACCATATTCATAAGCGCGCCGCCGGATTTTACCCATGCAATAATGTCCTGAATGGTATCTCCAAATAAGTCAAGGTCTGTTATGCACAGCACCATCTTATTGTATTTGGTCAAATCCATCTCTGCCGCGCCGCTGGCCTCTACAGTATCATAAGCCACCTTCATTCCGTCAAGAATAAGCGACATTTCGCCGTAGAGCATATCCGAGGTTTCATCGCCGCTGTTCACTATGACCGCCGTATCCACCTTTGCGCTTACCGCTGGCGTGCGCTCTGTGGAAATACTCGCTGTATCCTGCTTTTTGGCAGAAGCTCCCCTGTTCACAATTCCCTGCCGTTCACAGTAGAGCACCACCCCTATAATGAGCAGGGCAACCAGCGGCCACAATATCTGAAACTTTTTCTTCAATTCCTTTAAGAAAACGTCTTTGCGCACTCTATCTCCAATCCGCATACGCTATGCATGCCCTGTGTCTGCACACCTAATTTTGATTAATAATGTCCCCAAAATTCAATCCATTCCCTGCCTTCACGGCTAAGATAAATGTCATTTTCTTTTATATACGCAATCATATCGCGGATAGCGCCATAATCATGGATTCCGTCAAAATACTGCCCGTACAGCAGCAGCACTCTCTCGTCGCCGCGGTATTCCCCAGCCGCCCTCTGCAGCTGCGCCTGCGCCTTGTCATTATCGCCAAGCTGCAGATAATTCCTGATGCTTATAAAAATAAGCCTGCCCATGCTCTCCCCAGTCTGCTCATACTCCTCGCAGAGCGCGGCAAGCCGTAAGCGGTACTCGCGTTCTATGGCGCCGCTCACAAGCCCCGATTCTATAAAACGGTTTATGTATTCTATGTACTCCTTGAGCAGATTTTTATCGGCTTCCCCGCCGTTTTCCTTTTCCTCACTGCGCCGCTTTTCATAGTCCTGCAGCTTAGTCTCATACTCCGTGAGTATCTCCATCATCATAGTAGTGGCGTAGTGCGTTACCTCTGTGTCATTGCTGTTGCGCGCCTTCTGCAGCATATCTATATGCTCGTCGGGCGAGCCGTTTAGAATATTCAGCATAAGCGAATGTCTTGTCTTGGAATCGTTTACAGCAAGCGCCTCCTCAAGCGGCACGACCTCCAGGTTAGCGTTGTCGTCAACCTCTATACGCTTGTAATGTCCTGTTATGACATTGAAATCCTCAAGGCCTATCTCGCGTCTTTTTGCCTTTGTCATCCTTACCTGCCGATAGCGCAGCATAAAGGCAAGCGCCCCGAAAAACGGCACTGCAATCACAATAGGCATAAGATTTTCAAGCAGCAGGCTGTCCTCCCTGCGCTTGGCAAACCATGCCATTATGCAGATTATAACGTGGATTATCAACAAAATTATTATAATAAAAAATGTAAACATATTTTACCGCTATTCTTTTATTAAATATTATTTACTACCTGTATCTTCACGCCTCCGATTTCAAAGCGGCGGTTTATTATTTCCATGCTGTCCATGTTTGCCTGCGTCATAAGCACGTAAACCTTGCCGTCTGAGCCTATGCCCATAATGTCATTTTTACGCGTGATGCCGATAAGCCTCCTGCTCATTGCCGCATAATCCCTGTCGCCAGTGTCAACCTTCAGCAGGATATAGCTTGCCTGATTGTTGTCGCTAAGCTGCTTGTAGGATTCGACCTCCTTTGCAAAAAAGCTGTACTTCATAAGCTTTGTATTTTCCAGCATAACCTCCCGCTCGGACATTTCCTGATAATCCGCCGCGCGTATAAGCGTGTCGGAGATAAGCCCTGATATGATGTTGAAGCGGTTCATGTACTCCATGCTCATCTGGTCATATCTTGCCTGCTGTATGACAATAATGCCCACAAGACGGTTATCCTTGCATATGCCGAAGGCATAATCAGGCTGCCCTGCAAGCATTTCACGGTTTACCCAGGTCTCGCCCGCTTCAATCGCACGCCTGCAGTCAGGTATATCGCCAAGGCGCAGGGATTTTGTAAGCGAATTGGCAAGCTTGCGCGAACATGCGTTAAGCCTCGCGAACTGCCCGCCGTCAAGCGAATAAATAGCCACGCTCTGCGTCTCCAGCATATCCTCAAGGACTACTATGGCGTGATAGAAAATCTCGCTCGGACGCATGGAGTTGAGCTGCTTTGTTGCGGCATAAATGCGTCCAAAGCTGTTTTTGTAGTTTACTATCTGATTGCTAAAGCTTTCCTTATTTTCAAGGGTTTGAGTGTAGAGCTCATTTAAGTAGCCGTATTTCTCCTCTATAATTTCCTGGCTTTTTTTAAGGCTTTTAAGTTCGTCTGAATACTTATCCTTTGTATAGCCCGCTATCGCGCCCGTAAGCACATACGTGGCAAACGGCAGCCAGTTGATAATGTTGTAAAACTGTATCTGCCAGCTAAAGCCCGCGCTCAGGCTGATGAAATACATAACGCACGCCGCTATCGACGCGCCTATGCCATAGCGCAGCCCGTACATTGTACCCACTATCACCACGAAAAACAGGCGGAAATCGGCAAAATCAACAAGCTCCATCCCCCTTGTGGCATGCGTAAGCACCTCGCACAGCAAAAAAAGTATAAAAACCTCCGAAAAATCAACTATTTTTTTCTTTATATCTGCATACTTGCCTGATGCAATCCGCTCCCTGAACGTAAGCTCTCGCGGCTTTTCAAGCTCACAGTAGGCTCTGTACCAGCCGTCTATGCTGTCCTCTATGTTTTTCTTTGGGAACCAGCCGTAGCGCTTGCGTATGTAATGATGTCTTTCTTCCGCCTTTGCATCGCTTTCCCCGTCAAAGCATATTGCGCCATAATGCTCGTTTATGTCATACTCTTTCATGCCCGCGGAGCGCTCCACTATATAAAACCAGTCTTTTATGGTCATATCATTGCCGCCGTCCAGCACGCACTCAACATAGCCGCTCTCATCTTCGTCCATTGCCGCGCGGACAAACCACGCCAGATCACTTACAAACAAAAAATCTACTATGCTGTTTTCGCTGAATTTTGTCGTGAACTGCTTTTTCTGCAGCAGCTCATCATATATACTGAAAATTTCTGCGGGACATTCATTGTCCAGCACCAGATACGGCACCAGTACCCTGACTACGCTCCCGCCGTTTTCACAAAAACGGCGGCAAAGCTCGCCTCCCGCTTTTTCCACCACATTATAGGCATCTCCCCAAATAGCCGCGGCGCTCTCCTGCGGCTGAATATAAATCAGCTTGGTTTTCCTCCTTCTGCCGCACATTTCAAAAATTCTGTCAAGATACATAATTTCTTCATACGCCTTGCCGCTTAATCCCCATGACATATATATTATGTAATCAAACTCAAATGTCATAAACATTTTATCAAATTCAGGCTGGCTGATTTCATAGCTGTAGGCTGAAACACCCTTGGCAGATTTTTTATCAATATCGCTGCCGCATACAACTATCTTGGCACGCTCCGCGAGCGTCTCCAAAAAGTCATTTTCAATGTATTTTAAATTTCCTAATACCAACGCCTCCAAATTTATCTTCCTCGCTTTTTAATGGTTTATTGATAGTAAATTTAATATATATTTAATATTTATTATACATTCTTTTGCATAGATATTCTACCTGATTTGATATATTTAATTAATTCTGTATAATCTGCCTATTTTCATGCTTGCTTTTTGGGGAATAGTACACAAAAGCCACCGTTAATGTTCTATGGCGGCGGCTTTTATATTATAATATGTTTATTATTTTTAGTGTTTACTTTTTTTTAAAATTTATTTTTTATGTTTATTTTTTGCTTATTTCGCTACCTTGCATACTTCTCACTCTGCGCCTTTATGAGCTCCTCATCGGCAAAGTAGTCTATCCTCATGGCATGCTTTACCTCAGACAATGTCTGCGCCGCTGCTTCTCTTGCCGTGTCTGAGCCTTTTTTGAGTATATTGTAAATTTCGGGAATGTCCTTAGCAAACTCCAGACGTCTGTTCCTGATGGGCTCAAGCTCCTCCTGAAGCACATTGTTCAAAAATTTCTTTACCTTGACATCGCCAAGCCCGCCTCTTGTGTAATGAGCCTTCAGCTCATCTAAATTTGCATAATCAGGCAGATAGCGTTCAAAGTGCTCATCTCTTGCAAAGGCATCAAGGTATGTAAACACTGTATTGCCCTCGATATGCCCGGGATCGCTCACCTGCAGATGAAGCGGGTCAGTGTACATGCTCATCACCTTAGCCTTGACCTCATCAGCAGTATCTGCAAGATAAATACAGTTGCCGAGAGATTTACTCATCTTAGCCTTTCCGTCGGTGCCGGGCAGACGCTTGCATGCCTCATCTTCCGGTATGAGCGCCTGCGGATCTACAAGCACAGGACTTTCGGGAGCATAGATTGAATTAAATTTATGGACTATTTCCTTTGTCTGTTCTATCATCGGGAGCTGATCCTCGCCCACGGGCACTGTCGTCGCTTTGCAGAAGGTTATGTCCGCCGCCTGGCTTATCGGATAGGTAAAAAAACCTACCGGTATGCTCGCCTCAAAATTTCTAAGCTGTATCTCGTTTTTTACTGTAGGATTTCGCTGCAAGCGCGACACTGTCACTAAATCCATATAGTAAAACGTAAGCTCACAGAGCTCGGAAATCTGCGACTGTATGAACAGCGTCGATTTTGCCGGATCTAAACCGCATGCAAGATAATCAAGCGCCACCTCTATGACGTTCTGGCGCACCTTTTCAGGATTGTCTATATTGTCTGTGAGCGCCTGGGCGTCAGCTATCATTATATAGGTTTTGTCGTATTCCCCTGAATTCTGCAGCTCCACCCTGCGTCTGAGCGAGCCCACATAATGCCCTATATGGAGCCTTCCTGTCGGTCTGTCGCCTGTCAATATAATTTTACTCATTTCTCTGTGTTCTCCTTTTAAATTTCTTTATTCCGCTCTAGTCCCAAAGCATTATGAAAAATGTCCGCACATGACATTTCCCAAGCATTTAAGAAGCCTTAGGCAACGTTTTGTACCGCCTTAGAGCTCGTTAATGTTTTTTTTGTCTGCTTCGTCCAATGTCTTATATCCATAAAAATGTATAGTGTTTTCCATTATTTCCTGCGCCACATTTTTGCCCGCCTGTATGTGGCTTACTATATAGCGCCCGTACATATCAAGCATTTTATCTGAATATGTGCCAAGCTCGCCCCTCAAATATGTTTCATACGATGTGTCATAAGGAAGGTCATCCCTTGTGTGGATAATTCTGGCATTTCCCGCAAGCTTGGGATAGCGTTTTGCAAATTCCTCCATGTCGCGCACCTGCAGCTTTACGATATTCTCTATGATATTTTTCTTTTCCTCGTCAAGAGGCGGGAGCAGATCCGCAAAGCGCGCGTATTCCAGCGGCGCGGTCGACTCCATCATTCTGGCGTATTTTTCCTCTATCATATTCCTGCCGTTTGCATAGTTCGTCTTGAACTCATACAGGTACTGCAGAAGCATATCCTCGCTCCATGTCATATACTGGCTCATGCGCATTACCTTGAAGGTGGGCCAGTTGTTCTGGCAGCTTGCCCTGCCGCCCTCATTCTGCACCTTGTCAAACGCCTCAAACTCCGCCTTCGCTATAGAGAGCGAAAGCGCGGAAATCACAGGCGTCTCAGCTATTACGGCAGTCAGCAGCGCGTCGCTTTTAGCCGTGAGCTCAGCCGTGTTTGCGTCAAGGTAAACGTTACTTTTCCCTATAATATTCAGCCGCTCAAGCTCATTGGCAAATATTACGGCAAGCGCCTCCACTGTAATCGCAAGTTCCTGCTCATCTTTTTGCGACACAGACAAGACACTCATCCGCTCCAGCAAACTGACAACATCAAATTTGCCGCCGTCAATGCCGTCAATGCACATTTCGGGATTATTCGGCATACCTTTAAACAGCCATTTATCATGCGGCGAATATTTCCTGTTTAGCAGATAGGTAAGCTTCATGGCATAACGCATACATTCTGCCTTTGCCATCTCCGCCGCCACAAGCTGCCCGCGCCGCTGCATACGCGGAAGATTATACTGGCCGCTCTGCGAAAACATAGCGCACGCCTGCGCAATCTTCCTGTACCACACAGGCTTTGGATAGTATTTCAGCAGACGGCTTCTATACTCTGTAAATATTCCCTCGTCGTCCCTAAATATCTCACCGTTTACAGCCGTAGCGAGCGCATAATCATGCACCGCAAGCCAACATTTAATAGTGTTAATATTTTCTTTATTACCGCTCTGTTCAAGCATGCCAAGGAGGTCAAAGCCAAGGATATTTTTGTAAAAATCCTCTATAACCATGACGCCGCATCTGTCCTTGCCATGCGCTGTTTCATTGCGTGTATAGCCCATATATGTGTTCGGCAGCTCATCATACGCGCGCTGCAGCTCGGCACCTATGCGCTCATAATTGTCCCTCGTAAGCCACATGACAAACCGTGGGCCAAAATCGTGATCTGCGGACTGTTTATCATCAAACCCAAAACAGTCTGAGCCTTTTCCTACAAGACCTACAGCTATTTTTCTTTCATATGCGGGAAACTTTTCGGCAATCATGGGCCTGCCGTATTCCTCGTAATACCTGCGGCACAGTTCAAGCCCTGTAATCTCGGGTGTAAGATCCGCATAAACAGACATCGGCTCAGGAGCATCTGGCACTGATTGTCCTTCGTCAGCGCCATCTTTATCTGCTGATGTCTGACTGGCATTGTCGGCATCTGGATCATTTTCCGCATATAGTGTTTCCTGCAAAAGCTGATTGCCGTCAGAAATGTTTGTATCCTCCTTCTGCGCTGCGTCTGCTGCCACTATTGTCTCCTGTGACTCCATCTGCGCACCAACAATAATTTGCTCTTTCGGCTCACTCTGCGCGCCAGCAATAATCGCCTCTTGTGGCTCACTCTGCTCACCAGCAATCATTGCCTCCTGTGACTCGCTCTGCGCGTCAGCAATGATTGGTTCTTGCATCTCATTCTGCTCACCAGCAATCATCGCCTCCTGCGTTTCACTTTGCCCATCAGCAATAATTGGTTCTTTTGACTGTCGGCTGCCAGCTGTTTCTTCTGAGCTCATATTATAGTCAATTGCGTTTTCATTCAGCTTTTCCGTTCCCAAATCTTCAGCAGTGTCTGTCACCGAAAAGCTTTCTTTATTCTGCGCCATTATATCTGCCGAATCCGCTTTCGCCTGCTCTGGCGCGCTTTCTGCGTATTCTTCTTTTTTTAAAATGTCCTGCCCATTTGCCTCTGTCGGCTGCTCTGCCTCAAGCTTTGCCTTGATTATCGCTATATTTTCGCTCAGTCTTTGGTACTGTATATTGTTTGTGCCAAGATACTTAGCCACGCAGGCTCTGCTCTTTTCCATAACCTCGCATGCCTGCTTATAGTTTTTATCCATATAATACAGACTTCCAAGTGCGGAAAGCGCGGCGCTGTAATGGGCATCGTCCACTCCTATCTCCTCAAAAATCCTGATTGCCTCCTCAGCGCGCGCCTTAGCCTCCTCATCTTCGCCAAGCTCTATACATGTATTGGCAAGATTGGCATGCGTCACGGCTATTTCAAACTGCGCATCTTTTTTCTTTATAACTATGTCAAGCGCTTTTTCAAGGTACTCCTTAGCCGATTTAAAATCCGACATTTCCTGGTAAAGCAGGCTCATATTGTTGTAAAGCCCCGCATAATACATATCATCAGGCGCAAGCTGCGCATTATATATCGGCAGAACCCTGTTGTAATATTCGAGCGACTCCTGCAGAAGTCCCGCCGCCCTATGCGCGTTTGCCACATTCAAAAGCGTGGTCGCATATGGTATAGTCCCCTGCAGATTCATCGCGTCAATAAGCTCTGTCGCCTTATAACAGTTTGAAACCGCCTTGTCATATTCCCCTGTCTCGCGGAAAAAACCTATCGCCTCATTGTAGAGCATAAGCAGCGCCTCATTATCCTGCTCCGCTGCGGCAAGCGCGATATGCTCCTCCAAAAAAGCACCTATCTGTCCTGTTTTCTCTTCGTCAAACAGCGTATCAAGCTCCTTCATCACTTGGTTTATATCCATTGAAGCTACCCCCATTCAATAACAAAACCATTTTTCAAAGGTTCAAACCTTCACTAAAATATAGTATAAGTGAAATCGGAGCAATTTACAATCAAACTTTTTTATCTTTTTCAAGTATCTTTTTTGTTCTAGTCAAATTTTAATTAAATTCCGTCATATTTGGCCTGAAACGCAGGGGAAGAACGCTTTGCTGCAGCTTTTCATTTTTTCTCTCCTCTATGGAAATGCTGCCGCAGAAGCGCCTGAACAGCTCACGGTATTCTTTTTCCGCCTGAGAGTATGTGAGACTGTCTTCGTCAAAATCCATTCCCTGTACAAGATACCACTTTTTAAAGCCAGGGTGAAGCCCAAACACCTGTGTGCCCTCGTCATATATAACAAAATCGTTTGCAGGGAGCCTGTCGGCAAAATGCGGCATAATAAAAGGAAGAATGTGGTGCCTTGCATTGATTTTGGCGTAAAGTATGCCGTTGTCCAGCTCCGAAAAGCGAATAAACTCTATATAATGGCATACCTCATTGTTTGCCGCCCTAAAACATTTAAACGCGCTTTGTACATAGCTGTCACAGAGCCTGTCAAGCACATTTACGTCTTGCTCCCTTAACCCGAGCACAACCGTATGGTAAACAGCGTCCGCCTTGTCTTCAAATACTGACGATGCGGCAAGACACAAATTATAGTATGTCACACTGCCGAGGCTTTTTTTCAATGTCCGTGACACCTTTTCTGATTTTTCAAGATTTGTTTCTATGCTGATATAGTCCGTAAAAAGTTTTTGTGAAAACGGCTCGTTTACGGCAAGGTGTATTAAATCATGGCTTTCGATAGAGTTATCCTTTTTAAGCCTGTATGCCTCATATATTCCCGTGAATACCCCGTCTAAAGTGTCCTCACATATCAAAACTGTTTCATTTCCCATAAATGCCGCCGTTTCCTTTTAGATTATTTTTATGCTGCCTTTAACGGCTTAAGCCGTTGTAAAGCTCTCAAATGACGCCTGCCCATTTGCGTAGTCAAGCAGGGACAGCTGCTTATATGTTATTCCGTCTTTATCAAATGGCAGCTTTTCATGCTGGGAAAGAAGATTTCTAGTGATATAATCCTCGTCAAGCTTTGTCCTGTACATCATTCTGCCCCCGCAGGTTATGAAATACAGCGCGCGCTTTAGCACTACCCCCAGCTTTTTAAGGTCTTCGAAGCAAAGGACTCCGCTCCGCCTTGCCTTGCATATCCTCTGCGCGCTCTTAACCCCTATTCCTGGCACGCGCAGAAGCGTATTGTAATCCGCCCTATTTACCTCCACGGGAAACTGCTCCAAATGGCGCAGCGCCCAGTCACATTTAGGATCAAGCAGGATATTAAAATTCGGCTTCTTCTCGCTCAACAGCTCCTCCGCCCTAAAATTATAAAACCGAAGCAGCCAGTCCGCCTGGTAAAGCCTGTGCTCCCTAAGAAGCGGCGACGCGGTCTGGGGCGCGGGAAGCTCCTTGTCCTCGTTTATGCCGACATACGCCGAATAAAAAACTCTTTTCATCCCAAATTTATCATAAAGTCCCTCCGCCACAGACATTATCTGATAGTCGCTCTCAGGCGTAGCGCCTATAATCATCTGTGTTGACTGTCCCGCAGGCACAAAAGCAGGCGCGTTTTTATAGAGCATAAGTTCATTTTTCCCTTGGGCTATGCCGTTTTGGATTTGGCGCATCGGCGCGAGTATAGTCTTTCTATGCTTATTGGGCGCAAGGCGAGCCAAGCCCTCCGCAGTAGGGAGCTCAAGATTTACGCTCATCCTGTCAGCAAGATACCCTGTCTGCTGTATCAGCGCCGCGTCCGCGCCAGGTATGCCTTTTACATGGATATAGCCCCTGAATCTGTATTCATTCCTAAGCTTATACAGGGTAGTATATATCAGCTCCATAGTGTAGCTTGGATTGTTCACAATGCCAGAGCTCAAAAACAGCCCTTCTATATAATTGCGCTTGTAAAAATTCATAGTAAGCTCACATATCTCGTCAGGCGTGAAGGTGGCGCGCTCTATATCGTTGCTTCTGCGGTTGGCACAATACTTACAGTCATAGACACACTCATTCGACATAAGTATCTTGAGCAGCGAGATGCATCTGCCGTCCGAGGAAAAGCTGTGACATATCCCCGCAGCCTTGCAGCTGCCCATATCCCTGCCGTTCCCTCTGCGCTCCACTCCTGAGCTTGTGCAGGAAACGTCATATTTAGCCGCGTCGCTCAATATGGACAGCTTTTCCATAATGCCTTTTTGCTGTGGCTCATACAATTCAACCGAGGTACTGTTAAAATGGCGCATAATGCTGTATGCCTTTCATATATTTAGGTATTAAAACACATTTAATCACTTTTCAAACATTTGTTTGCTTTTTGTATAATATCACACATATGTTCGTATTGCAAGCCTTTTTTCAAAAAATTTTTAACTGCATTTCCTGTTGCAACTTGTCAAGTACATATTCATCATTTTTCATCACTTTTTCTTGAATTTCCCTTGTTTTCCATGCTTTAAATCATGCAGAATGACACG